>NZ_CP139972.1:3784500-5046000 GCF_034424315.1 Chitinophaga sancti
GGCCAGCAGCTGCACGAAATATGGGTTTTGGATGGGATCGGATCGAAAATGTGCTTTGGCGGGTTTATCATGATGAACTGGATGGTTTTGAGGCAAAGAAGATTGTCATTATGATAGGTACCAATAACCTGCAAATGAATAATGATCCGGAGATCATTGCTGGTTTACAGCAATTAATTCTCGCCGTTAAAGAAAGACAACCGAAGGCAGAAATATTGCTGGCGGGTATACTGCCAAGAGTAGACATGGCAGAAAGAGTGGCAAAAATTAATAAAAGTATTCTCCGCCTGGCAGGCAGTTTACAGGTACAGTTTATCAACCCGGGGCAGGTATTGCTGAAGCCAGATCAGGCTCCCGACAGCTCACTTTACACAGATGGCCTGCATCCTAATAACACAGGTTATAGCAAACTGGCCGGCTACCTGCAACCTTATTTGAAATAGATTTACAATTCATTTAAACTTCCACAGGTTTTCTGCACAAATACCGGCCATACATTTACATTTCATTTAAACTCTTTGACCCAACTATGACACGTGTTTTGAACCGTGCCTGTACTTTACAACGCTTAAAAATCAATTGAACCAATGGGTGCACGTTTTGTTTATCACCTTACAATGTTGACGGCGTTTACGCTCTTAGCCGGGGAATCTTCACAGGCACAGGAAAAAGACCTGACGCCTTATGTGAAACCTATCATCGGTACAGCCAAAATGGGGCATGTGTACCCAGGGGCTACCGTGCCTTTCGGCATGGTGCAACTCAGCCCGGACACGGATACCATTCCTTATGAAATGAATGGAAAATATAACCCGGATGTGTATAAATATTGCGCGGGTTATCAGTATTCAGACAAAACAATTTGTGGATTTAGCCATACTCACTTCAGCGGCACCGGCCATTCTGACCTGGGTGATTTTCTCATTATGCCCACCACAGGGCAGCTGCGCCTGAACCCGGGTACAGCAGCGCATCCTGAAACTGGCTACCGCAGTACTTTCTCTCATGACAATGAAACCGCTGCTGCCGATTACTACAAAGTAAAGCTGGACAAATACAATATCACAGCCGAACTCACGGCTACCAACAGGGTGGGTTTTCACCAATATACTTTTGCTGAAGCTACAGATCAGGCACATATCATCCTCGATCTGATGGCAGGCATTTATAATTATTCCAACAAGAATGTGTGGACCTTTGTAAGGGTGGAAAATGATACACTGATTACAGGTTACCGCCAGACGAATGGCTGGGCAAGAACAAGGATCGAATACTTCGCGATGTCTTTCTCCAAACCATTCTACCAATATGGTCACCAGAACCAGACGAACGATGTGTACAGGGGTTTCTGGAGAAAGTTCGACACGAACCACAACTTCCCGGAAATGGCGGGAAGACAGATCCGCGCTTATTTTGACTTCAAGGTAGCTGCCGGCGAAAAGGTGAAGATCAAGTTTGCATTATCACCAGTAAGCACAGAAGGCGCACTGAAAAACCTGAGAGCTGAAGCACCGGGATGGGATTTTGAAAAAGTGAAGGCAGATGGTCAGGCCCTCTGGAATAAAGAACTGCATAAGATCGATGCGCAACTGCTGAATGAAGATGAGATGGTGAACTTCTATACCGCTATGTATCATGCATTCATCAGTCCTACCACTTATATGGATGTAGATGGTAACTATCGTGGTTTGGATCAGAATATTCACCAGGCGCAAAACTTTACTAACTATACAACATTCTCCCTCTGGGATACTTACCGTGCTTTGCATCCCCTGTTCAATATCATTCAGCCAAAACGCAATGCGGATATGGCACAGAGCATGCTGGCACACTTTGATCAGAGTGCACAGCACATGCTGCCGGTATGGTCACATTATGCAAATGAGAACTGGTGTATGATTGGCTACCACAGTGTATCAGTCATTGCTGATGCGGTGATGAAAGGCAATGCACCTTTCGATGCGAACAAGGCGCTGGATGCCTGTGTAACGACGGCACGTCATCGCAATTATGATGGCCTGGGTTACTTTATGGATAATGGTTATGTTCCTGAAGACAAGAGTGGTGCTTCTGTATCCAAAACACTGGAATATGCTTATGATGACTGGTGTATTGCACAAATGGCGAAGAAACTGAACAGGAATGATATCTATACTGAGTTCATGAAGCGTGCGGAAAACTACAAAAACGTGTACGATCCGGCTTCAGGATATATGCGCCCACGCCTGAGTGATGGCAGCTTTAAGAAGGAATTTGATCCACTGAAGACCGATAACCAGGGCTTCATAGAAGGGAATGCATGGAACTACAGTTTATATGTACCACAGGATCCAGCAGCAATGATTGCGCTGCGTGGCGATAAGAAAGCGTTTTCCCGTCACCTGGATTCCCTGTTTACCATGCACCTGCCTGATGAATTCTTTGCAGAGACAGAGGATATTACCAGGGATGGTATTATTGGTAACTATGTACATGGTAATGAGCCTTCTCATCATGCTGCTTATTTATACAACTGGACAGGTGAGCCCTGGAAAACACAGGAACGTGTGAGAATGATCCTGAAGAAAATGTATAAGCCGGCGGCAGATGGTTTGGGTGGTAATGATGATTGCGGTCAGATGAGTGCCTGGTACATCTTTACTTCTTTAGGTTTCTACCCGGTTTGCCCAGGATCTACAGCTTACATTTTGGGTAGCCCTGCGGTAAAAAATGCAGTATTAAACCTGGATAACGGGAAGACGTTTACGGTAGAGGCGCCGAATCAGAGTGAGACGAATGTATATGTGCAAAAGGTAACACTGAATGGTAAGCCGGTGCTAAGTAATTCAATTACGCATGAAGATATAATGAATGGTGGTAAGCTCGTGTTTTACATGGGCGCGAAGCCAAAGAAATAAGTTACAACTTATTTCTTTCGAAAGGCTCCTTTGAGGTTATGATACCTTGAAGGGGCCTTTTTTAGTACCCTGAAGACACCTGGAATTCGCTCGCATCCGTACATTATAAGTTCACTACAAGTACACCAGTATATCACCTCATTATCTCTGGGATATACAAGTGACCTTCTAGTGACTAATAAGTGTCGGAGAAGCGTAAAACACAAAGCGAAGACTCACTGAAGAAGGAGTGATGATTTTCAGGGGGTATGGAGCTGGTTTGATGGGGGGTGGCTCCTCTGGAGCGAATGATTTAGTAAATTTAGAAGAACGAACCCTGCATGTATGGAATCTTCATCGCAACCCAACCATTACAGGTTACATCACCTGGGCATCGGCGATATTCAGCTGGGCCGAAGGCCTGGACACATTCCAGGGATGCTGCCTTTTAACCTTTACACGGGCAGACATCATTTCAGCGTTTCACCGCATGGCGGTCTTTACCATGTTTTTAACAGGCCTATCAGGTGTACGATTGAGCACAAGGATAGTGGGATTGATTTGAGTCATCTATTCGCAGGTGTGAATGAGAATGAGTTTATCAACAGGCTATTCATTTACCCGGATCGACCTGGTTTTCAGCTGGCTACACGCCTCAGCAATTTATATGGGGAGCCTACCGCATTCAATAACTGGGTAACGGAGAGTGATACAGAGATTACTTTGCGGACCTCGGATGCATTGTTGCAAACGGTCATTGGATTTCGGTTTTTATATGATATGACTGCGTTGAGAGACTATGAAGTGAGCGTGGTATAAAAAAGAAAAGGCCTGCTAAAAAGCAGGCCAGTTATGGTACTTTGGGGGGGACAATACAATTTAGGGTTTTCAAAGGGTACAATATTTTAAATCAGCATTCAGGCTAATTGCCTGATCAATATTATTAAAAATAAAGTTGACGCAGCACGTTTGATGGATGAATATGTTCGTTGCATTTGCTATGTTTGGTTAACTGGTTATAACATCCGAATAAACACGCAATGAGCAAAATGCCTGTCAGTCATGCTGGTAGGAGTTTTTTGGCGGATAAATTGCTGAGATACAGATTCAGTTTTACGATTTCGTGGGGTTAAAAAACCGGCAATGAATCAACACGAAACGTACCTATACGCAATTACAAACTGCGTGAATCACGGTATTTTAAAGCCCGTGGTTTCACGGTATTCAAGATCTCCATTCTAAAGTGTAATCGTAACAGTCCTGAACAGACCGAAGGAGTATCCCAAAATCAGGTGGTATGCAGAAAAAAAATACCCACACCGATAATTACCGGTATAAATGCACCGTTATTAACGCAGTTATTACTGCATTTTTACAGGAAAATTGAGTAGAAAAGTTCGGTTTTTGCATTAGACAAAATCACATATGAATTGATTAGACAGTAATTACGAATTTATACACATTATAATGTTATGATTATTAATAACTTACAGTAATAACTGTATTTATTTTGAATTAGTTTTATGTTGTCAATGAGATTTTCAAAACCTAAATTAAATATCTTATGTCAGCCGCTACTATTATGAAAGCCGGTCAATTTGTAAACGATAAGCATGTAACCATGCTCAAAAATAATTACAGGGAAAACAGATGGAAAGCAAACTCTGAGCGCCTGGGTAAAATGGACTCTCTGAGTGTTTGGTACAGCCTGGATGAACTGAAGCACTATATTGAGACAGCTGAAGCTGCAGGTGCGGACGGTATCAGGGTATACTGGGGTGTATATCCTTCTTCATTCCCTGAAAACATCCTGTTGGAAGACAGACAAACGATCGTTTTCGTTGCTACTCAACAGAAAGTAAGCGAAACCGGTAAAACTGAAAATAAAGATCTGTATGTTTCCACACCTAATGGGGCTGAGATCGTAGCTTTCAATTTTGGTTACATTTGCCCTCCAGCCTGTGTTGGACAAGCTGGGAACGAATTTGAAGGGGTGAAAATTGAGGCAAAACAGACCAGTAAGATCTAAGATATTATCCATTTCGATATTGGATATTAAATTATGCTGCCGGATCACTCATCCGGCAGTTTTTTTTCTTAAAATAAATTTTACGCGGCTTTTACTACCTTTCAACGATCAATAACTGTTTAAAAGCTATCGTATTAATTTCTTATGTCCTGTGTACTACTGAACGTTTTAACGTTGTCACATTTTTCACTCTACCAGCAGCCGGTTAATGTCATGACAATCCTGTTGTGCTTTATCGTTGCTTTGCTTGCCAAACTACAGAAACAGCCTCCCGCTTATATTAACTCTTTCATTATTTATATCGCCATTACCTTCTCGGTTGAGATCATAACATACTGGTATAGTTTCCACAATATGAATAATGTGAAAATTTATAATTTCTATGCTATACTGAATTTCACTTACCTGCTTTTTCTGCTCCGCTCCTTCCTGTCTACTCCTAAAGTGATCCGGGCACTGAGCTATGCCATTATCATTTTCCCCATCGTGGGGCTGCTGAATATGCTTTTTATACAGGGTAACGTGCTTTTTAACACCTATACTTATATGCTGGGCTGCCTGGCAGTGGTGATCTCCTGTATCTTTTACTTCTATGAACGGATCAAATTTCCCGGTCCGCATAGCCTGCTCCAGGACCCTACATTTTGGACAGCCACAGGGCTCTTATTCTTCTATACCTGTAGCCTTCCGCTAAATGGTTTAATGAATTTCATTTCAAATATGCCGTTTATTGTATTTTCTACGCTACATGTAACAAATATTATGATAAATATTATTCTATATTTATTCTTTAGTATTTCGTTCATATGCAATCTGATTTTCAGGAAATCTTCCCTGTAGTATTTACATCTATCTTCCTGCTGGTATTACTGGTGGGCTTCATTATCATTATGCTGATTCTGAATCAGAAAGGTCGTCTTGCGCAGGCCCAGGAGCTGCGATTGCTCAAAGAACGCTATGAGCAGGAACTGCTGCGGTCCCAGCTGGAAATCCAGGAAAACGTGTTTGGACATCTATCCCAGGAGATCCATGACAACATTGGCCAGTCGCTGACCTTTGTGGCCCTTTCCCTGCTCACCGTTCCCGTAGAAAACAACAGTGAAGCACATGAATACATAGAAGAAAGCCGAAAGGCTCTGCAGAAGGCTATTACAGAATTACGAGACCTGTCGCGCAGCCTCCATACTGACAGAATTACGGAAGTGGGTTTAGGACAAAGTATCAATTTCGAGCTTGAAAGACTAAGACGAACCAATTTGTACGAAACTTCCTTTAATTTTGCAGACATCCGGAACCTGCTTGATCACCAGACAGAAATCATTGTCTTTCGCATCGTACAGGAAATGTTGAACAATATTGTAAAGCATGCCAAGGCGACTAAAGTGGAAGTCAGGCTTTCACATAACACAGACTTTATTGACCTGGAAATAACTGATAACGGAATAGGTTTTGACCAGGAAGCCCTGTTTGCCGACTTAAACCAGCACAAGGGTCTTGGATTGAGAAACATCCGTAAAAGAGCCAGTCTTATTGGTGGAACCTTTCAGATCAACAGCGCTAAGAACAGCGGAACTGCTATCCGAATCACTATACCCGTAAACAAACAATCATTCCATGAGCATAACCAGGAAAGCGAAATATAGTGTTGCCATTGCTGATGACCATGTACTTGTCAGAAAAGCCCTTGGGCGATTAATTAACACTTTTGCGGATTATTTCATTCTGTTCGAAGCGAACAATGGAGAAGAAGTGATCAAAATCATTAACAACCGGGAAATGCAGCTGCCCGATATCCTCATTCTCGACGTGAATATGCCGGGTATGAACGGATATGAGACTGCGACCTGGATCAATAACCATTTCCCTCAGATCAAGGTATTGGCCCTGTCCATGCTGAACGATGAATCTGTGATCATTAAGATGCTGAAATCCGGTGCGAAGGGATACATTATGAAGAATGTAGAACCCGATGACCTGAAAGAAGCCTTTGATTCTATCATCAAAAAAGACTTCTACCTGCCCGATTATATCTCCGGCAAGGTGATCTCTGGTCTTCAGAAAGATGTATTGTCGCTGAGTGAAAAGATCGAACTCACACCCAAGGAAAAGACCTTCCTACAATACCTTTGTACTGAATTATCCTACAAAGAAATTGCACAAAAGATGTTCGTAAGCCCACGCACCATCGACGACTACAAGAGCAGTCTTTGCGATAAACTGAAAGTTAAAACCAGGGTAGGTTTAGTGATTTTTGGTATCCGGTACGGACTGATTGATATTAATACAGACTAAGAAATGAATAACCATTATAAGGCATGATCCTTCAGCACCGGTTTCCCTTTCCATGCTTTCTGCGATGTCCATTCTTCCGGAGCACCGGTCCAGAAAGTGTGTGTGGAAGGTAACCCTAATGCAAGAAATGCAACTGTACACAAATAAGAGCTGCCGGTAGAAGTATAGACATCCGCTATTTCCGGCTGATGGCCACAAAAGCCCAGCTGCATCCAACCCTTTTGATCAAAGGTTTCAGGCGCTTCGAAGATGCGCTTCTTGACTGCTGTCAATGCACACCGCACCTGTGCCGGCGAGAGACTATCAGGTAGCTGGTCGTTTAATGCCAGTTGTGCAAGGGGCTGGAAACCCGCATTTCTATAAGCCATGGAACGGCCTACCACCGGGAATGTGCCTTCAGGAGAGATCAGTCTTTCCTGGATCACCCCGTAGCGCTGCATTCTTTGTAATGCCTGCTCATACTCTGATTTCGGGGCCTTGCCTTTGGCTACCAGTACTTTCAGTATATCGAGGAGCATGGGCTGGATGACGAAGCCATTGTAATAGTCAAAGTGAAAATCTGTACCATCGCCATACATGCCGTCTCCTTTGTACCATTCCTGGTGCTTTTTAACGGCAAAGTCTACACGCATGGCATCCCATTCTTCACCAAACTGCAATAAGGCGGTTTCGATCATGGCAGCAAAGAGCAGCCAGTTATTGTAACCGGGTTTGATACTTCTTAAGCTTTTGAATGCTGCGACAACCTGCTGTTTTGTCTTTTCCGGCAAAGGTTCCCATAGCTGCTTTGGAGCCCGGAGAAAGCCATGTGCCAGGAAAGCACCATCTACCAGCGGCTGCCCGTCATACTGACCGGTGAAGTTCATGTAATCAGGCCCGGAGGGGTTTACAGCCTGTGCGGTGGCTTCCTGTGCCAGTCTGATCATACGACCCCGTATTTTGCCTTCTGCGGTTTCGTCTGCGCCCAGTTCCAGCCAGGGAGCAATGCCCGCCATCGTACGGCCAAAAGCCTCGAGGTAGGTCACCTTTTCGACGGGTTTGCTGTAAGCAGGAGCTACTTCCAAAGGCATTACCTTTTTCAGTTGCCCTTTACTCAGGTTATACAATACCGGCTCTGCAATGCGAACCATGAGGGAGGTCCAGTATTCCCTGTCATGCAGGGATTCAGTATGGGTGGTGATGGATGTGGGTAACATACTACCTGCTTTTGCGGCGGTGGCCAAACCGGCTAGTGGTACTGCCTGTATAAAACGCCGCCTGTTCATTTGCTATATTTTTTATAACGAAGCAATGCTTCTACAAAGTAATAATCTGCATAGGTCAGCGGTACATCGACTTCTGAATTTGCCGGCAGGTGGCCTACGCTGTGTTTGAGTATGAAGTGATTGTTCGTGCCTTCTTTTGCTAAATATTCATCGCTGCAAAGTGTTTGAAGGATCTGTTCTGCCGTCTGGAAATAAGCCTGATTCTTTGTATACTGACTGAGTTCCAGCAATGCAGCAGCCATCACAGCACCAGCGGATGCATCGCGTTTTGCATGTGGAATATCGGGTGCATCAAAATCCCAGTAAGGTACTTTATCAGCTGGCAGATGCGGGATGATATAGTTGGCTATTTTCTTTGCCTGTTCCAGGTAAGCAGCATTTTTTGTTTCCCTGTACATCATGGTGTAACCATATAAACCCCATGCCTGACCACGGGCCCAGGCGGAGCTGTCAGCAAATCCCTGCGCGGTATTTTTTGCTACCACAGCTCCTGTAGCAGGATCATAACCGATTACGTGGTAAGAGCTGTAATCAGGTCTGAAATGGTGCTGCATGGTTGTATTAGCATGTGTACGGGCAATGTGTGCAAAGGAAGTATCACCGGTTACTTTGCTGGCCCAGGTCAGCAATTCCAGGTTCATCATGTTATCGATGATCACCGGGTATTTCCATTTGCCATGATCCCATGATTTGATGCAACCAACTACCGGGTTGAAGCGGGTGCTGAGGGTGCGGGCACTGGTGATCAATACCTGTTTATCCTTTGGATCTTTGGTAAGGCGGTAGGCATTGCCATAACTGCAATACATCATGAATCCAAGATCGTGTGTGGTTTTGTTATATTGCTCCTTTTGCACCTCGTTGGTCCGCTTACGTGCTTCCTTCAGTATGCTTTGATCTTTTGAATATTCGTAGAGATACCATAGTGTACCGGGGTAAAATCCGGATGTCCACCATTCGGTATCGGAGGTGATGAGTTGACCGGTTAAATTGTTAGTAGTCCGGGGCATTAAGGTATCCGGAACCTGGGTCATCATTTGTTTGTATTGCTTAACAGCGAGGTTCAGGGCTTTGTCAGCCGGCACCTGGGCGTTTACGGAAATTGCAGTACCTGTGAGCAGCACGCTGCCCAGGAGGAAGAGTAGTTGTTTCATGCGTGAATAGTTCGTTTATACTATTGACTCTTTTTGCGTTTGTTGACTTTTATTTTTGTGTCTGCCTGCGCTACTTCGGATGAAGCACGTTTTACCAGCTGAATAGGTACCATGGCTGCAGCGTGGCGCTGTGGTGTTTGCCTGGGTTGTTGCATCAGGTCCAGCAGTGCTTCGGCTACCCGCTCTCCCATGAGTGCGGGGAACTGGTCTACTGAAGTGATGCCCGGGTGGATGATCTCTGCTCTCGGGTCATTGGAGTAGCCGACAATCTTCAGGTCTTCCGGTACGCGGACATTGATCTTCCTGCAATATTCCAGTATGGTAATGGCAGTGGTATCATTGGCAGCAAATACGCCATCGGGATAGGGTTGCTTTGCAAAGATCTTTTCGCATACCTGCCATGCGTTGTCACGGGTTAACTCCTGGTAAAAAACCCTTGATTTTTTAAAAGGAATTTTGTGTTGCTGCAGGGCATGTTTAAAACCAGCTACCCGTTCTACATAGAGGTTACAGGTGAGCGGGCCGGAGATGTGCACAATGTCTTTGCAACCCTGTTCGATCAGGTGTTGGGTCACAGTCAGACCACCCAGGTAATCATCGCCTTTCACGACGGTTACATCATAGTTCTTTGGCACCCTGTCAAAGAATACCAATGGTATATTGTTATCCTTGAAGATATCGAAGTGTGAGAAGTCTGTAGTGGATAATGTAGTGGATACTGCCAGTGCATCGATTCGTGCTGAATAGAGGGTATTGGTCAAAGCCACTTCCTGTTCATAAGAATCGTTGGACTGACAGATGATCACATTATATCCGTGCTCCTGGAGTTTGTTTTGTACGACTGTGCTGATAGTAGCGGGGAAGAACATAGAAATACGCGGCACGAGTAAACCGATGGTTTTACTCCGGTTATTGCGCAAACCTGCTGCCATTGCATTTGGACGGTAGCCCAGTTTGCGGGCCATCTTCTTCACTTTCTCTTTGGTGCGGGCGCTGATATTGGGGTGGTCATTCAGTGCCCTGGAAACAGTAGACACTGAAAGGCCCAGTTCTTCCGCAATATCGACGATCGTTTTTTCTGTTCTTTTATTCATATATCAGCATGTAGACATCGTACTATCGACCCATCCAGCCTCCGTCCACTGTCAGGATAGTGCCGTGAACATAGTCCGAGGCCGCGGAGGCCAGGAATACGGCAGGACCCTGGAAGTCTTCGGGCGTACCCCAACGGCCTGCGGGGATACGTGATAAGATAGCAGTGCTCCGTTCTTCATCTGCGCGAAGGGCGGCGGTATTATCTGTAGCGATGTACCCCGGGGCAATAGCGTTGACATTGATGCCTTTGCCTGCCCATTCATTGGCAAATGCCTTCACCAGCGATCCTACGGCACCTTTGCTGGCAGCATACCCCGGCACATTGATGCCTCCCTGGAAGGTCAGTAACGATGCTGTAAAGATAATCTTTCCATGGCCGTGAGAAAGCATCTGTTTACCAATTTCGCGGGTGAGGATAAATGGTGCATCGAGGTTGATGCCCAATACTTCATCCCAGTATTCATCCGGATGTTCGGCAGCCGGTTTGCGCAGAATAGTGCCTGCATTGTTAATGAGGATATCGATAACAGGGAATTGCGCAGTGATTGTTTTTATGAATGCATAGAGTGATTCCCGGTTTCCCATATCGCAGGTATAACCATAGAATTTTCTGCCTGTTGCCTGCACGGCTTTTTCTACTTCGCTCCCTGTTGGTTCCAGGGAAGCAGATACACCTATTATATCTGCGCCTGCTTCTGCCAGCGCTACGGCAATACCTTTACCTATACCCCGTTTGGCACCGGTGACCAGGGCCACCTTGCCTGAGAGGTCGAATGACTGCAGTATCATAATGCGTTATTTTTTCCAGGTTATCGTAAATCAGGTACTGCACATACATCCATGTCTCCGTAGTCGAGGTTTTCGCCTGCCATGCCCCAGATGAAGGTATAGTTGCTGGTACCGGCACCGGAGTGAATGGACCATGGTGGGGAGATGACAGCCTGTTCATTCTGCATCCAGATATGACGTGTTTCCTGGGGCTGGCCCCAGAAGTGGCAAATAGACTGGCCATCGGGTACTTCGAAGTAGAAGTAGACCTCCATCCGCCTGTCATGTGTATGAGCTGGAATAGTGTTCCAGATGCTGCCTGGTTTGAGTTCTGTCATGCCCATCTGCAACTGGCAGGTAGGTAATACGGAGGCAACCAGCAGTTTATTGATGGTACGGTGATTGGCGGTTTCCATGCTACCCAGGGTCACGATTTCGGCATCTTTTTTAGTTACCAGTCGTGTTGGATAAGTTTGGTGAGCCGGGGTAGAGTTGATGTAAAACTTAGCAGGCTCCTCGCTGTCATTGCTGCTGAACAGTACATCCTGTTTGCCTTTGCCTATATAGAGCGCTTCTTTGAAGCCTACTTCAAATATTTCTCCGTCTATCTGCACTTTGCCCGGGGCACCTACATTGATAATGCCCAGTTCCCGGCGTTCCAGGAAGTAGGTGGCTTTCAGCTGATCGGGCGCTTCCAGTTTTATGGTAGTGTTTACCGGCATGATGCCCCCTGTGATGAATCTATCGTAATGACTATACACCAATACCGGGTTGTCGGCAATGAAAAGCTTTTCAATGAGCAGTTCATTCCTGGTTTCGTCTGTCGTCCACCGCAACACGGAGGCTGGGCTGGTGGCATATCTAGTTTCGGCAGTCATATGGCTGACAATTAATTTTTAGAAATGATAATAAATAGTGGGAGATGCGTATCCCTGCATCTTTTCATAACTGAATGGAAAGATACTTCTTAATGCTTAGAAATGCAAACGTTTGCATAACAATCAGACTGATACTTTTTTAGCAAGGGTACCCTGTTATTTGGCTAATATGCCTAATTCAGGGTGTTTGGGGGCTTTAGTGGCATATTATCACATTATAAATATTTGCATAAAGAAAGAAGGTCTTATCTTTGTATTCCCTTTTCTGGCGGGGATTTGAGTTGCACTGGTCAGCTAAAAGGTTTTAGCCAAGCTATCGAGTGATTTTGCATCATTCTAAAGGCAAAATTTCATTATAGATTAAGATTTTAGTATTAACAGGCAGTATGGTAATTTTATACTTTAGCTAATATGAATAAGTATCTGCAAATACATCCCGGCGACAACGTGCTTGTTGCCCTACAAGACCTTCAACAAGGTACGGAAGTCGGGTTTAATGGTTCCACAATAACCTTACTTAAAGACGTTCCCGCTAAACATAAATTCATGATCGCTGATGCTAAGGAAGGCGATCCTATTACTATGTATGGTGTACTGGTAGGCAAAGCCAATGCTGCCATTGCAAAAGGAGAACTGATTACTATAACCAATGTGAAGCATGACGCCAGTGCATTTCACGAAAAGGAAGGAACTGTAGCATGGGAGCAGCCTGATGTGAGTAAATGGGCTAACCGTACGTTTATGGGATATCCCCGCAAAGATGGCCAGGTAGGTACGCGCAACTACTGGTTGGTAATCCCGATGGTATTTTGTGAGAATCGTAATGTAAGTGTGATCAGGACTGCCTTTGAAAAAGGGCTGGGGTTTGCACCGGCAGAAGTCTATAATGAGCAGGTACAGGATCTCGTTGCTTTATATAAGAAAGGCGACCTGGGGGCGATTAAGACCTACACTGCAGAAGCGGTAAGCCTGAGTAATAAACGTCATACAGTATTTAATAATATTGATGGGATTAAGTTCCTGATGCATGAAGGTGGTTGTGGAGGTACAAGGCAGGATTCTGATGCATTGTGTGCATTGCTGGCCGGGTATATTCATCATCCGAATGTAGCGGGGGCGACTGTGCTGAGCCTGGGTTGCCAGCATGCACAGGTGTCTATATTGCAGGATGCTTTAAAGAAGCTGAATCCTGATTTTAATAAGCCGGTATTGGTGTATGAGCAGCAGAAGAGTGCTTCTGAGTTTTCTATGCTGTCTACTGCGATCAGGGATACTTTCCTGGCGCTGATTGAAGCTGATAAGGAAAGCCGGCAACCAAGTCCGCTGTCTAAGCTGGTGATTGGTTTGGAATGTGGGGGATCTGATGGGTTCTCTGGTATTTCTGCGAATCCTGCGGTGGGTCATACATCTGATCTGGTAGTTGCTTTGGGGGGCACTTCCATTTTGTCTGAGTTTCCGGAATTATGTGGTGTGGAGCAGGAGCTGATTAATCGTTGTGTGGAAAAGGATGTGTCTGATAAGTTCATTCGTATCATGCGTGCGTATGAGAGTCGGGCAGAGTCTGTGGGATCAGGGTTTTATATGAATCCGTCTCCGGGGAATATCAAGGATGGTTTGATTACTGACGCGATTAAGAGTGCGGGTGCGGCGAAGAAAGGGGGGATTTCTCCGGTGATTGATGTGTTGGATTATACGGAGTATGTGAAGCGGCCGGGGCTGAATTTGTTGTGTACGCCGGGGAACGATGTGGAATCGACCAGTGCTGAGGTGGGTTCAGGGGCGAATATTGTGTTGTTTACAACAGGGTTGGGAACGCCTACGGGGAACCCGATTGCACCGGTGGTGAAGTTGGCTACGAATACGAAGCTGGCGCAGCGGATGCCGGATATTATTGATATTAATACGGGTACGATTATTAGTGGGGAAGTGAGTATTGAGGAGATGGGTGAAGAGATATTGGAGTATGTGATCAGGGCGGCGAGTGGAGAAGTACATACAAAGGCGGAAATGTTGTACCAGGATGATTTTATTCCGTGGAAGAGAGGCGTGAGTTTGTAAGATAAATAGAGATTTAAATTCCAAAAAGAAACGCTTTTGCCTTTAGCAAAAGCGTTTCTTTTTGTGGGCGCTAAGATACCTGCGGCCGGCTTCATTTAATCGAATGTGACACGTTCCATTTTAGGTGCGAAGATGTGCATTAAGAGCCATGCAACTAAATAAATACATCCACATATTACAAAGAGGATGTTGTAGCCGATGGTGATATTCCCTAAAAGTTTATAATGATCTAATAAGTATCCTACAATAAAGGGGAAGAAGCTCCCTCCTACTGATCCGGCCATTCCACCTAAACCTACCACAGAGCTGACTGCGTATTTAGGGAACATATCGGATGCCGTTGTAAAGATATTTGCAGACCATGCCTGGTGCGCAGCAGCGGCGAGGGCAATGAGGCCTACTACGACCCAGATATTGGTAGCATATTGAATGGTGATGATCGGCAATACTGCGAAGGCAAAGATGAGCATCGATGTTTTTCTAGCTTTGAATACAGGCCATCCTTTTTTAATGAGGAAGGATGATAAATAACCACCTCCGATACTACCGATGGTAGTAGCTGTATAGATCAGCATCAGCTGCGGATTGGGCTTCGTAAAATCGAGATGATAGGTATCTGAAAAGTAAGATGGCAGCCAGAAAAGGAAGAACCACCAGATGGGATCTGTGAGCATTTTTCCGAATACAAAGGCCCATGTCTGACGGATGCTTAACAGCTTTCTCCAGGATACACTTTTGGGATGAGGATCTACATCTTTTACAGGTGTTTCCACCACGTCGTCACTATGAATGTAATCATATTCTGCCTGTGTCAGTTGCTTGTGACGTGCAGGAATTTCGTACCAGATCACCCAGAAGATGAGCCATATAAAACCGATCACCCCAGTCCAGATAAATGCCTGTTGCCAGCCATATTTACCATTTAACCAGGGTACAACAACCGGTGCTAATACTGCACCGATATTGGCGCCTGAATTAAAGATACCGGTGGCCAGTGCCCTTTCTTTTTTAGGGAACCACTCTGCTACGGTTTTGATGGCTACGGGGAAATTACCAGATTCTCCCAATCCCAGGAACACCCGGGCAAAACCGAATCCAAGCGTTGTTTTGGCCAGTGCATGCAGGATGGCTGCGACACTCCAAACCACGATGGAAAGGATATATCCCATCTTCGTACCTATCTTATCTACCAGGCGGCCGAAGAATAATAATCCGACAGCATAGGCAGCAGAAAAGGCAGTCATGATATGGGCAAAGTCAGTTTCTGTCCAGTGAAATGACTCCGATAATGTTGGCTTGAGCAGACCAATCACCTGACGGTCTATATAGTTGATGGTGGTCGCAAAAAATAATAACGCACAAATGCGCCAGCGAAACCTACCTATTGATGTGGAATCCATGCCTTTCATTTTGGAATTTATAAAGAGGAACTATGATGACTGACTCATTTCGGTTTTCAATGAATACAAAAATGAGTCAATCCTGAATTAAGATACAAAACCGGCGCGAATTATGCAAACGTTTGCACAAAATTGACAGTAAAATAGTCGTGAACCTGCTGCTGGCGATGATCAACGGTAATTAACGCTGACCGGAACCGGGTGGCGAACCATCAGCCATCAATTACATGGATCGTAATTTTGTCGCGGGCCTGTTACAAGCCAGGGCCTACAGGCTTTTTACGATGTCAACTACTTTGGACAATTGCGCGCTCAGTCCATCCCAATCCTTTTTTGCGATCAGGTCTTTGTTCAATAAGTTTGAACCCATACCTACACATACTACGCCTGCATTCAGCCAGGTTTGTATACTTTCTTTGGTGGGTGCAACTCCGCCTGTTGGCATAAATTTCATGTCCGGGAAAAGTGGCTTGATAGCGGTAACATAATTAGGGCCTAAGAGGCTACCTGGAAACAGCTTGACAAAACGGGCGCCTGTCTTTTCTGCGGTAGCGATTTCGGAGGGTGTCATACATCCCGGTATCCATACAATATCTTCTGCCCTGCAAGCCTCTGCGATACTTACATCGGTGATCGGGCTGATAATGAAATCAGCACCTGCACCTGTAAATGCTTTTGCATCAGCTGCGGTTTTGATAGTACCTATACCCAGGTACATGTCAGGCATGTCTACCAGCTTTTTGTCGCGCATGGTGGCGAAATTACGGCGGGCATATTCTCCCCTGTTGGTGAATTCGAACACCCGGATGCCAGCGGCATAACAGGCGGCCATTACCTGACAGCAAACCTCTTCATCATCATGATAGAATACAGGTATGATTTTGCTTTTTTCGAAAGCTGAGACGATGGTAGATGCGGCTATTGCCATATTAAATCAGTTTTAGGATATCTTCTTTAGCTGTTAAATTGAAATCTCCTTTCAGGAAGAGTTTTGACCATGCAGCGGCTGCGGCAAATGAAATGGTTGCCTGTGCATCCATGCCACTTAAACGGGCATGAATCAGGCCAGCCATGAAACTGTCGCCACTCCCTACCCTGTCTACCACTTCGTTGGTTTCGTATGCTTTGGATACACTCAGTGTACCATTATCGAACCAGGTAGCGTAATAGAGGTTATGCGTAGGTGCCTGTGAAAAACGATAGGTAAATGCCACCTGTTTGCAACGGGGGAATTTCTCTGTGATTTCTATGGCTACCGCCTGTGCTTCCTGCAGGTATACTTCCCGGGTGTTTGCTTCCAGGGCTACGGTATTCAGGTTAGTATCCAGCATGGTATGTGCTGCCCAGATATTGCCCATCACCAGGTCACAATGTGCTACGAGTTCAGGCATCACCGCAAATGGTTGTTTACCATATTGCCATAGCCTGCTGCGATAATTGAGATCGGTAGAAATGAACAGTCCTTTGCGGGTAGCGGCTTCGAGTATTTCTTTGCAGATGATGGCGGTATCTTCGTTCAGGGCTGGGGTGAGGGCACTCCAGTGGAACCATTCCGCATCACCCAGCAGGCTATCCCAATCTACCGTTCCGGGCTTTAACCGGCTGAAGGAAGAATATTTACGGTCATATACAACGCCGGCATTTTTCAGGTCTTTGCCCTGTTCCAGGTAATAGATACCAATGCGATCTCCACCTGTGAGCATGCGATCTGTGCTGATCCCCAATGCCTGCAATTGCTGGTTTACTTCGTGTGCAATACCATTGTCAGGCATACGGCTGATGTAGGCTACGGATGTTCCCCATTTGGCCAGGGCAGCTGCTACATTCGCTTCTGCGCCCCCTACATAGAGGGCAGCATTGTGCTGTTCCCATTGCGGGGAGAGGCGGAGCAATATTTCTCCAAAGGAAATGACTTTAACTGGTTTCATATAGTTCGGTTAACTAAAATCCAAAATACGCGCTGGCATTATTATAACAAATATCCTGTACCATTTTTCCTAACCAGTTGATATCACCAGGCAGTTCTCCGTTTTCCACATCTTCACCCAGGAGGTTGCACAAAATACGGCGAAAATATTCATGACGTGACCAGGAGAGAAAACTTCTTGAATCTGTGAGCATGCCTACAAAACGACTTAGCAGGCCCATGTTGCTCAGGGTATTCATTTGTTTTTCCATGCCATCTTTCTGATCCAGGAACCACCAGCCGGAGCCAAACTGCATTTTTCCGGGCACTGTACCATCCTGGAAATTACCAGCCATGGTCGCAAACACTTCATTGTAAGAAGGGTTCAGGTTATATACGACGGTTTTAGCTAATTTATTCTTTTTGTCCAGGCCATCCAGGAAACCAGACATTGCGATGGCTACCTGCCAGTCACCAATAGAATCTACACCTGCATCTGCCCCGATCTGCTGTACGAGGCGACTGTTGTTATTACGGATAGCGCCTACATGAAATTGCTGTACCCAGCCTCTTTCATGGTTCCATTCGCAGATGAGGTGGAGTGTGCCGGTTTTGAACTGCAGGGCTTCTTGTGTTGTGATTTCCTTGCCAGCCCTGAGTTTGGCGAAGATCGTTTCAAGTTCGGCGGCAGTGAATGACGCACTATAGAATGTGCTGATACCGTGATCGGATAAACGACCGCCGGCTTCATGAAAATAATCATGCCTGCTACGTAATGCTTCCATAAACTGCTGATAGCTGCCTGTGGGCATATTAGCGACCATTCCCAGCCTATCTGCGTATTCGTTGAATGCCTGTGCATTTTCAACAGCAATCGCCTTATCGGGGCGGAAAGTAGGCAATACGCGGATGTCAAAACCAGATTGCCTGATGGCGGCGTGATGTTCCAGCATATCACAGGGATCATCTGTTGTACAAAGTGTGGTGACTTTGAAATGCCTGAGCAGGGTTTGTGTACGCCATTGAGCGAGTTGTTCTCCACAATGCTGATACACCCATTCTGCGTTGGAAGCATCCAGCAATTGTTTTACTCCAAATGGATTTTGCAATTCCATGTGGGTCCAATGGTATAGCGGATTGCGCATGGTATAGGGAACGGTGGCTGCCCAGTGTTTGAATTTGGTCAGGTCGTCTGCATCACCGGTTACGAATTGCTCTGCTACGCCATTGGCGCGCATCGCTCTCCATTTGTAGTGATCCCCTTTCAGCCAGATGGCTGTCAGGTTTTCAAACTGCCGGTTATTTGCTATTTCATCAGGAGGTAAGTGATTATGATAATCGATGATAGGCATCTCTTTTGCATAATCGTGGAATAATCTCTTAGCTGTTTCTGTTTTCAACAGGAAATCAGCATCCATAAAAGCCTTCATAACTTGAATTACTTAATTAACGCTGCTTGATTCTCCATCATTTCCTGTAAATGCCCTGCCACGGTGGTGGTGAAGCCGGACAATGCTGACAAGTCAGTTTCCCAAAGATTGGTATCTGCACTGATGGCTTTTACCAGTTGTGAAATATCGGTATACTGTTTCCAATAACCTGCAAAGATGGCTGCACGGTCGTCGGTGATCGGATAAAATTCGGTTCCTCTTGCACCAAAGTACTGGCCATTCTCCTGTTTCGCGGGGCGAAGGAAGAGGATCATGGCAGCAAAACCCTGGCACATAGCGGCGGGAACTTTACCCTGCTGCTCGTAATAACGTACAAAGGTGCGCACGTTGCGGGCATTCATCTTACTGCTTTCCTGGAAAGTAATGCTCAGCAATTTGTGGGCAATAGACGGATTCGCAAACCTGTCCAGTACATCTTCTGCAAAAGCGGGTGCCTGGGGGCAGGTATCTTTAATTGTAGGGAGGATTTCATCTATCACGACGGTTCTGAAAAATGCACGCATATATGGGTTTTCCATACATTCATACACGGTATTCAGCCCTCTGAGATAGCCTAATGGCACGGAAGCCGTGTGACTACCATTGAGGATGCGCAGTTTCTGTTCCCGGTAAGGCGTGATGTCCGGCGTGATGAGCATGCGGGCATCGGTCTTGTGGAAGCCGAGAATTTTGGCAATGGGCGCATCACCTTCAACGGCCCAGAGCAGGAAAGGTTCTGCATTGATCCAGAGCTGGTCAGTGTAGCCGGCGGGTGGCAGTTCTTTTGGTTTGCCGGGAACGATCCTGTCTACGAGGGAGTTGCAGAAAGCGTTATCTGTAGCGATCCATTGCTGGAAGGCGGCCGGCAGCTCATTGTAAGCAGCCAGTTTCAGTACGGTTTCCTTTAATAAGTTTCCATTGTTCACCACGAGTTCGGTAGGAATGATCACAAAACCGGTATGGGAGGCACCCTTAAAACACTGGTAGCGTTCCCAGAGCACGGCGAGTAGTTTGCCGGGATAGGATGCGGGAACCAGGCCTTCAATCTTCTCCGGAACGTATTGGATGCCTACTTCAGTGGTATTGGAAATAATGATCTGTAATGCAGGCTGATGGACGGTTCTCAATATTTCGCCCCATTCTGCATTCGATTGCAAAACTCGGCTAATAGAAGCGTTGATCAGCTGTTGATCTACCAATTCCCCCTGGGCTACGCCCTTGATGTGTGTAGTGAAGAGATTGTCTTGTGAAGTGAATTCGGTGGTTTCTCCATCCGTGGATTTTACGACTACGATTCTTCCTTCGAACTGGCCGGCTTTGTTGGCTTTGTCTACGAGGTAGTCAACAAGGCCACGCAGCAGCACACCGGTACCGAACTGGAGGATCTTCTCCGGGAAGCTAAAGTAGCGCTCGTTGACACCCAGCTCAGGGTGTTGCAGCAAGTATGCTTTATTTAATGTTGGTAACATGTTTAAATTTAGCTAAATCCGGGAATTTGTTTTTAATTTTTTTACACGGGGCAGACAGCTAATTTATAAATCGAAAAAAATCGATGTATCAGCTCCCCCTCTTTTTCTGTAAATTTGCACTCTTAAATACACAAAAATGAGCAGACATGGCAAAGTGCTGGTAGCAATGAGTGGCGGTATTGATAGTACTGTGACCGCTTTGATGCTGCATGAGCAGGGTTATGAAGTGGTGGGGATCACCATGAAAACCTGGGATTACGCTTCTGCCGGCTCCAGTAAGAAAGAAACCGGGTGCTGTAACCTGGATTCTTTTAATGACGCACGGGCTGCGGCCGTACATCACGGCTTCCCCCATTTCGTCCTGGACATCCGGGAAGAATTTGGCGACTATGTGATCAACAACTTCGTCGAGGAATATATGGCTGGGCGCACACCTAACCCGTGCGTACTGTGCAATACCCATATTAAATGGCGTGCCCTGATGAAAAGGGCGGATGCGATGGATTGTGCTTTTATTGCCACCGGGCATTATGCACAGATTCGTGAGGAGAATAGCCGTTGGGTATTGAGTAAAGGGGTGGATGAGACGAAAGATCAGAGTTATGTGCTATGGGGTTTGGAGCAGGACGTGCTGGCGCGGACTATTTTGCCGCTGGGGCAATACAGGAAAACGCAGATCCGGCAGATGGCGGAGGACTTCGGGTACCCGGAATTAGCGAAGAAGGCGGAGAGTTATGAAATTTGTTTTGTGCCGGATAATGATTACCGTGGCTTCCTGAAACGCAGGGTGGATGGATTGGAAGAGCAGGTGAATGGTGGAAATTTTGTGCTGAGTGATGGTACAATTGTAGGGCATCATAAAGGGTATCCTTTTTATACGATTGGGCAAAGGAAGGGATTGGATATTGCGCTGGGAAGGCCGATTTATGTAACGGAGATTATCCCGGAAACGAATACAGTAGTATTAGGTGATGAGGAGGAGTTGAACAGGACGGAGACTTTGGTGGCGGGGATTAATTATATCAAGTACGATCATATTCCGGAAGGAATGGAGGCGATTACCAAGATCCGGTATAAGGATAAGGGGGCGCTGAGTAATTTGTATAATGTGGATGGCAAGGTGAAAGTGAATTTTTATGGCAATGTGAAGGGAATAGCGCCGGGGCAGTCCGCGGTGTTTTATGAGGGAGATGATGTGATAGCGGGAGGAATAATACAGAGAAGTTTATAAATATAAAAAAAGGGGGCTACCGTTGGTAGCCCCCTTTTTTTATGCCAGGCGTACGGCAAACATGCTGTCGGCGCCTTTTTCGTAGCCGGGAATAATGCCTCCCTCCTGCTTTTTTAAGTTGGTTGTGTTTTCCAGGTGCGCGACTACCTCTTCATTTTCTGCGCGGAATACGGAGCAGGTAATATAGATTAGGGAGCCGCCTGGTTTTAGTAGTTTCACTACGTTGCCTGCGATGCTTTGCTGGAGTTGCTGGAATTCTCTGATCTGTTCTTCTTTGAAGAAAGAGAGATTTTCCGGTGTACGGCCCCAGGTGCCGGAGCCTGAACAGGGCGCATCTAAGATGATATGATCAAAGCGACGTTCAAGGGCGATATTGCCTGTAAGATCCATGACCATACTGGTATAATCCCTGATACCTGCTTCCTTGAAGCGCATGTGTAAATTAGCAATGATGGATGGACGCACATCGCTCACCATCAGTTTTATCTTTGGTTCCTTATCTAATAATAAGATTGATTTTCCACCACTGGCGGCACAGCTATCCCACCAGGCTTCACCTGGTTTAGGGTGGAATAGATTGCCTACCTCTTGGGAGGAAGCATCCTGAATTTCGTACCAGCTTTTATCTGTTACGATGGCATCTATTTTCGTGCTGTTGGGCAATGCGAGTGTATTGGGCCCCCATTCATCAAAAGAGATCTCATTGCGGGTGAGCAGTTTTTTTATCGCTTCCTGTTTATCTTTCCGGGTACGAATAAATAAGAACGGTTGCTTTAAAAAAGACTGTGAGAAAGCCAGGGGGTTTATTTCGGGGGATAATTCATTTTGAAAGGGGAAAATGCTTTCAAAGGGAATTTCGGCTGGGGCTTCAATTGTGAAATTTTCTGCTTCCTCTGCTTTACATAAATAGCTACCTAAGAGGATCCGTTCCTGCACAGATTTGTCCGCTTTATACAGGTATCCCAGGCGGTAGTACGAATATACCAGCTGCGAAATATGCCGCCTGTCGCGGCTTCCCATATATGGATGCTGCTTAAAAAAACCTTTCAGGAAATGATGTAAAGGCAGGCTTCCATCGTATTCTGCTATTATCTTTCCGGCAGCTGCTAAGTAATTCTCCCAACGGGTCATAATCACATTATCTAAAAGCAAAACGCTCAATGCCTTTTTTGGCAGCATTGAGCGTTTTGCAAAGGCTTATTAAAAACTAGTTTAGAGTTTCAGTAATGCTTTCAGCGGATCTTTACCGAACAGCAGTTGTTCAGGATTTTCCAGCATTTCTTTCACACGTACCAGGAAGCTTACTGATTCGCGACCATCGATGATACGGTGATCGTAGCTCAGTGCAATGTACATCATCGGGCGGATGACTACCTGACCGTTTACTGCCATTGGGCGATCCTGAATTTTGTGCATACCCAGAATTGCAGACTGGGGAATGTTGATGATTGGTGTACTCATGAGTGAGCCAAACACGCCACCGTTGGTAATGGTGAAGGTTCCACCGGTCATTTCATCCATCGTCAGTTTGCTATCGCGCGCTTTTGTAGCCAGTTCCACTACTTTCTTTTCGATCTGTGCCATATCCAGGCTCTCTGCATTGCGGATCACTGGTACTACCAGCCCTTTAGGTGCAGATACTGCGATAGATATATCACAGTATTCGTGGTATACCAGTTCTTCCCCATCGATGTAAGCATTGACAGCAGGGAATTCTTTCAGTGCAAAGCAACAAGCTTTGGTGAAGAAGCTCATAAAGCCCAGGTTCACCTCATGTTGTTTCTTGAACACTTCTTTGTATTTAGCGCGCAGCTCCATGATGTTTGTCATGTCCACTTCGTTGAAAGTGGTGAGCATTGCGGTGGTGTTTTTAGCTTCTACCAGGCGGCGGGAAACTGTTTTACGCAGGTTGCTCATTTTCTCACGACGTTCGCCGCGGGTAAAGAGTTCCTGATCCAGTGCTACGCCAGGGTTTTGTAATGCAGCCAGTACATCGCCTTTCTTGATTTTGCCATGAGCGCCGGTGCCTTTGATGGTAGCCGGATCTACATGCGAATCAGCGATAACAGCAGCAGCTACCGGTGTAGCTTTCACATCGTTAGGAATAGCGGTTACCGGGGCATTCTGTGCCTGTGGTGCAGCCTGGGTTTCAGCTTTTGGCGCTGCGGTGGCAGCTGCTGGTTGTGCTTTACCGGCAGGACGGCCTACACTTGTATCGATCTTGGCAATTGGGTCACCTACTTTCAGCACATCACCTTCTTTACCCAGGGTGATCAGTGCGCCTGCTTCTTCTGCATTCAGTTCGAAAGTAGCTTTCTCTGATTCCAGTTCGCAGATCACTTCATCACGCTCTACGTAATCGCCTTCTTTCTTTATCCATTTGATCAAAGTAACCTCACTGATAGATTCTCCCACAGTTGGCACCTTCATCTCAATCGTTCCTTTATTTACAGCCGGAGCAGCAGGTGCAGCTTCTGCTACAGGTGCCACAGGGGCTTCAGGAGCCGGCGCTGCCGCAGCAGCTGGCGCAGATGCCGCAGGGGCAGCCGCGTCTGTATCAATGGTACAGGCCACATCTCCAATTTTCAATGTAGCACCTTCAGGAGCAGCTATTTTCAGGATACCTGCCTTCTCTGCGTTTAATTCAAAGGTGGCTTTTTCAGATTCCATTTCACAGATCACCTCATCCTGTTGCACATAATCACCGTCTTTCTTCAACCACTTTGCAATTGTTACCTCGCTAATAGATTCTCCTACCGTAGGAACTTTGATTTCGATAGCCATATTTCTAATTTCTGTGTGCGATTTGTATTAAGTGAATTGCTTCACTTGTTCTAAACTTCCCTATATGTTAAATGCTGTTTCAATTATCTCGAGCTGTTCGCGGGCATGCACTTTGGCATAACCTGTAGCAGTTGCTGCACTTGGATTACGGCTGATGACGCCATAATTCAGTTGCTTCATGTTCATCTGCAGGTAAGAAGCAGCGCCCATGTTCAGCGGCTCTTCCTGTACCCAGAACCAGGTAGCAGCTTTATACTTCTGGTTCAGCGCCTCCAGTTGAACGGTAGGCAGCGGATACAATTGTTCCAGGCGAACGATCGCTACATCTTTACGGTTATCCTTCGCCTGCTTTTCAGCCAGCTCAAAGTAGATTTTACCGGTACACAGCAATACCTTCTTCACTTTTGATGCATCGTCTACATATTCATCGTCCAGTACTTCCTTAAATCCGCCTTCTGTGAATGCAGCGATTGGGGAGTAAGAACCTACATGCCTTAAGTTCGCTTTTGGTGAGAAGTTCACCAGTGGCTTACGGAACTCCCATGTCAGCTGGCGACGCAGTGCGTGGAAGAAGTTGGCAGCAGTTGTAATATTTGTAACGATGATGTTGTATTCAGCACATGACTGCAGGAAACGTTCAGGACGTGCATTGGAGTGGTCTGGTCCACCGCCTTCATAACCATGAGGCAGTAACATCACCATACCATTCTGATTCGTCCATTTTTGCTCTGCACTGGTAATATACTGGTCGATCACGGTTTGCGCACCATTGGCAAAGTCGCCATATTGTGCTTCCCAGATCACCAGTGATTTTGGATTGGCCATTGCATAGCCATATTCAAAGCCCAGTACAGCGAATTCGCTCAGCAGGGAGTTGTAGATACGGAAAGAACCTTGTTTTTCCTGTAATTCGCCCAGACGGCTGTAGGTAGCGTTGGTATTTTCGTCGAACAGAATGGCGTGACGGTGAGAGAAGGTACCTCTCTTTACGTCTTCACCGCTCATACGAACGTCTTTACCTTCGCTCAGCAGCGAGGCGTAAGCCAGCAGTTCACCGGTTGCCCAGTCTACTTTGCCTTCTGTTTCGTACAGTTTGATCTTATCCTGCAGCAGTTTTTCTACTTTACGCAGTGGCACGAATTCTTTCGGCCAGGTCATCAGACGGCCGATGAGCCTTCTTACTTCTTCTTCTTTTACTGCTGTTACCGGGGATTGGTCAAAATCTTCCGGTCTGGATTTGCGGAGTTCCTGCCACCATTGTTCAGGTTTCTGATAGGTATAAGGCAGCGGGTGCTGTCTTACTTCGTCCAGGCGTTCCTGCAATTGTGCCCAGAATCCTTTTTCCATTTCCTTTGCCAGGTCTTGTACTTCAGATTCTCCGTTGTGCAGGAGATACTGGGTGTACACTTCGCGTGGGTTAGGATGCTTATCGATCAGTGAATACAGGCTTGGCTGGGTAAACTTAGGCTCATCACCCTCGTTATGGCCATGTCTGCGATAACACAACAGGTCAATGAAAATATCGGAGTTGAATTCCTGGCGGTAACGGGCTGCGATCTCTGATACTTTTACAACTGCTTCTGCATCGTCTCCATTTACATGGAATACAGGTGCCTGTACGGTAGCAGCGATAGAAGTACAATAGTCAGATGAACGGGCATCGTCGAAGTCAGTTGTGAACCCAATCTGGTTGTTGATCACCAGGTGCATGGTACCACCGGTATAATACCCTTTCAGGTTGCTCATCTGGATGAGCTCATATATAACGCCTTGCCCGGCTACCGCAGCATCACCATGGATGAGGATAGGCAGGATCTTGTCATAATCACTGTTATAGATTACATCTGCCTTACTGCGGGCAAAACCTGTTACCAGGGGGTCTACCACTTCCAGATGGGAAGGGTTAGGCAGCAGCTGCAGGTTTACTTTTTCACCGCCGGTGGTATCAACGATGGAGCGGAAGCCCAGGTGGTACTTCACGTCACCGCTACCCATGGTCAGGTCAGGTACGGAGTGACCTTCAAATTCGTTGAAGATCTGCTCGTAAGTTTTACCTAAGATATTGGCCAGTACGTTCAGACGACCTCTGTGTGCCATACCAATCACAGCTTCCTGAACGCCTTCGCCGGCAGCAGTATTGATAATGGCATCCAGTGCAGGAATGGTGTTTTCACCACCTTCCAGACCGAAACGTTTCTGACCTATATATTTTGTGTGCAAGAATTTTTCGAAGATTACGCCCTGGTTCAGCTTGTGGAGAATACGTTTGCGCTGATCCAGTGTGAGTGTTCTTTGCAGGGTGGTTTCCATTTCGCGTTGTAACCACTCTACTTTTTTTGCATCATTCACGTAAGCATATTCCAGACCTACTGAGGCTGTATAAACCTGTTTAAGGCGGCTGACAATATTTTCGAGGCTGGTTTTGCCTAATCCCAGTTCCTGGCCGATGTAGAATTCAGTCTTCAGGTCGGCTTCGGTTAGTCCGAAGAAAGAGATATCTAAGTTGGCCTGACGATCTTTGCGTTCCCGGATTGGATTAGTTTTCGAGATGAGGTGACCTTTTTTTCGATACGCCTGTATCAGCCTGTAAACGTTCAGCTCTTTTGTTAACTGATCACTGCTAACCGGTGCTCCGGCACCTGGCGCTTTGCCATTTACATTGTTTACCGCGAAGTCAAACCCCTCAAAAAACTTGCCCCATTCCGGGTCAACAGCACCAGGGTCTTTTCGGTAATCCTGGTATAAAGATTCAATGTAGGCAGGATGTGAGTTGGTAACAAATGAGAAGTCCTTCATTTACAACGAGTTTTGCTAAAGCTTCGATTCAAATTGCTATTCTGTTGAATGCACCCATATATAATATATGGGTTTGCAAATATCGTTCTTCTTTTGTGAAAAAAAATGGAAAAATGATATACGTAAGAAAGATTAAGCGTATAGAGAGCGAGCCTGGGGCAGGGGGGAGTTTTCATGGGATTAAGTGTAGACAGTGAGAATTAATTTATTCATTTTCCTTTGATGTTTATTTTGTTTGTAAATAACTAATCCCTACCTTTGCAGTCCGAAACTTGAAATTAGAAAAATGGCAAACCATAAAGCAACGAAAAAAGACGTTCGTCAAAGCACAGCGAGAAATGAGCGTAACCGTTATTACGGTAAAACTACCCGTAACGCGATCCGCGATCTGAAGAAATTGGAAGAAAAGGCTGCTGCTGGCGAAAAACTGTCTGACGTGATCTCTATGATCGACAAGTTGGCTAAACGCAATATCATTCACAAGAATAAAGCAGCCAACCTGAAGAGCAAACTTTCTAAGAAAGTGAACGCACTGGCTTAAGCTCTTCCAGAATAAAATATTTACAAACAGCTCTTCCTGTAAACGGGAAGGGCTGTTTGTTTTGCGTTAAAGTCTCTCATTTGAATTCAATTTCCAAAAAAAGGCACCCTTTATGAGAATAATCCTAGCCCTGATTGCCTATTGCTGGGCCTCTCCTCTCCTTGCCCAGGATTTTAGCACCCGTTTTGAACGCACACAGGGAAAAGAGACAGCTACTTACCCGGAATGTATTGCCTATTACAAATTGCTGGATAAGCGTTATCCACAGATCAGCATGCTGGAGATAGGGAATACAGATGCCGGTTTCCCCTTGCACCTGGTAATTTACTCCGGGGATGGGGATTTCAATTTTACCAGTATTCATAAGAAGAATAAAAGGGTAATCCTCATTAACAATGGCATTCATCCCGGCGAACCGGATGGTGTGGATGCCAGCATGATGCTACTGAGAGACCTGGCCCAGGGAAAGAAGAAATTACCGGCAAATGTGGTGCTTGCTGTGATCCCACTTTATAATATTGACGGTTCGCTGAATCGTAGTGAATATTTCAGGGTAGATCAGAATGGCCCGGCCGCATTTGGTTCCCGCGGTAATGCCCGGAACCTGGATCTGAACAGGGATTTTATTAAAACCGATTCGCGGAATAGTTTTACTTTCCAGACGATTTACCAGTTGACTGACCCGGATGTGTTTGTTGACAACCATGTGAGCAATGGCGCCGACTACCAGCATGTGATGACCCTGCTATGCAGCGAGTATAACAAAATGGGTGGAAGCATGGGTGAGTTTATGCACAATACTTTTACCCCTGGCCTGTATCAACTCATGAAGGAAAAAGGATATGACCTGGTGCCTTATGTGAACCATTTTGGTGAAACACCAGAGAATGGCTGGATGACATTTGCAGATGTACCCCGTTTTTCCACCGGGTATACTACCCTGTTTTCCACTTTTGGATTTGTACCGGAAACACATATGCTAAAACCTTATCCACAAAGGGTTTCTGCAACGTATGCGCTGATGGAATCATTTATCAGTTTTGTGAGCACACATAGTGCTGAAATCAAAGCGCTGCGGGATAAAACCAAAGCGACTGTAAAGACGCAAAAAGAATTTGCCCTGGAATGGAATGTGGATACGACGAAGTTTTCTTATATCAATTTCAAGGGGTATGAGGCAGGACATAAGGCGAGTGAGGTGTCTGGATTACCCAGATTGTATTATGACCGATCCAGGCCTTTTGAAAAACAGGTGAAGTTCTATGACTACATGAATGCGGGTAATTTTGTACAAAAACCCAGTGCTTATATTATTCCGCAGGGATGGTGGAATGTGCTGCACATTTTAAAGAATAATAAGGTGGCGATGCAGCCGCTGGCACATGATACGACGATTGCTGTGGAGGTGTATCATATTGCTGATTTCAAAACTACCCTGCGACCTTTTGAAGGGCATTATATGCATAATCATGTGAAAGTGGCTACTTCGCGGGATAGCATTCGTTTTAGAAAAGGAGATCTGTATATTCCTATGAACCAGTCAGCCAATCGTTACCTGATAGAGACTTTAGAGCCAACAGGTGGTGATTCTTTCTTTGCATGGAATTTCTTCGATGCCATTCTTACACCTAAAGAAGGTTATTCTCCTTATGTGTTTGAAGATACTGCGGCAGCGTATATTGGCAGGCATCCGGAGTTGCGGGCAATGATTGACGGGCAAAAGAAAACAGATTCTGTTTTCGCCGGCAGTGCAGAAGCGCAATTACATTTTGTATATGATCATTCGATTTATGGGGAACCCGGTTATTTGAGGTACCCGGTATTCAGGGTTAGCAACATGTAGACGTGTTGCTCTCCAAAGAAGTGATTGTAAATAAGGATATTTTTATAAGGTCCGGCTGGTACTTTCAACATGGGAAACCAGTTCGCAGGTATTTGCTGGGCCTTTATAATTTGTGCACCCAACCATAGCGCAAAAGCACCGGCGGTATCGTATTCTCCGCAGAGATGCTTGAATGGTAATTCATTTGGCAACCCTTCATAATAATGATCGAAATTGCTATCGCCATTACGCCCGCTGATCACGAGGTCAATATCTTCCAGGCTTATATTGTGAGACGCAAGGAATTTATCCAGGTAAGGTTCCTTCGGTTTATACACCATTTTTAGCCCTGACAATTGTACTTTGCCGGGTTGATCTGATAACAAAAAGAAGGCAGCGCCTTCCCCTGAAATAGAGCCCGGCGTTGGATGCTGATACAATTCATTGCTGGCGATCTTTTCTTTCTTCCAGCAACCAATACGGCTCTTGATATAAAAATGCTCTGCCGTGATTTCTTCGAATGCACCTACCAGGATGTCTTTATTACCTTCTGAGAGTAATAACATGGCATCCAGCAATGCATTTTCGAATGAAAAACCGCGATGCACAAATGTATTGTTGTACTGTGTACATTTCTGCTGCAGGGCAATTAAACCGTTGACTGCATTGTAGGTAGACTGAATAAATGGCGTTGCATTCAGGGCGGTTTCCTTGTATTCCCGGATCTCTTTCAGGAAACGTTCTGTATCTGAAAGGCTTCCTTTTCCCGTGCCGGTTACGATAGCGCCGGGTACTGCTACACCTGCACTTTGCATACATTGCAGAGCCGCTGTTAGTCCTACTTTCAATATACGCGTCAGGCGGCGTACACTATTTGGTGGCATGTAAGCGCGGTAATCAGGTTCTACACAGGCAAATACATTTTCATTCACCGTAACCAGTGGCTGAGAAAAGATATCTTCTCCAAAAGAGTGTTGCGGCGAAATGGCCGACATGCCTTGTATGTAGTATTTACCCTTCATATTTGCTGATGAGCAGGGAGGCGTTATTGCCTCCGAAACCAAATGAGTTGGAAATAACATTAGATACCGGTACTCCTTCTTTCAACTGAGTTTCCGGTGTGATATTTAATTCCTCCATTTTCTCTGAGAAATGAAGGTTAGGAAAAATGACTGCGTGCTGAATGGCCAATACCGCGTAGATGGCTTCGATGCCGCCTGCTGCCGCTAAAGTATGTCCTGTAAAGGGTTTCGTGCTACTGAATGGCGGCACCTTATCACCGAATAATCTTTGCAGTGCATGGCCTTCTGCGACATCATTAGTAAGGGTAGCGGTTCCATGTACATTTACATATTGTACATCTTCCGGCGCTACTCCGCCCATGGCGAGTGCCTGTTGCATGGCAGCAAAAGCACCATCTCCATCAGGTGAAGGTGCGGTGGGATGAAATGCTTCGTTGGTATTTGCATAGCCTTTCAGCTCTGCTCTTACGCGGGCATGGCGTTCCCTGGCAAGTGACTCACTTTCGAGTACCAGATACGCGGCTCCTTCTCCCAGGTTCAGACCATTCCGATTCTGATCGAAAGGACGACAATGTTTTTTGTCAATATTCTTCAGTGAATTGAAACCATTCAGGGTAAAGCGGGTCAGGGCTTCTGTACCGCCACTGATCACGCGGCGAACCAATCCTGCTTTGATGAGGCGTGCACCAAACATCAGTGCATTGGCAGATGAAGAACATGCGGTGCTGATGGTAGCGATGTATTCACTGATACCAACGGTATCTGCTATACGCTGTGTACAATCTGCACAATCCAGGGTATCGATGTATTGTAAGAAGTCTCCTTCTTTTTCAGGGTTGATAACATCAAAATATACTTTCTCTGTATCACACATCCCACCTACGGTAGAAGCGTTGATAAAACCTGTTGGTTCATCACTGGCATCTGCAATACCTGCATCGGCCAGTGCTTCGCGCATAGCGATCAGGCCCAGCAGGGTAGTGCGGGTAAACCCCTCCTTACCTGCCACTCCTGCCATTTCCTGCAGGGTCACAGTTGAATGACTGACCTCTGCCACCGGCAGGATATCCTTGTAAATAGTGTCTATGTTTTGGGTAAAACCAATGCCACTTTGCTGCCTGCGCAGGCTGTTTAAATTGCCTGCTACATCATCACCAATGGCAGTCACCATTCCAAGGCCCGTTATCAATACGCGTTCTGCCATACTCCGATTAAACCGGCTTTTTGGATTGGATGAATTCAGCCATAGATTGTACAGACTGCAAGATCTTTCTGCCCTCACGCGGATCTTCTACCTTGATATGATAATGTCTTTCGAGCAATACCATCAGTTCCAGTGAATCAATACTGTCCAATCCCAAACCTTCTCCGAACAATGGTGCATTGTCATCAATGTCTTCAGGTTTTGTATCCTGCAGGTTCAGTGCTTCAATAATCTGTACTTTCAATTTCTGTTTTAAATCTTCCATAGTAGTCGTAGGTTTATACTCTCTATTTTTATTTGGAAAGCTAAGCCTCTAAAGCAATTTTGTTGCCAAGTGGCCGTAAAAATACTGTTTTACATTCAATTATCCTTTATCAGCTAATCCTTCTCTTCTCCACACCTGCTGCTATACACAGCATGAGTACGGCGCAGGCGACCAATTTTCCTATGTGTAACCAGATGTGCTGTACACCACGATTACGCAGGTATATATCATTGATGGCATCCAATCCCCAACTGAGTGGAGATAAATGCCCGATTAGCTGCATTTTAGCCGGCATGACCTCCAATGGAATCCAGATGCCCCCTATCGCAGATAGGATGACGATAGAGATAGCGCCAAAGTTCAATGCCTGGTTAGGGGTTTTAAACACTGTGCCTACCAGAATACCATATGCAGTCGCTGTTAAACCAATGCTGACTGCGATGATCAATGTTGCCAGGTGACTATTGCCCATCATTAGTTTTGGCAAGCCTAATAGTGGCAATAAATAAATACCTACCATCATCATCAGGTAAAACTGCACGACAGTGACTGCCATAAAGAACAGCAGTTTACCTCCGAGTATATTCAGGAATGATCCAGGTATGAGGCGGATGCGTACCAGGCTGCCTTCTTCCCGCTCACGTATCATATGTCCACCAATAGGGATGGCGATAAAGAACATGGCAAAAATACTCCAGGCCGGCACATTGTGCTGTACAGAATTCGAAATTACATCCAGCTGTTGGGAAGGCCCAGTGAGCTGTTCTTTCAGCCCTACTGCTTTTAGCTGGATCACCATGGAATCCTCTTGTGCAATATCTTTATTCTTCAGTTGTTGTTTGATCCTTTCCAGCAGCAGATCAGTTTCTACCTGTGTCAGAAAATTATCGATGGCCTGGTGAATGGCGCTCTTGAATGCTTTCTTGGAAGCAGGATCAAAATACACCAGTACATTCAGTGAATCTTTGCGTGTGCTTACCGGTAGTATAGCTGGTATGCTCATTCGTTTAGACAGGTCATTCACTATTTTATTAGCGTTGCTCACAATGGCACCTGTAGCTCCCTGTGGTATGATGATGCAAATTTTATAATCACCTGCATTCACTTTTTCCAGTGCCTGGTTTTCCTGCACGGGTTTACCACTGAGTGTATCTATCACGTTGAACTGCCCGGTGTGTTCCAGGCCTTCCCTGATATATTTGCCTAAACGGCCATGATCATTATCTACTGTGAGTACGTCGAACTTCAGTTCCTGGTAGTCTCTGAAAGGTGCATCTTCTATCAAAGCCATCACGGTGATCAGGACGACAGGCATGGCAAAGAGCAGGGTTAAACCCGTTCTGTCACGCAGCAGTAACAGCCATTCTTTTTTTATGGTAGCGAGTAGCCTTAGCATCAAATTCTATTAATCTCTTACCGCATGACCGGTATAATGTAAAAAAACATCTTCCAGGTGCTGGCATTCCGCATGCTGCGCAATGAGGCTGGCAGGTGTGCCCTGTACTATCAGTTTGCCGGTGTCGATGATAGCCACTTCCTGGCAAATGGTCTGGGCTTCATCCAGCAGGTGCGAGGTATAAACGATGCTAGCACCCTGTGCGTTAAAGTCACGCAGGAACTGCAGGATCATGCTTCTCGATTGCACATCTACGCCTGCTGTAGGTTCATCCAGGATCAGCAGCTGTGGCTGATGCAGGATAGATGCGATAATGTTGGCACGTCTTTTCATACCACCAGAGAAGCGGTGTACGGCTTTGTTGCCGTTCTGTTCCAAACCGAATTTCTGGAGATATTCATCTATCAGGTTGCGCAGTGGTTTTCCTTTCAATCCATACAGGTTACCGAAGTATTCCAGGTTTTCAATAGCTGTCAGTTGGGGGAACAGTGCGATCTGCTGTGGTACGATGCCTACCCGTTTCTTTATCTCTTCTCTGTGTGCAGCGTTCTGGGGCAGGTCAAAGATCTTTACCAGGCCGCTGTCAGCACTTACCAGTCCGCATAATATAGAGATGGTTGTCGTTTTACCAGCACCGTTAGGGCCTAAGAGGCCGGTGATCATTCCTTTTTGAAAGCTGAATGACAACCCTTTCAATGATGGTTCCAACGCACCTTTATAGGTTTTATGCAGATCCTGTACAAGTATGCTGGTCATAATTTCAATTAAAGTTTCAAGGCTGCCAGTTTCCTGAAAAACACGTCTTCCGAAGCTGCACATTGCATCATCAGGTCGCTCAGTTCAGCATAGCCATTGCCTGCTGCGGTCCTGCTTTTACACACTCTGCCGGCAGTGAAGGCAAAGTTTCTCCAGATGTCTCCTACTGCTGTCAGTTCATGTGCCAGCTGGCTCAGGTCATCTCTTTTCAGAATGCCTGCTGCCTCCTGGAGGAAAGCGGCATACATAAAGCGGAAGCCGGCACCACCGGTACCGATTTCTTCCTGCATGCGAATGATATTACCCAGGTAAAGGGTGGCTTTTCTGTCGCCTACTTTTTCCGGATAGTTACGCAGTCTTTTTGCAAGGAAGCGAATTCCTTTTACGCCAAACCATGGCAATGGTATATTGAGCATATCGCTACAAGTCTGTTTGATACCAGCCTTGATAGGTTCTGCAAAATTTACTTCCTTTGGTACTACCACGGGGTAATACATTTTCCCTTTAGGGGCGGGAAAGCCTTTTGCAAAGCGGGCTTCTGCCAGACTAGCAGGATCTATTTCTGTAACATGCTCCATGATCGGATCGCTGACGAGGTAGTTGCCATCTTTCTTTCCATAGATCACGAGGTTATGTGCATTGAAATGAAAACGGTAGGAAGGAGGAAAATAAGGCAGGTAGTATACGCTACTTTGCAGGCCTACAGGCATTCCCCTGTCCAATACCTTGTCCAGTTCCAGGGTGGCTTTTTCAACGCTGGAAAAAGTATGTGATTCCATTTTCACGCCCAGTCTTTTACATACCCTGCTGAAGATGGCGCCTGGCACTACGCGATAGGTGGTACCAGGTACACCATTGACCTTTACGAAGGGCAGGTGTCCGAAAAAGAGGCCGGCACCGATACCCAGTGCCATAGGTTCACTGATTTCAAGACCATAGAACCTGAAGATATTTGAAATCACCCCACATTCACAATGTGCTGTCTGAACGTGGTTGAACTGAATTTCGCTCATAATGATTGGTATAATATTACTGCCCAGCCTTTTTGAGTTCTTCCAGGCTAATTTTGAAAGCAGCAGCGTATTTTCTTAAAGTATCGTCATTCAGTTTCCTAAATACGGAAGGTTTCAGATGGCGTTTCACCTGCCACTGGAACTTATTCACATAACTGGCTAAGAGGGGCAGATCCATGATGGTCTTTTCCATGTAGTACAAAATAGGGCTGACTTCTCCTGCCTCCATGCGTTTACGGGCATCTGCTATTTTGGTATTCACTTCTTCCCATGCCTGTTGCATAGCGATATTTTCGGGTTCCCAGCCTACGCTGTTCACTTTTACATATTCGCCGGCATCATCTGTTGCGTAAAAAAGCTGTTTGAATTTCCCTTCATGCATGTTATTGCCATCCTGGGGAACTTCTTCTTTTTTCATTTGACAGGTGTTTGATTATGGAAAAAAAACGCTTCTGCCGCTGGCGGAAGCGTTTTTTCAATGGCATTTATGATAATGAAAATTATACAACCGTCAGGTGCGCATATGCATAAGAGAAACGCGCACTTTCAGGTACCATCATCACGATTGTCTGTCCTTTTTTCAGCAGGTTGTTATTCATCAGTTCTTCCAGCATGAAGTAAGGAGACGCAGTACCTACGTTACCTACTTTCACGAGGTTGGTGAACCATTTTTCCTGCGGAATAGGTACGCCCAGACGTGTAATTTCTTCATCTATTTTAAAGCGGAAGAATTCGGAGGACAGGTGAGGCAGGAAGTAATCCAGCTTTTCCAGATCCAGCTCGTATTTTTCCACCAGTTCTTTCCACATTTGCGCACCGGATGGTACGATGTTTTTACCCAGGAGGCGGGTATCCTGTTTGAAGGAGAACACGCTATCCTGCGCCCATTCTTCAGGGGTCATATCGATCCAGCCTTTGGTGGTGCCGTCTTCGTTCTTCACAGCGCCTGCATACATACAGGTTTCCAGTTCATTTGCATAAGAAGCGATCTCTACCCAGTCTACGCGCAGGGAGAGGCCGTTTTCATTAGGTTTGTTCTGGAACAGGGCAGCACTTGCACCATCGGAGAGCATCCAGCGAAGGAAGTCTTTTTCGAATGCGATGATCGGGTTATTTTCAATCAGTTTTACGCGGTCAGTTTCTGGTTCGAATTTCTCAGACAGCATCCAGCTGGAGAATTTTTCGGAACCGGTGCTTACTGCATTTGCGCTGTTTCCACATTTAATGGACATCCAGGCATATTTAAAAGCCTGCATACCGGCAGCACAAGCGCCAGTAGCAGCGATCAGTTCTACAGGCTGGCATTTCAGCAGGCCATGTACCATGGCTGCGTGGTTAGGCAGCAGCTGGTCAGGCGAGGTAGTACCACAGGCTAATACCTGCATTTTTTCGATCGGAAATTTATCATCAAAAAGGCCCTTTACAGCTTCGGCCGTCATTTCAGCATTGGAATGGGTCGACTTACCATCCTTATCCAGCGAATAGTAGCGGGTCTTAATTTTATTATTTCCCAGGACTCTCAGTCTGGCACGGGATGGCTTACCATCAACCAGTCCTAGAATATTTTCCATTTCGTCATTCCCAACAGGCTCATTCGGCAGAAATTTAGAGAGCCTTGTAATATAAACTTCGTTCATTTGAAATATGGTTCCTGTTTTTTGTTATAAGTTGATGACCTTCCGTTGTTAACGGCCGGGATTGTGTACCACCTGGCTTACAGTCTTTGCTCTCCTACTTGTCCCATTTTTCATTACAATTATACTCCTGGACAGATAAAAGCGCCCGTAAATATAGATATAAAATGCTATGCTATTGATGATCCCCCAGGTTAAAGCATCCTCTTCGTTTCAAACACAATAACAATGCCTTTTATTCTGATTACCTGATATTTAGTTATTATTTCACCTTAGCTGAGGTGAATGCCTTTGTAATATTCCACCCTTTCGGCCAGTTCCTTTTTATTAAAAGTCAGCTTGAGCAAGGATGAAATTTTGGAGATAGGCGACAATACGAAGATACCTATCAGTAACAAACCGCGGTACATGCTCACTCTACCCTGACGTTCGGGGGCACCGGGGCCACCTTTGGCACTGATAAATTTAGACCAGTAGCGGAAAGCGCTGATACCTCTGTCTTCCAGCAGGATCAGTGGGGCTAATAATTCCACTGCTTTCAGTTCTATCAGTTCGGGTTGCAGGGCATCCCAGGAACGAGTAGTCAGCACTTTACGGATTGGGTTGGCGAATCTTGCTGAAGCCACGATGTCTGCTTCCTGTACACCGGCTGGTGGCAGCAAAGCGGTGGCTTCCTTTTTGCCTTTGAACTGCCAGCGTAATACTGTGATCAGGGCAACCAAGTTTGGTGATTTGTCTACCATTACTATATTTCCTACCAGGTGCGCACCCGCAGCCTGTAAATATCCTTTTACGGTTTCCTGTGCACTTAGCCACATGTTACGACAACCCATGAGGGTAATGACTGGTTTACCATTCAGCAGGCGTTTGCCCTGTTCACTTTGCAGGAAAGCGGCTGTAGGCTGGGATGGCGAGAGGAACCATGGTTGATAGGCCAGTACCACGAGGTCGAAATGCGCATTTGGATCCACATTCAGGGCCTGAATAGCTCTGGGCCTGCCTAACACAGTCTCCGGCATTGTATCGTAGAAGGTTTGTTTCTTCCATGGAAATGCAAATGGCTGCACAGGTTTCAATTCTTCGTATACTATATCTGCCATATCCTGCAATGGTCCAATTACAGTATCTACTATCCGTTTTAGTTGTCCGGTCTGTGTATAATATATAACCAGGATCTTAGGTCTTTCGTTCATATTCAGGAATAGGAGTTAGAACAATTGAAATCGTAAACTTACGAAAAACAACCGTAGAGTAAAGATATATTTTTATTATATGATACGAAAGAGGGGGAGAATTAGACCGGGGATTGTACGGTCGATGAGCTTCGGTCAAAGTCCTACAGGAAAAAAGCTTGTTAGGTTTAATAAATGAAATGCATTAAACCTGGATAGAGGAGATCAACTTGTGCCTTAGCCAGGTACTGCCATAACCTCTGCATATTGTTTACAGCAGTACCTTGGCCAAAGGACTTAATGAGTTGTTTTACAGGTGCAAATATGGGATAAGTACTATAAAGAAAGTGTTAAATACTACTTAAATTTTTTTCACCCCTCATACATACGTTTTCCAGTTGTACCAGCATACTCCCATCAGCAGCGGCTTTGGGAGGTTCTACTGCAGTCTGGATATCTGTCACTCTGAAGCCAATATTTTGTAACATTTGTTGCACCGTCTCCGTATCGTACAATGTAAATCCGTCATCTACGAATGCTAATTTCTCCATCGTACGCCTGGTGCGGAAGGCCAGGATCAGCTCTCCTCCGGGCTGTAATACCCGGCAGATTTCCTGTAGGGTAACTGCTGGCGGCTGCCAGAAATACAAGACATTGACAGCAAAGACCTTGGTAAATATGGCTGCATCAAAGGGAATGGAATCTGCTGTACCTTCCAGGATCTGCACCCTGCCGGCACGGATAGCGTCTCTGTTTGAAGTAATGGCTTCCTGCACCATGATATCAGAGATATCCAGTCCTGTATATTGGATGTTGTTTTCTTTTTCGAAAAGTGCGGGTATGAAATGTCCGTTCCCCATGCCCAGTTCCAGCAACTGATCTCCCGGCTGCAGGTGCAGGAAATCGAGTGTCATTTCATAAATAAGGCGGTTAGACTTGCTCATTTGAACGCCCATTTTCACACCATCCTCCCCTGTTGGGCGTCGTAGCTGTTGTGCAGCTTCCCCAGGGGTCATCTTCTTTTGCTCCATTAATTGGTTTTGTGAACGGAACCTGATCCTGCTGTTTTTGAATTTACCTGTGGGTTACCATGGTAGTTGACTCTGCCGGAACCAGCTATGTTAACATCCAGTTTTACACTGGCATGCACCTCTGCATTGCCACTTCCTCCAATACTTACGCTTGTATTTTCTGCATGCAGGTTATAGCCTTCGAAAGAACCGCTACCTGCGATATTTACATCCAGGTCTTTGGTTTCACCTTTCAGCTTTATATTTCCTGCTCCTGTCAGTGCCACGTTCACCTGGGGCGCATCTACGGCACCTAATATATCACCGCTACCGGAAAGGGACAATTTTACATGATCGTCCTGCTGCCAGTCATTCATAAGATGAATGGTACCGGAACCGGCGAGGCTCAGTTTTTCTATATCAGGCGCGGTAACCTTCACCGTTATCTTTTTGGGATGGTTAAAATAGATCCTATCTTTTTGCCTAACAATGAGCTGTCCGTCTTTTACTTCGGTAATGATCAATGGCAGGAAATTGTCTTCGGCTTCGATCACCACATCTTCAGCTGGTCCATCGGTATATTCTATGTCCATAGCGCCCTGTAAGGATATTGAATGAAAATCGCCCAGTTTTCGGGTTTCAGAACTACTCACCCCACTGCCTTTTATACTATTATTGTTGCAACCTGTATGGGTAAGTGCTAACAATACAAGGACGGCATATCCGGTAATTTGTTTCATAAGGTAATTTTTAATTGGCGGAATTATCAATTGGGTTCAGAACGAAAATACATAATAACTTGGGATTTGCTCCAAGCCCTTTATCTTTGCACCACCATGACAGAAAAGATTCTTATCCTCGACTTCGGTTCCCAGTATACGCAACTGATCGCGCGCAGCATCAGGGAACTGAATATTTATTGTGAAATCAAACCTTGTCTGCAACCAGTACAATGGGATGATACAGTTAAAGGCATTATTCTATCAGGCAGCCCGTTCTCTGTGAACGAGCAGAATGCACCTAGCGTAGATATCGCTGCCATGGCGGCAAAGGTGCCTGTACTCGGCGTTTGCTACGGTGCCCAGCTGATGGCTAAAAACTTTGGTGGTGAAGTAGCCAAGAGCAATATCCGGGAATATGGCCGTGCCTTTATGGTGCACGATAATAAAGATGAAAAGGCCCTCTTCGATATCTCTCCCCGTAGCCAGGTATGGATGAGCCATTCTGACACCATCGTACGTATGCCGGAAGGTTTCCAGATCATTGCCCAAACCGACAGCATTCCGGTAGCTGCTTTCAAATGCGATACCAGGACGCCGTTCCCCATGGTAGGGTTCCAGTTCCACCCGGAAGTGACCCACTCCCTGGAAGGTAAGACCCTGCTTCGCAACTTCCTTGTACATATTTGTGGTTGCAAACAGGATTGGACGCCTGCTGCATTTGTACAGGAAACGGTAGAGAAAATCAAGGCACAGGTAGGTGATAAAAAAGTAGTAATGGCCCTCAGCGGTGGCGTTGACTCCACTGTAGCTGCAGAGCTGATACATAAAGCAATTGGCAGCAATCTCTACTGCATATTCGTAGATAATGGCCTGCTCCGCAAAGATGAGTTTGAAACTGTACTGGATTCATATAAACATATGGGCCTGAACGTGAAAGGGGTGAATGCAAAAGACCTCTTTTACGGTGAACTGGCTGGTGTGAGCGATCCTGAAAAGAAACGTAAGATCATTGGTCGTCTCTTTATCGAAGTATTCCAGCAGGAAGCTATCCTGCTGCAGAACATCTCCTTCCTGGGTCAGGGTACCATTTATCCTGATGTGATCGAGTCTGTTTCTGTAAATGGTCCTTCTGTTACCATCAAATCACACCATAATGTAGGTGGTTTGCCAGAGAAGATGAATATGGGGCTGGTAGAACCGCTCCGCTTCCTCTTCAAAGATGAAGTAAGACGTGTAGGCCGTGAAATTGGTATCAGTGAGATCTTCCTGGGTCGTCATCCTTTCCCAGGTCCTGGTCTGGCTATCCGTATCCTGGGTGAGATCACCGCAGATAAGGTAGCGATGCTGCAGGAAGCAGATTCTATTTATATAGAGGGTCTGCGTGAACATGGCCTTTATGATAAAGTATGGCAGGCAGGTACGATCCTCCTTCCTGTGCAGAGTGTAGGCGTTATGGGTGATGAAAGGACTTACGAATTTACTGTTGCCCTCAGGGCGGTTACTTCCGTAGACGGCATGACTGCGGATTGGGCACACCTCCCCTACGAGTTCCTGGCTCAAATGTCTAACGACATCATTAATAAGGTAAAAGGTATTAACCGCGTGGTATACGACATCAGTTCCAAGCCACCGGCTACCATCGAATGGGAATAGTTCCAGGCAGGCTGTAAGTGTAATAGTATTTTAACTTGCAGCCTGTTCCTTTTTAAGGAGAGCTGACCAACATCATTTGCCCCAGGAACCATATCTCCTGTTGCATTTGCATGATTTTTGTATTTTAACGATCGCTATGAGTAAATCCATTCTATGCAGGCCATTAATTACTGCATCCATTGTGGCTGTAATGCTTTCTGCGTGTTCTTCCAGTAAGAAGACTACCGGAATAACTACACCACCGCCAACAACTGCGAAAACTGTAAAGGACGAAAAACCTAAGGATGATGGAAAATCTTCTAAGGTCATTCCGTTTAATGTACCAGCTTTTGCCCGGGAAATAAAAAAAGACACCTATAATATAGCGTTGTTCGCCCCACTTTACCTGGATTCAGTGAATACAGATATGCCAACCCGCTCCCTGCCCCGTTATATTCTGCCGGGTCTGGACTTCTATGAAGGTGCGCAACTGGCACTGGACAGCCTGCAAAACCAGGGTGTAAAACTGAATGTAACTGTTTACGACAGTAAGAATAAGCAGAACCTGTCGGGTGCAAACCTGATCAATACAGACCTGATCATCGCTGCCGTAGGTACGCCGGAGATCAAAGATCTGAGTGATATAGCCAAAAAGAAACAGATTAACCTTGTTTCGGCTACCTATCCAAATGATGCTGGTGTGAACGAAAACCCGTTCTTCATCATTACCAACAGTTTGCTGAAAACACATAGCGAAGCCTTACAACGCTACCTGCAGGATGGCTTCGCGACTAAAAATATCCTCGTGATTCACCGCGATACGCCTTTCGAAAAACGTATTGCTGCTGATATCAAGGCTGAGTATGAGAAATTGCAGAGCAGCAAGAAAACCAAACCAAGGGAAGTAGTATGGGATGATAACATGTCTGACCTGGCCCTCTCTCAATACCTGCTGGCTGACCGGCCGAACCTGGTGATCGTAACTTCCCTGGATGAAGCGAATGCCAAGGCTATCATCCGCAGACTGAGCACGCAAACAGCATCTTATCCTATCCAGGTGTTTGGTATGCCGACCTGGGATATCATGAAATTTAAAGAACCTGAATTCAAAGGTCTGCCAATCTTTTATACTACCCCTTATTTCAATGATAAAACGGATATGTATAGCCATTATATCAATGATTACTGGAAGCGTGTATATAAATCCCGTCCATCGGATATGGCGTTCAAAGGTTTTGAGCTGACATGGTATTTTGTGAAACAACTGAGCACAAATGGTGTGTACTTCAACAAGGATATGAATGATCCTAATAAGAAAGTATTCAGCAGCTTCAACTACCAGCCAATCTACCTGAAAGAGGGCGATAAGCAACCTGACTATTTTGAGAACAAGAATATCTATATCATCCAGAAAGGAGATTCGAGTGATATAAAAATGAACTTCCAATAAGATAAAACGAACTTCAATTAATAATAAAAAAGCCTTGCCTTCGGGTAAGGCTTTTTTTATGTGCATGATAATTGTACATTCCTATTCATGGAGTTACTTCAATTCACAGATAAGGGCATTTATTGTCCTGAAGGAGATTTCTACATAGACCCATGGCTGCCTGTACAAAAGGCAGTGATTACACATGCACATGCTGACCACGCCCGTGGCGGAAGCCAACATTACCTCTGTCATCATGATAGTGTAGCCATTCTGAAACTCCGCTTAGGGGCAGAGATCAGTGTGCAGGGAGTGGCGTATGGAGAGCAGATCCGTATGAATGGGGTGACGATTTCCCTGCATCCGGCGGGCCATGTGATTGGTTCTGCACAGATAAGAGTATCATATGCAGGAAGTGTGTGGGTGGCAAGCGGAGATTATAAGACAGAAAATGACGGGATCTCGGTGCCTTTTGAACCTGTGCCTTGCCAGACATTTATTACAGAATGTACTTTTGGCTTACCCATCTATAACTGGCAACCACAGCAGGTGGTGTTTGATAACATACGGACATGGGTACATGAAAATCAACAGGCCGGTAAAACCAGTGTATTATTGGGGTATAGCCTGGGTAAGGCGCAGCGCCTGTTGTATCATTTAAGAGATATCAGCCCGGAAATTTGGACACATGGTGCTATTTATATTACGAATCAGCTATTGCGTGAGCAGGGCTGGAATCTGCCTGAATTGCATCGTATCACCCCGGATACCCCACATAGTGTGTTTAAAAATAACCTGGTGATTGGCCCGCCTTCTGCTGCGGACACCACGTGGATGCGGCGTTTCAACCCCTATTCCTTAGGCGTATGCAGTGGCTGGATGCAGGTTCGGGGCCATATGCGCAGAAGAAATGCAGATGCCGGTTTTATTCTTTCTGATCATGCTGACTGGAATGGTTTATTATCGGCAGTGAAAGCAACAGGTGCGGAGAAGGTATATACCACGCATGGGTTTAGTAGTGCATTTGCACGGTATCTGCAGGAAAATAGTATTCCTGCTGAAGAGGTAAAAACTGAATATGGTGTTACTGAAGAAGAAGAAACGAATCCATCATGAAAGCATTTGCACACCTCATAAAATTACTGAGCAACAGCACAAAAACGAATGAAAAGCTGGATGCACTGAGTAAATATTTTGCCAGTGCAGATCCAAAGGATAGTATATGGGTGTTAGCCCTGTTCACAGGCCGGCGGCCTAAGAGAACGGTGAATGCCACGCAGCTGGCGACCTGGTGTTTGCAAATGACAGATTTACCATCCTGGTTGTTTGAAGAATGTTATCATACTGTGGGTGACCTGGCAGAAACCATTGCTTTATTATTACCTGCGGGAAAAAATATTGCTGTGCATCCGTTGCATTACTGGCTGGAAAGCCTGCTTGCACTTGAGAAAGCGAATGAGGAGGAGAAACAAACATTCATTCTCAATGCATGGGATGAACTGGATACCGGTGAAAGATTTGTATTTAATAAGCTGATCACCGGTAGTTTCAGGATCGGGGTTTCACAAAAGATGATGGTGAATGCGCTGGCGAATACGCATGATATTCCGGCGCCGACTTTGTCTCATATGATCAGTGGGAACTGGGATCCGCGGGCCATCACACTTGATGAGTTACTGAATGAAGACGTAACCGGCGCCGATGCATCGAAGCCTTTTCCTTTTTATCTTGCTTATCCGCTGGAGAGTTCTCCTGATGTATTGGGTTCTCCGGAAGAATGGCAGGCAGAGTGGAAATGGGATGGTATACGGGGGCAGATCATTAAAAGACAGGGGCAAATATTTGTATGGTCGAGAGGGGAAGAATTGATTACGGAAAAGTTTCCGGAGTATGGCCCCTTGCTGGAGCACTTGCCGGATGGCACTGTGATTGATGGGGAGATCTTAACGTATACCAATGATTTTCCATTGCCATTTCAGACTTTGCAAACGCGTATTGGAAGAAAGAATGTAACGAAGAAACAATTGCAGGAGGCACCGGTGGTGTTTTTGAGTTATGATCTGCTGGAGTGGGAAGGAAGGGATATCCGGACATCTCCCTTATCTGAAAGAAGGTTATTATTAGAGCAGGTGGTGGAGCAGGTGAATCATCCTGCATTGCGGTTATCGCCGGTGATTACGTTTCATAGCTGGGAAGCCTTGATAGCGTTTCGGATGTTGGCGAGGGAAAAGGGAAGCGAAGGATTAATGTTAAAGAAAAGGGATTCTGCCTACCAGGTAGGACGCAAAAGAGGTGACTGGTGGAAATGGAAGATAGATCCGCTGACGATTGATGCGGTGATGATCTATGCCCAGAAAGGTCATGGAAGGCGATCAAATTTGTATACGGACTATACCTTTGCGGTAAAGGACGGGGACCAGCTGGTTTCGTTTACTAAAGCGTATTCCGGATTAACGGATAAGGAGATCAATGAGGTGGATAACTGGGTAAAAAGGAACTCGATTGAGAAGTTTGGCCCTGTGCGCACGGTGAAGCCGGAACTGGTTTTTGAGATTGCTTTTGAGGGCATTGCCGCGTCCAACAGGCATAAATCGGGGGTTGCCCTGCGCTTTCCCCGTATCAGCCGCTGGAGGAAGGATAAGCCACCGGAGGAGATCAATACCCTGGAGGATCTGCAATTATTATTAAAAATGCACAAGCAATGACGGGGGAAATTTAGTATATTGTACTTATTTTCGCAGGCTAATTGGAATAATATTCTATACAATATGAACCCGGGCAACAACACAATTAAAAAAGATACTGCAACCGAAATTGCGTTGGATGAAAAAGACATCGCCATCCTTCAACTGCTGGAAGAGGATGCCAAGATGACCATCCGCGACCTGGCAGCGCGTCTTAACCTGAGCGCTACCCCCGTTTACGAACGTATCCGTAAGATGGAACAGGCCGGTGTTATTCGTCAGTATGCTGCTATTGTAGACCCCAGCAAGATAGACAAGGGCCTTACCGTGTTATGCTACATCTCTCTCAAAGAGCATGGCAAGAAAGCAGGTGCAAAATTCATCAAGGAAATCACTTCTTTCCCTGAAGTACTGGAATGCCTGAACATTTCCGGGCAGTTCGACTTCATGCTGAAAGTGCAGGTAAAAGATATGATCGCTTACCACGATTTCAATGTGAATAAGCTGGGGGAACTGGATAATATTGGTCATATGGAAAGCGTGTTCGTGATGTCTGTGATCAAGGCTACGCACCGTGTGGTGTATTAATACGTTACCATGATCATCCGCTATCCGGAATATACCAAAGAATTTAACTGGACTGTTTTACAATCCGATACTTACACTTATGCGAAGTATAAGAAGGCGATGGGTGCACATAAGCGGGTTATTTTTCTGAAAGAGCATACTATTTTATTTGCCCTTGCGGGGAATAAAAAGATCTTCCTGGGAGATGAAGTATTGAACGTAAATCCTTCCAGTATTGTGCTTTTGAAGAGAGGACTTTATGGTATGACGGAAGTAGTACCGGATGGCTTTGAGTACGAGGCCCTGCTCCTGTTTTTCCCGGATAGTATTTTGCAAAATTTTCTTCGTCAGCATCAGTTACAAGCCACACAACTTATCAGTGATCCCCAATCGTATGTGATGCTGCCAGCCAGTGAGCTGTTGCAGAGTTTCAGGGAACAATACATGTTGTTCTTTCAAAACCGTGCAGAAAATATGGAGGCGATCTTACAACTGAAAATACAGGAAGCATTTTTATTGTTGCTCGCAAGCGAGCACCGGAAAGACATCCTGAACTTCTTTCATAGTGTTACGCATGCACAACCTGCGAATATTGAATACATTGTGAATACCCATTTACTGCAACCGCTTACATTAGGTGAACTGGCACAGCTTTCAGGACGTAGCCTGGCTTCTTTTAAACGTGACTTTCAGCAGTATTTTAATTGTTCTCCGAAGAAATGGATCAACGAAAAAAGGCTGGCACATGCTCGTATGTTGTTGCTCAATGATGACATGAACGTATCGGAAATAGCGCTGGCATGTGGTTTTGAAAACGTACCTCATTTTATTAAGATCTTCAAACAGGAGTTTGGAAATACCCCGCATTCTCTCCGAGCTAAAAAAGCAACAATTTGAGCTTTTAACGTTATTCCCTCCCTTGTAATGCTGCTTAATTTTGCTGATATAAATTCATCATTATGTCAAAAGCAGTTGTATTAAGATTCAATGAAGAAGTGCTTGTAAAGGGCGATCTGGAAGTGTTTGACGCAATCGTATCTCCATCATTTACCAATCATACTGCACCCGCGGGTACAGACAAGGGTAAAGCGGGTTTGCTGGCTTTTTATAACAATGTACTGAAGCCTGCATTTCCGGATTTAACGATTGAGATCCATGAGATGTTTGAAGAAGGTGATACAGTGATTACAAGAAAAACAATCCGTGGCACACTTGGGGTTCCTTTCATGGGATTTGAAGCGGGTAAAAAAGTAGAGATGCCGACAATTGATATTGTGAAAGTGAAGGATGGCCAATATGTAGATCATTGGGCAGAAAGGCATATTCAACCTGCATAATATCTGGAGATTAATGCTTACATTAATGAAATGAATCGTAAGCATTTTCTTTCTTCTATTGCCATTACATCGCTGGGGCTTTCTGCCTTTTCTCATCTTCCTGCACCTATTGAGGAAGATGAGAAATTAACCATACTCCCCCCCTATCTCAGACCTGGTGATACTATTGGAATTACCTGTCCTGCCGGCCATATTACACAGGAAGAGATCATGCCTGCTATCCGTATTATGCAGAGCTGGGGTTTCAGGGTCCGTGTAGGGAATACCGTTGGTAAAAGTGATTTTAGTTTTGGAGGTACAGATGCTGAAAGGTTGCAGGATTTGCAGGCGATGCTGGATGATCCATCTATTCAGGCAATCATGTGTGCAAGGGGTGGTTATGGCTGCGCCCGCATTATTGACCAGGTGAATTTTAATTATTTCAGACAGCATCCGAAATGGGTGATTGGGTTTAGTGATATTACAGTATTGCATTGTCATATTAACAGGCTGTTTGGTATTGCATCATTGCATTCCAAGATGTGTAACAGTTTTCCTGATGATTTTGCGAAAGCAGAATCTGTGGTGCAGGAAACGATTCTTTCTATTCAACAGGCACTCACAGGGAAGCATATGCAATACCTGACACCCGCTGATGCTAATAATCGTATTGGTACAGGAAAGGGTGTGCTCATTGGTGGGAATCTTTCTATGCTGGCCAGTGTTTTGGGTACGAATTCAGAGATGAATACTATCGGTAAAATTCTCTTTGTTGAAGAGGTGAGTGAATACCTCTATACCATTGATCGTTATTTTAACAGTTTACAACGGGCGCATAAACTGGATAACCTGTCAGGGCTGGTAATTGGTGGGTTTAACAGGTTAAAAGCGGATGACCCGGGAGAGGAATTTGGGAGGACAGTATTTGACATTGTTCATGAGAAAGTAAAGGATTTTTCGTACCCTGTTTGTTTCAATTTTCCGGTGGGTCATCAGAAGGGGAATTATGCCCTGAAATGCGGGGTAATGCACGAACTGGAAGTTCAAAATAACCGTGTATCTTTAAAGGAAATGATCAGTTAACCCTATGAAAAACTATCCTGGTTTTGTTTGCCTGTAAGAAAAAAGAAGATGCAGCTGCCAACTTGAATGGGAACCTGATTCTACCTATAATAATGCAGCCATCAGGGATGCAGTAGATGATAATGTTACTAAACTATTGGCGAAAGGCACCTTGCACATCATCAGGCTTTACAGTCATCTCCTCAAAAAATAATCTCCTGCTTTTTCCTTAATTTCATACACTCATGAAACAAACAGCGAGTGGATGGAAAGTGGTAACGGACTGGCTGGCCGCCAGAGACCGGCAGCCATTTGCATTCCAGGAAGAAGCCTGGAATTATTATCTGCAAGGCAAATCAGGTCTTGTCAATGCACCTACCGGTTACGGTAAAACATTTTCTCTCTTTCTGGGAGTCGTTATTGACTGGATAAACCGTCATCCAAAGGACTATCAATCCAAAACAAAGAATGGACTACAATTGCTATGGATCACGCCGCTAAGGGCGCTGGCCAAGGATATTGCGCGTGCCATGGAAGAGGTACTGGAAGAAATGGGCATGCCCTGGCAGGTAGGTATTCGCAGTGGGGATACGCCGGTATCTGCACGCGCTGCCCAGAAGAAAAATATGCCTGAGGTGTTGCTGATTACTCCTGAAAGTTTGCATCTGCTGATCGGACAAAAAGAATACCCGAAAGTGTTTCAGTCACTGAGCACCGTGGTGGCGGATGAATGGCATGAATTACTGGGAACCAAGCGTGGGGTGATGATAGAATTAGGGCTTAGCAGGTTGAAAGGACTGGCGAAAAAAGCAGGACGTTCTCCTTTGCGCATATGGGGTATTTCGGCAACCATCGGGAACCTGGATGAGGCGATGGAGGTATTGCTGGGGGTGCACGATCACGAAGCGGTGATTGTGCGGGCGAAGATTGATAAGAAAATTGAATTACAAAGTATTCTACCTGATGAGATAGAAAAATATCCCTGGGCTGGGCATCTGGGTACAAGGTTGCTTTACAAGGCATTGCCGATTGTGAATGAGAGCCGTACTACTTTGATATTTACTAACGTACGTTCCCAGACAGAGATCTGGTACCAGGAAATATTGCGGCAATGTCCTGATCTGGCGGGTGCCCTGGCACTACATCATGGATCTATTGATATGGAATTGCGTATCTGGGTGGAGGAAGCCTTGCATACAGGTACTTTAAAAGCAGTTGTGTGTACATCCAGCCTGGATCTGGGTGTGGATTTCAGACCAGTGGATACAGTGATCCAGGTGGGTAGTCCTAAGGGGGTGGCCCGTTTTTTACAGCGTGCAGGACGAAGTGGGCACCAACCCGGTGCCACCAGTAAGATATGGTTTTTGCCTACACATAGCCTGGAACTGGTGGAGGCGGCGGCATTGAAATCTGCAATCGCACAACAGATCGTAGAAAGCCGGATGCCGGTGATTCTTGCCTACGATGTATTGCTGCAATACCTGATGACCCTTGCTATTTCTGATGGCTTTCATGCCCCTGAAATATGGGAAGAAGTGACGAATACATTTTGCTTCCGTGACATGACGGAGGATGAATGGGTATGGGTGCTTGCATTTTTGACTACGGGAGGAGATGCGTTGTATAGTTATGATGAGTTTAAGAAAATAGACAGGGAGGGTGATTTCTTTATTTGCCGTAGTCGTATGCAGGCCATGCGGCACCGTTTGCATATTGGGGTGATAGTAAGTGATGCTATGCTGAAGGTGAAGTTTATGGGAGGTGGGTTTATTGGGATGATTGAAGAATGGTTTATAGCGCGGCTGACGGCTGGAGATACTTTTAGTTTGGGTGGTCGTATCCTGGAGTTTGTGATGATCAAGGATATGACGGTGTTGGTGAGAAAGTCTAATGCTAAGAAAGCGATCGTTCCCAGCTGGATGGGGGGACGATTACCGCTTTCACCGAACCTGGGAAAGATTCTGCGGGAGACGTTTAATGAAGCATTATCAGGAAATACAAGGGAGCCGGAGTTATTGGTTTTGCAACCGCTTTTTAATTTACAGGAGTATCTTTCTCATGTGCCGAAGGCTGATGAGTTATTAATAGAAATGATCCATACGCGGGATGGGTATCATTTGTTTGCCTATCCGTTTGAGGGAAGGTTGGTAAATGAAGTGATGGCGACCTTGTTGGCTTACAGGTTGAGTAAGCGGACCCCGATTACGTTTTCTATTGCGATGAATGATTATGGGTTTGAGTTGCTTTCAGATCAGCCGATTCCGCTGACGCAGGATGATGTGTATGCATTGTTTTCGCTGGATCATCTGAGTACTGACCTGCAGGCCAGCGTGAATTCTACGGAGATGGCGCGTCGTAAGTTCAGGGATATTGCGGTGATCGCGGGATTGATCTTTCAGGGTTATCCCGGGAAGCATAAACAAAGCCGGCATTTGCAGTCATCGGCATCTTTGTTGTTTAATGTGTTTACAGAATACGATTCGCAGAATTTGTTGTTGAGACAGGCTTTTAACGAGGCGTTTTTTTACCAGATGGAAGAAGCGCGGTTGAGGGAGAGTATGGAGAGAATTAATAATAGTAAAATTGTGATTACTTATCCGAAGGAGTTGACACCGTTTTGTTTTCCGATTAAGGTGGATAGTTTGCGTGAGCAGTTGACGAGTGAAAAGCTGGAGGATAGGATTAAGAAAATGCGTCCGGAGTTTTAGTAATATGTTTAAAGATTTTGGTAAAAATGTGTTCGCCGTTTTAATAAAAAATACGTTCAGATTTTAATAAAATCGGACCTTGCAGGGATCTATGGAATCTATGGAAGAAGTGATATATACGTTCAGGAATCAGACCTGGCTGTTATCTGCCCAGCGGGCTGTTTTCTGGAAGGAAGAACAGGCTTTGATTGTGTCGGATATACATCTTGGAAAGTCTGCACATTTCAGGAAGGCGGGTATTGCTGTTCCTGCGCATATTGGTCAGGATGATTTGTATCGTTTACAAAAGCTGATTACTGTTTATGATCCTGCGCAGGTGATTATTGTAGGCGATATGTTTCACAGTAGTCATAATAATGATGTGCCTTTATTTAAGTTATGGAGGCAGCAGTTTCCGCATATAAAATTTAAGCTGGTAAAGGGGAATCATGATATTATGGCGGAGCGGGTGTATGCGGAGCTGGATGTGGAAGTGTATGATGAGTTAGAGATTAATGAGATTCATTTTGTGCATGAGCCATGTGAGGAGTGGGATGACGCGAGGTATACCTTTTCGGGGCATCTACATCCGGGGGTAGCAGTGTCTGGGGCCGGAAGGCAGCGGTTGCGGTTGCCGTGTTTTTATTTTGGTAGGAGGTGTAGTATTTTGCCGGCGTTCGGGCGATTTACGGGATTGGCAATGATGGATATGGAGGAGGCGGATGCGGTGTTTGTGATTGCGAATAATAGTGTGTTGAAGATTGGGTAGTGTAGTGGTTAGGAGGGTAGATGTTTAACGATGAAGGGGAAATGAAGGATTGGTTAGAGTGGATTGGTTAGAGCGGGATCGGTCAGAGTAGATTGTCTGGGGTAGATTTTAGGATAAATTAAAAGTATTCATTGCCCGAATTATGTTTTAACGATTAGATTAAGTCATGTTGATAGCTTACGATCCCATATTTGCACACCCATTACCTGAAGGTCATCGTTTTCCGATGGCGAAGTATGAGTTAATTCCTGAGCAGTTGTTACGAGAGGGTGTTGTAAAGGAAGATATGTTTCATAAACCTCAGCCTGTGAGTGAAGAAACGATCCTGTTGACCCATACTCCTGAATACTGGAATAAGTTAAAAAATCTGCAATTAAGTGAGAAGGAAGTACGTCGTATAGGGCTACCACAATCAGCTGCGCTAGTAATGCGGGAACGGGTGATTTGCCAGGGTACGATTGATTGTGCATTGTATGCATTGGAGAATGGTAGTATTGGATTGAATGTGGCAGGTGGTACGCATCATGCGTTTGCCGACAGGGGCGAAGGATTCTGTTTGATGAATGATTTTGCGATAGCGGCAAATTACCTGTTACATCATCAACTTGTGAGGAATATGATGATCATAGATCTGGATGTTCATCAGGGGAACGGCACGGCTGCAATATTTGAGGAACATGAAAAGGTGTTTACATTTAGTATGCATGGAGAGCATAATTATCCATTTCATAAAGAGACATCTGCGTGGGATATTGGTTTGCCTGATGGTACGACTGATGACGAGTATTTAAATAAGCTGGCTAGTTGTTTAGCATTTTTGATGGTCCGGAAGAGGCCTGAGTTTATTTTTTACTTATCTGGTGTGGATATTTTATCTACAGATCGGTATGGGAGGATGAAAGTAACAGAAGAAGGATGCCGCTGTAGAGATGTACTGGTCTTAAATAATATTAAGAAGTATGGAATTCCCTGTGCGGTAGCTATGGGAGGAGGGTATTCTCCGCAGCTGAGGCATATTGTGAATGCGCATTGTAATACATTCAAAACAGCGGCAGCCATTTTCTGATATTTTCTCTAAGAAGGGCGGTGTTTAGATACTGATTTTTCTAAAAAGCTGTTCGGATACCAGGAGCTTATTTTCATTTAACAATTCATAAAAGGAACTCCCCATTTTATAAAAAAATTCTTCAATCAATGAAAGATGATCTTCATTATTGAATTGATCTTCTTAAAAAAAGATTCTCCATTTAATGAAAGGATATTTCCATTTTAAAGAAGGCGCTTTTTTATCTTGTTAAAATGAAAATTATGCTGAGCTTTTTGCTTAAAAAAATCGCAGTTATGCTATTATCTTCCAAAGCATAAAGTCTTTTGTCGCGTTAATAAACTTATGCCAGGTTCCGGCAGGCACGAACAGATAATCTCCTGAATCGAGGTCTATGATCTTGTCTTTGTACTGTACTTCTGCACATCCTGACATGACGATGTACATTTCATTTTGTGAATCCGGCTCCTGTGTGTAATTATCCTCTGGTGCTAATAATACTACCCTCTTTGTATTATTCTCCCATAGGGTTACAGCTGCGTCTCCAGTGTCTTCCAGCTGGCGCAATGCGTCCACAAATGCTATTCGCATAGTTCTAAATTGAGATGATTAATAAAGGGGGTTGGAGTAAGTAGCTTTGTATTTAATTAATTTATCTGGTTACTTTGATACTCTTTATTTAGATTGACTGATTTAGTATTAAACGCTGGTTTACAAATAAATGTTTGAATGATTAATTAATCGAATTCTGGTTTATGAACGATTGATTGATGAATGAATGCATGATTAATTAACGAGTGAATTATTAACGAATTGATTGATTGAATAATTGCTGAAATGAATGCCTGACTGAAATAATTTCTCTTGTCAAGGAGACGACACGCGTTGCCCCTGCGCATATCCTTCCCAATGCTTAGAAGTCTATGCATTTTAATTGATCCAAAAGTAATTGAGGTTGTAATTAGTTCCTAGCCTTTTTCTTCAGCATATTCACCTGATCCTGGAGATGGCTTACCATATCTGCCAGATGGTTCACACTCAGTCGGCTTTGAGGACCAGCTTTGCTAATCACTGCGTCGGACTGCCAGAGTTCCAGCACTTCATCCATCCCTACGGAATATGGCTCAAATTGAGGGTTATCAGATACCAGTGTCAGTTTACCTTTTGTGCGGTTACTCTTTAACAAACGTTTATACACAATTCCTTCCCTGCTGGTCACCACGACATAAGCTTCATTGTTACGGATATCTTCCCAACCGTCTACTTTGTGACATACGATCACGGAGCCGGAAGGTGTAGGCAACATAGAGTCTCCGGCGATTTCGAAAGCTCTGTAACTACCGGCACCCATCATCGGGAGGGTAAAGGTGTTGAGTTCTTCGATGAATTCATCATCATTATAACCTGCCAGGTAACCGGCCGCTGCTTTTACCGGCACAAACTCTATGACCTGGCGGTTAGTACCCAGCTTTTGCTGACGGCGCTTTTCGAGGAATGTATCTTTTTGGGAACCGACATCACGGCGAAGTAAATCGTCAATAGAGACACGGAACATATCGCTGACCAGTTCCAGTACTTCTGTACGGGGCTCCGCACGCTCTTCTTCATAAGCTCCCAGGAGGGAACGTTTGATCCCTAGTTTATCAGCAAACTCCTGCTGCGTCCATCCTTTCTGCTTACGCAGAAACTTTAAATTGCGGCATACAACTGACATAATCTAAATTATTTAGTACAATTACTAACAAATTTAGTATATAATTTTTGGAATAACCAAATAAATCCGGTGATTCTCACTTATTTTTGTCTGGAAATCCAACTCAATTTTATGCAAACAATGGTAATTATTCACTCACTGCTAAGGTGGGCTATCTTATTAACTGGTGTCTGGGCTGTTTTCCGTGCATGGAAAGGGGTTAGTGGAAAGACTCCTTTTACCGGTGCTGACAACAAAGCTGGTTTATTTTTCATGATTTCATTTGACCTGCAATTACTGGTGGGCCTAATTGTCTACTTTACAAGCGATGTTGTAACTGCGGCAAGAGCGAATGTAGGCGAAGCAATGCATAGTAGTTTGCAACGTTTTTATCTCGTAGAGCACATTACGATGGCTGCTATTGCATTTATCCTTGTTCACATTGGTCGTGCAAAAGTAAAAAAAGCTTCAACTGATGCATTAAAACATAAAAAGGGATTAATTTTCTTTGGTATTGTTTTGATACTTGTTCTCATTCTCACTCCATGGCCATTCCGTGAAGTATTCAGAGGCCAGGGATGGTTATATTAACCGAACCAATTCTTTCAAAATACAGAGGGGCTGATGTAATAACATCAGCCCCTTTTTACTTTCGCCGTTTTTTCATCATTGTCACCCCTTATCCGTGTGATATGAAGGGAATGAATAGACATACGGCAATGCTGGGCTGGGTTTGGGGATTTCCTCTGCGGGAAGCCCCAAAAAAGCCGAAAGATGTGGTTTGTTATCAAGTTATGCCATACTAATATTTTTAGTATTTACTAATAATATTAGTATATTTACATCAGCGGCTTTCCCTCACAATCTCCATAAAAAAACAGGTCGTCTCCTTTAATAAGAGACGACCTGTTCCTTTATAAAAAGCTTAGCTTACTATTCCAGGCCAAACAGCCCTTTATTCAGTAGCTGTAAAGTTTTCTCCTTATGCTGACCACCGATCAGAATAGAAATATTATGACGGCTACCTCCATAGGAGATCATTCTCAAAGGCACTTCATTCAATGCTTCGAACAGTTTCTTCAGGATGGAAGGCGTTGCTGCCACTTCATTACCCACAATGGATACGATCGTTTGATGATGATCCAGTTCTACTGAACCAAATGGCTGCAATTCTTTCAGCAATTGATCCAGTTGTGGTGTATTTTCTATTGTCAGGGAAACCGCTACTTCTGAAGTAGTGATCATATCAATAGGTACACGGTATTTCTCAAATACTTCGAAGATCTTGCGCAGGAAACCGTACGCCAGCAGCATGCGGCTGGATTTGATCTTGATCGCAATGATACCATCTTTTGCAGCTACCGCTTTCACGCCGTCACCGCCAGGCAATTCAGTAATGATCGTACCATGTGCTTCCGGCTGCATTGTATTTAACAACTTTACAGGAATGTTGAAATGTTGTGCAGGCCAGATAGATGCAGGATGCAGGATCTTAGCGCCAAAATACGCCAGCTCCGCAGCCTCATCAAATGACAGCTGATCGATCGGGAAAGTTTTCTTTACTACACGGGGATCGTTATTGTGCATACCGTCGATATCTGTCCAGATCTGTACTTCTTCAGCCTGGATGGCTGCACCGATCAGGGATGCGGAATAATCACTACCACCACGTTTCAGGTTGTCGATCTCTCCTCTGTGATTGCGGCAGATGTAACCCTGGGTTATGAAGATCTTCTCTGCTTTATGTTTATCCAGCAGATTGCTCAGACGGATTTTGATCTTAGGGATTTCCGGCTCTTCATTTTCATCAATGCTCATGAAATCCAGCGCCGGCACCAGTACTGATTTTATGCCTGCTTCTTCCAGATATACACTGAAAAGTTTGGTGGACAATAATTCGCCCTGGGCCAGGATATCCTTGTTCAATGCCTCGTTGAAGCTGATCTTCAGGATGATGTTCAGGAACTCAAAATGTTCGTCAATAACAGCACCAGCCTTCGCACGTGCTTCAGGCTGCTTCACCAGCGCCTCAATGAATGAGCGGTAGTGAGCTTCCAGCTTGTCTATCTGACCCTTAGCCTGCTCCTTTTTACCTTCAGACAGGGATGTTCCTATCTCAACCAGGGCATTGGTAGTACCAGATAATGCAGACAACACCACGATTTTTGGAGCGTCATCAGCGGTCACCAGTTGGGCCACGGCATGCATACGTTCAGGTTTACCTACCGATGTGCCGCCAAATTTTAAGATCTTCATTACTGTTGTATTGTTATGTGTTTGACGTAACTGTTATAAAAAGCGCAAGTTCGCGCTTAATTCCTGACTTTAAAAGCTCAATTTAAATTTTCCACCAACTTCTCTCAGATCTTTTACCACCGGATCCAGTAATGGAATACCTCCCTGACGGCGGTGGGCTTCCATTTCACGTTCCGGATCCCCGGGGATCAATACCTGCTCTCCGGCGACGGGTGTTGCATTTCTGAAACGGGTGATCCATTTGTCCATATGTTCCTTGAACTCATCTGCAGGGCGGAATGCATCTACACGCATTGCTCCCAGGAAATGGCCCAACCCCTCCCCTACAGGATCAGGTGCCAAAGGCAGGAAACTTACAAACGGAGGTGCCCAGGGTCCGTAATTGGCACCTGACAGCACGGCTGAAAATATATCTACGATCGCTCCCAGGCAATATCCCTTATGACTACCGTGTTCACGGTCGCCTCCCAATGGCAGCAAGGCGCCGCCATCTTTGAGTTCATGGGGATTGGTGCTGGAATGACCATCTTTATCCTGGATCCATCCGGTAGGGGCTTCCTGGCTTTTACGCTGCAGGATTTCCAGCTTACCATTGGCAGCAGTGGTTGTAGCAAAATCTGCTACAAAGGCGGGCTGGGTTTTGGCGGGAATAGCCACGGCGATGGGGTTGGTACCCAACATACGCTCGGTGGCGAAAGTAGGCGCTACCAGAGGACTGGCATTGGTCATCGCCATACCTATCATATCTTGTTCCAGGGCCATCATGGCATGCTGGCCTGCAATGCCGAAATGGTTGGAGTTCTTTACGCTGACCCAGCCGGTACCTACATTGGCTGCTTTGGCAATGGCCACCTGCATAGCATAAGGGGCTACGACCAGGCCCAGGCCCCGATCACCATCTACGACAGCTGTACTGGGGGTTTCATGTACCACCTTTATATCTGGAGTGGCATTCACACGACCTGTTTCCCAAAGGCGTACATAACCGATAAGGCGCGCTACCCCATGAGAATCAATCCCTCTGAGATCTGCTGATAATAAAACTTCACTGGCTGTAACTGCATGTTCCTCAGAACAGCCCATGCGTTTAAAAACTTCCTGTGTAAATTCCCTTAAATGAGGATAGGAGAAAATCTGGCTCATGATGGATTTCCGTGCTATTGATTTTTGTATCAGTTGATCTGGTGTTTATCAGGCCTGAGCGGTAGGTCCTCCAAAGTTCATTGGGAGGGATACCGGCTCCTGGTCCTGGATAGGCCCGTGGATCGATTCGAATTTCTTAATGTTATCCAACATTGCCTTCATAAAGCGCTTAGCGTGCTGAGGAGTCAGAATAACGCGGGATTTTACCTTAGCCTTTGGCATTCCGGGCATTACATTCACAAAATCGACTACAAATTCTGCATTGGAATGGGTGATAATCGCCAGGTTGGCGTATGTACCTTCTGCAATTTCCTCGGTCAATTCTATGTTAAGCTGGCTTTGTTCTTCCTGCTGATTTTCCATGTTAGATTTAATTTTCGATACAAATGTAAAAAAGAGGATGTAAAATAAATTCTAAAAAAGAAATGGCCACCATTTGGCAGCCATTTCTTTTTTAGAATTCGTTCCTCACTACTGAGCATCCCACCAAACCCTTCTGGTTAAAGTTGTGTTTGAAGGTGTCTTGGTATTATATCTCACCTCACTGCTTGGATAATAAAGTGACCTTGGCAATGAACCGTTCAATACATTACCAGATGGCGCTGTCAGGGTTGGATAACCGGTTCTGCGCCAATCCGTCCAGGTTTCGGGGCTTAAGAACAATGCAATGTACTTTTGTACCATTATATCCTTAAGTGTGATTGTTGCTGCAGTCTTGGCTACAGTTGCAGCATAAGCGGTGCTACCCACTGTTCTTTGCAGGTTTGCGGCTACTGCGGCATTGTAAGCGGTGGCTGCGGCGGCCAGGTTAGCGCCTCTGAACTGTGCTTCTGCTTCAATGAATTTCAGCTCATCGTAGCTCATGAAGTATACAGGTGAGTTAGCTGAACCATAGAGGGAACCAAGCAAAGTATTGTCAGAAGGATCAAAATAAACATCGTATCTGGGATCTCCTGCTGCAGCCATGATGTCGTTCAGGTATCCCTCAAAAGAAATATCCGCACGCTGGTCATTGAACTGGAACCAGGGGTTCTGAGTGGTTACGGCGGCACTACCCACAAACTTAATATGAGCCGCTTCTCCAGCCGCAAATCCATCGTCTATCTGTGCCAGGGCTTTGGTCACAGCAGAGGCATTCACTTTTACTGTGTGCAGATAAAATTTCGCTTTCAGGGAGTGTGCATACCTGATCCAGAGATCCAGATCTCCCCCGAATATCAGGTCATTTCCAGAACCGGGCTGAAATGCAGCGCCATCATCTGTACTTAGATAAGTGATGGCTCTGTCCAGCAGCGCATGCAAAGTATCATACAATGCCTGTTGTTTATCGTATATCGGTGAAATATTATTCAGGCCCCGAAAAGCTTCTGAATAAGGTACGTCTCCCCAGAAATCAGTTACCTGACCCAGGTTAGTAGCCAGAAGGATCATACCGACAGCTGCGTAATGGAGTTGTCCTGAACTAATTGCAATTTTAACCATCGTATCACAATTGGACATGATACCCGCATAGAATCCACCATTCCACATGTTATCCACGTCATCTGGTGTCAGGTTATAAAGTGTGTAGTTAGCGGATTGGTTAGCAGCACCTGTTGTTTGCTGCGTAAAGAGAGAGGCAAACCTGGAAGCATCACCACCCCAGTTGTAAGCTGAAGTCAGTTCCACCCCTGCTAACATAGAAGAGGGCGTTGGATTGTGCAGCTTGGAAGGATCTTCATTGATACCATCATAAAAATAGGCCCTTTTACAACTTCCTGCCGCTATCACTAATATCAGGACCGGTATGATAAATTTTATTGTTCGTAACATGATCTTACTTTTTAACGGTTTAGAAATGGAACTTCAAATTCAGACCAAAACTGCTGGTACCTGGCATATTGAAGTAATCAATACCCTGTGCATTTGTAGCCCCTGTCAAACTTGTTTCCGGGTCAATGCCCTTGTATGGAGTCCATAAAATGATGTTACGTGCAAACGTACTTACCGTAATCCCCCTGATAAATTTAGATTCTCTGAATCCTTTGAAATCGTAGGATAAGGTTACTTCGCGCAGTTTTACATAAGAACCATCGTCAATAAATGTCTCTGTTTGTGCGCCGAATCCACCACCATTACCCTGATACCAGGCCTGATCCAGCGCTACAGCAGTTGTATTGGAAGAACCTGCACCAGCTACTTCTGCACCACCCACGGTATGCACCAGTTCACCGGCATCATTCAGGTGACCCATCACGCCAGGGAATGTGTGTTGCTCACCTCTGTTCAGAGTATATTTAGAGGTACCAATTGCCTGGAGTGAACCACGGGTACCATTCCAGATATCTCCTTTACATTTCCAATCCACTAATGTATACAGTGTAAATCCTTTATAGGCAAAGGTATTACCCCATCCCATCAGGAATTTAGGATTAGGATTACCCACAGGTCTTTGCTCTGTGGAGACTACCGGATAACCAAAATCATCTGCCTTGTCGCTGATTACGATATTTCCGTTACCATCTCTCAGCCAACCATATGCATATATAATACCTGCTGGTTGATTAGGCAGATGCGCAATCACTGTACCGGTAAAACCGTTTACAGTAATCTGATTGATACCTGGCGCCAGTTTCAGCACCTTGCTCCTGTTCATGGAGTAGTTGATGTTCATATCCCAGGTAAATGGCCTGTCTGCGATAATCTTGCCACTTAAGGTCAGTTCCACCCCATGGTTCTGGATACTACCCGCATTCAGGGTTACGAACTGGAAACCGGAAGTAGCTGCTATTGGTGATTGTACGATCAGATCAGTACCTTTTGAATAGTAGTAGGTCGCATCCAATCCTATCCTGTTGTGTAGGAACTGCAGTTGCAAACCTACTTCATATGAATTTGTCTTTTCTGGTTTCAGGTTAGGGTTACCCAATGTATTGTCCAGGAAGAAACTACCCTTACTGTCATACGGGAAAGATACCCCTGAGGTGTACCCATCCGCAAATGTAGTTGGAGAGTAGAATGAACGGGTACGGAACGTACCCGGGTCTTTACCTACCTGGGCGGCTGATACGCGGATCTTACCGAAGCTGAGCACATCGTTATCCTTCAGTCCCTGCAGCTCTGTGAATACAAAGCCTAAGCTGGCAGATGGATAAAAGAAGGAATTGCTGTTTTTAGGTAAGGTAGAAGACCAGTCATTACGACCTGTGATTTCCAGGAATAACATTGATTTGTAATCAAAGTTGATATCGAAATACCCGGATACCCTTCTATAAGGAGTGACAAAATTATAAGACTTCTGTACGGTGGCATTGCTGATGTTGTCGTAACCGGATGCAGTCAGACCATCCCCCTGTACATACAGTTCATCCAGTTTGCGGGAGTAGTAGTTGTTACCCACCTTAATATCCAGCCTGAAATCTTTGGAGACTTGTTTTGCCCAGGTCAGGATCGCATCTGAATTCACACTCCTATATGTATATCTGTCATCAAATACACGACCACCGGAATAAGCACCAGATTGTATTTCATAATACTGGTGGCGGTTATCCTGGTAAACGTCTGTACCTAACCTATAAGTAAGGGAGAGGTCTTTCCAGATGTTCCAGTCCAGTTGAATGTTACCGATCAGACGGTTAACGTTTGTTGTATATGGGTTTTTATTGATCGTCCAGTATGGGTTATCATAAATACCATTTCTATATGATCTTACCAGACCATTTGATAACATATAAGCCTTAGGATTATCTGCTTTCAGACCTCCATTTGAGTTATCAAAGGATATTGGCGTTCTTGTCAAACCGAGCATAATACCTGAAGTATTACTACCGTTCTGAGGCATATTACCGCCATCATTTGTGTAACTCATATTTGCAGATACTTTCACTCTTTCAGAGATCTTCAATGTACCTGCCATTGAGATGGCCGTACGTGCATAGCTTTGCACCGGTACAATTGAGTTCTGATACATGTGGGAAACAGACATACGGTAAGTAGCAGCATCTGTACCACCTGTAAAGGAAAGCGAGTTATTGTAGGTAGCTCCTGTACGCCAAAAATCTTTTGTATTATCATAAGGAACAAACTTGGTTTTTGCATTAGGGTTAGAAGCACCTACCACATTACCGTGTTTGTCGAATTCATTACCGTTGCCATCCCAGAAAAGAGTATCGATGTTCGCACCCCAGGAATAACGGCTCGTAGAACTAAATGGCGCAATGGCACCACCGGTTCCTTTCACGAATTGTTTCTGAATTCCAGGCAAGCGATTCACTACATCAAAGGAAACTCCTGTGCTAAAATCAACCTGCATTCTGCCGGATTTACCTTTTTTGGTGGTGATGATGATTGCACCGTTTGCAGCGTCGATACCATACAAGGCTGCGGCCGCTGGACCCTTTAAGACGGAGATACTTTCGATGTCTTCCGGGTTAATATCTGCGCCACGATTTGTATTGGTAGCGCCCTGCAATAGGTTGTTGGTACCATCTGAAGGGTCGCCTGAATAGTTTTGTCCATTATCCACCGGAATACCATCTACTACAAACAGTGGCTGGTTGTTACCCGTGAGGGAGTTTGTACCTCTTAATTTAATGAATGTTGAAGCGCCCGGTGTACCACCAGAACCTATAACCTGCATACCAGCAACTTTACCGGACATAGCCCTAAGCGCATCGCCCTGACTGGCTTTGGTGAGTTCATCACCTTTTACGTCCTGGACGGCATAACCCAGTGCTTTCTTTTCACGTTTGATGCCGAGACCTGTAACCACTACTTCCTGTAGATTTTGGTTATCCTGCACCAACGAGATATTAACTGTACTACCACTGGTGGCAGAGATTTCTTTCATGGTATAGCCAACACTTCGAATTTGTAATACCACCTTGTTGGCATCCACGGCTATTTTAAAAATACCAGACTGGTCGGCAGTCGTACCTCTGGTGGTTCCCTTGACCTGAACGGTAGCGTAGGGAACAGGGGCACCATCAGGGCCGGTGATTTTACCGGTTACGACACGCTCTTGCGCATGTAGCCCTGTGATGAGCGTAACAAGAATGAGGAAGGTAAGTAAGTGCTTTAACATAGCGTTGCTGATTTATTATATGTCCATCAGACATGGGAAAAGTCATTACCGCGTGTAGCGGCTCGGGTCCATGCAAAATGGCTTTGAATAAAAACTTACAAATAGAGATATCCTGACGGTTTAGGATCAGGACATGGTCGTTCTCTTAGATTTCAGTTTACAGTTTCAGATTTTGGATTTCAGTTTCGGGCGATTCAATAAATTACTACTTACTAGTATAACATTCTATTGTTATAAAAGTTCAATTGCGCCGGAAGGTATGAAAGTTGACTGCGGAGGTAAGGACAGTAAAAGCCGGGCAGAATGTTTTTTTTACTTGATAAGGAGGGGGTTAGACGCGGGGCCAGGAGGGGTTAATTAAAAAAGGTTACCGGTAAAAACCGGCAACCTTTTCTATATGGGTATTGCTTATTAAAATTTATCCCAGAATAATTTTGTTTCTGCTGCATCCCCGCCAATGGCTGAAGCTGCTGCATTATAATTTTCGGTATTCAGGTTCTGTTCTGATATCGGGTAAGTGAAACGAACCGGATATCCGGACTGGGCCTTTGGTGGAGGGGCCAGTTGTGGATAATCCAGGTGACGCTGTGCGGTCCATGCATCAAATCCACGGTTGTACAACGCAATCCATTCCTGCATGCCTATCTTCTGTTTCCAGTCTGTGCCAGCAGTCAGATAGTTTACATCTGTTCTTGCCAGGTAAGTCAGGGCTTCGTCTGCTGTTCCACCCCAATATATTATGGAGTTGGTGATTGCATTATTATAGTGGGTAATAGCGGAGCCTCCTACAGCCCAACCTCTTTCTACTGCTTCTGCCCTGATGAATTCAACTTCTGAATAGTCAATGAATACGCCTGGCAGGTCTTTCTTTTCTAACAGTGAACCAGGATGGGAGAAGTTTGCATAAGGGCTCTTCAATCCATTTGTACCACCTTTATATATACCACCAACTGTTGTGAAATAGAAAGGTCTTCTTGGATCTTCTACTGAATTGATATAATTAACAAATGTATTGGAACCTACAAAGTCCTGACGACCACTCTGTACCAGGTCTTCCCACAGTGGGTTGGTGTTTGGCGGAATAGTTGAATAAGGAAATTTTGCATATTCGCCCTGTGTATTGAATGCCCCTGCAGATGCTTCGGTAACGATTGTCTGTGCAGTAGCCGGATCAACATCTACCAGCAGGATCCCCAGACGCATTTTCAGGGAGTTGGTGAATTTCTTCCAGTTTGCAATTTCATCAGAGCTGAAGAGCAGGTTAGCAGTACCCATCCCTCCTGCGCTTTCGTCAAGGTTAGCCAGGTCTTTATTTAAACGTGCAATCAGGTCTGTATAGATGGTATGTGCATCGTCGTATTTATTGAACAGGGTGTCTGAACTCAGGGAGGAAGTATAAGGTACATTTCCAAATGTATTTACCAATACAGAGGTACCATATACTGACATGATATCGATCTGAGCCAACATATTTTTCTTTACAGTAGCATTTGTATTTACATCAGCTTCCAGCACTTTTTTTGCTTCTTTCAGATCCATCAGTGCATCTGTATAAAATGCATCCCAGAAGTTGTCAGGAATTGTTCTGGTGACGAGGTTATAGTTACTCTCATCGATGTAAGTGGTTTCTGTCCATTGTTGTACAATGAGCCTGAAGATGCCCAGGTTCACATTTGTGCTGGTGATCGCATCCGCCATTTCTTTTGTAGCACTTGCAAACAATGCTGATGAACTAACCTGGCTTGGTTTTGTCGGGTCCGTATTTAATTCGGTAATATTTTTTGTACAGGATACTGAAGACAGTATGCCCATAGCAGCAAAGGAACCGTATATGATATATTTTTTCATGATTGCTTTTTTACTTTTTTTAAACATCTGATCTCACTGATTAGAAACGTAATCTCAGGTTAGCACCGAAGGTTCTTACTGCAGGATAAGCACCTACTGTAAAGCCTTGTGAGTTACCGGAGCTAAGCGCATCATCAGGATCTGCATAAGGCAGGTTCTTGTGGATGATCCAGAGGTTACGACCAGTCAGTGAAAAATCTACTCCTTTGAAAGGATTGATATGTCTGATCACAGATATTGGTAAAGAGTATGTCAGCGATAATTCACGCAGTTTGATATAGCTCGCATCGTACACGAATGCTTTGTCGGGATTGTAATAGTAACCATAGGTACCATATTCGTTTGCAATACGTGTAGCATTTGGTTTTCCATCTTCAGTTACGCCAGGCAGAATTACACCACCACCTTCGCTGAGTGGTGCTCTCGACTCATTGCCAAGATCATTCACCAGTGCGGTTTCAGGGAAGAGACCTGTTGCCAGACCATAATACATATCCAGTGAGAACATGTCGCCACCATGACGAACGTCTACCAGGAAGCTCAGGGCCAGGTTTTTATATTTCAGTGTATTGGAAATGCTACCAATCCAGTCAGGATTTACATTACCAATCGTGTGGTTAGAAGTTCCGGTGATTTCATAATAACCATTTGCATCCACTACTTTCTGTCCATCTTTGTAGATGAAATCAGAACCGGTGATGGTTCCATAAGGTTGCCCTTTTACTGCATTCACAGTGATACCACCCTGGTAGTCACCCAGCTGCAGTTTGTCGATACCAGGCAGGTCTACTACCTTGTTGCGGTTACGTGACCAGTTCACATTGATTGTCCAGGAGAAGTCTTTTGTTTTGATTGGTGTACCGAATACAGACAATTCTATACCCTGGTTCTGGATGTTACCAGCATTGATCACCTTGTAGTCATAGCCAGTGCTGGTAGACGTAGGCAATGGAACGATCTGGTCCACGGTATTTTGTCTGTAGTAAGTCGCATCAAAACCTAAACGGTTATTAAGGAAAGACATTTCCAGACCGGTTTCGAAGCTCTTTGTTTTTTCTGGTTTCAGGTCAGGATTATACTTGGTACCACCCACAGATGCCAATGGAACGCCATCGATCCCTGTAGGTACATCGTAGTAATTCAGGGTATATAATGCAGGTGCTGTATTACCCACCTGTGCCCAGTTTACTCTTACTTTACCATTTGATAACCAGGTAGCCTGTGGTATCAGTTTAGAGAATACGAAACCGAGAGAGGCAGAGGGATAGTAGTAACTATTATTCCCTTTAGGGAGTGTGGAGGACTGATCTCTTCTCATAGTCAGATCCAGGAATAATAATTCTTTGAAGCCAAAGTTAGCAGCAGCATATACACCATCTACTTCTTCTCTGCTTGCCGTTTCCTTTGGTGCTTCCATTGGGTTTGCCGTGTTCAGCAGGGCATACAGACGAGGGATGAGGAGACCACCGTTAGTAGAAGATAAAATAGAGTTGATGTTAGTCTGGCGAACGTTACCACCCAAGATACCTTTAAAGCTCAGGTCCTGTGTGATGTTCTTGTTGAAGTTCAGCATCAGGTCGTAGTTATACTCGCTGAATGAACGTTTGAACTCACTGAATTTTGATACATCGATAGAGCCGATCGCGGATCTTTCTTCCTGATGTTCATTATAAGTATCCAGTGACACACGACCTACTACATCTAACCAGTCAGCAGCTTTATAGTTCAGGCTGATGTTCCCGAAATGACGGGTACGGCCATCTGTTTCATAGTTTTCATACCTGGTCCAGTAAGGGTTATCCCAGAAGATTGGATTGAGAGCACCAACATCTGCCTGGTTCCAGGTGATATTACGCTTTTCAGCCAGGTACATTTCTTTCTGCTCTTTTACATCTACGTTTGTTTCCCACCATTGTCTCATGTTGGTCATCAGGTTTTTGGAATCATAACCTGTTCCATAACGACCAAGACCATCGATGATTGTAGAGTTGATGGAAGCGCTTGCTGTTAATCTGCTGGAGAGATTGTATGATGCACCAAAGTTGATCAGGTCCTTAGCGATATGGCTGTTAGGCATGATCCCTTTGTCGATGAATTTAGAATAACCCAGTTTGAAATAACCTTTATCGCTGGCACCATCTATAGAGATACTGTTGTTAGTACCTACAGCAGTTTCAAACATTGCACTTGGATTGTTTGTAGCTGCCACCCATGGGCGGGTTTTCATATAGTTAGGAGACTTATCGTAGAAAGCATCCCAGTGGTATACCTGCAGACTTGGATCGAATTTACCACCATAAGAGGCATCTTCTGTAATAGGTACTACACGGTCTTCAATACCATCACCATTTACATCGGTGTAGTAAAAATAGCCATCAGGAGAACCGTATCCGGTACCATAACCGGCACCATATTTATTTTGATATTTTGCAAAAGTTGAAGGATCATATTTACCAACATTCACACCTGTATTGAAAGTAACACCTAAGCCTCTTGAACCTTTTTTGGTAGTGATCATTACCACACCGTTTGAAGCACGGGAACCGTACAATGCAGTTGCGGCGGCACCTTTCAGTACGCTCACATTTTCTACATCGTCAGGGTTGATATCGGCAGCAGCATTACCATAGTCATAACCACCCAACCCTTTCAACTGATCGTCGTTATTGGTATTAGAGTTATCAATAGGCACACCATCTACTACAAAGAGGGCCTGGTTATTACCTTTCAGGGATTTGGCACCACGCAGTACGATATTGGTAGAACCACCCAGGGTATTATTCTTTCGAATTTCGAGACCTGACACTTTACCAGCCAGAGAGGTAGTAATGTTTGCATCTCTTGTTCTGTTTAATTCTTCGGCAGCTACTGTTTGTGCGGAATAAGGCAGTTCGTTCTTGTTTCTTTTTACGTTGAGGGCAGTTACTACAACTTCCTGGAGGTTTTGGTCATCAGATTTCAACGCAACATTGACATTACCGGAACCTACCGGAATATTCTGGGAAATGTAACCTACGCTACGCACCATCAATACGGCATCTGGTTTTGCATTCAGTTTGAAAAATCCATCCTGATCTGTGGTTGTTCCAGTGTTTGTTCCTTTGATTTGTACAGTGGCAAATGGTATAGGTGAACCGTCCGGACCGGTGACTTTTCCTGTAACCTGGCGCTGTTGCGCATACGTCAGGGTTACACTCACCATGAGCATGGTGAAAAAGAGTAACGCTCTTTTCATAAACGATTTAGATTTTAGTTGACAATAAAAAAATTACAATAGGTTCCCCTGCTGTTGACAGTAAAATTTAGTTAGGTTTCCCTAGTACAATAAGTTGAATCAGAACACAGTGTGTTATTATTACGATTTAGATTTTTACGATTTAGTTGTTGTTGTTTTTTAAAAGTACCATCCGGGATGAAGGCGGCAAGAACCTGGATGGTAGTTTGAAGCACAGAATGAATCTTATCCTAGTTCATAAGCAAAAGCATACTGCTATACCGCGGTACACAGGTTGACAAATAATTCCTAAAATGTAAACAGGATAAAAAGCTGCTGGCCTCTTTCATAATTACGATTTAGATCTTGGTTGAAGAGCACAATTTAGAGAAAAATTTTACTCACCACCAAGAAAAGTTTAACCTTTTTTTAAGAAGGTAATTTTTTTTCATATGTATGCAAATTATTTGCAATATTCTATAGAAGAAATTTTAACATTCGATAACACTTCTATTCATGCGACACTTTAGCGTTTTTTGACTGAATTGTTGATTTTGTAATCAGATTTTTGTTCTTTTTTAAGATATTATGAAACATTTACCTTGATAGGAAGGTGATATTATTTTGTTTTTATCAAATGACATATGTCACTTGTAAGGTAACCGGACCTCCTGCTTCCAGCCTTGTCCAGGCTTGTAAATGCCGGCCTTTTTTCCACCTGAGTGTACAACTTTGCCTGGCACCTTTGCCATATAGCTGTGATAAATTGTAATCGTATAATACACCTCTGTCAGGAATATAAAAACGGGTGTCTGTTCCCTGTGTACTATACCAGATATAGTTCAAAGAGCAGCGCAGTGGCCAGTTTGGTAGCTGGTAAACAAGTTCCTGCTGGTATAGCCCACCATATTGATTACCGTTCTCATCCTGCCAGGTATTTGCTTCGATTCTCATTTTCCAGGTCAGGCCTTTGGATGGGGATAATGAAAGTTGGAATCTATAATTTTCATGGGTGGTTTTCATCATTGGCGGGAGAAAAACATCCGATTTTGATTGTTGGAATTTCTGTTTGAATTGATAACGAAAATAAAGCCGTGTTTCTTTATCAGGGGTGTAGGTCAACGCCGCAAATAATTCCTGTCCGTCTGCAGGAGCAGTGGTTCTGTATTGGAGCCATGGAAAGTGAAAGACATCTGCATAAGCATCCAGTTGCCAGTGTTTAAGCGTATGAATACTGATACCGGTGTATAGTCCTTCTTCATTGACAGGGCGAGAGTTTTCCGCCATTGCATTTGCGTGCAGTGGTATATAGGCTGTGTTATAATTTCTGTAAAACAGGGCAAGGTCTGCGATCTTTCCTATACTTGCCAGCATACCTGTAATGATTGCTTTTTTGTGATTGACTGCCAGCTCTCCGAAGAAATGATAGTTGCGTAAAGAGATGGCGTAATCCAGTCCTATGCTTTGATTGAGCCAATTGATACTTAGGTGTGCCTGTGGTAATTTGTAAACAATGTTAGCACCAATTTGGCTTACAGAAATAATAGCTGTCGTTTCCAGACGACCATGTTGTAAGGTTATGGCAGCTCCCCTGTTTACACCGGAGGATGTAGACCCCCTGATGATTTCTCCTTCCCGCTTGATATGTGTGATCATGCCATTTTTACCCAGTGCGTATGCCTGCCAGTTGATTAAACCCTGGCCCATATTTACGGTAAAATCACCGATAGCAAGTGCTTTTATTTTTCGATGGTTTTTAATGAAATAATAAGCACTATAATTGTCCTTTTTGAGTTGAACACCTATTGTAGATGAACGATATTTTACCAGATTATTACGCACTAAAAAGGTGTGCTCTCCCTGTATGATTTTAGGATCCTCAGCGACTGTTACGTAAGGTAAGATTAACTGAATAGTAGTTTCATCAAACCCGGGTACTGCCTGCAGTTCATAGATGCTTAAAAGTTTTCCGAATTGTTTTTTGTACGCGACCAATTCATCTATCTGTAAGCTTGTTAATAAGCCTAATGAAGTTAGTTCTACGACATCGGCATTATTCAGAGATAAGGGCTGTTTTCTGTAAATTTCCAGTTGCTGCCATTGCATGTCATCATTCACCAGATCATCTTCCTGCCTTGCAAATGAGAGTAATGGCAACAGTAACAATATTAATATTTTTAAACCTGCCATATGATCGTTGCTCCGGGTGAAAAACCTAATTGTGGATGATGCGCGGCGTATACTTTTATGAATAGTTTTTTCAGTTCAAAAGACACTGCCATATTTCTTTGCAATGGATCATTGCACCAATCTAATTCCATGAGGAACTGTGGAATGAATGCGTATTCACACATGACTTTAAATGCAGGCGGAAGGCCTTCCTGCTGGATCAGGGCGGTGCTGAACAAGCAGCTTTCACTTGCTTCGTAACCTAAGCCTGCTGAGAGGATGACGGGTAGTGCCGGCGTGTTTACCGGATTAAAAGCGTGGACACCTGCAAAGAGTTGCGGTGTGATTTGCAATAAGGTACCTGCTTCTGCGGTGAGCGAATGCGTGCTACCATATCCCAGGGTGCTTGTGTTCAGGTAATTTACCTGCATGCCTGCACTACATTTTCCTCCCACATTATGACTATAGGCAAGGCCCAATAACTGCTCGTGATAAGCACGAAAACCAGTCTGTTTCAGGAAACCTGCGAAGGTACCGGAATGCGTGGGAAAGGCGATAGCAAGGGTATGGATACTGAGGGCGTTTAATGAAAAACGTCGTTCTGTATTTACACCGATAGTGGTGGCTTTCAGCCAGCTAAGTGCAGCCTGGTTTTGCAGTGCGGTAAATAATCGTTGATGATGTTTGCTATAGGTACCTGCAGTAGGTTGTGCACAGATAGTTAGCATGCACCAGCAGGTGCAATATATGGTAACAACAATGGATTTCATGGTATAGAAGTTACGAAAAAAAAATGTCTCACACCTTCGGTATGAGACATTTTTTTTCGTGTAGCCTGCGGTGCTGAAAAATAATTCAAACTATCGCCGGCTTATTAGAACAGCCCGTGCAGCTGTGAATCTATCTTAGAAATAATTTCTCCTAAATCCTCATCACTATCCGGAAATTTATTCTTATCGATATCAATGATCAGTAAAGGACCTTCCGTATATCTTTCGATCCAATTATTATAATATTCATTCAGTCGCTTCAGGTAGTCTAAACGGATATTTTCTTCATACTCTCTTCCTCTCTTCTGGATCTGTGCTACCAGGGTAGGTACAGAAGCTTTCAGGTAGATGAGCAGATCCGGTGGTTTTACCATGGATTTCAGCGTCTCGAAGAAATTAAAATAGTTGTCAAAGTCACGCTTTGTCATGAGCCCCATCTCGTAGAGGTTGGGAGCAAAGATGTGTGCATCTTCGTATATGGTACGATCCTGAATTACAATGTCATTGCCATTCTGAATATCAAGTAGTTGTTTCAATCTTCCGTGAAGGAAATACACCTGGAGGTTGAAAGACCAACGGGGCATATCTTCATAGAAATCATTAAGATATGGATTGTGCTCTACATCTTCGAACTGTGGATCCCATTTGTAATGCTTTGCCAGCATTTCAGTAAGTGTAGTCTTACCGGCACCAATGTTTCCGGCTATCGCGATGTGTTTGAGCTTGTTATTTTTTGCCATGTTGTATCGAGGTCACTAATCATAAATTTGAAGCCTGTGAGCAGCAACTACTATAAGGTGATAACCTATAATTTACAATTTTATCTGATTATCACCCTAAAAATGTTGCGGTTCCTTCTTTATGATCAGTAGTAGTTAATTCCGATGAGTTTTCTCGCTTGCTGCAAAGTCTGTGCCGCACTTTCTCTCGCTTTTTCAGCACCGTGCTTCATGATCTTGTTCAGGTAGGCGGGATCTTCCTGCAACGAATGAGCTTTTTCACGGATTGGTGCAATAAATTTACACATATCCTCTCCCAATTGCTTTTTCATGTCGCCATAACGAATGCTGCCATCCTCGAATGTTTTCCGGAAATGAGTAATAACATCCGGCGTAGATACCTGCTCCATGAGGCTGAAGAGGTTTGCCACAGCTTCCGGCATGCCTCCACCCTCTTCTGTACCTGTGGCAGATTTAGCACTTTTCAATTTCTTCATAATCAGTTCATCACTGTCAGAGAGATACAAAGTGGCCATCTGGTTTTCGCTTTTACTCATTTTTCCATTGCCATCCAGGCTTGGAATTTTGATCAGGTCATCGCCGAAATTAAATGGTACTGGTTCAGGGAATAAATGGCCATAGCGATTGTTAAAACGCTGTGCGTAGTTGCGGGCCATTTCCAGGTGTTGTTCCTGGTCTTTACCTACCGGCACCTTTACACCACGGTGCACGAGGATATCGGCACTCATGAGTACAGGGTAAGTGAGCAAACCGGCATTTACATTGTCCGGGTTCAAACGCACCTTGTCTTTAAATGTAGGTACTTTTTCCAGTTCACCTTTATAGGCTAACATATTGAGCAGCAGGTATAATTCTGCGATCTCAGGGATATCGCTCTGTACATAGAGCGCTACTTTTTCGGGGTCGAGGCCCGAAGCTATATTTTCAGCCAATACGCGGTAAACATTGCCACGCAGGTCTTTGGGATCAGGATGGGTAGTCAGGGAATGCCAGTCTGCTACGAAAAAATAACAGTTATAGGCCTCCTGCATCTTTACATAATTGCGGATTGCGCCGAAATAATTACCTAAGTGTAAAAAACCCGTAGAGCGGATACCGCTTACTACTATCTCTTTGTTTGCCATAATGGGGTGCAATTTAGGAAATTCTTAGAAGCCGGGGGCATTTAAAAACTGGCTTCCGCCTTCGGCAGAAGCCAGTTTTTCAGTAACTTTAACGCCGGTTTAATAAATATTTTATTATCTTTTCATTTAATTTGACTTATGGAAGTGAACGAACAACTGGTAGATCAGTTAGCAGACCTGGCAAGACTTGAATTTACACCGGAGGAAAAAACATCCATTCAGGGAGATCTCCAGCGAATGATCACCTTCGTGGAAAAACTGAATGAGCTCGATACCTCTGAGGTTCAGCCAATATTGCACATGACTGCTGATCGTAATGTGTATCGTGAGGATAAAGTTGTTCCTTCCATCAGCCGGGAAGAAGGCTTACAAAATGCACCTGCTGCTAATGATCAATACTTTAAAGTTCCTAAAGTGATCAAAAAGTAATCCTTATACCCAGCCAAAGGCACACATCCAAGGAAATCATCTTGTATTTAATACTGTACGTATGCGCCCACATTCCGTCATCCATTTAGAAGAGATCCGTAAAAGCTATTTCATTGGTTCCAATGAACTGCTCGTGCTGAAAGGTATTAACATGGACATTTTTAAGAATGAATATGTCGCCCTGATGGGGCCTTCCGGCTCCGGAAAGTCTACACTTATGAATATGCTGGGGGCACTCGATACCCCTACCAGCGGGAAATACATTCTCAATGGTCATGACGTGAGCACAATGGAAGATGATGACCTGGCCAGGGTACGGAATAAAGAAATTGGTTTCGTATTCCAGCAGTTTAACCTTATGCCGCGCCTTACAGCCTACGAAAATGTGGCTGTACCCCTGATCTATGCCGGCATCGGCAAGAAAGAAAGAGAGGAAAAAGCAATTCATATGCTGGAGAAGGTAGGCTTGGGGGAGCGATATAAACATAAACCCAATGAACTCTCCGGTGGTCAGTGCCAGCGTGTGGCAATTGCCCGGGCACTGGTAAATGATCCTTCCCTGATACTGGCGGATGAGCCGACCGGTAACCTTGATACCAAGACTTCTATAGAAATCATGGAGATCTTTGGACAGATCCATGCTTCAGGAAATACGGTTGTACTCGTTACGCACGAGGAGGATATTGCCGCGCATGCCAGGAGAATTGTCCGTCTCAGAGATGGTCTGATCGAATCAGACAGGTCTGTGGAGGATGCTTTATTGGTGAAAGCCTAAGGGTACCCCTCAAAGGTTCCACCCAGCATTTAAAGAGCTGCTAAAGGCGAGGCCCTGGGTCAGGGCCTGCTAAACGGGATGCCTGCATTATACCCTCGGTGTCCACTTAATTTCTTCTACCTTCAACCGGTGACCTATCCATCTTGCCAACACGAAAAGATGATCGCTCAGCCGGTTTAAATATTGCAGTACCAATGGTGCTATAAACTCTTCATTTTCCTGCAAACCCACACACAGCCGCTCTGCCCTCCTGCATACACAGCGGGCTACATGAGCGGTAGATACTGCCACATGCCCACCGGGCAGAATGAATGATTTCATTTCCGGCAGCTCCTCATTCATGGTATCAATGCTCATTTCCAGGGCCTGCACATCTTTCTCATACAGGTCGGGAATCCGCATTTTGATGTCTTTTTCGGGATCACAGGCCAGCGAAGCTCCCACTGTAAATAACCGATCCTGTATTTCGCGCAGGAAAGCGACCATTTCTTCATCAAAAGAAATATGATCACTTACCAGGCCAATAAATGAATTGAGTTCATCTACGGTGCCATAAGCATCAATGCGCAGACTACCCTTGGAAACTTTAGTACCTCCGATCAGGGAAGTTTGTCCTTTATCTCCGGTTTTGGTGTAAATCTTAAATGACATAAAGATAGATTTTAGAGCATCTTTCCGTCCTTCATCACCAGTTGCCTGTCACTGAGGGGTGCCAGCTCTTCATTGTGGGTTACGATGATAAACGTCTGCTGAAACTGGTCTCTCAGCTGGAAAAACAACTGATGCAGCTCCCGGGCATTGTGCGAATCCAGGTTTCCGGTCGGCTCATCGGCCATCACGATATCCGGGTTATTGATCAGTGCCCTGGCTACTGCCACCCTTTGCTGCTCTCCACCAGACAGTTCATTAGGCTTATGGTCCATTCTATGACCCAAGCCTAAAGTTTCCAGCAAAAAAGCGGCCCTTTTTTTGACCTCATTTTTGTTGCTACCGGCTATAAAACCCGGAACACAAACATTTTCTATTGCGGTAAATTCAGGTAAAAGATGGTGGAACTGGAAAATGAACCCCATGTGCCGGTTACGGAAATCAGCCAGGGCATTGCCCTTCAGGGCTGTCAGGTTCACATCGTTCAGCCATACCTCACCGGAGGTAGGCGTATCCAGGGTACCCAGAATGTGCAGCAGGGTACTTTTCCCGGCTCCGGAAGATCCTACGATTGTAACGATCTCCCCTTTGTTCACAGTTACATCCACTCCCTTCAATACGGGTAAGTTGGAATAATTTTTGGTAAGATTGCGTGCGGTCAGCATACTTGAATAAAAGTAATTCACCGTTAAGATAGTAATAGTTGTTTATTTCAAATTAAATAATACTTTTGCCAAAATTTAAGACAGTAAAAATTTCAATAACATGTACTGGACCTTAGAATTAGCTTCATACCTGGAGGATGCTCCATGGCCAGCTACTAAAGACGAATTAATTGATTACGCCATCCGTTCCGGTGCACCAATTGAAGTGATTGAAAATCTTCAGGAACTGGAAGACGAAGGTGAAATTTACGAGGGAATAGAAGATATCTGGTCTGATTATCCGTCACAGGATGACTTCTTCTTTAATGAAGACGAATATTAGCGCATAGATATTCCATTTATTGTTGCCTCAGCAAATTTGCCTATGCTAAAAAATTTCAAGCCGCTCCTTCATTGAAGGACCGGCTTTTTTTGTATTTATACAAAGGGCAAAAAAACGCGCAAATCCACGCCAGTTAAAGAGAATGCTATTTTTGTGGGATACATTTCAGCGTAAACAGAAAGCCATGAAAGCGAATAAAATTATTCACTTTCATGGCTATTATTTTTGGATCGTACTATCTTATTTTTCCATTTGCAGCATTACATCCATGGTTACTCCGGTAGAAGAGAATCCACCGTCATGGAACAGGTTCTGCATGGTCACCATTCTGGTCAGATCGGAGAACAGTGATACGGTATAGTCAGCACATTGCTTTGCAGATGCATTTCCCAATGGACTCATTTGTTCTGCATAGTTGATGAAGCCATCAAAACCTTTCACACCACTACCGGCAGTAGTACGGGTAGGTGACTGAGAAATAGTATTGATACGTACTTTTTTGCTTACACCGTAGTGGTAACCGAAACTGCGTGCCACTGATTCCAGCAGTGCTTTTGCATCAGCCATCTCGCTATAATCAGGGAATACGCGCTGTGCAGCGATATAAGTCAATGCTACTACAGAAGCCCATTCATTCAGGGCATCCAGTTTATAAGCTGTTTGCAGCACACGGTGAAGAGACATTGCTGAGATATCGAAAGTTTTATGGGAGAAGTCGTAGTCGAGGTCAGTATAGGGCTTTCCTTTACGCACATTGAGGCTCATACCTACAGAGTGCAGTACGAAATCGATTTTACCGCCAAAATGCTCCATGGATTTAGTGAACAGATTGTTCAGGTCATCAAGGTTGGTCACATCCGCTGGTATTACAGGGGCGTTGGTAATTTCCGCCAGTTTGTTGATTTCCCCCATACGTAAAGCGATAGGTGCATTTGTCAACACGATTTCAGCACCCTCTTCCACACAGCGAAGTGCAGTTGCCCAAGCAATGGAATTTTCATCCAATGCACCAAATATGATACCCTTCTTTCCTTTTAATAAGTTATAAGCCATTGGGTTGATAATTATTTTGGGCAAAAATAGGGGTTATAGTTGAAAAAAAAGATTAATTGATTTAGGGGGATTGGCCTGTGGGAACAAGGAAAATGCAATTCATTTTTTTGAATGCAGATCTGCGGATAATGGGCTTTCACAGAAAATGCATGTCAGTTTTTAATTTTCTATCGCTACAGTCAAGTTTATAAATAAAACATTCATGAAAAGGGAATTCACCAAGGGAATGAAACCATTTTCATGAAAAAGGAACCGAGGTCTTTTTCCAAAGCTACCGGTTCCTTTTTATTTTTTCAATGTTGTTATTTTACTAACTCCCGTGCATTCTCCAGGGCAGCTGCTGTCGGTTTCTCTCCACTCATCATCTGTGCAATATGATTGATCCGCTCCTCCCTTGTCAACAATCGAACATTTGTTGTCACCTTGCCGGACTTCATATCTTTAAACACAAAATAATGCGCATCAGCCTTACCCGCAATCTGCGGCTGGTGTGTAATACAAATGATCTGGTGCCCCTTGGCCATCCCTTCCATGATGAAACTCACCTGACGGGCTGCCTCCCCAGAGATACCTGTATCTATCTCATCAAAGATCAGGGTAGGCAGTGCGACTGACTGCGCGACCAGTGATTTGATGCACAGCATCAACCTGCTCAACTCACCACCTGAGGCCACTTTCCGGATAGGAGCAAAGTTGCCGCTCTTATTAGCATCAAATAAGAATTCAATTGTATCCTGTCCGAAATGGTTCAGGGCACCTTTTACTATCGATGCCTTCAGCCTGGCGTTCGGCATACCAACCTGTGCCAGCAATGCGTTCACAGATTTCTCAAATGGTAAGGCAGCTTTTTCACGCGCAGCTGTTATTGCTGCGGCTTGTGCCTGCAATTTGCCCTGTAAGGTTTCCAGTTCTTTTTCCAGGCCTTCCAGTTTTTCGTCGAGGTTCAGCACCCCATCCACTTTCACTGTCAGCTCTTCCTGTATGACCAGCAGTTCAGAGGTAGTTTGTACTGCATGTTTTTTCAGCAACCTGTAGCCAAGTGATAAACGCTCATTCAGGTGTTCCAGCCGTGCGCCATCTGTTTGTACCTGGTCATTCATATGCCCGATCTCGCTGGTAATGTCCTGGAGTTCTACATATGCTGATTGCAAACGTGCTGCGATGCCCGGGGCATCCTTGTGAAAGTTAGCCAGGCCCTGCACAGATGACTGAATCTGTTTCAGTTGCTGTAACAAGGGTTGTTCATCTTCCTTGAGCTGGAAGTAGACCCGGCTCAGGGTATTCCTGATTTCCTCTGCATGACTGAGTACTTTTAGCTCTGCATCCAGTTCCTCAATTTCATTTGGTATGAAGTTGGCCTCTGTCAGTTCATCCAGCAGGAATTTATTATAATCAAGTTCTTTGTTCGCGTTGTTACGCAGGTCATGCAACTGTTTCAGCTCCCGCTGTACAGCTACATATCTACTATAACCCTGCTGGTATTGCTGCAGGGGGGCAGGCTGGTTTACCAATGCATCCAGTACCTCTCTCTGAAAATCAGATTTTTCCAGTTCCAGGGTATCGAACTGCTGGTGCAGGTCTACCAGGTACTGACTTAGTTCGTGTAGCTGAGACAGGTTAACCGGGGTATCATTGATGAATGCACGCGACTTACCGGCGGTACTGATCTCGCGGCGAATGATCAGCTGATCTTCCAGGTCCAGTTCATGTTGCTGGAAAAATTCTGCTACCTGCGACTTTTTCACCTTAAAATTTCCCTCTATTACACATTTGTTATCCTTGTTGTGCAATACTCCCGGATCTGCACGTTCGCCAAGTATCAATGACAATGCGCCCAGCAGAATAGATTTACCTGCACCCGTTTCCCCCGTTATAACATTCAGGCTCCCGGCAAAATCTACTTCCAGCTGTTCAATAATAGCGTAGTTCTTAATTGTTAGTTTTTGTAGCATATGGGAAAATATTCCGCAAATTAAATTTCACATTACGAACTGTATCTGCGTAGCGAACCCTCAACCTCCGTTCAATCGCTGAATTCCGGCCTTGGCACGCTGATCCAGTGAGTTCTTATAATCATGTCCTTTCATGTCCAGACAAGCCTGATAACATTGCTGGGCTTTCACCTTATCTTTCCTCTTTTCATAAATATAACCCATTTGCAGGGATGCTCTTGCAGCAAAATATTCAGGTCTGTTGGCGCCTGATTTTACGGTGACATCGTACATGGCAATAGCACTATCATCCATACCCATTGCATCGTAGATCCTTCCCAGTCTATAGGCATATTCCAGCTTATCTTCCATACGGCCATAGTCTGCTGCTTTCCTGGTCTGTAACATTTTCAGGGCTTCGTTAAAGAAACCTCCGTCACTGAGCAAACGGGCTTTCAATAATACGGGGTCTGGCCACTTACCGCTTTTAGCATCTTTGAGAGCTTGTTTATCGGCATCGGTTTCCGTATTCCCCCTGGTCAGGATCTGTGCCCTGTATCTATTGGCAGCATCCATGTTACCATGCAGGTAATAGTACCAGCTAAGCCGCTGGAGGCATTCCTTGAGATAGAATCTGCCTCTGAAGTTGTCGGTAAAACGCTGGAGGTACACATTAGCATCATCATCCTGCCTGTCCAGTTTCAGAACTCCCCACAGGTAATTATTGTATTTGATATCCAGGTAGCCGCCGCTCTCACTTCTTTCTGAAAGGGTTTTGATACCCAGTGCTGCTTTCTGGTTGTTCATGGCAATATTTGCTACCATGAGGGCAAAAAGGTAATTATTTTTCGTGTCCAGCTGATGTTTGTGGATGAATATCCAGACATCGTCCGGTTTGTTTTCAATGAACAGTTTCAGGTAGCAAAAATAATAAGAAGCTTCGGGCCGGAATATTAAGGCTACATCATTATTACTTTCGGCGGCTTGTTGTACCTGCCGCATACCTTCCCGGATATTACCTTTCATCCCCAGGATATTAGAAATCCAGCGATAGCCCTCGGGGATGGTGCCGAATACGGCCTGCAGGGCACCAATCATCATCGTGTTTGGCTGGAACTGGGGAAATTTGCGCTGGTTGTCTTTGAACTGTACAAAGGCTTTCCTGATTTCCCACACGGCATCCCACTTTTCGCTGAACTTAATGCGGATCATGGCCCACTGAAAGCGGATCACAGCCTGGGTATACAGGTAGTAGGGACTATTCTCAGGCCCCGATGCCAGGATGTCCAGGCGCTGATCGCGCAGGTCTTTTCTTTTTGAGTAGACTGCAGGATCTTCATTGAAAAAGAGGTTGAAAAAGTCGATATAATTTTCGAGAAAGTAAGGTATGAGGTTATCGGGATGTTCCTTTTTTTCGGCTTCCAGCAGGGCGGTACCTGCATTTACCTTTAATTGCATAATGGCATCATAGGCTTGCTGGCAGCGGGGATTAAAGTCATATACTTTTTGCCGGGCTACAGCAGGGAACATAAGGGCGAATAACACTCCTAACAGGAATACGGTACGCATGGAAACAAATATATTTACAAACTGCCGGCTTTACGTCAAATTCCAAACCAAAAATGCCTGCAAATGAAAAAAGGTTGTACCAAATGATACAACCCTTTTCAAAATTATTTCTGGTATTACTAATGCTTAAATAGTAACTGTTGCTTCCAGATCATTGTCTACCAGCACGCGACCGCAATGCTCGCAGATAATGATTTTCTTCCGCTGACGGATTTCCGCCTGACGCTGAGGAGGGATTGCATTAAAGCAACCACCGCAGGAATCACGTACCACGGTGGCAACTGCCAGACCGTTACGATAGTTCTTACGGATCTTTTCGTAAGCCTGTAGCAAGCGAGGCTCTACCTTAGCACGAGCTTCATCGCTCTGCTTACGGAAAGCTTTCTCTTCTTTTTCAGTTTCACCGATGATCTTTTCCAGTTCACCTTTCTTGTGCTTCAGGTTCGCTTCTTTATCACCAATGGTTCTCTTTGCGGACTCCAGGGAACGGCTCTTGTCCTTTACCTCGTCGTTTGCATCGCGAATGTGTTTCTCAGCCAGCTTGATTTCCAGAGACTGCATTTCCAGTTCTTTGGTGATAGCTTCGAACTCACGGTTATTTTTTACGTTATCCTGCTGCTTCTCGTATTTCTTAATCAGGGCTTCTGACTCCTTGATCTGATTTTTCTTGTTAGAAATGAAGTCCTGAATGCCACGGATTTCGTCTTCTACATGAGACAGACGTGTATTTAATCCTTCGATCTCGTCTTCCAGATCTTTAACTTCCATCGGCAACTCCCCCTTCAACACCTGGATCTCATCCAGTCTGGAGTCCATCTTCTGTAGTCTAAGTACAGACACCAATTTTTCCTCTACGGAGTAATCTTTATTTACAGTAGCCATGTAATGTGTTTATAAATAATTTACCGGGTTTGTTCGAATGGTAGATTTAAGAGGCGCAAAATTAGGAAATTTTTCAGTCAATATATGAAAAAATAAGTCAACCGTAAACTGCTCGCTCTCGAAATGTCCAACATCCGCTATAACTATTTGATTTTCAGCGTCAAAAAACTCATGATATTTGAAGTCTGCCGAAATATAAGCGTCAGCTCCTGCCCCAATTGCTCTTTTCAGAAGGAAACTTCCGGCTCCTCCGCAAAGCGCTACCCGTTTCACCGGCTTACCCCTGAGAGGGGTATACCGAACGCAGCCGGTATCAAACTGCTGTTTCACAAATTGCAGAAATTCCATCTCGTCCATTGGCGCTTCCAGCTCTCCTATCAATCCTGAACCTACCTGCGCATATTCATTTTCCAGTTTCACCACATCGTAGGCCACTTCTTCATAAGGATGACTGGCTATAAGTGCCTTGATCACATATTGTTCCAAATATAAGGGAAAAATAACCTCGACCTTCGTTTCTGCCTCAATATGACGGCTGCCAATTTCCCCAACATAAGGCTGGGTGCCTGCTCCGGCCTTAAAAGTTCCCTCCCCGGCTCCATTAAAGCTACATTCACTATATGCGCCAATATGTCCGGCCCCGGCTGCAAATAATGCAGACCTGACCTTTTCGGCAGCTGCCTGCGGCACAAATGTGTATAATTTCCTTAATAATTCCTTTTTAGGGGCTAATACCCGGGTATTTTTCAGGCTCAGCCGCTGCCCCATCCTTTCACAAACCCCGTTCCTTACATTATCCAGGTTAGTATGGGCAGCATATATAGCGATGTCATGCTTGATAGCTTTGATAGCTACCCGTTCCACACAATTATTACCATTAATCTTTTTCAGGCCTCCAAATACGATAGGGTGATGGGCCACTATCAGGTTACACCCCCTGGCAATAGCCTCGTCTACCACTGCTTCGGTTGTATCCAGGGAAAGCAGTACCCCGGTTACTTCCCAGTCACCATTGCCGAACAGCAAACCTGCGTTATCGTAACTCTCCTGGTACTGTAATGGTGCAAATGCGGCAACAGCCGTTGTGATTTCTTTGATTTTCATGACAAGCAAATATGATGGGAATTATTTAAAATTGCAAAAAACTAAATGGCATGATGACACAATCCTCGGGAGAATTGTACGCTTCGTACAAAACGAAAATGCAACAGATTGCTGATATACGCAATGCTATTGCTGTATTGGGATGGGATCAGGAAACTCACCTGCCCGAAAAAGGAGCCGCCTTTCGGGGGCAGCAGATTACGACCCTCAGTACCCTCGCACATGAATTATTTGTAGAAGACAAGCTGGGTGAATTACTGCAAGACCTGCATACCCGCCAGGACCTGGACATCATAGCTACAAAAAACGCTGCCCTCTCCCTGGAGGACTATGAAAAGAATAAAAAATACCCTGCCAGTTTTGTAGCGGAACTTTCTACCACTACCAATGAATGTTACCATGCATGGATCAAGGCCCGGAAGGCCAATGATTATAAGATCTTTGAACCCCTGCTGGCCAAAATGGTGGAACTTAAAAAACAGGAAGCAAACATACTGGGATACAATGGCCATCCCTACAATGCCCTGCTGAGTGAATATGAAAAAGGAGCTAATACTGCTATGCTGGATACCATCTTTGCTGATGTAAAATCCGCGCTGGCTCCCTTATTAAAACGAATCGAATCCAAACCACAGGTAAATAAAGATTTTCTGCATCTGCATTATGACCGTAATCAACAATGGGAATTCGGCATCGAGATGCTGAAGGCCATGGGGTACGATATGAATGCCGGCAGACAGGATATTTCTGAACATCCATTTACTACCAGTTTCAACCCACAGGATGTAAGGGTGACTACCCGGATCGACGAAAATGATTTTGGCAATATGACCTGGAGTTGTATCCACGAAGGTGGGCATGCGCTTTATGAACAGGGCCTTCCGGTAGATAATTACGGTTTACCCTGCGGCGAAGCAGCCAGTTTAGGAATTCATGAATCACAGTCAAGGCTATGGGAAAATAATGTAGGTCGCAGCCTCCCTTTCTGGCAGCATCACTATGCAGCTTTGCAGGCACGCTTTCCTGGTAACCTGCAAAATGTATCGTTGGATGAATTCTATAAAGCGATCAACCAGGTAAAACCATCCCTGATCCGTACAGAAGCTGATGAACTGACTTATCATTTTCATGTAATGATCCGATATGAAATTGAGAAGGGATTACTGGACGGTACTTACACTACGAAAGACTTAAATGAAGTATGGAATAAGTACTACCGTGAATACCTGCACGTAGATGTACCCGATGATAATCAAGGCGTATTGCAGGACATTCACTGGTCACATGGTAGCTTTGGGTATTTCCCCACTTACTCACTGGGTAGCTTGTATGCCGCACAGTTTTTTATTGCTGCGCAAAATCAGATTCCGGGATTGACCGAGCAGATCTCCCAGGGAGATTATAAACAATTACTCACCTGGTTGCGTGATGAGATTCATCATCATGGAAGGTATTATACCAGTAATGAATTGTGTGCAAAGGTTACCGGGGAGCCGCTGGCCTTCAAGCATTTCCTGGATTATGCGACGGAGAAGTATCATCATATTTACCAGGTGTAGTAAGAAAAAGAAGTTTTTTTACCATTATCCAAACAAAAAGCTTTTGCCAGTTGGCAAAAGCTTTTTGTTTGGATAATGGCTTGCTGGTATAGGGATACGGTCCAGCTAATAGCATTTAAAAAAATTCAATTGGCCTCGGCTTGCCACGGATGACATTAGTTTAATTCTACAACGCCTGTTTTTCTCCAGACTTCCTGCCCTTCCTTGTACAGGATAAATGTAGGTAAGGTAGTAGCACCCAGTGTTTTAATCACGTTAGTATCTTTGCTACCATCTACTTTTAACAGTTTTATACCGGCATGTGCTTTTAAGTAAGCAGCTACTGCAGGTTCCATCTTTTGACAAGGAGGACACCAGTCAGCGCCGATTTCAATTAACACATCTCCTTCTGATATCTTACCGGTAAAGTCGATCAGGGTAAGCTGCGGAAGGTTGTTGCCACCTTCTACTGCGAGCCCCGCCCCTTTCCAGGCTGCGATACCGCCATCCAGTTCTACTACATTCGTGAATCCTTTTTCGCGCATCTGCTTTGCTGCACCAGCTGCACGAGGTCCACTCAGGCAATAAATGTATACCGGCTGTTCCTTGTTTAAGTACTTTATTCTTTCATTAAATTCTTCTTCGCGGGCATAATCAGCCTGCATAGCATGTGGCAGGTGCCCAGCACTATATTCTGCCAAGGTACGTACATCAAATACCTGTACTCCCGATTGTTTAATTCCTGTCTGAAAAACCTCAGGTTTTACCACATTGTTATTTTGTGCAAACACGGCAGTACTCATACATAAAAGGAAAATGCACATAATAAACTTACACATCGTAAATTTGCCGTATATTGTTGAGCTTGTGCCAACAGATAAAGCTGGAATAACTTTTGTGTAATTTTCTTTTCTACTCTGAACCATTAACAATTTGTTTACGTTTACTTAACGTGAAATCTAAGCCAGACTTACGTTAAAAAATTGAACCTTTATTTTTAAAACCTATGCTACTGTCGAAAGCCGAACGACATTAGCCATATCCGGAGAATGAAACACCAACGCCTAAGCCTTTTTGTACGCACCTGGTATGCCGCTGCATACACCTGTGTGATGATCCTGCTCTCTGCCGTCAGCGTACAGGCCCAAAACACAGCAGCATTTACTGCTGATAATTTTACAGGATGCGGTACTGCCTATGTACAATTTATTAATCAATCAACCTCAGGAGCCTCAGCGTCCTGGGATTTTGGAGATGGAGGAGCGAAATCGACCCTCTGGAACCCCACGCGTTCCTTCACTAAACCTGGCACATACACTGTAACTCTTACAGTTACGTTTACCAATGGTACTACGGGAACCGCTACCCACACTGTAAATGTATATAAAAAACCAACAGCACAGTTTACCACTGATGTAACGAGTGGTTGTACACCTCTGCCAGTGAAGTTTACTGACCAGTCTACCGCCGGTGATGGTACTATCAGCAGTGTGAACTGGGATTTCGGGGATGGTAATGGAGGTACCGGTACGACTGCCAACTATACTTATACGATAGGTGGTGACTATGCTGCCAGTGCAATTGTAACTAATAGTTATGGCTGTACGAACAGTAATTCCCAGATCATTCATGCAAAAGCTACCCCCATTCCGGCCTTTACCAGCAATACCCAGGGAAGCTGTAAGGCTCCACTCACCGTCAACTTTACTAATGGTACTACGATCAATACTACCGGCAACCCGGGTATTACCTACCTCTGGGATTTCGGAGATGGTAGTACGAGTACTGACCTGAACCCTATTCATACATACACTGCAGAAGGTAATTATACTGTAACACTAACAGCGACATCAGCTGACGGATGTTCAAAAACACTCACACAAACGGAATATATCAAGATCGCGGCAATTGCAGCAGACTTTACTATTTCGGAGAGTCTTTGTAAGGGTACTACTCTTCATTTTGTGAATACTACTCAGCCTGCTCCGCAGAGCGCAACCTGGACTTTTTCTGACGGTGATGTACAAAATTCCGTTGACGCAGTCAAGACTTTTGGCGCTGCAGGTACCTACTCTGTCACCTTACAGGCATTGACACAGGATGGTTGTCAGGCAAACGTAACGAGGAGTTTTACGATCTCTGATATTCCCACAGCGAGTATTGGTGTAACACCTACCACTGCCTGTACTGTTCCTGCTACTTTTAATTTTACGGGTTTGACAACAGGTGCTACTGCCTGGAAATGGAATTTTAATGATGGTGGCTCTTCTGCTGTACAGAACGTAAGCCACCAGTATAATGCTGAAGGCACCTATACTGTGACCCTGACTGCCAGCAATGCAGCCGGTTGCGCAGCCAATGCCGTCACGACTGTTGCAGTTAAGAAACCTATCCTGAGTATAGATGGTTTACCCAATGGTTGTGTGCCCCTGGAAGATAAATTCACGCCCATCGTAGCTACTGCTGATCCGGTAATAAGTTGGTCATGGAACTTTGGGGATGGTACCACCTCTACCGATAAAGTACCTACTCATATTTTCACAAAGGCAGGCAATTATATTGTCACCTTAACGATTACTACGCAGGGAGGTTGTATGCAGACAGCTACCTTCCCGGTACAGGTAGGAGATCCTGTAGATGTGGAGTTCACTGTGGATAGGACCACTGGTTGTCAGCCGACCGTTTTCCAGTTTACCAATCAATCTAATCCGAGGGGTACTTCCTGGGAATGGACTTTTGAAGAAACTAACGGCAACGGTTCTTCTACGCTCGAAAATCCAACTTATGTATGGAGCACGATCGGCACTCATACCGTAATCCTTACGGTAATCAACAATGGTTGTCGCCAGACGCTGACCAAAACTGACCTGATTACAATCAATCCGCCTGCAGCAGCATTTACGGTTAATACACCTGATTGTAGCAATTTATTTCAGCGTTCTTTCACCGACAAATCAGACTTTGGTGCAAGTACAACCAAGATTTGGAACTGGGATTTCGGTGATAGCCAGACTTCTAACGTTCAAAACCCCACACACGTTTACGCCGCAGGGGGTACATATACAGTTACCCTCACAGTGGATAATGGCAGCTGTCAGTCTGTGTTCAAAACTACCATAACAATTGTCAACGAAAGTCCAAAGATCTATGCGAATCCGACTACTCTCTGTAAAAATGGTAGTGTAACGTTTTCCATGGATCCAATGATTGCCAATCATTTCTCCAGCTTCCAGTGGAAATTTGGAGATGGCGCTACTTCCACAACGGGGGCACAGGGGCCAGCTACCCATGAGTATAATGCTCCTGGTGATTATGTGGCAAGCATGGTAGCTACAGATGTATTTGGTTGTTTGCATCCTTCTAATTCCATTCCTATTACAGTGAATGGTGCAAATGCGAAGTTCTCTATCGAGACTAAGCAGTGTAAAGGCATCGCGATCACCTTCACAGATCAGTCAACGACCAAAACAGGAAATACAATTGTATCCTGGACATGGGATTACGGAGACGGCAGTACCCCGGAAGTATTTACGACTGCTACACCTACTGTAACGCATACTTATACCTCGATCAACAATTACCCGGTGACCCTCACCGTAAAGGATAATACAGGGTGTGAAGACAGTTATACTGCAACTGCCCGTGTTGCAAATATTATCGCAGCATTTGGCGGTCCGGATAGTATTGCCTGTCTGAATACTCCTTATCAGTTTTCCAATTCTTCTATCACCACACCACTTACTTACCAGTGGAATTTCGGTGATGGTACGACCAGTACAGATGCTACACCAGCACATACTTATACTGCGCCTGGTAAGTATACTGTATCATTGATGATAGAAGGTACTACTGGTTGCCGGGATACGATTACTACTGTAGACTACCTGCGTGTCCCTAATCCGATTGCAGACTTCAGCTACCCTGCTGTGGCTGCGGATGTATGTCCACCGGTGAAGATCCAGTTTACCAACCTTTCTTCTGATTATGTAAGTTCTGCCTGGACTTTTGGTGACGTCAGTTCTTCTACAGAACAGGATCCGCTGCATAACTATATAAAGGCAGGCACTTTCGGCATTACCCTCACAGTGTATTCTCAGGGTGGTTGTGCAAGTGCTGTAGCAGGACCTAAAAATATATTAATTGATGGCCCGAATGGTAGTTATACTGTCACCCCGGAAACGGGTTGTTATCCGCTCGCGGTAACGATGAATGCTGTTTCCAGTGCTGCTATTAAATACATCTGGGACTTTGGTGATGGTCATTCTGCAACCACTACCACGCCAACTTCTCCTACTTACACTTATCCTCAGGAAGGTGTGTACTACCCGGTAGTATTGCTGGAAGATGCCCGTGGATGCCGGGTAGCAGCAGACGGTTCCTCCAAGGTAATTGCAGATAAGGTGAAGGCTAATTTTGGCACCGACGTTACCCAGGCTTGTGACGGAGGCACTGTACTATTTAGCGATTCTTCTTACAGTGTATCTGCAGAACTGGGTATGGATATGACTTATGCATGGGATTTTGGTGTCACTACCAAAACTGACGATGTAAGTTCAGCGCACACACCTTCTTATGTATATGATGCACCTGGTACTTACAATGTTACGCTAACGACAACGACTATTTATGGTTGTGTGAATACTATTCAAAAGGCAATTGTCGTAGAACCTAAACCGGTAGCTGTGATTGATCCGGCAGGTCCATTATGTACGGGTGCTACCCTGCAGCTGGCCGGTCATGAAACGAAGAATATTCCTGGTACCAAATGGAGCTGGAATATCCTGGGCCAGGATTATTTAGTTCAGACCCCGCCTGCTACGACCTTCAATCAGTCAGGCGACCAGGTGATTACATTAACGATTTCTACGGCAAGTGGTATTTGTAGCAGTACAGCTACGGAGACCATCAGTGTGGTAGATTATCCTGCACTGAATCCCAATCCGGTAAGTGCGAGTATATGTCGTGGTGGTAGTCTTGTATTGCATGCGAATACAGATGCGAATGCAACGGTGACCTGGACGGATTATAAAATTAATGATCTGCATAGTGCTGACCCGGTAGTTACTCCGGAGATCGATACGACCTATCATGTAATAGCGCAGAATGCTGCGGGATGTGCGGTGGAAAAAGATATTCCTGTATTAGTATCCCAGCCTTTTGCGGTGACAGCTTCAGATACCTTTATCTGTAAAAATGATGCCGCCCAGCTGCATGCTGCAGGTGCCGTAACCTATAGATGGTCTCCTGCTACCGGATTGAATAATCCATCTGCGCAGAATCCGATGGCCTCTCCTGATACGACAACTACGTATACCGTTACAGGTTATGGCAGGGATGCCTGCTTTACTTCACAGGCAATGGCGGTAGTTACTGTACATCCTCTACCTGAATTAAATGCGGGTCCGGATATTACATTAGCTACAGGAAGTAGTTACCAGATTCCTGTGGTGAGCAGTAATGATGTTACAAAGATTGAATGGTGGCCGGTGAATTACCTGGATTGTGTGGATTGTCTGAAACCTACAGCTACGCCTAAGACAACCACCACGTATACGGTAACTGCGACCAATGCTTATAACTGTAAAAGTGTAGATGAGATCACCATCAAGATGGTTTGTGAATCAGGTAATACGTGGCTGCCGAATACATTCACGCCTAACAATGATGGACAGAATGATATTTTCTACATCAGGGGGCGTGGTATCAAGACAATTAAATCATGGAGAATATATAACCGTTGGGGGCAATTAGTATTTGAAAGGACAAACTTTAGTGTAGAAGATCCTACGAGCGGATGGGATGGAAAAGTAAAAGGAGTTCCTGTAAACCCGGATGTGTTTGTATATGTAGCCGAAGTGGTCTGCGATACGAATGAGGACTTTACCCTGAAGGGTAACGTAATGCTGTTACGATAAACAGTGATTACCATATTCCTATTTAAAATTTGCCGATGAGAAGGATTTGTAGAAAGCTGTTTGTGGCACTTTGTTTATGTCTGAGTTCCAGGCTAATGGCGCAGGATATTCACCTGTCGCAGTTTTATGAGACCCCCATTCTGCGAAACCCAGCACTGATAGGTCTCTTTAATGGAGATTACCGTGTACAGGCTGTGTACAGGAATCAGTGGAATAGTGTGACCATCCCTTATCAAACGGGGGCCTTAAGTGGGGAGTTGAAATTTCCGATAGGCCGTGGGGAGGACTTCCTCACTACGGGTGCACAGTTTACTTATGACAGAGCAGGTACTGCCAGACTACAGGCGGTACAGATTCTGCCAGCGATCAACTATCATAAGTCACTGAGTGAGGTGAAGAACATGTTCCTTTCTGTGGGGTTCATGGGTGGGTTTGTGCAAAGGCAGTTCGACGCTACCAAGCTAACTTTTAATAACCAGTATACGGGTGGCCGTTATGATCCTACCATCGGTTCCGGCGAAGAAGGCAGGCTAGCCTTGCGTGGATATGGCTACTGGGATGCAGGTGCGGGTATTAGTTTTAATAGCACGATTGGGGAGGATGTTAATTATTATATAGGCGCAGCCCTTTTCCACTTTAACCGGCCCAGGGTATCTTTCTATAAAGACAACAGTATTACGATGGATCCCAAGTATACTTTCAATGCGGGGATCACGATTCCGATGGATGAAAGGCTAAAACTGATTGCACAGTATAACCAGATCCATGAAGGAGCGTATGCGGAGTATAATGGGGGAGCGATCTTAGGATATATGTTATATAATGAAGGGCTGGAAAGTACCAGGGGGATATATGGCGGTGTGTTTATGCGCTGGGGCGATGCGGTAATCCCTACAATGCGCCTGGATATGGACAAGTACGAGATCAGCATAAGTTACGATTGTAATATTTCAAAACTGAAAACGGCGAGCCAGAGTTTTGGGGGATTTGAGCTGGCGCTGGTGTTTAAGGGGTTCCTGAATAGCAGGAACAGTACCCTGGATGCTGTGCATTGTCCAAGATTTTAATTCCCTTATTAATCCTTTACTATATTTGCCCGTCTAAAAAATTATAAAATGAGCATCGCAATCGGCACAATGGCACCAGCATTTTCTCTGAATGATACAGAGAAGAAAAAAGTAACACTGGAAGATTTCAAAGGACAGAACCTGGTTATCCTTTTCTTTCCATTGGCATTTACCAGTGTATGTACAGCAGAGCTGTGCAGTGTAAGAGATTCCCTGGCTACGTACAATGGGTTGAATACAGCAGTAGTTGGTATTTCTGTAGACTCTCCGTTCACCCTGGGTAAATTTAAGGCAGAGCAGAACCTGAACTTCCCACTGTTGTCTGATTTCAACAAGGAGGCATCCCAGGCTTATGGTGCTTATTATGAAAATTTCGTACTGGACCTGAAAGGGGTATCCAAGAGAGCTGCTTTCGTGGTAGACAAAGAAGGTACTGTGAAGTATGCACAGGTGCTGGAGTCTGCTGGAGATCTGCCTGATTTTGAAGCAATTAAGAAAACACTGGCTGAATTGCAATAAAAATTGCTGAAAAGCGTTAATTTTTGTTAAATACTAATGGCAGTGCTAACTTTTTGGCCTGCCATTTGTTATTTTTACAATAGGAATTGAATAAGGAGGGTCTGATTTAATAATATATTATATAATATGATAGATTATTTTGTTGTGCCAGCCCCCGCTATTTTAGAACGAAAAATAATAGATATTCGAAAAAATCTTTATCTTTACGGGTATGTGGAAAACCTTTACTCTTTTACTTACATGCTTTATGCTGCTGATCACCCTGAGTTCCAGGGCGCAGACGTATAGACCTGCTTCATCAAGCACTGATGGTGGTAGTAAAATTGTGAAATTGTACCCTAATCCTGCATCTTCCCGAATAAATTTTGAATTACAGCATAATAACGAACAGGTTTATGATCTTATTGTATTCAATTTTTTAGGAAAGATGGTAAGCCAGATAAAGAATGTGAGTAGTAAGACGACGGTGGAGCTGGATGGGTATTACAGTGGTTTGTATATTTTCCAGCTGAGAGATAGGCAGGGAACGCTGATAGAGTCTGGTAAGTTTAATGTGGTCAAGTAATAAACTAAAGATATTTTATGCTGGCACAGGCTAGCAAGCAAACAAAAAAGGCTGTCTTACGACAGCCTTTTTTGTTCTTGAAAATAGTTTTCATTCCCGTTGGTGGATTTCCTCTTTCATGAATGTTCTGTTTGGACATTCCTTTACAATTTATTGCACCTCAACGATCAGGAATTTCAGATATGTTGTATTCTCAATATTCCACAAAATCGGGTGATCCTGTGCCTGGGTCTGGAAAGTGACCTGTCTCAGTTTCTTTTTCGCATCTTTTGCAGCCATATCAATGATTTCCAGGAACATAGATGGTGGTACCAGGTTGGTACAGGAAGCTGTGACCAGGAATCCGCCTGGTTTCAGCAGTTTCATCCCTCTCAGGTTGATCTCTTTATAACCGGTGATGGCTTTCTGGATATTCTCACGGCTTTTGGTAAACGCCGGTGGATCCAGGATTACCACATCAAACTTCTTCTCTTCTTTGGTCCACTGCTTCAGCACATCAAATGCATTGACAGCCTGAAACTTACATTTATCTTCCAGGTTATTCAGCTGTGCATTTTTGCGCGCAGTATTCACTGCATGTTCAGAAATATCCAGCCCTAACACGCTCTTTGCGCCATAATAACCGGCGTGGCAGGAGAAGGTACCGGTATAACAGAAGGCTTCCAGTACATCCGCATCTTTTACGATGTGCTGAATGGCCCGGCGGTTATCCTGCTGATCCAGGAAGTAACCGGTTTTCTGACCATTTTCGATATCTACATGGAACTGTAGTCCATTTTCCCTGATGATAATATTGGTATCGAAGGGTGCGCTCAGGAAACCTTTTTGTTGTTGCATCCCTTCCAGCTCTCTCACGGGCACATCGTTTCTCTCATAAATACCTTTGGGAGAGAAAATTTTGGTCAGGGCATCGACGATAGCACCTTTCCACTTATCCATACCGAGCGCCAGGGTCTGTAATACGAAGTAATCGTTGAACTTATCTATGACGAGGGCCGGCATTTCGTCAGCTTCTCCGAATACCAGGCGGCAGTTTTCAGTATATCCGATCTGCTGACGGTATTTCCATGCCTTCAGGAGACGGCGATAGAAGAATTCCGCATCGATCTGCTCATCTTTGTCACGGGTCAGGAGGCGGACAAGGATCTGGGATTGCGGATTAATATATCCTCTACCCAGAAAGTGGCCCGAATGCGTGAATACATCCACTATATCACCTGCATCTACGGGGCCCTGGATCTCTCCTACTTCGTTTCCAAAAATCCATGGATGGCCTTGTAGTACGCGGTTCTGTATTTTTTTCTTTAAAAAAACTTTGGTCATTATCAATAGTTCGAAGGCGCAAAGGTAAGAAAGTGGGAGGATATATTCGGGAAAGGAAGGGGTATCGCTTATTCGAACAAGCATCGAACAAGCGTCGAAGAAGCATCGAACAAGCATCGAAGACAAAGTGGACCAGAAAGTGAACTCTAATCGGCTTAATTAAATTCAAGGATACTTCCCCTGGAAGGGAACTCGACTTTCAAAATGACATCTTTAGGAGGGAGCTTTGTCATTTTGGCGGCATTTGACTGCTTGGCAAGTAAATTGTCTGACGTACCTTTGTAAATTTACAATTAATAAACGAAAACATACTACCATATGCAGACAAACGGACAGGACACCGAAAACGGTAAAGGCATGCCAGATATTAATGCAGATGAGAACATAGCCGGCACCTCCCACCTTAACGATGCCTTGGCGGATGAAAGCGAATTCGACAAGAAACAACAGGAACTGGACGAGATGAAGGATAAATACCTGCGTCTGGTTGCAGAGTTTGATAACTTCAGAAAGCGCACAGCCAAGGAAAGAATTGAGTTAATGCAGACAGCTAACAAGGAGACCATTATTGCCTTGCTGGATGTACTGGATGACAGTGAACGTGCTGCTAAACAGCTCGAGAACACCACCGACTTTAATGCTATTAAAGAGGGCGTTATGCTGGTTTTCAATAAATTGAAATCAACACTACAAGCCAAAGGCCTGAAACCTATGGAGAATCTGCACAAAGAATTCGATGCGGATCTTCACGACGCTGTCACAGAAATTCCTGCACCTACAGAGGAACTGAAAGGGAAAGTACTGGATGAGTTGCAAAAAGGCTACATGCTGAATGACAAATTGATCCGTCATGCCAGGGTTGTAGTAGGTAAATAAGGTGACTTTCTGACAGAATAGTTTTTCTTTAACCACGCCGGCGTAATGCCGGCTTTAGTGCGATATATGTCTACCAAAAGAGATTATTACGAAATACTGGGCGTCGCCAAGTCTGCCTCCCAGGATGAAATTAAAAAGGCTTACCGTAAGGTAGCAATGCAGTACCATCCTGACCGCAATCCCAATGATAAGGAAGCAGAAGAAAAATTTAAGGAGGCAGCAGAGGCCTATGAAGTATTGAGCGATGCGGATAAACGCGCCCAGTATGACCGTTTTGGTCACGCGGGTATGGGTAACCGCGGTGGTGGTTACGGTGGCGGTAACATGAATATGGATGATATCTTCTCCAATTTCGGAGACATTTTCGGAGACGATATCTTCGGCAGCTTCTTTGGTGGAAACCGTGGTGGCGGTGGTGGTGGCAGACGTGGCAGAGGTACTCGTGGCTCCAATCTCCGTATTAAGATCCGCATGACCTACGAGGAGATCGCTAAAGGTGCCAATAAGAAGATCAAGGTAAAGAAACATGTACCCTGCCAGCATTGTGGTGGACTGGGTGCAAAAGATAAAAATGCTTTCCAGACCTGTAATACCTGTCATGGGTCCGGCCAGGTAAGGAAAGTAACCCAGACTTTCCTGGGTCAGATGCAAACTGTAGCTACCTGTCCTACCTGTCATGGAGAAGGCCAGATCATTACCAGCAAATGTGGCCACTGTAAAGGTGAAGGCCGTATGTATGGTGAAGAAATGGTAAGCATCGACATCCCGGCAGGGGTTCAGGAGGGTATGCAGCTGAGTATGAGCGGTAAGGGTAATGCAGGTGAAAGAGGGGGTGCTCCCGGGGATCTGCTGATCCTGATCGAGGAGGAACCACATCCGGAACTGCAGCGTGATGGGCTGAATGTAGCTTATGACCTGTATATTTCTTTCCCTGATGCAGTGTTTGGTACTTCTGTAGAGGTGCCGACTATCGATGGTAAAGCAAAGATCAAGATCCCTGCGGGCACGCAGTCTGGCAAGATCTTCCGACTGAAAGGGAAAGGGTTCCCTTCCGTAAATTCTTATGAGAAGGGTGATCAGCTGATTCATGTGAATGTATGGACACCACAGAATGTGAGCAGTGAGGAGAAGTCGTTCCTGGAGAAGGTGGCGAGTTCAGAGAATTTCCAGCCTAAACCGGAGAAGTCAGATAAAGGGTTCTTTGAGAAAGTGAGAGATATTTTTAGTTAAGAGCTTAAGTGGGTAGCTTGAAGTCTTAGTGGGATACCTTTTAGACCTTAGTAGGATAATTTTAAAATCTTAGGAGGTACTTTTAAGCCTTAATAGGATACTTTTTAAAACCGTTGATTGCTATGCGATCAACGGTTTTTTCGCTTTTTAGCCATAATTTTACCGCACATGTTCGATCCTTCCAAATTACAAATGCTAGAAAACCGGCTGGTAAAGGTTTACCGCCATATCAGTAAAATTGCGCGTCGCCAGCAAATTACCTGTTTCAGGGTGTATGATGATGATATCAATGAATTTCCTTTCAGTGTAGATCGCTATGACGATCATGTGTATGTATCTGAATATACCCGCCCGCATGGAATGGATGAGGAAAACCATGAATTGTGGCTGGATAGCTCCCTTGAAGTGATTGCAAAGGTGCTGGAAGTTCCTTTGGGAAATATTTGGGTGAAGCAAAGACAGCGGAAAGTGAGCAGACAGGAGCAATATGAAAAGGTGTCATTTGAAAGCCATGAAGTAGTGGTGCATGAAGCCGGACTGAAATTCAAGGTGAACCTATCCGATTACCTGGACACGGGCTTGTTCCTGGATCATCGCATTACCAGGGGAATGGTGCGGGCAGCATCGAAAGACATGAAAGTGCTGAACCTCTTTTGCTATACCGGGTCGTTTTCTGTGTATGCGGCGGCAGGTGGTGCGAGCGAGGTGGTGTCTGTGGATTTGTCAAAGACCTACCTGGCATGGGCAGAAGAAAATATGCAACTGAATGACCTGAAGGGGAACTTTCAGTTTGTACATGCTGATGTATTGCAATACCTGGATACCCTGCCGGCTGATTATTTTGACCTGGTGGTACTGGATCCTCCTACGTTTTCTAATAGCAAGCGAATGAAGGAGTTCCTGGATATTCAGCGGGATCATGTGTCTATTTTAAATAAGGTTTTGCACGCTACCAAACCAGGAGGCGTTGTGTACTTTAGTAATAATTACCGTAAGTTCCAGCTGGAAACAGAACAGATCCAGGCAAGTGCAATTAAGGATATTACCGGACAGACCATGCCTTTTGATTTTCAGCAGAAACTGATCAGGAAGTGTTTTAAGATTACTAAATAAGCCGTTTAACCTCATTTTTCATCTGGCTGTAGCTGTTAATTTTTCAAGATCGCACCATGAAGATATTGGTAGCCGGAGATTTCGAGCCAGACTACAACCGTACGAAAATTATCCTGGATGGTTTACGAACCATACCAGCAGTGTTCCTGTCTTTTTACAATTATAAGGAGCAAAGCAAGTGGAACCTTGCAGCCTTGCGTAAAGCCTGTAAGGAGGCGGATGTTATTTTTCTGCCTTCTTTTACTCACCAGGATGTGGCAATGATTAAATTCCTTTCAGGTAAACCGGTATTGTTTGATCCCCTCATCTCCAGATATCTCTCCAAAGTATTTGATTATAAAAAAGTTGCTAAGTTTTCCCCAAGGGCATTGAAGAATTACCTGAAGGATAAAATCGCTATGCAGCTGGCAGACCTGGTTATCTGTGACACAGCGGGGCACCGGGATTATTATCATCGTACTTTCAATATTCCCCTGCGCAAACTACATGTTGTTCCTGTGGGAGTTAATACAGATGAATTCCAGCCTGCCCAGGCTTTGAAAGTGAGAGACACTTTTGTGGTAGGATTTTATGGCGGATTTATTCCCCTGCAGGGCACCCGTATGATTGTGGAGACGGCGAAAGTATTGAAAGCCTATCCGGACATTCATTTCAGGTTGATTGGGAATGGATTTGAGTTTAAAGTTATCCAGCAACTAGTACAGGCTTATCAATTGAGTAATATTAGTTTAGCCGGTTGGGTGGCTTATGATCAACTGGCGGAAGAGATGAATCATTTTGATATTTGCCTGGGGATATTTGGGGAGACACTGAAAGCAGACCTGGTAATTCCTAATAAGATCTTTCATTATGCTGCGCTTGAGAAGGCTATTATCACGAAGGAATCTGCTGCTATCAGGGAGGTTTTTACTGATGGAAGGGATATTTTATTAACAGAAAATAAGGCGGAGGCGATTGCGGAAAAAATTCTTTTATTAAAAAACGATCAGGTGTTGAGGGGAAAACTGGCGAGAGGGGCTTATGAAACTGTTTCTGGGAGGTATAGCCATCGTGCGATTGGACAAATGGTGTATGAACTGGCTAAGCAACTTATGCCTGCGTAGCCTGCATATGAGCAGGGATTTTTCTAAGTATGTGTATTCTAAATTTCACATCCCTGCGTACATCAAATTTTACATGCCTGCGTAGCCGACATATGAGGCAGGGATTTTTCTAAGCTGGAAAGGTCAATCCCCGCTCCCATTTCATATAATAATTCCAGGTAAGATTGGGTAATGCACGACAAACTATGCCTTTCTGTTGTATAGACAAACGCACGTCTGGCAACTGATTCTCTCCTGGCAGGTTCTTCCAGCAAGGACTGTATACCAGCCGCCAATTGTTCCGGCTGATGGATTTCGCAGGAAACGGCCCTGCCTCCCTGGACAAGATCTGACAAGCCACCGGCATTTGTAGACACCACAGGAACCCTGTACATGAAAGCATCCAGCACACTACTTCCCAATCCTTCCTGTTCGGAGCTCATGGTAAAGATGTCGAGTACAGAAAAGATATCCTCCACGTTTTCATAAAAACCCATTAGTTTATACACATCTCCCAGGCCATATTCTTCAATTTTATCCCGCATTTGTTGTTCCAGCTCTCCCGTTCCAAAGTGCAGGAATACAAAATCACGACGAACAGCCGCCAGTTTACGGATGGCCTCGATCATGGTGAATGGATCTTTATGTTGAACAAGGGCGGCAGTTGTACCAATCAGGTGTAAGGAAGAATGTATGCCAGCTTCTCTGAGGATTTGTTCCGCTCTTAGTCTATCCAGTTTCTTTGCAATTATGGCACTGGAGATGAGGCGGACATCTTTTGCCCCAAAATCGGTGAGGATGCCTTTGATAGCATTGCTGATGGCAATGACCTGATCCGTCAGTTTGTATTTGAATAAGGTCATTTTACCATGGGGAACAAAATCCACGCGACGGGTGAAAATGATCTTTGCCCGGTGAAAGGGCTTGGAAAGAATAGCATATGTAAGGATATGGGAAGACTGCGCGTGAAGGACATCATAGCGGCTTCCCTTGAAGATCAGGAAGAATAGCACCCCAAAAATGCTGGTAAATGAATGGGTTTTAAAACCTTTTTCATTTGCCTTTTTCTGAAGCGGGTAGTTTTTTCTACAGAGCAGTTCTACATTGAGGCCCGCGTCTTTGAACCCGGACATGGTATACATAGTCTGCCGTTCACCTCCCCGCCATCCACGCTCGAAGTTTAGTTCAAGAATCTTAACTGACTTGCTATGCATTGATTTCCCACGTTTAATAGTTCAATTCCAAAATAGGTTGCGATAACAAGAGGTTAGATATTTTCAGGGGGCAAAGTTTAAAAGACAGCGGGCAGCTTTAACAAAGTTTAACAGTTGAGGTGGGAAATCCACTGTTAAACTTTGCAATCCAATTAATAAATACTTTTATTCTTTTTTAGGTCTTTCACCAGCTTGATAAATTCCTTACGATAATTTCCCTGATCATCTCCCTGAGACTTTTTAGCTATTTCTAACACCATTTTGCTATCCCCCTCTCCTTTATAGGCTGAATGCCTTAACAATAAGCCGCATAGTGCAACGGCGGATGCAAAACGGAAATCGGTATCAGCATCTTCGAAGGCTACACAGGAATCGGGGATCTGGTGCCAGATAGTATGAAATGAGGAGTCTGTTGGCAATTGGAAATTTATTTTTATTTGCGCCAAAAGGCTGTCAGCGGGTTTGAATACGACCTCTGTATCCCGGAGAGTTCCTCCTTCTGTTCCGGGTACGATCTCATACATTGCGAGCGCGCAATGCCCCGCTCCTACTATTCCTCCGGATACACGACCGCCTGTTGTATCTGCATTGCTGATCACTTTATTTTCATATCCAATCAGGCGATAGGATTTAACCATGGCAGGGTTGAAGTAGACTTCTGCCTGTACATCTTTGGCCACTGTAAACAAGGTGCCTCCAAATTCGCGGGCGAAGATCTTACTGGCTTCTTCAAGATTATCAATGTAGGCGAAGTTGCCATTGCCTTTGCTGGAAAGGGTTTGGAGCTTGCTATCTTTGTAATCACGCATGCCGAAACCGAGGCAGGTCAGTAGTACGCCACTCTCTTTTTTGCTTACAATGAGTTCTTCCATATCCACATCACTGGTCTGCCCCACGTTGAAATCACCATCAGTCGCCATGATCACCCTGTTATTACCATCTTTGATAAAGTTGTCCTGGGCCAGGCGGTAAGCGAGTTTGATGGCGGCTTCTCCTGCTGTAGCGCCGCCAGCACTGAGGTTATCGATCGCATTGAGGATTTTATCTTTCTGATCTCCGGGCGTACTGGGCAAGATAATACCGGGTGCACCTGCGTAGGCAACGATTGCTACATGGTCGTTCTTCCTAAGATTATTGACAAGGATGCGGAAGGCGGCTTGTAGCAAGGGTAGTTTATTGGCAGGGGCCATAGAGCCGGAGGCATCGATCAGGAATACGAGATTGCTGGGAGGCAGGCTATCGGTATGCATGACGGCACCTCTTATAGCAATTTGCAACAGGCGGTGCTCCGGTTTCCAGGGGCAGGTGGCGTAGCTGCTATAGATGGCTAAGGTCTGGTCTTTGGGGGGAGGCAGGTAGTGGTAGTTAAAGTAATTAAGCATTTCTTCGATACGCACGGCATCGACAGGGATCTTTTCTTTGAGGTGAATAAAACGGCGGATATTGCTATAGGCGGCCCTGTCTACATCTACAGCGAATGTGGAGTGGCTGCGGATCAGGGTTTTCATGAACTGATTTTCGTACATGGTGCCATAGGTTTCGTCGAAGAAGACGCGGGTACCCATGCTGGTATTGCCATAGTTTGGATTGGGTCCGGAAGAGGAGCGATCGCGGGCAATAGCTTTGGCTTTGGCGATGGCGTCCTGGGGGTTGTCGATGGCATCGAGTTGAACGAGGATACGGTTATACACACTGACAGGAACCCTTTTAGGGCGGTATTTATCCAGCTGGAAGAGTAATATAGCGTCCTGGGAAGGCACCGCAATCCGAAAAAGCCCGTACTGGTTAGTAGCGACTTTTGCGGTATCATTGATCACTGAGATTAATACACCGGGTAAGGGATTGTGTGAAATACTATCCTCTACGGCTCCGGTGATGTAAATTTTCTGTGCATTCGCAGGTACAAGGATTAGCAGGCTGGCAAGCAGCATCAGGAGCTTTTCCATTTTGTTTCTGCATCAGTTAATGTAATATAAGCAAAAAATCCCTCCTGTTTTTAAGGCAGGAGGGATTTTTTGAGTATTTGAATTTTTGCTTTACCCAGGGTAATACAAAAACTAAGCTTGTTCTACTAACTGGTAAATTTCAGGCAGGTTTCTACCCAGGCCATCATAGTCTAAGCCATAGCCCAGCAGGAATTTATTTGGTACACTAAAACCAAGATAATCGATATTGATCGGATACTTCATTGCTTCAGGTTTAGTGAGCAGGGAAGTGACTAACAGTTTTTTAGGCTGCTGATGTTCTAATTGTGGCAGGAACTGGCTGAGTGTTTTTCCTGTATCTACGATGTCTTCCAGGATGACTACCGTGCGGCCAAAGAGGTCTTCATCCAGGCCGATTGCCTGCACTACGGTGCCGGTCGATTTCATGCCTTTGTAAGAAGCGAGTTTGATAAACGAGATCTCTGCTTCTATGGTCAGGTATTTAAAAATATCAGCGGCGAACATGAAGGAACCGTTGAGGATGGCGATGAATAATGGTTTTTCACCTTTCAGGTCATTGCTGATCGCGGCTGCTAATTCCTGGATTCGGGATTGCAGTTTGTCTGCTGTGATGTAAGGTGTGAATTGTTTGTCATGAACCTTTATAACGGACATGTGTTTCCTTATTTACGATTGATTAAATTTTGTTGTTGCCGGATGATTTGTTTTGTGATTGGATTCATTAATGTTCGATTTTTACAATAAACAAATCCTTTGTGATTGGATTCATTAAGTGTTTGATTCTTGCAATAAATAAATCCTTCGTTACTGAATTCATTAAGTGTTCGATTCTTGCAATAAATAAATCCTTCGTTACTGAATTCATTAAGTGTTCTATTCTCGCAATAAATAAATACTTCGTTATTGAATTCTTACCTATTCAAATTATCCTCTTTTGCATTCACCCTATTATTGTACTCTCCCAACTAAAAGCCTTTGACCGATTTTTATATCGTATCCTTCCAGTTGATTCCATTCCCTTAACTGTTCTACTGTTACATTAAAGCGTTTAGATAAACCGTATAAGGTTTCTTTGGAAGTGACGTCGTGATATAACAGATTACCTACCTGAATAGTTTCCTCACCTGATGCGGGTGTTGAAGGAGTCTGCTGCGCAGCGGGTGTAGATGCTACTGGCTGAGCAGGGGAGCTTGCTGGTGTAGATGCAGCTGGAGTCGTCGTTATTGGTGTTGTTGCTACCGGTGTTGGTGCAGGTGCTCCGGTATTAGTGCTAACCGGAGGTGCAGGTGTAACCGAAGTAACAGGTGTTGATGCTGTTGGTGTTGAGGTAGGTGTGTCTACACTTGCAGATGTATTTGCTACAGGTTTTACTGGTGCCGGTGCAGGTGTAGCCGGAGTAACAGGTGTTGATGTCGTTGCTGTCGGTGTTGAGGTAGGTGTGCCTACACTTGCAGATGCATTTACTACAGGTTTTACTGGTGCTGATGCAGCTGTTCCTACACTTGCGGATGCATTCACTACAGGTGAAGTAGCAGTAACTGTTCCTGTTGCAACTGGTGCCGGATTATAAGTTGGCTTGGCAGCTGTTGGTGTTGTTGATGCAGGGGCCGGATTGTATGCCGGCTTCGCCGCTGTGGCAGCTGGTTTTGCGACTGTATTACCAGCAGCTGCATTAGCGGGAGTACTATTCCCTGCCGGTGTCACATCACCAATCTTCTTCAAATCATCCACCATTCCATCAGGCAATTTATTTACCTGTTGTTTTGATTGCGCCGGTTGTTGCTGTGCCAGCTGTTGTTGCCGTTCCATCTCGGTCTTCACATCATCCACTATCTGCTTAGGATTCAGGTCTCCTTCTGTTAGATCTTCCGGCGGTGGTATCTTTGCCAGTTCAGGCTTTGTGCTTGCATAGCCCTGCAGTGCCAAACGCTGGCCGGCAGCAGGTTCTTCTCCTTCCTTCATCTTGTTACGACGGCGTAACCAGCGTAACTGTATCCCTTCTGCCTGGGAAATATCATACATCGTTTCACCCTGCTTCACTACGTGAAAATCATTCTTACCGGATTTCCCCTTCTTCTCCAAAAAGATATAATTGCTCTTCGGCAAAGGATCATCATTTGCCAGATCATTATACTTCACAAGATTACGCAGCTTGATATCCTTTTCATTCGCGAGCTGTATCAATGCAGTACCCGCCTGTGCATACAGCACTTTACGGCCATTGATTTCAAATACGCCGGATGGAATGGGTTTATCAGCAGCTGCATTGCCGTTTCCGGTAGCGGAGTTCGAAGTTTTTGTAGATGTACCTGTGGAAGGTTTAGACCTGGCTACCAGGCCCTCTCCTTCCATCGTATATTGCTGTAAGTTATAGTCTTCGATTACCTTGATCAATTGCTGCGGATATGTTTTGCTGGTAGCATAACCCGCCTGCTTCAGTCCATATGCCCATGACTTGTAATCTTCCATCTGAAACTGGAAGAGGAATGAATAACGTGGGTTATTCTTCAGGAAGTCAGAGTGATCCTTGTATGAATCAGCAGCTGTACTGTATTTGCGAAAACATTCCTGGCGTGCATCATCATCATAGTTCACAGTTTCACCTGCCCAGTTGTTTTTACACTTGATACCAAAGTGATTGTTGGAATTCTGTACCAGCCAGCTATTGCCGGACTGTGTTTCCAATACGCCCTGTGCCAGGGTAATGGAAGCCGGGATTCCACTCCGCTTCATTTCATCGATTGCGATATCCTTATACGTCGCAATGTATTGCGGTGTCGAGGTGCCCTGTGCTTTCACCAATGGCATGCAGCCAATTAGAAAACTGACCGTGAAAAAGTATCTCCTTAGTTGCATGTATATGAATTTAATGGGTTCGTTTTTGAATAAAATTGTGCCTCCTGGTTGTTGTTAAATTCGCTTTCAGGAGGACAAATTTGTAGGAATGATATCTAATCAGGTCAGTCAATCAAATTCAACAAAAGCCAATCTCAACTCTTCTTCCTGATCATCAGCAATCCATCACGCAGCGTAAGCAATAACTGTTCCGAACGCCCATCTGCAGCCACTTTCTCACAAAATTTTACCATCGCTTTAGCATTATTGCTTTGCTGCGCACTTTCCAGCAAAGTCTCCCCATGAAACATCACATTATCTGCTAAAATAATTCCGCCAGGACGTAATTTATCCCACACGAGATCATAATATTTCTCATACCCTACCTTGTCTGCGTCAATAAATACCAGGTCAAATACTTCGTCAAACTGCGCGATGATATCCGCAGCTTTGCCAATATGCATTTTGATCTTATCAGAAAGGCCAGCCTTCTCAAAGTAACGCAAGCACATATCTTCTCTTTCTTCGTTCATGTCAATGGTATGCAATATACCTGCAGGCGTAAGCCCCTGCGCCAGGCAAATGGCAGAGTATCCTGTATATGTCCCTAGTTCAAGGATCCTTTCCGGACGCAGCATATGGCTCACCATGCTAAGGAACTGCCCCTGCAGGTGACCACTCAGCATATGCGGCTGCTCTACCTTCAGGTTTGTTTCCCTGTTCAACAGCCGTAGCACCTCACTTTCCGGGCTTGTGTACTTCTCTGCAAACGCTTCCACGTTGGCTGGAATTATATCCATTGCGTGTAATTTTTGCAAACCTACAGAAAATACCCGGAGGGTGGCGTTCCTCTTTAATTTATACCGGGAATTGTAGGGCCTATGAGCTTCACTCACAGGCCTATAATAAAAGTATTAGAAATTAGGCCGCAGCTTGTTCGTCGTATAAAATACCCTGAAATACTCCACTACCTCATCCGCAGTATCAAATAACTTCAAGAGCCCCAGGTCCTCCGGTGATATATTACTCTCCTTCTCCATCATCGTTGTCCTGATCCATTCCAGCAGCCCGCTCCAATATTCCTTACCTACCAGTACCATGGGGGTTTCCGTCATCTTCTTTGTCTGAATAAGTGTCGCCACCTCAAAGAATTCATCCATCGTGCCAAATCCGCCAGGCATCATGACAAACCCCTGGGAGTACTTGGTAAACATGACTTTACGTACAAAGAAGTAGTCAAAATGAAGGTTTTTATCGTGATCTACGTATGAATTCGGAAACTGTTCGTGTGGCAATGTAATATTTACCCCTACTGACTTGCCTTTGGCCTCCTGGGCACCACGGTTTGCCGCTTCCATTACTCCCGGACCACCACCTGTGATAATCCCAAAACCTTCATCAGCAAGGCGGCGGCCTATTTCATGGGCCAGTTCATAGTATTTATTGCCAGGCTTGGTTCTGGCCGAACCGAAGATGGAGATGCATGGCCCCATTTTAGCCATGGCTTCGAAGCCTTCTACAAATTCGGCCATAATCTTGAAGATCTGCCAGCTGGAGTGTGCTTTGGTTTCCGTCCAGTCCCTTTCTTTCAAATTCATTAAACGATCGTTCATTATAGCTATGGATTTTTTTTATATATGCTAAAATACTAAAGAATTAGCCTGCGGCAGCAAGAGAAGGGGAGATTTTTTGATGATTAGGTTCCCGGCAGGGAAAAGCATAAAACAAGGACTTTATCTTCCTCTAAAGAGAAAAACGTCAGATAACATTATAAATTTAAAGAAGCAGGTAACTTGAAAGAAACCCGCTTAACATTTAACACGTTATGAACATGCAGCAGCCTATAAGGCCCACCGCATTCTCTTAAATATCTTTATGCTGGATTGACACATAATCAAGTTATATAGCATAGCAAAAAACAGCACAGGTGCTGGTCACTTCAAGGTTTTCCTCATATAGTAATTTGCTCTCTGCCGCAGCAGATTTGTGTACAGTACAATGCCTTCATCCTAACGTGGTTTATCCTATTGGCCAGGCAACGTGGAAGGCCAATTTTTACAAAAATTACAGATAATAACCCATAAAAACAATTATGGCACTGAAATAATCATGATACCTGTGATAACAAGTTTTACAACAGTGTCAATTCTACAATTTATCTACGCTAAAATACAGCTGGTAAAGGGAAATGAAAAAAGGCTGACCAGAAAACCGGTCAGCCTTTTTTATGAAAATGATCTGATTAAAATCCTAATGTTGCACCTACCCGCAGGATCAAACCATTGGAATAAGGTGATCTGCTATCCTGCACCACATCGTATAAGGCCATGATATTGATTGCGGCCCTGTCACTGACAGGTTGTACATAACCACCGCCCAACAGCAGGCTGGGTACGCCGTAATGATCTGTATAGGTCTGCTTTGGATTATACAGGGTAGTCTTTACGCTGATGGCGTTATATTCCGGCTGTACGTGAATGAACATAAAGTCGAATGGATAGAAACGCCCCCAGAGTCCGCCACCTAAGATGGTGTACTGGTTACGTTTTTGTGTGCTGCCATCGTAATAACGGAAGTGCTCTGCACCGTATTGAGCATTGATTGCGACACCGGCCGCAAACATTTCGTTGAAGCGAAGACCGATTATCGGGGAGAAATCAATGTTGGTATAATCCCCAAAAGCAAGTCCTGCCGAACCACCAATCATAAGGCGCGATGTGTTGCGTTCTTTTATCCTGGCAGTGTCGGATTTGTAATACTGCGCCTGCGCCAGGTGAACAGTAGCCAGCAGGAATAAGCAAAACAATAATCTTTTCATAGTATACTTTGAGTATTATTTGATTGTTGAAAGCACCAATAGTTTAACGTTGATGGTAAGCAGCAAGTTACACCATTTTTAGGAAGGGGAAATACCTGGAGTTGTGGCCTGCGGCAGCAAGGAAAAGGTTGCTCTTTTTGAAATGGCCAGAATGCTTACTGTAGCAAAAAAGAAGCCTTTATAAAAGAATAATGGTCTGACCTTATTCAAGTCAAACCATTACTAAAATATCATTAGAAACTCGGGCATATCGTCATCCGCTTCGCCCCGTTAAACGCCCTGTTAGGATACAATCCCGTATACACTATCCCCACTTCATAAGCTCCCCTATGGCTATTCGCAGCCGCCAGTGACGACATCGTTGCATCATAACTAAACATCATCTTCACCCCTTTCAACTGGTACCCCACCAGCAAGATCGCCGCATCCTTTGCCCTCACATACACCCCACCATACATTTGCGTCTCCCCATGCTCCGATAAATTATACGCCAGGTTACCACCTATCACCACTTCATTCGCCCCCGCCTGCCTTGCGTAATAGGCAGATGGATTGATGATCACCTTATCACTCATCTTGATACTCGCATTGATAAATCCTGTATACAATCTCGGAATCACTGTATTCCCTTCATAGAATGTCTCACGAGGTTTGTTCACATGCTGTGCAGAAACCCCTGCATTGATATAAATATTATCTGTCGGGAAATAGGCATAATTCATCCCCACCTGCATATCATAATACGTCACACTTGTTGCACTGAATGGCTCTGCTGTCGGTACCTGCGCATCAAAGAATTTTCCATTCCACTGATCGCCAAATGTCAGCTTCGTGACATCCACTCTTTTATTGGCACTCCCCACATTAAAACCCAATGACAACAAACTACTCTGCCCTAATAACTGATGATACGCGACAGATGCATAGGCTTTGGTAGATGTCAGGTTTCCTGAACCCGCCACATCCCGCAGCAACACAGCGCCTACCCCTACCCAGCCATATTCCAGCTTGTCACGAAACAACTGAAAATCACCAAATGCAGACATCGTCCTGTAAGGTACAGGAATACTCGCCCACTGGTCGCGGTACGTTACGCCCAAACGATAATTACCGTCGGGAATAAATCCTGTATTAGCCGGATTAGTCAGCAATGGAGCATTGAAGTACTGAGAGAAATGCATATCCTGCCCAATTCCCTGTAATGCTGTTCCCAACAGCATTGTACAACCCGCAATAATTTTTACAAACTGCTTCATGTTCGTCATCTTAACAAGGTTACACTACCGTTCTTTGTTGCCGATGTGCCATCAGTGAACTGAACATTGATGACATAGGCATAGGCATCCATTGGCTGAATCGTTCCAGCGTATATTCCGTTCCAGCCGATATTCGCATCATTCGTTTCGAATACCATACGGCCTGCGCGGTTATAAATTTTCATGTTGAACTTAGCGATGCCAAACCCTTTCACTAAGAATATATCATTCACACCATCTCCGTTCGGAGAGAAAGCGGAAGGAATATCAAACAATGGTATTATGAGCGCACTCACCTGCTTGAGCGCTGTATCCTTACATCCTGTAGCATTGGTAGCAATCAGGTACACATCATAGATACCGGTGGCACTGTACTGATATACCGGGTTTGTCTGTGTTGAAATTTTACCATCGCCAAACTCCCACTCAAAAGCAATTGCATCTGCCGATGACTGATTGGTAAACGTTACCGGTGTATTTTCTATCGGTGTCACCGGTGCATAAATAAAGTCGGCTGTTGGCGAATCGAATACATGTATTGTAATGGTGGTATCATCGGTCTTGTTACAGGTGTTGTTATCCACTGCATGCAGAGTTACTTTATAATCGCCTGACTGGAAATAAGTGTGAGTCGGATAAATATCTGTGGATGTACCGCCATCACCAAAATCCCATGTGAAGGATTCACCGCCCGCAGTCGTATTATTAAATTCCAGTGTAGCCGGCACACAGGAACTATCAGGCACTATAAATGAAGCTCTCACGTTGGCAGCTACACGTAATGTCATGGTACGTACATCAGGTGCATTACAATAGTTTGTATCTACCAGTGTCAGTGTTACATTGTAAATACCATCTGCTGCAAAAGAATGTTGATACGGGAAGTCAGTAGGTCCAACTGTTATTGCACCTGTGCCATCACCAAAATTAAGTTTGAATGAATTGCTCTGATAAGGTTTAGGTGGTGTGCTCACCAGGTCAAATGAATAAGTCAGCGACTCACATGGCGGCAGCCTGGTAGCTGTCATATTGAACACCGCTTCGTCTGTTCTGATACGCAGCGCCAGCCTGGCAGTATCACAACCATTACAGCTGGCTGGGTCACATTTGACGAGGGTTACTGTATAGTTACCAGGAAACTTATAAGAATGCTTAACAGTATCGCTGGTACCGGTTACTTCCGGTGAACCATCTCCAAAATTCCATGTCCAGCTAACAGCGTTTGTGCCGGTCGTATCTATGAATGTAAGGTCTGCAGGAACGCAATAATTTGTTTTTCTCTCCAGTGTTTTGATACCTGCTCTTATACCATCGAGGTTGAATGCAATCTTCAGGCAACCCAGGTTACATTTATTATCCGGAGGTGCTGTTGTAGCATATGCACCAGGCGTTGTAGGATACCTGGGCCGGAAGCTGGCGCTTGTACCACACCATGCGCATATACCCTGGTAGATCACTCCATTTCTATCAAAACGGCTGGTACCGCCATCTACGTGTTCATAGGTACCGTTCCCCCCAAAGTAGCTACCGAAGAGGATATCGCGGGCATCCTTCTGCAATACAAAGAAGTAGAAGTCCTGTGTATCCGTAGTTCTCTGCAATGCATTTTTTAGCGGCATTCCACTTGTATTGGAATTGGGATAACGCAGGTTGATATCAATACCTCCTCCCCATCCGGATACATACACATTCTCACAACGGTCTACCAGGAAGGCTACGGGTGAAATACTTGGTGAAGACGATGCTTTACCAAATGTGGTGCTGTATACAAAGGCGGAAAGATCCGGTTGCAGTTTCGCAATGAACTGCCTGGATTTATCATTATAAAATGTGCTGGTTCCTGTAGGCTGTACCACCGGCCAATCTCCTTCTGTTGTACCCATGATGTACACAAAACCTTTGCTGTCCAGTTGTATACCATACACCTGGTCAGCGGCAGGGGTGGTAGCACCCATATAAGTACTTTGTGTAATAGTGGTACCATCTGCTGTTATATGCGCTATCCAGCCATCACATGCACCACCTCTGTTTGATTTGTATAAGCCATTTCCTTTCATAGGGAAATCATTGCTGGCTGTACCACCTGCTACATACAAACTATTGGTGCCATTCAGTGCCAGTACATAAGCCGCATCTTCATTGCTACCACCTATAAATGTAGCCCATACCAGGTTAGAACAATCAGGTGAAATCTTCATGACCACACCATCCTGTTTGCCACCGAATGTAGATTGCAATACACCTGTGGTGACAGGGAAATCGCCACCACGGGTACAACTGGCTACATAGATATAACCATCACTGTCTATCACCACTTCACTGCGTGCATCATCACCATAGTTTCGCAGCAGTAAGCTTGGACCCTGGGCCCTGTCCTCACGAATGTTCACACCATCATCCGCACTGGAGCCAATTACCAGTGAGCCTATAAAATTAGAACCGTCTGCATTCAATTTTGTTACTGCGATATCCCAGCCACTTCTTTTTCCAATCTCTTTGGAATAAGGATAATCAGTAGATGTCGTTCTGCCTGAAATCACGAGGTTATTATCAGCATCCACGAATAGACTGTGCGGTTGTTCCTTACCACTCCCACCCAGGTAGGTAGCGTAAATGAGCTGACGCCCGTTGGACGAAAACTTACTGATAGCTATATCAAATGAACCGCTACCATAAGCTGTCTGGAAAGCTCCTGTTGTAGCAGGATACCCGTTTCCGAATACAATCCCTCCACCATAGAAATTACCTGCACCATCGTAGGTAGCTGTAAAGCCCCAGTTGTCTGCTTTAGAACCCGTTACGGTAGAGAAGATATAACTTGGATCGATGATGAGAGGATAGGCTTTGTTATAATCGCTTATTTTATATTTCAGTTTTGTGCCGCTGAGCGCGTAGGATACCTTTACGCTTACACGCTCGTTATCGATGTACTGGTATGCGGTAGGCATTTGTTCTGTGACGGTACCTACGGAAGTGGTGATGATCAGGTTTCCTTTCTTTACTTCTACTTTGTCCGCCCCTGAATATTCCATCAGCACCTGTGATGCATCGGCACCTGGTGCTACGATCAGGTCATATTTCAACACACCGGCATCAGAATATACCTGCATATCAATGCCGGTGTACAAAGATTTGTAATTGACCAATCCATATGATTTGACATGTGATTGCCATTTGGATTTATCAGTTCCGATCAGGTAATTTGAATAGCTGTCTTCTGCTTTATCTGCGGAGACTTCCGGGTTGTTTGCATTCAGGAAGGATACTTCGTACGCATGGCATCTGATGGCTGGCAGGGAATCAGTATTGGAGCCGGAGGATGTGCGGGCGTTGGAACCAGTTACGTCACCACGTACCCATTGAAAGGTGGTATCTCCCAGGCCTGCGTGACCATGTATTTTTTCGGCCAGCGCATACATGTCATCTTTGTTCTGTAACAGGAACATAAAACCGCTGCGCTTCAGGAATACAGCTCCGCCACCCATATCTGCTTTGTATAGGAAATTGCCTGTCCACTGCCCTTTATTCTCCGTGAATTTCAGAGCTGTGCTATAATACATTTCCTGCGTCGTCGCCGTCTGTGCCATCATTTTTCCACCTGCAAAAAGCGAAATGATAAAAGCCAGGCAGCCTATAGGGAACCTACATTTCATCCGTATTGTATATTTCTTGTTTTTATCCATTGGGATATCAATGGATAAGGAGTATTTTATGTCTTGATCAATGTCACTAAGCTTTAACGCAGAAGTCGGTAATATGTTACCGCAATAACAGCGCCAAGCTTTAGTATGTATTATCCCAACCTGCCTGCTACGGGAATTAGATCATTAAATCCCGGGGGAGTTTAAGTTGAACCTTCTTTTATACTAATAAACCGGGGCGCATTTCATAGATAAACGTAAAACCCCCGTAAGAAATTTTGCAGCACAGGTTATTTTCTGACAATGGACGCCGGGTAAGGGTTTATGAAATTTTGCTCCACTGTGATTTACCCTGCTGCACGGCCAGATATCGCTGTAAAGGCTGATTTTCAGGCAATGAGAGATCCGGATCTTCATTTAAAATTTTCTCTGCGCTGGCCCGGGCAGCTTCGAGGATGGCTTTGTCCGCTACGATGTCAGCCAGTTTTAAGTCCAATATTCCGCTTTGGCGGGTGCCTTCTATATCACCCGGTCCTCTCAGTTCCATATCTTTCTCTGAGATGATGAACCCATCGTTGGTTTGCACCATTACATTGATGCGTTCTTTGGAGTCTGCCCCCAGTTTGTTCCCCGTCATGAGGATACAGTAAGATTGCTCTGCGCCTCTCCCCACGCGGCCTCTCAGCTGGTGAAGCTGGGAAAGGCCAAATCGTTCGGTACTTTCTATCACCATCACGGAGGCATTGGGTACGTTCACCCCTACTTCTATCACGGTGGTAGCCACCATGATCTGGGTATCGCCTGTTACGAAACGGTGCATGTTGGCTTCTTTCATATCCACCGCCTGCTTGCCGTGTACCATGCTGATATAGTACTTCGGCTCGGGGAAGAAAGCTTTCACTTCCTCATACCCTTTCATGAGATTCTCATAATCAAGGGTTTCGGACTCTTCGATCAATGGGTAGACAATGTACGCCTGGCGGCCCTTTTTGATTTCATCCCTGATGAAATTCATCACGGAGGGCCGCTGCCATTCTGTACGGTGTACTGTGGTGATAGGCTTACGACCGGGAGGTAGCTCATCGATAACCGACACATCCAGGTCTCCGTAAACGGTCATTGCCAAAGTACGGGGAATGGGTGTTGCTGTCATGACAAGGATGTGTGGAGGCATCGTATTTTTTTGCCATAGCCTTGCACGCTGTGCAACCCCAAACCGATGTTGCTCATCTACAATGGCAAGGCCCAGGTTGCGGAAGACCACCTGGTTTTCCAGCAGGGCATGGGTGCCAATGAGGATGTGTATTTTTCCTTCTTCTGTATCTTTTAATATTTGCTTACGGGCTTTGCCTTTTACATTGCCTGTGAGCAGGGCGACCCGGAGGTCCATTTTTTCCAGGAATTCAGTAATGCCTTTATAGTGTTGCTGCGACAGGATTTCTGTAGGAGCCATAAGGCAGGCCTGAAATCCATTGTCGATAGCAAGGAGCATGGTGAGCAGGGCGACCATGGTTTTGCCACTCCCTACATCTCCCTGTATCAGGCGATTCATTTGACGACCGGTCGCGGTGTCCTGCCTGATTTCTTTCAATACTCTTTTCTGTGCGCCGGTAAGGGCGAAAGGCAGGTGTTCGTTGTAAAATGTATTAAACGTATCACCTACACTTGTGAACAAAAATCCGTGCGAAGCGGCTTGCCGCCTGATCTTGAGCCTGCAGATGCGGATCTGGGCGAGGAACAGTTCTTCGAATTTCAGTCTTCTCCTTGCTTGTGCAGCATCTTCTTCGCTGGCAGGGAAATGAATTTTGAAAAAGGATCTTGCCCTGTCCATCAACCGGTATTGCTGCATAACCGGGAGTGGGATATTTTCCGGGATTTCCTGCGGGGATAATTGTTCAAGCAGATTTTTAGTGAGCTTGCCAATAGCCTTTGCAGTTAATCCTCTTGCTTTCAATTTTTCGGTGGTGGAATAGACTGGTTCCAGGGTTGTTTTGCCGGAAGCAGTTTCTTCTGTGACCAGGTCCATTTCCGGGTGAGACATTTGCAGGTAACCATTGAATACGGAGAGGCGACCGAATACTAGGTAGACTGCGTGTTGCTGGAGGGATTTTTCCACCCACTGGTGTCCCTGAAACCAAACGAGCGGTATTTCGCCAGTGTCATCACGGAGGGTGGCTACGAGGCGTTTTGCACGTTTTTCTCCCACGGTTTCTATCCTGGTAATGCGGCCTTTGATCTGCACGAAATCCATTTGCGCATGGAGGCTGATGATTTTCTCCACCTTGGTACGGTCTACGTAGCGGAAGGGAAAATAGTTCATCAGGTCTTTGAAAGTGTGGATGCTGACTTCCTTGCGCAGGAGTTCTCCCCGTTGAGGGCCGACGCCTTTCAGGTATTCTATTGGATTGGATAATATGGCAGTTCTAGTGGAAGATTCCATGATTTTGTGAAATACAAAAATAGCGGAAGTGGCGGGGATAGAAAAGCCATTTATACAATTGCCGAAAAACTTGCATTCGCCTTCGGCAAATGCAAGTTTTTCCGGGGGCCAGCCTGCATGCAAAGAGCTGAAATTAAAAAAGCGAACTAATTGAAGTTTTACCTCCATTAGTTCGCTCACTAAAAACTTATATACTTAAATTACTCTGCTTCTACTTTTCCTTCTACAAACTGTCTCATCCACTGAGTAGTTACACTCTTTGGTCTTTCCAGAGAGAAGCCAAGTGCACGATCCCAGCAAAGCGAGGCTAAAACTCCCAATGCGCGGCTTACACCAAACAATACTGTATAGAACTCGTACTCTACCAAACCATAATGTACTAACAGTGCACCGGAATGTGCATCTACGTTAGGCCATGGATTCTTTACCTTACCCAGGTTTTCCAGGATTGGTGGTACAGTTTCATAAATATTCCAAACGGTATTTACCAGTTCATCATCTGGCAGGTGTGTTCTTGCAAACTCCATTTGCGCAGTGAAGCGAGGATCAGTTTTACGCAGTACTGCGTGACCATAACCCGGTACTACTTTACCTTCTGAGAGGGTCTTGCGTACATACTCTTCAATCTGTTGTTTACTAGGTACTTTTGTATCCAGTTCCTCACGCATATTCATGATCCACTTGATCACTTCCTGGTTAGCCAGACCATGCAGGGGACCAGCCAGACCATTCATACCAGCAGCAAAAGATAAAAACGCATCGCTCAGCGCAGAACCTACCAGGTGAGTGGTATGTGCACTTACGTTACCACCTTCGTGGTCAGCGTGAATGACCATGTACAAACGCATCAGCTCCTTGAAGCCTTCATCTTCATAACCCAGCATGTGAGCGAAGTTGCCCGCCCAGTCCAGCAGACCATTTGGATGAATATGTACGTTATTTTTGTATTTACGACGGTATATATAAGCAGCGATACGTGGCAGACGAGCAATGAGGTCCATTGAATCGTCATACATATAGCTCCAGTAATCTTTTTTATTGATACCCTCTGCATAAGCTTTCGCAAATGAAGATTCAGTTTGCAATGCCATCACCCCCACAGTGAACATGGTCATTGGGTGAGCGCTTACCGGCAGTGCATCGATCGCAGCAAATACATGGTTTGGCACATGCGAACGGCGTGCAAACTGGCTGGATAAATGTTGTACATCTGGTTCGGATGGCAACTCTCCTATTAACATCAAATAAAACAGTCCCTCCGGCAATGGTTCCGCTCCACCTTTCACTTTAGGCAAATTATCACGCAGTTCCGGAATGCTGTAACCCCGGAAACGGATACCTTCATTCGCATCCAGCAACGATGTTTCTGTAACTATACCAGTGATGCCGCGCATACCCTGGTATACCTGTGCAAGTGTTACATCCTCAATCTTTCTGGTTCCGTGGTTTTTAACAAGGTCTTTAATTTCAACGTTCAGCTCATCGGCCTTGACCTTAAATTTTTCTTTTATATGACCCATTTTAAACTGTTAATTGGTAATGATAACAAAAAGACGATCAATTGTCAAAAGTAATGATTTGTTAATGAACTTAACATTAATATGATCAGCCCTGTCAGGGCGATAATTTATGCGCTAAAATGTAATCTACTGGCTATCAAAATACTAATAAGTATAGAATCCTAAATTCACTAAATATTAAAGAAATGTGAATTTTTTACTTGGGGGCTCTCATATACAGGTAGAATCCGAGGCCTCCAAATACGAAATTGGGGATCCATACTGCCAGCAGGGGGTTCAGGTTCGCCTTGATGGAAAATACGGTGGAGAACTGCAACATGATGATGTAAGTCGCACTGATGACGATACCTACTGCCAGGTGCAATCCACTACCACCACGAACCTTTTTGGATGCAATAATCCCGCCGATCAGGGAGAGGATTACTACTGCTGCGGATGATGCGGTACGACGATACTTTTCCACATAAAAAACGTTCAATCCTTCAGCGCCCCGCAGGTTTTCCCTGTCAATGTACCGGGTCAGTTCCGGGGTGGTCATCGCTTCCTGCATGTTCCTTTCCTCATGCATTTCGGCGGGGTTCAGGGCCAGTTTCAACGTGGTATCCCTGGTTTTGAACCAGGTTTCATGCAGGCCGTTAATTTTACGAATCGTTACAAGGTTGAGTTTCCACTCTTTTTTTACAGAATCCCATTCAATTCGTTCTGATCTGAGTTTCATACGCATATCCTGCCCATGAATGTCTTCCAGTTCGAAATTGCCTCCACTTTTGTAGTTAGGGTCATAAGATCCGAAAGTTACATAAGTGAAGCTATCAATACGCATACTTTTATCGTACATGCTTTCTGAAGCCTCTTTTTTGTTCACGTACGTGTTTTCAAACTTTGTACGGATCTTATTCGCAATAGGCACGGTCCAGAAGTTACCCAGCCAGAGAATGCCTCCGAACAGGATAGCACCCATCCAATAAGGGCGGAGAAAACGCCTGAAACTCACACCTGCACTCAGAATGGCTACGATCTCTGTACGATACGCCATCTTTGACGTGAAGAAAATTACGGAAATAAATATAAAAAGTGGAAATAAGAGTGCGGCAATGTGCGGAATAAACCCAAAATAGTAGTCTACAATGATCCTGTAAACAGATAAGTTACTGTTCATGAAGTCGTCCACCTTTTCCGTAATATCTATCACGACAGATATTACGAGCAGGATAGTGAGGGAATAAATGAAGGTACCTATGAACTTACGTAGTATATACCAATCTATTTTAGTAATCATATGGCGGCAAAATAATAAATTCTAAAGTCTTTGTTTCAGCTGCGGCACCATCCTGGTCTTCCACTGGGCATAATTTCCTGTTAAAATTTGTTTCCGGGCTTCTTTCACCAGTTCCAGGTAGAAGGCCAGGTTATGAATGCTGGCCAGGGTCATACCCAGGATCTCTCCGGCTACGAACAGGTGGCGGAGATAGGCTTTGCTATATTGGCTGGAAGCGAAGCAGGGGCTATTTTCGTCGATTGGCGAAAAGTCGTCTGCCCACTTTTTATTCTTGATATTGATGACACCGTTCCAGGTGAAGAGCATGCCATTACGACCATTGCGGGTAGGCATGACACAATCGAACATATCGACCCCTAATGCGATGTTTTCCAGGATGTTCCATGGAGTACCCACCCCCATGAGGTAGCGGGGTTTCTCTTTTGGCAGGATGTCGCATACCAGGCCACACATTTCGTACATGTCTGCTTCGGGTTCGCCTACACTGAGCCCCCCAATCGCGTTGCCGGCACAATCACGGGCAGCGATTTCGGTCGCTGAAATGGTACGGAGGTCTTTGTAAGTACTCCCCTGCACAATAGGGAACAGCGTTTGCTCATGTCCATAAACAGGCTGTGTTTCCTTCAGGCGGGCAATGCAGCGATCCAGCCAGCGATGGGTCAGTTCCATGGACTTTTTCGCATAGCGGTATTCGGATGGATAAGGAGGGCATTCATCGAAGGCCATGATGATATCGGCACCGATTGTACGCTGGATGTCCATTACATTTTCAGGGGTGAAAAGGTGACGGGATCCATCGATATGACTTTGAAAAAGGCAACCTTCTTCTTTTATCTTTCTGTTGGCGGCAAGGGAAAATACCTGGTAACCACCACTATCTGTGAGGATTGGACGATCCCAGCCGTTGAATTTGTGGAGGCCACCGGCTCTTGAGAGGATGTCCATACCTGGACGCAGGTAGAGGTGATAGGTGTTGCCAAGGATGATTTGTGCCTGGACATCATTTTTAATCTGCTCCTGGGTCAGGGCCTTAACACTGCCTACGGTGCCTACGGGCATAAAAATAGGCGTTTCAATTACCCCGTGACCGGTGGTAATAACGCCGGCACGGGCTTTACTTTCACTATCAGTTGTTGTCAGTTCAAATATCATCTGGCAATTTTCAGGGGGCAAAAATAAGCTAACTTCCTTTCATTAGCGTTTTTTAGGGGAGAAAGCGTAGAAACCCTGTTCCCCACTCCCTGAAAAATCTTTTTTTCCACAGCACTATACAGATAATCGAAATCATATATATTTGCTACGCTATGTTGTATAACTTAGGCTTAATAGCCTTCTACAGTTTTGCTACCGTTGCAGGGATACAGATCCTCTATTACCTGATCGTCTTTTCCAGGGTAGCTTTTTATCGCCGTACCTTCGACGTTGATGCAGAGCCGGAATCTCAGTTCTCTGTTATAATATGTGCCAAGGATGAAGAGCTGAACCTTCAGAAAAACCTGCCTTCCGTACTATTACAGCGATTTCATGATAAAAAAAATCCATCTTATGAAGTCATTGTTGTGAATGACAATTCAGAAGATGATACAAAATATTACCTCCGTTCTATCGAAGCTGGTTATCCACATTATCGTCATATTGAGATTAAACAACCTGCCAAGTTTATTCCTGGTAAGAAGTTTCCGCTTTCTATGGGGATCAGGTCCGCAAAGTTTGAGAATATTTTGCTGACGGATGCGGATTGTAAACCGGGTAGTACTTACTGGTTAGCGCTGATGAGCCAGGGATTTACAGATGGGAAGGAGATTGTGCTGGGGTATAGTCCTTATGTGAAGAAGCCAGGATTGTTGAATAAAGTGATCCGGTATGAGACTTATTTTAGTGCCCTGCAGTACCTGGGTTTTGCGCTGAGTGGGGTTACTTATATGGGTGTGGGCAGGAACCTGGCGTATAAGCGGGAGTTGTTTAGCAGGCAGAAAGGGTTTACCGCGCACCATCATATTGCTTCCGGGGATGATGATTTGTTTGTGAATGCGGCGGCGAACAGGCATAATGTGGGGGTGGTGATTAATAAACAGGCGTTTACGTATTCCGAGCCGAAGACTTCGTGGAAAAAATGGTTTCATCAGAAGACGAGGCATATGAGTACGGGGAAGCATTACAGGTTTAGTCATAAGTTTTTGCTGGGGCTGTTTAGTTTGACGCATTTCCTGTTTTATCCGCTGTTTATAGCGAGTATTTTTTATCAGCCGATGATGGTGTATGTGTTATCGATATTTGGGGGGAAGATGTTGTTGCAGAGTGTGATTACCTTTATGGCGATGAAGAAGCTGGATGAGGGGGATTTGTTTAAGTTTAGCTGGTTTATGGATGCGTTTATGTGTTTATATTATGTGATATTGACACCTGCATTGCTGTTTAAGTCGAAGAACAGGTGGTAATAGCAAAGGCCGGATATTTTTAGTAATTTTGCATAAATGTTTAGTAATGATACCCGTACAAAACTTGAACATATCGTTAGAGGAGCTATCCTTGAAGGGGAAAACGATCATTGCACAGCAGTCCGAAATTACTTATGCGCAGGCTTTAGCACAAGTAAAACAGTTAAAAGAGATTTCGAACGTAACGCAATCATCAAAAAAGAGCAGGCCGAACATCTAAATCAATATGCTGCCAGCAATAATCTATGGGTGAGCGGTCTGCTGGATAAAGACCTTTACCTGACCAGAGGTGGAGAAGCAGAAGTTTATTTTGGCAAAGACAGTTTAAATGTCTTAAAAGTGAATGACGCTATTTATTATGCTACCTGGCTCGAATTTTTTAATAGTGTTTCCATCCACAACCTCCTGTTCCCCAATACAGCTTACATTTTCCTTGGATTTACCGAATCTGATGGCATTTTAAAAGCCGTTATGCAACAACCGTTTATCATAGCTGATGATCAGGTTGATTTAAATGACGTAAAGCAACTGCTTGCGTTTAACGGTTTTGAAAACATTAAGCGAAACGATTATAAGAATAGCGCACTCGGCATTCTTTTAGAGGATATCCACGATGAAAACGTTATCTCCAACAAAGGTGTTTTATTTTTTATAGACACCGTTTTTTATACAATTTCAGAATAGCATCCTACCTTTGCACCCACATATGGACATCATTCAAAAATACTTTGGGGACTTCACCCCCACCCAGGTCGACCAATTCTCCGCACTGTTCGAACTCTATAAAGAATGGAACGAGAAAATCAACGTCATTTCCCGTAAAGACATCGATGCCTTATATGAAAAGCACGTCCTCCACTCCCTGGCCGTTGCTGCCGTAGCTGAGTTCCCGGATGGTTACGAAGTAATCGACCTCGGTACCGGTGGCGGATTCCCCGGTATTCCGCTGGCCATCTTTTTCCCGGAAGTGAAGTTCCACCTGGTAGATGCGATCGGTAAAAAGATCAAAGTAGTACAGGGTGTAGCCGAAGCACTTGAATTAAAGAATGTCAGCACCGCTCACTCCAGGGCCGAAGATATTAAAGATAGAAAGTTTGATGTGATCGTATCCCGTGCCGTAGCCCCCCTCAAAGACCTCTGGCGCTGGGGAAAACCATTACTGAAAAAAGCCCCCGCTCACCTGCAGCAACCCGGCCTCATCTGCCTGAAAGGCGGAGACCTGGCACTGGAGGTACAGGAAAGCGGCCTCAGACCTCGCCTGACCCCTGTTTACCAGTTATTCCCTGAGGAGTTTTTCAGGGAGAAATATGTAGTCGTGGTAAATAAGTAAAATAATTCCTCTCTTAAATTATTGATTTTCATTATTTATAGGTTAAATTCAAAAAAACTTTCCTGAACTTTAAAATATCCTGCATTTTCCTTCGTCTCCAATACTAAGATGAAAGATTTGCTCCTAACAAAAACGCCTCTAGCTATGGCTGCTGAACAAAATGAGCGCATACAGGAAACGGTGCGTAAGGAGCGGCAACGTCTACTCCATTTCATCCGTAAAAGGGTGAATAATGTGGCGGATGCAGAAGATATTTTACAGGACGTTTTGTATCAGTTTACGGAATATTCCCGGCTGGGTAGTCAGATCGATTCTATTACCGCCTGGTTATTCACTGTAACCCGCAATAAAATTACCGACTGGTTCCGCAAGAAACGGGAGACTACCTTCAGCGATCATACACAGGAAATAGATGGAGAAGAGACTTTGTTCCTATCCGAACTGATAGCCGATCAGGACGCAAAAAGCGACGCACCACTTACACGCAAAGTTTTAGCAGAAGCCATTATGGAAGCCATAGACGAGCTGCCGGAAGAACAGCGCTATGCATTTATTCAACATGAACTGGAAGGGAAATCCTTCAAGGAACTGTCTGCAGAAACCGGCATCCCTGTGAATACCCTATTGTCGAGAAAACGCTACGCTGTACTGCATCTTCGCGAACGGCTGGCACAATTGTATGAAGAATTGTAAAACACATTATATGTTTAAGAGAGGAAGAAAGCCAAAGGCTTTACATATTTTAAAATTCATTGTCATGGGTGCGGTTTTTATTACCGCCCTGGGCTTCGGTATTCGTGAGCTGTGGAATTGCCTGGTACCTGAATTATTTCATGGCCCCGTGATCACTTTCTGGCAGGGTTTAGGCCTTTGCCTGTTGGGTAAGATGCTGTTTGGATGGCATGGTGGACCTGGCCGGGGTTTCGGAAGAAACAGGAGGGCCTGGGATGAAAAGCTGAAAGAACGCTATGCGAATATGTCACCGGAAGAAAGAGAGAAAATGAAAGAAGGATTGAAGAACTGGTGCCGTCCAAATAACCGCTTTAGCCGTTGGTATGATGATATCGATGCACATCAGCCTAAAGCAGAAGAAACAAAACCGGATTCAGGAACCAATATATAAACCAGCCATGCTCTCCTTTGCCATTCAACCATCAATAACTTTTAATGCTATGATTGGAATTTTCAAAACTAATATAGCAACACCGGAAGAGAGAACAAATATACTCCATGCGATCCGGAATAATTATGAAGTAGGTCAGTGTCATGTGGACCTGGAGGATTGTGATAAGGTATTGAGGATTGTGAATATGAGTGTGGAGGAGGATGAAATGATCAGGTTTGTGAAACAACAGGGGTTCAATTGTGAGATTTTAGATTAGCGATTACGATACGGATGATAATCATTAAAAGGGATGTGCGTTAGTACATCCTTTTTGCTTAATATTAGGTTGTTAATCTAAAGAAAAACATGAAACATTTATCCTTATTCCTATTCTGCGTGGGCTTTGCGTCTGTTACCCATGCCCAAACCCAAACCCAAACCCTGCAAAGCGTTACCCAGTCACTAGATGGCAACTCCACTGATCAAAACATCTGGGTTGGTACAAAGGTAGTATCCGGCGTCACAGCAAATGCATTAAACGTAGGTGGCAGAATTAAATTTTTAGGTACGCTGAATGCCTTCAACACGGGTACCGATGCTACCGAACCTACTATTTACAGAAGCTATACCGGTGGTTCCTATCCGTTTACCGCTGCTAATAACCTGGTGCTGCAGGCAGGACTTTCAGGTGGACACATTGTATTTGCAACCGGCAATGCACCTTTGCCTGTGATGATGATCAATAACGTAGGTAATGTAGAAATAGGGGGTGGCTCTAATCCTACTGCGAGATTGCAGGTGGATGGTAATCTTGCGATAGGTGGAAGTGGATATTCCTTCGGGATTTCTATGAATGACAAGTTTACCTATTCAGGAATATCACAACTGCATTATGGTATGCAATGGGTAAAAGACCCTGATCTGGTAGGTGGTTTTACAATGTACCAGAGCGGCTATATGGGTATAAAATTCTTCACTCAGGGCTTACCACGTTTAACCGTTGGGTTTAATGGAAATGTGGGAATTGGTACGACTAATCCACAATCTGAACTGTCTGTAAATGGAACGGTGACATCAAAGAAAGTGAAAGTAACAGCGACAGGATGGGCAGATTTTGTGTTTGCACCGGAGTATCAGTTACCTTCATTGAAAGAGGTCGAAGCGTTTATTAAGGAGCACAGGCATTTGCCGGATGTGCCGGATGCGGAAAAGGTGGAGAAAGACGGGCAGGATCTGGGAGAAATGAATAAGATATTGTTGCAAAAGGTAGAAGAGTTGACCTTGCATTTGATAGCGCAGCAGAAGGAGATAGAAGAATTGAAAGCGGCGATAAAAAAATAACAAAAACGGGGTTGTCCTGAAAGTAAAATGAAGGCCCTGAAAATCGCTTAAAAAAATTTGCTCCATCATGAACCCGAATAAAAGGGGGCTGTCCCGAAGTGGTGAGACAGCCCCCTTTTATTGAGCAGTTTTGCCCTGCGGGCGGTTCTTAAAATTTGAGTATATTGTTGCTACGGTTGATATCAGCCATGCGAAGACCCGGATCAATTACAATTTCCCCCAATTCATTCAATGGCGTATCAATCACCACATCATATGTAGGACTTGTCCATCTCCACGCCTCATGCACGGTACGCATGATATTCCCATTCTCATTGGGCTTGCTACCATACATCAGTGACAGCGGCACATAGTGCATTGTTTGCTTACCCGCCTTTGTTGTTACCAACAAATCAACCGGCATCGGGAAGTCATCTATCCTGCGCAAACGAATCACTGTTTTGTTATTATCATTTGTGTATACAGTATCAATTCCATAATCAATATGCTTTACTGAATACAGCAAATACTGCTTGTACCAATCCAGCGCAATCCCACTTTCCTTCTCCATTTCACGAATGAAATCATTTGGATTCGGATGTTTGAAACGCCAGTCAGCATAATAACGGAGCAATCCTTTATCCCTGTTTTCAGTTCCAATTACATAACCTAACTGCTCCAGGAATACCGCACCTTTATTGTACGCTGTTTGTGTATAGCCATAGTTCGTTTTAAAATGATCCGCATGTGTGCTCATGGGCTCTTCATAACCGCTTTTTACAAGATTGAAATAGCCATTGTAAGAACTTTCCTGTGCAAAGGCTTCCCTGGTAGAATCCAGTGTATGATACAATACATTATTCTCTGCAAATGTGGTGAAACCTTCATCCATCCATGGATACAGGCTTTCATTTGTACCCAGCATTCCCTGGTACCAGCTATGCATCCATTCATGCACACCTAATCCATACAAACCTTCCAGTTTACCATTGCCCATGATCAGGGTAGCCATTGGATATTCCATTCCACCATCGCCACCCTGGATAAAGCTAAAGCTCTTGTAAGGATAAGGGCCATAATGTGCTTTGATATACTCATATGCCCGCGGGATCATTTTTGCAAATGCAGGCCAGGTATCCTTTGTAATGTCATTTTCAATGTAGAAGAAGTGTGCCACGAAGCCATCTACCTGTTGGGTGATGTGCTTGTAGTCAGGATCTGCTGCCCATACAAAATCATGTACATTGTTGGCAATGAAATGCCAGTTCAGCTTCTCTCCTGCCGGACGAATAACTTTGGTACCCATCATTTCATATCCATAACCAATCTGGTTAGGATTCTGGAGATAACCGGTTGCTGCGATCACGAACTTTTTATCCATCGCAATCTTCACATCATAATCACCCCATACACCATAGAATTCACGGGCGATGTAAGGGGTAGCATGCCAGCCTTCGTAATCGTATTCACACATTTTAGGATACCACTGTGCCATGGAATAGTCTACCCCTTCTGAGTTATTACGGCCACTACGGCGGGTTTGCACGGGTACCTGTGCTTCGAATTCCATTTCGAAGGTAGTGGTGCTATGTGGAAGGATCGGCTTTTTCAGCGGCACTTCCAGGATGGTTTCCAGCATATTGAATGACTGGGGCACGCCATCACGCTTCAGTGAAAGTACGTGCTGGTAGCCTGTTTGCTCAGGTGTGAACTTAGAGATCTTATCTGCTACACGATAATCCCAATCCCTTCTTTCATTCCCTTTTGAATCACGGCCTATTACGATCTTACCCAGTTCACGGCTGCGTACATCCATCATGCTGCCTGGCTGAAACGCATTCCAGTAAAGATGATAGAACACCTTGTACAATGTATCCGGTGAGTTGTTGGTATATTCCAGTTTCTGTTTACCTGTAAAACGGTTAGTGGTTGCATCTACATTCACATCCATAACATATTTTACCCGTTGCTGCCAACGGTCAGGCTGTGCCTGCGCAGGAACGACACCTACTGCCAACAGGCACACCATCAGGCCTTTAACTACTGACATGTGCTTCATTTCCTAATACTATTTTGTTATATGACAAATGCGGTACTTAGCCCAGGTGAGGCTGCGTTGTAGGCCGCTTAATGTTTTCGGCTTAATTGTTACGTATTACGTTTACGCGGTGGAGATACTGCAAATCTCCTGCCTTAGTGAAGATACTGAGTTATTCTTCTTCTTCCTGCGATTTTTTCTTTCCAGCGGCTCCCTGCAGGATCAATACGATTTCCCCTTTCACTCCTTTCTCCTTGTAGTAATCATGGACTTCCTGCAAGGTTCCCCGCTTGTTTTCCTCGAACATCTTGGTCAGCTCGCGGCTTACGCAACATGGTCTGTCAGCACCGAAATAGCCGATCATGTCTTCGAGTGTTTTTACAAGGCGATGTGGAGATTCATAAAATACCAGGGTACGTTCGTCAGTTGACAGTTGCGTAAACAGTGTATGGCGGCCTTTCTTCAGTGGCAGGAAGCCTTCAAATGAGAACCTGGTCATAGGGATGCCGCTGTTGACCAAGGCCGGCACAAAGGCCGTAGCTCCCGGCAGGCATTCTACAGGTACACCGGCACGTACACATTCTCTTACCAGCAGAAAGCCAGGATCAGATACACCGGGCGTACCGGCATCGGTGATCAGGGCCATTGTTTTGCCGCCCTGTAACTGTTGTAACAGGTGCTGCAATACTTTGTGCTCATTGTGCTGATGATAAGGAGTGATCGGTTTGTTGATGTTGTAATGCTTTAACAGCACACCAGATGTGCGGGTGTCTTCCGCCAGCACCAGGTCTGCCTCTTCCAGTACTTTTACAGCGCGGTAAGTAATATCGGCAAGATTGCCTATCGGAGAAGGAACGAGATAAAGCTTCATAAAGATCGAATGGCGCATGTCGTACCGGCAACATCCACCGGCCGTGCATCTTTCCTGATTAAAACACGTAAGGCCGGATCTGGCTACTAAAATAAATTTAGTGGCATGAATTCAGCCTTATTAATTATTTATTGAATAGTTACTTCAAAAGATTCCATTACCTGGTTAGCCAGCAGTTTCTGACAAGCGTTCTCTGCCAGTGACTGTGCTTCTTCTTTTGTAGCAGCTTCTATCTGCAGGGTAATATGTTTTCCGATTCTTACATCATTGATCTGGGTAATGCCGAGGTTCTTTAAACCACTCATTACCGCTTTTCCCTGAGGATCCAGTAATTCTTTCAGTGGCATTACGTTGATATGTGCAGTAAAGGTCATTATTGCTGAAATTTTGACGCAAACCTAACACATAAATCGCAAAAAACAAGCTGGCATTGTTTAAAGAAGGCCCCGGATCGCTTTGTAAAAGGCGAAAAAAAAGGCTTTTACCGGTGGTAAAAACCTTTTTTTAATAACATATCTTATTTATTTAGCTATTGCAGCAGGGCGTGCCGCTGCTGACAGGACTACATATACCACAAATATAAAAGGCACTGTGGCAAACTTTAATACTGGTATAGCTAATATCGCTAATATCACGATTAAGAATCTGGGCCAGTTCTGTGCCGGATTGAAATTCTTGAATTTCATACTCAGCATCGGCATCTCTGCAACCATCAGGTAACACAGTATCGCGATCATGGTATACAGCACCCAAATATTCTGCAGGTAATGCGCCAGGTTATAAGGATTATACAGCATGATCAAGGGGAAAGATGCTACCAGTAGGCCTACGGCCGGGGTAGGTACACCAATGAAATTCTCTGACTGACGGGTGTCCAGGTTGAATTTAGCCAGGCGGAATGCCGCAAAACAAGGTACCAGCAAGGCTGGCGCCAGGTTGATATAAGATACATCAAATACATCCGGCATCTGCATATAAGCACTACGCAACAAGCGGAAGAAGATCATACCCGGTACTACGCCAAACGTCACCATATCGGCCAGCGAATCCAGCTCCCTTCCAAATGGAGAACCCAGTTTTAACAGGCGTGCCGCCATCCCATCCAGAAAATCGAATATCGCTGCTATCACTACCAGTGCAGATGCCCAGTAGATAGGCTCAGGATTCGTAACGGCATAGTCGTGTCCATTGAATTCAGCGATGTATTGTGGTGCATGCAGGATGTAAATGATTGCCAGCGCACCACAAAACAAATTACCAAGTGTAAGGATGTTAGGAAGTTGTTTCATTGTGATAGTCCATGAGCTTGTCCCGAAAGTCACCTGAAGGATCAGATGCAAAAATCTGATCTTTCAAATGGTAAATTCACTTTTGAGACAAGCCCGATGCTGTTATTTTTTGGTAAATCTAACGCTAATATTACGCAATAGCGTACACATTACCTTATTTTTTCATTAAAGCTTCAATTTCATCTGCTGTGATTGGAATATTCTTCATCAGGTCGATGTTACCTTTTGAAGTGATCCACACGTTATTCTCGATCCTCACACCCATTTTTTCTTCTTCAATGTAGATACCAGGTTCAATTGTCAATACGGCACCATCAGGAATTGGCTGCCAGAAAGACGGACCTAAATCATGTACGCCTACACCCAGGTGATGGCTGATGCCATGGTACAGATATTTGCGGTACGCCGGTGATTCAGGATCCTGGTTCTTAATATCTTCTTCTTTCAGGAGATTTATTTTTACGAAGACTTTACCTGCTTCCTCTCCCATCATTTCATGATACTTAGCAATGGTCAGTCCTGGTTTCAGGATGGATTTAGCATAGTTATGCAGGTGCAGACAGGCATCATATACTTCACGCTGACGTGGTGTGAACTTACCATTCACAGGCACGGTACGGGTCATATCAGCATTGTAACCACCATACACAGCCCCGAAATCCATCAATACCAGTTCACCATCTTTACACTCCTGGTTATTGGCTATGTAGTGCAGGGTGCGGGCACGGTCACCGCTGGCAATGATAGAAGTATATCCTTCACCGTCAGAACGGTTAGAGAGGAATTCGTGTACGATCTCTGCCTGGATCTGGTGTTCACCAACTCCGGGGCGGATAAATTGCAGCAAACGACGGAAAGCCTTTTCTGTAATATCCATCGCGGTTTGCATTACCTTGATTTCTTCAGGTGTCTTCACTGCACGCAGTTTCTTGAAGATGATTGCTGCTCTCAGGTAATTGTGCAGAGGATAACGGGCACGCATCTCTTCTGCATAGCGGTAATCTCTTACAGCAATGCGGCTGGATTTACGGTTATTTTCGTTTGAATTTAAATAGATATTGGTGGCTTCGTGAATCCATGGTTGTAACAATCCATCCAACACATCCAGCCAGATAACGGTACTGATACCCGATACGGCCAGAGCCTCGTCTTTGCGCAGTCGATGGCCATCCCATTTCTCTTTCAACTCATTTGGACGTACCAATACCAGTACTTCCCTGTACTTAGGATCCGGATTATCAGGGTATAAAATGAGCATTGTGTCTTCCTGCTCAACACCCGTCAGCCAGTACAGGTCATGGTTTTGCTCGAATCGATATAAAGCGTCTCCATTGCTGGGCAATTCATCATTTGAGTTAATGATGGCAATGGAATTGGGTTGCATCTCCGCAATAAAGCGCTGGCGATTTTTGATAAAAATCTGTGAATCCAGTGGCAAATTTTTCATAATTGATCCTATTGATTAAAACACGCGTCAAACCTACTGAAATTTTAGGAAGTAACCCTGAAGAGGTGAATATGCGTGTATAATGAAAGAGGATAAGCGTATTTAAGGCCCATAATTCCTTACCGTTTCCGATAAAACAGTCCCGGCCATTTTAGAATTTATCTAATTGAATATCCATTTAGCAACTATTTTTTCTAAATTTATGTTAACAGGGGGCTATTAATTTGATAATTTCAAAAAAAGGCGCAGCTTTGCTTTAAACACACCAAAACAATCTTACTATGCAAGTCAGCAGCGTAAGGAGCCCTGTTGCCATCCTATCAGCTATAGGAATAGTGCAAACAGCAGCTATCTATTACCAGACAGCACCTGCCGTGCTGGTGTCGCACACACTGGCACGGAAACAGGGAGCCCTCACAGCCAACGGAGCATTGTCCGTAAATACCGGGAAATTCACCGGCCGCTCTCCAAAAGATAAGTTCATCGTAAAGGATGCGCTTACTACTGCAACAGTGAACTGGAATGACTTTAACATTCCGATGTCAGCTGATCATTTCGATCGCCTGTACACAAAAATTACCGCATACTTTAAGGGAAAAGAAATCTGGGTACGTGACTGCGTAGCCTGCGCTGATCCTGCATACCGCATTGGGATCCAGGTGGTGACAGAAACGCCATGGGCAAATCTCTTTGCCTATAATATGTTCCTGCGCCCGGGTGCAGAAGAACTGGAAGACATGCATGCAGAATGGACTGTGATCCAGGCACCTGGATTCCTTGCAGATCCTGCTACTGACGGTACCCGCCAGGAAAATTTTGCAGCGATCAGTTTTGAACGTAAAGTGGTTTTGATTGGAGGTACCGCATATACCGGAGAAATTAAGAAAGGAGTTTTCACAATACTCAATTATATACTGCCACAAATGCACGGTGTATTGCCGATGCATTGCTCAGCCAACCAGGATGAGCATGGCGATACTGCGATCTTCTTCGGATTGAGTGGTACCGGGAAAACCACGCTCAGTGCAGACCCTGCACGCAAGCTGATAGGGGATGATGAGCATGGATGGTCCGCTGACCATATCTTCAATTTTGAAGGGGGGTGTTATGCAAAATGTATAGACCTGACTGAAGAAAAGGAGCCGCAGATATTCAGGGCAATCCGCGAAGGAGCCCTGCTGGAGAATGTCTCGTGCCATGAAGGCACGAATAATGTAGATTTTGCCAATAAGTGCATCACAGAAAATACGCGGGTTTCATATCCACTGGATTATATTGACAATGCGGTGATTCCTTCAGTAGGAAATATCCCTTCCAATATCTTCTTTCTTACCTGCGATGCATTCGGGGTATTGCCTCCTATTTCAAGGCTAACACCAGCACAGGCCATGTACCAGTTTATATCCGGCTATACAGCCAGGGTAGCGGGTACAGAGACCGGGGTCACAGAGCCGACCACCACATTCAGCACCTGCTTTGGGGCACCATTCCTGCCATTGCATCCTGTGCAATATGCACAATTGCTGGGGCAGAAACTGAAACAACAGGAAGTGGCTGTATGGCTGATTAACACTGGCTGGACGGGAGGTCCTTATGGTACAGGTCAGCGTATTTCGCTGAAATACACCCGGGCGATGGTCACAGCAGCACTGAAAGGTGAGTTGGACAGGATTGCGTATAAAGATTTCCCGCTCTTTGGTTTTGGTATTCCGGAAGATTGTCCGGGAGTACCTGCAGAGATACTGGATCCACGTAATACCTGGGCTGACAAAGCAGCTTTTGATAAGCAGGCAGCGGACCTCGCCAACAGATTTGTTCAAAACTTTAAAAAATACGGGGCGCAGGCCGATCCGGAAATATTATCCGCATCTCCGAAAATTTAATTATATTACGCCTCTTAGCCTGCCTTTAAAATTTCCACTATTATTTATCAAGTTCTGTTTAGAGCAAAACAAGTGACCTAAATTTGAAATTTTGAAGGCGGGGCACTTGTTTTGCGGAACTTGGGAGGAACTAACATCGGGATTAAACTATTCGTATATATATCAAACGCTTCGGCCAGCAGGCCGAAGCGTTTTTGCTTTTGGTCATATGATTCATTGGGCCGGTGGCTGGCTTTTAAAGCAAAAATGGTTCTCCCATCTAATTTAATCTTTAGTAAATCTTCCTAATTAAGCCTACCTTTGCGCATGCAAATTTTAGACGGTAAACTTGTATCAGCGGCTATCAAAGCCCAACTGGCAGAAAAGGTAACTGAACTGAAGGCTTTAGGTCAAAAAGTTCCTCACCTGGCTGCCATCCTGGTAGGCAACAACCCTGCCAGCGAAACATACGTTGCTTCAAAAGTTAAATCTTGCGCAGAGATTGGTTACAACTCTACCCTGCTTCGTTTCGATGAAAAAATCTCCGAAAAACATCTGCTGGACAATATCACCCTGCTGAATGAAAATGCAGATATTGACGGTATTCTTGTACAATTACCACTTCCCAAACATATCAACGAAGAAGTTGTAATCAATACCATCGATCCAAGCAAGGACGTAGACGGATTCCACCCGGTAAATGTTGGTAAAATGGTCAGCGGCCTGCCTACCTTCATCCCTGCTACTCCTTATGGTATCATGCTGATGCTGGAACACTACAATGTGCCAACCAAAGGCAAGCATGCTGTAGTGATTGGCCGTAGTCACATCGTAGGTACACCTGTCAGCATCCTGCTGAGCAGAAACAGCTATCCCGGCAACTGCACCGTTACCCTTACACACTCTCACACACCTAACCTGAAAGAACTTTGCCTGCAGGCAGATATCATCGTAGCAGCCATCGGTCGTCCGAACTTCGTGACTGCCGATATGGTGAAAGAAGGTGCCGTGATCGTGGATGTAGGGATCAACCGAATTGAAGATGCTTCCAAAAAATCCGGTTTCAGACTGGTAGGTGATGTGGATTTCAATGCGGTAGCAGAGAAATGTAGCTTTATCACACCGGTTCCGGGGGGCGTAGGCCCAATGACCATCGCAGCATTGCTGAAGAATACCTATCATGCGGCTGTAGGTCAGAAAGGGAACATGAATTAATTACGTTGTAGTTGAATTGATACCAGGAATTGCCATTGAGTTGCGCTCAAAGGCTTGCAGGATGGGCCTTCTTCTGAAGGACCAGGGATCAATGCAACGGAAAGAAATCAAACTATCACACAAGCTATTATATGGTACGCATAGTGCTAATGGCAATATGCGTACCTTTGTATTATGTCAACGACTGCCACATATCAACACGTACGTACCCTGCCTGTAATGGAACGCTTTTACACCATCCAGGGTGAAGGTAATTACCAGGGCTGTGCAGCTTATTTCATCCGCCTCGGTGGTTGTGATGTAGGCTGTCATTGGTGCGATGTGAAAGATAGCTGGGAGGCAGATCGTCATCCCCAGCTGGAATTGACAGATCTCGTGAGTGAAGCAGCCAGTTATCCTGGCCGTATTGCCGTAATCACTGGCGGTGAGCCATTAATGCACAACCTGGATGCGCTGACTGCAGACCTCCATGCAGCCGGTTTCCGCACACATATAGAAACTTCAGGATCCTCTCCTCTTTCCGGTAATTGGGACTGGATAACATTATCCCCCAAGAAATTCAAGGCACCCCTGCCTGAGATCTGTGCCCTTGCCAATGAACTGAAAGTGGTGATTTTTAATAAGAGTGATTTTGCCTGGGCAGAGAAATATGCTGCGCTTGCGGGCCCTCATTGTAAACTGTATATTCAGCCGGAATGGAACAAGGCTGCAGAAATGACACCATTGATCATTGATTATATCAAGGACCATCCGAAATGGCAGCTTTCTTTGCAGGTGCACAAGTATATTAATGTACCCTGATATTTCCAGGGTTCTCTTGTTTACATTATGGTCTCCTTCCCTTGTGAGTAATTTTAATACCCACTCCTTACTCAACTTACAAATATATTAATGTACCATAAGTACAGTTAGAAGACTTAAAGTTTTAAGTACAATCCTGCATGGCCCCCTCCACAAGGGCACAAATATATTAATCTGCTATAAGTACAATACAGGTTCAGATCATAACGTTTATTGTGAAAAAAATATGTAATCGCATTGATTATCTGATAGAAAGACATTCATCTGGCGATTTTTTCATATATTGGACCCACATTCCCAATCATAAGTTATGGCTAAATTCCCAATATTGCTGAGTTGTCTTGTGATTAGCCTGGGTGTGCATGCTCAGGTGGTAACCTATGATAACGCTAAGAAAAAAGCACAGAAGAGTTTTGACAATGCACAGTTGGCGGTTTCGGAGTATAAAACGGAAGATGCTATTATTTATTTACAGGAAGCAGTACGGGCTGAGCCCGGATTTACGGATGCTTATGGACAAATGACGATTTCCTATGTAGAGTTAAAGAAATACGATGAGGCGATCAGTGCTTTTGAAAATTTGAAACGGCTGGATAGCGCGTCTATCCGACCTGCCCTGCTGGCATACTCGAAAGCCCTGGGAGGTGTGGGCAGATTTACTGAAGCCCTGGCTAGCATCAATCTTTACATTGCGACTACAAAGGTTAAGAATCCAAAAGCAGAGGCCCTGCAAAAAACTTTCACCTACGCTGCCAAAGAAGCAGCCCACCCGGTACCCTTCAAACCCGTTAACCTGGGTGATAACGTAAATACCAAGGATGGTGAATATTTCCCTTCGCTGACGATCGACAATCAAATGCTTGTATTTACCCGCAGGGTGAATGGCAAGAATGAGGATTTCTATGTGTCAGAAAGAGATGATAGCATGCACTGGAAAAAGGCTTACAACCTGGGTGCGCCAGTGAACTCTCCACAATTCAATGAAGGTGCACAAAACATTTCCCAGGATGGAAATACGATCGTGTTTACAGGATGTAATTTCCCCAACGGACGTGGCAGCTGCGATATTTACTACGCTATCAGAACAGAAGAAGGACTCTGGGTAGAACCAATGAACCTGGGAAACCCGATCAATACCAGGGACTGGGAGTCTCAGCCTTGTCTTTCTCCTGATAAACAGACCTTGTATTTTGCCCGGGAAACTGCGGATGCCGGTTCTGATATTTTCATGAGTGAAATGCAGGCCAATGGCAGATGGGGTACTCCTGAAAGACTGGGTCCAAACATCAATACGCCTGGTGATGAAAGTACGCCGTTTATTCATGCGGATAACCAGACTTTGTACTTTGCCTCTAACGGACGACCGGGTTTTGGTGGCATGGACCTCTTCTATTCCCGCAGACAGCCGGATGGCAGCTGGGGCCCCGCTGTAAACCTGGGTTATCCTATCAATACAATGGATGAAGAAGCCAGTATGGTAGTGGCAGCTGATGGTAAAACTGCGTATTATGCTTCTGATCGTACAGATAGCCGGGGATCCCTGGATATCTATAGCTTTGAATTGTATCCTGCTGCCAGGCCGCTGAAAACTCTGTATGTAAGAGGATATGTGTTTGATGCAAAAAACCAGAAACGCCTGGTTGCTAATATAGAGTTGCAAGACCTGGAAACAGGACAAACAATGGCAGATATCAAGAGTGATCTCCTGGGCAATTACCTGGTTGCATTGCCCGTGGGCAGGGATTATGGACTGAATGTAAATAAGAAAGGTTACCTGTTCCATTCTGAGAATTTCTCACTGAAAGGGGCGGAAAAAGATACCGGTTATTTCAGGGAAGTGCCTTTGGTACCGCTGGATACAAGTGCAATCATGGTATTGAACAACGTGTTCTTTGCGAGCAGGGAGTATACGCTGAAAGCAGAGTCTTATGTAGAGTTGAACAGGTTGGTAGGATTAATGAAAGAGAACCCAACGATGATCGTGGAAATCAGCGGACACACGGATGATGTTGGTAATGATCAGATCAACCTGACACTCTCTGATAAGCGTGCGCAGGCTGTGGTGCAATACCTGGAGCAGAAAGGGATAGAGGCGGAACGACTGGTAGCGAAAGGATATGGTGAAAGTAAGCCGGTGGCGGATAATGAAACCCCGGAAGGAAGAGCACAGAACAGGCGAACAGAGTTTAAGATTATTAAGTTATAAAATTAAAAAGGCGGCTTCTGAGAGGCCGCCTTTTTAATTAGCACTCATTTCATAAATAGGTATTTGTATTGATCACCAATACTTAAATGGTAATTATGAAACGAGTGCTAGTAATTCTTTAGTTGCGTTTGCAATATTGAATCGATATTTTGTTTGTAATTATATTGGAACAATGCAGGTAACCAATCTCCGTACATGGGATTTGGTAATACAATAAACCTGCTGCCAAATTCAGCTGCAGCCTGCTTTGTAGCGGCTTCCCTTTTATCAGCAGGCTGCTTTTCAAAGATGGCAGAAAAGTCTCCCAGGTTATCCCCCATCAGCAAAATTATTTCATGTGTTTTGGCCACTTGCAGTCTTCTTTCTTCTTTGCTGGAAGTTGTTGTTTTAGGGATCAGGTGTTCATTATCTGCATCCGGAAAATTCCAGCGTTGCAAGTTTTGTAAGGTAACGCCTCGTTCTGCTTCGGAACGGTTGGTGATGTAATACACGTGTACACCTTTTTCTGCTGCATATTTCAGGAAGGATAATGCGCCGGGAACGGTGTCTGCAATGGCTTTGCTGGTCCACTCCTGCCAGGTTTTATCGCTGTAGTTTTCACCTTTTAATGCAACGTGTACATTGTATGGACTGTTGTCTAATACAGTTTCATCAATGTCTGTAACTATGGCCATTGGCTTAGAAGCGCCGCGTTGCAGATCTTCGTTCAGGCGAAGACGGGCGAAGTTATATGCCTGGAAACAGAGTGCTTTATATTCGGCAGACCGCTGTTGCCATAAGGCTGCAAATGCAGGACCATAGGGCGCTAAGGCGGCATGTTGTGCTGCAGGTTTTGGCGCCTTGCATGCGAAAAGGAGGGCGCAGGCGAGGAAAAGTGGGAAGCGGTTTGAAAACATACGCAAAAAGTTGTAACTTAAGGAAGTTGACCACAAAAGTAGGAAAATGCAGGAAGAAACACGTTATCAGATTGCACTTACAAAGATCCCACAAATAGGAAATAAGATAGCCCAACAGTTGATGACTTACTTTGGAAATGCGGGTAGCATATTTAAAGCGGGCAGCAGGGAATTAGAATGCCTGCCGATGATGGGGAAGGTGAGAGCGAATGCTATCAGGGAGTTTAAAGATTTTCGCTGGGTGGACAGGGAAATGACCTTCCTGGAGCATTATAAGATAGCCGCTATTAGTTATCTGTCACCACTTTATCCACAGCGATTACTGCATTGTTACGATAATCCTTTCCTCTTATATTATAAAGGGAATGCGAATCTGAACACGAAGCGCATTATTAATGTGATTGGCACGCGTGCCCCAACATCGCATGGCAGGGAGGTGTGTGCTAACCTGATAGCGGGATTGGAGGCCAGTAATATCATGGTAGTGAGTGGACTGGCATATGGCATAGATGTGCTTGCACATGCTACGGCATTAAAGCATGGGATGCCTACGGTAGGGATCCTGGCGCATGGGCTGGATAGAATTTACCCGGATGTGCATGCGGGTACAGCACGGCAAATGGTGGAGCAGGGTGGATTGCTGACGGAGTATGCCAGGGAAACGATGCCTGATAAGCCGAATTTTCCTAAGCGGAACAGGATAGTGGCAGGGATGTCGGATGCAACGGTGTTAATAGAGAGTGGGATCAAAGGTGGGTCGATGATTACGGCGGATATTGCTAATAGTTATAACAGGGATGTATTTGCAATACCGGGGCGCGTAGGTGATGAAAAGTCAGCGGGCTGTCATCATTTGATAAAGAATCATCAGGCGATGTTGATAACGGATGCGGAGGATATATTAAAGGCGATGAATTGGGATGATGTGGTGAAGCGGCCGGTAGTGGCAAGGCAGCAGGAATTGCGGGTGGAGCTGAGTGAGGAGGCGCGGCAGATATTAGGGCTTTTTAATAAGAGTGAAGATTATCATATAGATTATATCTATGGGAGGTGTCCTTTGCCGGAGAGCAGGGTGGCGTCTGTGATTTATCAGCTGGAGATGGATAATTTGTTGAGGAGTATGCCGGGGAAGCGGTATCAGCTGGTTTGAGGAGGGGAAGTGTGTTGGACGGGGGTTGCGAATGGTTTGGGGAGATTGAGAAAGATGGAGAAGTTGGAAACTTTGCTGGGAGGGGATTTCGACGGGTTGGAGGAGGTTGAGTAAGATGGAGAGGCTGAGAAGTGTGCTGGGCGGGGCTTGCGAATGGTTTGGGGGATTGAGAAAGATGAAGAAGTTGGAAACTTTGCTGGGTGAGGATTTCGACGGGTTGGGGAAGGCTGAGAAAGATGAAGTTGTTAGAAAAAAAGCCAGGAAAGTGCTTACCAGGTCTGTAGTAATTGAATAACCAAAGATGAATAAATTATTAAGAAGTACGCCAAAACAGCGCTATCAGCTGGTTTGAGGCAATTTAAAAACAGGAACCGGAATGACGGACATCACAACAATTTTTGTATTTGCTTAAATAACTGTACATTTGCGTGCAATTATTTAATAACTGACAAATAGTTGCAACATGCCTGCCGGAAAATCAAAACCGAAATTTGTAGAGGACGGACTTACCTTTGATGATGTACTTCTGGTTCCAGCCTACTCTGAAGTCTTGCCCAGAGACGTTAATATCAGCACGCAACTTACCAAAAACTTACGCCTGAACATTCCAATGGTCTCCGCTGCCATGGATACCGTAACTGAAGCTAATCTGGCCATCTCTTTGGCGCGCCAGGGTGGTATCGGTATTCTGCACAAGAATATGTCCATTGAAAAACAGGCCGAGCTAGTACGTAAGGTAAAGCGTAGTGAAAACGGGCTGATCCTCGATCCGGTAACCCTGCATGCAAATGCATCTATCGGAGAAGCTCTCCGCCTGATGAAAGAAAACAGCATCGGTGGAATTCCTATCATAGATGAGCAAAACAAACTCGTTGGTATCCTTACCAATCGTGACCTGCGCTTCGAAAGGAACATGAAACGCGTTGTAAGCGAAGTAATGACTTCTCAGAACCTTGTAACTGCTCCGGAAGGTACTGATCTGAAGAAAGCAGAGAGAATCCTTCAACAGAATAAAATTGAGAAATTACCAGTGGTTGGTAAGAATGGTAAACTCGTAGGTCTGATCACTTACCGTGATATCCTGCAGCTGACCAGCTATCCAAATGCTGTGAAAGATGAATATGGTCGTCTGATTGTAGGTGCAGCATTAGGTATTACTCCTGATGTACTGGACAGGGCACAGGCGCTCATCAATGTGGGTGTGGATGTAGTTTGTCTCGATAGCTCTCATGGTCACTCAGTAGGTGTACTGAATGGTTTGAAGAAACTGAAAAAGCAGTTCCCTAAACTACAGGTGATTGCAGGTAACGTAGCTACCGGCGATGGCGCACTGGCACTGGCAGAAGCAGGTGCTGATGCGGTGAAAGTGGGTGTTGGTCCTGGTTCTATCTGTACTACCCGTGTAGTAACAGGTGCTGGTTTCCCCCAGCTCTCCGCTGTTATGAATGCTGCTGCTGCCCTGAAAAAACTGGGGATCCCGGTGATTGCAGATGGTGGTATCCGTTATACCGGTGATATGGTAAAAGCTATCGCTGCAGGTGCATCCTGCGTAATGGCTGGTTCTATCTTCGCAGGTACCGAAGAAAGCCCTGGAGAAACTATCATCTACGAAGGACGTAAGTTCAAGTCTTATCGTGGTATGGGTTCCCTGGAAGCAATGGTTGAAGGTTCAAAAGATCGTTATTTCCAGGAAGAAGATGATATTAAGAAACTGGTGCCGGAAGGTATCGTAGGTCGCGTACCTTACAAAGGCATGCTGGCAGAAGTGATTCAGCAGTTTGTAGGCGGTCTGCGTGCTGGTATGGGTCTGACTGGTTCTAAAGATATCAAAGCGCTGCAGGCAGCACAGTTCATTAGGATCTCTCCTGCTACAGTGAAGGAAAATCACCCGCATGATGTGGTGATCACCAAGGAAGCACCGAACTATAGCAGATAATTTAATTTTAAATAATGCCGGAGGGCATCTCATCTTATTGGTGAGATGCCCTTTTTTATTGCGGGTAATGACCAGCGACAAGCTTTCCTAAAAATGATTTTCATTCCCCATTGGTGAATTCCGTCTTTCCTGCATGTTCTATTGCAGACAAACACCCGCTTCAAAATGAAACAACGCCACCCAAAACACTATAAAGACTCAGTGCGTCTTTTATTCATGTATTACATTACTCTATCATTTTAAGTACACCAGTATATCACTTCATTATCCAATCGATATAGAGGTGATATACTGGTGTACTCTTAGTAAACTTATAATGTAATATTGGCTCTATGTTCGGCCTATGCTCAGGCAGGCAATTCCCCGGATGTAAGATATGGCCTGCAGCCTGCTTTAAAATGAAGCTGAGCCACTTCATTTTATGAAAACATTGAAAATTCACCTCAGTGACTTCACTCCAATTTTATCCTGATCCTCCTATTAATCCTTATTTTTGACCCGCTATGGCAAAACGTTATTTACCCGCTATCTTAAGTCTGACAGGCAGCCTGCTCCTCTGGGCAGCATGGCCAACTTCCCCCCTTACCTTTTTGATCTTTATCGCATTTATTCCCCTGTTCCGGCTGGCGGATATTGTGGAAAACAGGGCCCGTTTTTTTGGAAGCGCTTTCCTCCTCCTCTTCTGCTGGAATGTAGCCACTACCTGGTGGGTAGGCAATACCACTGTACCCGCAAGTGGGGTAGCAGCGAACCTGCTCAATACCCTGTTCATGCTGGTGCCTGTAATGGGATACCGCAGAACCCGTAAATGGGTGAGCCCTACCCTTGCCTATTTTACGTTCATCGTTTACTGGATGACATTTGAATATATCCACCTCCATTGGGAACTGAGCTGGCCATGGCTTACGCTCGGCAATGCTTTTGCCATGCACCCGAACTGGGTACAGTGGTATGAATATACTGGTGTGAGCGGGGGAACTTTGTGGATTCTGGCTACGAACCTGGCCATTTACCATGTGTGGTTCCAGTATAAATTTTATAGAAAACCGATCATCCCGCAAATTTGGAAACCAGTTCTTATCCTGGCAATTCCTTTGGGGATCAGTGCTGTGATAAATACCAACCTCAGTTTTCCAGCTAAAGGAGCTCAAACCCAGGTCGTGATCGTTCAACCTAATATTGATCCTTACGATAAATTTGCTGATGAAAATGAAGCATTGGAAGTAAACAAAATGCTGCAGCTCACGACGTCACAAATCGATACCGAGACCGCTTTCGTCGTATGGCCCGAGACCGCCCTTTTTGTGCATGGTGCATGGGAAAATAAACTCACTTACGAAGATTATACACAAAAGATCAGGTTGTTATTACAGCAATATCCACAGGCTACCCTGGTGAGTGGAGCTGTTACCCTGAAACGGTACAACCAAAATGAGGAGATTCCCAGCTCTGCACGCCGTAACGCTGACGGCGATATGATTTATGACGTATTCAATGCGGGTGTTCAAATTGATACTTCGAATGTGGTGGAAGTCTATCATAAATCTAAACTGGTACCGGGTGTCGAACTCATTCCCTATGTGCATTACCTGAGTTTTATGAACAGTCTCGCACTGGATTTTGGTGGTATCAGTGGTAGTTATGGCCGTAGCCCGGGTGTGGAGCTAATGGAAAACAAGGCCACACAGGTTAAAATATTTCCTACTATTTGCTATGAATCTGTATATGGCGAGTTTGTAGCTGAGCATGTAAGAAAAGGTGCAAACATTCTTTTCATTATGACGAATGATGGCTGGTGGGGAAACACTGAAGGTCATCGTCAGCATTTACAGTATGCCCGTCTCCGTGCCATTGAAACCCGCCGCTGGGTGGCCCGTAGTGCGAACACCGGTATCTCTGCCATCATCAATAAAAAAGGAGAAATCGTAGCATCACTTCCTTATTGGCAGGAAGGGGTTTTAAAAGCAAATGTAACAGCGAGCACTTATCTGACGTTCTATGTTAAGTATGGTGATTTACTGTCGAAAGCAGCGGTTCTATTTTGTATATTGCTGATCCTTTATAGTTACTTTCTGCGGCTAACGCGTAAACGGATAACCAATACTTTATAAACATCAACAAAATATCTCTTACGTTAGCGCCTGCCTATCAACAGGTGTAGCACAGGCCTGCATTATAAAATGTATTAATAAACTATTTTTCTGATGTTGAATAAACTTTCCACCCAATCTAACCATCTAAAAGAAGGGAAGAAACCTGTTTTAGTATTACTGCATGGCTTTGCTGAGAATTCCGGGATCTGGAACCTCCAGGAAGCATTTTTAAGTGAATATTTTGAAGTAATCGCGCTGGATTTACCCGGAGCCGGCAATAATCCGCTCACAACTGCGTTGACTATTGATAGCATGGCTGATAATGTTTATACCACCTTACAGTCTGCCGGTATAGAAAAAGCAGTGATCGTAGGCCATTCTATGGGTGGATATGTCGCCCTTGCCATTGCAGAAAAATACCCATCGATTTTACAGGGAATGGGCCTGTTTCATTCTACAGCCCTTCCTGATTCTGAAGAAAAGAAGGAAGCGCGCCGCAAATCCATCAAACTGATGGAACAATATGGTAATGAATCATTTATCAGGCAGGCATTTCCGAATATGTTCAGCCCGGGCTTTAAGGCCAAACATCCGGAAAGTGTAGAAGCATATGTGAACATGGGCATCACCTGCCCCCTTGCTTCCCTGGAAGCATATTACGAAGCAATGATAGTAAGACCTGATCGCAGCGGTGTGTTATCATCTATACAAGTACCAGTACTGTTTGTAATTGGAAAAGATGATACTGCAGTTCCTCTTCAAAGCATCTTGCCACAGGTATCCCTTCCACGGACCAGTAGCATTTATATTTTTGAAGAAACGGGTCACATGGGTATGTTGGAAGTTCCGGCAGCCAGCAATCAGCTCTTGCTACAGTTTACTCTTTTTTGCCAAGATCAATAATTGTGAAAAGAAGCACCCTTCTATTGCTATTGATACTCTTCTATGGATTAAGTTCCAAAGCTTCCCATATCATCGGGGGAGAGATGTCATATAAGTATATATCAGGCACAACTACCACTGTCACTTACCAGGTGACCCTCAAACTTTATAGGGTGTGCGAGACGGCTGATAACCTGGCTGAATTGCCCAACGCCGTTTACTTTGCTGTTTTTAACAAGGCTAATAACCTTGCAGTAAACGGCTCTCCTTACCTGATCTCTCAAACCAGCAAGGCCACTCAAAGCTCCGGCCAGGCAGATCCCTGTATCGTAAATCCACCAAAGATCTGTTTCCAGATCGGTACCTATACAGGAAATATTACCGTTCCCATTAACGCTGCCGGGTATACGGTATCATTCCAGACCTGTTGCCGTGACTTTACGATGGAAAATATTAAAGACACCCACAGGGCGAATGATGAAGAACACTTTCCGGGGAATGGTGCGACCTACTTTACAGAATTGCCGGGTACCAATGACATTCTAACTAATTCCAGTCCTACTTTCAATAAAGACGAAGCAATCCTTGTTTGTGCCAATAAGAAATTTTCTTACGATTTCTCTGCTACCGATCCTGATGGTGATAGCCTTGTATATGTTTTCTGCGCTGCTTATGGAGGTGGTCAGGTCACCAATGGCAGGGATAAATATGCTACACCACCTGCCGCTGTAGCGCCTCCTTACCCGGACCTCACTTACGTCAACCCCTATTCTGGTGCTGCCCCACTGGGTGCTGGTGCTTACATCGTATCCAATAGTGGGTTGATCACGGGCACTGCACCTGATCCCGGGAAATACGTGGTAACCGTGTGCGCATATGAATACCGGAATGGGAAATTACTCGGCATTCACAGGAAGGACTTTCATATGATCGTGACTACCTGTGTACGCTTAGTGGAAGCCTCCATGCCCGATAAATATGATGATTGCACCGGCTTCGCCATTACTTTCCTGAACAACAGTACAGAAGGTAAAACCTACGATTGGGATTTTGGAGATGGTACAACTTATACCACCCAAAGCACCGCCCCTTTCCAGCATACCTACGCTGCCGAAGGTGTATACAACGTAACCCTGTGGGTGGATAAAACCAGTAATTGTGGTGACAAGGCAACGGCCGTTGTACGGGTGTATCCCAAACTTACGCCGGATATGCGGATTGCAGGGTTGTGCAGTAATACCACTACTACATTTACCAGTACTTCTACCACGACCAGTGCGACCGATGCCATTGCCACTTACCGATGGGATTTTGGCGATACCGGTTCCTCTGCAGATACTTCACGATCCCCGGTTGCCAATTATAAATACCCGGGTGCCGGTACCTATACTGTTATCCTGGATATTACGACAACTAACGGTTGTGCGAGATCGGATACCAGTATAATCACCGTGTACGAAAAACCACCTGTCAGCACTACGCCGGACACCCTGCTGTGTATCCGGAACTCACTCGGCCTTACCGCAACCAGCGAATCAGGCGGGCAGGTGATCAATGGTACTTATGCCTGGACGCCGGATTATAATATTACCAATGCCAATACGGCTACTCCAACTGTATTCCCAAAAGTGGATACAGGCTATACGGTAACGTTTACTGATGCAACAGGGTGCCAGAATAAGGCGACCGTTAAGATTGATGTGCGTGATACATTGTATGTAAGAACTATTGCCGATAGTACTGTTTGTACAGGTGATACTTTACATATCCGGGCTTTCGCCGATGGGAATTATCCCCTTACCTGGTATGAGATCCCTTCCAATACCCATGCGGGTGATGGTGCGATCCTTGAAATAGTGCCGCCAGCGCCGAGTGCCAGTTACCAGGTGATTGCTACCCTGGGTGATTGCAGCGGGCATGATGATATGAGTTTGAAAATCGTAGACCCACCTATTGCGCAGGCAAGTAAAGATACCACTATCTGTTATGGCGACCAGGTGACACTGACTGCCACAGGAGGTGCGTATTATCAATGGACGCCGACCTTTTCTTTGTCAACTCCGAACCAGGCAACTACGATTGCCAAACCAAGGGATACCACGCAGTTTATTGTTACAGTTACCGATACCAAGGGATGTCCTAAAGCAGTAAGAGATACGGTTCTGATAAATGTGGTTCCTCCCGTGCCTGCCTTTGCCGGCAATGATACGATTGCTATTCTGAACGAGCCCTTTACCCTGCATGCCAGTGGAGGTACCCGGTATGTATGGACTCCGGCAGATGGATTGGATAACCCGGGTATTGATTCACCGACAACCACTATCAATCACGATATTACGTATACCCTTACTGCATATACGGCTGAAGGCTGCTCCGGTACGGATGATATTAAACTCCGTTTCATTGCAGGTCCGGATATTTATGTGCCGACAGGCTTCTCTCCTAATGGTGATGGACAGAACGATATTTTCAGACCATTGCCGGTGGGAATTACTGAACTTGAATTCTTCCGGGTGTTTGACCGATGGGGAAAACTAATGTACAGTACGACTGAATACCTGCAGGGATGGGATGGGAATTATGATGGGAAACCCGCTGCTATCGGCACTTATGTATGGGTGGTACAGGGGAAGAATGTGAATGGTGATACGGTGATACGAAAAGGTACTGTTACCCTGATCAGGTAATAGGAAAGTGGATGAGATTATCTTTAAAAAAGCGAATCATATTTATCCCTGTGTTCGTGAAAGCGCATGCCTGCTTAATGAGAACCGCTTAAATAAAGCAAATCATATTATAATCCAGCGTCCGCGAAATTGGATTCCGATTGTAATTCAAACCCCTTCATATGGCGATTTAATTCATTCGCCCATCTCCTTTTTTTTATTTAAATTCCTATAGTTAAGTCGTAGAGCCCATGCACAACCCCAACTAATGCATAGATCTATTATTCTGGCTATTTGCTGTAGTTTGATCCACGTATCTGCAGTTGCATACCATATTATTGGTGGCGAGATCTATTATGCTTTTCTTGCCATGAATCCGGATGGTAACTATAAATACGAAATCATCCTGAAACTATACAGGAATGCTGATTTCAGCTGCGGAGATATTCAGGGTTGCCTGGATCATTTTGAAAATCCGGTGCCTGTGAATATTTACTCCTCTGGTGGCTCCCGGGTGTCGGATGCACGATTGCTCTTCATCAAAGATCGCCAACCGCTGCGTGATACTTTGCGGAATCCCTGCCTGGCCCCCCGCTCCCAAAACCTGGAAGTGGCTATTTACAGGGATACCATCTCACTTAAACCCATATTGGGTGGTTATTATGTAGTCTATCAGCGATGCTGCCGCGGAGAGAAACTAGCTAACATCAATGATTCAGAACATGAGGGTTCTACCTTCTACTGCATGATCCCCGGTACTGAAAGCCGGCCTTCCAACAGGAGTGCTTTTTTTGCCAAAGATGCGGCAATTGTGATCTGCGCCAATCTTCCACTCCATTATGATTACTCTGCCACAGACCCCGATGGTGACAGCCTCGTTTATTCACTGTGCAACGCACTGACCGGGGGAGCTAACCGCAATGAAGCTGCCAGCTCCAACCCTCCCCCCTATAATAATACCGTGAGCTACAGAGCACCTTATTCCGGATCAAATCCCATGGGAGGCACCCCACAGGTTTCAATTGACAACAAAGGTTTCCTAACAGGCGTTCCTCCCAGGGAAGGTCAATATGTAGTCTCGGTTTGTGTAACGGAATTTGAACGGCAAACTGGTAAAATGATCGGCACGCATCATAAAGATATCCTCCTCACTGTGTTTAACTGTAATACCAAAATCACCGCCGGCTTCCCTCCCACTTTACAAAATTGTGTACCAGAACCAGACCTCAGTGTGCTCATACCAAACACCAGTAATGCAGGATTTACTTCCACCTATTACTGGAACTTTGGTGATGGTACCGATACCATAGTAACTGACAAAACTATTTTCAGACATCTTTATCCTGATACCGGGCGATACGTGGTGAAATTGGTGGTAAACAGGGGTCTGACCTGCACTGACAGCACTACGGGTATTGTGAGTAATTACCCGGGATTAAAAGGTGATTTTGATGTGACCGGGTATTGTAAAGGAGACCGCATTCAGTTTGATGACAAGTCATCGTACACCTATGGTCATATTACCGACCGGAGATGGGATCTGGGATCGGAAGGTGATAGCACGATTAGCAGGGCCTTCGGTGAGCACGTTAACCATACATATCAGCATGGTGGTGTCTATACGGTTTCGTTGATCCTGTATACAGATAAATCCTGCGTAGCTACGGTCACGAAGGATATTACGGTGTACGAGGTGTTCCCTTTTGCAGGGAATGACACCATCCTGGCAAAAGGGCAGGCACTGACCCTGCATGCTTCGGGCGGCGAATTATTTACCTGGACACCACCTGATGGGTTGAGCAACGCGCACATTGCTGATCCTGAACTCAGGTGGAATGAAGATATTACTTATGTGCTGCGGGTATCCAATTCACAGGGATGTGTGGGTTATGATACTATCAGCATCAAATATTATACGGGTCCTGAAATCTATATACCGAATGCATTTACGCCTAATAGCGATGGGCGCAACGACCTGTTTCGTTTTATTCCTGTAGGAATTACTGAATATAAATACTTCCGCATTTTCAACCGCTGGGGCCAGGAGGTTTACTCCTCTACTGATTTCCACCAGGGCTGGGATGGCACTTACAAAGGTCAGCCGGCGCCTGTAGATACCTATATCTGGATCCTGGAAGGAAAAGATTTCACCGGAAAAACTATTTTAAAGAAAGGCACTGTAACTTTGGTGAAGTAAATAATCATTTTTGACATGGGGATAGTACTTATTACCGGTGCCACTGCCGGATTTGGAGAAGCATGTGCGAGAAAGTTTGCAGCTAAGGGTTATGACCTGATCATTACCGGAAGAAGACAGGAAAGGTTGACTGCCCTGCAGCAGGACCTGGAAAAGACAAATGGCGTGAAGGTATTGCCGTTGACTTTTGATGTACAGGATGAGAAAGCAGTGAGCAGTGCATTGGAACAAATTCCCGATTCATGGAAAGCTGTGGATGTGCTGATCAATAATGCGGGATTAGCTTTAGGTTTATCTACGATTGATGAAGGCAGTTTGTCTGACTGGGATACAATGATTGATACGAATGTGAAGGGTTTACTGTATGTATCCCGGGTTGTGATCCCCTGGCTGAAAGCGCGGAAGAAAGGGCATATTATCAACCTGGGTTCTACTGCTGCTAAAACCGTGTATGCAAAGGGGAATGTGTATTGTGCTACCAAAGCTGCGGTAGATGCGATTTCACAGGGTATGCGCATTGATCTGCTGCCATATTTTATAAAGGTAACGGCTATACATCCGGGTGCTGCGGAAACTGAGTTTTCTGTTGTCCGGTTTAAGGGTGATGCAGGTAAAGCAGATGATGTATACAAAGGGTTTAAACCATTGAGTGCGGATGATGTGGCAGATACTATTTACTACTGTGCTACGCTGCCGGCGCATGTGTGTATCAATGATTTAGTGATTACCTGTACACAGCAGGCAAATGCTATCTACACTTATAAAGAGTAAAAAGTTATAATATAACACATAGATGTTATTCCATTAGTAGAATTTTCTATATATATTTGAGACAGCTTACTTTTTGTCTATAATGAATGTGGTATAACGATGGCAGACAAGGGGTTAACGATGGTATGACGAACTACCATTAAAGGGGAATGTGATACCTAACTATCTATGAGCTTTAAGAGTTTACTAACAATGCTAACTATCTATCCTAAAAAACCATATCCCTATGCTTACTTTTGCAACACTGTATTTGTTGCGTCTCTACTATCCGAGATGGAAAGCAGAATGGCGCTTCTACTCCGACAGATCTAAAAGAAATAACTACGGTCGCTGGGCTACCCGCCAGGATTGGCAGGGAGCTTTTAGCTACTGAGAAAAAAGAAATCGAGTAGGAAGAAAGCCGGTCATGCCGGCTTTCTGTCCTCTCACACCACCGTACGTACCGACCGGTATACGGCGGTTTGTCAGAATAACTTAGTTTGGTGAGTTGTTTTCCAGTAATAGTGATTGGCGAACCCTACATACCCTTGTTTAGTAAAGTAGTCGTTGTTCAAGGCTCGGTGCAGTATTGCACTGTTTGCAATGCGGCAGTAGCCTTTACGACTGTTGCTCCACTCATAAGCTTTACCCACATTAATTCCCAACATTTTCAGGTTTTTCCACCGTGTTGATGGCCTTTTCCATTGTTTCCATATTCCCATTCTTAGACGTGTTCTTACCAACCTGTCCAGTTCTTCCATTCTGCTTTTGGCCGTGGCTATCCGAAAGTAATTCACCCAACCTACTATTATGGCCTCCATCTTCTTTATCTTGTCTTTCACTTTGCCGGGGGCTTTACGCTGCGTTTGATCCTTCATCTTCTCTTTAATCTTTCTCAGCGATTTAGATGCAATGCGCACTGCCCACCCTTTCTCTCTTCGATAAAAAGAGAAACCCAGAAGCGTACTCTCTATCGGACGGCTCACTTTACTTTTTGTACGGTTTACTTTTAGCTTTAGCTTCTTTTCTATGAACTCGGTGATTGTTGACAGCACGCGCGTCGCTGACTTTTCACTTTTCACGTAGATGCTACAGTCATCGCAATACCGTACAAACCGGTGGCTTCTTGCCTCTAACTCTTTGTCCAGTTCGTTTAAAACAATGTTGCTCAGCAGGGGGGAGAGAGGGCTGCCTTGAGGAGTGCCTTCCTTACGTTCTATCACAACCCCATTTTCCATCATCCCGCAATTCAGGTATGAGCGCAGTAGTTTCAGCGTCCTCTTGTCAGCTATCTTTTGGGCCAGAAGCGACATTAGCCGGTCATGGTTCACCCGATCGAAAAACTTGTCTAAGTCCAACTCCACTACCCATTCATAGCCGTCGTTCAGGTTTGTTTGTGCCTGATACAATGCCTGATGAGCGTTCCGGTTTTCTCTAAACCCATAGCTATAATTGGAAAACTCTCCTTCATACTGTGGGCTTAGCCATTGGGATATTGACTGGGTAATTAGCCTGTCGATTACAGTAGGTATTCCCAACATTCTTTTACCGCCGCCATTTTCCTTGTCTATTTCTACTTTCTTAACTGCCTGGGGGCCGTACCTGCCTTCTAAAATACTGGTCCGCAACGTCTGCCAGTTCGTATTCAGGTAGTCACGAAGTTCATCGGTCTGCATACCATCTATACCCCCCGCTCCTTTATTGGCAGTTACCTGCTTAAAGGCTTTTTGTACATTGCGGATATCTAATATTTCTTCCAGCATACTATTACTTTGAAAAAAAAAAAATCATCCCGGCGTCACTCCCATTGATTGCATGATGAGGCTCAACTCCTCCTGTGTTTTACTTTCAGCTTCCGGCTTATCCTCGCACAGGTAGTTTTCCAGTGTTCTTCCGTTGTGATCGCCTCGCTCATAAACGGCTTGTTCATTTTCGCCATTCTAACATTCGGTCCTTCTTCCTTTTGTGAGACTTCTGCTTTTGCCTTCGTTTCGGGATGCAGCTCGTTGCCGGCTTACTATGACCTCGGCTGACTTCTGATGGCACCTTGAAGCCATTCTTTATGCTGACTTCTGTTTCCGCTTCGGTATTCTCTCATACCTCTGCCGGATTGCCAGCAGATCTCCCAGGGTAAGGTTATACGCTTTCCATTCATGTAGCCCCGGTATTTACACAACATGGTTCCGTGCAGTATAGGGCTTTTGTCTGTGATGCGACATCGCCCACCATGCCTTGCCTTGTATACCATTTCTGTTCGTGGGCTCGAATGTTTGCCGCCGGCTTCCTTCAGATTCGTGGTCACCCACGACACCCTTGCCTTTGGCTAATGATACGTACTGCAACGCTCATTCAGGACTTACACCTTAGAGCTTATAACCATGCCTGGCGCACATCAAAAGGTGTACCAGATTTGGTACACCTTTTTTGTTTTATGGAAGTTTTAAAAGATAGCCGCCGTTTTTTACTGATACCGCAGGCATCAGCAAAAAAACGGCTTTATGGCCTGCGGCCAGCTCAAAAGTTTAGATATCTATAGCATACCGATCCTTTCTTTGTATAGGCGATTAAGACCGTTTGTTGATCTACAGCTTTTACTACCGGAAATGTTACATATAGGCTGTCATTCGTTAATATTCCTGATTTAATCACCTCTCCATTTCCTTTCCTCAGCTGGTAGCCTACCCTGCTATTAAACTCCTTTCCTACCTTCACTGGTTCATCCCATACTATCATCAGCTTGTCATCGCCCACTGTTGTGATCTGCGGATGCTTTGCCATTGGTGTTGTGCACACGGTATCTCTTTGTGAATAGGTTTGTCCTTCATCGGTAGAATGCGTGTAATACACACCTTGCCCACCACCCATTGTAAACCATACACAATGCAGCCCGAAACTATTCGCTGCCATTGCAGGTCCTGTATGCGGGCAACCCCGCACTACCCAGTTATCAGCACTGATCCTTGCAGGAGCTGAAAATGTCGCCCCTTTATCCACAGATAATAAGTGTACCATATCACGAATAGAATCACTAATGATATCTCTGAATGCTACATGCAAATGTCCTTTGGGGTCTGTGTAGAGATCTGTACGGCAACATTGACAGGCTGTCTCCGCGATCGCATGCTCGCCCCTGAAACCTTGATGGCCACTGGTTTTTGCAAAGTACAAAGTAGATCCTTCTGCATTGATGTCTTTCCTGTTATCCAGCCAGATAGCCCCTGCTTCTCCATCAGGTAATAAGGCCACGTCAAAATAACGCTGATCATAACTACTCGTATCTGTTACGAGTTGTTGTGGTGCAGACCATGTTTTTCCGGTATCTAATGAATGTGTGTAAAATACCCTGCCGGCCCATTGATTGCGCGGATCATGTTGCTCTATGCCATACATGGCTATAATCTCACCATCTGGTTTGAATACGAGTTTGGGCATATTCTCTGCGTGTGGCAATACATTGTTAGCCACAGGGATCACCTGTGGTGTGGAAAACGTATCGCCCTGCTGCACGGCGTAGTACATAGTACCTGTATCTGCTCCCTGCTGTGTTTCTATCCAGCTGATGACTTTCTTCCCATCTGCTGTTTCTGATATAAATGCACAGGATGCCTCTCCGTGTGAAAGGGTGTATTCCTGCTCTTTATTGGGATGGCAGGCCGAAAGAAGGCCTGCCAACACTATCCACAATTTGTTCTTCATTATTTGAATGTATATGCGATCCCAAAATCAAATGTTCTCTTCTGTCCAGGATAATAGCTGGTGCTATAGGCTGTTTTCTCTGCTGTCGTTGCATAGATTACATCTGCAGCATTGCGGCAATTGATCCAGCATTCAAAACTCTTCCATGCATAACCTGTGCGAATGTTCAGCAAATCGTACCCGTTGTATACTTTGGTATTTTTGGGATCCATGTAATATTTACTGATATGCTGCCACTCTGCACCAATCCTGAAACCTTTGATGAACGCAGGTTTGAAGGTTAGTTCACAATTCGTGATCACATGTGGTGCTCCGTTCATCTGGTTACCACTGTATGATACTCCTTTCTCTGTGTAATCGTTGAAGAAGTGATCTGCATATTGTCCGCTTACACGTAATTGAAGGGATGTAACCGGTGCGTAACGTACATTCCATTCTACGCCCCTGTGTGTAGTATGTCCGGCATTCTGATTCAGGTAAGAACCATCTGACTGCCGTACACTGATGATTTCATTGTTACCTTTCATCTCGTACACGCTTACATCTACATATCCCTGATCATTTGCAAAGCCCAGCCAGCCGCCTACTTCGTAGTTGTTGTAATTAGCAGGTTTTAATACAGGAACTTTCACGCCTGTGAATAACTCTGTGATATTGGGTGGCGCGAAACCTACGCTGTAGTTTGCATATAATCCACGGCTCTTTCCGAAGTCGTAAGTCAATCCTAATTTAGGTGTAAATGCATTGAAGTTGTTTTGCTGACTGGCGGCACCTGTATATGCTGCTGCAGAAAGGTGGTTTTCGAATTTATAATCCATCCTGTCATAACGCAATGCTGCAACGAGTTTCAGGCCTGTTGCCAATGTCATGTTACCCTGTACATATGCAGCGGTGTTCAGGAGTTTTACATCATAGTTTGTGAGCACGGAATCACTCGGTGTATAATGTGCGTAATAACCTGCTGTATTTTTATCTACATCTATATAGTTAGCGATGTAAGCTGCCGGACTGTAATCCATGCTTACGCCTGCGATGATCGTTGCATCCTGCCAGGCGAATTCCTTCTTGTGTTGCAGGATTACTCCATAACTTTTAAAGCTATCGTTATTGATTTGTCCTGCGGCTTTGAGAGGATTTGTTTTTGAATCTGTGATGTAATAAAAAGGATTTTGTTTGATACTGCTGCTTCTGAAGAAGGCCGTAAACGTGGTATGGTTCAGGTCATTCCAGTCATGTTCTACGGTACTCCTGTAGCGGAATGCATTTACTTTCCTGTAAGAGAAGGTCTGGAAGTTTGTATAATTCTTGCCAAAGAAGTGTGCGCTATCCAGACCACCTATCTGGTCGGTATAATAATCAACTAAGGTTGCGGAGTTGATCCATTTGGTGTGTTCATTAATCTGGTAATCGCCTCTTAAGGTGAAAGCGAATTTATGGTAATCGCTGTGGTCCATGTAACCGTTACTTTGCTTAGCATAATAACCACCCATGGTTAAACCTAGTTTATTGAATGTGTTTGACACATTGAAATCTGAACGTTTATACCCCCTGTCTGTCATCTCTGCCTGCACACGTCCTGTTGGGTTTAATGAAGGTGCTGCGGTGATAAAGTTGACGGCTCCGCCAACTGCTTCACTCCCATATAAGGAGGAGGCGGGACCACGAACTACTTCGATGGTGCGCAATGCGGCCATATTCATTTCTATGAGTGCATTGTGGTTAAAGTCGCCGGTGGTGCGGATAGGAATACCATCTTCGAGATACAGGAATAGACTCTTGTAACCGATTGGCTGACGGATGGCCATGGTATGTTGTTCATTCTGTAATGGCACCATGTATACGCCACTCACTTTGTTCAATAGCTGGTCGAGTGTGATGGCTTTTGTATCGCGCATTTCCTGTGTGGAAATTCTGCTGATGGCGATAGGTGCATCTGTACGTAATTGTTTATCCCTGCTGGAGGTCACTACAAATTCATTGAGACTTGCAGTGGAGGGATGTAAGGATATGATACCTGTTGTCAGCGCCCTTTTTTGTGGTTGATAACCAACATAAGATACTAATACGGAATCTCCATTATTGCCTGCGATGTTGTATTTGCCCTGTGCATCGGTTACACAGCCTTTGCTATGATGTAATAACTGGATGTTTACACCAGATAATACTTCACCTGTTTGTGCATCGATCACGCTGCCCTGTACCTGGGCATAGGAATGTAAGGACAATAGTACTCCTGCTATTATCACTAATAGATATTTCATGTGGATGATAAAGTCAATAGTTATGAATTGAGCGGTCGTTGCTCAGCAATTTGTTCGTAAAATAAAGGGAGAGTGATTAGGCTTGTGGGGGGCGGAAGGTATCAGATAAAGGAGTATATGGTACAGAGCTCTGATAATATGCGATGAGTGGGATGGACGGGGCGTAAGAGCGGAGGTCGTACGAATAGAGGTCATCTATATACGACACTTCGTATTTCTCTTTTCCGGCGCTGCCATTATTTTGTTGTTGCTGGTCGCGTTCTAGTTGTTTTTTCAGGTAACATTTACCGTTACAGTGCATATCAGGTTTATCCCTGTTTACGCAGAGCACGCTGGCAATGTAGTTTTGGTTGAGCTTATATTCAAGCGAAATCAGGTACTGGCTACAGTTTTGTAGCAGTAGTCCTGTTAAGAGCGCTATGAATAAGAAGTATCTCACGCAACAAAAGTAGGTAAAATAATATTCAGAGTTTATGAGCTGGGTCATAAAAAAAAGAACCGCCCCCAATTGTTGTTGCCTTCGCATCAGCAATTGGGGGCGGGAAAATAGCTGGTGGCCTGTGGCCGGCTTTATGCAATGAATTATTGCGCCAACATAAATCTTAGTGTTAAACCACCCCGTGTACTCGTGATCGGGTATGCGGTGGAGATCACTGGTATCGTCTGCCTTCGGTCATAGAAGAATCGTAAGTTCAACCTGTTATTCACTACATAATCTATGGATGGTGCTATCCCGATCACCTTCTGTCCGCTTGTTGGGATCACCAGGTCCGCATCCAGTTTATTATTTACCGTTCTATCATCACGCAAACTCAAATCCAACCTGAAGTTCATATCATTCGAAACCTTCCTGCCCGTCTGCTCACCGAGGAACCCGAATTTCACGTTCCTGATCCGGTAGCTACCACCCAGGGTGACCTCTGTAGAGCGCAATTCTGTCAATTGATAATCGATCAGGCTCAAACTTAGTGAACGGCTCTTCTTGAATTCCATACGCAGATTCAGGCTGTTGGTAAACGTCATATCAAAACCGATCAGTGGTGCAAACTGCTCTGTCATGGTAAGGTTCGGTACCAGGAAGTAAGGAATATAGTTACCGGAAACCGTATCGATGAATCCCGGATAACCTGCCAGTCTTGGATCCTCATATAACAATGCAGAGTTATAAGAACTCATGCTCAATGAACCGACATATGCATGTGTGATGGAGAAATTCGTAAAGTAATTCTTGAATGGTTCCAGTTTCGCCAGACCATTATATGTCACGCGCCAGTTAGGACGAGGGATATAATTACTGAACGGATTACTACGCACATTTGAAGGACCACCATTTTTCAGCAATCCGATCTTACTGGGGTCCTTACCTGAATACGCTGCAAGGAATGCAGGGATCAGCACATCCTGTGCATAACGGCTGTAACCGTAACGATACTCAGGGTCCTTTGTATTAAAGGTAGGCGTACCAGGCAGGCTATTATAAGGATTGGCATTGCCGAGGCGATTTGAAATCGTTTTACGGTAACGTTCAAAATCCTGGAAAGTGGAGGTTGTTCCTTTTTCTGAATCTATTTTACCAAACATCGTCTTCACGGCCACATAAGAGATCTCAAATCCACCTGCATCATATGGTGTGAGGTGTTGGAAGCCCGCAGAATCCATGTTCTTAAACAGCTCTGTATGTGTCTTGGTAAATGATTTGGTCAGGCTCAGATCAATCCGCCAGTCATTGTAAGGTTCCAGTTGCGCCTGTACCTGCAGTCGTTGTGTAAATTGCTGCTGGAACTGTACGTTGAAGGTAGTATCTGGTGTAATCAACCCTTTCTTCGCAAAATCATCCAGCCATGCTTTTGTTGGCTGTTGCCCTGTCACAAATCCTAAACCCGGTGTGAAGTGCGCCCAGTTCATACCCAGGGCTTTTGTACTATCAATATAACCTGGCAACTTCGTACCACTGTTTTCTGAGTAGTCCACATTGATACGTTTCAGCATCAGGAGTGGTTTCATCACGGCTTTCAGGATCGGTGAAATTTCCTCATCAGAAGAAGTGGTGTTTTGTGCAGGTTGGTTTTTACCTGGTGGCTGTTTACTGTTATTATTGTTTTGTTGTGGTCGTTTGGCACCTGATGTGCTAAACTGCCGGAGGAATTTGGACCGGTTATACAGGTCTGAGAATTTGAACTCAGCCATTACAGTTTTGTTCTGTGTATTCTCGATGGCATTACCCAGGTATTTGGCGAGCAATGAAGCACCCGTCCAGCGGTAGTCAAAACTATAACCCAGTGCTACGTTTGTCCAGCTGGTCAAGGGCAGCTTGTTAGTAGGCAGGGTATAAGTAACATTTGCTGAATGGTAGTAGTTCGTGGTTCTTCCCAGTTTAAAGAAATTACGCCACATGGTATCTTTCTTGGCTCCTGTATTGAGGCGACCTGTCGGCTCGTCGATACGTGCGTTGTTCACCGCATTGAAGTCAATACTGATGCTCTTGGTCAGATCCCATTTCAAGCCATAATACCTGTCGAATGTGAAGTACTTATTGAAAGTTTCCGGCAACTTATACGTGCCATCACCACCCACATTCCGGATACGGGTTGCACCAAACTGTCTCGTAACGTCTGCTCTGAAACTGAGCAGGGAAGGAACATAGTTAAAGTTGAAATCTCTCACCAGGTCCAGCCATTTTGTTTTCGTTTTGAAAAGCTTTTTGAACGGTGTAACGTATTTCGGCTGACCGGTAAAGGTATACCCTATGCCACCCCTGTGCTTGGTGAGCACATCATTTTCAATGATCGGGGAGTGTGCCATTGTCTGGGAGAATGAATAACTGATGTCGAAGTTTTCCAGATCCCAGAGGTGATATTTTTTCCTGTTTGGATTTACCCTGCGGATGTTGGTAAAGTTCAGGCTCTTGATGGAAGTGAAGGTTTCCGCTGCCCTGCGGATGGAGTCACGCTGCCAGGAAGATTTCGCCATGCGCAGTTTATCTTTCAGCTTGATGTCCAGATCGTATGGATCGTATTCCGGACGGCTTACTGCTCTTGAGTAACCTGCGTATACAGGGATCACCATCCCTATCTTCTTCGGCAGGAGTTTACCCAGGTCAAGGTTAGCAGCGGCATCGTATTGTGTATAGTTATCTCTGAAGCGTTCGTTTACGCGCTGATCCAGGTTACCGAATCCGGCAGTATGCATATTACCTGAGATGGTAACGGTACCCAGGTCTGCGAGTTGCAGATCCAGTCTACCCATACCTGCATAACCACCTTTTTCATCCAAACCGGTCAAACGTAATTCATTGAACCAAACCTCACCAGATTTCCTCATCCCGTCGGTTCTTGGGTTCGTTACCCCCAGGAAGATGGTACGTACATCACCTAAGTTAGGATTACCGACAACGCTCATGAAATTACCGCCATCTAATTCTGTATACACTTTCAGTGCTGAACAGGTATCACAATTATTACGGCGCAGTTTCAGTTCTGTCAGTTTGCTCAGCACGATGTCCATATCATTCAGGGTGGGCCATATAGCGCTGGCATTACCTGATTGACCGAATGGCGTCTTTTTCAATGGTACAGCGTATTCGTAGTAGTTTTCCACGAAGTCACTACCTATTCTTATGATCGCTCTCAGGTCATCATCTCTGAGTGAGTTATCATCTTCAATTGCTTCAGCATGCAGGTACATTTGTAAGTGCTTATACTGGCGCAGGTCCATACCCAGGTTCTTGGTTACACCGCGTGTATCATTATCTTCAAGGTTCTTGATCTGTAATGACATGGATTGTTCGTTCAGCTGTAAGGTAGTATTGTTGGTACTTACCGTATTCTGACGGGTTACTCCCGGCGGCAATACATAATTGATCGGTTTACGTGAAGAGTTTTCTTCGATGTTAACTGCTGTTAAGTTGAAAGAAGTATTGCCATCATTTGGAACAGGGTCACCTGGCTGCAGTTTATAGTTATACTGACGCCATTGGTTACGCACCAGTTGCAGTTTACCGAAACGTACTACCACAGAATCCTGGAAGTTCGTCAGGAACATACGCATGAAGCGGATGGATTTGAAGTCAGGGATAGCACCTACTTTCTTATCGTATTTATCGATCGGCACTTTGAACTGGTACCATACTTCCTGTTTCTTTCCACCTTTTACCAGGTTTACATCTGCCACGAGTTTATCCACAATGTTGTTGGTACCTACTTCCATGTTTGGACGCAGGTTCACTCTATACTGGAAGTATTCTTCTGTTTCATTCAGGGTGTTATCCCTGTTCAGGTCTTCAGTTTCAGGTATGTTGGTAGCGGCTCTTGAGTAGGTAGAATTCGTAGATACGGGAGAGTTACCTTCCGGGTTGTTAAATCTTTTATAACGCACCAGGATGTTTCCACTATCCAGGTCGCGGTAGTGTACGTAGTCATCGTTCGCAGCATCCTTTGCTGCCTGTTGGTAAATCACGGAAGCAGTTCCAAAGTTAGCTGCCAGTCTGGCCAGATAATCTTTGAAGTAGTTTGCCTCGTTAGCACTCTGGAGACCGTCATAACCAACGTCCTGGTATTTACGGATGTTCGGATCATTGTCAAATGCCTGTGTGATCTGCTGCTGGAACTTAGGTTGGCGGCCCCATTGAGTGGAGTCTACTTTATCAAGACCAGTGGTTGGATCCGGCATACCATTCTCGAAGAACTTGTGAGAATCTTTCAGGATGTCTTCGGAGATATTACCCAGGTTGAAATACAACTGACCGCCGGTACTGTTTGGATTGTCGATGAACGGATCCTGTATCCAGAACTCGATGAACTCTACGTTGCTGGTTTCAAAATCACTGTTATCCAAAGCACGCATGATACCACCCCATTTCTTTGCAGGGTTTCTCAGTTTACCTGCTGCATTGATACTATCACTGCCTGCGGTAAAGTTATAAGGACCTCTTTCAGTAGGGTAGTAAGCTAAGTCAAGGGTGCTTAACTGGGCCTGACCAAAATCGGTGGATTTGTTAGGGAAGATTTCCTGTTGATAAACCAGGCGGGTACGGGAGTCAGACTGGACTTCCTTGTTAATACCAGTAGGCAAACCTGAAGAATTAGGAATCTGCAGGGTAGGCTCGATGATATACCAGGCCAGTTTACTCCTGTTTGCACCGTAGCTCCATTGGTTGTTTGCTTCTGATTCGGGGAACAAGGTTCTGCCAGCACTATCCGTAGCCTGAGAAGGTGTAGAAGCCAATGCCCAGCTGGTAGCCGGGTATTTGAGATCATAACCACTCTGTGAACCTTCGAAATCGTCGATATATACCTGCCCCTGACCGCTACCAGCCGCATTTACCAGTTTGCTATGACCTGGGAATAACTTGGCCACCTCACCGGTGAACATGATATTGGAAGGGGTGGTGCTGTTAAAGTTAGGCAGTTTGTTCAGGAGGCGTGTCAGTGCTTTTGAAGGAGAGTTATAGTTCACGTCAAAGCCAACAACGGTATTCCTGATCGGGTCTTCGCCGTAGTTTACTTTCTGGTAGTAAGGTCGCTCACTCATACGGGCGATGGTAGAACCAATGCTCAGTTTATCATTTACCACATAATCGAAACGGGTACCAAAATAGTTTCGTACCTGGGTGCCGAAGGATGCATTGTTTTCAAACTGTACGTTGATGGCTTGTCCGGAAGCCAGTACGCCTGAGTTGACGATTTTGATACGACCCAGGTTATAATCAATGATATAATCCACGTTTTCGCGGAGTAACTGACCACCAGCCGTTACGGTTACTGAACCCTGCGGAATGTTGTAACCGCCCAGTTGAATTTCTGACGAGTTACTGGATTTATAAGTACCCTTCAGGAGGTAGCGGTTGAGTTGCGGGAACTGCTGGGCGACCACTTTGATGGAGTCGTACAGCACCTTGAACATATATTGTTTCTCGAGCGCCGCATTTCCGCCAAAGGCTTTTTGGATGCCCTGTGCAAAAGGTTCCAGTTGCGGGAACATGACTCGTCCTGTATTGGAATTGATGGTATACCCTTCTACATAGTCAAACACCCCATCTGGTTGCGGGTCATTCTGGTTATTCAACCTATCCAGGTTCAGAACGGAGATCAATGGTGCACCTGCCCATTCCCCGCTAGCATCCGGCAAATAACGTTTGTCACTTGGGGTACGGGTTTCATTGCCCGGATCTTTATAATAGATATCCAGGCTAAAGTCTGCCCTGTTGATCTGGTAAGCGCCTGTGGAATAGATGTTTTTCATCATCAGGTCCCAGATAGGGAGATTTGGCCTGGCAGAGGTAGCTTTCAGGAGTTTGAGGAAGAGGATCTTCTGGTTTGCGCTGTTATTCTGGTCTGGCGGTACATCCTGTGAGAATTCACCCACCTGGTATACACGGCCATTGTAGGTATATTGGTAAGCGACTGCCAGTACTTCATCGGCCGTCAATTGTTGGTTGAGGGAGATGAAGCCCAGTTGCCGGTTCAGGGTATACTCGGAGGAATCCAGTTTACGGGCAAAGGTTTTTTCATATTCCTGTACGCCCAGTAATCCCATGGATTGCAAGCGGCTGACCACTGTTCCGGTATAACGGCTGGCGGGATCTGCGATTACATTGGAGTAGAGGTTATTCGTACCATTTGCCGGCAGGTGAGCCCCTGGCGTAACCGTAACCGTCTGGTTATAGGGCTTATATTCGGCAAGGTCCATCAGACCCACGATGTCGCGGGTATTGGTGGTGGCACCTGTTTTATTGGTTACCCAAACCTCGATACGGTTTACATAGGCCAGTGATTTGATCACCGGCAGGTTGCTCATACTATAATTAAAAGTATCGCGGAAGAATTGTCCTAAGAGGAAGTGTCGGTTATCTTCATACTCGTCTGCCCGGATGGTGAAATCCTGGACCTGGGTACCGCCTTTGATGAGGAGGTTTTGTTTCTGGGATTTCTGGTTAGAGAGTACGGAGGTAACGGTGAGGCGGCCAAACTGCATCTGGGTTTTGACACCAAACAGTGATTGCACCCCGGAAATGAGGGTGCTGCGGAGAGGAAAGCTCACGTTACCGGCTTCTATTTTCTTGATGATTTCATCGTCGTAGCCGGTGTATTCCAGTTTGATTTGGTTTTCAAAATCAAAAGTGGATTGTGTATTATAGTTAGTGGTGATTTTAAGTTTGTCGCCGATCTTACCTGTCAGGTTCATATTGATATTCATATCAAAATCGAAACCGCCGGTTTTCCTGGCTTGTTCGGTGAGGACCGGATTTTTGATATTCTGCCCCTGGTAACCGAAGGTGAGTTCGAGGCTACCTTGTGGGCGGATATCCACTTTATTGCCACCGAAGATCCTGTCGAACAGTTTAGCGCCTTTATAGAGTTCGGGGCCTGAATTCTTTTGATTCAGGGAACCGAGGGTGCTGGCTCTTTTTTGCCAGTAGTCCTGCTCACTTTTCTGCGCCTGTAGTCTGTTAAATTCTTCGAAGCTGAGGAGAGTGGGGTTACGGTAATAGTGATCGCCTATCTTTTCCGATACGGTGTATTGTTTGGTAACAGGATCATAATCAACTGACTGGGTGATGTTCTTTGGATCTTTGAGATCGATTTCATTACGTATGGGATCAGTGATACGGGTGCCGAACCTGTCTTTGATGGGGAACTTGAGGGTATCCCGTTTGACAGTATCTTTCACCGTGGTATCCCTAACGAAAGGATCTTTTGGTTGCCAGTATTTATTATAAATATCGCTGCTATAACCCGAACGATTCCTTGCTGCAGTATTAACAATAAAAAAGGAAGCGACTCCTATTACTGCTATAGCACCATAATTTGTCTTCCTTGACAAGAGAAATAGGTTTTAATAGAGGTCAGGGTAAAAGTTTTCAGACCTGTAATGCCCCTTAGTAGCCCAATTTATTGAAAATGAGGGCTTACTATGGTCATTTCAGATCTGACATAGTGGTTTTGCTCTTCAGTACTGTTGCAGTCTTTTCCTTCCAGAGTTTGCAATAGTTGTGCTGCTTTCAGTACTGTTGTTACAGCGCAGACGAGCCAGTTTTACCTGGCGGCCGGCGGCTATAAATAAAAAATAAAAATCCAGCTTTAATAGGTGCTACGCTTACAGACTTTTTAACGACTTTTTGATCAGTCCTTCCAAATCCTGCAATTGTGGTTCTGCTTTTAGTACCTTGTTGATAGCCTGTTCTGCTACATTACGGGCTATTCCCAACGTGACTAATGCATTTAACGCATCTTCCTGCATTGTATTGTTTACAACTACAGATATTTGATGGCCAACATCTTTTTGCTTTTTGATCTTATCTTTTAGCTCCAGGATGACCCTTTGAGCGGTTTTGGCTCCGATTCCTTTTATGCTTTCCAGCATTTTCGCATTTTCCATTGCGATAGCGCGTTGAATATCTTCTGGTTGTAAGGAGGAAAGCATCATTCTGGCCGTATTCGCACCAATACCGGATACCCCTATCAGTAACAGGAATATCTGGCGTTCCGCATCGTCGGAAAAGCCATATAATGTGTGGGCATCTTCTTTTATGTGAAGATATGTGAGCAATTTACAGCTGTCCATTCCCTGTATGCGGGAGTACGTATTCAAACTGATCTGCACTTCGTATCCCACCCCTTGAACATCCAAATGTACCATGGCGGGGGATTTATAGGACAGTTTTCCATTTAGGTAAGCAATCATACAGGATTATTCAGGATTCTAATTTGTGGCAAACCTAAGGATTTTTAGGAAGATGGGGGAAGGGTATTTTGGCTTATAAGTTACATTTCCAAATTCTTATGTATTTTTACGGCCTGTTAAAACATCTATTTTATTAATATGAACAAAATAACGGCAGCTATTACTGCGGTAGGTGGGTATGTACCGGACTATGTTCTCTCCAACAAAGAGCTGGAGAAGCTGGTTGATACTACTGATGAATGGATCATCACCCGTACAGGAATTACAGAAAGAAGGATTCTGAAAGGCGAGGGGAAAGGGACTTCTGAGTTATGCGTACCTGTAGCGCTGGAAATATGCCGTAGAAGAGGGATCACACCTGCCGATATAGAGCTCATTATTGTAGCTACTGTTACTCCTGACATGGTATTCCCAGCAACTGCCAATATCGTAGCTGATAAGATCGGTGCCAAGAATGCCTTTGGATTTGATATTGCTGCTGCCTGCTCCGGATTCCTGTATGCGCTGGATACCGGTGCCCGGTTCATTGAAAGTGGACGTTATAAAAGAGTAATGGTGTTGGGTGCTGACAAAATGAGCTCCATCATTGACTATACAGACCGTACTACCTGCATCATCTTTGGTGATGGCGGTGGTGGCGTGTTGCTGGAACCTAACGAAGAAGGTTATGGCCTGATAGACAGCGTGCTGAAAAGCGATGGTCATGGCCGTGAGTACCTGCACATGAAGGCGGGTGGCTCTGCTAAGCCTGCTTCTCTTGAAACCGTTACTAACCGCGAACACTATGTGTACCAGGAAGGTAAGATGGTATTCAAATATGCGGTTGCTAACATGGCAGACGCCGCTGCTGAGATCATGGAGCGCAATAACCTGAGCTCTAACGATGTTGCATGGCTGGTGCCTCACCAGGCGAACAAGCGTATTATTGATGCGACTGCTCACCGTATGGGGCTGCCTGAAGAAAAAGTGATGATGAATATTCAGCGTTATGGTAATACAACTGCTGGTACATTGCCACTGTGTCTCTGGGATTATGAGAAGCAATTGAAGAAGGGGGATAACCTGGTGTTAGCTGCTTTTGGTGGCGGTTTTACATGGGGTGCTACCTATCTGAAATGGGGTTACGATACTAAATAATTAATTTGAAATTATAAAGTTGGCCGCAGGCCAATTCTCTCCGTCATTATGCTGGATCCGCAGGAATCAGCGTAATGACGGCTGTTTTTTCCACAAGGCTTTTTTTTCAACTGAATGAGGGCAGTGCATAAATTAATTGCAGTTGCTCACCTGCTACATTTGCCCAGATCTGACCGCCCATCTTATCCATAAAATCTTTGCAGATGATAAAGCGCATGGCCAGCTCCTCTCCTTCTCCCTGTACACTATACACTGCATCTTCATAAGCAAACAAATTTGTAGCCTGCTGCGCAGTTAATACGGTGGGGGAACTGATCACCATTACCTTTACCCTGTCTGCTTCCTGCTCTGCTACTACCCTTACATCTTTGCCAAGGGTTGCCGCGCCCTGCAATAAGCTTCTGTGTACAAACTGCAGCATCTCCTGGTCACCTGCTACCTGCAGTCCTTCGGGAATATCTGCGACTACGCCGCTGAACATTTCTTTCAGATCACAGGGTGCCGGGGCGTAGACAAATCCTGATAACTGAGACTTGATCCAACGCAAAATGTTGTCAAAGATCTCGAGGGTTTTGCGGCTGCTGTGCTCTGTTTCGCGTATTAGTTTTTGTCTTAGTACAGGGTCTGCATCTCCGTTTCTAAACATCGCGGATACACGGATAATATTCTGTAATGGTTCCCTGAAATCGTGCGCCACAACGGAGATCAGCTTGTTCTTGAAATCATCCTGTACCTGTAGCTGCCTGTTCTTGTCGGAGATCTCAGCGTTCATATTTGCCAGCAGTTCTTCCTGGTGTCTCAGGTAGCGGTAACTACGGTAACGGGAGAATGTAAAGCCCCCCAGGATCATTAATAAGCCCGCGAGAAAAGCAATCAGTTTACGTCTTGCCAATCGCTGGGTATTGGCCCTGGCAAGTTTTTCTTTCTGAACTTTGTTGCTGAGGTGCCATTCATTCAGTTCCTGCTCTTTCAGAAAATAATCCAGGTAGTTTACATGCCTGCTGTCTTTCATTACTTCCTGCCTGTCAGTCAGTAGCCAGAGTTCATGCCCGTATTCCGCCATTTTCGCCGCGTTATGCACCTTAGCGTAATAGCGGTAAATACTTACTACCTGTGGCAACATGAGGTCCGTATAACCCGCTATTTTGCCCAGGGTATAGATCTTCTCTTTGTAAGGAATAACATCGAGCTGGTAGCCCTGGTTACAATAGGTTTCAATATGCCGGAGGATGTCGATGGCGACATAAATTAATTCGTCTTTCTGTGCCTGTGTGGCCAGCGAATTGATCCATGCCACTGCTTTTGCACGATCTCCTTTTCTGAATAAATTATCGGCTTCAAATGCATGGATATAATACAGATCCCTGCTGCAGCCGGGGTAATGACTGGCTATTTTTTTTGCCTGCCTGATCGCCCATTGCACAGAATCTCTTTTTGTACTATCGGGATTAAACCTGATGGCATAGTTGATCAGCACGAGACTATATATTGAATCATACACCAGTTTCTTCCCCATGTCCATAGCCTGATACAGGTATTGTTCTCCTGTTTCGTTCATGCCTGCCAGGCTATGAAAGATGCTCATGTTCATCGTTACCTGGCAGATGTTACTGTTATCTTCCAGTTGCTTATAATAGACTAATGCTTTGCCTTCGTATTCAATTGCCTGCTTGATGTTTGCCTTGAGTGCGTAAGCGATGCTGAGGTTATTGAGTGCATCTGCAATCCCTTTACGATAATTCAGCCTGTTCGCTACATCTCTTGCCTGCACTGCATACCAGAAACAACTATCGGCATTCGTCAGGTGCCATTTCATACTCAGTTCATTCAACACATCCGTGTATACAATACTATCCCGCTCCTTCGCCAGTTGATAGCGCAGTTGCTGTACGGCACTTTTTTGTGCACATACCACCTGGGTGATCAGGAGCAATATGACTAGTAGTTTTTTAAACACGGTAATGTATATGAAAATGTACTTCCTTTTTCTGCACGGTTCTCTGCTGCGATGGTGCCACCCATTTTATCCATGAAATCTTTGCAGATGATCAGTGCTAAACCTGCACCTCCTTTTGTTCCTTTCTTTTCCGGACGGTATTCGAACAGGCGATCCAGCATATCTGTTGAGATTCCGCTGCCTTCATCGGCGATGCTGATTGTTACAGTATCTTTATTTATGCTGGCTGTAATGGCAATCGTTCCTCTATACGGGCTAAACTTGATTGCATTGTGCAACAGGTTGCGATGCACAAACTGCAACATTTCTCTATCTGCCGGTACCTGCAGATCGGGAGGCACTTTTACTATGATCTGTACCTGCCTTTCCAGTATTTCTTCTTTCATGGAACCCATCGCTTCTTTAATGAGGCCGGCAGGGGTGCAGGGCAATGGCTGGTATACAAAACCACTGAGCTGTGTCCTGATCCAGCGAAGAATATTCTCGAATATCTGCAAGGTATTTTCCGCATTGCTCTCCAGTTTTCTGAACAGCATAGCCGCTTCCTGTACGGAGAAAGCGCCTTGTTGCAGGTAGGCAGTGATTTCAATAATCTGGATCAATGGTGAACGGAAATCGTGTGCGATGAGTGAGATCAGTTTATTCTTGAAATCATCATGTGTGCGCAGCAGCGCATTTTGTTCACTGATATGTTTGTTCATTTCCCGCAGACTATCTGCATTTTTGTGTGAACTGCGGTGAGATCGGTTGAGATCCAGCAGCAATAGTACTAACAGGATCAGGAGTACGATCAGGCATACGATAACCAGGTAGCGGCTCCTTGCTTCCAGGGCTTTTCTATCCAGTTGCTGTTGTTGGAAATCGTGTTGTAATTGTAGTTGCCGCAATTGTTTCCCCTGCAGGTAATAATCCATGTAATCCTGTTCTCCCTGCGAACGGCTTTGCTCATATAATTCTGTAATATCCGCCATCAGGTCTGCATAATAATTTGCTTCCTTTGCCTGATGCCGTTGTTCATAATAGTGATAAAATTTCGCGACCACCGGCAATACAATTTCCCTGTAACCGCCTTCCAGACCAAGGTTGATCACCTCTTTCTGATAGATCATGGAATCTGCACTATGTGCCTGTACCGCATAATCTACCAGTTGAGCATAACCATATAATGCATGATAAAGGAATCCTTTTTTCATGGCAACTCGCACCAGGTCTTTTACTTTGGCAATGGCTAATGCTGTATCTCCTTTATCATATATTTCATCGGCCTTGAGCAGACCAGTGTATATAATCATACGGGTATGGCCGCCTTTCATGGCCAGCTGGTAAGCGTTTGCAAGGTAATTGCTGGCCAGTGCCCGGTGCGCAGTATCATTTCTGTAAATGAAAAAGTAATTGGCCATTACAGCAGACATCACGCTATCATTGCGCATGTGCATGGCCATGCCCAGGGCTTGTTTTATATATTGCTCTGCTTCTTTATGCTGGCCCTGGTAATGCTGATAGACGCCCAGTTTAATATTTACGAGGGTCATGCCTGTACTATCTTTCAGTTCCTTGTACAGTTTCAGCGCATCGAGGTAAAAACGAAAAGAGAGATAACTGTTATCACGATAGGCATAATAGCCTCCCAACCCTCTGTATACTTCTGCTTCTCCCCATTTAAAGCCAATGCGTTTGGTCACACCTCTGGCCATGGTCAGGTATTGAAAGCAGGTATCCAGCTGGCGGTTCTGGTATTTTTGTGTAAGTGCGATGAGTATGCGGGAATAGGTGACACTATCCTGGGTAGTGGCCAATGCATTTTTGAGTTTCTGGATCTGGCCAAAAGAGAGTTCACAGCGGATAATGAGTCCGACAGCCACTACTAAACTATATAATAGCCTTCTTTTATAGTTTCCGAAGATCAAATGCCTGCAGCTAAATAGCTATCACGATTTTATAAGCGACAAGTCGACACCCATTTCTGTCAAAGCCTTTTCGCCTGTTGGGGTAATGTAAAAATGCTTGTTTTCTGTTCCGTCCCTTGCTATCCATCCTTTTTCTATAAAAGCGGATGCCAGCAGTTCTCCTAATTTTCCGCCAATGTGCGCATAACAAAACTTTGCTGGTTTTGGCACATCGTTCGTTTCCTTTTTCATATTATGCTGGTTTAGATTTCGAATACCAGTCCCCTCGTTTTTAGCTCTTCGTATTTTTGTTTATCAAACCGGTATAGGTGAGCACCTTTCTTGGAGGTGGTTTTATCCTTTTCTTCCAGTTTTTCCAATATATTCATGGAGAGGATCTTCTTCCTGAAGTTGCGTTTATCCAGCTCGTGCTGAAAGATCTCTTCGTAGAGGCTACGCAGCTGTGACAATGTAAATTTCTCTGGCAGCAGTTCGAAACCGATGGGATGGAAGTGCGCATTATCGCGCAGTTTCTTCAGGGCGTCGGCTATCATTTGCCTGTGATCAAAGATCAGGTTAGGGATCTGATGCAGTTCCAGCCAGTGTGCACTATAGGCCTGCGAAGGAACGTGCTCCTGTTCGGTAATACGGATCAGCGCATAGTAGGCCATGGAGATCACCCTGGCGCCACTGTCTCTTCCTACATCTCCATAACAGCCCAGTTGATCCATGTAGATGTTTTCCAGTCCGGTGGTTTGTTTCAATACGCGGGCAGCAGCATCGTCTACACTTTCATTGTGTTGTAGAAAGCCTCCCATCAATGACCAGTCGCCCTGCATAGGATCGACTTTTCGCTGCATGATCAGTAATTTCAGCCTTCCACTTTCAAATCCAAAAATTATACAGTCTACTGCTACCAGGTGCTGAGGTACATTTGCATAAAATGATTGTGCACTCATTGAAAATTAGTTGTCTGCGTGGTTGACGGCCCTCCTGTGTTGCAGCTGACAAGGCCGGGAAACCCGTTGTTTTTCATCTATTAGCTGCAAAGATGCTACATTTTCCTGCTACTTCCGGTATGGGATAATAACTTTTACCGAAAAGACAGCCACGTGGTAGTGCTGCCATTCCTTTACTGGTATAGTTATCTTCCTGGTTTTGATTCAATTTTCATTGTATCCCAACGAATGGTGTTAAATTTTGAAAGTGAATCATTGGCCTTTTTTAGCGTATTCGCTAAAATCCATTCCCGGAATCTTTGTCACACCGACCTGTCTTAAAAGTGTGACCAACTGGCCGCGGTGATAAGTAGCATGGTTAAAGACGTGCATCAGTATTTCTATAACGGTTAATTTACCATATTGTTTCTGGCTGTTGTAATAAGCTACCGTATGGGGCAGTTTTACGGGGTTGATCTGCTGCACCATTTCCAGCAATTGCCGGGATACAGTGATCCAGTCATCACAAGCCTGCGCGAATGTACCCTGGAATTGCGGTGCGGGTTTCTTTGTCTTTTCCACCAGTTCTATCCGCTGTTTCCACACACTTTCCGCATCCCACATGTGATACACCGTTTGGCGTATGCTGGGAAAACTACTCACAAGTTCCTGATCCAGCTGCGTTGCTGTCAGCTTTTTCAGTACTGCTACCAGACGCTGATTAGCCCAATAGTGATAACCAGCCAGATTGAGTACGACTTCCTTCAATATTATTGAGTTTTTGTTACCTTTCAACAAAATACCGAAATTTTATACAACAGGAAAAATATATATGACACCAATTACCATCAGGAATGTACGAAGAGAAGATTGCCCACGCTTACTGGAACTGATCAGGGAACTGGCGGTATACGAAAAAGCACCCGATGAAGTGACGGTAACACCAGAGCAGTTTGAGGATGCCGGATTTGGCGAGAGCCCTGTCTGGAAAGCTTTTGCTGCGGTAGACGGCGATCAGATCATCGGTTTCGCGCTCTACTATATTCGGTATTCTACCTGGAAAGGCTGCCGCATGTACCTGGAAGACCTGCTGGTAACTGAAAGCTACCGGGGCCAGGGCATTGGTAAACTGCTGTTTGACAAACTGCTGGAAGAAGCCAGGGAAAAGAATTACAAGGGAATGGTATGGCAGGTGCTGGAATGGAATGAACCGGCTATTAATTTTTATAAAAAATATGGTGCCAGCTTCGACCCTGAGTGGTGGAATGCCAGTATCAGTTTCTGAGGAACGGATGATGCTTTAATAATCCATTGATTATGCTTTATAGATTCCACCACCTGAGCGATGTTGCCACCGGGCAGCTTTGCCAGGTTTTTAATGATGCTTTTAGTGATTATGTCATTCCTATGCAACTGACAGTTTCGTTGTTACAGCAGAAGATGGCGGGGGAAAATATACAGCTGGATTGTTCGGCTGGTGCTTTTCAGGGTGATCATTTATGTGGGTTCATATTGCATGGCAGGGATGAAAGCAGGCCGGAAGTGTTGTACAATGGAGGTACGGGAGTGGTGCCTACGGCACGTGGGCGGCATCTGGTGCAGGAGTTATATGCGCATTTTGTGCCGAAATACCGGCAGCGGGGTGTGCGGGAGATATTGCTGGAGGTGATTGCCTGTAATCAGAAAGCGATCAGGGCATATGAGAATTCAGGATTTGTGCAGCAAAGGAAATTTCTTTGTTTTAAAGGGGAGATATATTTGAGCAGGCGAAATAATCCTGTTCTCATTCAAAAGAGTGCTTTACCGGAGGAAAGTTTGATTGCTCATTTTGCAGATCAGGTACCTAGCTGGTCAAATAGTATAGCCAGTGTGCGAAGGGAGAAACAGTATACCACGACATGGGTGGCAGTGTATGAGGGTGAGATAGTTGGATATATCAGTATATTCCTGGCCAGCAGGCGGATCCGGCAGATAGGTGTAAGGAAAGATATGAGGCGGAGGGGGATTGGAACGGCGTTAATGCAGCAGGCAGCGGAAGTGTTGGGGAATCCGTTTACGCTGATTAATGTGGATGCGGAGAATGAGGGAATGATTGCGTTTTTGGAAAAGATGGGGATGACAGAGATTTTGACCCAGTATGAAATGAAATTATCTATATAGCTCGCGCCTAAGGCGCGAGCTATTTTTATTATTTAGTTGATTCCATTCACAACGGACTCTTTATTGATCTTCAGGATCAGGCCCTGCAGCACTTTACCAGGACCAGCCTCAGTAAAATTAGTAGCACCATCAGCGACCATGGCCTGCACAGATTGTGTCCATCTTACAGCGCCAGTCAACTGGTCGATCAGGTTCTGTTTGATCTCAGCAGGATTACTAACCGCCTTTGCTACCACGTTCTGGTATACAGGGCAATTAGGTGTACTGAAAGTTGTTTTTTCGATTGCCGCTTTCAGTTCTTCCCTTGCAGGCGCCATCAGCGGGCTGTGGAAAGCACCACCTACAGGCAATGCCAGTGCGCGTTTTGCACCTGCTGCTTTCATTCTTTCACAAGCCACTTCAATGCCTTTCAGGGAGCCGGAGATTACCAGCTGGCCAGGGCAGTTATAGTTAGCCGCTACCACTACCTCACCGGTTTCTGCGCTCACTGCTTTACAGATCTCTTCTACTTTCGCATCTTCCAGGCCCAGAACTGCGGCCATGGTAGAAGGATTTTGTTCACATGCTTTCTGCATGGCAGTAGCCCTGATGTACACCAGCTTCAGTGCATCTTCAAATGTCAGTGCACCATTTGCAACCAGAGAAGAGAATTCACCCAGTGAGTGGCCGGCTACCATGTCAGGTTTTGCACCTTCGGCTCCGCAGAGGAAGGCGATTATGCTATGCAGGAATACTGCCGGTTGAGTAACACGGGTTTGTTTCAGGTCTTCGTCAGAGCCTGTGAACATTACATCTGATATACGAAAGCCGAGGATGTCGTTAGCTTTCTCAAATAAGTCTTTTGCAGCTGGATTGGTGTCATACAGGTTTTTACCCATACCCGGGAACTGAGCGCCCTGACCGGGAAATACGTAAGCGTGTTTCATTTACATTGATTTACGGTTACCAATCAGACATATGTATTAACATTAAATACATATCCCAGTGATTAGGATTGCAAATATTCATAGTCTTTATGATATATCAAAATTTGGCCGTAACTCATTTTGTGGGCTGTTCTATCAAAAAGGCCGCCGTTTATTGCAAATGCCCTCAGCATCTGCAATAAACGGCGGTGAATAATGGCCTGCGGCCTGCTTTTTACATTAAATACTTTGTCCGAGCAATCGCATGAACTCGCTTCTGGTTCTGCCATCTTCAAACTGCCCGGAAAAGGCGGAAGTGGTGGTGACCGAGTTCTGCTTCTGCACGCCTCTCATCATCATACACAGGTGTTGTGCTTCTATCACCACTGCTACACCCAGGGGCTGCAGGGTATCCTGAATCGCATCCAGGATCTGGTGTGTCATACGTTCCTGTACCTGTAATCTCCTGGCATATACATCCACGACCCTTGCCAGTTTGCTAAGGCCGGTGATATAGCCGTTCGGGATATAGGCGATGTGAGCTTTGCCAAAGAAAGGCAACATATGGTGTTCGCACAGGGAATACAGCTCGATATCTTTCACAATCACCATCTCACTATATGATTCTGTGAATTTGGCACTGTTCAATATTTCCCTTGCATCCTGCTGATAACCTGTGGTCAGGTACTGCATTGCTTTTGCTACCCTTTCAGGTGTTTTTTGCAAGCCTTCTCTTTCCACATCTTCTCCCAAAAGGGTGATACTATTTTTGTAATGCCCGATAAGATCGGCGGTTACCTTCTCATCGTAAGATTCTACTTTCTTGTAAGCCATTGCTTATTTAATCTTAAGATCAACTAATTAATTACTACCCTCCGTAATATTCCACATAGATACGGGGTGTTTCGTACAACTTGACGCAGTGGAGCTGTACACCTTCCGGCAAATGACGGGCCAGCTGCTCCCAGATTCCGATGGCCAGGTTCTCTGCAGAGGTGAACTTGCCAGCCATGAATGCTACGTCGATATTGAGGTTGCGGTGGTCTACCTCTTCCACCACGTATTCTTCTATTAAATCACCCAGTGTTTTGGCATTAAAAACAAACCCGGTTTCAGGATCAGGTTCGCCTTTAACGGTAACGTGCAATTCATAATTATGACCATGCCAATTTTCATTAGCACACTTTCCAAACACTTCTTTATTTTTTTCCTTACTCCAGGCGGGATTAGACAATTTGTGCGCCGCATTGAAGTTTTCCACACGCGTTAAATAGATCATGTGATTAGCTGCAATTTTCCGCAAAAGTACAACAATTGCAGGACAAGCCAATCAAACCGATACCTACGGCATCAGTTGATTAAAGGCAAGATGAATGGGCTGCTGCCGGCTAAAAAAACCCAAATGAGGCAATGCCTTTTTATTCCGATATTTGCAACATGGAAATTCTGGTCATTGCTGCCACACCTTTCGAGATAAAGCCTTTCTGCGACTACCTGTCAGGTTTCAATCATCCTGACATCCGGATCACCACCTTCGTTCATGGCATCGGCATGATGCACACTGCTTATCATGTAGGCCGTCACCTTGCCGCTCAGCGCCCTGATCTTGTGATCCAGGCAGGGATCGCCGGCTGTTTTGACCATTCCTGGGAAATGGGCAAAACCGTTATCATTGACAAAGAGCAACTGGGTGACCTCGGTGTGGAAGACGACCAGGCTTTTAAAGACCTGTTTGAAACCAATCTCTGGCAACCTGATCAACCGCCGTTTACTAACAAACAATTGATCAATCTGTTCGAAGGTGTACCACAGTTACCTGCTCTCGAACAGGTAAGCGGAGTGACCATCAACACGGTAAGCGGTAGCGAACGGACCCGCCAAAAACTTGTAGATAAATACAATCCCGCCGTGGAAAGTATGGAAGGTGCTGCCTTTCATTATGCCTGCCTGCTGGATAAAATTCCTTTTTTCCAGTTGCGCAGCATCTCCAACTACGTGGAAGTACGCGATAAGTCCAAATGGAATATTCCTTTGGCAATTCAGCAACTGAACGAAAATTTGATCACATATATTGAACATCTGAGACAGGGATCTGCCTCCTAAAGCAAAGCAATATGGAATTAACACTCGGATTTTCGCCATGCCCCAATGATACTTTTATCTTTGATGCCATGGTGAACAACAAGATCGACACGAAAGGATTAAGGTTCAAGACCCAGCTGGAAGATGTGGAAACACTGAACAAATGGGCGCTGGAAGGTAAACTTGACATCACCAAGCTAAGTTATGGTGTACTTCCAAAAGTATTACATCAATATGAGTTGCTCAACAGTGGCTCTGCGCTGGGCAGAGGCTGTGGTCCGCTCCTGATCGCAAAAAGACCGATCGATAGAGAAAATATTAAAGATTGTAAGATCGCGATTCCAGGTATTAATACTACCGCGAACCTGCTGTTCTCTACAGCGTTTCCTGAAGCAAAGAATAAGGAGATCCTGATCTTCTCTGATATTGAAAATGCAGTTTTAGATGGCCGTGTGGATGCGGGTGTGATCATTCATGAAAACAGGTTCACCTATCAGCAAAGAGGCCTGGTAAAGATCATTGACCTCGGTGAATATTGGGAAAGCACTACCGGCAGCCCGATTCCATTAGGTGGTATTGTAGTTAGAAAATCCCTGCCTGCTGAACTGAAGCAACTGGTAGATCAACTGATTCATGATAGCCTGCAGGAATCATTCAAACACTATCCTTCCCTCTCTCCTTTCGTGACATCTCACGCACAGGAAATGGAAGAAAGTGTGATGCGCCAGCACATTGAATTGTATGTAAATGACTTCTCCCTGGATCTGGGAGAAGCCGGCAGAGCTGCTATTGACAGATTGATGGCAGCCGCTTTATAATATTTGAGAAGCAGTCGCGTTAAGTTTTCGCGACTGCTTTTTTATATACTTCCAGTGCTCTTTTTCTAGCCTCTTCATGAATCACCATCGGCCGTGGATATGTTAGCTCATCCAGTTCCGGTACCCATTTTCGCACATAGGTCAGATCAGGATCAAAGCGCTCTGTTTGCAAGGATGGATTGAATACCCTGAAATAAGGAGCCGCATCACAACCACATCCTGCTGCCCACTGCCAGTTACCATTGTTTGCTGCCAGATCATAATCCAGTAATTTTCCTGCGAAATATGCTTCTCCCCATCTCCAGTCTATGAGCAGATGTTTGGTGAGAAAACTTGCGGTAACCATACGCACCCTGTTGTGCATAAAGCCTGTTGCATTCATTTCACGCATTCCCGCATCCACAATGGGGTAGCCGGTTTCACCATCGCACCATTTCTTAAACTCTGCTTCGTTATTCCTCCATTTGATCTTATCATATTCTCCTCTGAATGAATGCTCTACTACATGTGGATAATGCCATAGGATCATATGGAAGAAATCTCTCCATATCAGTTCTCCTAAAAATGTCTGATTTAAATGGTTGGCGCGGTCTGCCAGTTCTCTCACACTGATGGTACCAAAACGTAAGTGCATTCCGAAATGGGTAGTACCATGGATACCCGGCAGATCTCTTGTTTTATCGTAGTTTTGGATCAGGCTATCCTTTACTTTTAGTGCAGGGAAATCTCTTTCGCCCGCCATAAATCCCATGCTGCGTAAGGATGGAATGCGTTTACTTTTTTGCTTATACAAATTGCGGAAGTAGTTTTCCACAGGATAGGGTTTCAGGTGAAAATCATTCAGCTTTGCTTTCCATTTTTTACTGTAAGGTGTGTATACCGTATATGGTTCTCCGTTATCTTTCAACACTTCATCCCTGTCAAAGATCACCTGATCTTTGTAGAGGTTGAATCCAATCTTTTTTTCTTTCAACAGCTTAGCGACCGCCTTATCCCGGTTACGTGCATAGGGCTCGTAATCTATGTTTGCATACACCGCCTGCACATGATATTGTGTGGTGTAATATGCAAAGGCTTCTTCAGGCGTACCATAAAATACATCTAAACTGCTTCCCAGTTTTGCTAATTTTTCCTGCATCTCTTCCAGGGTATCGCGGATAAAAGTGACCCTGCGGTCATATTTATCTTCCAGATCATTCAGGATGACAGTATCAAATACAAATACAGGTACGACAGGATGTTCTGATTTCAAGGCGTGGTATAACGCTGCATGATCCAGCAATCGCAGGTCACGGCGTAACCAGCATAAATTAACGGTGGCAGGCATAATAAGAGGTTAGTTTTTGCAATTCTCAATGATACATTCCGTAGACAATATTAAGCTGTAATAATTAAAGAAAGTACTACAAAAAATACACCACTGCTGCGCATCTTCAGCGTATTATCTTATTAATGATGGGGCTATGTTCCTATAAGACTCCTTCATGCAGCAATTCGTGGAGTATCACTGCTGCTGCGTTGCCGTAATTATTATCGCGGAATTGTCCGACCCACCTTACGCCGGTAATGGCATTGGTGAGGAAGATCTCATCTGCATTTTCCAGGTCCGCAATTGTCAGGGGGCGTTCTATCACTTTAAAGGGGAGGTCCATATCAATAATATGCTTGCGCATGACTCCACATACACAACCTTCGCTCAGGGGAGGTGTGATGAGTTTTTTATCATCTACAATAAACAGGTTTGCGATGGTGGTATCGGCAACTCTTTCCTTTGCGTTTAATATGATTGTTTCGTTGAGATGGTGTTGTTTACTATAGATGGCTGCCATGATATAAGGCAGGCAATTGTTCGACTTGATGGATGCAAATTTATCACAGCTTTTGCGTGCTTCGGGAAATACATCGATGACCAGTCCTCTATCATTCAGTTCCATCACCTGTCTGTCCAGTTCCCAGCTTTGAATGATGAAATGAGGATGGTTATTTTCAGGGGCGTATAAGCCGCCATCGGCTCTGAAAATGGTGAGCCGCACCCGGGCGAGGCGGTTATGATTATTCCTGCTGCAAAGCTCAGCTATGAGGCGGGTGAAATACGTTCGGGTAAAATTGTGCGGGGCATCGAAATGTAAGAGATGTAAGCTGGCCATAAGACGTTCAAAATGCAGTTCGGACAACTGCACTTCTCCTCTTACTGCGCGCATGGTTTCAAAGCATCCATCTCCATACCGGAAAGACCGGTTATCTGCCGTAAAAACGGGCTCAGAAGCCGCAATAAACTTCCCATTATAACATGTAAACACCTGTTGCACTTCGAACGCATTTTTGAATGTTAGAAAGGATCAGAAAGGTACGAAATATTCATGGCATGAGGGTAATAGCAGCCGGGGCATTAAGCGTAGGATTTGTTAATAGCCTGCGGTGCCGGCTATTAACAAATTTATCTCTTTAAAATGGGTAGCGGTCATCCCAGCTCTTGCCAGAATAACCGCTTTATACATAGGACAGGGGCGCTTCCCGGATTTCATCCCGGAATGAACACCAGTCTATTTAGATTTCTTATATAATTGCCCAAAACGGAACCCGATAAATACATCTGCCTGTTTGGAACTACCCATCAGGGCTGTCAGTACGCTACCGGAACCGACATACAATGGTCCTGCCCGGAAACTTGTTCCTGCATTGAACTTTGTTAACCCATTATAGCTGAGAGGAAGATAAAAACCGAATTTCCTTCCTTCATAACGTGGTGTCAGGGTAAAGCCGCTATAATACTGGCCATTGAATGGTTTGGAGCTGCCTTTTGTCATTGCCAGCTGCACATTTGCATTCACATAAAAATGATCCTGCAAATGATAGTCTACATTGATCTGCATCGTTGTAGGCAGGCTCACCTTATAACTTGTTTCACTGTTGGTGGCATCCGGTGCAAAATACTGTGGATACTGATCTAAAGTGGTCTTATAATCATCCAGGGAAACTCCATTCAACTGGCTCAGGTAAAACCTGTCAGTGGCCGGGATATTGAGATTATAACCTGCACTCTTCGTCATGTCTTTCGTAAATTTAAGTCTGCCGATGTCGAGTACAGATACCCCTACTTTAAATAAATAACCTTTGCTTTCCGCTGGCCTGTATTCATATACTACACCCAGATCGAGGCCTATACCATGACCTGAGGTTTCCGTCAGCTGACTGGCGTCAAAGTTTGACACATTCACTCCAGATGAAGCAAGGCCTACCTTAGCCGAAGTATTGGTGAGGTAACCATCCTGCCGGATGATATCCTTGTCAATTGTTCCTTTAAAGTTGCTTAGGTGCACATTCATATTTCCAATGCCTGAGAGGTATTTTATGGTACCTCCTGCTTTGAAATAATGTGGCCCCAATACATAGGCTTCACGGGCAAAAGACAATCCATACTCCATCCAGCCACTTACGTTTACACGCATGTTTCCATTGCTGTTCACGGTGTAAGGCAAATCGGATGTTTCATTGATATTACGGATCTGGTCTACCAGTTTTCCGTCCATATCAGTAACATTGCCCAATACTCTTGCTCTGCTGGTAAATGCAAAGGCCATCTTTGGTCCTACACTGATCATGACAGCTGGCAGGTGAATAGCCACATTTACTAAACCGCTTGTTTTACCGGCATTTGCGCCGAACAATTGATCTGTTAATTTGTCCCCATCAAATGTTTTGCCGAGGTCCCCCAATTTAAATTGCGCCTGATTATTACCAACGCTGGCATTAATCCCCAATAAATTTACGTCCCAACGATAACGACTATTCGCGATGTTAGCGGGGTTTGAAAATACACCGTTTACACCGGTATAATTGCCTGTACGGTAGCCCGCAAGGTCTTGTTGTGCGCGGGCATTCATGAGCATGCCCAGACACACTGCTAAAATTGACACAGTCTTAGTCATAGTAGTACAGTTAGATAAACAGGTAGGTTCAAAGAACTTTTCGGGCACAAGATATTAAACTTATTTAATAAGTATAATATATCCCCGATACTGTTTATCAGTATACTGAAGCCTCGTTGGCACAATAAATATTAGCGTGAAGTTTTATTCACTGACAATCTGATGCTCGCAGCATCTCCAATTTACTATTTTGGTTTACCCGAAACTTTATTTCGGCTACATGTTCCCGTCGAAATGCTCTTTACTTAATCTTAGTTTACGCTGCTGATGAATATGGACTATTTCCTCTTATCAGAAGTTGACATAGCAAAGATGGTATTTTTAATTTATTATACAATAGCAACTTGTGGGTATTGCAAAATTCAAAGAGAATTATTATCTAAAAGCGAAGGGGCTTGTTGTACAAGCCCCCTGGTTATAATTTCATTTCAGGTATTTCACCACTGACTATCAAACGCCCTGCTGTTTTAGCTTTGATTTCATCGACACTCACACCGGGCGCCCTTTCTAACAGCCTGAATCCATCAGGTGTTACATCCAGTACAGCCAGTTCTGTTACTATTTTTTTCACGCAGGATACACCGGTTAATGGTAATGAACATTGTGGTAATAACTTACTTTCTCCTTTCGGATTTGTGTGCATCATTGCTACAATAATATTTTTGGCAGCAGCAACGAGGTCCATTGCCCCTCCCATTCCTTTCACCATTTTGCCAGGTATTTTCCAATTGGCAATATCGCCAGTATCAGAGACTTCCATAGCGCCCAATACGGTGAGGTCTACCTTTCCTGCCCTAATCATTCCAAAGCTTTCTGCACTGTCAAAGAAGCAACCACCGGGCAATACGGTGACAGTTTCTTTCCCTGCGTTGATCAGATCTGCATCGATATCAGCTTCTTCAGGATAAGGCCCCATACCCAATAATCCATTTTCTGACTGGAGCATGATAGATACGCCATCAGGAATAAAATTGGCTACCAGGGTAGGGATACCAATACCGAGGTTTACATACATACCATCGCGCAGTTCCTGCGCTATTCTCTTAGCAATGCTATATTTATCTAAAGACATACACTACAGTTTAAATCTTAACGGTTTTACGTTCGATACGCTTTTCGTAGCCAGTGCCCTGGAAGATGCGGTGCACATAGATGCCAGGTACATGGATCTGATCAGGATCCAGTTCTCCCGGTTGTACCAGGTGCTCTACTTCTGCTATTGTAATGTTGCCGGCTTTTGCCATAGAGGTGCTGAAATTCCGGGTTGTTTTTCTGAATACAAGGTTGCCCATGGTATCTCCTTTCCAGGCTTTTACCATGGCAAAATCTGCATGCAGGGCCAGCTCCATGAGGTATTGTTTGCCATTGAATTCGCGTGACTCTTTACCTGCTGCTATTTCGGTACCGTAACCGGCAGGCGTAAAAAAAGCAGGAATGCCCATTCCTGCCATTTGAATACGGGTAGCCAGTGTTCCCTGTGGGATGAGGTCTACTTCCAGTTCTCCGGACAATAGTTGTCTTTCAAACTCCGCATTTTCGCCTACATAAGAGGCCATCATTTTTTTGATCTGTCTTGTTTTTAAGAGCAGGCCCAGGCCGAAATCATCTACCCCAGCGTTGTTGGAGATACAGGTGAGGTCTTTAATCCCTTTGCTGACAAGGGCTGCAATGCAGTTTTCCGGTATGCCGCATAGCCCGAAACCGCCCAGCATCAGCGTAGTTCCATCGTGGATGTCATGCAGTGCTTCATCAGCATTTGCTACAACTTTGTTCATGTTTTGGTGTTTTGAAAATTTTGGGGGCCGAAACAATGCTTAGTGCTGTTTCGGCGTGAAATCCGGTTTATGATGACCCGGAGCGGCACCATTCGTATCAGGTTTAGCTCCACCGTGTAATATTTTTCCTTCCTTCAGCAATGCTTTTGCCTGCATCATGCCTGATCCCATCGGCACTGGTCCATTATTTGGCTGTGGCTTTGCTGGTGCCGGTTTAGGAGGCTCCGGCTTAGGCGGATGAGGTGCGGGCAAATTCAGCTGTTTGATAAAAGGAGTCGGCAAACCGTCCTTTTTTGAAGTTAGCACATTTCGCCCAAAAGGCAGGTCAGCAAATGGGTTTTCGAGATAGGCTTTTATACGCATCTCTACGTCCAGTTCTTCCCTGTTGGCTGTTGCTACTTCCATCATCATATCATACACTTCCTTCAATCTGTCCGGGCGGCTTTCATACCAGTTATAGCTCTTCTGAAACTGTTCGCGTGTCAGGTGATGCAGGTCCAGGATCTGCTTATAATAAAGTTTCTGCCTGTATCTGTGTACAGAATCAGGCAGGGGTGTACGAGGGTCTTCATTATTACTGCTGTATGCATCTGCCATGGTCATGTCCAGCAGTACATCCCGCATGTCTTCCTTTTGCAATATGCCGTCCGGCACTTTTCCAGCCTGTCCACATGCCATTAATCCCAAAAGAAAGAAAACAAAAACGATTCTATATTGCATAAATACTATTCCGTTGTTAGCGCAAAGCTATTTCATCTGCTGATATTTCACAGCATTCGTTACGTCCATTTGAGACAATAACTGTACCGCACGGGATTTTTCCTGGGGCGGAGCCTTGGAAAAGATCTTTTGCAGCTCATCAGATTTAGAGGTAAAGAATACGGCCATCAGCATAGAGTTTGGTATATCCTGGTAGATGGCGTAGAGCATGTTCAGGCAGTTCAGGATGGCTCCCCTCCCCTTGTTCATATCATCGTACATCACATCCAGGCCCTGGCGGTGATATTGATACATGACATCATGAAAACGGGCAAACTTCACATTCAGCAGGTTATCCTGCAGCCAGTAGCGGTTACGGTTGCCTTCGAATGGTTTCCAGCCGGATACATCCTTGCCATCAGGTGCATTATTCACAATATTCAGGGCCTTCTTGAAAAAGTCGTCGCCACCACGGGGTGAGAAAGAATCGGCATCCAGGCCCAGTATGATATAACTATAATAAGCGAGGATGGCGGTGAGGTTGGAGGCCACCGGATCATTGCCACTTACGCGGTTGTCACTGAATTCCAATGGCTGAAATTCTACATAGCGGAACACCACGTTGTTATCCTGCATGTTCAGCAAACTGCTTACATAGCCTGCATTGTACACCGGGCGGGTTGCCTGTACAGTGAGGGTCGCTTTGTAAGCATTGCTTCCCAGGTCGCCTGTTATATTCAGCAGGAAATTGCATTCGATACGTTCTGCAGGTGTGTATACATCATCTCCCCAGCGGCGGCCATTCAGGAATTCCATGAGGCTTTTCTGGAGGGTGGTAAATACTTTCTTGTCTGTACCGGTGATCTGGTTAGCGTTAACAGTGACATTCACTCTCAGCTCCTGGGCCATAAGGCCGGAATTGAGGAGGAGAAAGAGCACAAAGCAGGTGAGGACTTTCAACTGTGGAGTATATTGCATGTTATCATACGATTATAGAGACTTTCATTGCTGTCCGGTCATGGTAGTGATGGCCTTCACAATATCTTCCGCTACTTCCTGCTTGGACTTGAGCGGTAATTCCGTTGCGTTGCCCTGCCTGTCAAACAGCGTTACTTTATTGGTGTCATGATTGAAACCGGCGCCTGCATCATTGAGGGAATTCATCACGACAAGGTCCAGGTTCTTCTCATGCAGTTTTTTCAGTGCATATTCCTTTTCATTGTTGGTTTCAAGCGAGAAGCCAACGAGTACCTGTCCGGCAGGTCGCTGAGTGCCCAGGGTGCGCAGAATATCGGTGGTTTTTTCCAGTTCCAGGGTCATTTCGTCGCCGGCGCCTTTCTTAATCTTCAGGTCTGCTACCTGTTTAGGGCGGTAGTCTGCAACAGCGGCTGCCATTACGACGATATTACTATTTGAAAAATGGTCTGCACTGCTATTATACATATCTGCTGCTGTTACGACCCGGAGTGTATGCACGCCCGGATGTTTGGCTGACAGATGGGTAGGCCCCAGTACCAAAGTCACCGATGCTCCTGCAGCTGCCAAAGCATCGGCAATGGCTATCCCCATTTTACCACTGGAATGGTTACTGATATAACGAACAGGGTCCAATGGTTCTTGTGTTGGGCCGGCAGTTACCAGTGCTTTTTTTCCTTTCAGCGGTTGATTGGTACTAAAATACTGTTGCAGGAAGGCGACGATATTTTCGGGTTCTGCCATTCTTCCCTCGCCAAAGAGGCCACTGGCCAGCTCTCCTTTTTCTACTGGTATTTGTTGATGACCGTAGCTGAGCAGCTTTTGCACATTGGCTTTGGTGGCAGGGTGGTGCCACATATCTTCGTCCATGGCGGGGGCAAAAAGTACAGGGCAGGTAGCCGAGAGGTAGGAAGCCATCAGGAGGTTATCACAGATACCCATGGCCATTTTGGCGAGGGTATTGGCCGAAGCGGGGGCAATGAGCATCACGTCGGCCCAGCGGCCCAGCATGACATGGTTGTTCCAGCTTGAGTTGTCACTGATGCTCACGGGTACCTCACTTTTCGATAAGGTAGCCAACGTGAGTGGCGTGATAAAATCACAGGCAGCTGGTGTCATCACCACCTTTACCTCAACACCTTCCTTTACGAGCAACCGAACAATAGTAGCAGCTTTGTAAGCAGCTATACTTGCGGATACACCCAGTAGTATTTTCTTTCCTTGCAACATGTAGCTTATACCAATTATAAAAAAGGCGACAGAAATAATTTCTGCCGCCATGAAGGTAGATATTTTTTCAGTACACCAAATTAGCTGTACAGGTCATCATCATTTCTTCTGAAGTAGATCTTGTCTTCCAGGAATTCCATGGTAGCCTGAATAGCAGGGTTTGCCATTCTCTCATAGAAACGGGAGATTTCGATCTGTTCTTTATTCTCGTGCACTTCTTCCAGATTGTCTGTATGACTGGCAAATTCTTCCAGTTTAGAGTGCAGTTCTTCCTTCACAGATATGTTGATCTGGTTGGCGCGTTTAGCAATTACTGCAATGGATTCATACAGGTTGCCAGTTTTGCCTTTAATCTCGGTAGTATTTTTGGTTTCTACCATTGGATTAAGACTGCTGGTAAGACCTCTTTTTATTTTGCTCATTCTCCAGAGAATTAATTATTGATTACTAATATTGTTAAGGGTGTTGTTCGTTGCCTTAGCATTTTTTGCTGCCTTCTCTTTCTTTCTTTCCTGTTTTTTGCTGATTGGTGCGTTCAGGTTATCTATATCCTTTATGTTTCCCTTTGCTAAGTTATAATATTTTTCGGCATCTGGTCTTAGTTTGCTGGAAGAATAATGGTCTGCGAAGTCCATGTACTCGGAAACCACGTCTTCGTAGCGTTCTTTTTGTTTATCCCAGATGCTGTGTTCGGCGTATTTGAAATAAGCTTTGATAGCCATGTATTTATATCCATCGCTCTTTTCGGAGTCGGGATAGTTGCGCATCAGGCTTTTGAAGCTGATAGCGGCGGCTTTATAATAACCCAGGTTATAGTACAGTTCTGCGTTATTATATTCTTTCCTTTCCAGTTTCTGGCGGCACAGTTCGATCACCAGGTTACCTTCTGCCACCTTCTCGGAGGTTGGGTAGTTGTTGATGAAGGTCTGCATGGCAGAAATAGCCTTGATGGTATTTGCCTGGTCGAGCGGGATTTTAGGAGACTGCTTATAGTAGCAGTATGCCTGCATATAATCCATTTCGACTGCTCTTGGACTGTTTGGGAAGTTGTCGAGGTAGTTTTTAAAGTAATAACCTGCCTGGACGTAATCTTTAAGTTTATATGAGCAATAGCAATAGTTATAGTAAATCGGCTCGTACTTCTCTGTTCCTTTGTACACCTGGAACAGGGATTCGTACAGGGATTGTGCGGTCATGTACTTTTTTTTCTCGTACACTTTGTTTGCATAAGCCAATTTGGCTTCGTAATCCTTGCTTTTTTCGATCCGGCGCAGTTCTGTGTTACAGGACGTAGCGATAACAATTACTAAAAGACTGATAAAAAAAGAAAATATCTTCATTTTCCGCATAAAGAGGGCAAAGTTAAGAATTAAATGTAAATGTAAGATAGGGTAGCAAATACAGCTGTTAAAATTTTGCAAAAAGGGGGAATGTGGGGATAAACACTTTTTCCCACGGGATAAAAAAACCGGGGTGTTTTATTCGAACAAGCGTCGAACAAGCATCGAACAAGCGTCGAAGAACAGTCGAACAATGGTCAAAGAAGGTTCGAAGAAGATTCGAGCAAAAAATGTCAACAATACTAATAAACATTACTAATCATACAATTAACACAATTACTAACATCTATTCACATACTCTTCACATATTATCAACACACATCTTCACAGAATAAACACCAGCTCATCAATAAACCATTCAAAACCCCATTATTATATACAAAAAAATACTGTGGAAAAAATTTATAATTCATTTTTTCGTTAGAGAGTGGGAAAAAGTGTTATTTTGTGTTAGAAAATGGAATTCAAGGACTTTCGCCCCCAAGTATGACAGGATTTCTGGGAGAATATGAAGCAACGCTTGACGCAAAAGGACGCTTTCTGCTCCCCGCTGGCTTTAAAAAGCAGCTGGCAGAAGGCGCCGGAGAGCAGTTTGTCATTAACCGGGGATTTGAAAAATGTCTGTCCTTGTATCCCATGAACGAATGGCAGCCAATTTTCGATAAGATCAGTAAGCTGAACGATTTCGATCCGAAAGTTAGGGAGTTCCGCCGCTATTTTTTAAACGGAGCCACCATTTGTGAACTGGATAGTGCAGGCAGATTATTGGTGCCCAGGAATTTGATGGCTTATGCATCGCTCGATAAGGAAATCGTGCTTTCAGCGGCCACTAATAAGATTGAGATCTGGGATAAAGCAAAATACCAGGAGTTCTTTGAAAATTTCTCACCAGGAGCCTTCAGTGACCTTGCAATGCAGGTCATGGGAGGTGGAGATAACAATATTTCGATTTAACAGCTATTATGGGAGAAGCGTCACAATATCACCTGCCCGTTCTGCTGCAGGAAGTAGTATCACATTTGCAAATCAATCCCGAAGGAACTTATGTAGATGCGACTTTTGGTGGCGGCGGTCATTCCAGAGCGATTCTGGAACAACTGAACGAGAACGGACGGCTCATCGTGTTTGACCAGGACGAAGATGCCTATAATAACCGGATAGATGACTCAAGGGTCACTTTCGTACAGCAAAACTTCAGACACCTGCAAAGGTTCCTCAAACTGTACAAAGTTCCTCCGGTTGACGGCCTCCTCGCGGATCTGGGCGTTTCATCATGGCAGTTTGATACAGCAGAAAGAGGATTTAGTATCCGGTTCGATGGAGATCTGGATATGCGCATGGACAAAAGGACAACCCTCACAGCAGCAGCGTTGCTGCAATCCTACTCAGAGCAGGAATTACACCTTCTGTTTCAGAACTACGGAGAAGTAACCAACGCACGCACATTGGCTAAAACCATAGTCACAGAGCGAAAAGCCCGCCCAATGAGGACCATTAACGAGTTCAAATCCGTTATTCAGCCAATCGTAAAAGGCAATCCGCAAAAATACCTTGCACAGGTATTCCAGGCACTCAGGATCGCCGTTAACGACGAACTGGGCGCCCTTAAAGATTTGCTCTCGCAAGCAACTGAAGTATTAAAACCGGGCGGTAAACTGGCTATCATAACTTTCCATTCACTGGAAGACAGACTGGTGAAGAACTTTATGAAAACAGGACAATTTGAGGTTCAGGACGATCCATTTTCTTTTACCACGCCCCCCAAATTGTTCCGGTTAGATACCAAAAAACCAGTCACCGCAGGCCCCGAAGAACTACAACGTAATTCCAGGTCCCGCAGCGCAAAACTGAGGGTAGCCGAAAAATTATAACAGATCCGGACTGACGAAGCATTTTAAAGGGTACAACTAGCAATTTTAGAAAACTAGAGAACTAGAGAAAGCGTCAATCCCCCAATCACGTTGATCATGTGCGAAGGATGTTATACCATATCATTCACGTTGACTAATAAAACCGAGCTGCTTGGAACAGGAAGAACATATACCAGTCGCAGAATTACCGGATGAACCGGAACAGAAAAGAGAATGGCGCCTGCGCATCAATTACAGGGCCATCACGCAAAATATGCCCTTTATTCTGTTCCTCTCCGCACTTGCGCTGATCTATATCGCCAACAGTCACCTGGCTGAAAAAAAGATCCGCCAGATCAACAAACTGGGTCGTGAGATCAAAGAGTTGAAGTGGGAATATCTCAATGTGAAAAGTGAATTAATGTTCCGTAGCAAAATGAGTGAAGTCAGCAAGTCAGTGGAACCCTGGGGCCTCAAGCCACTCAGTTCCCCACCCCAAAAAATCGTACTGAAGAAACAGTAATAATCATATCAGACTGTGGAAGTAAAGAAAGACATATTGTGGAGAGTGTATCTGTGCTTTATCGGCATGGTGCTGTTTGGTGTGGCTATATTAATAAAGGTGTTCTTTCTCCAGAACGTTGAAGGAAATTACTGGCGAAGCATGGCAGACAGCCTGCACACCCGCTACGTAACCCTCGACGCAGACCGGGGTACCATCTACTCCGAAGAAGGCAGGATGTTATCCACATCTATCCCCTACTTCGATGTAAGAGTCGATTTCGCAGCAGATGGGCTCACCGATAAGAATGGAAAGATCTTCAAGGACAATGTTGACTCATTGTCCATTTGTCTTTCAAAGACTTTTCAGGACCACACCCAAAAGGAATATAAAACACTCCTGCAGGAAGGCTATAAGAACAAAGACAGATACTTTCTTCTGAAAAGAGATATTTCGTTTACCCAGTATCAGCAACTCCGCCAGTTCCCAATGTTCAGACTAGGGAAAAATAAAGGAGGCCTGATAGCGGAAACGAAGAATAAACGCATCAACCCCTTTAAACTGCTGGCTAACAGAACCATCGGTTTAAGCAGGCAAAATGCACAGAACGTAGGTCTCGAAAGGACCTACGATGACTATTTAAGCGGTACCACCGGTAAAAGACTGATGCGCCGCATTGCTGGTGGCACTTTCGTTCCCGTCGAAGGTTATGACATAGAACCTGAAAATGGTCACGATGTTATCACTACCCTAGATGTAAACATGCAGGATATCGTTGAAACCGCCCTCATGAATATGATGGTCGCCAACGAAGCCGAAAACGGTACCTGTATATTGATGGAGGTGAAAACCGGCAAAATCAAAGCAATCGCCAACCTGGGCAAACAACCAGATGGCAGCTATTTCGAGGATATGAACTATGCCCTGAGAGCAACAGAGCCCGGCTCTACGTTCAAACTGGCTACCATCATCTCCGTACTCGACGACAAATACGCCACCATGAACAACATGGTGAACCTGCAGGAAGGTCAGTGGCAGATAGGACGCAGAACCGTATTTGATTCCGAACCACACCCCGGCCAGACGAACGTAACTATCAAACACGCGTTCGAACTAAGCTCAAATGTGGGAATGGCAAAACTGGCTTATCAGTTCTATAATAAAAGACCAAACGACTTCGTCTGGCACCTGAGAAAACTCAGGCTCGACAAGCCCACTGGTATAGACCTCGTAGGTGAAGACCAACCGGTCATCAAAACCACTGCCAGCAGAACATGGAGCGCTACCAGCCTTCCGTGGATGGCTTTCGGTTACGAAGTGCTAATCAGCCCGTTGCAAACCTGCATGCTCTACAACGCTGTAGCGAACAACGGCAAAATGATGAAGCCTTACCTGGTGAACTCCATTAATGAATATGGTAAACCAGTGAAGAGTTTCGAACCTGAGGTTTTATTGGACAGCATTTGCTCCTCTAATACACTCACCCAGGTAAAAGCAATGTTGGAAGGAGTTGTAATGAATGGAACAGCACGATCATTGTGGTCACCATATTACAGCTTTGCCGGTAAAACCGGTACTGCCCTGGTAGCGAATGCTAACCGGGGTTATGCCGATAAAATATACCAGTCCTCTTTCGCAGGATATTTTCCTGCCAAAGACCCGCAGTTCACCTGCATTGTGGTTATCAAAAACAAACCACATGCAGCTAAGTTCTACGGTGCCTCTGTAGCAGGACCTGTTTTTCGCGAAGTAGCGGACAAACTGTATGCTATCGCCGTTGAAAAACAACAACCCATGAGAGCGAACCTGATGCTGGATACATTGCTGGCATTCAAAAACAGCAAGGGCCGTGATTGGAAAGAAATCACCCATACACTGGACCTGCCTGTTGAAGGTGAAGTCAATAACAACAATTGGGTAAGTGCCAGGGTAACTGACAAGAAGGTCAGCTTCGCCCAGGTATCGCAGGCAAAAGGCAGCGTGCCAAATGTAACAGGGATGGGATTGAAGGATGCATTATACCTGCTTGAGAATGCGGGATTGCGTGTGGTAGTAAGAGGTGCTGGTAAAGTTACCAACCAATCCATTCCTGGAGGAACACAATTAGAAAGAAACCAAACGATAGTCATAGAACTGAGTTAATGAAAACACTGCGTGACATATTATATAATGTAAACATCGTGGCTGTAAAAGGGTCGACCGATACTGCCGTGAATGCACTGAATATCGACTCCAGAGCTGTTAAGCCTGGAGATGCCTTCATTGCAATCAGGGGTGTACATTCCGATGGTCACCTGTTCATTGACAAGGCTGTGCAACAGGGTGCCGCTGTTGTGATCTGTGAAGAACTCCCTGCACAGATAGCAGACAACGTTGTCTATGTACAGGTGAGCAGCAGCACTACCGCAGCAGGTGTAATAGCAGGTAACTTCTACGATAACCCTTCTCACAAGGTGCAACTCGTAGGCGTAACCGGTACTAATGGTAAAACTACCATCGCTACCCTCCTGTTCAAATTGTTCAGTGCTCTCGGCTACCATTGCGGAATGCTCTCCACCGTACAGAACCAGATCGGTGACAAGATCGTTCCGTCTACCCATACTACCCCAGATCCCATTCATCTGAATGCACTCCTGGCGGATATGGTGAATGATGGTTGTGATTATGTGTTCATGGAAGTGAGCTCCCACGCTATTCACCAGCAAAGGATAGCCGGGCTGAAATTTGCCGGAGGCATCTTCAGCAATATCACTCACGATCACCTGGACTATCACAAGACCTTCGACGAATATATCAGGGTAAAAAAATCCTGGTTCGATGGTCTGCCAGCTACGGCTTTTGCCCTCACTAACCTCGATGATAAAAGAGGTAATGTGATGTTGCAAAATACCAAAGCGAAAAAACAGTCTTATAGCCTGCGCACTGTTGCAGACTTTAAGGGAAAGATCCTTGAAAATAATCTCACTGGCCTGATCATGATGATCAATGAGACAGAAGTACACTTCCGCCTCATCGGTGAGTTTAACGCATACAACCTGCTGGCTGTATACGGGGCTGCTACCCTGCTTGGACAGGAGAAAGCCCGTGTATTACAGGCACTCAGTGACCTCTCCGGAGCTGAAGGGCGTTTCGATTATATCGTTTCACCCCATCAGCGCATCATCGGTATTGTGGATTATGCACATACACCTGATGCATTGCTCAATGTGCTGGCAACTATCAAAAACCTGCGCAAAGGCAACGAACAGGTCATCACCGTAGTTGGCTGCGGCGGCGATCGTGACACAGCAAAACGCCCTGTCATGGCCGAAGTAGCAGTAGAGCGCAGTGACAGGGTAATCCTGACCTCCGATAATCCCCGTTCAGAAGATCCGAACGAGATTATCAAGCAAATGGAAGCCGGTGTACCCGTACATCTTAAAAAGAAAGTACTGTCTATCACCGACCGTAAAGAAGCCATCAAAACAGCAATCAGCCTCGCAAATCCTGAGGACATTATTCTCATAGCCGGGAAAGGCCATGAGAAGTACCAGGATATTCAGGGCGTGAAGCATCCTTTCGATGATAAACAAGTGCTGGAAGAGATGATGAGGATGATGGAGAAATAAAACTAAACGAACAACAACTAACGAACAACTAACTAACAACGACTAACTAACAGTATGCTTTATTACTTATTCAATTATTTGAAAACGTTAAATTTCAGCGGTAGCGGGATGTTTCAATTCATCACGTTCCGTGTGACGATGGCGTTACTGTTATCCCTGGTAATCTCTCTCCTGTTAGGTAAACGCATCGTAAAATTTCTCCAGAAAAAACAGATCGGTGAAACGATCCGAGACCTCGGTCTGGCAGGCGAAAACAGTAAGAAAGGAACTCCTACTATGGGAGGTCTGATCATCCTGGCTGCCATCCTGATTCCTACCCTGCTGTTTGCACAGATCAAAACAGTTTACATCTGGCTCATGCTGCTTTGCACTGTGTGGTTAGGGTTGATCGGTTTCCTGGACGATTATATCAAGGTATTCAAAAAGAATAAGGAAGGGCTGGCCGGTAAGTTCAAGATCCTGGGCCAGGTGGGTTTGGGTATCATCATCGGCAGCACTTTGTACTTCAACGAAAACGTGGTGATCTCCCGTGAGATCATTGGTGCGAAAAAACTCGCTCCTTACGAAAGAGTTGTGGCCAAATCAGAAAGAGTGACGAAAGGAGGTCATCGCTTTGCAGATGTAAAGACGCCGATCACTTCGATTCCTTTTGTAAAGAATCATGAATTTAACTACGCCAAACTGATCTCCTGGATCCCTGGCGCAGAGAAATATACTTACATCCTCTACATCCTCATCGTGATCATTATCATTACGGCAGTATCCAATGGTGCGAATCTCACAGATGGATTAGATGGACTGGCCACGGGTGTTTCTGCGGTCATAGGTGTTTGTCTTGGGATATTCGCCTACGTATCAGGCAACATCCAGTTCGCTGAATACCTGAATATCATGTACATCCCCAACCTGGGTGAACTGTCTATTTTCATTGCTGCCTTTGTGGGTGCCTGTGTAGGTTTCCTCTGGTACAATGCTTATCCGGCACAGGTGTTCATGGGAGATACAGGTAGCCTGGCTTTGGGTGGTATCATTGCTTCCCTGGCCATTATTGTTAGAAAGGAATTATTAATACCGATTTTCTGTGGTGTATTCCTGGTAGAAAACCTGAGTGTTGTATTACAGGTTTCTTACTTTAAGTATACCAAGAAGAAATATGGTGAAGGCAAACGCATCTTCCTGATGTCTCCACTTCACCACCATTACCAGAAGCTGGGGTACCACGAAAGTAAAATTGCCGTTAGGTTCTGGATCATTACAATCATGTGTGCAGTCGCTAGTATTGCAACTTTAAAAATCAGATAAGCAAAATGACAAAGAAACTCATCATACTCGGAGCTGGAGAAAGCGGAATTGGTGCAGCCCTGTTAGGCAAGCAACAGGGGTATGATGTATTCGTGTCAGATGGTGGAACCATCAAGGATATTTATAAACAGGAACTCGCTGTCAACCATATTCCTTTTGAGGAAGGGCAGCATTCCTGGGATGTGATTTTAGGTGCCGATGAAATTGTTAAAAGCCCTGGTATTCCTGAAAAAACGGAGCTGATGAAAAAGATCCGTGCGAAGGGAGTACCGGTGATCTCTGAGATCGAGCTGGCTTACAGGTTTAGCAAAGACGCCAAAGTTATCGCCATTACAGGTAGCAACGGAAAGAGTACAACGACTGCACTCACATTCCACATGTTTGAGATAGCTGGTCTCAAGGCTGCGATGGTAGGTAATATTGGTCTGAGTTATGCCCGTGTAGTAGCAACCGCACCCGCTGATTATTATATCGTCGAAGTGAGTAGCTTTCAATTGGACGATATCGTGGAGTTCAAGCCAAACGTGGCTATCCTGTTGAATATCACTCCGGATCATCTGGATAGATATGACTACAAAATGGAGAACTATGTGGCGTCAAAATTCCGCATAACGATGAATCAGGGGCCGGAAGATTTCTTTGTGTATTGCAAAGATGATCAGGAGATTGACAATTATTTAAAGAAGCAAACTATTTATTCAACATCAATACCCTTTACTATCATGGAACCGTTAAAGCAAGGAGGATTTATGGTAAACGATCAGGTAAACATCCAGGTTAATGATGAACCAGTAATCGTATCAATGTATGATCTCGCGCTTAAGGGCAAGCACAACTTGTACAATTCCATGGCAGCGGGTATTGCTGGAAGGACCATGGAGATAAGGAAAGAAAAAATTCGGGAGAGCCTGACATCTTTTAAGAGTCTGGAGCACCGTATGGAGTACGTTGCCACTGTGCGTGGTGTGGATTTCATCAATGATAGTAAAGCGACCAATGTCAACTCTTTGTGGTTTGCACTGGAGAGCATGGAAACCCCGGTAGTACTGATTATGGGAGGTGTTGATAAAGGAAATGATTACAGTGCTATCAGGGAACTGGTTAAAGAAAAAGTAAAAGCAATTATATGTCTGGGTATAGACAATGCGCCGATTCAGGAAGCGTTATCAAATGATACTCAGGTAATGGTTGACACACGCAGTATGAAAGAAGCTGTTGATGCAGCCTTTCAGCATGCGGAAAAAGGAGATGTAATATTACTCTCGCCGGCTTGTGCAAGCTTCGATCTGTTTAAGAACTACGAGGACAGAGGCAAGCAGTTTAAAGATGCGGTGAGGGAACTATAATAAAATCCGGGATATTCCGGGAACTAACGAAAGTTGAATGGACGGTTTACTTCATAGGACTAAGGGTGACAAAGTGATTTGGACGATCGTGATCTTCCTCTCACTAGTGAGTCTGCTGGCGGTTTATAGCGCCACGGGGTCACTTGCCTATCGCCTTCAGGGCGGTCATACGGAGTATTACCTTTTCAAACAACTGAGTGTACTGGTAATGGGATTGCTGATCATCTACTTTGCACACCGGGTGAATTATACAATTTACTCCCGTGTAGCACAGATAGGTTTCCTGATCTCTATTCCCTTACTGATATATACGCTGGCATTTGGCCGACATATTAATGATGCAAGCCGCTGGATCAGGCTCCCCGTTATTAATCTGACCTTTCAGACTTCTGACGTAGCTAAACTGGCCATATTCATGTATGTAAGCAGACAGCTCTCCAAGAGACAGGGCATGATCACCGATTTTAAGAAGGGCTTTCTGCCTATTATTATTCCGGTAGGTGTGATCTGTGTTTTGATTATGCCTGCAAACATGTCTACCGCATTGCTGCTGGGCGCCAGTTGTATGACACTTTGTTTTATTGGCCGGGTACCTGTCAAGTATCTGGCTGCCATGGTAGGTGCAGGTGTGGTGGCGATTTTACTGATGTTCGCAGTGGCATCGCTCACTGGTAAAAAAATGCGTACCGAAACATGGAAAAAGAGAATAGAACATTTTACATCAGGCGATGCATCAAATGCTGATTTACCGTATCAGGTACAACAGGCAAACATTGCTATCGCAGGTGGGGGAGTAATAGGTAAAGGTCCTGGTAACAGTACCCAGCGAAACTTCCTTCCGCATGCTTATAGCGACTACATATACGCAACAATTATTGAGGAGTATGGTATCTTTGGCGCCTTTTTGATATTGATGGCCTATATGTTGCTATTATTAAGAAGCATCAGCTTGTTTAGAAAATGTCCTTACGCATTCGGCGCTTTTCTGGCAGTTGGTCTCAGCATTACATTAGTCATACAGGCACTGACAAATATGGCAGTGAATGTAGGACTCTTTCCAGTAACAGGTGTGACTTTGCCGCTCGTGAGTATGGGAGGATCTTCCGTGATCTTTACCAGTCTTGCTATTGGAATTATATTAAGTGTGTCAAGAAACGTAGAAGAACTGGAAGGCAAAAGAATTGAACAGGAAAGGATTGCGAAGGTAGTAGCCCAGCAAGCTGAAATCGAAGAATTTTAAAAACTAACATGACAATGCAACGCAGAATTATCATAGCAGGTGGTGGTACCGGAGGACATATCTTCCCGGCGATCGCTATTGCCAATGCGTTGAAAAAGATAGAACCGGAAACGGAGATCCTTTTTGTAGGTGCCAAAGGAAAAATGGAGATGGAGAAAGTGCCGCAGGCAGGCTACCGCATTGAAGGACTGGATATAGCAGGATTCAACCGCAGCAATATGCTCAAGAACCTGTTGTTGCCGTTCAAGATCCTGAAAAGCCTTTCACAGGCCAGTAAGGTGATTGATACCTTTAAACCGGATGCGGTAGTAGGTGTGGGTGGTTTTGCCAGCTTCCCTGTTATGCGCAAAGCACAAAAGAGAGGTATTCCTACACTGATACAGGAACAAAATTCCTTTGCAGGAAAAGCGAATATGTCGCTGGGAAAGAAAGCAGCAAAGATCTGTGTAGCCTACGAAGGCATGGAGAAATTCTTTCCTGCGGAGAAGCTGATCATGACTGGTAATCCTGTAAGAGGCAACATTACACAGTCTGCAGTATCAAAAGAAGATGCCCTTGCACACTTTGGTCTTCGCACAGGTAAGCAAACAGTGTTCGCTGTGGGTGGCAGCCTGGGAGCGAAATCGATCAACGAAGCACTGGCACCGATACTCGCCACTTTTGTAGAGAAAGACATCCAGCTGATCTGGCAAACAGGTAAGCCTTACTTTGAAACTGCGAAAGCTGTTGCTGCACCATATGCTTCTCATGTAAAAGTGTATGAGTTCATCAACGTCATGGACTTTGCTTACAAGGCTGCGGATGTAGTGGTATCACGTGCAGGCGCACTGGCCATCGCTGAACTCTGTGTAGTAAAGAAACCTGTCATCTTCGTGCCCTTCCCTTTTGCGGCCGAAGATCACCAGACCTTCAATGCGAAAAGTCTGGTAGACAAAAAAGCAGCGCTGCTGATCAAAAATGATGATGCCGCCGCTCAACTGGGAAATACCTTATTCAGTTTGTTACAAAACAATGCGTTACTGCAACAACTGGAAGAGAATATAGAAAAACTGGGAAATAAAAACGCTGATATGGTCATTGCTAAACAAGTGTTAGCGCTGATCAAATAAAAGGAATAAGAAAAATGGATCTGAACAACATACAACGTGTTTACTTCATTGGAATCGGAGGCATCGGTATGAGCGCCATCGCCCGCTTTTTTAATGAAAAAGGCGTGCATGTAAGTGGCTATGACCGCACCGAAACCCCGCTGACCCGTCAGCTGGCTGAGGAAGGTATGCAGATTCATTACTCGGATGATGTCAATCTGCTGGATAAAGATGCACAGCTGGTTGTATATACACCCGCTATTCCCGGTACCCACGGAGAGTTGATCTGGTACCGTAAAAATGAATACGAAGTAGTAAAACGGAGCGACGTATTGCAGGAGATCACCAAAGAGTTGTTTGCCATCACCGTAGGAGGTACCCATGGTAAGACAACCATCTCTACCCTTACCGCTCACATACTGCGTCATAGTGGCTATGGTTGCAATGCCTTCCTCGGTGGCATCAGCGCTAACTACGACCGCAACTTCTGGAGCAGTGACAAACAGGTTGCTGTGATTGAAGCCGATGAGTATGACCGTTCATTCCTGAAACTGCATCCTGATATTGCCGTGCTCACTGCCATGGATGCAGATCACCTGGATATCTACGGTACAGAAGCAGACATGCAGGATGCCTTCGTACAATATACTGCGAACATAAAACCGAATGGTACACTGATCGCAAAGTTAGGATTGTCTCGTGCAGGAGAATTGAAAGGTGATAATAAACGCTGGTATCATCTGAAAGATTCGAAAGCAAATATTTATGCAACCAATATCAGAACAGTTGACGGTGGTTACCTGTTTGATGTGGTAGAGCAGGACTGGCACATTCATGATGTAAAACTGCCTATCGGGGGCACACATAATATTGAGAATGCAGTGGCAGCCATCACGGTGGCGCACCTGTTAGGCATCGATGCCGCAAAGATCAAAGCAGCAATTGCTGATTTCAAAGGCATCAAACGTCGCTTTGAGTACCTGGTGAAGAATGATTACCAGGTATATATAGACGACTACGCACATCATCCGGAAGAATTACGTGCCCTCATCAGCAGTGCGCGTGGCTTATTCCCTGACAAGCGCTGTACAGTTATCTTCCAGCCACACCTGTATACCCGTACACGTGACCTGGCAGCAGGATTTGCAGAGAGTTTGTCACTGGCAGATGAAGTATTACTGTTACCCATCTATCCGGCCAGAGAATTACCTATTGAAGGCGTGCGCAGTGAGATCCTGGCGGAAAAGATCACAGTACCAGTGCAGGTGATACAAAAAGAAGATGTATTAGCCTGGGTAAAATCGAATAGTGCACCGTTGCTCATCACGGCTGGTGCCGGTGACATTGACCAATTCAGAGATCCGATCAAAGAGATATTGAACGGAGAGAAAGTGAACGAGTAGACAACAAAATCAACACCCAAATGCAAACCAAGACCCACCGGGCATTAAAACGAATAGGTAGTGTACTGCTCTGGACAGCGGTATTGACTGGATTCGTGGTCCTGCTTGTTGCGGCAGTGCAGGACAAAGAAGATGGTAAGTGCAAGGGAATCGTTGTAAAACTGGTTGGGAACGAGCATAACTTTTTTATAGAAGAGAAAGATATAAAAGTGTTGGTGGCTGGCGACAAGCATTTAAATCCTGTTGGCAAGCCCATAAAAGAGATTAACATCGCAGCATTGGAGAAGATGGTAGCCCGTGATCCCTGGGTAAAAACTGCGAACATCTTTGTGGATAACCAGCGAAAACTCAACATCAAGGTCGCTCAGCGAGAACCCGTAGCAAGGATCTTTACCTTAACAGGAAATACCTACTACCTTGACAAGGATGGAGACAGAATACCGGTATCAGCCCGCTATACAGCAAGAGTGCCGGTGTTCACAGATTATCCGTCAGATGCTGCTAAGGTGCAAAAGGCAGACAGCGCATTGACTGCAGGTATCATGGAAATAGGCAGCTTTGTACAAAGCGACCCTTTCTGGACTGCACAGGTGGAACAGGTGGTCATCACCCCCCAGCGTGAGTTTGAGATTATACCGACACTGGGAGATCACGTGATACTGTTTGGCGACGGTACCGATGTAGCAAAAAAATTTAACAAACTGCTGGCGTTTTATAAAGAAGGATTGAGTAAAGTGGGATGGAACAATTACGCGAAAATCAACGTGGCATTCGAAAACGAAGTAGTATGTACACGAAGAAGCGGGGAGGAATTATCAAAAAAGCTGGCCGCTGAAGACAGCGCAAAATTAGCCAGCAACGGTGATACACTAGCGAGGATAATGGTGCACGGAAACGATTCCGTACAACCGGAAGCTGCAAAGCTTGCATCTTCAGTCAGAGTGGTACCAGCCAGACCTACGCCTTCGAAACAGAGAAATCAAAAGGACAAGTCGTCTGGAAAAAAGGAACCAAAGGCAGTGTATAGGCCGGGTAGAAATTAGTAACACAACAAAAAACTATAGAAACGCCATGAATCAGGAAGCTCCTATCATTGTAGGTCTTGATATTGGAACTACAAAGATTGCTGCCATTGCAGGTCGAAAGAACGAATTCGGGAAACTGGAAATCCTGGGGTTCGGTAAAGCCCCGTCTTTTGGTGTTCAGCACGGAATGGTGTTGAATATTGATCAGACGATCAAGGCGATACGTCAGGCCCTGGAGAACTGCTATGCTTCTAATCCTAACCTGGAGATCAATGAAGTCTATGTTGGCATTGCAGGTCATCACATCAAGAGCCTGCAGACCCGCGGCGATATCGTGCGTAACGATACCGAAGCGGAGATATCCCAGAAAGATATTGATCAACTGATAAATGACCAGTATAAAACGGTGATCCCCGCCAGTGATCAGATCATTGACGTGATCCCACAACAATATATTGTTGATAGCCTCCAGAACATTACTTATCCTATTGGGATGAGCGGTGTGAAGGTGGGTGCGAATTTTCATATCATCACCGGTGATAAGAATGCGATTCGCAACATCAATCGTAGCGTTGAGAAATCCGGCCTGAAGATCCACGACCTGGTACTTCAGCCCCTGGCTTCTGCCGCTGCCGTAATGTGTGATATGGACTTCGAAGCAGGTGTAGCCATCGTAGATATCGGCGGTGGTACTACAGACCTGGCTGTGTTCTACGAAGGTATCCTGAAGCACACAGCCGTAATACCTTACGGTGGTGAGAACATCACCAACGATATCAAAAACGGTCTCGGTGTATTGAAGACACAGGCAGAGCAAATGAAAGTTCAATTCGGATATGCACTGGCTGATGAAGCAAAAAGCAATGCTTACATCACCATTCCCGGACTGCGCGGACAGAGCCCTAAAGAGATTTCTGTGAAGAACCTGGCTCATATCATACAAGCGCGTATGAGTGAGATCATGGACTTCGTCATTTATCATCTCAAACAGATTGGTATGGATAACAAGATGCTCAATGGTGGTATCATCCTGACGGGTGGTGGCTCCCAGCTGAAACATCTGATCCAGCTTACTGAATATACAACTGGTGTAAGTGCACGTATTGGGTATCCAAACGAACACCTGGCCACCGGTCATATCGACGAGCTGACCAGGCCAATGTACTCCACCTGTATAGGTCTTATTCTCAAGGGTTATAACGACTATGAGAATGACCGCAGGGCAATGGAAGAAAATTACGTTAAGATCAACACCAGCTATACCGCGAAGGAGCAGGCCTCGAAAGCCGCTACAGAAGCGGATAACAGCTGGGAAGATGATGCCCCCTCAGTTGAAGAAATTCAGGCAAGAAAAGCGAGAGAAAGAAATGCTTCGCTGAAAACTTTCCTCGACAGAATGAAAACGAAGATCATCGACATGTTCACAGAAGAAGAGGATGCAAAACTTTAACAGGGTATTTTCCGAGAATGGCGTAATTGTTGCAGCCATAAGCGATTTCAAATCAGATAATTAATATTCGGACAATGGTAGTGGGTTCTACCACTTCCAATAATTACTAACTATAGAAGAATTTGTGGGCATTATTAATTATACTTACTAACCCATAAAAGAGATAGAGTCATGATACATTTTGATCTTCCCAAAGAAAAGTCTTCCATCATCAAAGTGATAGGCATTGGTGGTGGCGGAAGCAACGCGGTGAACCACATGTTCAACCAGCGTATTGAGGGCGTGAATTTTATCATCTGTAATACAGATGCGCAGGCTATCTCCAATAGTCCTGTCCCAAATAAAATTCAGCTTGGTCCTCACCTGACTCAGGGTCTCGGAGCTGGTGCCAACCCCCGCATTGGTGAACAGGCGACTGAAGAATCCTTTGAAGAAATCAAAAAGATCTTAGAGGTGAATACCAAGATGGCATTCATCACTGCAGGTATGGGTGGTGGTACCGGAACAGGTGGTGCTCCAATCATCGCGAAGATCTGTAAAGAACTGGGCATTCTCACAGTGGGCATTGTGACCACTCCTTTTTCCTATGAAGGAAAGAAGAGAATGCAACAGGCCGATGATGGCGTGAACCGTCTGAAAGAATACGTAGATACACTATTGATTATTTCTAACGATAAACTGCGCCAGAAGTTCGGCGACCTGAAGTTCAAAGCTGCTTTTGAAAAAGCAGATAACGTACTGGCTACCGCTGCTAAGTGTATCACTGATGTGATCAACAGCACTGGTCAGATCAACGTTGACTTTGCGGACGTTTGTACGGTAATGCGCAACGGAGGCGTTGCCATTCTTGGTGCGGCTACTGCAGAAGGTGAAAACCGCGCACAGAAAGCGATCGAAGAAGCACTTACTTCACCGCTGCTGAATGATAACGACATCCGTGGTGCAAAATGGATCCTGCTGAATATCTCTTCAGCTGAAGGTGAATTCGAGCATACACTCGATGAAATGGATACTATCCAGGCATATGTTCAAAGCCAGGCAGGTGAGGATTGCGATGTAATCCTTGGTGTTGGCTACGATCAGGACCTGGATCGTAAACTGGGTGTAACTATTATTGCTACCGGTTTCGAACAAAAACCGATTCAGCAGGTAAAACAGGCCCCACAGGATCCATCTCTTAACCAGCCTAGAATCGTAATGGAACTGGGTCGTGAAGGTGATGAAAAAAAGATGAACACCCCGGTTAGCTCCAACAACAACTCTTTGTTCATCGAACCAACCGACCATATGGCGCCACGGTTGGTAGAGCCTGTGGTCACTCAGCCGGCTACGACGTTTGTAACCCCGGAACCTCCTGCTGAAAGCGGAAGGTCAAGTTTTGCACTCAACATTGAGCCAGTAGGATCAACAGCTCCTACCAGCTATAACAATGTCAACGTGATACAGCCTAATAACCAGGCGGCTGGCGGGTACCCTGCCAGACACATTTTTATTGAGCCAACTACGACTCCACCACCGGCGGAAACACCGGAGATGAAGATAGTATTCCGTGAAGAAGAACCAGGAACTGAGATGTCAAATGATATGCAGCAATTGCATGCATTTGAAGAGCAATTAGAAGAACAGAAACGGAAACAGGCCGAGCGCGTAGCAAAACTGCGTAGTCTCAGTTTTAACGTGAAAGGCATCGATAATAATTCAGAAATTGAAAACGTTCCTGCGTACATTCGTCGGAATATTAATCTCGATAATGGCGCTGGTTCTGCCGAGAATTTCTATTCTAACTATACCATTTCTGATAGTCAGAATAATCAGGCAGAGATCAATACGATCAATACTTTTTTAGATGGGAAAAAACCCGATTGATTTAATTCGAACGTTTGATTGTTTTTTTAGTTGTGTTAAAGAAAGTCCTCTGGTTCTCCGGGGGACTTTTTTATTGGTGTTAACGTGGTATTAACAGTTCAGGAAAAAGTATACCGGCTTACAAAAAGACGATATTCCTGTTGTCGCAAATGATAAAGTGAAAGTGGCTATCGCAGGTGGTCAGTGGAATGGTCATAAAGGGGCTTTACAGTCTATTACAGACATTAACGCCTTCCTGATAGATATGAGTGAGGGAGGTAATACAACGATCCAGGTTGCGAAGGAAAGAAACATTCTTTTTTATGTGCTTCGTGGACAGGTTACTGTAAATGGTCGTACGACGGGAGACAGGAGTATGGTGCTCTTCAATAATGATGGCGATGAAATTACTGTCAGCGCCAGCAAAGATGCGCTGATCCTTTATTGTGACGGACTTCCGCTGAATGAACCAGTGGCCTGGCATGGCCCTTATGTAATGAATACACAAACGGAGATTATGGAAGCGATGAGAGATGAAAGGATGGGAAAATTTGGGTTTTATATAGATTAAAGTACTTCATTTACTCAATAAAAACATTCATGAAAGGCTGAAAAGGGAATGAACACCATTTTCAATAAAAAAGGCCGCTCGTATGAGCGGCCTTTCTATTTTATCAATGTATGATTCGTTTTAGTTGCAGGTTCGTCACCGGCGCTACCACCAGCGGATATTTCTCAATCGTCACATAACTGCTATCCAGCCCAAAACCACGTTCTTCAGAAAGACTTACGCGTTTCAGCCAGAAATACATTCTCATGATCAGACGTTCGTACAGCGGCAGGTCATTGTCGTGTGACAGGAACTTCTCCATTACGATGAACTGGAAGTCGCCCACCACATTGTTCTTACTCAGTGATTCGTAACGGCTGGTGATATTCACCTCTTTGTTCCGCACCATATCTTCCACCACCATTCTGAACATCAGGTTAATACGTTGTTCCACTTTAAATCCTAAGCGGAATTCCACGCGGATCACCTCATTCGGAATGATCGTTTGTACAGAGTATTCACTCAGATAAGGCTCATCTACAACATCTACGTGCACAAACCAATAGATATCTGCACGCTTTGGTTTCTTATTCAGAATTGAATAGATGATCTTATGTTCAATTTCCTTCGGATTGTCAGCACTACTCATATATACGAGGTGCGTAGCATACTTGGGGATAGTGGTATCGTTGCTCAGTTCCTGGATCACTGCCAGATGATCTTCCAGTCGTACGAATTCAACGTAACGATTTTTGATCTTGCGTGATTTGAACCACACCAGCATAATCAGGAAGAGTACACCTGCCACAATCACTGTTACATAACCACCATGCATAAATTTCACCAGGTTGGCGAACAGGAAGGAGAATTCTATCGTAAAGTAGATAATGAGATATATGAGTATCAGGCTTATCCGGACCCTTCGCGTGTATAGGTAGAAGGCAAAGAGACAGGAGGTCATCAACATACAGATGGTAATGGAGAGACCGTATGCCGCTTCCATGGCCCCCGATTCCTGGAAGATCAGTACGATAGCCACACAGCCTATCCACATCATGGTGTTGATACCAGGAATGTATAACTGGCCACGCATTTCAGTTGGATAGTTGATCTTCAGTTTAGGCCACAGGTTCAGTCGCATTGCTTCTGAAATAAGTGTGAATGAGCCGGAGATCAATGCCTGGCTCGCAATGATAGATGCCATTGTAGCAATGAGGATCCCGGGGATCACAAACCACTCAGGCATAATTGTAAAGAAGGGGTTCTGATCTTTTGGCAGCATTGTGCCTTTATGTGTGAGTAACCAGGCACCCTGACCCAGGTAGTTCAGGAGCAGACAGGTTTTCACAAATGTCCAGGATACGCGGATATTACCTTTACCACAGTGCCCCAGGTCGGAATAGAGGGCTTCGGCCCCTGTAGTACAAAGGAACACGGCACCCAGGATCAGGAAGCCACGGGGATAGGTGGTTAATAACTGTATTGCATAGTGTGGGCTGAAAGCCTTCAGTACGGTGAAATCGTCTGCCAGGTGTGACAACCCGAGGATACCGAGCATGGAGAACCAGATCACCATGATAGGTCCAAACAGCTTACCAATAGAATTGGTACCAAACTGTTGTACCACGAAGAGCAATGTAATGATGGTGAGTACGATCTTTACAATTGTCCACTGACTAAGATCTTTGAAAACATCAAGTGTGCGTAGACCTTCGATTGCGGTCGTTACAGTAATAGGTGGGGTAATGATACCATCGGCCAATAATGCGGCGCCGCCTATCATACCAAAGATAACGGCCCATTTGGCGTGTCGGCGTACAAGAGCGTATAACGAGAAGATGCCGCCTTCTCCCTTATTGTCTGCACGCAGCGTGAGGATTACGTACTTAATAGTTGTTTGTAAAGTCAGGGTCCAGAAAATACATGAAATACCGCCGATAACCAGTAAGTCGCTAATATAGTTTGTACCTATAATAGCCTTGAAAACGTATAACGGAGATGTTCCAATGTCACCGTAAATAATACCTAATGCTACTACTAAACCGGCCAGGCTAACCCTGTTAATGTCTTTTCTCACGAAATATGTAATTAAATAAATAAGAGTAGTAATGCTTTTGATGTCGTAACTACCTCCCTTTAGGAGTGTGCATTCAAACAGTCTTGCTACTCAAAAAAGCCATCAAAGTTAGTGCGAATTAAGGAATATAGAAAATTTTTTGTAAGAGTTAATTTGGGTGCTTCGAGGGCTAGCAAAGGCGGCAGGAGGGGGTTTGAGGGGAAATAAAAAACCCCGTCTCTGTTGAGACGGGGCTTCTATATTTTTCTCAGTGAGAATTAGTTAGCTGGAGACAGATCTACAGTACCAGACTCACCAGGAGTGTTTTGTTTGATGAAGCGACCGCGGTCGATACCTTGCTTGTCAGCCAGGTAGTCGATCACTGAATCAACACGACGGCTGCTCAGGTCAACACCACCTTTCTTACCCTTAGCACCTGCGTGACCTGTTACCAGGATGTTACAAGTGGGGTTAGATTTCAGTGTGCTAGCTACAGAAGCCAGGATAGCTTCGTTATCGCTGGAAACCTTGGTAGAAGAACCTTTGAATGCTACGCTAGGCAGAACCAGGCTAGAGCAATTTGTAGTAGGCTGCATGTTCTTGCAACATTCAGGATCTGGGCACTTACCAACACCATCAGCATCAACTGGCTGGCAATAAGTAGGAGTGATCAGCTGTTTGTCTTTGAAGTCAGGAACGCCATCACCATCAGTATCTTTAGCTACACCATGAACGTCAACTGGAGCACCAGCTGGAGTATTTGGTTCGCGGTCGAACTGGTCAGTAACGCCATCGCCATCAGCATCAGGCAGAACTGGAGTAGGCAGTTTCATGTGACGAGGAGCGCTCAGCTCATTGTAAGCATAGTTGAGCGGATTGATCCACCACAGTGGTTCAACTCTCTTAGAAGAGTTACCCAGGTTGAAGTTCAGACGTACACTAGTGTAGCTGAATGCATCTTTGTGGTTAGAGTATGGAGAAGAATAACCGTCCAGATAATCGTCGAAATACATAGTGTATTTCTCTTCAACACCGATGTTAAATCTCTTAGAAACTCTGAAAGCTACGCCTGTACCGAAGTCAGCACCATGGCGCCACAGCTGGTTGTTATCTTTACGACCGATGTTACCTCTGTTACCCTGAGAAGGAGCATTAGATTCGAAATCACCATCGTAGATATTTTTCAGCTGATCTTTGATGTCCTTACGGCTAGCATTGAATTTTACACCACTGTAGCTATAACCGGCACCGCTTCCGTTTACTGCATCAACGTCAACGTCGATCAGGCCCAGAGAGTAACCACCAAATACATACCAGTTAATTTTTGGCTGTGCTTTGTAGAACAGGATGTTGCTCAGGGAAGCGATCAGGTCAAAAGACAGCTGGTGAGTAGCAGTCTTATAGTTGGGAACGATCATGCCATTATTTAAGGCAGCAGTCTTAGCCCAGGTTGTAGCAGCGCCACCACCTGCACCAGTTACTGTACGAAGTCTGTAATCCTGACCTTTGTCGAAAGAACCAGTATACTCAGCTCTTACGGAGAAAGTATGGCCCAGAGATTTTCTCAGGGAGATACCACCACCGAAACCTGGCTTAGCAGGAACGGTACCGTTGATTACATGCAGACCACCATGGAAACCCAGTTCCCACATATCACGTGGTTTTGCAGGGAAATCATACTGATGATTTGCGAAATTGTTTTGTTGTGCCTGTTTTGATGCTGGAACTTTGGTTGAATCCAGGGCGTCAAAAACAGGGGTAACTTGTGCATAACTGGAAGACGCCGCTAGGAGACTCATAGCGCCAGCCAGTAATAAGTACTTTTTGCTTGCCATAATTGTTTTCTATTTAAAAACTGTTAAAAATTTACTAATAACCCGTTTTTTTACCCAGCAAAGGTAAAATTCTCAAATGAATATTCAAATTTTTGTTGCAATATTATTTCTATTGATAACTGGTTAACTATTAACACTTAGGCAAAACTAATGTTGTGCCATACTTTGTTTGAGCATATAACGAATAAGCATATTTGTTATAACTAAAACAAAGTAATGTTAAAGTTTTGTTACTCCCTTATATACAAATTAGGGGCCAAATTGTTAAAATTTGATATTTTAAGCATAGATTAGCAATCTTTTTCAATCAACCATGGACGAGATTAAAAACCTGATCAGTAAGGAATTAAGGGACTTCGAGAGCAAATTTTCTGATGCAGTAAAGAGCAATGTCGCGCTGTTAGACAGGATCATGCATTATATCGTTAAACGAAAAGGGAAGCAAATGCGTCCCATGTTCGTATTACTCTCGGCACGCCTGTTCAGTAATGATATACAGGAAAGCACCTACCGTGCCGCCGCCCTTGTAGAACTCCTGCACACCGCTACCCTTGTACATGATGATGTTGTGGATGATGCCAATGAGCGCCGTGGATTCTTTTCCATCAACGCTTTGTGGAAAAATAAGATCGCTGTACTCGTGGGAGACTACCTGCTATCCAAAGGACTCCTCCTCTCCTTGAATAATAATGACTTCAGAGCCCTCCAGATCCTCTCACAGGCTGTAAAGGAAATGAGCGAAGGAGAACTCCTCCAGATCGAGAAAACACGTAAACTCAATATTAAAGAAGATATCTACTTCGAGATTATACGCCGTAAAACAGCCTCCCTCCTAGCCGCTGCATGTGCCGCCGGTGCCTGGAGTACCTCTAACGACGACGAAACTACCGAAAAAATGCGCCTCTTCGGCGAAAAAGTAGGTGTCGCCTTCCAGATCAAAGATGACCTCTTCGATTATGGCAGCGAAAAAATTGGCAAACCCACCGGCATAGATATACGGGAGAAAAAAATGACCCTCCCCCTCATCTATACACTGGAACACGCAACGCCGGAGGTGAGAAGAAGAATTATCAACATCGTAAAAAATCATAATACCGATAAAACCCGCGTTGAAGAAGTCATTACATTGGTGAAAACTTCCGGCGGCATCGAGTATACACAGAAAAAGATGTTCGAATACCGCGACGAAGCCATGGCCATCCTCCATAGCTTCCCCGATAGCAATATCAGGCAGGGACTCGAATCAATGGTCAGGTATACCACCGACCGTAACTTCTAAATAATATATAAGGGCGTGTTGCAGTTTGAATTATTTTTTACGGACCTACAATGCTAAAATAGGAATCAAACCACAACACGATCATATATAGAGATTGTATTGAAAATAAACGTGCTATCAAGATACAATCTCGAAATAATAATAGGGACAATATAATTGCTTGGTGGTCAGTTCTTAATGAGAACAGGCCACACTTTTTGAAATTTATACCCTATCTTCCGTTCAAACTAGTATCGCTCATCCTTCTTTAGATTATAGATGCAAAAACGCTGGACAGTCAGATCGTATCAACCAAAACAGGAAGCTTTGCTGCAGGCCTCCCTGCGCATTCATCCCCTGTTATGCAGGTTGCTGGTGCAGCGGGGCATGCATACCTATGATGAATCAAGGTTGTTTTTCCGCCCTACACTGGCAGATCTCCATGACCCATGGATCATGAAGGATATGGATAAAGCCGTATCCAGAATTGAACAGGCCTTTTTCAGGCACGAAAAAATTCTCGTGTTCGGCGACTACGACGTAGATGGTACGACCGCCGTAGCAACTGTCTTCGATTTTCTACACTCCTTATATAATAACATAGAATTTTACATTCCTCACCGCTACCGCGAAGGCTACGGCATCTCTACCCAGGGCATTGAATACGCCAGGGATAATGACTTTAGCCTCGTCATTGCGCTGGACTGCGGCATCAAGGCCATCGATCAGATTACCTGGGCCGCCGAACACGGAATAGACTTTATTATATGTGATCACCACCTGCCAGATGCTATTTTGCCCCCGGCTGTGGCTATCCTCAATCCAAAACAATACGACTGCCCTTATCCTTATAAAGAACTAAGCGGCTGTGGTATCGGTTATAAACTCATCACTGCCTTCGCCCAAAAAGCAGGCCTGCCGGAATCCGCTGCCCACCGGTACCTGGACCTCGTAGCTACCAGCATCGCGGCCGACATCGTACCCATGACAGGCGAAAACCGTGTACTGGCCTTCCATGGACTGAAAAAAGTCAATGAATCCCCCCTACCCGGTATCCAGGCATTGATCCAGCTTAGTGGTCTAAAAGAACAACTCACCATCTCCAACCTGGTATTCGTGATCGCTCCCCGCGTAAACGCCGCCGGCAGAATGGATGATGCCCGCAAAGCCGTGAACCTGTTCATTGAAAATGATATGGAAAAAGCCATGGAAATTGCGAAGGTGTTGCATGCTGACAACTTTGACCGTAAGGAAATAGATGGCAATATCACCAAAGAAGCCGTTGAACTCATTCAAAACGATACCTCACTTCATCATAAAAAGTCTACCGTACTCTATAAGCCAGACTGGCACAAAGGAGTAGTAGGTATTGTGGCCTCCCGCCTCATCGATAAATATTATTACAGACCCACCATTATCCTTACCCTCAGTAATGATAAGGTAGCAGGCTCCGCCCGCTCTGTGATTGGGTTCAACGTATACGAAGCCATTCACCAGTGTAAAGACCTGCTGGAAAACTATGGCGGCCACTTCTATGCCGCCGGTATGACCCTCAAACCAGAGAACGTACCCGCTTTCCAGGAAAAATTTGAAGAAGTCGTTGCCACCACCATCGATCCTGAACTGCTGATTCCGGAAATCACTATCGATACCGAAATCTCCCTGAAAGATATCACACCTGCTTTCTTTAACATCCTCAGGCAATTCGAACCCCTGGGTCCGGACAACCAACGCCCTGTCTTCCTCGTACGAAACGTGGTAGACAGCGGTTATTCCCGCCTCATAAAGGATGAGCACATTAAATTCTCAGTAAAACAGGGTAAAAATGCAATTGCCGTGACAGGTATAGGCTTCTATATGTCCGGGAAATTTCCCATTGTAAGCAGCCGTCAGCCTTTTGATATGGTCTTTACCATTGATGAGAATGAATGGAATGGCAAGATGAACCTGCAGATGAAAGTAATAGATATTCGCTCCCACTGACTTTTCGCTACTCAACCCGGGTAATGATTACCACAAAGTGCAGGGGATCAAAACATTTGCTTTGATCCCCTGCGGACGGAGATTTGATAAGATCTCCTATGATAGGGCTTTCTGTTTTTCCTTTACTGTAAAGGTAAGTATGGGGAAATGACGCCATAGTGCATTGCCTTATTCCATAATTCCTATTCTTTTTATATATCTTCTTTCCAATAAAAATCCCGTTCCACGCAAAGGCGGAACGGGATAAGGTTTTAGGCGATCCCTCCAAAACGGTATCGCCCAATGATTTAGTATATCTTAATTGCTTTTTTCGCCCATCAGTTCAACACTCCTGGTTACGAAAGCTGTCAGATCTGCACCTGTCAACAGGTTCTGTGACAATAAAGCCAGATCTGCCAGGTTGCGGATCTGCTTTTCCTGCAGCTGATCATTGCCTTCTTTCAGGATCTGCTGATAGATCGGGTGATTCGCATTTACAGTCATGTTAATTTCGTCCGGCATATTTGCATACCAGCTCATTCCACTGCCACCTACTGCTGCCATATCTTTCATACGACGCATGAATTCAGGACGCGTTACGATCACCGGTTGTGATGCTGCACTCAGACCTTTCAGTTCTACTTTTACATGCTGCTGTGGAATCTTTTCAAACAGCGCTTTCAGGCGGGTTTCCTGATCCTCTGTCAGTACATGTGTAGTATTTTCATCTTTGTCAATCAGGTTGTCAGCAATGTCCGCATCCACACGGGTGAACTGCACTTTTTCCCAATGCGTTTCCATTTGATTCAGGAACGCAGCATCTACCAGGCTATCCAGTTTCACAACCTTATATCCTTTTGCTTTCGCAGCAGTGATATAGCTATCCTGCTGTACAGGATTGGTTGCATAGAGGATCACCTGTTTTTCTTCCTTGTTGGTTTGAATCGCAGCAGTTTCCTGTTTGTATTCATCCAGCGTATAGAATTTGCTGGCATCTACATCTTCGAGGATGAGGAACTTGTTACCTTTTTCACGGAATTTATCGTCCGTCATCATACCGTATTTAGCAAATAGACCGATAGATTCCCATTTCTCCTCGAATCCTTTACGGTCGTTTCTGAACATTTCATCCAGCTTATCTGCTACTTTCTTGGTGATGTAAGAGCTGATCTTTTTTACATTCGGATCACCCTGCAGGTAGCTACGGCTCACGTTCAGCGGAATATCCGGGCTATCGATCACACCGTGCAGCAGCATCAGGAATTCAGGTACAATATCCTTTACTTCATCCGTTACAAATACCTGGTTGGAATAAAGGCTGATCTTATCTTTCTGGATTTCGTAGCTCTTGTTGATCTTAGGGAAGTAGAGAATACCAGTCAGGTTGAATGGATAATCTACATTCAGGTGGATCCAGAACAGTGGCGGCTCAGAGAATGGATACAGTTCTTTATAGAAGTTCTGATAATCTTCTGTAGTCAGCTCACTTGGTTTCTTTGTCCAGGCAGGATGTGTATTGTTGATCTGGTTATCTTCATATTTAACCGGAACAGGCAGGAACTTACAGAATTTCTCGAGAATGGTTTTGATACGGTGCTCATCCAGGAATTCTTCGCTTTCCTCGTTGATGTGCATGATGATATCAGTACCTCTGCCAGCTTCACGGGTGGTTTCTTCCAGCGTGTATTCAGGACTGCCATCGCACTCCCAACGTACTGCCGGTGCATCTTTGTGAGATTGCGTAATGATCTCTACAACATTGCTCACCATGAAGGAGGAATAGAAACCCAGACCAAAGTGACCAATGATGTTGGTTCCTTCGTTCTGACCTTTATATTTATCCAGGAACTCTTCCGCACCGGAAAATGCTACCTGGTTGATGTATTTATCTACTTCTTCAGCTGTCATACCGATCCCATTGTCGGAGATGGTCAGCGTCTTTTTCCCTTTGTCCAGTTTCACAGTGATGGCCAGTTCACCCAGCTCACCCTTGAATTCACCTACACTAGCCAGCGTTTTCAGTTTTTGTGTTGCATCAACCGCGTTACTTACGAGTTCGCGGATAAAGATCTCATGATCTGAATAGAGGAATTTTTTAATAATGGGGAAGATGTTCTCTGTCTGAACACGTATTGCTCCTTTCTGCATGGGTATCTGTGTTTTTGGGGTATGGTTTCAAAGGGTGTGCCATTGGAGGTATGGCTGCCAAACTGGCGGAGGGCCGCTGGCCCCTCCGCCAGTTAACAATTATATCACGTATAGTATAACACAAATGTAGTAGATTTAAGGTGTAGTATATCACGACCCTGGAGCGCATATCATTAACACATTTATCATATTTACCCACCCCTGATAAAACCATCTAATCATTACATGAAAAAAACTCTACTCCTATTATTTACTGTCTTTGGTGTACTGCGCTCCTTTGCGCAAACCCAACCCACACCCCAGGCACTACCGTATCAGCAAAACTTTGATGCACTGGCAACCACATCCACCACTTATCCTGCTGGATGGCAGGGCTGGACCCTTTCCGGCTCCCCTTCCTCCAGCTTCAACACCGCCACGCCTGCTTCAGACAAAGCACTGATCACCGGCACCGCCTCCAGCACTACTAACGGTGTATATAATTATAATGGTAAACTGGGTTTCCTCAATAGCGGCAGCGTGGACAACTGCCTCACCCTCGCCCTCAATACCAGCGGGCAGGTGAACATCTCATTGACATACGACGTAATGACACTTCGCAATCCTTACGACGGCAGCAGCAATACCCGTATCAACGAAGTCATTTTACAATACAGAATCGGTAGCACTGGCAACTTTACCAACATCACCGGTACTGAATACCAAAATGGTACTACCCTCCAGACCACTTCAGGAGTTACTACTCCCCAGGATCCATCTACCAAAACGCTGGTACTCCCGGCAGCCTGCGAAAACCAGCCACTGGTACAGCTTCGCTGGGTTAACCGCCAGGTTGGTGGCGGTGGTTCCCGCCCCTCTTTTGCCATTGACAATATTATTGCAGGCAGTGGTGGTGCAGATACCACCCCTCCTGTTATCGATTCACTGACACCATTGAATCACGAAACAAATGTGCCTCCTACCACTACCCCCAGCATTCTTTTCTCTGAAAATATTATTGCCGGCAGTGGGCACCTCATTCTGCACAATGCAACAAACGGCACCCAGCAATCCTTTGATATCAGCAGCACTGCTATCGTGATCAGGAATCAGCTGCTGAGTGTTATCACCTCTCTTGCAGGGAATAAATCTTACTACATCACCATCGATAGCGGCGCCGTTACAGATAATAGTGGCAACGTTTTCACAGGTATTCCGGATAGCACCATCTGGGCCTTCAGCACCGGTGCACAACAACTCAATTTTGATTTCAATAATTGTACTTCCGGCACTGGTGTAGTAGGTGGTTTTACAGCCTATAGTGTAAGCGGAGCACAGGTTTGGGATTGCACTACTTTCGGTCAGAACCTGAATGGTGCACAGATCAACGGTTATAGCGGAGGTCCTCTTGAAAATGAAGATTGGCTCATCTCTCCTGCTTTTGATTTCACAGGTTTTGATTATCCACTCCTCTCCTTTGCCAGCCGTACTGCCTTTGTAGGGCCTTCTTTACAATTGCTGATTTCTACCAATTACGATGGTAGCAGCAATCCCAATACTGCCACCTGGACTCCGGTAAATGGAAGATTTCCTGCAATGTCGTCAGATGCCTGGAAAACATCTGACAGTATTAACCTGGCAGGTTTTAAACAATCCAATGTGTATATCGCCTTCAAATATGTTTCTTCTCCAACGTTGAATGCTGCCCGCTGGACCCTGGATGATGTACACATTTACAACAGCCCACAGGCACCTTTACCATCTGTAGATAAATCTACTGGTAGCCTGGATTTCGACTATGTACAATCAGGTCAGAAATCAGCTGCACAATACTTTACTTTCAATGCCAGCGATTTCACGGGTGCGCTCACACTTGCTACCAGTGCAGGTTTCCAGCTGTCAAAAGATAGTGCAGGTACTTATACCACATCTCTGAACTATCTGCCTGACTCACTCACCGGTACAGTGAAAGTATGGGTAAGATTTGCGCCTACAGCCGCTGATCAGGCATATACCGGCACACTTACATTTAGTAGTGCAAGTCTGACAACTACACCTATCGCGCTTTCCGGTACCTCCTTACGTTCGCTGAAAGTAGTGAACTGGAACATGGAATGGTTTGGCAGCACTGCGCAAAATCCGGCGAATGATAGTCTGCAACAGGCAAATGCCACAGTGGTACTGAAAAAACTGGATGCTGATATCTATGCACTCGCTGAAGTTGTAGACACTGCCCGCTTCAGAGCTGTAGTCAACCAGATGCCGGGCTATAGCTACGTTATTTCTGACTTTGGTTCTTATGCTGATAGCATTACCGATACAGATTATACTGCTGCACAAAAGCTCACATTCCTCTACAAAACGAGTGTGATCCGTTCTATTCGTTCTTATGGTGTACTGAGAAAAGGTGGCAGCTCAGATGCTTACTACAACTGGTCTTCCGGCCGATTCCCCTTCCTGCTGCAGGCAACTGCCAACCTGAATGGAGATAGTGCGCAGATCAATTTTGTGCTCATTCACAGCAAGGCAAATACAGGTACTTCTGCTGATAAAATACAATCCTGGCAGCGGCGTAAAAATGGGAACCTGGAACTGAAAGATTCCCTGGATGCACAGTATCCTCATAGTAATTTCATCATCCTCGGTGACTTTAACGATGCCCTGAATAAAACCATTACTACGGAACTGGCACCAGATACCACTACGTCTTATATTGATTTCATGAATGATACCCTCCACTATAAACCACTCACTTTACCACTGAGCCTGGCAGGGGATCAGTCTACCACTGGTTATCCTACCGTTATAGATAATGTGATTGCTTCTGACGAAATGGCGATTGCTTACCTGCCGGGGTCAGCTAAGATCCACAAGGAAGTAGCACAGCTCATCAGTAGTTACAGCAGCACGACCAGCGACCACTATCCTGTGCAGACCAATTACAGCCTGCGCATCCTGGGCAATCCTGTGACTGCTGACAACTTCAGGGCGGTTGTAGATTCCGGTAATGTAAAAGTGACCTGGTCTACAGATTACGAGATCAACACCGACTATTTTATCGTACAAAAAACCCAGAACCTGCGGACCTACGTTGCTGTAGATACCCTTGCAGCACAGGGAAATAAGGATATCGCTACCACCTACCATTCTTACGATTACAAGCCATGGCTGGGGTTCTCCTGGTATCGGCTGAAGATCGTGAGCAATGATGGCAGTGTTCGCTATAGTGCAGATGCGAGAGTGTATGTATCTTTGATAGACCTGATCAAAAAGCTCATCTGGTGTATCATCGGCCATAATCTCCAATTGTGGGTGGATATGGAAAAACCGGGTCCTGCACAGTTTGAGTTGATAGATATGCAGGGGCGCAGCCGGTATAAGACACAGCAGGTGATGAATAAAGGTCGGAATACCAAGACGATTGATGTGAACGGTTTACCGGGTGGTATCTATATATTAAGGATCCAGAGCCTGGATGGAGTTAGCACTAGTAAAGTATTGATTACCAATTAAAAATAAAATTAAGAATATTTAAAAACCACTTCCGCCCAGGGCAGAAGTGGTTTTTTGCATTTATTGAATAGAAAGCACTATCTTTGCGATCCAATTTTTTTCTAATCAAATTTAAAACAGGGAAATTATGAATTACGAATTGATGGTGATTTTTACCCCTGTGCTGTCTGAGGAAGACTACAAAGCTGCTCAGAAAAAATTCGCTGACGTTATCAAAGAAAACGGCGGTGAATTAACGCACGAAAATCCCTGGGGATTAAAATCACTGGCGTATCCAATCCAGAAGAAAACCACGGGCATGTACCTGGTTCTGGAATACAATGCGCCATCCGACCTCAATGAGAAGCTGAAAGTTCAGCTGAACCGCGATGAAAATGTGCTCCGTCACATGATTACTGCACTGGACAAATACGCTGTACAGTACAACAATCGCAAGAGACATGGCGTAAATGCTGATTCTAAAACCGCTGAAGCTTAAAATTATGGCAGTAAAACAAGAAATTAAGTACTTAACGGCCGTAAAAACCGAGAAACGTGCAAAGAAATATTGTCGTTTCAAGAAAATGGGCATCCGGTATGTGGATTACAAAGACGCTGAATTCCTGAAGAAATTCCTGAACGACCAGGGTAAAATGCTCCCACGTCGTATCTCTGGTAACTCCCTGAAGTTCCAGCGCAAGGTAGCTCAGGCAATTAAAAAGGCTCGTCAGATGGCGTTGTTACCTTACGTTACTGACCTTTTAAAGTAAACCGACAAATTACTTATCTCAAGTAAAAGGTCCTTAAAACTAATTAACATGCAAGTAATCTTAATACAAGACGTAGATAATCTGGGTCAGAAGAATGAAGTGGCTGCCGTAAAAAACGGTTACGCAAGAAACTTCCTGATCCCGCAAAAATTTGCGGTAGAAGCATCTCCTTCTAACATGAAGCAACTGCAGGAACGCCTGAAAGTGCAGAAAGCAAAAGAAGAAAAAATGCTCGCCGAAATCGCTAAGGTGGTTGAAGTGCTGAAGGCTGGCCCAGTGAAAATTGGTGCTAAAACCGGTACTTCCGGTAAGATCTTCGGTAGCGTTACCGGTGTTCAGATCGCTCGTGCGATTAAAGAACAGAAAGGTTACGAAATCGACCGTCGCCGCATCCACATCCTGGATGATGTAAAAGAATTAGGTACATACAAAGCGAAACTGGATTTCGGTAAAGGCAACGAAGCTGAACTGGAATTCGAAGTGGTAGCTGAGTAAGTCTTACATACTTCATATAAAAAGATCCCGGGCCTCAAAGCCCGGGATTTTTTTTACCTGTACCACCTCTATCTATGGCACAATTTTCGTTTATATTTGTTTCATCATATGAAACAGTACCTATCTTTATTAGCCGCCGCAGTGATATATACTGCCTGCCACCCAAGTGCTGCCTCAAACAGTACGCCCATTGCTGATACTGCCACTGCAGTTAAAGCCGCCACTAATGAACGACCAATCGATTCATTCCGCATTGCCAACAAAAAATTCCTGGTCTACAGCCTGGCGAAATCGTCATTCAGTCCAGCGTCCGAATTAGATTATGATAGCGTCGAAGGACCCCAGCTGACCAGACAAGCATCCAAAGTGCAACGGAAAGGCGATTCCCTCGTTTTCGCCCTGAAAAACGGTAAAGCATCCGTACTTAAAAACGCCAAGAATCCCGCTATTGACGAGGACTACGCCGTATACTACTATGCAGGTTACAGAGAAGACCTGCAGCAACACCTCGCCTTTGGCAGCTATTACGAATCCAGCGATTTCCTGCTCGTACATCCTGCTACCGGCAAGCAAACGCATATGTGGGGTATTCCCCATCTCTCACCTGATAAGCAATTCGTACTCTGTCCTTCTTTCGACCTGGAAGCAGGATTTAATAATAACGGGTTTGAACTCTACAGCTATGAGAATGGAAATGTGAAACTGCTGGGAGAAACAGACCTGCAACACTGGGGGCCCGGCCAGATTAAATGGGTAGACGCCCATACTCTGGAAGCCGAGTACCAAACAATGGATACCGCAATGACAATCCACACGAAACCCGTGAAGATCGTAATGTTATAGTTCATGAAAGAGGGAATTCACTTACCCACGTTTTCAGGGGCTTACTAAAAAGTAAAATGAAGGCGCTGAGAATACAGTAAAATAACACTGGATAATACCCTCTTCAAACTTAGAAACATCATATATAAACTTATAATTGCTGTAACTTCCAGTTAAAAAACCGGCTATATGAAATATACCGTCTTACTCTCCTTTCTATGTTGCATTCTGGGCATATCAGTACCATCCATTTCTTCTGCGCAGGCACCTATGGCCAATGTAGAAGGACATACTAATGCCATCGTGGGTAAACTGACTAAAGCACTATCCCTGAAAGAAGATCAGCAGGTAAAACTGAAAGGTTTCATATCCGAATTCATTACACAACGGAATACTGTCGTTGCTGAAACGGCTGCTAACCCAAAAGCCTATGATGCGAAGATCAAAAGCATGCATACCGGCTTCTACAAAAAGATCAAAAATGCCCTAACGGCAGAACAATATGAAAGTTTTCTACAGCAAAAGCCTGGAGAAAATGATGCTACTAATGTATTGTCTCAATTATATTACTAGCACTCAATTCATAAATAGGTATTTGTAATTGATAATTAACATTTAAACGGTAATTCTAATAACACAAAGCCCTGCAGGATGTTCCTGCAGGGCTTTGTGTTATTATGTTAATAATACTGGCTTGGCTTTTTTGAATTTTAATTCCTGAAAAATAGCCGTCATTATTTACGCCATGCCTTCCGCAGGAACCGCAACCAATTGCCATGCATAATATTCTCCACATCCTCATCTGAATACCCTCTCTTCTTAAACAAAGCAGGCAGTTTCTGCACATCAGCAATCGTCTCCAGGTCATAAGGACTTTGCTCTTTACCAAAGGCTCCATCCAGGTCAGAACCAATCCCTACATGCAATGCATTGCCCGCCAGCTGGCAGATATAATCCATATGATCTACCAGTTTCTCCAGGTTACAATCCATACCTTTAGGATCAGATACTCCTCTCACCCATCCAGGTACCATCATCCATGCATCCATCGCACCACCAATCACAGCGCCTCTTTTCACCAGTTCAAGTATCATCCCGTCAGAGAACTGACGGTTATGATTCACCAGTTTACGAACATTGTTATGGCTCGCCCATACATGCCCGTTAAAGTGCTCCATGGCTTCCCAGAAACTATCGTCACAAAGATGTGTCGCATCAAGAATGATGTTCAGACGCTCCATTTCTTTCAGCAACGCTCTGCCTTTTTCACCCATATAACCAGTGGCATCTGTTCCCTGTGCATATCTGCCAGGGCCGTAGTGAGCAGGGCCTACTGCACGCAAGCCGTTGTTATAGGCTGTCTCCAGGTAAGAAATATCTACGATGGAATCGGCTCCTTCCAGGCTTAAGATATAACCAATAGCTTTGTTTTCGGTAGGCTGTCCATCATTCCAGTAAGCTAAATGCTTTTCCAGCGATGCCAGGTCCGTGATAGATGTCAGTTCACCTGCTGCCTCCATCGCCTTGTACCAAGCCAGCTGCCCCTGTGTCTGTGCCCATGCCTGTTCCGGTGAAAACCAGCCAGGCAAGGGGTTGTCAGGTGCCACAAAACGGGCAATCTGTGTACCTACTACCAATCCTATATTTCCTTTGCGCAGTTCAGGAAAGGATACTACACCTTTTGCGCGGTCTGGTTTATCTGTGAGCCCTTCCTCTCTCTTCCTGATGTCGTTGACAGGCAGGCGGAGATTGCGGTTCCACTCCATCGCGTTCATGCTGAGATCCAGATGCGCGTCTATTGCAAACATGTTTATAATCGTTTAAGAAGGTGATTCAACTGAATCATCTCCCTCGTTTTAGGTTCAGATCATGATCTTCCTGTCTCGTGCAACTACTTTCCATTGCGCAATACAGGTATTATTTTCTACAACGCCTACACGTTCATACAATGCTACGGTAGGGCATATATGATATGGTACGCCATAGAACACAGTGCCTACGGGATACTGCATGGTATCAGCCACTTTCACTACCAGGTGTTCTTCGCTCTGTGATACCGGCGATGCTTCAGGTGCATTCAGAAACACCACTCTTGGTTGTGGATTCTCTGCCGCTACTGACTTATGGCCCAGGTCAAGACACAGGCGCTCTCCGTCAATCACAGAGATCACCCTCGTTACCAATACTGCGGCATAGTCATATTGCTGATCCGGTAAGTGCTGCTGATAACCCCAATCCCAGAAGATAAAGGTGCCCGGGCTACACTCCACTCCTTCCCTTCCGGCATGAATGGGAAAGGTAGGAGAACCGCCCGCCACAATTCGCGGAGCAGGTAAACCACTGTCCGTAATAGCTTGTGCAAGGGCTTGTACAGGCACATAGGCGGCATCACATTTCTCTTTGCGAACAGCAACATCCACATCATGCAGGTGACCATCATAAGCGTGTAAGCCTACAGGTGATACACCCGGCAGGTGCGCCAGTTCCTGGTATAATGCCAGTGCTGCTGCACCGGGAACAATACCGGTTCTGTTCATACCTACATTCAGATCAAGATACACTGGCAGCACTTTTTGTGCGGCTACAAATTGTGCAGCGATCGCAACTGCCGAAGCAGCATTATCCACCAGGCAACTATATTTCGTATCAGGATATTGCTCTGTGAGTTCCAGCAATCTTTCGACCTTTGGGCCTACAGGCTGATAAGCGAGCAACACATCTTTTGCACCAGCCAGTCCAAGCATTTCTGCTTCGGCAATCGTGGCACATTTGAATTTATGAATGCCTTCTTCGATCATCAGCACTGCTGCTTCGGTGATCTTGCTGGTCTTCACATGTGGGCGTAATCGCTGCACATCCTTCACAGAAGCTTTCACTGCAAGGATGTTGTCTCGCATACGCTCCGGGTACACCAGCAATGCAGGTGAATCTACCGTGTTAATGTTGTGCAGTTCGTACCAGTTCATAGCTGATTATACTAATTCAAATAATGCTTCGATTTCTACGGGAATATTGTCAGGCAGGGACCCCATACCTACTGCGCTACGCACACCAATTCCATTTTCTTCGCCCCAGATCTTTGCAAACAATTCACTCGCACCATTGATCACATATGGATGACGGCCAAAATCAGGGGTACAGTTCACCATACCTAATACCTTGATCACCCGCTTTACTTTGTCCAGGCTACCCAGGTTGGTAACGATGGTAGAAAGCATGGTCAGGGCGACTTGCCTGGCAGCCAGCTTACCCTTCTCAATATCCATATCACCACCAATACGGCCAATGATCAGGCTCCTATCATCCTGCACAGGGCCGTGGCCGGAGAGGTACAGGTATTTGCCATCGATCAGGTAAGGCTTGTATACACCTAATGGAGACGGTGCCGGAGGTAATGTTAACCCTAATGCCTGGAAGTTTTCTGTTGCTGTCATTTCGCTGAAGTATTTCTATAATTATTAATTCGGTTTCCTATTATAGCCTCAATTTCCTTTTTTTATCCCTTGTGAGCTAAATTTTCTCAAATCTAAAGCCTGCCTATGCTAATGTACAAATACACTCAGTATCAAACATCCCGCTAAGCCCACCACACTCACAATCGTCTCCATCACAGACCAGGTCTTAAAGGTATCCTTTACTGAAAGATTAAAGTACTCTTTAAACAACCAAAATCCGCCATCGTTCACATGGCTGAACATAAGGCTGCCCGCCCCTGTTGCCAACACCATCAAACAAGGGTTTACACCCAGTGTACCTACCAATGGCCCCAGCATAGCTGCTGTAGTCAATCCTGCAATCGTAGCAGACCCTACTGCCACCCTTACCAATGCTGCCAGGCACCAGGCCAGCAACAAAGGGTTCATATGCGTGCTCATCATGCCCTGCGCTATAATATCGCTCACCTTGCTATCCATCAGCATTTGCGTTAATGCCCCGGAACCACCGATGATGAGGATGATAGGAGACACATCTTTGATGGATTCATCCAGCGATTTCATCACTGCTTTCATTTTCAATCCTCTCTTCAACCCCAGCAAATAAATGCCATTCAATACCGCCAGCAACATTACAATGATCGGGTCTCCCAGCCAGTCAGCAATCTTTAATACAGGCCCCTGATCAACTGTTAGTTTCACGATAGTAGTGCCTGCCAGCAAGATCACCGGCAGCAATGCTGCAAACAAACTCTCCAGCATCCCCGGCAATTGCTCCTCAGGAATTGGTTCGATATGAAACAAAGCAGCAGGCTCCTGCTGATAGCCTTTTAAAAAACGGCTGAATACAGGTCCTGCACAAATAATAGCAGGAATCGCTACTATCATTCCATACATCAGGGTCATGCCCATATTAGCGCCAAAAGCCCCTACCAATGCGGTCGGCGATGGATGCGGCGGCAGGTAACCATGTGTTACTGACAGCGATGCCAGCATGGGTATACCTAAATATACCGCAGGCAGTTTGGTCCGCGCCGCCACTGTAAAAATCAGTGGCACCATGAGCACAAAACCAATATTATAAAACAGGGGAATACCAACTATAAAACCCGTCAGCATCAAAGACCACTGGATATACTTGCGGCCAAAGAGGTGCATCAATCCATTTGCGATTCGCTGCGCAGCACCACTCTCCGCTACCAGTTTACCCAGCATACTGCCAAATACAATGATGGTGACCAGCCCCCCCAGGGTCTTGCCAATGCCGGTTGTAATAGATTGTGTAATTGTGCTGATGTCCATCTTCAGGGCTAAACCCATGAACAGACACACCACCAGGAAAGCTATGAATGTGTTGAGCCTGAATCCCGCTACCAGCAATACCAATAGCAGGATTGATAATAATACAATGAATAAAGCCATTGAAATTCTTTAGATGTTGGCGACTAAAATTTTCTGCCTACTCATATCTGAGTGCAATAATAGGGTCGAGTTTAGAGGCCTTGATAGCAGGGAATATTCCCGCCATCAAACCTACGCCGGCACACAGGCTGATCCCCGCAAAGATCCAGAACCAGGGGATCACAAAACTTGTATGCATGAGCAGTGATACCACGTTTCCCACCAGCATTCCTAACAGTACCCCAAGGGCACCCCCCAGTACGCTGATGATAATTGACTCGTATACAAACTGCCTGCGAATCACTGTTCTCGTAGCGCCCAGTGCTTTGTTCACACCAATTTCGCGCGTACGCTCAGCTACAGATACCAGCATAATATTCGTCAATCCTATTGCGGAACCAAACAGGGTAATGATCCCTATAAGCGCAGCCGCAGCTACCACGTAAGACAGGTTGCTAAACAACATTTCACCTATACTATCACTCTTGCTGATATAAAAATTCTCCTCTTCATTCACATGTAGGTGCCTGATAATGCGGAATAAGCCTGTAGCCTCTCCTACCGCGGCATCCATATGATTGATATCTTTCACGGACACGCCTATATTATAGGTCATGCTATTACCTCCGTAAACTCTTCTCGTGTTCGTTACTGTTGTGATGACAACCTTGTCAGCACTCATAAATCCACTGTTCCCTTTTGCCTCCAGCAAGCCAATTACCCTATAGCGCACATTGCCCACGCGGATATTGCTGTTAATGACGTTTTTCATCGCATCGCCATACAACTTCTTCGCTACGTCTGTTCCTAAAATAGCGACATTCCGCCCCGTTTCCATATCTAATTGATTAAAGTTCCTGCCCTCTTTCAATTTATAGTTGGAAAACTCCAGGTAGTTTTCATCACCACCCAATACCTGTATGTTTGGATTCGTTTTGTTATCGCCTTTGTAAACAGTTGCTCCGCCACTGGCTGTCACGGATACACTCACTGTGGCAGGAAAAGAAAAACGTCTGCTAAAATCCCTGGCTTCCACCCATGTAATGGGGATATTGGCATTCGATGTTTTCACCTTCTTCTTTTGCTTATCACTCTTTTTTGCATCTGGCCCATCTCCCATGAATATGCGTAAAGCCCTGTTCTGAATAGAGAAGCTGTTTGCCCCCATACTGGCAAAACTGGAATAGATACTGTTTTTCATACTTTCAGTGGCAGTCAGGATACCTACCAGGGCCATAATCCCAAATGCGATGATGGAAATAGTAAGCCCTGCGCGTAATCTGTTCGCGCTGACGGAACTGTAAGCGAGGGAAAATATGTCACGGAATTGCATGATTTAAAGATAACAAAAAACATTTTTCCGCTATTTTTATTATATAAATGGCGAACCCTCCTACTATAAAAGAAATCGCAGAAAAACTGAAGCTGGCAAAATCGACGGTTTCCCGTGCACTGCATGACCACCCCAGTATCGGGTTGCGTACCCGGATGAAGGTTCAGGAACTGGCCCGTGCCCTCAATTACGAACCGAACCAGACTGCCATTCACTTTCAGCAGAAAAAGACGTTTACGATCGGGATCGTATTACCAGAATTGTCAGAAGCTTTCTTCTCTGCAGCGATCAGCGGGATCGAAGATGCAGCAAATCAGCATAACTACATGGTGCTCCTGGGGCAGTCACACGATGACGCTACCCGGGAGAAAAAGATTGTGGAAATAATGAAGAATCACCGGGTGGATGGGCTGATAGTTTCGCTGGCCAAAAATACCGGGGATTATGCACATTTTGAAGCACTGGAAAAATTCAATATCCCGGTGGTGTTCTTTGATCGGATCCCTGATAAAAAAGACATTCATTATGTAGCCTGTAATATGGAATCAGGTACCCTGCAGGCAGTGTCGCTATTATTAGAAAAAGGGCACCGGGTAATTGGAATGATCAATGGGCCGGAACAACTGGTAGCTACACCACAGCGGGAGGCCGGTTTTAAACAGGCCTTGCAAAAGAAGCGACTGAAATTCGATGCAAGCCTGATTGTGAATTCAGACCTTACTAAAGATGGAACCCGGGCTGCTATGCAACAATTGCTGAACAATAAAAGGAAGGTAACAGCTGTCGTTGCTTTTAATGACTATGTGGCGCAGGATGCGGTGCAGTATGCATTGGAGCAGGGGATCGCAATTAATAAAGAGCTCACTTTTGTGAGCTATGCAAACCTGCCCTGGAGCAGTTACATGGCGTTTCCGCCGATTGCTTCTGTGGAGCAGTATCCTTATGAACAGGGATTCAGGGCAACGGAAATACTGATTGGATTATTGGGAAATAAAAATTCAGCAGATTATCAACATATCATTATCGATTCACGGCTTGTCACCCGGTAACCCGGCATGTCCAGCCGGCAGCTCGCCCCCTGCAAACACGCAAAATTTCACGCAACCGTTTGCGCAATCTTTCTATCAATCTTTCCCTTAAGTTTGAAATGATCAATCAAAATATCATGCAGGCTTCGATACTGGCAGCTTACGGAATAGTGGCAGATGAATGTACTATCCAGACTTTTGGCAGTGGACTTATCAACACTACGTGGAAAGTCATTCACGATGAAAAGTCCTACATTCTTCAGCGCATCAACCACCAGGTTTTTAAACAACCCGAAGTGATCGCCAATAACATCCGCTACGTAGGCCAGTATCTGCAACAACATTCACCGGAATACTTCTTTGTACAACCCGTGAATACCCTGGATGATCAAGGCCTCGTGATCACTGAAAACGGTGAATACTACCGCCTCCAACCCTTTGTTCCCGACTCCCGCAGCTACGATGTTGCAGACGATGAACAACTGGCCTTTGAAGCAGCACAACAATTCGGAAGATTCACCCGCCTGCTATCAGGTATCGACACGAAAAAAATCGGTGATAGTTTACCTGATTTCCACAACCTCACGTTGCGCTATCAACAATTTGAGGATGCGTTGAAAAATGGCAACAAAGCGAGGATAGCTGAATCAGCAGAAATGATCTTACGAATCAGGCAATACGCTTATCTCACCGATACCTTCGAAGCCATCAAGCAGAATCCTGCTTTCAAAATCAGGGTCATGCATCATGACACGAAGATCAATAATGTTCTCTTCGATAAGCATGGAAAAGGCATCTGTGTAATTGACTTAGATACTGTCATGCCCGGGTACTTCATCAGCGACTTCGGTGATATGATGAGAACCTACTTATCCCCGGCAAATGAGGAAGAAAAGGATTTCAGCAAGGTAGTAGCAAGGCCCGGGTTCTTTAAAGCGATTGTAAGCGGTTATCTGAGCGAATTGAAAGATGAATTAAGTCCGGAGGAGATCCATCACCTGGTATACGCAGGACAATTCATGGTCTACATGCAGGCCATCCGTTTCTTAGCAGATTACCTGAACAACGATATTTATTACGGCGCCAAATACGAACAACACAACTATGTAAGAGCAGGCAACCAGCTGGTTTTATTAGATCGTATCAGCGAGCAGGAAGCAACATTTTTCAGAGCGATCACTACACCAGATCGCGTCGTTTGAAAAGCAGCACCATTTGAAAACAAAAATGCCGGCATATAGCCGGCATTTTTCATTGTATGCTTAGTTCGTTTATGCAAACTGTAAAAGTAAGCCAGGGAACACACCCAGCAGGATCACGATCGCAGCAGTCACCACCAGCAGGAACTTAAATCTGCCATTCATCTCATACACACCCGGCTCGCCAGATTTAAAGTACATGGCCATGATCACCCTGAAATAGTAGTACACGCTGATCGCAGCACAAATCACCGCAATGATCACCAGCCAGAACAGGTTACCTTCCTGTACCGCAGCGGTGAGCACATAGTATTTAGCAAAGAAACCTGCAGTCAGGGGAATACCTGCCAGTGATAATAAACAGATGGTGGTCACAGCAGCTACCAGCGGTTCTTTCTTTGCCAGGCCGTTAAACCCATCGAAAGTATAATCCTTCATCTTGATCAGTACTGCGAAGATGCCGATAGTTGCGATAGAATAAGCAGCAGCATACAGGATAATACCTTTCCCTGCAAAATCGCTGAACGAAATTACTGACAGCAGCATGAAACCTGCCTGCGCAATACTTGAATAAGCCAGCATACGCTTTACACTCTGCTGGAATACCGCTGTAAAGTTACCAATGATCAGCGTAGCAGCTGTTATCAGTGCCAGCAGCAATTGCCAGTCTTTACTGATCGTACCTGTAAATGCACCATGGAACAAACGGATAAATGCAATAAAGCTACCCGCCTTTACCACAGTGGCCATAAAGGAAGTAAATACAGAAGGAGAACCATCATATACATCTGGTGTCCAGAAGTGGAAAGGTGCTGCAGAAACTTTAAAGGACAATGCAAATGCGACCAGGATCACACCACACAGTGCCAGCGGACTAACAGTGCCTTCACCAATTCCTAATTCGCTGATCAGGAAAGAGCCGGATGCACCGTAGATGAGGGTAATACCCATCAGGAGGATACCGGTAGAGAAAGAACCCATCAGGAAGTACTTGAGGGCCGCTTCACTGCTCTTTGGACTTTTCTTGTCGCTACCAGCCAGGATATACTGAGGAATAGAAATAATTTCTATCGCCAGGAAAAGCATTAATAAACTGCTGAACGAAGCTGCCAGCGTGATGCCCGACAGGATGAAAAATATCAGTGCAAAGTAATCAGACACATGCTCCCCTACTTTTTCAAACGCACTGCCTGACAGCATAAAGTACAAAAGCGTAGCTCCAAAAGCCACTGCATTGAACAATACACTGAAATTACTCACAGTGATCATACCATACAGCGTGCGGCTACCACCCTGTAATGTGCACAATTCAGCCAGGTTCGCTGCAAAGCAAATCAGCAACGCCACGATGGCAACAAATTTAATGGACTGCTTATTTTTCACGAAAAGCCCCGCAAACATCATCAAAACACCCGATAAAGCAGTAGATATTAATGCATTCATATTCCTGTGTTACGAAAGAACAACTTTTTAATAAACCTTATTAACCAATTCTGTAGTGCTCTGCACCAGCTCCAGCATAGGCTTTGGATATACACCTAATACCAGGATGATGGCCACTACCACACCCAATGCCAGCAATTCATTGCCACGCAGATCAGTGGTGGTTTCAGTCAGCTGATTAGGCTGTCCGAAGATCACTTTCTGCACCATGTTCAGGGTATACACTGCACCCAGGATCACACCCAGACCAGCTACTGCCATAAACCATGGATTGTACTGATACAGTCCGCTGAACATCAGGAATTCACCGATGAAACCATTGGTCAGCGGCAAAGCAATATTGGCAAAACTGATAATCACCAGGAAGGTAGCCATGCGAGGTGCATAAGCTGCAATACCACCCAGTTCATTCAGTGATTTCACTTTCAGGCGATCCTGGATGATCTCAACGATGATCCACAAACCGATAATGTTAATACCGTGGTTGAAGAACTGAACCAGCACACCCTGTAAGCTCTGCTCATTATTCGCAAAGATCGCAGCACTCATCAACCCGATGTGGGCGATGGATGAATAAGCGATCAGGCGTTTGAAATCAGACTGCACGATAGCAATACAGGATGCATATACGATACCGATGATAGATAATACAATCGCAACATCAGACCATACATAAGCGCCCTGTGGTAATACCGGCAGTAACCAGCGGATCACACCAAACAGGCCCATCTTTACCATGATACCGGAAAGTACCATTGTAACAGGTGTTGGAGACTGCTCGTAAGTATCCGGCTGCCAGGTATGGAAAGGGAAGATCGGCATCTTGATGGCAAAAGCAACAAAGAACAACCAGAAGAGGCAGGACTGTGTTTCTTTTGGCAAGGCTGCCGTGGTGAAGCTCGCATAACTAAAGGAATGATCAGGCGTTTGCAGATAGATATAGATAATACCGATCAGCATCAGCAGTGAACCCGCGAAAGTATATACGAAGAATTTGAAGGTAACCGGGATCCTCTTTTCACCTCCCCACAGTGAGCAGAGGAAGTATACAGGAATCAGCGCCAGTTCCCAGAAGAAGTAGAACAGCATGGCATCATAGGCAGTAAATACTCCCATGAGACCTGCCTGCGATAACAGCATCAGTGCATAGAAGCTGTTAGCACGGTCATACTCCCTTTTATTGATAACAATAAAGATCAGTACAAATGAAATAGAAGTGAGCAGGCTAAGCATCATGCCCATACCATCCAATCCTACACTAAACGTAGCGCCCAGTTGCGGTATCCAGTTGCAGCTATGGCTGAGGCTCTCAGGTGCAGACCTGAACTGGAACAACGCCGCAATAGTGACTGCCAGCGATGCCAGAGATGATATCAAACCCAGCGTCTTAGGGCCTGATCCCTTCAGGCCAAATGCAATAAGGCCCGTCACCAAAGGAATCAAAATGAGTAATACTGTCAACATAATTTTATCTAAACTTGTCCTTTTTGAATGATGATGCAGGTAATACTATCGAACCAGGAACCCGATTACGAATAATAATACCATCCCTATAACCATGGCAAATACGTAAAAGCCTACCTGCCCGCTCTGAAGCAACCTTACCTGTTGACTACCCCACTGCACACCGCGGCCTACACCGTTCACCAGTCTGTCAATACCGGACCGCTCAACCGCTTCTTCAAAGAAACGGCTCAGCATACCCAGGGGCTTTACTATGATAGCATCGTAAATTTCGTCTACATACCACTTGTTCTCCAGTACTTTCGCAATACCTGTACGCGGCTCACCATTGTCAGTGAAATTGCGGTACCAGTTGCGTGCAAGGAAAATAGTGATGATTACCAGTACAGAGCTCAGCGCCATCAGCAACCATTCAGTGCTGTGTGCCATCTCATGCAGTTCTACCTTTTCTGCAGATGCAGCGAAGATAGGATGCAGGTAATGTTCTAACAGGTTAGGTGCACCAAATACTGCTGGTAAACCTACATAACCACCAATCACAGACAGGACAGCCAGTACGATCAGCGGGAACGTCATTGCGCCCGGACTTTCGTGCAGGTGATGCTCCTGTTCGTGTGTACCGCGGAACTGACCACAAAATGTCATGTAGTATAAGCGGAACATATAGAACGCCGTCATCAGTGCCGTCAGCAAGCCTACTACATACAGCAGTTTGTTGGCAGCAAAGGTGTGGGATAAAATTTCATCTTTAGAGAAGAAGCCGGATAAACCAGGAATACCTGAGATAGCCAGGCATCCGATCAGGAAAGTAGCATTCGTGATTGGCATGTACTTTTTCAAACCACCCATCTTACGAATATCCTGCTCACCGCCCATTGCATGGATCACAGAACCTGAACCCAGGAACAACAGCGCCTTGAAGAATGCGTGTGTCATTACGTGGAATACCGCAGTCGTATAAGCACCTACACCCAGGGCAAGGAACATATAACCTAACTGAGATACAGTTGAGTAAGCCAGTACTTTCTTGATATCATCCTGCTTCAGTGCGATAGAAGCCGCCAGCACTGCTGTAACCAGGCCAATGATAGCTACTACGTTCTGCACACATGGAGCGAGTGTATAAAGAATATTGCTGCGTGCAATCATATAGATACCAGCTGTCACCATCGTTGCAGCATGGATCAGGGCAGATACCGGGGTTGGACCCGCCATCGCATCAGGCAACCAGGTATACAAAGGCACCTGTGCTGATTTACCCATCGCACCTACAAAGAAGAGGATCGCAATGGCAGCAAGGGTACCATCACCCTTTGCAACACCCGCGATCTGTGGTAATACTTCGGAATAATTTACGCTACCAAAATGTACGATCATCAGGAACATACCCAGCAGGAAACCAAGGTCACCAATGCGGTTCATGACGAATGCTTTCTTAGCAGCATTGTTGTAGTTAGTATTCTTATACCAGAAGCCGATCAGGAGGTAAGAGCAAAGTCCTACACCTTCCCAGCCTATGAACATCATCACATAGTTGGCTCCCAATACCAGGATCAACATAGAGAACACGAACAGGTTCAGGTACGCGAAATAACGCGCAAAACCTTCGCTGGTCTCATCGTGCATGTAAGAAGTAGAGTAAATATGAATCAGAGCGCCTACGCCTGTAATGATCAGGAGGAACAGTGAACTTAACTGATCTACCTGGAAGGCAAATGGAATATGCAGGCTGCCTGCAGAAATGAAATCGAACAGTTGTACGGTTACCGCCTGAAAACCCGGGGTACGTACTTCCAGGAACATCAGCAAACTAATCACAAAAGCCGCCAGTATAGCCCCGCTCCCAACGATACCTGCCAGTGACTTGGAAAGGTATTTTCTTCCCAATCCATTCACCAGAAATCCTAATAGTGGTAATAATGGTACCAGCCAAACTAGATTAATCATCTATCAAATACGAATTACGATTACAAATTACGGTTTGCCTTATAGTTAATTCTTCAGACGGTTCATGATATTCACATCTACTGACTGTGAACTTCTGTATACCATAACGATGATTGCAAGACCCACAGCTACTTCAGCTGCCGCCACGACCATGATGAAAAACACAAAGATCTGGGCCCCGGCCGCATCCACTCTACCTGCATCCGCCCACATTTTAGAAAACGCCACTAGCAAAAGGTTCACAGCATTCAGCATCAACTCTATACACATGAAGATGATGATGGCATTCCTGCGCATCAATACACCCATCACTCCGATACAGAAGAGCGCAATACTTAAAAAGATATAATATTGAACCGGCATAAAAATGAATTACAGATTACGATTAATGTTCTTTCTTACCAATCACGACTGCACCAACCATGGCGCTCAAAAACAGGATGCTGCTCACTTCAAAAGGAACAACATACGTCTTGAATAATGTCTGCCCAAGATTAGCGATCAAGCCAATATTGTTAGGTTCCGGTGTTAAAGATGGCAGGCTCGCTTCGCGCAGTGCTGCCAGCAGTACTACCAGCAGTGCACCACCACTGATGGCCCCTGCATACTTGAGCCAGTTCCGCTTTTGCGGTTCTCCCTCAGCATTCAGGTTCATCAGCATGATCACGAACAGGAACAATACCATGATCGCACCTGCATATACGATGATGTGTACCACCGCCAGGAACTGGGCATTCAGCATTACGTAATGACCGGCTATGGTAAAAAATGTAAGGATCAGGCAAAGGACGCTTGTAACGGGGCTCTTACTAAACACCACGCCCAGCGCAGTGATCAGTGAAATAATGGAGAGGACCCCGAAAACGACTTGTTGTAAATTCATTCCCATTGCTATATTGTCTGATTGTTGTGTTTGGAATTATGCATTTTTCTCCTCTCCTGGCAACGGAATCAACAGATCCTTCTTACCATAGATGAAACCTTCACGTTTGTAATGAGCTGGTGCAAATGTTTCTGAGAGATAAATCGCATCCTTAGGACAAGCTTCTTCACAAAAACCACAGAAGATGCAACGGAGCATGTTAATCTCATAACGCGCAGCATATTTTTCTTCACGGTACAGATGCTCTTCACCGGGCTTCCTTTCGGCAGCTTCCATCGTGATCGCTTCTGCAGGGCAAGCCACCGCACACAGACCACAAGCCGTACAATTCTCACGTCCGTCCTTATCCCTGTTCAAAACGTGCAGACCACGGAATACCGGGCTGAACGCACGTTTTTCTTCAGGATAACTTACTGTTGGTTTTTTCTGGAATATGTGCTTGAAAGTGATGATCATCCCTTTCCCGATAGCAGGCAGGTACAACTTCTCCAAAAAATTCATCGGTCTGCGATCTACCGGTTTAGCCCTGTTTGTTAAAGTTTGCATGATTAATAATGCGATTAAATAAGTTTACAATTTCTTTCTGTTAGTGTTGGCGCCACAAGATCCAGCCACCGGTGATCAGCATATTTACTAACGCGATCGGGATAAGATAGTTCCATCCCAGGCGCATTAACTGATCGTAACGGAAACGCGGGATAGTCCAGCGCACCCACATAAAGAAGAAAATGAAGCAAATAGTTTTTATAAACAGCACCAGTGTACCCAGTAAAGTCAGCAAGTTTGGCGATACATGCAGACTATCCATACCCCAGAAGTGATATCCGCCAAAGTACAGGGTAGCCATCAGCGCAGAGCTGATAAACATATTGATGTACTCAGCGAACAGGAAGAAACCAAGTTTCATGGAAGAATACTCCAGGTGATAACCGCCATTCAGCTCATTTTCAGCCTCTGCAAGGTCAAAAGGAGAACGGTTCGTTTCAGCAAAAGAGCAGATCAGGAAAATGGTGAAGCCAAATGGCTGTAAGGCTACGTTCCACCAACCACTATGACGCTGCTGCTCTACGATTTCTTTCAGGCTCAGTGTTCCACTCACCATCAGCAATGCGATCAATGCCATACCCATCGCCAGTTCATAGCTGATGATCTGGGAAGCCGCACGCACAGATGACAAGAGAGAGAATTTATTGTTGGAAGCCCAGCCACCCAGCATAATGCCGTATACGCCTAAGCTCACCACACCAAAAATATAAAGAATACCAATGTTTACGTCAGCTACCTGCAGGGATACCTTATGACTACCAAAGGTCAGTGTATCGCCCCATGGAATCACTGCACTGGTCATACAGGCTACGATCATAGCCAGTGATGGACCTAAAATAAAAAGGAAACGACTGGAGGCACCTGGAATAATCTCCTCCTTGAAGAAGAGTTTACCACCATCTGCCAGCGGTTGGAACAATCCCAAAGGACCCGCTCTGTTTGGTCCAAGCCTGTCCTGCATAATACCTGCGACCTTTCTTTCGCCCCATGTGGAATACATGGCAACGCCCAGAGATACTAATAATACACCTATTATCAGTGACATCTTCTCAAGAATGAAAAACCAGTCTACTTGCATCAAATACGAGTTATAAATTTACTTACTTATTAAAATCATCAGAATGTGCAGGCCCCTCGATCTGCGACAGATCTATGTTAGGACGATTCACCTCGCTAATACTGTGAATATCCATCAGCAGTTTGGGCTGACGGCCATCCAGTACTTCTACCAGTGTATCTTTTGGCTTATTCACACCTACATAATGGTTTGCAGAAATTACGCTGTGGCGCTCAATCTTACGTGGACCTTCTATCACCCAGTCTTTCGCTTCTTTCTTATCAAAGCGGCAGGTATCACAAATGAAGTCTTCCACCTCACCATATTTATCCTTACGTGCTGTTACACGGAACACCTCGTCACCACGCATCCACAGTACGGTTTTACCACAGCATTTAGGATTATCGCAGTCACGGTGTGCATCAACAGGTTTCAGGAACCATACACGGTTTTTGAAACGGAATGTTTTATCGGTCAGGGCACCTACCGGGCATACGTCGATGACGTTACCAATGAAGGGGCTGCTTAAGTTCTTGTTCAGGTAAGTGCTGATTTCAGCATGTTCACCACGGCCCAGTACACCATGTTCACGGTTGCCAGCTACCTGATCGGCAGTGAATACGCAACGGTAACAAAGAATACATCGGGTCATATGTAACTGGATCTTATCACCCAGATCTACTTTATCAAAAGTACGGCGTTTGAATTCATAACGGGTACCTTCTGCACCATGCTCATAACTCAGATCCTGCAGGTGACATTCACCAGCCTGGTCACACACCGGGCAATCCAGCGGGTGGTTCAGTAACAGGAATTCCACCACACCTTTACGTGCTTCGAGCACTTCAGGAGAGGTGATGTTAGCTACTTCCATACCATCCATTACAGTGGTACGGCAGGAGGCTACCAGTTTTGGCATTGGACGCGGGTCAGCTTCTGAACCCTTGGATACTTTTACCAGGCATGTACGGCATTTACCACCACTACCCTGCAGTTTAGAATAGTAGCACATTGCAGGCGGCACTATATCTCCTCCTATCTGACGGGCAGCATTCAGGATGGTAGTACCTGGTGCCACTTCCACAGTGATTCCGTCAATCTTGACTTTAAAGAGTTTCTGTTCTTCAGCCATTTTGTTCGCTTAAAAAAGGCGCTCGTTCTTTACACGAAACGTCGTGTTAGATATTGTTGATTCTTATACTGCAGCAGGGGCAGCGATTTCCAGCGGATCTGCATAGTGTGCAAGACCGAAGTTGCGTTGCTGCGCTTCTTCAGGATGCAGCACATGCCACTCAAATTCATCGCGGAAGTGGCGGATAGCCGCAGCTACCGGCCAGGCAGCAGCATCACCCAGCGGGCAGATGGTGTTACCTTCTATCTTGCGCTGAATATCCCACAGCAGGTCTATATCGCTCATTTTACCTTTACCGTTATCGATGTTCTTAAGCACACGCTCCATCCATCCTGTACCCTCACGGCATGGGCTACACTGACCGCAGCTTTCGTGGTGGTAGAAACGGGCAAAGGTCAGGGTGTTTTTCACTATGCACTGGTCTTCGTCCAGTACGATGAAACCACCTGAACCCAGCATGGTGCCGGTTGCAAAGCCACCGTCAGCCAGGCTTTCGTAAGTCATCATGCGTGGTTCACCCTTTGCTGTTTTCAGCAACAGGTTAGCAGGCAGGATAGGTACGGAACTACCGCCAGGGATACACGCTTTCAGGCGCTTTCCATTTGCGATACCACCGCAATATTCATCTGAGTAGATAAATTCTTCGACAGAAATGTTCATCTCGATTTCATACACCCCTGGTTTGTTGATATTACCACAGGCAGAAATGAGTTTAGTACCGGTAGATTTACCAGTGCCATATTTTGCATATTCTTCACCACCTATACGAAGGATAGGTACTATGGTAGCCAGTGTTTCCACATTGTTTACCACAGTAGGGCAATCGTATAAACCCTTTACTGCAGGGAATGGAGGTTTGATACGCGGGTTACCACGCTTCCCTTCCAGGCTTTCGATCAGGGCAGTTTCCTCCCCACAGATGTAAGCACCTGCACCACGTTGTACATATATTTCAAGATCAAAACCGCTGCCCATGATATTTTTACCCAGCCAGCCGTTTTTCTTTGCATCAGCAATAGCTTCTTCCAGGATGTCAGGAATCCAGGCATACTCACCGCGGATATAGATATAGCAGGTATTTGCTCCCAGGGTATAGCTGGAGATGAGCAGCCCTTCAATCAGCAGGTGAGGAATGAATTCCATCAGGTAACGGTCTTTGAAAGTACCTGGTTCAGATTCATCGGCATTACATACCAGGTAGCGGGGAACGCCTTCTGGTTTTGCAATGAAGCTCCACTTCATACCGGTAGGGAAACCAGCACCACCACGGCCTCTCAGACCACTTTTCTTCACTTCGTCCAGCACCTGATCAGGGCTCATGCTTTTCAATGCTTTCTCCGCCGATCCATAGCCGCCGTTAGCCCGGTATACATCATAATACCGGATGTTTTCTATATGTGCTTTGTCAAAAAGTAATTTGCGTCCCATCTTACTGTTAGATTGGCTTTTAGTTTGCGTTTGCCCTGCATTCTTCAATGATGGCATCTACCTTTTCAGGTGTCAGGTGTTCTTTGTAGTGTTTACCCAGCTGCATCATCGGCGCGTAACCGCAGGCACCCAAGCATTCAACTGCTTTCAGCGTAAAGAGTCCGTCTTTCGTCGTCTCTCCTACTCCTATATCCAGTTTCTTTTTAATATAGTCGATGATATTGTCTGAACCGCGCAGCATGCAGGGCCCAGTCTGACACACCTCGAATACATGCTTACCTACGGGTTGCAGGTTAAACATTGAGTAAAAGGTTGCCACTTCATACACTTCAATAGGCTTGATTTGCAGCAGGGAAGCTACGTAATCCATAGTCTCTGTGCTAAGCCAGCCGCCAAACTCACCCTGTGCAAGGTGCAGCACCGGAATAAGCGCACTCTTCTGTCTACCCTGAGGATAGCGGGCGATGATCTCCTTTACTTTATTCAGCTTCTCTTCTGAAAACATATTCTATAGTTAAAAAAAACAAAAAGGCGTTTCGTTTATGCATCCAGCTCCCCTGCAATCAGGTTCAGGCTACTCATACAGATCAGGGCATCACTCAGCATGGCACCTTTGATCAGTTCAGCATAAGCCTGGTAATAAATAAAGCATGGACGGCGGAAGTGCAGTCTGTAAGGGCTACGGCCACCATCACTGATGAGGTAAAAGCCCAGCTCCCCGTTGGCACCTTCTACAGCATTGTACAATTCGCCTGGTAATATGTCAGACTCACCCATGATAATCTTGAAGTGATAAATGAGTGCTTCCATTTTGGTGTAAACGTCGCTTTTTTCCGGCAGGTAATAAGCAGGAACATCAGCATGGTATACATCGGATGGCAGTGCTTTCACTTTATCCATCGCCTGACGGATAATGCTCAGGCTTTCCCACATTTCACCGTTACGAACCAGGAAACGGTCATAACAGTCACCGGTGGTGCCTACTGGTATAGAAAATTCAAAATCTTCGTAAGAGGAATAAGGATGTGCTACGCGCAAATCGTAATCCACACCGGCTGCACGCAGGTTAGGACCGGTAAAGCCATAGTTCATCGCTCTTTCAGCACTGATCGGACCTACGCCCTGTGTACGCTCCATGAAGATACGGTTGCGGTTCATCAGGGTTTCGAATTCTTTCAGGGCTTTGGGAAACTCAACCAGGAAGGTTTCGATTTTTTCGAAAGCAGCGGGTGTAAAGTTTCTTTCAAAACCACCTACACGACCAATATTGGTCGTAAGGCGGGATCCACAGATTTCTTCGTAGATCTCATAAGCCAGCTCACGCCAGCGCATGAGGTACAGGAAGCCGGTGAAAGCACCTGTATCTACTCCTACTACCCCGTTACAGATCAGGTGATCACAGATACGTGCCAGCTCCATGATGATTACACGCAGGTAGTCAACACGCTTAGGGGTTTGAATACCCAGCAGTTTTTCTACCGTAATGTGCCATCCCATATTATTGATAGGAGAGGAACAGTAGTTCAGACGGTCAGTAAGAGGAGTGATCTGGTAATAAGGACGGTGCTCCGCGATCTTTTCGAATGCACGGTGGATATAACCCACAGTAGATTCGGAACTAACTACGCGCTCACCATCTATTTCCAATATATTTTGAAACACCCCGTGTGTAGCAGGGTGGGTAGGTCCGAGGTTGAGGGTTTGAGTAACCCTTTCAATTGATCCTTCCGGAAGTGTAATATGTTGCTCTGACATGATCAACGAATAATTAATTATATGCCAATATGCCCGCCGCGGCCGAACATTTCATCATCTTTATCGATACGAGTCTGGTCTTCCAGCGGAAATTCCTTACGCATTGGGAAGTAATCCATTTCATCAACGTTCAGGATACGTTTTAGGTTTGGATGCCCTACGAAGTTTACCCCAAAGAAGTCGTAAGTTTCACGCTCCATCCAGTTTGCAGATTCAAACAGCCGGGTAGCAGTAAATACTCTTGGATCTTCCACACTGGTATAAACCTTCATACGAAGTCTTACACGCTGGGCAAAATTGTAGAGGTGGTATACTACAGCCAGCTCTTCTCCTTTACGATCAGGATAGTGCACAGCAGTGAGGTCTGTTAAAAAACGAAATTGCAGCTCCTCATCATCGTAAAGGAACTGCATCACTTTCAGGTTCAGATCTTTAGGTACTGTAAAATTAAGCATCCCAAAGGTTTCTTCCACCTGTGAGACAGCCTCACCAAACTTGTCGGTTAGTCGTTGTTTAATATTGTCGTTAGTCAAGGACATTGCAGTGTGTATGTTTAAGATCGCGATACAGGAGTAAATTGTATAGTGATCTTTATTGTATGCCGTAGGAATTCAACAGTTCTTTGTACTTATCGGATTGGCGGCGACGCAGGCTTTCCTGACCGATCAGGTCCTGGATGCGCATAAAGCCATCAATAATTGCTTCAGGACGTGGAGGGCATCCTGGCACATAAACATCCACCGGAATCACCTGGTCGATGCCCTGTAATACAGAGTAAGTATCAAATACGCCACCACTGCTGGCGCAGGCGCCTACAGCCAGTACCCAGCGTGGCTCAGCCATCTGCAGGTATACCTGGCGTAATACAGGTCCCATTTTTTTGGAGATCGTACCCATTACCATCAGCAAATCACACTGACGTGGGGTAAATGCCATCCTCTCTGCACCAAAACGCGCCAGATCGTAAGTAGACGCCATGGTGGCCATGAATTCGATTCCACAGCAGGATGTAGCAAAAGGCAGGGGCCAGATCGAGTTTTTACGTGCAAGACCTATCGCTCTATCAAACGAGGTTGCAAAAAAACCTTCCCCGGAATATCCCTCAGGAATTTCCACTGTCTTCACTTTCGTATTATACTGAACCGGACGTGCCATAACCTTCAGATTTAAAATTTCAATATCAGATTTGTTCCCTTTAGCAAGCACAGCTTCACATGCGGCTGTGTGCTTTCATTATATTAATCTTCCCATTTCAGGGCTCCCTTCTTAAGAATATAGAGGAAACCTACCATAAAAAATGCCACAAACATAAGCATGGCGACGAAGCCTTCCCAACCCAACAGACGGAAATTGATCGCATAAGGATAAAAGAAAATGACTTCCACGTCGAAAAGAACGAACAGGATAGCCACCAGGAAGTACTTAATAGCTACAGGCTGACGGGCGTTACCGTGTCTTTCAATACCACTTTCAAAGGTCTCCAGTTTATCCTTGGTCTTTCTTCTTGGACCCAGAAAGTGCGTAGCGAACATGGTGAGGCCTACAAAACCCAGCGCAGCTATTAGCTGTAAAATAATCGGAAAATAGCTAAAAGGAGTAGTTGCTGACAATAATACTGTGTCTATAAACATAAGCTTCCCTATAAATCGTTCATCAGAATGAGCAAAAATAGGCTAAGTCTTGGAATATTCAAATCTATTGAGGGATTAAAATATTATGTTTTTTCCCCAACCGGAAATAAAAAAACCCCGGCAGTCGCCGGGGTTTTCTGTTTATAGCTCAATTCGCTTATTTTTTGTTTCCCTGAGAAGCAGGCTTGGATGCGGATTTATTTCTGTTAGCCAGGTTTTCCTTGATCGCAGCAACGGTAGCGTTGTTAGGATCGATAGAAGTAACCTTGTCCATCCAGATCTTCATGTTAGCATCATCATCTTTGTTATAGTAGTAGATCATCAGGTACTGATAAGGGAACATCAGCTGAGATGGCTTCAGTTTCTCCTCACCTTTGATCTCAAACAGGTGCTGGAAGTAAGTCAGCGCCAGACCTTCTTTTGCTTCAGGATCTTTTGCCATGTTTGCACGGCCCCTCCAGTAAGTACCCAGTACTTCCTGAGTAGGATATTTAGCTACGAACTGGCCCCAGGTAGAATCTGCCTGGTTGTAATCACGCGCATAAATTTCCATGGTACCTTTCCAGAACATATCCTGGATCTTACCTGTATTTTTCTCATCGGAGAACTCATTTACCAGTTTACCATACCATTCAGCAGATTTCTTGCTTGCACCCATTGCTTTGAAGGATTCAGCAACATTTCTGAATTTATCTGCATCTTTTGCAGTATCAGACAGTGCATATTTCTCCAGGTACATAGCAGCAATGGAATCATTCGCTGCTCTTGTAGCAGAATCACCAATGTTTGCCTGGTATACAACGCTCAGCAGTTTGTAGTCGTTAGCCACCAGTTTGGATTCGCCAGCCGCTTTTGCGTAAGTTTCCATTTCAGCTTTAGCGGTAACGGTATCACCTTTCTGCAGGTAAGCATCTGCCAGCAGGCGGGTGAATTTACCCCTGTAAGCGTCATTTGCCTGTGGTAATACAGATTTAGCTTTGCTGATAGCAGCATCGTAATCTTTCTTGAAGAAGGAGATTGCAGTCAGGTTATACTCGTTTTCCAGTTTACCTGCGCCTTCACCTACCACACTCATATATTTCTCCAGGTACTTAGCTGCATTTTCCAGTGACAGCGTAACTTTGGTTGGAGTGATATAGAATTCATACAGCTGGTAATAAGCCGGGCCATAGTTAGCATCCATGTTGGTTGCTTTGGTCCAGTCGTTTACAGCATCCTGCATCAGCTTGGCATTGAAGTTTACAATACCTTCTTTCATGGTAGCTTCAGCACTGTTAGGATCCAGCTCTAAAGCTTTCTCATAAGTAGTGATCGCTTTACCACCGTTTTCACCACCCAGCATACGGTAAGCATCACCCAGCTCGATATAATCAGCAGCGGTAGCTGTATAAACTTCTTTCTTCTTACGACCTTCGTTGTTCAGCAATTTCTCCATTACGCTCAGTGCGTAACCACGGTCTCCACCATGGATTTCAGAGTTAGCATCAGCAATCGCACGGGCTACATCGCCATTACGACCCTGTGTTGCAGTACTTGCAGCTTCAAACTTTGTTTTAGCAGCAGCGGCATCGCCCTTCAACAGATCCAGCCTGCCCATACCCACCTGCAATAAAGCAGAAGTAGGAACTGCGGTCAGACCTTTCTGGAAAGTGGCGGCAGCACCATTGTTATCACCCAGGCCCAGCTGAGCAATACCCAGGTAATAATATGCTCTTTCTTCAGTAGGCTTAGCGGCTATTACTTTCTCCAGGTCTTGTTTGGCTGTTTCATACTTGCCATAATACAGGTCTTTCAATCCATCTTCTACAGATTGAGCCATAGCGCCGTTCGCGACGCACAGCATTGCAACAATTAAACTTTTCCGTCTGTTCATGAGCAATCCGGTTTTTAATTTTAGTTGTGTTAGTTTTTTACTTGATGTTCGCTTCCCTAAACACGATGTTCAATCTCGCAGGGAACAATTTGAATTTACCTATCACCATTTGTCCTTCTTGTCCTCCGAGGAAGGTTGCGAACCCGGACCCCAATCCGCTGTAAGGTTCTTTTAAGCAAAAGAATAATCCTCTTTTCAGCGGGTATGAACCGAGAGCAATATATGCCTGAAATGGTTTTACAAATTCCGAACCATTATCAGCGCGCACCTTCACTACAGTCACCTTATTTGTAAATTCTATTGCCTGGGCATCGTTGGTATCTGAAATCCAGCTTACCCCGATCACACCCAGTGCATCTTTTGATTTAGCCACATAATCAATTACTTCGGGATTGGTTTTCGCAGCCATTACGTTCTTTGGCAAGGCCTTTCCCTGGTTGATTGAATCCTGGATATATCTTACCGTACTTGAATTCGAATTGTCGAAAATGATTTGCCACTTCTTATCCGTGTCAGTTCCGTCCATTATATTGCGCACCTGGTCCAGCGTAAGGATTGAATCCGGATTGCTGTGATTAGTAATCAATGCTACACCATCCCAGGCGAGCATCATACTTTGTGGCGATATCTTAACTTGTTTCATATAATCCAGCTCCTGCTGATTGAAGCTCCTGGTTACGAGGATCAATCGTGCACTATCCGCCATCAGGTCCCTGAAGCAATCTACTTCGGGCTTGTATTCCGCGATAATATGTGCTTTCGGATAAAGTGATTCAAAAACCTTTATTTCCGATTCTATCAACGGCCTGTATGTCTCATCTACACTTATTTTTATCGTGCCGGATGTTGGCGTATCCTGCACCTGACCGGATTTATTGTTCGATGTACAGGAGGACAAGATAGCGATTGTCGCTAACAATGCGACATAATTCCGGTTCCTTTTAATGATACTGGTAAACATATGCCTGACTATTAGTTCGTTAATTCCTGTTAAAAAATGAATTTTTTACTCCCCGGTACACGCGGAAAATACCATAAGCGATCAGGACCCCTCCGAAAATATAGAGTACAGTTTGCGACACCCGGAACTGCCCCATACCGAGTCGTTCCGCAAATATTGCAAATAATCCAAAGAGCATAAAAAATAACCCTCTTATTAACTCTCCAAGTGAGCGATAGTCGATGCTCATATTCCTTTTACCAGATCTTTCCTGTTCCATCAGCATTGTTGCGAATTACAAGTATACAAAAAAAAATTTCTAATCAAATACCTGTTCTATTAGAAGATCATCAAGAAAAATGGGTTGCATGCTAAACGGGCAACTGTAAAAGCCGCCACTAGCGCGGTTTTCGTAAACGTCTGGCATTCATACATTTTTTCATATTCAATCTACATCTAATTATGAACGAAGTTGTTAAAACCTTGTTAATACTAATCAGGATCAAATTTCCCCCTATTTGCGATATATACGAGAATAATCTTCATCATAGTATCTCATAATTATTATATAGATGCTGTATAACTTAAATTCCATAACCCATGCCAGTTATACTGCACCAGGCCTGACAGTGTTCCAAATCCCGCCCTGCGGGCCTTTCGGCAAAATTAGAGTGGATTAATAAAATAATGTTAAAATCTTGTAGGTTTGCGCAATTATGAAAATATTAATGGTTTGCCTGGGAAATATTTGCCGCTCCCCCCTGGCGGAAGGCATCCTCAGGCACCTGGCAGACGAAAAAGGGCTGAACTGGGCAATAGATTCAGCCGGCACGGGCAACTGGCATGTGGGTGATCCGCCTGACAAGCGTTCCGTAATGGTAGCCAGACAGCACGGCATAGATATTTCAGGACTCAGGGGCCGCCAGTTCCAGGTAGCCGACTTCGATGAATTTGACCGCATCTTCGTCATGGACCTGGACAATTATCGCGATGTGCTGCGCAAAGCCCGCAGGGATGCAGACAGGGAAAAGGTACAGCTACTCCTTGATAACCAGCAACCTGTACCAGATCCATGGTACGACGACGCCCTCTTTGAACCCGTATATAATATGATCTATAAAGCCTGCCAGCGCATAGTGGCGGGCACTGATATATAAAAATCAAAACGATGATAAAACCCAGTATACCAAAAGGTACCCGTGATTTCGGTCCTGTGGTAGTAAGGAAAAGGCAGTATATCTTTCAGACGATCCGCGAAACATTCGAACTGTTTGGCTTTCAGCCGCTGGAAACACCTGCCATGGAACAAATGGATACCCTGACCGGTAAATATGGTGAGGAAGGAGATAAACTGATTTTTAAAATTCTGGATAACGGAGACATCCTGGGCCGCGCCCAGCAGGCAAAAGATAGCCGTGAACTGGGCATTCTGCTGTGTGAGAAGGCACTGCGCTATGATCTGACGATTCCTTTTGCCCGGTTTGTGGTGATGAATCAGAATGACCTGGCGTTTCCCTTTAAGAGGTACCAGATGCAGCCGGTATGGCGTGCTGACAAACCGCAGAAAGGCAGATACCGTGAATTCTATCAATGCGATGTGGATATCGTGGGAAGCAATTCTTTGCTGAATGAAATTGAATTGCTCATGATTTATGATTCCGTATTCACAAAACTGGGTATGGAAGGCTATGAGATCCGCATTAACAACCGGAAAATTCTCAGCGCGCTGGCTGAAGTGGCCGGAAAACCAGCGTTATTAACAGATATTACCGTAGCCATCGATAAATTAGATAAGATCGGCATTGAAAAAGTTAAAGAAGAACTTGCGGAACGTGGCCTGAATGACAGCGAAATCACAATTATTGCTAATTTTCTCAACATTGGGGGGAATAATGAGGAAAAATTGCAACAATTAGGCGAATTGTTCAAAAATTCTGAAACTGGCAAAAAAGGAATTGAAGAACTGAGCTATGTACTCCAGTCTCAGCCAACAGCCTTCAAAGCTACCCCTATCCTGGATGTTACACTTGCACGCGGTCTGAACTACTATACAGGTATGATCGTGGAAGTAAAGGCTCCATCCACTGTGAAAATGGGTAGCATCGGCGGCGGCGGCCGTTATGACGACCTCACAGGCCTCTTTGGCTTACCCAACCTCTCCGGTGTCGGTATCTCCTTCGGGGTAGACCGCATCTATGACGTACTCGAAGAATTAAACCTCTTCCCCGCTACCGCCCAGCAGGGTACCCGCGTACTGATCTTCAATATGGACGCAAATACCACAGCTACCGCATTCCCCATGCTGGCCGGCCTCCGTGCCCGTGGCATCGCCGCAGAACTCTACCACGAGCCAGCCAAAATGGATAAGCAAATGAAATATGCGAATAAACGTGGGATCCCATATGTAATCATTATGGGCGAAAGCGAAGTGAAAGAAGGTATGCTCAGTATCAAGAACATGGTGAGCGGCCAACAGGAGAAAATCACAGCTGCAGCATTGGCTAGCTATTCCTTCGAATAAGGTATAAATAATTAAATAGTTGATAGCCAGGGTGTTCTCACACCCTGGCTATTGTGTTTATATACCCGGAAAGGCTTCGGATAAGTTCATTATCGGTTCACTAAAAGATCACTTCAATATCACCTCATTATCCAATTGATATACAAGTGACCTTATCGTGATCTTTAGGTGCCATATTAGTGAACTAAAGGTTTCGAATCTTCACTGGGGATTCACAGGGTTCCCACAAAGTCGAAACCGGGTCTAAAACTGGTCTATACCGAGTCTATACCTGGTCCTTGCCGAGTCTAAACCTGGTTTTTACCAACTCTCCACCAAGTCTTCACCGAGTCTTAGCCAAGTCTATACCTGGTCTTTGCCAGGTCTTCACCCAGTCTCCACCGAAACCCCGCCCCCCACATTCGGCATACTTTTCACTAATCATCAGTATGCATCCGAATAGAACAGTATATATCGCCCTGGCAGCGAACCTCCTGATCGCTATTATCAAATTCATCTCCGGCACCATTACCCGCAGTACCGCCATGCTCTCCGAAGGGGTGCACTCCTTAGTAGATACCGCCAACCAGCTCCTGCTACTCCTGGGAATTCGCCTCAGCAAGAAAACCGCCGACGCAAAACGCCCCTTTGGCTATGGCAAAGAGCTTTATTTCTGGTCCTTTATCGTCTCCTTACTCATTTTTGCCATCGGTGGCAGCATTTCTATCTTCCAGGGTATCAGCCATTTGCGTCACCCGGTACCACCTACCGACCCTTTCTGGAACTATATTGTGCTCGCATGCTCCTTCCTGTTCGATGGAGGTTCCCTCGTCGTAGCGATTATCGATTTCAGAAAAGTGAAAGGGAAAAAGTCCTGGTGGACGGCGGTACATCAAAGTAAGGACCCCGCCAGTTTTCTCGTTTTATTCGAAGACAGTGCTGCCGTATTGGGTTTAGCAGTTGTAGCCATCATGCTCTATCTTGGGCATACCCTCCATAACCCCTATTTAGACGGAGTGGCCTCCTTAATTGTAGGAGTCTTATTAACGATCGTTTCTATCCTCTTAGCCCGCGAAAGCCGAAGTCTGCTGATGGGCGAAGGGATTGCAACTGCTACGCAGTTTAAAATCAGGAGTATTGTGGAAAATGATGAAGGCGTGGATAAGGTACTGCAGATCTTTTCTACCTATCAGTCACCGGAAGAAGTGATGTTGCTATTATTGGTACGATTCAAAGAGAGGCTTGAAACACATGAGATAACGGATGCGATAGAACGAATTAAGGAGGCGATCAAAAAAGAATTCCCATTTGTTCATTATATTATTATCACACCCGGGCAGTGAGGTAAATAACAAACAGGAAATTCTATCTGCCAGGCCAATACCTTCAGAACCGCCAAACCACGGCACCAGCCAGCTAATATGCCTCTCCCTTACTGCCGCAGGCCAATAAAAAAGGGCCGCTCGTACAAGCAGCCCTTCTTCAGATTTATTTTACTTTCTGATAAGCTTCCAATCCCTTCTTCAACCATTCCGCATACTTATCCACATCCGGCGTATACCCTACCGGGGTAGTGAGCAATTGCTCATCCGGACTAATCAGCACATAATACGGCTGTGAGTTATTGATGAAGTTCTCCGTCTGCATCGTTGCATACTTATCGCCAATCGTCTTGATCTCTTTCTTCTGACCATTGGTTGTTGTATACAGGAACTGCTGATCTTCTGCTAATACCTTCCTGTCATCCACATACAATGACACCAGGATATATTCATCTTCTATCAGGTGCTTCACTTCCTTCGTTGTCCACACATTCTCTTCCATCTTACGGCAATTCACACAGGCCCAACCTGTAAAGTCAATCAGGATTGGCTTATGCTTTTCCTTTGCCAGTGCCAGCGCTTTCTCATAATCATTCACCACATTTGCCTCCACTCCTTTCGCACGATTATTATAAATACTATAACTCAATGGAGGAGGGAAACCGCTGATCAGTTTACGATTTGCCCATGCTGTATTGGTCAGACCCGGTAACATATACACTGTCAATACGCCAAATACAATAATGAATGCAATACGTGTCACACTGAACTTTTTGATGGGAGAATCATGGGGGAATCGGATCTTACCCAGCAGGTACAATACGATCATGATACCACAGATAATCCACACCGCAAAGAAGATCTCTCTCTTTACAATACCCCAGTGCTCCACCAGGTCCGCATTTGAGAGGAACTTAATCGCCATACCTATTTCAATAAAGCCCAGTACCACCTTCACAGAAGATAACCATCCACCGGATTTAGGCAATGCACTCAATAAATTAGGGAACAAGGCAAACAGCGCGAAAGGCAATGCCAGGGCAAAACCGAATCCCGCCATACCCGCTGTCAGCTGTACGGCACCACCATCCGCTGATAATGCACCTGCCAGCAGGGAACCCAGGATAGGACCTGTACAGGAGAATGATACCAGCGCCAGGGTGAGCGCCATAAAGAAGATACCTACCAGGCCACCTACGCCTGACTTGGAGTCTACCTTGCTCGCCAGGCTGCTGGGAATGGTGATTTCAAACACCCCAAAGAAGGAAATGGCAAAGACAATGAAGATCACAAAGAACACAAGGTTCAACCATACATTGGTAGAGATATTATTGAAGATCTCCGGCGCAATACTGTTCAGGAAATAAAATGGTGTGCTCAGTAATACATAAATCGCAAAAATAAAGAAGCCATAAGTGATCGCATTCGCGATACCCTTCTTCTTGTCCTGCGATTTCTTGGTGAAGAAAGATACTGTCAGCGGAATCAGCGGGAACACGCAAGGTGTTACCAAAGCCACGAAACCACCGATCAGGCCCAGTAAGAAAATACCCCAGAGACTTTTCTTTTCATGCACCTGTTCACCGGTTACAATCACCGGCTGATCCAGTTTAATATTGCTGCGCTTCAGCGAGTTTACCGCATCTGAAGATGCTTCCTGTAAACCTGCAGCAACACTTACCAGGTTACCGGAAGCGTCAACTTTGAACTTGAATTTAAATTCTTCCGGACCGCCTGCTTCTTCTCCTTTCAGGTACATATAGTTCACTGAACCTTCCAGCTTTTTCACATCCCCATTCAGATGTACAGGCACGTTCAGTACTATTTTATCCTCAAAGTATTTTACTTCGGCATTGTCCAGGACGGCCTCTTTCTCTTTTTTCAGGCTGCCATCTTCCGTGATGGAACCTACGGTTGCAGCGCTGTCTGCCACCACACGGCTATACACCAGTGCATCATCAGGCATGGTGGTGGAAATCAGTTTCACACCTTTCACAATCGTTCCGGTAATATGCAGCACATACTCCTGTGCGCCTTTCTTCTCTGCGGTATATTGCCAGCGGACAACAGTGTCTGTTGGCTGGTCCTGCGCACGTAGCCCCAGGGCTGTCGCAAGAATTATGATGAATGTAAGCAACTGCTTCATATAGATAATAGAATTTAGGGACTGCTTCCCCTTTCAAACAATAAACGAGTTCCCGGAGGAACTCGTTTCAATTGACGTGCAAGGAAATGCTGTGGTGTACAGCTTCCTGTAGTAATTATTTTCCTCCCACAGCAATAGCAAAATCCACTGACTTAGGTGGCAGGCATTCATGATCATCACAGGTCATGAATTCTACGGATCCTTTCACCTTAGTAGCAGCTTTACCTTTCACGGTAACTTTTTGTACGAAGTCTACTGTGTTCTCGTAGTATTTCAGTTCTGAGTCAAAGTTCTTGTCAAAAGCCTTATGCAACTTTCCTACTTCCGCTACTTTACCCTCTGTTACGATCAGTGGGCTTTTTGTAAACTTGAAGGAGGTAGGTACCGGACCTTCTCCCGCTTCCTGTGCATACAGGTGCCAACCACCTTCGATGGTCGCTGTCATGTGCAATTCATATGTGGTTGCGTTCACCTTCTTCGACGTAAAGCTCCACTTCACCGGATTCTCTATCTGAGCACTTGCCAGCAGGGGCAGCGCGAACAGACAGATCGCTGTTAATAATTGTTTCATACGTTTTTTTTAACTGGTTGGCTGATTTTTATACTATACTTCTATAAACAGAATCAGTTGTTGTTGATCAGGCTCTGGAATATCAGCTGCCCATCGGTATTACCCAATATCTCGCGGGTGGCCCTTTCAGGGTGAGGCATCATCCCAAATACGTTGCGCTCCCTGTTGCAGATACCCGCAATGCTCAGGGTCGCACCATTTGGATTTGCCTCTTCCACTACGTTACCAAATTCATCGCAATAGCGGAACAGGATCTGGTTGTTCGCCTGCAGACCTTCCAGTGTACCCTTATCTGCATAGTAACGGCCTTCACCATGTGCTACCGGAATCATCAGCGGGCGACCCGTTATATCTTTGGTAAGAGAAGCCACCGTGTTCTCACTCTTCAGGTACACATTCTTACACACGAACTGTTGGTTTTCGTTACGTAACAGGGCTCCCGGTAACAAGCCTGCTTCCACCAGGATCTGGAAACCATTACAGATACCTATTACACGACCACCTTTATTAGCAAATTCGATCACGCTCTGCATCATTGGACTAAAGCGTGCAATAGCACCACAACGTAAGTAATCGCCATAAGAAAAACCACCTGGCAGTACAATGCAATCTTCTGTACTGAACATGCTCAGGTCTTTATCTTTGTGCCATAACTCTATCACTTCCTGCCCCAGGTCATTACGCAGGGCATCAATCATATCATGATCGCAATTAGAGCCCGGGAAGGTGACTACGCCGAATTTCATAATAAATATTTGAATTTTATGGTCTTAAATATATCTTATTGATTTTAACCAACTTTTACATCCAGAACCACTGAACGCAAAGTACCGGAAAAACCACAAAATTACTGTGCCGTCTGCACATTTCCATAGCCGTTTAAAATAAAAGCGGCCGGGAACGCTGCTAGTAATTGTTGCTAAACCACTGCATAACAATCACATATGCAACAGTTAGAATATGAATCACATTCGCCATGGTATTGTTCCGGATAGACCAGTATACGTTAGCAACGAACATGGACAATGGCAGGATAGCCAGCACCCAGTAAGCCGGAGAGAAATGAGCATTGAAGAAAGGAATCAGCATGGCTACGAATACATATATCACCAGTACTCCCCAGATCTTCCTGCCCTGGATCAGCATCTTCTTCAGGCTTCTCTGCAACAGCAGCCAGCCCAACAGGAAGAATAACAAGCTGAAGACAATGGCACCCCACACCTTATAATGTAATATGAGCTCGATGGATAGACCAAATCTCGGGATCTTTGTGAATAAAGCCCACTGGTCTGTAAGGAAAAGGTAAGTACCCAGCAAATACAGGGGGCCTACCAGTCCTAACAATGCAATGATCCATTCTGCCAGGCGGAAAGGCCTCATTATCAACAAGCTCATTAGCAATAACACGCAGAATATAATAGCAGGGAAATAGAATAATCCACAAATCCCCAGTGCAAATCCTATATTAAATACCACATCCCTGGCGGAGGTGCGGGTATACAATAACGTGATGGAAGAGAATACCCACAGCATAATCAGGTTCACCAGCAAAGCGGGTGAGAATACATTCCAGTCATGCAATAATGACGTGAACAACATATACGCCATGGCAGGCAGATAGTTCGGCTTGGCAAAGAGACGCTGGTGATTCACAATTTTAGTGATCAGCAGTGCCTGCAATAGCAGGAGCAACACAGCCAGTGAAGTAAAGAAGAATGGACTGGGGCCAACTAATGCCTTGAGCCATTTTACCAGCAAGTCATATAACAAGCCTTCGGAACCGTCGGCCAGGTAAGTGGACGGAAAATAGAGGTAATGAAATTTTACCACCAATGTATATATTAACAGCAGTAATACTGTTAGAGGGTTGCCGGAGCGGAAGAATTTTACCACAATCTGATTCTCTTTTCTACTTTTTGAAAGCGTTCCAAAGGTAAATCAAAATATTAGGAATTTTGGTAGTGTCTCCTTTGAAGTTTTGATTGGCCTGCAACCTGCTTTGCCCTGATTTTCTATTTCTTCTGCATCCTTTTTCTGATCCGGCTCAAAGATGGGCCGGCAATGCCCAGGTAAGAAGCAATATGATACAAAGGTACCTGGTTGATCAGGTCCGGATGCTCTTCTATCATCTGCACATAGCGTTCCTCCGGAGTCTTAAACAGGAAATCTTCCGTATGTTCCATCATCAGGTTGAAAGCAACTTCTGCTATATACCTCCCAAACCGCTCCCACTCATGAGATTGTTTGTATAATGCCTGTAAATGATCGACATGGATATATAAGATGGTAGATTCCACCATGCTCTCTGTATAAAAATTACAGGGCCTGCGGGTCAGGAAACTCTTATAAGCCGTTACCATCTGGTTCGTGGTATAAAAAAGCATGTTCTTTTCCTCCCCGGTTTCTGCATTCACATAATAAGTGCGGAATACCCCGTTAACGATGAAACCCAGGTGCTTACATACATTCCTATACTCGTTATAATACTCACCCTTCTGGTAAGTTCGTAACTCCCAGTACGGCAAGGATAAGGCAAAGCTTTGCTCTTCAATGCCGGAGAAGCTTCTTACGGCCTGTTCTAATTTTTCCAGCGCTGTCATGCATTCAATTTAATACTTCCCCCTGTAAAACACATTTTCCTGTGTGATCTTTAACGGATTCTTTTTGAACCAGGCAATGAATTCCTCCCATTCTTTTTTATGCTCACTCCTCCATTCTCCAAACTGTTTCTCATCACCTTCTGCCAGAATCCAGTAATTATATTCCTCCAGGTAGCCCGCCTCTTTCACCTGCTGCTCATAGTCAAACAATACTACTACCGGCTTATTTTTAGCAAAGGCTACATTTTTATAATTTTCCACAAAACGGGTCCTGATCCGATTCAATGAAGGCAGGTTAATGATCTTCTCTCCTGTCAGCGATAACAGCATTAAGGGTTCATACACGCCCACCCCAAAAGGTAGTTTCAGCTGACCATCAGCAGGAAGTGTCAACACATTCTCCCTGCTGAAACTCACTGACACAGAAGTATCATCCTTAAACTGGATCTCTCCTTTATAGGTCAGGTATAACTGCTTGCTGATCTCGTCAGTTCGCTTTGATCCTCTCTCCAGGTTCAGAAAGATCTCCCCGTAAATCATCCCCCATACTTCCTCCTGTGTACCCAGGAAAATTTTGGAAGCCCAGTAATAATTGGAAGGAAACATAGGATCTACTTCTATCCCTTTCTCAAAGTACCCCATGGCCTTTGTATAGTCCTTTACATTCACTTCCATCACCCCACGTTCCAGGTACAGGTTACCCGCCGCCGGAAATACTTTCAGCCCCTTTTCATACGCTTCCAGGGCTTTATCCCGCTTGCCACTCAGGTCATAGGCATTGCCTAACAGCTGGTATACCCGGCTGTTGATGTCTTTCCGCTTTACCAGCTTTTTAAGAATTTCCACGACTGCGTTATAGTCCTGCAGCATGTATTTCGAATATGCCATTTCATAATGATAGGCCCATTCATTGGAGTTTAGTCGAATCGCTTCTTCGAGCAATGGTATTGCTGCTGCCGGTTTTCCATCCTCCATCATCGCAATCGCTGTATTGTACCTGGCTTCTGCTGTGTCCCTGTCAGCCTGAGCCATCGCAGCTTGTCCCACCCAAATGCTCAGTAACAGTAATAAGGTAATTTTATGCATAAGAGGTTAAGTCGTTACGAATATAGGATGAAAAAAAAGCCCGGACTCCATAAGGCGTACCGGGCTTTTCTTTTTTAACATTTCTTTTTACTGGGTAATGATCCCCTTTTGCTCGAAGTAATTATAGATTGCATTGTTGATTTCCGCTTCTACCACAGACACCTTCATGATGTCTTTGCACCAGAAAGCGATCCTTACAGACAGGGTAGTTGCATTTACAAGGTTCATAATAATCTCTACCTCTCTTCTGGCAATAACCTGTTCATTGGCAGTGACCAGTTCCTTCAGTTCCCGTTTCACTTTTTCAGGGTCTTCCAGTTTGGCTACCTTGTAGTTGAAATTGATCCTGGCATTGTTGTTACTCAGGGTCCAGTTGGTAATTTCTTTGGAGAGCACATCCCCGTTTGGCAAAATTACCTCTGCCCCATCTTCAGTAAGCAGGGTACTGCTGCGGATCCCGATTTCCTTTACACGCCCTCTTTTACTGCCTATTTCCACGGTATCTCCAATTCGTAATGGGCGATCAAAGATCAGGATGATACCAGATACAAAGTTGTTGACAATACTCTGTAAACCCAGACCAATACCCACACCCAATGCACCGAGGATCACAGTAATTTTATCTACTGGTAAACCTGATGCACTGATAGCCAGCAGGAAGGCTAAGACCAGCAATATCAGCCTTGTTATCAGCAACCTGGAGCGCTGCCCTTTATCATCAAAGGCCGCATCGTCTCCAATATCACCAAAGAAGTAAGCAATGTACTTCTGGAGGAAATTCGCTACCCAGATGATACCCAGGAACAATACGACCCCACCAATGGTAAAGGAACTGTTGCCAATGACGATGGATGCCTGAAACAAGGCTTTTAACCCGGTGCTGAATGCATCATAGATATTCAGGTTAGTGCTGAATACAATGGCCCAGATCAACACTGCTAATACAGATATAAAACGGAACAATGATTTCCTGATATCGGCTACATCAAAGTGTTCGGGATAGCGCTTACGGATACGGCTACCCTGTATTTGTAAGAGGAATGCTTCGATCACCAGTTGTACAAAGATGCTGAGGCTCGCAGCCTGCGCCAGTGCATATACCGCGGTAGCACTAAAGATCTGTGACAACGTTACACGGCCAAACATATTCATTAATACCGCCAGCGCATTCAGGAAGGTATACAGGATCGCCACCCACCACATCAAACGGAATTCTTTACGGAAAGAGCGAATTTGTATGAATAATATACCGATTACAATGGCTACTATGTCATGCACTAAAGTCGCATACCGCATCAGGCGCATGGGCAAACCTAATACCCTGATGATGGGCAGGAAGAGGAACAGGAGAATGAATAATCCCCAGCCCATAAAGATCTGCCGCGGGAGTATTTTATAAAATACAGGTGTCAGCAATATCATCAGGAAGAACTGCGTGGTCTCTATATAAATAGCTGGTGCATTGTGATCAAATAATGGCGCCAGGTTCAGCACCAGTACAAAGGTCATCAACCAGGGCAGGGCCTTTACATATTTGAAATCAAATTCTTTGATCGCACTGAGTTTATTTAATTTCTTCAGGCTACGAAAATTATAATTCAACCAGGCAAAAAAGGCAATACCAATCACCCACAACATAGAGCGCTTACTACGGGTATTCCTGAAGTAATAGCTGGCCAGTTGCTGTTCTGCATTCACTGATTTCTTAAACCCACCTGGAGGTGGTCTGCGACCTTTCGCAGTAGCCGGCTCCCAGAGGTAAAGGCGTTCTTTGGTGAAAGCGCGGACACCGGCAGTTTTGAGCGCTTCTGCTGTCTGGTATCCCAGTTCTTCGATCATAATAGCATCTGTAGAAACTTTAGCTTTCAGGTCATTGAGAATAGCGGTGTTGGCTTTTACCAGGCTATCAGCCCTTCTGAATTTGGTACGCAGGGTTTGCAGCTGGGGCATAAAAGTAGCCCTCAGAACAGTGTCTCTGAACAAGCCATGCATCAGCGTATCCTTGCGCAGATCCCTGATCTCTTTTTTGACATCATCCATTTTCTGGTCATAAGAGCTCAGTGTTTTCCCGAACTCATTCATCGTGTTGTCCAGTTCTTCCAACAAAGACTGGTACATCTGCAGGTTCCGGATATTGAGGCTCCTGTCATTGCTGGCAAAACGGTCTTTCAGGATGATCAGTACGGAATCGGCATCTTTCAGATGGGATTGAATATCCTGTAACTGGGTAAAGGAACTGGTAACAAGCGGAACTTTGTTCATAGTTTGAAAGACTTTTTCAAACCCGGCCAGGTAATCGCTTCTTGTTGGTTGGTTGTTATCGCCGAATAAAGTAGTATCGGCACCGCGTGATGGAGCTTTTTGAGCTAATGCGATACTGCTGGTAAGCACCAGTAGTAGCAGCAAAAGAATAGGTTTTTTCATGAGTACTGTTGAATAGTACCGGAAATATAGGTGGAATTTTTGGTACAAAAAAAGGAAGCTGGTACGGGTAAGCCTAAGTGACTTACCCGTACCAGCTAGTAGCACAACAAAATATGATAGCAAAGCAGGGAGAGTAAGATGCGCTTTACTATTTGTAAAAAAGCCACTTTCACCAAAAGGCGAAAGTGGCTTTTTTATTGAAATTGCTTATACTAGAAGTCGACTTTAGCAAAACAGATGTAACTTCTGTAAATACATGGTACCAATACTGTTCTTCCACTAATCTGCTTACCATACCTTGGCATCCAGGTAAATCCCTTATCCAGGTTTCTCAGGGTAGGCTTACGTGAGCTGGTGCCATCCGGTTCTATACCGGTATCTGTTACGATAAAATCTCTTCTATCCAGCTCATTGTACAGGAAGCGTAGTTCACTGCCAATATTCACCATCAGGTAAGAGAGGTACAGATCATTGCCGTCGTCAAACTGGTTCTTACGGATAAAATTGCTCCATAACAGGTTCCCATCATCATCAATAGACATGATACCGATATTATCATAGTTATACCGGGTGCCCATGTTATTGTTATTATACCATGGGTTGTAGTACCAGGGAGAATAAGGAGAATAATAGTAAGGTGTATACATACCGTAAGGACCGTACATATAATTCCACCTGTTCCATGGCTGGTTATTGCGGTTCGTGGTATAGAAAGATTCTGCTGCCAGGATGAAACCCCCGTTTTTAGTATTGATGATCTTCCTGATGAAGTAATCGTTGAAAGCAGCGTTGGTAGAAGATTCTCCCCTGGCATTACTTTTCAGTTCAGGTGAGAATACTACTTCTTTTTCATACAACAGGGTCTTGGCAGCATAATCGTATTTACTTACATACAGCCCTTCCACATTCCCCCGTTTCTGACGGTAGTAGAATGAAGTAACCAGTGCTTTGTGCGCATTGTTATCGATCTTCATCTTTACTTCATCCAGCAGGGTTGTTTTCAGTTCCATGGGCACCATTTCAAAACTGTCTACTGCTGCACGCTTGATCACGAGACTACCACTTACAATGTAATCCCTGTTATTAGTACGTTCCAGCTTATTGAAAATGAGGTCACCATTATTTGTCAGGTTGAAATTGCTGAGGAAATGCCGCTTGGATTCCATGGGCAGCGACAACCTGCTGTTGTTCATAAAATGGAAAGCACTGTCGTAGAGGAAGGTGTAGAATACGTTGTCGTTTTCCTTGTCCTGGTTGATTTTGTAAACCAGGATCCGGCTTTTGTCTTCGGAGTATTCTACAGAATAAACTTTGTTATTGTCCTTAGCATAAAAACCAATCCTGGTGGAATCGATCATTACGGGAGCGTCGTTGAACTTACCATCCCCGTTCATGGTCGCACAAAAGCTGTACACAGCTTCTTTACGCTGGAACTGGTATAACATGTACACCTTATCAGCATAGTTAATAAAATCTACACTGATCAGTTTTTTGGGTAGGAAGTCCAGCTTTACCCTGTCTTTGAGTTGCATAGCATTGTCGTACACGGACACTACGTAATCGCCCCTGTCACTCTTATACACCAGGATATTGCCTGATACGCGACCGATAATCTCGAATTCGGTGCTTTTGTAATCATCTTTCTCTGGTTCCGTATAAGTGATCTTTTGAGCCATTACTGCTCCACTCCACAAAAACAGTAAAGCATAGAGATATAATATGCGCATTGCTGATTTATTTAAATAATTGCAGTTATAGGATATAGCTTTAACGGTAAACGACTGGAATTCATTGTGTACCCTGCATATCCCTTATATTTTAGCCACGTATTTTCTGTTATTAAAGATTGCCACAGTTCATTTTGTTCTGCGGTTCCTCTTTTGAGATAAAACGCAGATTAGTCACAACCTGTTACACTAAAATAAGGAATTACGGCTTACCAACGCTAAAAGCGTGAATAAGGGCGGCCGGCACCTAAATTGATATAAATAAACAGTACTTTTGAATTTAACTATGGACACGGTCTTAATTACAGGTGGCACGGGCCTCGTAGGCCGCGCACTCACCAGATTGCTTACTGAAGTTGGATATAAAGTGATTATCCTGAGCAGGAAAACAGATCTCCCCGCAGAAAACGGGTTGGTCACTTATGCACACTGGGATGTAGATCGGCAGACTATTGATGAAGCTGCCCTTGCCCAGGCAGATTACATCATTCACCTGGCAGGCGCTAACGTAGCTGATAAACGCTGGACAGCAGCCCGTAAACAGGAGATCCTGGACAGCCGTACAAAGAGCACCGAGCTGCTTTTCAATGCACTTTCACGTATACCCAATAAGCTGAAGAAATTCATCAGCGCCTCTGCCACCGGCTATTACGGCCCTTTTAAAGGTGGGGAGCCCTTTACTGAAAACGATCCTCCTATCGACGATTACCTGAGCACTACCTGCGTAGCATGGGAAAATGCTGTGCTGAAAATGCAATCCCTGCAAAAGAAGGTACTCATCTTCCGTACCGGCATCGTACTCAGCCCTGAAGGCGGAGCACTCAAGGAATTTTATAAACCCATGAAATTTGGCTTTGCCACCATTCTAGGCAATGGAGAGCAAATGGTGCCCTGGATCCACATTCATGACATGGTCAGGTTGTACCTGAGTGGAATTGTGAACCCGGACCTGGCAGGCATTTATAATGCGGTCGCTCCCAACCCGGTGAGACACAAGGACCTGGTAATGACACTGGCACAGGTATCCAGGGGCAAGAGCTTTATTCCTGTATACGTACCGGCATTTGCCCTGAAACTGGCATTAGGTGAAATGAGTGTAGAAGTGTTGAAAAGTGTTAGCGTTTCTGCTGCTAAAATTAGTAGTACAGGCTTCGTATTCTCCTATCCTGACATCAGGAGTGCACTGGAATATTTCTTTAAGCGGTAATAATCTTTTTCATGGCGGCGGCTTTGAGCAGACATTCTTCCCATTCCTGCGCTGCGCTGGCATAATAAGTAATGGCAGATCCTGTCTGAAAAGACAGGTATCTGTTGCCTGCATTATACAGAATGCTCCGGATCACCACATTGAAATCGAAATCCCCATCAGGCGTAATATATCCTACAGCGCCGGAGTACAGGCCTCTTTTAGATTGTTCATATTGCTCAATTAATTCCAGTACCCGCTTTTTAGGGGCCCCTGTCATAGATCCCATGGGAAATGCCTGCTTAACAGGTTCAGTAAGTGGCAGGTTTGGATCAGGCATAGCCGTGACTGTAGAGATCATGTGATGTACCTGCGCAAAGGAGTAAATACCAAAGAGTTCTGCAACCCGCACAGTACCCTGCAATGCAGTGTGGGAAAGATCGTTGCGCACCAGGTCTACCACCATGACGTTCTCTGCCCGTTCTTTATTATTGTGGAGTAATTCCAGTCTGCGCTCCTTATCTTTTAAAACATCGCCATCTCTTTTAATGGTGCCTTTGATTGGCTGGGAGATGAGCAAAGGGCCTTTTTTCTGGAGAAAACGCTCCGGGCTGGAACAGACCAGGAATTTGTCCTCAAAATGATAATAGGCGGAAAATGGGGCGGGAGAAAGCTGGTTCAGCCGTCTGAATAATTCAAGAGGCTCCGCAGTTGTATCGCGGATAAAATTCTCTCTGCAAAAGTTCACTTCATAACAATCTCCTCTGTGGATATGTTCCTGCAGGTCACGTACAGCCTGGATATACTGTTCACGATCGATGTGCGCTGTGATGTCAGTATTGGACACGGCTTTGTTAACGACACTGATAGTGGTGTGCCGGATAGCTGCAAATATATTTGCGGCCGCCTGCTGATCCATGTTCCAGCCTCCTATGCTCAGCTCCTCTCCTTTCAGCAGCAACACGATTTCCGGCTGAAAAAAGAACAGGTCAGGCATATGTAAGCCATCGGCATTCCCGGAGTGCATACCGGCAAATACTTCGTTCTTGAGGTCATAACCCAGGTGGCCAAAGAGCCAGTCGGAATGGGTGTCGTAAAATTGCTGTAACTGGGAAAAGGCTGTGCCGGCATTGCAGGAGAGCGTGTTGATAGCGCCAGCAGCCATAATGGCTTCGTACCGGTTGTAGGAAGAAGCGTAATGATTGTTGTCTAAAAAACAACAGATGTTGTATTGGTTAGCCCAATTCAACATCTGTTGTTTAAATAACGTTTGATCATTAACCGGGAAATGGTGAAATATCCTGATAATGCTGATTTTTAGTGCTTAAAAATCGTCGTCGTCATCGTCAAAGCCACCTCTGTCGTTGAACAGGCCCATGTCTTTGAATTCATCGTCGATGCCCAAATCGTCATCGTCATCTACACTCTTCTTTCCGGGACGGCCACGTTTGCTCTTAGCTTTAGGCATGTCAAACTCTTCGAAGTCAGGATCGTAGTCCTCATCTTCGGATTTTCCCCAATTATCATCATCATCGTCGTCTCCCAAATCATCATCTTCGTCATCCAGGTCTTCATCATCGTCAGACTTCTTCTTTGATTTTGAGGCCGGCTTATCTGATTTTTTAGAAGCAGCAGACTTACGGGGAGTTTCCTCCTCATCCTCATCATCTTCGTCCTCCTCTTCCTTTTTGGGCTTACTAGCAGCTTTAGGGGTTGCTTTAGTAGTCTTTGGAGAACTCGTCTTTTTGGTCTCTTTTTCGTTATCAGATTTTGATTTCATAATAGGTTCACTTAAGTCTTTAGCGTATTACTTTAGCGTAAAGTTTTAACAGTTTTTTTGATTAGCCAAATTTTTTTTGCCGTTTTTTTTTTGTAATTTATTGGTATTTTACTGTGGCAGTATCTGGTCTCTTTCAGGCCCGTTGGACACATATTTCACAGGTACACCAAGGTAAGTTTCAACAGCTTTTACAAAGGTTTTCATTTCGGCAGGTAATTCGCTGAAGGTCTTGCTTTTCGCAGCAGTCTCATCGCTCCAACCTTTATATTTTTCCCAGATTGGCGTTACATTCAGATCATTGATCTGGAAAGGCATCGCTTTAGTCTGTTTTCCATCTATTTCATATGCGGTGCAGGCGTACACTTCTTCAAACACATCCAGTACATCACTCTTTGTCATTACCAGTTGTGTAACACCACTCAGCATGCAGGTATAGTTCAGTGCCACCAGGTCAATCCAGCCACAACGACGTGGACGGCCGGTAGTTGCACCAAATTCTTTACCTTCCTGACGTAACTTTTCACCCACTGCATCGTGCAGTTCGGTAGGGAATGGACCACTACCTACGCGGGTACAATATGCTTTGGTAACACCAATCACCTCTTTTACCCATGACGGAGCGATACCCAGACCACTGCATACACCGGCACTGATCGTGTTGGATGAAGTTACGAAAGGATATGTTCCAAAATCCACATCCAGCATACTTCCCTGTGCACCTTCTGCCAATACTCTTTTACCGGCTTTCAGGTAGTCATTCAGGAAATATTCTCCGTTTACGATGTTCATGCCTCTCAGGAATTCAATTGCCTGGAAGAATTCAGCTTCCCACTCAGCAATATCGTTCGCAATTTCAGCTCTTACTTCCGCAGCAAAATCGTAACCAGCCAGCAGGTGCTCATGCTTTGCTTTCAGCTTTGCATAACGCTCCTGGAAGTCAGGGCGCAGTACATCACCTACTCTCAAACCATTACGGCCTGTTTTATCCATATAGGCAGGTCCGATCCCTTTCAGGGTAGAACCGATTTTATCAGCTCCTTTGGAAATTTCAGAAGCCTTGTCCAGCGCTCTGTGACTAGGCACAATGACGTGTGTTCTCTCAGCAATGAACAGGTTCTTCTTCAGGTCTACGCCCAGCGTAGTGATTTTATCACATTCCTTCTTGAAAGTTACAGGGTCCAATACAACCCCGTTTCCAATCAGGTTGATGATGTTTTTGTGAAACACGCCGGAGGGGATCGTGTGCAATACTACTTTCTGACCGTCGATATATAAGGTATGACCAGCGTTTGGACCTCCCTGGAAGCGGGCAATGATATCATAATTGCCTGCGAAATAATCGACAATCTTTCCCTTGCCTTCGTCGCCCCACTGCAGGCCCAGCAAAACATCTACCATATGAATTGATATTATTTTTAAAAAGAAGTGGCAAAATTACAATGAAAAAAGGAATAATAACAACTATACCCCCTTGACAAATGACAAAAAAAAAGGGCTGCCAGGCGGCAACCCCTCAAATAATTACTCATCTTCCAGCCGGTTCACGGATTGAATACCATCCAGTTTACCTAAACGGAGGAACAATTCATCCAGCTCCTCTTTATCATGTACAAACACCTTGATCAATCCCTCGAATAGCCCTTCTTTTGACTCGATCGTCAGGCCGGCAATGTTTATTTTCAACTCTCCGGAGATAATGTTGGTGATCTTGTGAATAACCCCTACATCGTCCATGCCCACCAGTCGTAAGCCGGTAAGGAAGGAGATTTCCCTGTTCTTCACCCACTTGGTCTTTACTACCCTGTGGCCGTAATTAGCCAGCAACTGGGCGGCATTCGGACAATTGGTCCGATGTATTTTCAATCCTTCACTGGCTGTGATGAACCCAAATACGTCATCTCCCGGAATCGGCCGGCAACAATTGGCCAGTTTATAAGCAATCTTGTCTGAGCTTTCCCCAAAGATGATCAGCTCTGCATCCTTCTTGGAAGGCAGCTGGTGCCTGATGTGGTCTTCGGCTATATGCTCCGGCGATTTTACCGGCAGCGGTTTGGGTGCCTCCAGTTTATCGCCCAGTATATTGAATTGTTTCAATTCTTTCAGGTCAATATTCTTCACCGCGATCTGGTAATACAGGTCGAGTGGAGAAGGTTGCTTATAGAATTGTACCAGTTCATTGATATTATGTTGACTTGCTGAGATCTTCAGGTGATCCAGTTTACGCTCCAGCACATCCTTACCATCCATGGCAACCTTCCGCTTTTCTTCCTTCAGGGCATCCTTGATCTTGGATTTCGCCTTGGCGGTCAATACGTAGTTCAGCCAGTCTTCAGTAGGTTTTTGTTTATTGGAGGTAATGATCTCTACCTGGTCTCCGCTGCGCAGTTTATGGCTCAGGGGTACCAGTTTGTAGTTCACTTTGGCTCCTATACATTTATTACCTACCGCACTGTGAATGGCGTAGGCAAAGTCCAGCGCCGTAGAATTCACCGGCATGATCTTGAGATCCCCTTTGGGGGTATATACATAGATCTCTTCGGTGAAGAGGTTACTCTTGAAGTCAGCCAGGAAATCGAGGGTATTGGAATCAGGGTTGTTCAGGATCTCACGGATCTGGTTGAACCACTGGTCAAATTTGTTCTCGGTATCCTGCTTCTGGTTACTGCCTTCCTTGTAGCGCCAGTGGGCAGCCAGACCTTTTTCAGCGTAGTCATTCATACGCTTGGTGCGGATCTGCACTTCCACCCATTTGCCGGAAGGTCCCATTACAGTTACATGCAGGGCTTCGTATCCATTGGATTTTGGATTACTGAGCCAGTCACGGGTACGTTCAGGGCTGGGATGGTAAAAGTCGGTGATGATGGAATACACTTTCCAGCAATCTGACTTTTCCTTATCCACAGGAGAATCCATGATAATGCGGATCGCGAAGAGGTCGTACACTTCCTCGAAAGTGATCCCTTTCTTCTTGATCTTATTCCAGATAGAATGAATGGATTTGGGACGTCCGAAGATTTCGAAGTTAAATCCTTCTTCCTGTAGAACTTCTTTGATTGGTTTGATGAACTCGTTGATATAACGGGTGCGCTCACGTTTGGTTTCCTTTAGTTTCCGGGCAATGTCACGATACATTTGTTGCTCCGTATACTTCATGGAAAGGTCTTCCATCTCGGACTTGATATCGTACATGCCGAGGCGGTGAGCCAGAGGAGAGTAAATAAAGACAGTTTCGGATGCGATCTTGAGTTGTTTTTCACGACTCATGCTATCCAGTGTACGCATATTATGCAGGCGGTCTGCCAGCTTGATCAGGATAACGCGTGGGTCATCTGCCAGGGTGAGCAGGATCTTCTTGAAGTTTTCCGCCTGTGCGGTACTGGTACTGGAATCTACTACGATCGATATTTTGGTGAGGCCGTCTACAATGTGAGCGATCTCGGGTCCAAAAGCCCTTTCTATATCTTCCAGCGTCACTTCTGTATCTTCTACAGTGTCGTGCAGGAGGGCGCAGATAGCAGAGCGAACCCCTAATCCTATTTCATCCACACAAATCTGGGCTACGGCCAGGGGATGTAATATATAGGGCTCACCTGATTTACGCCGCATTTCCTTGTGAGCATCTGCTGCCATTTCGAAGGCAGTACGAACCAGTTCGCGATCACCTTTCTTCAAGCGCGGTTTTAAAGCACGTAATAAAGCACGGTAATGACGAACGATTTCTTTTTTCTCTTGTTCCTCGTCGAGGTTATATGTTTTGGCTGCCACTGTATCCATCTGCACTAAAGTTACAATTTTCTTGTATAAGAACCATGGTCCGGAATCCCACGGTAGTGGGATCTTTTATAAGAAGTCAGGGAGGCTCCCCTTCTAGTGGAAAGGTTCATCTGGTTGATTTTTACCATCGGGTTCAGTTACTCTCCGCCCAATTTACATTTATGTAATACTTCCCAGGCGGTGCCTGTATGTCGCAGTAAATATAGGTTATTGACTTTAAAAGCTGCATGGAACTCTTTTTCTTCATATTCCTGTTTGGCAACTTCGAAGGCGCCCTCAGCTATATCATTCAGGGCCAATGAGATGTGAGGATTAAAACCGTATTTAGCCAGCATATTGCTGAACCCGAACTCCTTTCTGAGCAGTAAAATCAATTCCTTATGCAGGTGCATAATGGAGGGGCTCTTTACTACATTGAAAAAGATAAGCCTCCTGGTTTCCAGGGAAACTGCGCCAAACCCATCTAATTGTACATCAAAGGGTTTCATACCTGATGCAAAATCTGTCAGGGCTTCACAGAGGTCCTTTTCCATCACCGGGTCGGCTGTAAATGGAACCTGGATAGTAATATACGGTAATACCGTCAGTGCTTTGCGGGCATCATAAAATTCAGCAAACGCCTGCTTCATTCTGATAATTTCCTTACCCACTGCGGCATTAGGTAATAAAGCAATAAAATAGATCTTACTTTCCTTCTTTGGCTTTTTGGGGCGTAGTGGTTTACGGGGATTTACCTGTTTTCCCTGTGGAGTGCCGTTCCGGCGGCGATCATTGTTCTGTTGCTCCTGTCGTGGTTGCCCATGCCCGAACTTACCGCCGTTTACCAGCCCGGGCCCTTTTCTTTCATAGTGCATTGTGTACAGTTAGTGGATGGTGATGGGGTTCTTATTGCCTGAATCCGTGCTTTGTAATATGATTGTGCGCTATTTTTTTCGGTTTGTTCGTCGTGGTACTTCCTGCCTGATGCTGACAGATACTCCCTGTTTATTGATTAGTCTTTGGGTATATTCAACCGGATGCCAACGTTGTGCAAGGTCTCGAGGTCAATGCCCGGTTCCAGCTTAAAATGCTTGCGCAGGCGCGTAATGAATACATCCATACTCCGGCTGCTGAAGAAACTACTGTTCCCCCAGACTTTTAGTAATATTTCGTCTCTTTTGACAAGTTTGTTGCTGTTTTCTACCAGGTACTTCAACACTTTTGCTTCCTTCTTTGTCAATGCGGCAAATTGTACACCGTCTTCCCTGGTGAGTTCTTTTTCGTCATAGTTAAAGCGTACATGCCCTATACGGTAAATGCCATCTCCCGGAATTTCCTTGGGTAGTGTTCTTCGCAAAAATACCCTGATCCGCATCACCAGTTCCTTCAAACTAAAAGGCTTCACTAAAAAATCATCTCCCCCGATCCGGAAACCATGTAAGCGGTCTTCATCCAGTGAACGGGTAGAAACGAAAATAATAGGAATCATGCCATTTCGCTTTCGGATATCCTGTGCCAGCGAGAAACCATCCCGCTTAGGCATATCCACATCCAGTATAACCAGATCGAAATCATCTCTCTGAAACTTTCGCCAGGCTACCTCCCCATCGAAACAATGCACCACATGGTACCCCTGCGATTCCAGATGTTTTTTTACTACATTCCCGTAGTGATAATCGTCTTCTGCAAGAAGGATCGATACATTACTCTCCATACGTAATAGTTTTCCCCGTTACTTATTTCGGTTGTTAACAAAACTGATTGTACCCTTTTTTGCTTCCAATATTTCTACAATATTGACAAATAAACTGTTGTTTTTAGTTAATAAGACGTTATTGATCAGAAATACTCGTTATGGATAACAGTTGTAAGGGTTTTGACTAAGGGTTACTCAAAATGGTGCTCTCATTTTCACTATTATAATATGCCTTTAAAGCTATTAACAAAAAAAATGGCTGCCAGTTCACCGGCAGCCATTTTTTTAAATTCTTTTTTATGGAGGTTAGGATGCAACAGCAGAAATTTTGATAGCCACCGCATGCTGAAAACCTTTTTTCTGTATAGCAGCAGGAATCGTAATCGTTGTACCATCACCGCTTGCTTTCCAACTCAGTTGTTCCTTCGCTCCCAGCATTTCCAGCTTTGCTCCCTTAGCAGGTGTCAACCCTTTAAATGCAATGGTAGCAGGCACCTGCTCATCTTTATCCAGCAAATATATCGCATATACACTGCCATCTTTCTTCAGTGTAAAACATACTTTTCCATCTTTGTATGGAGCAACAGATTTTGTTGCATAGATCGCATCTCCATTTACATGCATCCAGGAACCGATTGCAGTCATAGTAGTATATGCTTCATCGTGCAACTGGCCATCAGGACCAGGGCCTACATTCAGCAAATAGTTACCACCTTTCGCAACAATGTCAACCAGGTTGTGGATAAGCACGTTTACAGATTTATAATGATCATCCGGAACATATGACCAGCTATTCGCCATCGTCATACATGTTTCCCATGGGTAATCCAGTGGCTTGTCAGGAATCTGCTGTTCTGGCGTACGATAGTTTTCATTCGGGCCATGCACCTCGCGGTCTACCACGATCAGGCCTGGCTGGTGCGTACGTGCCATAGCAGCAATACCGTCCATGTCTATATCCTCATCCTGTTTGACCACTTTATCACCGGTTTCTGCGGCCGTAATATCAGCAGCTGATTTTTTCACCTGCTTGCGGGGGCGCACCCAACCACCATCTAACCATAGAATGTCCAGTTTACCGTAACCAGTCATCAGTTCTTCGATCTGGTTATAAGTATATTGACGGAAAGCTTTCCAGCGATCAGGATATTTACTTACATCATAGTTCACATGCCTGTCTTTCGGTGGAAAATAAGACCACCAGTAATCCTGGCTATGCCAGTCAGGTTTGGAGAAGTAAGCACCTGCGTGCAGGCCTTCTTTGCGGAAAGCTTCAAATACTTCTTTCGCGATATTTGAACGGGCACCTTTACCAAAAGCAAAGTTTGGATTGGACACTTTGTAATCAGTTTGTTTGGTATCAAACATACAGAAGCCGTCGTGGTGCTTGGTGGTGAATACCACATATTTCATACCTGCATCCTTTGCTGCTTTTGCCCATTTGGAAGGGTCAAACTTTGTAGGATTGAAGGTTTTACCCAGCTCCTCATACTTCTTTACATAGTCGTAGTAAGGGATACCATAAGGCTGACGCTGTGTCCATCCTTCATCTTCAGGACAGATACTCCAGGATTCCACTATCCCCCATTGAGAGTAAGCGCCCCAATGGATCAGCATTCCGAATTTCCAGTCTGACCACTGTTCCAGGTTCTGCTGAACGGCTTTGTCAGTCGGTGGAATGTAGGGTGGAATCTGGTGCTGCGCATGGGCCGACCCCATTAGCAATAATGCGCTGCTTAAAAGCAAACAAAGTTTTCGCATGATTAATTTTTAAATGTATCTCTAAGACTTATAACCTTTAATTTATCTGCCGGTACTTTCTTATTGAACCAGATCTGTCGTTTTTCTCCAGGCAACAGGTCAAAATAATTATCACTGAATTGTACTTCCGGATCATCGTATTGAAGGAATACGTTTTTCGCCAGCTTCTTTGCTGTAATTACAATACCTGTTGCCGTGGTATCAAATGCAGGATAAGCAATCTCCATTTCCGGGTCCGGCAATTCCAGGTCTTTGGTCTTAGCAAAATAATAAACATTCTCACTCCATAGCTTATCGCCATTTACCACTTTCGTGTATAATATTACCTTTCCGCTATCTGCTGGTTGCATTATACTATCCAAAGAGATCTCATGAACAACAACACTTTTGTTAGCAACGATGTTTACATCCAATGATTTCTCCCATAAAACTCTACCCGCAAAATCCATCAGTTTCATTTGCAGCGTAGCTTTCTGGTCTTTTATTTCATCAGAAATAATATACGTCTTTAAGTTAGCATTTTTTACAGTATTGCTTACTAACACGGGCGTGTAAGCCTTTTTCACAAAATACTGCATCGCCTTCCAGCGGCCATAATAGTCAATACTTGACCAGGACGGCCCCGGCCAGCAATCATCCAGTTGCCAGTAAAGCGTACCCATACAGAAAGGCATCGCCCTGCGATGTGCTTCTATCCCCATTTTCATACCCTCTGCCTGCAATACATGATTCACATACAGGAAGGATTCAAAATCCTTTGGCTCTTTATAATAGTGCAATAAATACGTTTTAATAGCGGCGTTCCCCCTGCTCAGACTTTTCTGATGAGACAACATCACCGGAGAATAAATATCCCTGTCCTTTTCAGTAGTAAATTGTTTTACCGTCTGGATATCAGGGAATGACTGGAAACCATATTCACTCATGAATCTTGGAATACGCTCGTCAAATGCTTCAAACCATTCCATCCCATGCCATACACCCCAGTAGTGGTTATCTCCGATTGTAAAATCTTTTTTCGTACTCCAGTTACTGATAGGAGAAGATGGGAAATAAAAACGTTCTGTATCGAACTGCTGAATGATCTTTGGTATCTGCACGTTAAAAAATTCATCATACCCCGCTTTCATATCAGCCCACTGTTTTTCTGTATAGCCATAACCTTCTTTCCAGCCCCAGTGATCAATCGCCACACCTATTTCATTGTTCCCACACCAGAGTGCAAGAGAAGGATGGTTGCGCAAACGGGTGATATTCGCTGCTAATTCTTCTGCTACACTTTTCAGGATCTTTGGTGTAGGATATGTAGAGCAGGCAAAGAGCAAATCCTGCCATACAAGGATCCCATTTTCATCTGCAAGTTCATAGAAACGATCTTCCTCGTAAGTACCGCCACCCCATACACGCACCATGTTGAAGTGAGACGTTTTCATATCAGCGAAGAGTTTTGCAAACCTTGCATTTGTAACCCTCGGCAGGAAATTATCTAATGGAATGTAATCAGCGCCTTTCATAAAAACTGGCCGTCCGTTTACTTTTACAAAGAAACTTACGCCCATGCTATCTGGTTTGTTCACCACTTCAAGCGTGCGCAACCCAATCTTCAATGCACGGGATTGCAGTAATTCAGTTCCATCGTAAAGCGATACATTTACCTTATATAAGAATTGCTCCCCTAAGCCGTTAGGCCACCAGCGGCGGGGCTTTGCGATAGTGAAAGAAGCAGATGTAGAATCACCTTCATATTGTTTGGTGACAGCGGCAAACAGCTTATCAGGGCTTTCTATTTTTACGGTATATTTCTTCTTTGTTGTCGTTTGAAATTTTAATTGTGCAAGTATGGTCGCTGATTTATCTGTGAGTTGTTTTTGTTGTAAGTACACATCTTCGATGCTTGCTTTATTGCCATACTCCAGGTATACAGGGCGCCAGATACCTGATGTTACTAATCTTGGACCCCAATCCCAGCCATAGTGATAAGGCGCTTTTCTGGCATACACACTCAATGGAATATCACTGGCATCATTACCTGCAGGATAGATCACATCATCGTTTAAGAAGTTGTGCATATCATGCCTGATAGGACTGTGAAAAACCAGGCGCAGCGTATTGTTGCCTTCTTTTACTTTTTGTTTGATCTGTGCTTTCAATGGTACAAACATATTGGCACTGCTGGCAATGGAATCATCATTGATATAGATATCAACATAGGTATCCAGTCCTTTGAAATCAAGTGCGAGCCAGTCATGCTGTAACATTTCTTTCGTTACAGAGAAAGTGGTTTTGTATTGCCAGTTTTTTTTATCAACCCATTGTACCGACTTTTCATTCATACCAACATAGGGGTCAGGTATGAGATGGTGGGCCATCAGATCAGTGTGTACAGTGCCGGGTACAGTGGCAGAGCGCCAGGTGTTTTCGTCGGTACTGGAAAACTGCCAGTCTTTGTTCAGCTCAATCTGCTGGAATGACTGTGCACCTGCGGTGGCTGTAAGCAGGCACAGGCAGGCAATGTTCACATAACGTCTCATTATGGTAATTGATTATGGTTTGAAATGTCAGCTTGCTGCCGCAGGCCAATTGATTATCTTTACTTCATGAAAAGCATCTGGCAACAAATACTCCGCTACCTCTATATTGGTAAAAAAGATGAAAGCGCACCAAACAATACGAATGTAAAACTCATGCACGGCATGAACAGGATTTCCATCCTGGTATTCCTGCTTGCATTAATTGTGTTTGCGATAAAGATGATCTTTTTCAAACGCCACTAAAAAGTAATTCACGCATGCTGCCTGACTTTACTTCTCCTGCTTTGCCTCCTCCACAATCACCGCTGCAGCTCTCCTGCTCGCCTTCTTTTCTCCCAGTTTAGACCATAGCAGGCCATACTCTTCTTTAATCCGCTGGCGGGTTACGTCATCCTCCAGCAATAATGTCAGCTCCCTAAGCAGGTTCGCTTCTGTCAGGTCATGCTGAATTAATTCTTTCACTACGGGCTTATCCATCACCAGGTTCACCAGTGAAATATATTTCACCTTAATGAGCCGCCTGGCAAAGAAATACGAGACTGCACTCCCTTTATAACACACCACTTCCGGCACACCAAACAATGCTGTTTCCAGTGTAGCAGTACCAGAAGTGACCAGTGCAGCCTTCGCCTGCCGCAGCAAGGCATAGGTTTGATTTTTTACAGTAGATACATTTGGGTGAGCACCTGTCAGCTCCTGCATAAAAGCATCATCCAGGCTGGGAGCCTGCGCCACCACAAACTGGTATTGAGGGAAATGTTTTGCCATCGTGAGCATAATTGGCAGCTTCACTTTAATTTCCTGCCTTCTGCTCCCCGGCAATATGGCAATAATCGGTTTATCAGCAATTGCCGGCTCAGGCGGCGCATCTTTAGCCGCTTTGATCACTTCCACCAATGGGTGCCCTACATATTCCACAGGATACGCCCACTTGTTGTAAAAGTCCTGCTCGAAAGGCAGGATACAAAGCATTTTATCAACAGATTTCTTAATCTTCTTTACACGGCTCTCCTTCCAGGCCCATACCTGGGGAGAGATATAGAATACAATCTTATAACCTAATGGTTTTGCCCACTCTGCTATACGCAGGTTGAAACCCGCATAATCAATTAAAACTAATACGTCTGGCTGATAAGCAACAATATCCTGCTTACACCAATCCATATTACGCAATACGGTTCGCAGGTTCATCACCACTTCTATAAAACCCATGAAAGCCAGATCTTTATAATGCTTCACAAGGGTTCCTCCGGCCTGCGCCATCAGATCCCCGCCCCAGCAACGGATATCCGCACTGGTGTCAAGTTGCTTTAACTGTTTGATCAGATTGCTGCCATGGAGGTCACCGGATGCCTCTCCTGCTATTATGTAATATTTCATTTTTTCATTAAATCAGCCAGTGGCAAATATAATATATCACCCCACAAAAAAAATGACGGTTTCACCTGAATAGGGAAACCGTCATTTATATTTATTCTAAAAAGCTTTTACCCGTGCAATATTTTCAATAAGATGATCAATATCGCATACAGCATCGTCACCAGAAAGATCCCCTTTGCCGTCACATCCCGCCTTACCCTCGTACACAAATAAAACACCACCCCGTTCAGCAGCAAACAAATACTGATCAGCTTAGGCTGCATTTGCTTGTTATCCACCAGCATCGTGAAAAACTCACCCAGGCCGATATGCCTCGGCATCAACACAAAAAATACATAGTACAGGAAAAAGGCGATTACCGGGGTGAAAACACCCAGCATAATGCCAAAAGGAAGATTATCTTTTCTTAACATAAATAAAGTTATAATGTGCGGTGATTTGGGTTTTTCTGGTACTGATTCTTATTTCCAGGTTTTTTCTAATTCTTTTTTCATTTTATAATCCGTCAGATCAAACTGTACAGGTACCAAAGAGGCATAGTTATTTGCCAATGCCCATACATCTGTATCTTCTCCGGTATCTCTGTTTGTAAACTCTCCCGTGAGCCAGTAGTACTTCTTCCCTCTCGGATCCCTTCTCTCATCAAAGGTTTCTACGTATTTGGCATCAGCCTGCCTGCACACCTTCACCCCTTTGAAATCTGCCGCCGATACCATAGGAATATTTACATTCAACAAGGTTCCGCCCGGCAAATTTGTTTCCAGCATCTGCTTCGCCACGGAATGAGCCACTCCCTTACATAAAGTAAAATCTGCCTCAAAGCTATAATCCAGATAAGAAAATCCTACTGATGGCACCCCTTCTATGGCAGCTTCCATCGCGGCAGACATGGTGCCTGAATAGATGACATTGATTGAATGGTTCGCTCCATGATTAATACCACTCACACACAGATCCGGTAAACCATGCAGGATCTTATCCCTCGCCAGCTTCACACAATCCACAGGAGTTCCGGAACACTGCCACGCCTCTATACCATCAAAAATATCTACCGGATCTAATCTCAAAGGCACCCCGATTGTAATCGCATGCCCTTTCCCTGACTGCGGGCTATCCGGCGCTACCACTACTACCTTTCCCAAAGGCCTGACCGCCTCAATCAATGCCTTGATACCCGGAGCCGTAACCCCATCATCATTTGTCACCAGGATGATCTTTTCCGCTTTTCCCTTCACGTTATTATTTTTTAATGCTTAATATTCATTGCCTTCCGACAACAAATTTAATATTCTTAAATATATTACCTTGACAAAGAATGTTAAATTCTCTTAATAATCTACCTTCATCATTCGCCGGCAGGTGATCCCTATAAACAGCGCGATGTACAGGATTATTGTGATTTCGTACACCCCATGACCAAAATCAGTACTGGAAGGGAGCACTTTATCCACCACCGGGAAGGGCAATAACTCATCCCCGGCCTGTAATGGCAGTAATCCGCCTATCGCTCCCACGGAATGCTTCAATCCCACGGTTAGCAGCTGTTCAAAGAACATGGCATAGCCCAGGTAAATGACCGTTGCCAGTCCGGAGCGCTTGATAAACATCCCCAGCATTAAGGCCAGCGATAAAGACACCAATACCTGCAGAAAATAGAAGAATAGGAATTGTACCCCCTCAAAGCTGAAAGGAGTAGTACTATAAATAGTGCCAAAAACGATGGCTGTAATAAAAGATATCAGCAAAGCGAGCAGGGCCAGGGCTACTACCCAAAAGATCTTGGACAATACCAGGTCCAGCCTTTCCCAGCCATCAATCACGAGCTGGCGGTGGGTTTTGTAACTAAATTCATTGGTCACCAGGGTTACCAGCAGCAAACCAAAGATGATGGAGGTGAAACTATTCACATTCGCCACCGTTTGCCAGGCCACCGGAAAATCGTAGAAGTTCCGGCCCAGGATATCAGTAGCCTGTTTGGGAATCCGTCTCACCACATCTGCAACAACCGTATTGGAAGCAGGAATAACAATGATAGCCAGTATCAGCAGGATCCAGAATGTTCTGTAGTTTTTGACCTTTAGCCACTCTATTCTAATAATGTTCAGCATAATCTCAGTTTTGTGTCATTTCGAGGAAAGCAGATTCCAGGCTCTTCCTCCTTACCTGTAAATGATTCAGCCAGATGCCCTGACCTGCCAGCCAGCTATTCAGCTCCGAAGGATCCACGGCTCCACTAAAGAATACCTGCAATAAACTATTGGCGTTTACAAGATTCCCAAATAGCGGATGCTGCCTGATCACGGCTTCCAGTTTACCCATATCATTACTACCGATCTCCACAAAATCTTCCCGCACCATCACGGTATTCACAGGGCCTGACACGAGTAATTGTCCTTTTTGCAACACGGCAACATGGGTACAGACCTTTTCCACTTCATCCAGCAGGTGACTGGCCATGATAATGGTTTTGCCGGATTGCGCAAGTTGTCTGATCAATCCCCTGACTTCTGCAATCCCTGCCGGATCCAGGCCATTGGAAGGCTCATCCAGGATTAGCACATCAGGGTCACCCAGCAGGGTATTGGCAATGGCCAGCCGCTGTTTCATACCCAGGGAATAAGTTTTGAACGCGGCATGCTTGCGCGCACTCAGCCCTGCTATTTCCAGCACCCGGTCAATGTCTTTTTCATCCCTTTGTTTTACCGCTGCGTTGATCTGTAGGTTTTTATAACCCGACAGGTAATGGTAGAAGTTAGGGGTCTCCAGCAAAGTGCCGATTTGCCTCCTTTGGGTAGCGGAGGGTAACTGATCAAAAAGGGTAAAATCCCCGGTATCTGCCTTCAATACATCTGTCACAATACCCAGTAAAGTGGTTTTACCACTTCCATTGGGGCCAAGAATACCAAAAACACTGCCGCGAGGTACTTCAAAAGAAACCTCGCGGAGTGCTTGCAGGGAACCATATCTTTTTGAAATGTTCCGAAGTGTAAGTATAGACATAAGTTAAAATGGTACGCTAATTCTTTGGGTTTAACAGCCTGCTCCCTAATTCCTGATCGGCTTTCCGGTCTTGATCACACTCTGCAATCTCTCCAGTGTCTTTCTTTCACCTGTCAGACTCAAAAATGCCTCCCTTTCCAGGTCCAGCAAATACTGCTCACTCACCACACTCGCCTCCGTCAGATCTCCACCACACATCACGTAGGCAAGTTTTCCTGCTATCTTCGCATCATGATCAGAAATATAATTGCCAAAGCGCATACTATGGATACCTGTCAGCAACATGCCTAAGGCTCCACGGCCCAGCACTTTTATATCTTTCCGCTCTACAGGCCGGGTATAACCTTCTTCCGCTATTTGCAAGATACTACGCTTTGCATCAGCAATCAACCTGGATTGGTTCATGGTAATTTCATCATGACCAGCTCTCAGAATACCGAGGTCAAAAGCTTCCTTACCGGAAGTACTTACTTTAGCCATGGCAATCGCCATAAAACGATCTTTCAGGGGCTCTTCTTCAATTCTTCCTTCCTTAAATTCATCACTGGCCCTCACCGTCATTTCCTTGGTACCGCCTCCACCAGGGATCAGCCCAACACCCAGTTCCACCAGCCCGATATAAGATTCGGCAGCTGCCTGTACCTTATCAGCATGCAAACACATCTCACAACCACCACCTAACGTCAATGCATGTGGGGCCACGATAGTAGGAATAGAAGAATAACGCAGGCGCATAGTGGTTTTCTGGAAAAGCCTGATTGCCATATCCAGCTCATCATATTCCTGCTCGGCTGCCAGCATAAAGATCATCCCCACATTGGCACCCGCAGAAAAATTCGCTCCTTCATTGGCTAAGATCAATCCACGGTAATCTTTTTCCGCACGATCAATCGCTTTATTCACACCTTCCAGCACTTCCCCACCAATGGTATTCATCTTGGTTTTCCAGTCCAGCGAAACGATGCCGTCACCAATATCATAAAGGGTACATGCACTGTTTTTCCACACTACATTGCCGGAGAGATTTTCGAGGATAATGAAAGTCTCCGCACCGGGCAATACTTTATAATCCTGGCTGGCTACGTCATAATAATATTTCTTCCCCTTATCTACTTTGTAGAAATGTTTGATGCCTTTTGCCAGCATATCGTCTACCCACTTCGCCACCTTGATCCCTTTTTCCTTCATTGCCTGCACGGTCTTTTCCACACCCAGCAGATCCCAGGTTTCAAAAGCACCTATTTCCCAGCCAAAGCCGGCCTTCATAGCATCATCTACTTTATAAAGGTCGTCAGCTATTTCAGGAATGCGGTTAGAAATATAGGCAAACAGTAAAGCATGGAACTGCTGATAAAACTGCCCTGCCTTATCCGTAGCTGCTGCCAGCATACGTATACGTTGTTTCAGGTCTTCTACAGGTTTAGCGGCTTCCAGGCTGGCAAATTTTGGACGCTGTTTAGGTCCATATTCCATAGTCTGGAGGTTCAGTGTCAGGATTTCCTTACCACCTTCGCCTTTGGTCTTTTTGTAAAAGCCCTGCCCTGTTTTGTCGCCCAGCCATTTGTTTTCCACCACCTTTTCCAGGAATGGCGGAATTACAAAAATGTCGATTGCTTCATCGTTCGGACAATTCTCTTTCACACCTTTCGCCACCTTCACCAGGGTATCTATACCCACTACATCAGCCGTGCGGAAAGTAGCAGATTTAGGTCTGCCAATAACCGGACCAGTGAGTGTATCTACTTCATCAATATTCAGGTTCATTTCCTGCATGATGTGGAAGATAGCCATGATTGAGAATACTCCTACCCTATTGGCAATAAAGGCAGGTGTATCCTTACAGAGCACCGTAGTTTTACCCAGGTATAGATCTCCATACTCCATCAGGAAACTGATGATAGCCGGATCTGTATGTGGAGTAGGAATAATTTCCAGTAAACGCAGGTAACGGGGAGGGTTAAAAAAGTGAGTACCACAGAAATGTTGCTGGAAGTCCTCACTCCTGCCTTCCGCCATCAGGTGAATAGGAATACCGGAAGTATTGGAGGTAATTAAAGTACCTGGTTTCCGGAATTTCTCTACCTGCTCAAAAACGGATTTCTTCACATCCAGGTTTTCAACAACGACTTCGATGATCCAGTCTACATGGGCAATCTGAGACATGTCATCAGTAAAGTTCCCGGTTCGGATCAGTTTTACGACATCCTTCGTGTATACCGGGGAAGGATTCGATTTTAATGTGGATTGCAGGGCATCGTTGACAATACGGTTTTTTACCGCTTTACTGTCGAGGGTTAATCCTTTCGCCTTTTCTGCATCATTGAGTTCTTTGGGGGCTATATCCAGCAACAATACCTGTACGCCTATCCCGGCAAAATGAGCTGCAATACGGGAACCCATCACGCCAGAACCTAAAATGGCCACCTTATGGATGTGTCTTTTCATAGAACGCGTAATTTTTATCGGTAAATGAATATAGGATATTAAGTCGATACCGCCCATAAAAAACCCTCCGGTAATGAGCCGGAGGGTATCTATCTTTTTATATATTAAGGTGTTATCTCACTTCGCTGCCTGGTGCTGTCTGCACATCAGGATTTACGAATACGAGCTTGCCTGTTGCATCTTCAGCCATGAGGATCATACCCTGGCTATCGATGCCCTTCATTTTGCGGGGAGCCAGGTTGGCAACCAGTGTAACCTGTTTGCCAATGATTTCTTCAGGTGTATAATGCAGGGCAATACCGGAAACCACGGTACGTTTTTCAGTACCAATATCCACCAGTAATTTCAGCAGTTTATCTGCTTTCTTTACCTTTTCGGCTTCAACGATGGTACCTACGCGCAGGTCCAGTTTTGCGAAATCGTCGTATTGTATATCTTCTTTTACAGGAGCCGCTTCAGGAGCTGGCGCTGCTTCTACCGGTTTTACTAAACCCGCGTGTAATTTTTCCACCTGCTCTTTAATTTTATCGTCTTCAATTCTGGTAAACAGGTACTCAGGTTCACGCATTGGATACCCTGTATTTACCAGTTTCAGGCTACCTGCATTTTCCCATTCCAGCATACGATCTACCACTTTCAACATATGACAGATCTTTTTGGCTGTACCCGGCATGAATGGATTGGACAATATAGCCAGGTTAGCAGTCAGCTGTAAGCATAAATGGATACAGTTGTCAATCAGCTTTTGATTTTCTTCCTGTTTACCCTTGCTCGCCAGTGACCATGGGGCTTTCCCTTGCAGGTATTGGTTACCCAGGCGGGATACATTGATCACCTCAGCCAATGCTTCCCTGAAACGATAGTTTTCCAGTGACTCTTCTATTTTCTTCTTGGATTCCAGCAGGTTACTCAGCACACTATCATCAGCAGCATCCTTCACTTCCATGTGGAATGGAGGCACCTTTCCATTGCAGAATTTGTGTGTCAATACCATCGTACGATTCACAAAATTGCTATAGATATCAGTCAGCTCACTGTTATTACGCTGCTGGAAATCAGCCCAGGAGAAGTCGTTATCCTTTGTCTCCGGTGCAGTAGCACACAGCACATAACGCATAATGTCTTCCTGACCCGGAAAATCTTTCACATAGTCATGTACCCACACCGCCCAGTTACGGGAAGTAGAGATCTTATCGCCTTCAATATTCAGGAACTCATTCGCCGGCACATTCTCAGGCAATACAAATCCACCGTGCGCCTTGAGCATAGATGGGAATATAATACAGTGGAATACGATATTATCTTTCCCGATAAAGTGAACCAGCTTGGTATCCTCTTTACACCAGTAATCATCCCAGTTCGGGGTTAGTTCCTTGGTAGCAGAGATATAACCAATCGGCGCGTCGAACCATACATACAACACTTTTCCATCTGCATCAGGCAGGGGAACCTTGATCCCCCACTCACTGTCACGGGTCATAGCACGGCTTTGTAAACCACTGTCCAGCCAGCTTTTACACTGACCATACACGTTGTTTTTCCATTCTTTATGACCTTCCAGCAACCACTCTTTCAGGAATGGCTCATAGTTCTGGAGTGGCATGTACCAGTGCTTGGTTTTCTTCTTCACAGGCACGGCATCACTCAGGGTAGAGCGGGGTGAAATCAGGTCATCAGGACTCAAACTTGTACCACAACGCTCACACTGGTCGCCATAAGCACCAGGGTTACCACATTTAGGGCAGGTACCTACTATATATCTGTCAGCCAGGAACACCTTGGCTACATCGTCATAGAATTGTTCAGTCTCTTTTTCTTCAAACAGGCCATCGTCGTACATCTTCTTGAAGAAAGCGGCAGCGGTGTCATGATGGATCTGTTTGGTGGTACGGGAGAAGATATCAAAAGAGATGCCCATATCAGACAGGCTCTCAGAAATGATCTTATGATATTTGTCCACCACGTCCTGTGGCTTTACACCTTCTTTCAGGGCTTTGATGAGAATAGGAACTCCATGCTCATCGGTGCCCCCAATGAATTTAACGTCTGCTTTCTTTGCACGCAGGTAGCGTACATAGATATCAGCAGGGAGGTAACAACCCGCCAGGTGACCAATATGTACTGGTCCGTTGGCATAAGGCAGGGCAGCCGTGATTAGATATCTGTTAAATTTTGCCATGATAACTGAAATAATCTTGAAATCTATTTTATCCTTTGGAAGAGCGAAAAGTATTTATCAACTTAGCCCTGTTAAAACTCCCAGCAAAAAAGTGGGGCTTGTCTCGCGAATCGTCGTTCGCAGGTTGCAAAGGTAACTTAAAGCGTAGAACAATGAAAATTCCTCCATATCTGAAAAAAGGTGACCTTATAGGCGTCACCTGTAGTAGTAGTAAAATGGACTTACAGGCTGCTGAATATGCAGCTGGAATACTCACATCCTGGGGGTACCGCGTACACCTGGGGATCACGGTGGGCACCAGTTTTCACAATTTTTCGGCACCCGATGAGCTAAGGTTGGAAGAACTACAGGATATGCTGGATGATCCTGAGATCAAGGCAATCATCTTTGGCCGTGGTGGCTATGGTATGATTTGCCTGCTGGATAAACTGGATTTTAAAAAGTTCCGGAAACACCCGAAGTGGATCTGTGGCTACAGCGATATCACCGCACTCCATGGCCATATCAATAAACAATTTGGTATTCCTACCCTTCATTCAGTGATGTGTAGTGGTATTCGTGCAGAAACCGTGGATACCGTGTATGTGGATAGCCTGAAACAGGCCCTGAGAGGAAAACCATATAAATACAGTTTCGCACCAAATGACCTGAACCGCACTGGTAAAGCATCCGGTCAGCTAATAGGTGGTAACCTTACGCTGCTGGCCAATTTATCAGGCACAGTATCTCAACCTGACACAAAGGGGAAGATCCTGGTACTGGAGGATGTGGGCGAATATCGTTACAGGGTAGATGGCATGATGTATAACCTGAAAAGAGCTGGATGGCTGGATAAACTGGCGGGCCTGGTAGTGGGTTCATTTACAGATTCACTGGAGACGGCTACACCATTTGGTCAGAATGAATATGAGATTATCCACAATATTGTAAAGGATTATGATTATCCGGTGGCTTATGGATTTCCGTTGGGGCATACCCATGAGAACTATACGCTGAAACTGGGGGTGCTGCATGATTTACAGATAGGAGAAAAAACCTGCAAATTAATTGATAGATCTTAAAGCCGGCCGCAGGCCCAGGCCGCCAAAAAAAACGCTCGTGCTTAAGACACGAGCGTTTTTTTTTGACTTATTATTTTACCAATCCTTCAACTGTTTCCACAAAAAAAGGATACTCTTTCAGATTATTATGCCCCGCCCCTGAAATCGTCACAAAACTATCTCCCTTCTTAAAAAACTCCTTCAATTTCAAGCCTGAAGCATAAGGCACCGTCCGGTCATCCGTACCATGAATAATCGTAACCGGGGCCGTCACTTTCGGCAAATACTCGTTAGTCGGAAACTTATAATTTAACATAAACCCATAAGGGTAAATCGGCACCATCTTCATCGCCATATCTGTCAGGTTATAATAAGGAGCTTCCAGCACCAGTCTTTTACAATCCCTCACACTGGCCAGCTGCGCAGCAATCCCTGTTCCCAGCGACCTGCCATAAATGATAATACTATCGGGGGAAAAATGCGTTCTCGCTACCTGGTACATCTGCAAAGCATCTGCATACAGATCCTCTTCCGTCAGCGCACCTGTGCTTTTTCCATATCCCGGGTAATCCATCATCAATACCTCGTAACCATATTTGGTAAAGTATTGACTGGCATACGCGTAATAGGAAATATTCTGTGCATTTCCATGAAAGTAAACCACGATACCTTTTGCCGGCTGTTCTGCCTTAAACAGTACCGCATTGATGGTGGTTTTGTCATTTACCCTGATATTCATCTCCTGAAAAGGCACATCGAAATGATAGGCAGAATCAGCAGCCACCACAATTGGATGGAAGATCAGTTTCTTCTGAAAAAAGAATAGGAGTGCACCTGACAACACATATACCACTAAAATCCAGGTTAATATCTTACGAAACATGTGTATGTTAGTTAGTCTTCTATATCAGGTACTATTTCAAGTCCGTAAGCCTCTGCGGTGAGCAGGCCATTGGCTTTGGTAGTAGCCAGGATACCGGCATCCGGGTTAAGGGTGTGGGTTTGATATACGTTATGGAGATAATCCATACTATACAGTTGATTCGCCAGGCCATCGGGTACACCTGCCAGGTATTTCAGTACTTCATTCACAATGAGCATACCGGTAGCACCATGGGTAACACCGATCGCACCTGCATCGAAATTAGTATACTCGTCGATCAGGTTGATACTGCAACGATAAGAAGCAGCAGCATCACCACTGGAAGGCGCAATATTAAATCCAGCCCACCAGGAAATCCAGTTATGTACCTCCCCGATCACAAAAGGCTTGCCTTTTGCAATACAGGCATCATTCACCACTAAGTGGGTAGGCATATGCTGAGAACAATCGATGACGAGGTCCATGCCTTCGAGCAACTGATTGATATTTTCAGGTTTCACCTGCAACAGCAGGGGATAATGTTTGGTAAACGGATTGCTGGACCACAAACGGCTCGCAGCCATTTTAGCTTTGTGTTTACGCAGATCCTGCATCTGGTAGATCGGCTGGCGGTGCATATCTTCGTCCTGTATCACACCATAGTCAGCAATACCGATCACACCTACTCCACTTGCACTCAGGTACTGAATCACCGGACTACCTAAACCACCTGCACCTACCACGAGAATGCGGCTTTCCTTTAGTTTCTCCTGCATAGCAGTGCCCATACCGGGAACGGCTATAGGATATCTAAAATGTGCTATTTCTTTTTCGATTAATGCCATTTGAACAACCCCGTTTTAAAATAATGAATTAGTCCTGTGGAAATTCAAGTGTAAACTTACTACCCTTGCCCACGGCGCTTTCTACCTTTATTTTTCCTTTGTGCGCATCGATGATGGCTTTTACATAGCTGAGACCCAGGCCGAAACCTTTTACATTGTGAACGTTACCTGTATGCGCACGATAGAATTTTTCAAAGATACGTGAAATCGTATCACGACTCATCCCTATGCCATTATCTGAAACAGTGATGACAAGACTTTTGCGGGTGCTGTATGTAGAGATGATGACTTCCAGGTTCTCTTTAGAATACTTGATGGCATTGTCCAGCAGGTTGAAAATAACGTTGGAAAAATGCACATCATCTGCCTGAATAACCGGGTTAATGGCGTCCAGTCGCAGTTCTACATGACCATTCTTGGAAGCCAGCTGGAGTTGTATATTTTCTACTGTATGGGTGATTACTTCATGCACATCAGTAGGTTGTAGTTTCAATCCTATTTCGTTCTTCTCCAGCAGGGCAGATTGCAGAATGCTTTCCACCTGTTTATTCATACGTTTATTTTCTTCTTTGATGATGCCGGAGAAGTAGCGGATCTTTTCTTTATTGTCCATGACCTTTTCATTGCCAATGGCATCGATGGCCAGGGAAATGGTGGCCAGCGGGGTTTTCAGCTCATGGGTCATGTTGTTAATGAAGTCAGATTTGATCTCAGAGATCTTCTTCTGGTTCAGCATAGTACGGATAGTGAGTGCGAATGCAGTGATGATAACAGCCGTAAAGAGAGTACCTCCTGCCACCATTTTCCCCAGGGATAGCAGGAAAGACATGTTATTGCGTGGTTGCAGTACCACCATGGTTTCCGTGTTGTCCGTCATGTATTCATAGCTCCCCAGCAGCGGCATGTATTTCACGAGATAATTCACACTATCTCTGGCAACGGCTGTGGCCATATTAGGGAATCCGGCTGACTGCATTTTAATACTGCTTTCACCAAAGTTCCCTTTACCTACGATAGCAAATTCAAAAGTAGTATCCAGCCCTTCCCGTTTCAGACCACTGATGAGCAGGTTGCGCACTTCTGCGGTGGTAAAGCGGTCGCTGACACCGATGTTGAGATCAAGCGAATTGAATTTATCGATAGTAAGGCCTCTTTCAGTAGGTCTGACAACGGTATTATTCATTTTCAGGCGAATCGCAGGACCGGTCCGTGCAAGCATTTCTTCGCGCACCCTATCAAGTACATTGATAGCGCGTTCTTCAATCTGCTCTCTGCGTACGATAGAGGCGTTATGGATCCAGCTAAACTGGATATAAATGAGGCCCAGCAGGGATAGTGTAATTAACACCACAATGATGGGAAATACTTTCTTCAGTGGTACCATTATAGGATGAGTCGTAAAGCGCACAATATACTCACAATCAGTGAGCGTTCCAGCGCATATTTTGTTAAATCTGGATAATTGCTATAGCAACGTTAATATAAAATTAATACGCTAAAACCTTTTACCAGCGTGGATTAAGCAAATAAACATCACTTTAACGTAATTTTAACGGGCTAAAGACGTTTGAAATTCTCATTCTTTACGTACATTTGCCTTATCAAACTGGTACTAAATTTGATGTAACAGTTTAACAAACAAGCAATTTTAATTATTCTACATACATCGACATGGATTCGTTCCATAAAGCGATTTAGATTTTGGTTGATAAAATGGTAAGGAGGCTTTCTAGCCTCCTTTATTATTTCCCAAACTTTCTCAAAACCCTAACGAATTCTTCACAAAATCCTATTCTACTTGCATTCAATTGGTTAAATTTACTTAAGTGATAAAACTAAATGTGTATGGTATCATTGTCGCCTGGTGTATTGCTTATTGCTGATCCATTTCTAAAAGATCCAAATTTTGCCCGCACTGTAATACTACTTTGTGAGCACCAAACTAATAAAGGAAGTTTCGGCTTTGTCCTCAACAAACGTTTCGATCAGCACCTGCACGATCTTGTTCCGGACATTTTGATTCCAGGTATTCCTGTGTATTACGGAGGCCCGGTTCAGATAGATACTATTCACTTCATACATCAGCAGCCTGAACTCATCAAAGGTGGTTTTGAAATCCAGAGTGGTATATACTGGGGTGGCGAATTTAACCAGGTAGTAAAAATGATCAATGCAGGCAAACTTGATCCAAATAAGATCCGGTTTTTCATTGGCTATTCCGGTTGGAGTAGTGGACAGCTTGAAAATGAACTAAATGAAAAAAGCTGGATACTTTCAGAGATTAACAAAGCTCTCGTCTTCGATGAAAAAGATGAAAATGTATGGAGACAGGCTTTAAAGAACCTTGGCAGCAACTTTGCCATCATGGCCAATTTCCCCATAGATCCGCTGCTGAATTAGTAGCGTGTATACTGCACCGTATGCCCTATAACAGCGGCAAATCCCTTCTTGTGGAAAAAAAATATTAAAATAATTTATATGCCTAAAGATTCAGTTCCAACGACTAACGTTGTTGGCTGGATTTTAGTATCCCTTACCAACCACTCAGGGCGAGGATATTTAAAAAAAATCAAATATCTTGCTTACGCAAAATAGTAATGTAGTCAGAGCAATCCATGTTTGGTGACCCTGTTTATCAGTATTATGATTGGAAAAATGTGAACTAAACCGAAGTATAAACACCTATGAAGGACAAACCGATACACATGTTACGTATGCCTTCCTGGATTATAATTGAAACAACTAAAATATACATCACCTACCCTCTATTTCCGGTCAGGGGTTTGTGAAAAATGTGACAGTTATACAATTAAAAAAATCATTACATAATATAAGATATTCATTTTCATAGGAACAGGCCCAATTGCGGCTGTAGGATACTTGTATCCTGCGCGGCGTGGGTCCTGATTGTAAGACGCCCTGGCCAGTAATCCTACTGCGCTCTTTAAACAGGGTAATTATTAATTAGATTGGAATAGTTAGGACAAAACGAAGGCCGGGTAATCCTACCCGGCCTATTTCATTTCTAGCTATTCGCTATTTCAGTTATATTGCTGATGCGCCTTCTACAAGCACAGTCGCTTTATTTCTCAATACTTCCACAAAACCTCCTTCTATGTTATAGAATTCATTCTGTGACTTATCTTTCAGCACCTTCATTCTGCCCTTGCCCAATGCGGCGATCAACGGCGCGTGATTGTTCAGCACTTCAAAAGAGCCGTCTATGCCTGGCAACTGTACGCCATACACTTCGCCGGAGTACAGTTTCTTTTCAGGTGTTAATACTTCTAATAACATATTAAAAGTTAAGGGTGTTTAAATGAATTAGTTCTTAGCTGCTTCCAGCAGTTTCTTACCTTTCTCGATAGCTGCTTCGATGTTACCTACCAGGTTGAACGCTGCTTCTGGATACTCATCTACTTCACCATCCATGATCATATTGAAACCTTTGATAGTTTCTTCGATCGGAACCAGTACACCTTTCAGACCAGTAAACTGTTCTGCTACGTGGAAAGGCTGAGACAGGAAACGCTGTACACGACGTGCACGGCTTACAGTGAGTTTATCTTCGTCGCTCAATTCATCCATACCAAGGATAGCAATGATATCCTGCAGTTCTTTATAACGTTGCAGAATCATCTTCACACGCTGAGCACAGTTGTAATGCGCTTCACCTACGATAGATGGAGAAAGAATACGGGAAGTTGAATCCAATGGGCTCACCGCAGGATAAATACCAAGGTCAGAAATCTTACGATCCAATACCGTAGTAGCATCCAGGTGGGCAAATGTTGTAGCCGGAGCAGGGTCAGTCAAGTCATCCGCAGGTACGTAAACCGCCTGTACGGAAGTGATGGAACCATTCTTGGTAGAAGTGATACGCTCCTGCATCAGACCCATTTCTGTAGCCAGTGTAGGCTGATAACCCACCGCAGAAGGCATACGACCTAACAGCGCGGATACTTCAGAACCTGCCTGAGTGAAACGGAAGATGTTGTCAACGAAGAACAGGATATCCTTACCACCACCTGCAGTACCATCTCCATCACGGAAATATTCTGCGATAGTCAGACCAGACAGCGCGACACGTGCACGCGCACCCGGAGGTTCGTTCATCTGACCAAAGATAAAGGTAGCCTGAGAGTTCTTCAGTTTTTCTTTATCTACAGCTGCCAGATCCCAACCACCATGTTCCATGGACTCCTGGAATTTTTCACCATATTTTACGATACCAGCTTCGATCATTTCACGCATCAGGTCATTACCTTCACGGGTACGCTCACCCACACCTGCAAACACAGACAAACCTTCGTAACCTTTCGCGATATTGTTGATCAGCTCCTGGATCAATACTGTTTTACCTACACCAGCACCACCGAACAAACCAATCTTACCACCTTTTGCGTATGGTTCGATCAGATCGATAACTTTAATACCAGTGAATAATACTTCTGTGTCTGTAGCCAGATCCTCGAAACGAGGCGGCTTACGGTGGATAGGATAACCGTTAGTCCTATCAATATCACCCAGACCATCAATAGCCTCACCTACCACGTTGAACAAGCGACCCTTGATACCATCGCCCACCGGCATTTTAATAGGAGTACCCTTGTCCGTTACCACCATTCCCCTAACGAAACCATCCGTAGAGTCCATCGCAACGCAACGAACGCTATCTTCGCCAAGGTGCTGCTGAACTTCCAGCACTACCTTCTGTCCATTTTCGCGGGTAATTTCCAATGCGTTGTATATTTCGGGCAGCTGCCCGTCGAAGTGGACGTCCACCACGGGACCGATAATTTGCTTGATCTTACCTGTGTTAGGCATATTTTTAAGAGGTTTATAAATGCTTAAAATGAGCGGTTTGTTAATTTTGCCGCAAAGGTAACAGTTAATGAGGGAAATTCAAAATACGGTGGATATTCGCACGAAATTCCCTTAAAACGTGGCTTTGCGCTAATTATGTTACACATAATTAGTATGCATTCTCAGTGTAAAAATAACAGTCAATATTCATTTGTCACGCATGATTGTCATCATTCTTATCCACATAAATTATCATACTAATGTTAGCATTTTGGTAAAATTAAGTCACCTTTAACCTTTCAAATCCGCTGCAGCTCAGCATTTAACTAATCCGGCACAGGATTTGATTTTATTTAATCAAGCTAAATTCTGACACCGCGAACATCCGAAATGAATGCAGCAGGCCAGCCTAAGCCAGCAATAACACTTGATCAACTGTTATACACTACTCATTCGTAAACTATTTAAAATCAATTGGTTCTTTCACTGCTGTAGACGTGAATCCTATACAATAAAGAATCAGCCGCCAAAAGAATTACATATATGAAAAACATCACACGATATATTTCCGCAATAGCTATAGCAGCCTCTTTTGCTGCAATCCCAGGCATGTCCTGTGTCGCCGCCCGCCCTCCGCAAGACTTCCAGGTTTCCGTTGGTGGATTCTACGACGCCCTCAGCCCCTATGGCCGCTGGGTGAACTATCAGGGTTATGGCGACTGCTGGATTCCAAATGCCGGACCCGATTTCCAACCTTATGCCTCCAATGGCCACTGGGTATACACCGACTACGGTTGGACCTGGATGTCCGATTATGATTGGGGATGGGCTCCCTTCCACTATGGTCGCTGGACATTTGACGACTATTATGGATGGATCTGGGTGCCTGGTTATGAGTGGGGACCAGCATGGGTAAGCTGGAGAAATAGTAACGATTATTATGGTTGGGCGCCTTTAGGCCCAGGTATGACTATCGGATTAAGTGTGAATATCCCGCTTACTTACTGGTCATTCGTTCCTTGTCAATATATTACTAATACATATGTAAGCCGCTATTATGTACCACGCAATACAAGAGTAGAAGTGTTCAACCATACAACCATCATTAATAATACCACTATTATTAATAACCGCACTTACTACCGTGGCCCGGCTACCAGAGACGTAGAACGTTATACCAGATCCAATATCCAGCCAAGACGTATCATGGATAGTGATCGCCCAGGCCGCGGATCAATAGGTAATGACCAGGTTCGTGTTTACCGTCCTAACCCAAATGACTTACGTCAGGGTCAGCAGAATAGAAATTTCTCAAGCGGTAATGGCTATAACAGGAACAACTTTGACAGACCTAATTCACCGAATAATAATAACAACATACCTAATAGAGTAGATAACAGGAATAATAATTACCCCGGCAGGGATAATAACAATAATAGTGTACCTAACAGGGGAGATAACAGGAATAATAATAATTACCCTGGCAGAGATAATAACAATAATAGTGTACCTAACAGGGATAATAATAACAATAACTTTCCTGGAAGAGTAGATAGAGGAAACAATAACACTTATCCTAACAGGGATAATAATAACAATAATAACATTCCTAACAGGGATAACAATACCATCCCAAATAGGGTGGATAACAGAAACAATAATAATAACACAAACAACATTAACAATGACCGGAATGACAATCGCAATTCTGACAGGGGCTTTGACCGGAATAACAATTCTTACAGGCCTGATCGTACCACGCCTTCAACGTCTACGCCCAATACCAGTACGCGCACGCAGGTAAATGATCAGCAACGTATCCAGCAGCAGCAAATGCAACAACAGCAGCAACAGGAACGTGCCCGTCAACAACAGCAACAGCAGGAGCAGCAACGTGCACAGCAACAACAGCAGCAGGAGCAACAGCAAAGGATACAACAACAGCAACAGGAACAACAGCAGAGAGCACAGCAACAACAACAGGAACAGCAACAACGTATCCAGCAGCAACAGCAGCAACAAAGAGCACAACAGGAACAAATGCAAAGGCAACAACAGGAACAACAGCAAAGAGCTCAACAGCAACAACAACAGGAACGTGCCCGCCAGCAGCAGGATCAACAACAACGTGCCCAACAGCAGCAACAACAGCAACAGCAGCAGCAACAGCAGCAGCAACCACAACCTTCACGTACTGCACCACGCAGTAGAAATTAAAAGGTTGCATTGCTACAAACTATCAGAGACCATAAACCTCCCGATATATTTCATTGCTGACTTTTGTAAAGGTATGTTCCTGGAGGAACATACCTTTCTGCATTAATATCAATGTTAGTGGCGCCCCACCCGCCCTGTAAGCTGGCTGTAAATAAAGTGCAGGAAATGCTCCGAAACCCAGAGCCTCATAAAAACGAATCCTTCTCTGCGCATCTATCGTACGCGGTGGCTCCGTTTCCAATACCAGCCGACCATATTTCTCAAATAATAAGGTAATCACCTTCGTACCCGTTCCACGCCCCCGCTTTACAGGATCAATCGCAAAATGCTCTATAAACGTGAAATCCGTCAATGCCCAGCAAAATATAAATCCCACAAAATGGCCAGCCTCCCTTATCTCCAGCAACTGCAATGCCCCCTCCCGCAACAATCGCTGCTGCGCAGGCAAAGGCCGCCGCTCCGCTTCAGGAAAAGCCGCCTCATATAGTTCAATAACTTCCGGTGAAATAATATTTTTCGGCTGGAATGATAACATCCCCCAAAGATAAACACTTATCCGGGGTACATTTTCCATATCTTTCTTTCTAAAAACCCTCTTTTTAAACCGCCCCTACTTATCCGGCGTACACTTATAAGGATCCGGATTCACAGGGTCCGCTACCTTATTCACCGCCCAGCAAAAATTCATCGATTGACTCGTTACACTTATCAATTTAATCACCACCTTCTGCCCCTTCCTGCTATCCGCCGCCCTTACTGACTTCGTTCCCTTCGCTCCTATATCACTAATCGTATACTGCTCCGTCTTAAACACATCCCCATTCCCCCTCTGATACTCCACCGACACCACCACATTATCGATCACAAACTCCGTCTGATTCTTCACTACCACATCCAGGTTCTTAATCCCTCCCAAAAAACCAGTCTTATAATCACTATTCGTGACCGCAATGAACTGCTTCCAGTTCTTTCTGTAATAAATCCGCGGATCCACAAACTGCCCCTGGCTACCCTCACGCTGCCTCACCTCCGCCCTGTCCGCTATCTGCTGCGCAGTACTACTGCTCAGATCCAATGACTGCTTTAAATGCCGGTTCTCATTAAACAATCGCTCATTCTCCGACAATACCTGCTTCACCCGCTTCTGCTGACGGGAAAAGCTGATCACGAAAAATATTCCCAGAAAAATGATGATGACAATATAGCCTGTGTTCCTTTTCATAACGAACTAAACAGAAAAAATAATGCCAGTACATCTACGCACCCATCTTCTTCTTAGAAATTCCCGACTTATTAAAATACATGAAGTATCATCCCTCAGAACAATTACCCAAAACCCTTACGAAACGAACACATTCCCCCTACTCCTTAAACCCATAATTTATCCTCTCCCTCTTCTCAAAATCAAACAAGGTCAACAACCTCACCGTATAAAACGCATTCCAATACCCCCTCAACGCGCCAATGTACCCCGCACTCGCCTGATCCTTTTCTGTTTGCGCCAGGTTCAGATCCGTGATCGAAATCTTCCCAATCAAATACCGTTGCTTCGTAATCTCATACCTTTGCCTCGCAATCGTATCCGCCCTTGCCGCACTGCTCAACAACTTCTGCTGTAAATTAAACTGCTGCGTCTGCAAATACACCTCCTGCTCAAAATTCCGCTCCTGCTGCTGCACATCAATCTCCACCAATTCTTTATTCGCCTTTGCCTGCCTGATCTTATTCCTCGCCTTCCCCCAATCTACTATTGGTATCGCAATCCCCACACTCAACAACTGGTTCTGCTGCAAATTCGTTCCGCTATATGCCTGCTTCACCGTATTCCCCTGCTGTGCCTGCCCTACATTTGCAGACAAATTCAACTCATATCCATTATTCCCTCTCGCAATAGCTACCTGTTGCTCCGCCTGCAATCTTTGTCTCCTGAAAGACAACACCGCCTGCCTGTTATCCTCCGCCTGCACTAACGCTGAATCTGCCGCTACAGAAAATGAAGGTATTTTTTCCGGCAATGCCATCACCACAGCTGTATTCTTCGGCAATGTCAAAAACTGCGTCAATTGTCTGTAAGCAATCTCCTTTGCCAAACTCGCCTGCTCCAAACTATTCCTTGCATTCAATAAATTCAGTTCTATCTGCAACAATTCATTCTCTGCTATCTTACCTAACTCATACCTCCCTTTTGAGATCTGGTACAAAGTATCCGTATTCGCTACATTCGATTTTAACACCGCTTCCTGCTGCTGTGCCGCCAATGCATCAAAGAAATACCCTGTCGCTTCCACCGCTACCCGCTCCAGGGCCTCTACATATTGCTTCTGCGATTCCTGGTATAAAAGCGGTTGTATCTTCTGATCCCATTTATATGAATTATACAATATCATCGGCTGACTATAACTAATCATAAATGGTGCAGACAAATAACTAATATTCGTAGTCGGATTAAACAAATCATTTCTTTGCAGGTTCGTTGCCAGTGACAATGCTCCTCCCGTAAAAGGAACCACCTGCTCCGCCACCAATCCCGCAAAACTATATGAATATTTACTTCTGCTAAAAGCATAAGTACCATCCGGTTGCCGTATACTCTCTATATTTCCCAGGAAACTGCTGGTATTACTCGCCTGCAATTTCAACTGCGGTCTCCTGCCTGCTACATAATACCTGTAAGCATACAAACTATTCAGGGCATTGCTCCTCGCCTTGTAATAAGAGGGAGATTGTTGCTGCGCCTGCATGACCACCTGCTGTAAGGATAAACGTTGTTGTGCACAAACAAATAACGGAAACAACTGTATGAAAAGTAGAATTCTAATCATGGCGTAAACATTCAATCGGGTTTTTATGAGCAGCTTTGCGGGCGGGCGAAATTCCAAAAATCAACCCCACAGCAGATGCCAGCATGAAAGAGATAAATATGGAGAAAGGTGAAATAATCGTATGTATCTCTGCCAATCGATCCACCAGGTATGCCCCCGACACACCTAATAACACACCGATAATTCCCCCGGAAAGACTGATCAACACAGATTCAAACAAAAACTGCATCACAATATCTTTCTTCTGCGCACCCAATGCCATCCTTATCCCAATCTCACGCGTACGCTCCAGCACCGAAGCCAGCATGATATTCATAATCCCGATGCCCCCTACCAGCAAGGAAATTCCCGCTATCGCACTCAATACAATATTGAACACATCCTTTGTTTTCTGCTGTTGCTTCAGCAATTGCTCAGGGATGGTCATATCAAAATCACTCACATCATTATGCCTTCTTTTCAACATCCTGTTGATTACACCAGCAGACTTCGACAAATTATCCGCATCATTCACCTGTATCACCAACTGATCTAACTGATGAAAGATTTGTGGAGACTTATTTCTATCCTCTGAATTATCTTCTCCATCCTTCTTTCCTAAGTACAGCGAAGGATTCTTAAACCTGACCAGCATCGTTTGTATAGGCACATAGATATCCATATTATAATCCCTGATCCCTAAGTTCTCCTTCGTCGTACTACTAATCATCTTCTCCTCCGTCACACCAATAATTTTCAACCATTGCGTACCACATTTTATCGTCTTCCCCAGCGGATCCTCTGATATAAAAAACTTCCGCTTCACATCACTGCCTATCACACAAACACCATCTCCTTCAATCCGTTCCTTCTCATTAAACCCACTACCAGTGGTAATCCGGATATTGTTAATATCAAAAAATGCAGGCTCCACGCCCACCACTTTCAGCTTACTACTTTTACTCCCATAAATCACATCCTGCTCCAGTAACATCTCCGGGCTAATCGCCACCACCGTAGGCAGTATACGTCGTATGCTCATGGCATCTGCCAATGACAAGCCTTTCGAAAACTTTGGTTTCGACTCAGGTTCTTTTTGATCTGAATTATTACTGGTATTGTCTTTCTTCTCCTGCGATTTTGGTTTAATCACAATGTTATTCACACCCACCAGTTTCATCTGGTTCAAAATTTCTTCCTGCGCACCTTTACCAATTGCCAGCATCGCAATCACTGCCGATACACCGAAAATGATACCCAGGGCTGTCAGGAAAGATCGCAGCCTGTTGGCCCCCAGGGAGTCAAGTGCGATATAGAGATTATTAAAATTGCGGTCTAACATAAGGACAATATTTTCCCATTCCGGCGCTCACCGGTCAATTTTTTCCTGCTACAGAATGAGCTATTTTAATAAATTGATTTTCTTTTCCCTGGCATTTTCAGGCACTGACAGATATACAATGTCTCCTTCTCCCAGGCCCTTTTCTACAATAACCTCATCTTCGTTGGACTTACCCAGTTTAACCTGTTGCTTCTCAATATTCCCTCCTTGTCTCGTATATACATAACTGATATTACCACTTGCAAACACCGCTTCCAATGGTATTATCAGTTTTGCTGCAATTTCATTTACCAGGATGTTATTAGAAGTCGTCATCCCCGGCTTCAGTATAGAATCTACCCTATTCAGTTTGATCATCACCTCGAACACTTTCGCAGTAGCACCTGGCCGGGTTTCCCCGATATTGGCCACCGTCTTCACCACCCCTTGCATCTTTACTTCAGGAAATGCATCCAGCCCCATAGTCACTTTTTGAGACTGATGTATTTTGCTGATATCAACTTCATTGATATACACTTTTGACAACATCGAAGAGAGATCTGGTAGCATGGCTACACGTGGATCCCAGGGTCTTACTACTGATCCTGTTTTCTTTTTGCCTCCGGTAGACCAGTCATTGATATACACCAGCAATCCACTCTTGCCTGACTTGATCACAAACCGATCCCGCAAATCTTCCAGTCGTTTGATGCGCATGCTCAGTTCATCAGAATTCCGCCTGGCCTGAATCATTTTGGTAGCGGCCTGCTGCTGTTTGATCTTGTAATTCTCCTTCATCTGCTCATGGTCACGCTTAGCTTTGTCCAGGTCAATCTCCGCCTGCCTGATAGTAGCAGGAGGTTCATACTTACTAAGTTCCAAAGCTAGTTTTTTCTGCTCCATCTGGAAGAGCAGGTTTGCCATCTGGTCACGGCTCTCACGTAAGGTGAGCGCAGTGTCCAGCGAAGTCTGGATGATTTCTGAATTAGCCTTTTCAACTTCCAGCTGAATATCACTGATCTTTTTGTTGACAAGCGAAGGATCTAAAGTAGCGATGTAACCACCCTCCTGTACATGCGTACCTTCGGCTACCATGTCCTGGATCTTGATCTCATCATAGATCTGATTCGACTGCAAGTCATTAGGAGCAGAGATGTACACCGTATTCTCGGCTTCCAGCTCTCCTGAACAGTTGACTACATCGCGGAAATTGCCTTTCTTAACTTTAACGATAATACTATTGTCCGCAGCTTTGCCAGTCAGAAAAAAATAGGTTACCGCAATAACAGGGATTGCAAGGGCTAAAAACAGCCATTTACGGCGTTTGAACATAGTTAATACGTGGATTAAGGGATACCTGAGTCACTAAGTTGCATACAGCTACCCTATAAAAGTATAAGGTCTTTTGAAAAATAAATGTTAAAACTGATAATTCTTCTTCCTTATTATATATTTAGCAATCGTTATTTTTGCACCTCTAAATTTTCCCTATGGAACTGGTGATTGTAAATGATAAACATACAGCAAAGCAGTTTTTAGACGTTCATGTGCTGCTGAATAAAGATGTACCCGGATGGGTCCGCCCGCTGGACAGAGATATCAATGCCGTGTTTGATACAGAAAAGAACAAGGCCTTTCGCCACGGAGAGTTAGTCCGCTGGTTGCTGAAAGATGATAGTGGCAAACTGATAGGCCGTATAGCCGCATTTGTCAATAAAAAATATAAGACCAAGGGAGATGAACAACCTACAGGTGGTATCGGGTTCTTCGATGTGATCAATGATCAGCAGGCCGCCAACTTTCTCTTTGACCATGCCCGCGACTGGCTGAAAGCGAGAGGAATGGGAGCCATGGACGGCCCGATCAACTTCGGTGAAAGGAATAACTGGTGGGGTTTGGTCGTTGAAGGTTTTCATGAGCCATTATATGGAATGAACTTCAATCCCCCTTTTTATAAAGACCTGATGGAAAACTATGGCTTCAAGCCGTTTTTCCACCAGTACTGTTATGGCCTGAATGTAAAAGAGCGTGTACAGGACAAATTCTATACCCGCCACGCAGCCATAGCAGCAGATCCCGCATTCTCTTCCCGCCACCTGAAAAAGAACCAGATGGAGAAGTACGTAAAAGACTTTGTACATGTATATAATAAAGCATGGGCAGGACACGGAGGTAATAAGGAAATGGGATTCCAGCAGGCCCTGAAATTGTTTAATCAAATGAAACCTGTAATGGATGAAAAACTGGTGTGGTTCATTTACCATAATAATGAGCCGATCGGTGCCTGGTTGAATTTACCATCCCTGAACGAATATTTCAAACACATGAATGGAAAATTCGGGCTGCTGCAGAAGCTTCAACTCCTATGGATGAAATGGACCCGCGGTACCAAAACTTTTACAGGTATCTTATTTGGAATCGTACCCGAATTTCAGGGTAAAGGAGCTGATGCTTACATGATCATGGAAGGTGGTGCTATTATCCAGTACAAGCTGCAATATGAAAAATATGAGATGCAATGGATTGGTGATTTCAATCCCAAAATGATCAACATGGCGGAGGGACTGGGAACTACCATCACCCGAAAGTTAACAACTTATCGTTACCTCTTCGACAGAACCAAAGAATTCAAACGTCATCCACAACTTGTTTAAAATAAAAGAGCTTGTATCAGAAGTAAAATTTCCCGGATTTAATTCGGATACCTGAAGCTGAGCATCTTCATTTTTAAGATTCTCAGTGCCTCCAAATACATTTGATACAAGCTCTTTACTTATAAAGCCTTTACATCTGCCGGAGGCAAATGCCTGATGATGGTGTTGTAAATATCTTTTTCCCTGAAAGGTTTCAGCATACAATCATTAAAACCTAAATCTCTATACCGGCTATTCTCAGTCAGCGTAATATCCGAGGTAATTGCCAGCACAGGCACATTTGCTTTGAGTACATTACGATCCTCCCGGATCTTCCTCACCACTTCCAAACCTGTCATTCCCGGCATCTGTATATCCAGCAATACCATGTCATACTCATGACGGGAAAACAATTCATATGCTGCAATTCCGTCCTTTGCCTTATCAAAATTACACTTCCAGCGGCTCAGGATATGGGATAACAAAACAAGGTTCATTTCCTGGTCATCAGCTACCAGGATATTCCTGCCTTCCATAAAACTACCAGTCATTTCCTCCTGTTCTCTCCGGGTAATGACCAGCGTCTGCACCTCCGCTAACTGATAAGTAATTTTAAAAGAAAAACAACTGCCTTTGCCCTGCGCACTTTCAACATGAATATCACTCCCATGCAATCGAAGTATCTTCTGAACAATCGACAAACCCAACCCGGTACCACTCACCGCTGCCATGTGCGGAGGACGTGGAAATGAATAGTAGGTAAACAAATTGGGTAGAATATTTCCAGGAATTCCAGCGCCTGTATCTTTCACTTCCAGGTGAACGACAACTTTGTCCTCAATAGCTTTTGACACACGTAATATCACTTGTACACCTCCCGTTGAAGTGTACCTGATAGCGTTGTCAATCAGGTGTTGCATCACCTGTTTTAGTCGCAGCGCATCACCCATTACACGCAGGTATTGATCACCATCATAAACGGCATCAAAGTATAAATGTTTATCAATTGCTATTTTTCTTCTTTCTTCAGTTACAGCATAAAAAACGGTATAGATTTCAAAGGGCTGTGGGTCCAGTTGTATATCATCTTTTGCCAGGTGATATACTTCCTGGGCATCGGTCATGATGCGAAGCAGCATACCAGCAGCACGTTCTATGGCATGTAGCAGTTCCCGCTGTTCCTTATCCATTGGGGTATGCGTCAGTTGTTCACTCATGCCGATAATGGCATTTAGTGGGGTACGAACTTCTCTGTTGAAGTTTGAAATCATATCCAGCTTGCCTTTTAAAGAATCAGACAAGTCAGATTGTGTTTTGTTTAATTGCATTCGCAGGCGATAGTTCATGACAATAGCAACAATTGCTACAAATAGAAAAAACAGTGCGATGCTAATGACAAAAATACTATCGGATAATTGTACCAGGAGGGGCACAATACTTGAGGTCAACCTGCATGCGACCATCCTCGACATCATAAGAAATTGAAATATTAAAGATTACTTCCTACACGATAATTATGGTCCTTTCTGTGGTGCTTTTGCTAATATTAAGTTAGTGATTTATTTGCTTCCTTCCAATATGCTGCCCAACTTAGGTTGTATATCGATTTTAATTTTATATTCCTAAAAATTACCCACCACTCCTCTTACAATTTCACTTTCCAGCATTCTACTTCTTAAAATAACACTATATTTAGTAAGCAATCATCATGCTAACTTGCTTGTAACTATGTCCACCATTTTTTCGGCCGGTTCCGAAAAGCCAACTACAGTCCAACCTGCGGGTTCATTCAGATTGCAGGTCCTCAAAATGATGGGCAGCATTCTGCTGTTCTTCGTCACTTATGGTTTGCTGCTGATATATGCAGGGATCCTCGCCGCCATTTTTCTCTGGGCAGGTGTCAGCCTTATTATGTTTGCACCGCTCCATCCCATGACCATCTTCACCTTCCTGCTCATCATTGCAGGATTAGGAATTATCTTTATGGGTTTGATGCAGGTCTTATTCCTGGTCAAGTTTCTTTTCACCCGGCAGCAACAGGATTTGTCATTGCGCATTCCCATCACCCGCAAGGAACAACCTGTACTTTTTGATTGCCTGCAAAAAATTGCGCAAAGCACCAAAACCCGCTTCCCTAAAAAGGTCTACCTCGCTCCCGGCGTAAATGCAGCAGTCATTTACCCCGTTCGCTTCATGAATATGTTCTGGCCCGTTGGCAAAAACCTGGAAATCGGTTTAGGGCTTGTCAATAGTCTGAACATAAGTGAATTCAGTATGGCAATCGCACATGAATTTGGTCATTTTTCGCAGCGAAGCATGAAACTCGCCAGCTATGTGTACACGGTGAACAGAATGATCTACAATATGCTTTACGAAAACCAGAGCTGGCACAAAACCATGAGCTGGATCTCAGGCAGGTGGATCGTATTCGCATTGCTGGCCCGTATCAATCTTCGCATAGTCAGCGATATACAAAAGGCCCTGCGGTTGATGTATGGTATGGTGAACAGGCAATACATGGCCCTGAGAAGGGAAATGGAATTTCATGCGGATGAAGTGGCGCTGAAAGTAGCAGGTACAGATGCTGCCATTTCGGCCATGCGCAGACTGGAAATAAGTGGGTTCTTTTATGAGCATTGTCTGCTGCAATTGCCCGAAATGGCAAGGCAGCAACGACGCTTTGGAAATATCTATGAAGTACACCGCTCGCTCATCAGGCTCTATGCTTCTCAACATGAAATTGCGCTGGATGCACATCAGTTACCCTTAGTAACAGATAGCTATTTTAGCTCATTTTTACTGAGCAGGATACAGCTCCCGGATCAGTGGGCTACGCATCCCTCCAGGGAAGAAAGGGAGCAACGCTATGTGGCAGCGAATATCAGCAAAACAATGCATCCTGAAAGTGCATGGCAACTCTTTCATCATGCAGAGGAATTGCAAGAGCAAATGTCGACCTTGCTGAATCAACCTTTTCTACAGCAACCGGGTCAATATGTGCCTTATCCCGTGGAAAACTTCATCGCAGAAACAGCTACCAGGATCAAAGATTACTCAATGCCAGCTGTCTTCAATGAGTATTACGACAATCGCCCGTTTCCGTTGTTACCTGAAGCGAATATTACCCCGCTCCCTAATGATCAGATGGCAGCATTATCCATTTCTTTATTATATGCAGAGAATAATGTACAGCGGTTGCGGGCTTATTTCAGGGATATTCAGGATGCGGATACCTTACATGCCATTCAGCTGGGGCAAATCAAAACCAGGTATTTTGAATTTGAGGGAAAACAATACCCGGCCAATGCTGCGGCCAAAGTTCGTAACAGGTTGCAAACCCACATCCGGCAGGAAGCAGAGTGGTTGCAGGCGCATGATCTGCTGGCATTGCATTACCATTATACAGTAGCTTTTCAGAAAGATCCCGCCTTTGCACAGCAATTGCTGGAAAAGTATTTCAAGCTCATGGAGCACCAGGGTATTTGCTGGCAGTTGAATGATATAGTGGGCAGGATTTTTCATTCAGTTAGTTCCTTGTTTAGCGAGCAGGGATTGACGATAGCCAGTGCGCAGCCTTATTTTGACAGCCTGGTAGATGAAGGGGTATTGCTAAAGAAGGTGTTGCTCCGCCTGAAGCAGATGTCGGAAGTGTCAGGAGGATGGGATAATACCTTGCAGGAAAAGGTGAGCCATTTCCTGCGGTTTAATTATAGTTATGTAAATGGGAATGAGCCGGTTATGGAAGAGATTACGAATTTGCATGAGATTAGTACGACGGTGATGGAACAGTATAATAATAGTATCATCTTAATGAAGAAGGCCTGGCTGGAAGCGGTGTTGTAATGTCTTAATAAAATCGCCTGAATAGAATTCTCATAATTATATTCTCTTAATTGTATTCCCAAAAATCTACTTTCTTACCAGCACCCTTTCATTAAAAAAATTAAACACCTCTTCCTTACTGCCGCAGGCCACTTCCCCCCTCCTCCCATGCCCCTTTAACCATTTCTCCTGAATTTTCTGTACTTTCGACCTTCGCGAACCGCCTTTGAATATGGAGAATTTTATCGTTTCTGCCCGTAAATACAGACCACAGAACTTTTCTACAGTAGTAGGACAATCCCACATTACCACCACGCTCAAAAACGCTATCCGCAATAACCAACTTGCGCACGCCTTTTTGTTCTGCGGTCCACGCGGTGTGGGTAAAACCACCTGTGCCCGTATCCTGGCAAAAACTATTAACTGCGAAAATCTCCAACCCGATGGAGAGGCCTGCAACCAATGTCACTCCTGCGTTTCCTTCAACGAAGGCTCCTCATTCAACATCCATGAACTGGATGCTGCATCCAACAACTCTGTAGACGACATTCGTACCCTCGTAGAACAGGTGCGCTTTGCTCCTCAAGCCGGTAAATATAAAATCTATATCATAGATGAGGTCCACATGCTCAGTTCCTCCGCGTTCAATGCATTCCTGAAAACGCTGGAAGAGCCGCCCTCCTATGCCATTTTTATCCTGGCTACCACCGAGAAACATAAAATCCTCCCCACTATCCTGAGCCGGTGCCAGATCTTCGATTTCAAGCGCATCACTATCCAGGACACGGTAGAGCACTTACAGGAGATCTGTCAGAAAGAACACATCCAGGCCGAAAACGATGCCCTGCACCTGGTAGCGCAAAAGACCGATGGCTGTATGCGTGACTCGCTCAGTACCCTGGATAAAATCGTCTCCTTCACCGGCGGCAAACTTACTTACCAGAACACCCTGGAGCACCTGAACATCCTTGACTATGACTACTTCTTCAAGATCATGGATGGAGTACTGCAACAGGATGTAGCTTCCGCACTCCTCATATTTGACGAGATCCTGCAAAAGGGTTTCGAAGGCGATAACTTCCTGAACGGCTGGGCTGAATTCCTCCGCAACCTCCTGTTGTGTAAGGAAGATAAAGTTCTCCACCTGGTAGAAGTAAGTGGTAACCTGAAAGATCGTTACCGCCAGTTGTCCGGTAAACTCAGTCCTTCTTACCTGATCACCGCCCTCCACCTCCTGAACGAAACGGAGATCAATTACCGCATGGCACGCAATAAACGTTTGCATGTGGAATTGGCCCTGATCAAACTCTGTTTCCTGCAACAGGCAGTTACCTTAGTCAGTGATGACCAAACCGGGGAGGTAGTAAAAAAAAAACTGGTAGCTGACGGTTCCGCTCCTCAAAAACTGCGGGCACCGATTGCACAGGCAACACCCGCTAAAGCAGGTCAACCGGCTACAAGTACATCCATTGCTGCCGATGAGCCAAAACTCTCTATAGAAAATAAAGTGCCTGTACAGTCAACTGGGGTACAACAGGGTTTAAATACAGCTGCTCAGCAGACCGGGTATACTCAAACAGGAACTACTCAATCAGTTTCCTCCCAGGCTGGGTATAACCAATCCGGATCTTCTCAATCAGGTTCCGCTCAAAATGGAACCACTCATGCAGGATCTTCCCAATCGGGTACCTCCCATTATGATACCTCTCAATCCGGTTCTTCACATACCAGCTCCAAACCTGCTGCCACAGTGCCAAAGGTATCCGGCCTTGCTGCCATGAAACAGGCATTTGCCGCACAGCAAACCGTCGAAACCAGGCAGGAGAGCATCCCAATGACGCATGGCGCACTTTCCGTATACTGGGATGAATTCATCGACCGCTTCCGCCAGGCTAACAAAATGACAGTTGTAAGCAATTTACAACTAGCCGTAATCGCCATGCTGGGAGCTGAAGAGATCGGAATCACGAGCCGGAATATTGTGCAATTCCGCTTCATGGAAGAAGAAAAATTGCACATCTCCCAATTCTTCAAAGACAAGTTCCGGAACAACAGCCTGGTACTGACCCTCCATCTGGACGAATCACAGCAAACTGCGGATATTGGCCCTGCACCGCTATCCAGCCGTGAAAAATTTGCAAAGATGATAGAAAAATATCCGCTCGTGAAAGAGTTGAAAGACAAACTAAATCTAGAACTCGATTTTTAATACCCTCTTGAATCCACAGAAGAACAAGAATACAACTTTCACATTTCGCAATTCTTTTGTAGGTTTGAGGCAAAATTTGGAAAAATACTATGGCAGAAGTTATCAGAATGCCCCTTTTGAGTGACACGATGACAGAAGGGGTGATCGCGGAATGGCATAAAAAGGTAGGTGATACCGTAAAAGCAGACGATGTAATTGCTGAGGTGGAAACTGATAAGGCCACCATGGAAGTGATGGGATATGTAGAGGGTACCTTATTATATATAGGTGTAGAGAAGGGAAAGGCTGCTAAAGTAAATGAAGTGATAGCTGTCGTTGGTAAACCAGGTGAAGACTTCAAGTCCTTACTGGGTGGTGCTGCTCCCGCTCCTGCCGCTGCACCGGCTCAACCTGAAGCTCAGGCACCAGCTCCGGCTGCTGCACCAGCGCCAGCTGCTGATAATGCAGCTGCTGCAGAGGCTCTGAAAAATGCTACTGTTATTCGTATGCCGCTCCTGAGCGATACGATGACAGAAGGTAAAATCGTAGCCTGGAATAAAAAAGTAGGCGACACCGTAAAAAGCGACGACGTTCTGGCTGAAGTGGAAACCGATAAGGCAACCATGGAAGTAATTGGTTACGCTGAAGGTGAATTATTATATGTAGGCGTAAAAGAAGGTGATGCTGCCAAAGTAAATGGTATCATCGCTATCGTAGGTAAAAAGGGTACGAACGTAGATGCTATCCTGGCTGCTGAAGGTGGTGCTAAGCCAGCTGCTGCTGCTCCTGTTGCAAATGCTGCTCCTGCCGCAACTCCTGAAGCTGCGACTGACGCTAATGGTCGTGTGAAAGCATCTCCACTGGCTAAGAAACTGGCACAGGAAAAAGGTATCGATATTAATAAAGTAACCGGTTCCGGTGATAACGGTAGAATCGTGAAGAAAGATGTGGACGGCTTCGTTCCATCTGCAGCACCTGCTACCACCGCTCCTGCACCAGCTGTTGCAAAATCAGCTGCTCCTGCATTTGCACCTGCCGGTCAGGAAGGTTATACCGATATTCCGCTGACTCAGATGCGTAAAGTAATCGCTAAACGCCTGAGCGAAAGCAAATTCACTGCTCCTCACTTCTACCTCAAAGTAGATGTTAATATGGATAAGGCAATGGATGCCCGTAAAGCAATTAACGAGGTTTCTCCTGTTAAGATCTCCTTCAATGATATGGTGATCAAGGCAGCTGCCCTGGCCCTGCGCCAGCATCCTGATGTAAACAGCAGCTGGATGGGTGATTTCATCCGCCAGAACCAACATATACACATTGGTTCCGCTGTAGCTATCGAAGATGGTCTGATCGTACCGGTTATCCGCTTCGCTGATCAGAAATCCCTGAGCCAGATCGCAGCTGATGCTAAAGGTCTGTACGACAAAGCGAAAAACAAGAAACTGCAACCACAGGACTTCAGCGGTAATACCTTCACTATCTCTAACCTGGGTATGATGGGTATCGATGAGTTCACCGCCATCATCAATCCGCCGGATTCTGCAATCCTGGCTGTTGGTGGTATCAAGGAAACAGTCATTTCTGAGAAAGGACAGTTCAAAGCTGTTAATATCATGAAACTGACCCTGAGCTGCGATCACCGTAGCGTAGATGGTTCCGTAGGCGCAAGGTTCCTGGCAACACTGAAAGGTTACCTGGAAAACCCGGTTACAATGCTGGTTTAATCCAATACGATATAATGAAAAGAGCGGCTTCCTGTAGGAAGCCGCTCTTTTCATTATATCAAATAACAATTCCAATTACTTCCCCCACCCCACTTTTCACTAACTTTTGAAAGTTCAAAAACATAATATAACTTTATACCATCAATAAGGAAGTAATGAAATTAGCCGAAGCAAAAGCACAATTCATCCTAACATGGGGCTCACTCGGAGCGCAATGGGGAATCAACCGGACCATGGCCCAGATCCACGCTTTGCTAATGATCATGCCTGAACCCCTGAGTGCAGAAGATATCATGGCAGAGCTAAACATTTCCAGAGGGAACACTAACATGAACGTGCGTGAACTCATTAACTGGGGCCTGGTAGACCGCGTACTCGTTCCCGGCGAAAGAAAAGAATACTTCACCGCAGAAAAAGACATCTACAAAGTCGCCAAAGAAATAGCCCGTGAAAGGAAGCGCAGAGAACTGGACCCCATTCTTAAAACCCTGGAACAACTCCAGGAAGTAGAAGGCGATCCGAAAGACAAACACGTAAAATCGTTCAAAGATTCCATTACAGAGATCAACAAATTCGCTCACCAGACAGACAAGACCCTGAATGCATTTGTAAAAGCAGACGCAAACTGGTTCTATTCAACCCTGATGAAGTTGTTTAAATAATGTAATTTATAAACGACGTTTTTAATTGCCGTGCTCATCATCCTGCCTCAATGGCACAACAATAATACTGCGCCTGAAAATCAGTTAAGCACTTGCATCCGCCGCTTTCCCCACTGGCACTACATTTCACCAAACCCGCCATCGAAAATAATACCTCCCCCACCTGTCAGTACGACGGTATCATCCCTTCCATCAGGCTTCTGGTGTAAAGTTTGTATAATACAAGCATGAGCGATAAGAAAAAAACAGTGGTATTAGGCGCTTCACCTAATCCCGACAGATATAGTTTTCTGGCTGTAAACAAATTGACAGCGCATGGACATCCTGTAGTAGCCATTGGTAAAAAGGCTGCACAGATTGGTAATATCCCCATCAGCACTGATCATCCATCGCAGGAAGATGTAGATACTGTAACCCTGTATATGAATCCGGGCAATCAGAAAGAATATTATGATTACATCATGAACCTGCATCCTAAACGCATCATCTTCAATCCCGGTACAGAAAATGACGAACTGGCGAAAATGGCCGGAGAAAAAGGGATTGATACACTCGAAGCTTGCACATTGGTACTCCTGAGTACCGGACAATATTGATTGCTTTTTTCAAAAAAGGGAGGGTTCGGCCAAAAGCTGAACCCTCCTTTTTTATATGAATACCACGCAGTCACCTGATCTTCGCATGAATACCACCACCCAACCTGTCTTACCAGGGTCTCACCCGCCACACCTCCCTTTTACATATATACCACACCCAACCTATTCAAATAATTAGTATATTCGGTTATCCTGATATCCCCACCGCAAGGCTCTGAAACATCGACTGGCTTTATTACCCAACACCGCCTTTTCACTCTAATCATATATATATCATGAAATGGAGAAGATTCAACGGCGAACAAATCCAATTGCCAATTAAGGAAGAAGTCCGCCAGGCCATCATCCGCGAAACAGCCAAAGGCTTTCACCTCAAAGTATGCATCGGCACTGACTCTCAGGTCAAAGGTATCGACACAGAATTCGCTACCGTCATTGTTTTCCTGCGCGAAGGACATGGAGGATTCATGTTCATCCACAATGAAAAAACACATGACGTCTACTCTATCAAAGAGCGTATGCTCATAGAAGTAGCCAAGAGCATCGAGATCGCCTACGAACTCTGCGACATGTTTACTGACTACGATGTAGACATGGAAGTACATGCGGACATTAACACAAACCCCCAGTTCAAAAGTAACCTGGCCTTACGCGAAGCCATGGGTTATATACTGGGTATGGGCTTCGCCTTCAAAGCCAAGCCAGACGCATTTGCCAGTAGCTGCTGTGCCGATAAGGTAGTGAACTGATAAACAATGCCACCGCTTTTAAGTCTGGGATGTGTGGCCACACATCCAGGGAACCTATCCCCTTTACCTCCTGAAAAACTCCTTCAAAATTCTTCCCTAAACAAGAACTCAATTTTTTAAAAGCTCTCTCCTCTTCCCCCTATCATTTCTCAAAATTTCTTCGTATCTTTTATCCTACTTACAACAACAACCTACAATCAACTAAAGGGATCAAAATGAGACCCACGTCTGTCACTGTCACACTTATAGCGTTATTAGCAACCTATGCCTGCAAAAAAGAGAATCTTGCAGACAATCCATCCAGCAAATTACAAGGTAGCTGGCGACTGGTACAAACCGTTTCCGGCAAGCATCTCAGCCTGGTAGATAGTAGTGCACTCAACACCATTACTTTCAATGGGAACAATATGCTCACCTATCGCCACGATACCCTCGTCAGCAGGGAATCATTTCTCATGGCCTTCAAAGCAGATCGTCTCCCTTACCTCGTCTCTGACAAGGACCCATGGAATCCAAGGATTTACAGCTGCACCTTCTGCCACTCGAACGATACGCTATACCTTTCAGCGGTGCACCTCACCGATGGAATCAAAGCCACTTACGTACGGGTAAAAAATAAAGGAGCACTGTAACAGCGCCCCTTTATTCACATATTATCGTATACCGTTCAGGCATTTCACCCTGAACAAAGAATCTTATTGCCAGAAAAATCCCCCATCCAGGAACTCAACCTAACCGGTTTGCATTAAATCCCCCTATGCAATCGCCCTGAACTGCATATTCATTTCATCAATAAACGCCAGTATCTTATCCCTCCCCATCTTTTTCACCGTACTCGTCACAAAATTCGCCGGCAAAAACTCCCAATTCTCCCTCAACTTATTCAAAAATGCCTTCACATTCTTACTCGTCTCCGCCTGCGTACTCTTATCCGCCTTCGTAAACACCAGGTTAAACGGAATCTGCCACTCACCCAACTGGTTGACAAAATCAATATCCAGCTTCTGCGGCTCATGCCTGCTATCAATCAACACAAACACATTCACCAGGTTCGGACGCTTCCGCAAATAATTCTCAATCATTTTCTCCCAACTCCTCCGCTGAGACTGGCTCACTTTCGCAAACCCATACCCCGGCAAGTCCACCAGGTACCAATCCTTATTCACCAGGAAATGGTTGATCAACTGCGTCTTTCCAGGCGTACCAGACGTCTTGGCCAACTTCTCATTATTCGCTAACATATTGATCAGCGAGGACTTACCCACATTCGACCTGCCAATAAACGCATACTCCGGCAGATTCGGAGTAGGACATTTCTCCCATTCGGGACTACTAATTAGATACTCTGCAGATTTTATAATCATATTTTAAAGTCTCACTTTTTAGAAAAAATTTCACTAATTGGCCCCGTACATGATGATTAGTATTTTACTTATCAACAAGAACACCCTAACTTTGCGGGCTATGTCAGATAAGAAAGTAGTACCGTTTGCCGCGTCAAAATTAAGCAAGAAGGAACAAATAGCGACAATGTTCAATGATATTGCTCATCGCTATGACTTTTTAAACCACTTTATGTCCCTCGGGATCGATATCATGTGGCGTAAAAAAGCCCTCAAACTGCTGAAATCCCTCCAACCCAAAAAGATGCTGGACGTGGCCACAGGTACAGGCGACTTCGCCATCATGGCCAACAAGATGCTCAACCCCGATACCATCACCGGTATCGACATCTCTGAAGGCATGCTCTCATTCGGCCGGGAAAAAATCAATAACCTGGGCCTTTCTGACAAAATTACCCTGCAGCTGGGAGATAGCGAAACAATAAGTTTTCCTGATAATACGTTTGATGCAATAACGGTCGCATACGGTGTTCGCAACTTCGAGAATCTGGAAAAAGGACTGGCTGAAATGTTGCGTGTATTAAAGCCGGGCGGAAAACTGGTAATATTAGAATTCTCTAATCCAACAGTTTTTCCTATTAAACAATTATATAATTTGTATTTTCGCTATATTACACCCCTGATCGGAAAATGGATTGCAAAGAGTCAGGCAGCATATAGCTACCTTCCCGAATCTGTGAAAGCGTTCCCCCAAGGTCAGGAAATGTGTAATATTTTAACTAATACCGGCTTTCAAGCAGTGACATGCAAAAAACTCACATTCGGCATCAGCTCTATTTATTGCGCTTCCCGCTAGTATTGATACTGGCTATCCTATGTAATACAAAAGGCGCGCAGGCGCAAACCGTTCTGAACATGGAAGAACACGATGCCAAGCCCTATTACTTTGGTATCACGCTCGCAGCCAACAACTCCTATTTCAAACTCCTGCACGATGCGGTTTTCCTGCATCAGGACTCTATCATGGTAGTAGAGCCCCTCAAGACCTATGGATTTAACCTCGGTCTGCTGGGCAATGTACGCCTGAGCGAATACTTTGACCTTCGCCTGAATCCGCAATTGTCATTCGCCTCGAAAAATTTATACTACAGAGAAAACTTCCCTACCCGGGAAACCACTAAAAATATTGAATCCATCCTCCTTCAATTCCCTTTACAGGTTAAGTTCAAGTCAGATCGTATCGATAATATGCGCGTTTACGTAATCGCTGGTCTGAAATACGATTATGACCTGGCCTCCAATGCCCGCGCACGTCGTGCAGAAGATCTCGTAAAGATCAAGGCGGGTGACTATGGCTACGAAGTAGGCGCAGGCTTTGAGTTCTACTTCCCCAGCTTTATCTTCTCACCAGAGTTTAAGATCAGTAATGGTCTTTCAAATATGCAGGTGAAAGATAAGAACCTCCGTTACTCCAACGTCATTGAGTCACTCAAGTCTCGTATGATCGTGTTCTCTATTCACCTGGAAGGTTAATCACAGAGTTTTCAAAACCTATACCTACGCCTTCCATCCGGAAGCTTAATCATACATTTTCGAAACTCATACACCCGAATTTCCCTCTTCCTCCCGAAGACACTTTGCACTATCTTTGCGGCATGCAGACATATATCATCCGCAATATATCCGTAGTCAATGAAGGCAGTACCGCTGTCCGGGATGTCCTTATCAGCAATGGCCGTATCGAAAAAATTGCGCCGCAGATCAGCATCAGCGGACAATACACCGAAATCAACGGCGAAGGCAAACACCTTCTCCCCGGTGTCATCGACGACCAGGTGCACTTCCGCGAACCAGGCCTCACCCACAAAGCAAACATCTACACAGAATCCCGTGCAGCTGTAGCCGGAGGTACCACCAGTTTCATGGAAATGCCCAACACCGTTCCCGCTGCCCTTACACAAGAGCTGCTGGAAGACAAATATAAAATCGGTGAGCATCACTCCCTGGCCAACTACTCTTTCTTCATGGGCGTATCCAACGACAACGCTGATGAAGTGCTGAAAACAAACGAAAAGAAAGACCGCATCTGCGGTGTAAAGATCTTCATGGGCTCCTCAACCGGCAATATGCTGGTCGATAACTACGTAACCCTGGAGCGCATCTTTGGTGGTAGCGAAGTGCTCATTGCCACACACTGTGAAGACGAAAATATTATCAAAACCAATCTCGAAAAATACAAACAGGAAGTAGGTCCGGAAAACCTGACCGCAGCTTACCATCCCCTGATCCGCAATGAAGAAGGGTGTTTCGAGTCCTCACTGGTCGCCATCCAGTTTGCTAAAAAACACAATTCCCGTCTGCACATTCTGCATATCTCCACAGAAAAGGAATTACAGTTATTCAGCAACATGCTGCCACTCGCAGAAAAACGTATTACCGCTGAAGTATGTGTGCATCACCTGTATTTCACCGCTGATGATTACGCACGCTATGGCAATCTCATAAAATGTAATCCCGCCATCAAGGCCGCACACAATAAACATGCACTCTGGCAGGGCCTGCTGGACGATCGGCTGGACATCATTGCCACCGACCACGCCCCTCACACCTGGGAAGAAAAACAACAACCTTATTTACAGGCGCCATCCGGCGTTCCATTAGTGCAGCACAGCCTGCTCATGATGCTGGAGCATGTATCCAAAGGCAATATCACCCTGGAAAAAGTGGTAGAGAAAATGTCACATGCGCCTGCTATCTGTTTCCAGATAAAAGAAAGAGGATACCTGCGGGAAGGCTATTTTGCAGACTGCGTAATCGTAGACCTGCAACAGGCAACAATGGTAGAAAAGAGTAACCTCCATTATAAATGTGGATGGTCTCCGCTGGAAGAGCATACATTCCCGGCAGCAGTGACGCATACTTTTGTAAGCGGACACCTTGCTTATGAGAATGGCGTGTTCAATGAAAGTGAGAAAGGACAGCGTTTGGTATTCAACAGGTAGTCTCCCTGCAATCAGATACTCCTGGAACTGACAACAGACCAGATACCGCATAGCCCTGATCATTGCTACCTTCGGTAACAATAATCAGGGCTATTTATTTCCCTCACATTTATGGAATCCACACCATTACTCATCTGTAAATAAAGCGACATATTTCCGTATATTCACCTACATAAAAGCCTGTGCAATGGAACTAGATAATACGACCTATTACGACCTGTCAATATTCAACAGGGAAGAAGAATTCTCCCTCTTTCATAAACTGGATTTCACGACAACAACAGGCGGCAGACATTATCTCAGACAGATGTATGCAAATCCGCTGAAAGATATCGCTGCCATAGAGCACAGACAAAAATCTTTAAACTACCTCATACAGCAGGAAGACCGCTGGCCGGCAGACATCACTAACGGTACCATCGTAGTGATGGAAAACTACCTCGATGCACAAATAGAACCTATCGGCAATCCCGAAGGTTTAACACTCGTAGTGAGTGCTGTCGTGACAAAACTGATGTACAATCCTGATTACGGATTCATCAAATTTTCTTTCACACAGCTACTCAACCTGCTCAAAGGTTTCCGTTTATTAGTCAACACCTATAATGCTGATAATACACCCCGCGATCTGAAAAATTTGTTAGACAGGGCGCATCATTTATTATATCAAAAAGAATTCAACGACATCATTGCTGCAGATGCAGCAGGCCCCGTATCTTTCATGCAGATCCTGCGTCACGATCATTACATCCGCAGGAAACATCGCAAAACCATTCAGGAATTATTAGACCTCTATAGCAGGCTGGATGCAATGTACGCGATGTCAAAAGCTGTACGTCATTTCAATCTGCAATTCCCCACATTTGACGATACACCACATCCATATGTAGAGATCAAAGATCTGTATCATCCTATCTTAGCGAAGCCGGTATCTTACAATGTATCCATCACACCACAATCACACTTCATGTTTTTGACAGGTGCGAATATGGCGGGAAAAACGACATTCATCAAAGCCGTGGGTGTAGCTGTATTCCTGGCGCATATCGGGATGGGTGTTCCCGCTACAGAGATGAAGTGTAGCTTCTTCAATGGGATATTTAGTAATATCCAGGTGCAGGACAATATTTTTAAAGGGGAATCATTCTTCTTTAATGAAGTGCAGCGTATAAAAAATACGATCATCAAAATTAATGATGGTAGAAAATGGTTGGTGCTGATAGATGAGATGTTCAAAGGAACGAATGTGGAGGATGCAAAGAATTGTTCATTAGCGGTGATCAATGGATTGCTGAAAAGTACAAACTGTTTATTCATCTTATCCACACACCTCTACGAAATTGCAGAGGAGCTGAAAGGTGCGTCAAATATCAAGTTCAAGTATTTTGAATCACAGGTGCTGGAGGATAATTTATATTTTACTTATCAGTTGAAAGATGGGATAGCAAAGGAGAAGATTGGTTATTTAATATTGAAACGCGAAAAGGTGTTGGATTTGTTGAATGAAATAAAATAACAGCTTATAATACCGGGAACAGATTTCAAGACTGAAAAAAGATGAACTGGCTCCCTACAGAAAAATTAACCGGCTACTCACTTATAAAAAAAATCTCATCTGCTCAGGGTAGATGAGATTTTTTCATTATATTCAATAACAAACTATTTCATCCATGATTGTTAAAACCTATGGTAGTGCGCTGCAAAGCGTCAGTGCCATTTCCATTGTTATAGAAGTGAATGTATCGCCTAAAGGCACCCGTTTTTCAATCGTAGGTTTACCTGGCAGTTCAGTCAAAGAAAGTGAAGACCGCATCGAATCTGCCATTCACAACATCGGCTATTTCTTCCCCCGTTTCAGAACGATCGTCAACATGGCCCCTGCGAATATTCGCAAGGAAGGTGCTGCTTATGATCTGCCAATTGCAATCGGCTTATTAGCCGCCTCCGAACAAATCCAACCTGACAATCTCAAATATTATACCCTCATGGGAGAGCTTTCTTTAGATGGCACCTTACTTCCAATAAAGGGAGCGCTCCCCATGACAGTACAAGCTAAAAAAGACGGTTTCAAGGGGATAATTCTCCCCCTCCAAAATGCCAAAGAAGCCGCCATGGTCGAAGGCATCAAAGTATTCGGTGCCACACAATTACAAGAGGTCATCGATTTCTATGAAAATCCTGAAGTATTACAACCCACCAACTCCGATGTTATCAACATCTTCTCTCAACAAAGCCAAAACGACCTTGACTTCAGCGAAGTAAAAGGCCAGTACTTCGTCAAACGCGGCCTCGAAATCGCCGCGGCCGGTGGGCACAACATTTTACTCATCGGCCCTCCCGGAGCCGGCAAAACAATGCTTGCAAAACGATTCCCCACCATCCTCCCTCCTATGACCCTGCCGGAAGCTTTAGAAACTACAAAGATCTATTCCGTAGCCGGCAAACTTGACTGTGATTTAATCACTAAACGCCCCTTCCGCTCACCACATCACACCATCAGTAACACCGCCTTAGTCGGTGGCGGCATCAATCCCCAACCCGGAGAAATCTCCCTCGCCCACAACGGCGTCTTATTCCTCGATGAGCTCCCCGAATTCCAACGCGCCGTCTTAGAAGTTATGCGCCAACCCATCGAAGAAAGAAAAGTCACCATCTCACGAGCCAACTACACCACCGACTTTCCCGCTGGTTTCATGCTCATTGCTAGCATGAACCCCTGCCCCTGTGGTTATTTCAATCACCCCGAGCGCTCCTGCTCCTGCGGCCCTGGCATGGTACAACGTTACATGCGCAAAATCTCTGGCCCACTCATGGACAGGATCGATCTCCACATAGAAGTCACCCCGGTTTCCCACCACGAATTAACCAGCTCATCCACCGCCGAATCCAGTAATAAAATAAGAGAAAGAGTCATCGCCGCCCGAAACATCCAAAAGCAAAGATTCACCCGGCACAAAGGGATTTACAACAATGCACAAATGCATTCATCATTATTAAAAAAAGTATCACAACTCGATACCGACTGCGCAGACCTGCTCAAAAAAGCCATGCAAACATTACACCTTTCCGCACGCGCATACGATCGTATTTTAAAAGTCTCCCGCACGATCGCAGACCTTGCAAAAAGTGAGCATATCCAGTCAGATCATATCGCAGAAGCGATACAATTTCGTTGCCTGGACCGGGAGAATTATTGGGTATAAGCGAAGACCAATTTCCTACACAATTAATGAGAACCTTTCACTTAGACGTGTTAACTTTATAACGTGATAAATCATTCGCTATTTCCGATAGCTCCCTCACTTCGTCATTAAAAGCCGCCAGATGAGTACTAAGGTCATTACTCAATTCCAACTTTTCAATCAAAGCATTAATACTTTTGGTCAAATTGAAAACCGGGAAAATTTTAGCTAAAAGATTTTGTGCTTTTTCTACAGTATAACTATTGAAGTGCTGCTCAATATCATCAACCACTTTCCTGATAAGGAACGTGTTTTCAGATAAGCCGTTCCTGATATCTAAAATCAGATCTAGATGCTCATCAGAACCTTTCGTTATTGAACGTTCTGTATTTTCAATAGATGAGACAGTAATCTCAATCATTTTTATATCATCTTCACATGCAGGATATGACATATAATACCAATTAGGAGGTAACAACAAAATAAGGTTACTTAAACCTATTTCAAATATACCCTTAGATCCCTAAGCTTCAAAATTTTGGTCATTAGCTGAAATAAACCGATTAAAAACCTGGTAACTATTTATTCACTTTAAGTTTAAAATTGTTCCTTCAACGTGTAACAATGAAAATGAATAATTACCCGCCGAAAATATGATGTTAAAATGAGTTCTCAAAAATCCTAAAATAACTTCACGCATTAACATCAACAACTAAAACCCACATCAATTTCCCCCATAAAATGCCATCGACAATAATAAGTGTTCCGCAGACATTTACGCACCTCCTACACATACCCCAACCCCCAAAATCATTTTTTCCAAAAAAAAACACAAAATTTAAATAATCTCACTATCTTCAAACTGAATTCCATAGTTATTAGGAAGATATACAGAACAGTTAAAACAACCAATCGACAGTGGACGAAGCGGGGAAACGCCTGAAACAACCGCAAAAAACAAAGAAATGGTTTAGAGCACAAAGCTGAAGAATTCCAGTTAAGAGGGACGAATTCCTTTAATAATTATCAACAAAAAATGTGGATTTACACTGGCTAGTATCTCATGATACCATCCAGCATTGCCTGATATACGCACGTATCTGGCCAAACCAAAACTAAAGCAAGCGCACAAAACAACTATTTATAAACCTAAACACGGAAAAACTATGAAGCTGCCTGCTATTCGCAGAAATTGCAATCGATTGCAGTTTAGAACAGGAACCACAATAAGAATGGTATCATTCTTATTGCTGACCGCCGGGATTCAGTTCCAGGCCAGCGCATCTCCCCTCCCATCCACTCCAGGGAGCATAAATGCCAATGACCACTTCGGCCCGCCCGTAAAAGGTAAGGTTACCTCAGCTAACGGTGAAGCAATGATCGGTGTAACCATTGTAGTAAAAGCTACTAAAAAAGGAACTTCCACAAACGAAAAAGGAGAATTCACTATCAACGCTTCCCCGGACGATATCCTCGTAATCACTTACGTCGGCTACGAAACCAAAGAAGTTAAAGTAGGTAACAATACTACCCTTAACATTGTTCTCAATTCCGGCGCTACACAACTGAACGATGTCGCCATCGTAGGTTATGGTAAACAAAAAAGAGCCGCCCTCACCTCCGCTATCACCTCCGTGAAGCCAGGTGACCTCAATAGAGGCGCTATTACCGACCTCGGACAACTCCTGCAGGGTAAAGTGCCAGGCCTTAATATTACCGCCAGCGGTGACCCCAATAAGCCCGCTGCCGTGATCCTCCGTGGTGCCTCCACCCTCAACTCTTCCCAGACCCCATTCTATGTAATAGATGGTGTGCCTGGCATGGATATCTCCATGATTGCGCCCGATGATATCACCAACATCGAAGTACTGAAAGATGCCGCCGCTACCGCCATCTACGGTAACAGAGCATCCGCAGGCGTCATCATTGTGACCACACGAAAAGGAAAAGCAGGCAACCTCACCGTAAGCTACAATACATACGTAGGCGCAGAGAAAATCTCTAAAAACCTCGACGTGATGAACGCCGATGAACTCCGCTCCTTCCTGACCAAAAACGGCTCTGGCTTCACACCTAACGATGACCTGGGTGCCCATACCGACTGGCAGAAAGAAATCGAAAGATCTACCGCCATTTCACAAAACCATAATATCGCTTTCAGTGGCGGTACCGATCACAGCAACTACATCGCGACCCTTAACTATGCCAAAAAAGAAGGTATTATCCAGAAAACCTCTCTGGAACGTATGATCGCCAGACTCGCAGTTGAACAGTACGCACTGAACGATAATGTGAAATTCGGACTGAATATCACCAACTCTATCAGCAATGCAATGGATGTTCCTTACAGAAACACCATCCTCCTGCAATCCGCTATCTACCTCCCCGTTTCTCCCGTTAAGAAAGCAGATGGTACCTACTTCGAAAACTTCCAGTACAGCAACTACTACAATCCCGTTGCCATGCTGAACAACAGCTCCCTGGAAACGAAGAATAATAACTTCTCTGCCAACTTTACGACTAACGTAAAACTGCCTTTCGGCTTCTCATATGACCTCAGCGTGGCTTACATAAATGTTTCCGCACTCTCCGGTCAATATCTCTCCAAGTACTACACCAATAAATATAATGGTATGTACAACAACCCTGATCCAGGCACCGGCGGTCACCTACAGCAAACCTTCGGTACCAACGGACAGGCCACCAGGTCTTCTTATACCAACACCTATAAGATTCTGGAAAGCTACCTCTCCTGGAACAGGCATTTTGGCGGCCATAACATCAACGCTGTTGCAGGTTATTCCTGGCAGAGCAATGTCATTGGTGATGGCTTCTCTACCACGACCTACAACTTCGCCGTTGACAACACCGGCTTCCGCAACCTGGCGCTGAGTAACCCTTACGCCTATTCTACACACATCAACCTCGGCTCCGATGGCGTATACCAGGAAACAAGACTGATCTCCGACTTCGCACGTGTGAACTACGATTACAAAGAGAAATATTTATTACAGGGATCTATCCGTCACGATGGTAGCTCCGTATTTGGTGATAACAACAGATGGGGCTACTTCCCTTCCGTAGGTATCGGCTGGCGCATCATCCAGGAACCATTCATGAAAAACCAGCACGCATTTGATGACCTGAAATTCAGAGCCAGCTACGGTGTTACCGGTAACTCAAGTGGTTTCAGCGCATTCTCTGCACAATACATTATCGGTAGCAATGGTACCTTCCTGTATAACGGCCAGCAACTCGGTGCCTTCGGTCCTACACAGGCACAAAACGCCGACCTGCAATGGGAAAAAACAGCCACTACCAACATCGGCCTTGACTTCGCCATCCTGAAAAGCAGGTTATCAGGTTCACTGGAAGTGTATAACAAAAACACCACCGGCATGATTTATACCTACGCTGTAAACCCAGCTCTCGTGCCTACAGGCTCTATTGTTGCAAATGGTGGCAGTATGAATAACAAGGGTATTGAATTAAGCCTGTCCGGTTTGATCGTAGATCACCACGACTTTAGCTGGACCTCTAACCTGAACCTCGCTACGAACAAAAACAGGATCACAAGCCTGAAAAATCCACTGTTCTCCGGTGGTGACTCAGTAGCTGTCGCATATCCGGAAGGTGCTTCCCAATCAGGTGTGAGCCTGCAATTGCTGAAAACAGGTATGCCACTGGGTCAGTTCTTTACCCTGCAATATGCTGGTAAAAATACCGATGGCATTTCTCAGTTCCAGAAAAGAGATGGTACCACTACTATCACTCCCGTGAATGGTACCGATTATCACTACCTGGGTAGCGCACAGCCAAAACTGATCTATGGTTGGGCCAACACTTTCAAATACAAACACTGGGATCTGAACATATTCGTAAGAGGCGTGTATGGCAACAAAATATTCAACGCCACCAGGGCCGACCTGTTCCGACCTGCTACCGCACAATATGCTAACATCCTGGCTGATGCTAAAGATGAACCTACCTCTGATGCAAACGCTTACAAATACTCTTCCCGCTACATTGAATCAGGTAGCTACCTGAGATTCGATAACGCAACACTGGCTTATACTTTCGGAAATGTCAATCCCTCCATCAAAAAACTGAGATTGTACGTTTCCTGCAATAACCTCTTCGTCATTACTAAATATAAAGGGGTAGATCCCGAAGTGAATCAGGGAGGCATCGCACCTGGCGTAGATTATAACAACTTCTACCCAAAAACACGCACCTTCCTTATCGGCGCAAACCTGTCCCTCTAATATTTATCATCTTAACAAACGAGAAGTATGAAACGCTCAATCATAAAATATTTTCTTTCTTCAGTACTGGTGGCTGCAAGCTTTGCCTGTCATAAGTTAGAAGTACCCATCACTACGGAACTAACTACAGATACTTATCCGCAGGATTCTGCTTCTTTCATCACCGCATCCGGTCCTGTGTACGTTGTACTGAGAGGTAACTACGGTGGTGTAGAATGGTTCATGCAGCAATCACTAAGTACGGATGAATCCATCATGCCTGCACGTGGTGGTAACTGGTACGATGGTGCACAAAACCTGCAAATGCACTACCACACCTGGACCAGGGATAATGGTTATGTAAATGGTAACTGGTACTGGCTCTCTACCATCATTGGTGTATCTAATCAAACCCTCGATATCCTTGGTAAAACTGAAACTGATGGCGCTACAAAAAGCAGGCATCTTGCTGAGATCAAAATGGTCCGTGCGCTGGCATACTACTGGATGATGGATAACTACGGTCGTGTGCCACTGGATACTGTAGCGGGTGATTATACCCCACATGAAAACGTAGATCGTAGCGTTACTTTCAACTGGCTTGAAAGAGAAATCACCGCCGCACTGCCTTATCTGAGCAGAGCTACCGGTTCTTCTACCTACGGCAGAGCTAATAAATTCATGGCGTTTTCATTGCTGGCAAAATTATACCTGAATGCTGAATACTATACCGGCACTCAACGTTACAATGATTGTATCACCGCGTGTGACAGTGTGATCAATTCCAACATGTACTCGCTGGCGACCATGGGTAGCTACCTCGATATGTTCAAGTACAACAACGGTCCCTCTACACCTGAATTTATCTTTGCTGTTCCTTACGATCCTAACTTCAGCAATAGCTGGCCTTTCAGAAGTGTCAATAACTACAGCCGTTACGATGTTCCCCGTTCTATGGGTAACGTAGCTACCAATGCAGGTTTCAACTACTTCAGCATTCCATTCGTACCGGGTGCACCAAGAAGTACCATCCCTTCTTTCTACGCTTACTTCTACGATGAAAATGATGTACGTAACGGTCAGTGGCTGCATGGTAAACAATACAAAAAAGATGGTACACCTATCACTATCACGACCACTTATGCAGGTTATGATGCCATTACCTATGCAGGTAACACCAGTCCTTACACCTACCAGTTAGACATCACACCAGATGTTGTACTGAGACAAAGTACGGCCCTGTTCGATTGCGGTAATGACGAAGTAGCATGGAACATGGGTTATCGTAACATCAAGTTCTATCCTGATCCAACTTCTGCAAACCGTAACCAGAATAATGATGTGCCTGTATTCAGATATGCAGATATCCTGATGATGAAAGCTGAAGCTATACTGCGTGGTGGTAGCGCCACCAATGGTGCATCAGCACTGAGCCTGGTAAACCAGATCAGGGCACAGCGTACTACCAGCACCGGATGGACTAATATCACTTTAGACTCTGTTTACAACGAAAGAAGCAGGGAGTTTGCCATGGAATGCTGGCATAGAAATGATATGATCCGCTTTGGTAAGTTTGAAAATGCATGGGGGTTCAAAACAGATAATGATATCAATCACCGTGTATTCCCTATTCCAACTAATGCGATAAAATTAAATCCGAATCTGACACAGAATCCGGGTTATTAATAATGGTTCTTATCAATTAAAAACGAGGCTGTATCATAGTCCGATACAGCCTCGTTTTATTCGTATCCCTGATGGAGTCGGATACCCGTTTAAGCAATTCTCAGCCGTTATTTTTATTTATGAGCCAAGCTCGTTTTTTTCATTATATAAGCTGTCTTTATCCCACCAGCTCCACACTCTTATACTCTTCCATCAGCTTCTTCTGCAAATCTCCCGGCACCGCTGCATACTCCGCAAACACCGCGCGTACCCTCGCTTTCCCCTGTGTCACATTCCTCATTGCCGCATACAATTTATCCAATTCCGCCTGCGGTGTTCTCGCCCTTATTACCTGGTACCCATTTTCAGAATCCATCCCTGTAATGATACTTCTTCTACTCTGCAATTCCCCCATCACATCGCCCGCCATCTCATCAGGAATTGTCGTCTCCACATCATACACCGGCTCCAGCAATAGCGGTGCCGCCTGATGGAAAGCATCCTTAAACGCCATCATCCCTGCTATCTTAAATGATATATCATTGCTATCCACCGGGTGCATTTTCCCATCATACACACTCACCCGTATATCTCTTACATAAGAACCAGTAAGCGGCCCTTCATTCATCTTCTCCATAATCCCTTTCATAATCGAAGGCAGAAACCGCGTGTCAATCGCACCTCCTACAATACAATTATTGAACACCAGTTTGCCACCCCAGTTTAAATCAACCGTTTCCGTATCCCGCACCGGGTGCTCTTTGAAAGCAGGCATGCCATCGAAATAAGGTTCTATTTTGATGTACACTTCTGCAAACTGCCCGGCACCACCCGATTGTTTTTTATGTCGGTAAGTAGATTGTGCTGCCTGCCGGATCGTTTCCCTGTAAGGGATCTTCGCAGGTATAAACTCAATCGGCATTTTATAGACATGCTCCAGTCTCCACTTAGTCAATGCTAAATGTAATTCGCCCTGACCATGCAGGATCACCTGTTTCAATTCACGGTTATACTCAATTTCCAGGGTAGGATCTTCCATATGAATCTCCGCCAGCACCTCGCTCAGTTTTTCATCATCCCCTTTATTCACGGGTTCAATGGCCACCCGCACATTAGGTGTGGGAAAATGAATCGGATCCACCTGCACACCACCTTTCTCGCCCAATGTATGATTCGTTAAAGTATTTTTCAGTTTCAAAGTACAGCCAATATCTCCTGTACGCAGTACATCCACATTATTGCGGTTCTTACCATCAGCAATAAACAGCTGGTTCAACCGCTCCACTGTATTCCCTTGCTCATTGTACAACTCAGCTCCCGCCTTCACTTCACCCGACAACACTTTAAAGAACGATAATTTACCAATATGCGGCTCCAGCAAAGTCTTGAATACAAACAATACCGGAGGACCCGCAGGGTCGCAAACAATTGTTTCACCTGCTTCTCCTTTTTCTGCAGGCATATCCACAGCCGATGGCGCTACATTGTCAATAAATCCCATCAACCTGCCACTGCCCATATCATTCAATGCTGATAAACAAAACACGGGAAAAACATCATGTTTCATCATCCCGATTTTCAAACCCTGTCTCAGCTCATCTTCGTCAAGACTTCCTTTCTCAAAATACTGCTCCATGAGCGAGTCATCATTTTCAGCGGCTTTTTCTACAAGTTCATTGTGTAGCCTTTCCGCCTGCTCTTTTTCATTGTCCGGAATAGGTAGTTTCTCAGGTTTACCGCCATTGGCAGGAAACTTATACATCGTCATTTTTAGGAGGTCAATAACACTGTTAAAACCTGTTCCCTGGTTCACAGGGTATTGCATAACGGTAACAGCGTGACCCAGTACCCGTTTTGCTTCTTCCACGGTACGGGAAAAATTTGCCTGTTCTGCATCGAGCTGATTCACTGCCAGGATGGTGGGTTTGCGGTATTTATCCACATAATCCCAAATCAGCCCGGTACCGACTTCTACGCCATGCTGCGCATTGAGTAAGAGGAGGGCGGTATCACAGATCCGGATGGATGCAATTACTTCCCCAATAAAGTCTTCCAGACCCGGGGTATCAATAATATTGATCTTGTAATCACGCCACTCTGTGTGCATACAGGTGGCGTATACCGAGCTACCCCTGTCATGCTCTATATCATGGTAATCGGAGACCGTGTTCCCCTCTTCGACCCTGCCCCGTCGGGGAATGATGCCAGCCTCAAATAACATGGTTTCGCAAAGTGTAGTTTTACCGCTTTTCGCTGCTCCCAATAGAACAATGTTCTTGATGTGTTTCTCATCATAGGTCTTCATAACAATTAGATTAAATAGAATTGTGAAGAAAACGTGGAAAGCCGTTTTGGTGGAATTGTTGCCGTAGCGTAGCTGCTGCCGAAGCGTTGCTGTTGATTTACAACCGTTTATGAGCTATATAAACCATTCTGATAGTATTAAGGTAGTCAAATTTTTGCTAGGAATGAATGACCGGTTTTTTCCCACTTCTCCCTAAAAAATGCGTCAGCACTCAATTTTTATTACCACTCCACACTCAAATATGTTGCAACATTTATAATATCGTATATTTGCGATCTAGACTGTTCTTTGCATCATGAAATTGTTCTTACATTATCTGAAAAGATATAAATGGTTAATCGGATTGGCTTTATTACTGGCCTCAATTAACCAGGTCTTTTCCCTGCTTGATCCATATATTTTTGGCAAGCTGATCGATCAATTCGCTAATCACCCAACGACCACTGCTAAAGGATTATTCCGGGACCAGGGTGATTATATCAGCGGCGTAATTCTGCTTTTACTTGCCTCCATGGGCGTCGCCATGGTTTCGCGCATCGCCAAGGCTTTTCAGGATTATTTCACCAACGTGATCATCCAGAAATTTGGTGCCAGTGTTTATACCGACGGACTGAAGCATTCCCTTCGCTTACCTTACCAGCAATTTGAAGACCAGCGTAGTGGTGAAACCCTCGCTGTATTACAAAAAGTACGTACGGATAGTGAAAAGTTCATCACAGCCTTTGTGAACGTGCTTTTCGTAGCCCTGGTAGGTGTCATCTTTGTAATGGTATATGCTTATTCTGTGCACCCAAGCCTGGTATTTGTTTATACCGGAGGTTGCCTGTTACTGGCCTGGATGATGAACGTACTCAGCCGCAAGATCAAGACCATCCAGAAAACGATCGTCAAGGAAACGACCATGCTGGCAGGTGCGACCACGGAATCCCTGCGTAATATTGAACTGGTAAAAAGCCTTGGATTGACCCACCAGGAGATCCGCCGTCTGAATTCAACAACGATCCGGATCCTGATGCTGGAACTGAAAAAGGTGCGTAGCATCAGAAGTATCAGTTTTGTGCAGGGTACTTTTGTCAATTTCCTGCGCCAGGCCATCCTGTTCCTGCTCCTCTACCTTATATATGGAGCTACGGTGACCGTAGGCCAGTTATTCACCTTGCAACTGTATTCCTTCTTCATCTTCGGTCCATTACAGGAATTGGGCAACATTATTCTTGCTTACCGGGAGGCACAGGTATCTCTCCTGAATTTCCAGCGGATCCTGGAAACCCCTGTAGAAGAAACACCCCCTAATCCTGTAAGGATCAGTGCGATTGAGTCTCTGACATTTGAGAATGTTGGCTTCCAGCACCTGACAGCATCCTCAAAGGCCCTGGACCAGATCAACTTCACAGTGAAAACCGGTGAAACGGTGGCTTTCGTAGGCCCATCCGGATCCGGTAAAACCACCCTCGTGAAATTGCTCGTAGGCTTATACAATCCTGCCGAAGGCAGTATTTCCTACAATGGCATTAAAAGCTCCGAGATTGATATTGAAGAATTACGGGCACAGATCGGATTTGTAACACAGGATACCCAGTTGTTCTCAGGAACAATCAGGGAAAACCTCCTGTTCGTAAATCCACGTGCAAGTGATGAAGATATGCTGCGCGTGCTTAAACAGGCAAGCTGCGATACCTTGCTGGCCCGAGGTGATAATGGACTGGACACGATGATTGGTGAAGGAGGTATGAAGGTGTCAGGCGGCGAGAAACAACGCCTCTCTATTGCCCGTGCCTTGCTCCGCCATCCCCGTTTGCTGGTATTTGATGAAGCGACTTCTGCGCTGGATTCGCTCACGGAAGAGGCAATCTCTAATACTGTAAGGGAAATCACGGCTACCAGGGAGCACATTACGGTGATGATTGCACATAGGCTGTCCACGATTATGCATGCGGACAGGATCTTTGTGCTGGAGAAAGGGAGGATTATTGAGACAGGAAATCATATTGATCTGCTGGCTGAGAAAGGGCTGTACTATGCCATGTGGAGGCAGCAGATCGGGGAAAGGTAGTTTTGTCTTTTTTATATATGAGAGGGGAAGTACGCTTGTACTTTCCCTTTTTGTTTGTAAAATAATTGCTGGATTACCCACTATTTCTAAGGTCTTCCAACACTAATCTGTGCGTCTTTCATAGCCCGCTAATGACAGCATCCATACCCCTATCCCCACTAAAAGCCGTCACCCCGCCGTACATACTGCGCACTTTTATGACAATAATGACAAATCAAAGCTCCGCCGTATCCTCATCATAATACACAAAGAAATACAAATAGATCACCCTGCTGATCCGCATCATCCACGGCTGCAATGCCACCAGCAATACCCCATTCACCCCCAGCCACCAAAACACACTATCATCCTCCCATGACAACCCAATGAACAACGCATAACAAATCACCGTAAACACCGAAAACGCCACCCCCAAAGCATAACTCACATACCCCGTTCCAAACCAGAACCCCGTCTCCAACTCATACACCTGCCCACACACCGGGCACCGGTCATACATATTGAAGATCTTCTTAAAACTCAACTGATACGGATTCTTGTCCTTAAACATATCCCCTCTCCTGCAATGTGGGCATTTCATAGAGAACATGCTCAGAAAGTAATTTGGTCTTTGATGGCTCATACCACAAAATTACTATTATATTCCATATATCCTTTTGCACGACTTTTGTGTTACCTCCCTCTAAACAAAAACACTCATTATGCGTCCATCAAACCTGTTTATCATTGTAACCATGGCCCTGCTCTCCTCTTGTGCAACCGCCTCGCAGGAAGCAAGTGCCGATACCTCCGCCCCCAGCCAGGTCCTTGCCGATTCTACAACTACTAATGCAGATGTAAAAGACTCCGCCACCATACTCAAACCTAAATCCGGCTCCTACTCCCCCGAATGCTATAAAGCCATCACCGATATTATCATGAGCTCCAGCTTCAAAACAGACCTCGCGAAAAAAGAAAACATCAAAGTAAGAATAGACAGGATAGAAGGGAGCAAACTCTTTTTACAACTTTTCGCCAGCGAGAAAGATCATGAGTCTACTTTAGCCTGGCTAAGATTAGATAAAGCAAATGAAAAACTGGAAGATATTACCGTGGATCCAACCAAGCCCATAGTACTCACCTACGATACAAAACTGATCAGTAAACTCAGACAAACTTGTCCATAAAAACAGAAAGGTCGTCCACGCCCGGACGACCCTTCCTTTTCTATCTGTATACGCAACGACTATTTCAACATCCATCGTCTCTTTCACACTATACAACAATTCTTTTCAGCTGAAACTTTTTCAACGCTATGCCTATTGCAAAACTCCTCTCCCCCTACATTCAGCTATTTAAAATCCAGGGGTATCGTCACCTTCACACTATAATTCCGCCCCATATTAAATACCCCAACTCTACCAGTCACCTCATTCTCCGCCGCATATTTCAACCTGCTCAAATGATTCTGATAAGCCACATCCGTAATATTATTCGCCGCCAGGTGCAATGAGAACAATACCCGCTTATTCTTATTCACCACATCAGCACCAATCCCCGCATTCCACAAAGTATATCCCGGTGTAGCCGTCTCCGTTTGATAAGCATAATACACATTGTTCTGATCAAACGTCCAATCCATCTGAATTCCCACGTATGCATGCTGGAAAATTCCACCTACATGCCTGAACTTTCCTTTCAATTCTGATAACCATCTCGCTGCCGGAATATTCGGCAGATACTTTGTAGAATCAGATGAATTCGCAATCACCGCTTTCACATAAGAGAAAGTATTTTCAAAATGTAACCAGTCAACCGGATGAGGATGTATATCAATCATCACTTCACCACCATACAAATTAGCTGTTGACTGCTGATACCGAAACGCAGCATACCCCTGATCATTATCAGTAGCAGGAATTGAATCCCCACCATTCACGCTGCTCAGTTTACGGCTGTAAATAAAGTTGGTAATATGGTTGTAGAACAGGCTACCAGTCATTGATACATGCTCCGAATTTAATTCCACACCCACATCACCCTGTGTACTCACCTCCGGTTTCAGGGATGAGTTTCCATATTCATATTTGATCGTTCCCTCATGCACACCATTCGCACCAATCTCAGAAATATTCGGCGCCCTGAAACCTCTCGCTACATTCGCTTTCAACGTCACCCGATCACTCGCCGCATAACTCAGACCCGCGCTACCAGAGATGTTTGAGAAATTCTTGCTCAGTGCATTGAACTTCTCCTCACCACCACCGCTCACCGGCTTACCATCACCATCCAGCATCAATCCCTGCACACTAATATGCCTGTTGTCAAAACGTAAGCCACCACTCAATGTAAGCTTATCCCAAGTCTTGCTGGTCACCGCATACAAACCTGCATCGAACAGGTTATAACCCGGTACCAGGAACTCTGAACCAGATAGAATATCATTGTGCTGTTGCATTCCATTCACACCAATGCCTGTCTGCCATCCATTCATATCAGCAAATGAATACTTCACACCATAGTTGAATGTATTCAACTTCAGGTACAACTCAGGTTTATTCGGATTCAACACATCACCAAACTCCTGACGTCTGTTCCACTGATACCCCAGGATCACATTTAATCTGCCACCATTGTGCATATAGAAATTGTTATCCCACACTAATTTCTGGTGATTGATCTGCTGACGTGGTAAACCGATCGTATAAGACTTAGCATCTTTATCAGTCGCTACTGCTTCATCCGCTACACCGTTATTATTAACAGGTTTGATGAACTGACCCAGTTCATTACGATCACCTTCTACCAGGCCTAATTCCTGGTTAAAGGAAGTAAAGCGCAGTACGGAAGATCCCCAGTTCTTGTTAATACCAATACTACCACCATAGTTCGTGTTATGGAATTTAGAGTTGTACACATATCCATCGTACTTATTCTTATAATCGTGTGCAAACTTCTGCGTACCATACACGCTCCAGCTAAAACCATTTTGAGTAGTGCCTGCCAGATCTGCGTGATAGGAAATCATCCCATTGTTAGACAGATAATTGGCGGCTATATTGCCTTTCACATGACCTGCCGGCTCCGGGCCTGGTGGCACTATATTTACCACCCCTGCCAGCGCGTCTGAACCATATACCAGTGATGCAGGGCCTTTCAGCACTTCTACCTTACTTACATTATAATCGTCGATTTCTATACCATGCTCATCGCCCCACTGCTGACCTTCCTGCCTGATACCATCGCCTATTACCACTACACGGTTGTAACCCAGGCCACGAATGAACGGCTTGGAAATAGCCGGACCTGTCGTCAGCTGACTTACACCCGGCAGCTTGGCCACTGCATCAATGATATTGGTAGATATATTTGCATCCAGGTAATCTCTCCTGATAATGTTCACCGGCGTAGGATTCAGCTTCAGTGAAGTCGCCTGACTTACCCCCGTGATCACGACTTCATTTTCTTCGATTACTTTCGTACTCAGACTAAAATTAATATTAGTAGCACCATTCACCTGAACGGTTTGCGTGAGAGTCGCATACCCAATAAAATGTACCTCTACCAGGATTTTTCCTTTCGGTAAGTTCCTGATCTCATAATGGCCTTGTGCATTAGTAGCAGCGCCCACATGTAAATCAGGAAAATAAACAGTCACACCCGGCAATGGGGTATTATTCAATTTGTCTGTAACCGAACCACTTAAAGAATTGCCGGCATCATCATCGGCAAAGGCAGGAGAATAAATAGAAAGTCCTGTCAGTATACTTAATATAACAACACGCAGGTAGTGCATAACAATAAAATAGTTTAGATAAATGCATGGCATACATGCATAGGCATTGACATTGCGTCAATTCAATCAGATAAAATAACCAAAGGAACAGATCCTGGTTTCATAATATTAAAGGGAAGCGATCGCAGGCGGTGCGCGGGGAGATAACAAACGATAATCGCCATGTGCAACTACAGGCATTACCGGAGGGGCATAGCGCCACAAAACAACCTGCTCCGACACAGCAAAAAAAGTGCTGGTATGCTGGTAAGGTTCCGGCTCTAAATGCAGGAACTGACAGTGTGTGTGTTTCGTAGAAAAAGCAAGGCCATCGTGCGTGATAGGATTATCCCTGGTATCATGGTGATCCATGAATACCTGGTGTATGAACTCCCTGGGGGTCGTATTAAATATAAATACACCCAGGAGCAGGATTGCCAGTATCTTATGTAGAAACCTGTTTTTCAAGCACAACAAAGGTAGGGGAATTCCCCATAAATGCAACAATGTTGTTAAATTTATTGATGAGTGGCGAAAAAGAAAAAGGGATGCATGTTGCCATACACCCCTTTTTAGATATTTAAAAACCTTAATTACACTTTCAGCATCGATCTTACTTATACTCCAATCCTTCTGCTTACAATTACACTTTCACTTTCAGCATAGATCTTACCTCCTGGTACACCCCATTCTGCAATCGGGCATAATAAATCCCCGCCGCCAGCTTCTTACTATCAAACACCGCTGTATACTCCCCGCCTGCCATCATATTATTCACAGGCACCCCTACCAGGCGCCCCATGGTATCAAAGATCTGGATCATCGTATGCCCGCCACGCGTCTTATATTTCAGTGTGGTCGCATCTACAAATGGATTCGGATAGTTCGTGATCAATCCCTTACTACCATTATTCACATCATCAATGCCAGTAATCGTTCCGCAGGCAATCCCACTCACAATCGGCAAACGCTGGTAATCCTTGAACAAAATAGATTGCAAAGTCGTGTTATCCACACAGAACCACTGTTCCAGCAAACTCGCATATACAGATCGGAAATCATACTGCATCGGGGTATTATCCGCTACAGACCCGCTATCCGGAATATCTGGCGAAGTACCAAGCACGCCCTGCTGTACATAATCTCCAAATACGATCATCGGCGCAGCAGCACCATGGTCAGTACCCATACTACTGTTAGATTTAATACGGCGACCAAATTCAGAGAAAGTCATCCCCACCACTCTGCGGGAAGCTTTCAGTTTAGTCAGGTCATCCATAAATGCCTTGATCCCTTCTGAGAGTTCTTTCAGCAGTTCAGCATGATATCCGGTGGTATTATCTCCGCCCTGTGTCTGGCTGGCGTGGGTATCAAAGAAACCCATGCTCACCATATACATTCTCGTCTTCAGGCCCCCAGCTACGAGTCTTGCAACAATCTTCAGTTGTCTGCCCAGTTGAGTATCCGGATATTCACTCTGAGAAGTTACATTCTGTGCAGCTTTCTTGATCGCATCAGAGAATTTATTGGTTTGCCTGGCTATCAGTCGAACATAGGCCAGTTCCACCCCTGCATGGGTATTCGGCACAGGATCTACGACATCATCCAGCAGGTTGTAAAAGTCTGTAGCACTGGAAATCGCGATCCCGGTATTGGTATTCGCACCCTGGAATGCAGGAGACACAATAGAACCAATCTGGATAGCCAGCGGATCCGGATTATCATCATTCGGATATCCATCAGGGTAATTTGGATATTGCGTATCAAGATAACGTCCTCCCCACCCGGTTTCCACAATCTCGTTGGCATCAGAACCTGATACCCAGATATCCGTAGCGCGGAAGTGAGAGTAGTTAGGAGAAGGATAGCCTACGCTCTGGATAATGCAGACCTTACCTTGCTCATATAATTGCTGTACCCCTGTCATCACAGGGTGAATCCCTGTTTTGATATTATTTACCAGGGGCAATAATTTCCCCTGTGGGATAGCGATATTCGGACGAATTGCCTGGTACTTATCATAGAGATCGATAGGCACGACCATGTTCAGGCCATCGTTCCCACCGACCAGCTGGATCATCACCAGTACGTGATCGTTGTCCGCAGAAGCACTTTCCAGTGCCGACAATAATGAAGATGAGCCGAAAGCTTTCACGGCAAACCCGTTCATAAAGGTTGGCAGGATAGCAGCCGACACGGTATTTTTAAGAAAATCTCTACGTTTCATATTGATAGAGTATAGGTTCTTCTAAAGATCAGGATAGTTGATATTCGGATAGGTTCATCATGTATTTGTACAAAGTACGCAGGCGACTTTCTACGACTGTGCGCAATGCAGTATCGGTAGGATAGGCTGCCCAGGCATTCCAGGCATCTGTCCAGTAGTAATCGCTGTTAGGATTCTGGCCACTGAGCAGGATGGTGTTTTTCAGCCATGCCTTAAAGGTGTCAGAAACATCGATGCGATAAAGTACTGCCACAGAATCAGTAATTAACTGCACAGGATCGGAAGGATTGGACAATCTTTTTGCAAAGGCCATTACATCGATCGCTACACCACCATAACCACCTTCGCTCACCATGGCATCGGTGAGCTGGTTACGTTTTGGCAGGGTATCAGTGTTGATCCACATCTCATGGTACTGGGGTTCCTGGTAGTAAGGCACCCAGCCTGCTACCTGTGGTGGTTCGCCAATATCCTGCAGCATGCTGGCTGCATGAGAGCGGAGTCTATCCCAGGAGTCATAGGCATCCATATACGCAGTAGGAAAGGTCACGCCAAATTCGCGCACCAAACCTACGTTATGATCGATAGGGCTTTTGATGAGTGCTGACATATTCAGCGGATCGAAGAAGTGCTCACTCTTAAAGAGCGCTCTCAGTACCGGCAGCAGTTCATAGTTATTATTTCTGAAAATGTCTGCCAGTGGGGTGATCACGTTTGCTTCTACCGCATCATCGATGAGGTAGTATACAAACCAGCGATAGAGTTTGCGCACAATAAACTTCGCACATTCAGGCTGCGCAAAAATAATGTTCAGAAGGTCATCGAGTTCGGTAGCTCCATCCTGCCCTGTTTTGCCGGTGATCTTTTTATTGCTGTAGAAGTCGGAAAATTCTTTGTTTTCAATATCGTGCTCAGTACTCTCAAAGTAAGTAGTGACGGTATTCGCATTGATACGGAAACCAGTGAGTACACGGGCAGTAGCACGCACATCTTCTTCGGTGTAATGGCTATTAGGACCCTTACCTACGGTGAAGAGTTCATGCAGTTCACGGGCATAGTTTTCATCCGCACCTGCTTTGGAGTTGAGGTATCCGTTCAGATATCTCAGCATGGCAGGATCGAGGGTAATTGCTTTCGTGAGTGCTTTGAAATTGCCGGTAGCGTTGGCTCGCAGGGTGGTGTTATACTTGTAGATGTAGCGGGAGTCGTGGGTCATGTCCATTTCAGTAACGAAGTGGTTATGCCAGAAGAGGACCATCTTTTCCTGGATACTACGGCTTTGGTTGATCATCACACCGATCCACCATGCTTTGTAGGAATTCCAGCGTTTACCATCTTCATCGTCAGAGGAAGGTGGAGGTGAGTTCACCCAGGATTCACCGGGTAAAATGCCATGTTCATCCGCACCATAGATGTTTACAGGCTGGGAAGTAACGGCGGTAACGGTGGTAAGCAGGGCTTCTATGGCCTGATCCATGCCGAGACTTTTCACCCATGCAATATCTTCAGGCGTGGCGCCAAACATCGTACGTTTGAGCAGGTGCACTGCCTGAGCGGTATCGAAAATGCCGGTGTATGCGGAAATACCTGAATCCGTACGCGAACCGGTGGTAGTCGCTTTCACTGCTGGCTGTGGCTTTGCTGATAGCGAAAGGAATTGTCTGCGATCCATAAAGTAATTGATATGGTTATATGGTATTAGGGATGAATTTTTTAAATACAGGCGCTTCTACACGGTACCATTATTATAAAGGTACAAGTTAATAAAATTTTTAATAACTAAGAATGGAAAGTGGATTTATCGGGTGATTCTTTCCATGTCATTTTAGCGTTTCAATACTCTTTTCAGCGTTTGAATTATCAAAACAATAATCAATATATCACACTGTAAATCAATTTATTAAGTAATAAAAAATCTTTTGTAAACCCTTGTTTTTATTGGAAAATGGCATAGCTTTATTTCGCGAAATACAACAGCATAAATGCTTATCAAATGAAATCACAAAACCGATATCCTGTCAGGACAGGAATCAATAGTGCAGGTTCAATCTTCAAAGCATATGAGAAGGATATACCGGTGTATGATGGTGATATTCAGCTATTGAACCTGGAGAATGTTCAGGCTTCTTATACCCTGAAGGGGGATATTTACAGGCGGGGAGATTTGTTCATTTCCATGAAAGATGAGAGTATGCTTAGTTTTTGTGAGAAAGGTGATCTGGTTTTGCTTAAGCATGAGGAGCTGCAGGAATTGATTGTGGGGAAAAGGTATTATTTTTTGTGTAGAGATGGGAAGGAAGTGGCAGGTACTTTAATTGATGTGGGAGACTTGTTGATCGTCAAACCTGAAAATACAGTGTATGCGCAGGTGGAATTAAAGCGGGAAGATGTTGTAAAACTTTATAAAATCATGGAGCAGTTGACAAGAGGAGCGGCGCTGAAAGAGCTGGAACAGGCGCAGGGAAAAGAGTAGGAAAAAACAACCTGGTTGAATACGTATCATTACGATCCCATCTGAATTAGACAGAAAGAATCAAATATTGGAACAAAATATTTCAATGGATCTCAGACTTATTCTAAGATTCTACAATGTTTTTTGAACAAAAGAGACAATAATAAGTTAATTAAAGATGGAAGATAACAGCAACAAGCTGTTAATAACTGACGCATGTTGGAATCGAAAGATTCTACAGTGGTTTGTGAGAATTTGAGTATTTCATCTCTATTCGTTTTTACATTAGAAGCAGAAAAATAAAATATTAAACCACAACTGAATATTATCATGCCACGGGATATATTCCGGTTTTCGAATTGACACAATCTCAAAAATTTACTAACCTTTTTAATCCACCCGAATTTGACATGATCCCCCTTAAGCCCAAAGCCGAAAATCTTTGTGGGCTATGATTGCGTTACCTGAATCTTTCAAACAAACACCTTAAACCATGAACTTCAAAACAAAATTAGCACAACTTGGCAAGCAGCCAGACCTCATCCTCATTATTACAGATGAACAGCGCGCCACACAGCATTTCCCCCCGGGATGGGAGGAGAAAAATCTTCCAACGCTGACCTTTCTCAAAAAAAACGGTTTTAGTTTCGATAGAGCTTTCTGTAATACCTGCATGTGTTCTCCCAGCCGTACCACCCTATTTACAGGAGTTTATCCGGCTAAACATAAGGTTTCTCAAACACTGACGATTGGTGGACCTTTATCTCCATCAGAACCAACCATCAGTACTTCCATGCCAAACATCATGAATGTACTCTGGAGTGAAGGTTACGACGTGCAATACCGTGGTAAATGGCACATGAGTAAAGGCGTTGCCGGTAATGGTGCGACGACAAATTACGATAACCTTACACCGGCAGATATTTCCCTGTTTGGCGCCATGGGCTGGGTAGCACCGGACGCTGGAGAAGATGTAAATCCTCTGAATTTTGGAGCCGGATTTGCTAACCATGATGCCAGGTATGTGGCAGAAGCCATCAAATATTTGCAGGAGGTGAAAGCTAAAAGAGCCATGGGCCAACACCAGCCCTATTGCCTGATAGTATCCCTGGTGAACCCACATGACGTACTGGCTTATCCCAAAACAGCAGGAACCTCCGGATATTATCCTGAAGCCTGGTCATCAAGGGAAATTGGTTTGCCAGATACAGTAAACGAACATTTACTGATTAATAAAAAACCAATGGCGCAGGAACAAATCCTATTGGGCATGGATGCCACTTTAGGTCCGTTACCAACGGTGGAACAAAAGTTAGATTATATAAATTTCTACGGGTATCTGTTAACCCTGGTCGACAAAGAGATCGGTAACCTGATCAAAGAATTGTATCACAAAGATGGAGATGGTAAAAGCCTGGCTGATACAGCTATTGTAACCTATACCTCAGACCATGGAGAAATGGGCCTTGCTCATGGAGGCCTCCGCCAGAAAACCTTTGTAGCTTACGAAGAAGCATTACGCGTTCCACTGGTTATTTCCAATCCCGTTTTATTTTCAGATCACCCTGTTCAACAATCCATGGCCCTGGCCACGCTGGTTGATATCATGCCTACGTTTATAGAGATGGCTAATGTATCTAACCCTCCTGCCGGACTTGCAGGCACCAGCTTGTTACCAATCATACAGGATGATGTGCCCGTACAGGATAGTATATTGTTTACTTACGATGATACAAAAGCAGGCTCTAATAGCCAATGGTCAGCGGTAAATGCTGCAAATCGTATCCGGTGTATCCGTACAGAGAAATGGAAGTATAGCTATTATTTTGATGCTTCCGGCGCTTATTACGACCAATTTGAACTATACGATTTGGTCAACGATCCGTCTGAATATACAAACCTTGCATATGATCCGGCCTACCAGGATGTTAGAATAGACCTGGAAACACAATTGCATAAACTCGAAATAGATAAATTAAGGATAAACACACCTCAAAAAACTCAAAGCTTTCAGGAACCTCAGTTGATCGCATTATAGCCTAAGGTTAAATAATTCTTCTGACTATAGGTCCGAACAAACCCATTGTATATAAACGCAAAAAGTCGCGAATGATCGCGACTTTTTGTTTTGTGACCCCGCTCGGGCTCGAACCGAGGACCCAAAGATTAAGAGTCTTTTGCTCTACCAACTGAGCTACGGAGTCATCTTAAAACCCACACATATCATGTGGTTGGGGTTGCAAAACTACAACCTTTATTAATATTTCACAAAAATAATTTAACTTAAATTTCTTTAATTTTTAAAAACCTCCGGATATAACCCCGGTAAAATATACTCAGTTATGGAAACAGCATACATTGTAGCCGGATACAGAACCGCTGTGGGAAAGGCTAAACGTGGCGGATTCCGCTTCTACCGCCCAGACGATCTCGCCGTAGATGTCATAACAGGTTTGTTAAAAAGCGTACCCCAGCTTGACCCAAAGCGTGTTGATGACCTCATTGTCGGGAACGCCGTTCCTGAAGCAGAACAAGGCCTCCAGATCGGTAGAATGATCTCTGTAAGAGCCCTCGGTATTGAAGTACCCGGTTTCACCGTGAACCGATACTGCGCCTCCGGACTCGAAACCATCGCCATCGCTACTGCCAAAATTCAGTCAGGTATGGCGCACTGTATCATTGCAGGTGGTACCGAAAGTATGAGCCTGGTGCCCGTAGCCGGCTGGAAAACGGTGCCCAACTTCAAAGTCGCCAGCACCACTCCGGAATACTATCTCGGTATGGGCCTTACCGCCGAAGCCGTGGCCAAAGAATATAATATTACCCGCGAAGACCAGGACCTCTTCGCCCTCAATTCTCATCAAAAAGCGATCAGGGCTATCCAGAACGGATACTTTAAAGAAGGCATCCTCCCCATCAATATCGATGAGGTATATGTGGATGAAAAAGGTCGTAAAGCACAGAGAACCTATACCGTCGATACCGACGAAGGCCCTCGTGCCGATACTTCTGCTGAAGCACTTGCGAAACTTAAACCCGTTTTTGCTGCAGGAGGTAGTGTAACCGCCGGAAATTCCTCCCAGACTTCTGATGGTGCTGCCTTTGTGATCGTGATGAGCGAAACCATGGTCAAAGAACTGGGGCTTCAGCCTATCGGCCGCCTGGTAGGATGCGCTTCTGCAGGGGTCCATCCGCGAATTATGGGGATCGGACCTGTGGCTGCCATTCCGAAAGTACTGCAGCAGATTGGTAAAACACTGAATGATATTGACCTGGTGGAATTGAATGAAGCCTTTGCTTCTCAGTCAGTTGCCGTGATCCGGGAAGTAGGGATCGATCCTGATATTGTTAATATTAATGGAGGAGCAATTGCCCTGGGGCATCCCCTGGGTTGTACCGGCGCGAAACTCACCGTACAGATCCTGAATGATCTAAAAAGACTGGATAAGAAATATGGTATCGTCACTGCCTGCGTAGGTGGCGGCCAGGGCATAGCCGGTGTTATCGAAAGACTGTAAAGGCGTTCAGAAAATGATAGCATCGCGTTATCGAAACACTGTAAACACCTTCAAAAAAATATAAAACTTGTCAAATGCCTCCTTTTCGAAGGGGGCATTTCGTTTTTCAGGTCTATATACTGGTTTTATCCTTTTTACTGATTTACATTTACTTACAAATTATCCGCTCCCCTTTCTTCTATATTTCCCCCATACTCTTCCTCCCCTTATACCTTGATAAGTACATTTACGTTTTAAGAATACTCAATCAATAACCATTTTAAAAAATCCTTTATGAAAACATTGACCTGGCTCTGTTGCTGTGCCCTGTTACTACTTGCCTGTAACAAACAACAAGACGCCACCCTGTTATCCAACAAACAAACGGTTGCCGCTACCAACATCAGCAAAACCACCAGCAAAAAGATCTTTATCCACTACATGCCCTGGTTCGAAACACCCGACTCCAAAGGCAGCTGGGGATACCACTGGAAAATGAACACCCAAAATCCTGACATCATCACCAATGGCAAAAGACAAATCGCCTCTTACTATTATCCTAAAACCGGCCCTTACTACTCCAGCGATCCCGCCATCATCGAATATCAACTCCTGCTCATGAAATACGCTGGTGCAGACGGCGTTTTCATCGACTGGCCAGGTACCAGGGTGCTTTATGACTATCCTGATAACCTCGCAAATTCCAATGCCCTCATCGCCAAACTCAATGCCCTCGGCCTGCAATTCGGCATCGTTGAAGAAGACAGGAACTGGGATGCCGGCAATACCTCCGGTGCGCATGGCGACTTCACCTACATGCAGAACAATTACTTTAATCAATCCAATTACCTCACCACTAATGGCAACCCGGTGGTCCTGAATTTTGGTCCTATTACTTTTCACCAGTCATCCCAATGGGATGCTATCCTGAGTGGAATCAGTCCAAAACCAAAGATCATCCCCCTTTATGGCTTTACTTCCGAGGTAGGTGCCAATAATGCCGGTGGAGAATTTCCCTGGATCTACCAGGATCATCCTACCGTTGTTAATAACTATTATGCACAGGCAGCCAGTTTTGCACTCTCAATTGGTGTAGTATACCCGGGGTTCAATTCCTTCTATGCCGCCGGCGGCGCCGATGGCCCTACCTGGCAGATTGCCTTCAATGGCACCAGCACTTTCTCCACGATGCTGGACAAGGCCCTCGCTTCCTCCGTGAGTATTATTCAATTCGCTACCTGGAATGATTACGGAGAAGGTACCATGATAGAACCTACTGAAGAATTCGGCTATTCCTTCCTGACCACCATGCAGCAAAAACTCGGGGTACCTTATGGTCAACATGAACTGGAAGTGATCTATCAATTATACCAGGCCCGCAAAGCTAACGCCGGCAACAGCAGCATTCAGGCACAACTCGACCAGGTATTCAGCTACCTCGCCAATCAACAGGTGGCACAGGCCGAAGCCTTACTGAATAACCTGGGTGGCGGCAATACCGGCACCGGTGTGTATATCAAAAACAAATGGCTGAGCACTTACCTCTATGAAGACAATGGCCAGGTAAAATATAGTACCACCAATTCAGGTAATCAATATAAATGGGTGCAGGAAACTGTGAATGGACATATTCGTTTCAGGAACCTTTCCACAGGACATTACCTGAATATAGAACATCTGTATGCTTATGTAGAAAGCTCCGGTGTACCGAATACCTACTACAGCAGTTACTGGGTGCTGGAGAGTTACAATGGGTATACAAGGCTGAAAAATGAATGGCAGAGCACCTACCTGAATCTTGAAAATCAAAGCGGGTTTGCACAATGTACAGTTGTGCCCAATTATTTTGAAAGTAGTCAATGGACCTTACAACAGTAATCATTTACCCAATACGGGGATGTATCTTAAGTAAAAAGAAGCCGCTGAGAATCACTTGCTAAAATTTTGTCTCCCTCGGGAACCCGGATAAAAACATTCATGAAAGAGGGAATTCACAAATGGTAATGAAAACCTTTTTAGAAAAGAGGCTGTCGAAGTCCGAGACAGCCTCCTTTTATTCGTATCCCGATGAAGTCGGGTACCCGTTTAAACAATTCTCAGCGGTTATTTCTATTTATGAGCCAACCTCCCTGGCTGGTTACCATCTAACCTAAGCGTCTTAAATAATCTCACTAAGGAGATGTCGATACGTAATCATACGGCACCTGATCCGCTACCTTCTCCCATCCCCAATACCCGCTGAATAACATTGCTAAGGGATTCACACAAACCCCGTCCTTACTAAACGTACAATCCGCCTGCATAAACCGTATCATTGACTCCTGTTGCCTTGGCAATCTCCCCATCAATCTTGCATATTTATTCGCTTCCAGCTCCTTTATATAACTTACCATCAGCATATTCTCACAGTGCAATTCATACTTATCCACCAAACTATCAGACGGCTTCATCAGATCTATCGGCAGTAAAGGGGTCGGCATCCTGTAATTCACATAACTACTATCATCAGAATACGCATCACTGTCCATCATGATCTTACCATTCTTCACAATCGTATCCTTCACATATCCACGCTGCCTCTGCCTCCGCACTATTTCATTCACAACAAAACCTTCTGCTGCTGTATTCCCATTGATCAATGATCTGAAAAAATGTAAGGATGAACCATGAAACACCGCTTCCCTGTTCGCTGCCCACAGCCGCCTCTGCGCCTTCTTCTTCGTGGTCATATTCTCATAAAATGCATAGCCATAATATGAGATCGTATGGTTCCTGTCTGAATTCACATACTGCTTCAGCAGAAACCTGATCTTATAACCCAATGCCGCGTTAATAATCACCAGGTAATCTTCTGTACTCGCCTTCAGTGCCTGCTCCGCATTATCGTACCCAATATCCAGTAGCTCATCATTCGTAATCACACAAGTCTTTGCAAACTCCGTCTTTCCAATAAATGTTTCTTTGAACTTTTTAATATTCGCCTCCCGCTTCGGATCACGCTTTACCTCAAAAGCTTTCAATACCGTTGCCTTCGGCTGCAAGGCGATCTTTATATGCACATCTTCTGTATTCACATCCAGGAAATTCGACACCGTTTCATAGCCCACATAAGATGCAATCAACTCATACCTTCCCGGTACCACAGCGCCTATATTAAAACTACCACCTTCAGTAGCCGTTCCACCCTTACTCGTATTATTAATAAACACTGTAGCAAAACCCAATGGCTTGCCATCAGTAGCTGATACGACCGTACCCGTAATTTTGACCTGTGCAGATACGAACTTCGTCAGTGTGAACAAATAACAGAGGAATAGAATTTTTTTCATGGCCGCGAAATAACATCGAAGATGGAAAGACATTTTGTTAATATCGATGTAAAGGCAGGATGTGCAGATAAAACACGATTTTTGAATAATAGCTCAAAAAGCCGGGGATGTATCATCAGTAAAATGAAGCCACTGAGAATCGCTTGATAAAATTTCTCCATCAGGGTATCAGGGATACGAATAAAAGGAGGCTGTATCGGACTATGATACAGCCTCCTTTTATTCATATCCCCGATGGAGTCGGGTACCCGTTTAAGCAATTCTCAGCCCTTATTGTTATTTATGGAGTAATGACCCGCGGCCAGCTTAATAATGAAATATCAATAATTAGGATTCTTCGTTTCCGCACTGCCCGCTCCTCCCGGATTCAGATCTGCTTCATCTGCCGGCACATCCCAGTAATCCATAAAATTAAAATTGATCGTCACATTCTTACTCAATTTCCCAGCCTTCGTCAGGAAATTATTCCCATAACTTCCCCCACCAGATCCGATAGCATAAGACCATCCCCACCTGCGCATATCATAAAATGATAAGCCTCTGAACACCAGCGATACCCTTCTTTCCATCACCAGCTCCTGCATGGCATTCACAGCTGACAAACCCGTTCCCGTCACCGCTGCAACACCTGAACCCTGGTAGCTTCTCACTGCATCTACATAGGCCAGACCAGCTTCTGTATTCCCCAAACGAAGGTTTGCCTCCGCCAGCATCAGCGCATTCTCCTCATAACTGCCCGCTATATATTGCTCATAAGCACCTATCGCGGTAGTGCCATATACATACACCCCAGATGCGCCCTTGCCTCCATCTACAATACTCCATCTTGTACCAAAAGACAAATCATCCAGGTATCTCGTCGCTGTATCAAAATTATTCGTTACACGCTTATCACCATCATGGAAGTTCTGCATAAAACGCTCTCCCAGTCTGAACGTAGTTGATGTATTCACGCCCGTTGTCAACACCGATGCTGTACCACCGGATGCGGAGAAAAATCCATTCGCAGCCGCACTTCTACCCGTAAAAACATAATCACCAACTTTGATACCGGTAGTCGCCAATGTCAATACCTCGTTCCAGTCGGCCGTTGTCATCGGTGTAGTAGAAGTCGTTGTAATAGACGCACTCAGGTTCTTATTCACAAAAGGAGCCAGCTTATTCACCAGCAGATTTCTCGCCAGCATTGTATTGATATTCCTCAGCCACATATCAGTTGTTAACACCCCTCCATGCCCTACCTGGCAAAAAGAAGGGATCAGTTGTGTCAATATTGCAGCATAATCAGTAGAACTACTAATACCTGTTTTCAGCAAATTAGCCGCTTTATTCAGATAGTCATTGGATAAGGCAATGATACTATCCTTGACCAGGTACCTGTTAGTAGTACTCCCAAATGTATCTACTCTCAACCCTGCATAATACAAAGACCCAACCTGTGAATATGCATAACCTTTCCACCAGTAGCACCATGCCTTGATGGTATTTGAACGGGTGGTACCATCTCCTGAAAATGAAATACCATCTACCAGGCTCAATACCTGGTTCAGCGTATTATTCATAGCATACATATTCAGCCATTGGTAATAAGTAGGGTTGTAACCGGAACCCGTTTGTGCACGGGTATTGTTCGAACGCATCTGGTCTACGTTTTTAATACCGGTTTCTGTCTTCGTACCATCCTCCAGGATAAAATATTCCGGAATGCTCATCGTACTTACTAACTGGTTCGATGCCTGTGCGCCCACCACATCGCCTAACAGTTCCGCATATCCGAAAGGGAGTGAAAAATAACTATCCCCCAGCCAGTCATCCCCCCTTTTAAAACCATTGACGTACACACCACCGATCGCCAGTGAGATCAAACCTGATTCCGTATTCACATTGCCTTCAACCGTAGGCAGATTCGGGTTACCTACATTCAGTTCTTTCTTGCAGGACAGTGTTCCCAATAATAGCAAACTGCAAACAAGAGATAAGATATATTTATTATTACTCATGATGATGTTCCCTTTTAAAATAAAAATTTAGAATCCTACATTTAAGCCTACCTGATATGATCTCATGTTTGGAATGGTACTATGATCAATTCCTCTGTCGAATGATGAATTAGCAGCACCAGAACTGATCTCAGGATCAAAACCATTATACTTCGTCACTGTCAGCAGGTTTCTGCCTGTAAAAATTACCTGCAGCTTGTTGAACTTTTGCGAATGCAGGAACCTTGCCAGGTCAAATCCTAAGGAAACGTTTCTCAGACGCAGGAAAGAAGCATCTTCATAAAAATAATCCTTGGTAGCATTGTTACCCGGTCCATAAAGACTACCCCATGAACTGGAATATGCACTACCATAATAAGCAGTATAAGCGGCTCTTCTGCCATTGATTGTAACCGGTTTGGAGAAGTCGCCATCTATACCATCACGGTACATCCACTCTTTGGTCTGGTTGTATAGATGACTGCCATATACCCAGTCAAACTGGAAAGACAATGTCAGGAAATTCTTATAGGTAAACTGGTTGATAAATGATGCATTAAATTTTGGATTCGGATCACCAAAAGAAGAGGCGCTTTCTTCAAACTGAATCGCTTTGGTAGCAGTATCTACTACACGACCCTCTACTATTTCATACTTGCCTCTGTCAGCGTCAGAAATGTATTTACCACCATTACCTTTCACAGCATCCAGGCTTTTCAATGCCTTGTAGCCATAGATCTGACCGATCTTACGGCCTGCTGTCAGCGTCAGTGCAGTACTGCCCGCAGCAGATGTCAGGATGATATCTGCACCACCACGGATATTGTCAATCATAGATGTCTGCTTACCAAAATTGGTGGTGAAATCCCAACTGAAATCTCTTGACTTATACACCGGCAGATTTACCTGGAACTGAATACCTTTTGAAGACATATCAATAGCATTCGTCAACACAGATGTACCACCTGTAGACAATGCCGCACTTACCCTGTAAATAACATTCTGTGCCTTACGTGTCCAGTATGTAAATGATCCGTTCACAGCACTCAGCCAGTCACCATTGAACAGGGTAACAGAGAAGTCTGTACCTACTTCAAACTCTTTAGAAACTTCTACCTTCAAATTAGGGTTCTGTGCAGTAGCAGGATTGGAATAATACAGCCCTGAACCCAATGCCCCCTGGTTCAGGGTAGGGTACCTGTCAGTAACACCAGGCTGTGTACCAGCCTCACCATATGCAGAACGGATCTTAAAATAAGGAATAGCATGTTCCAGCCCATTCCAGAAATTAAAGGAAGAAGGCAGGATATAACCGTTTACGTGAGGGAAAGTAAAAGGCTTGGTACCACTACCAAAAGTAGAAGACCAGTCACTTCTGAATCCACCGGAAACACCTGCCCAGTCACCGATATCAATCTTCTGATCGATGAGGTAACCGAAGGTCACAAACGTCTCCTGGTAATCACCATTAGTAGGTTCAGTAGTAGAGGAAGACATCGGTGCTACATACAGGGCGGAAGCAGAGGCCAGGTTAATAGGAGCAGTAGTAGGCAATCCTAAACCATAGATGTCGTATTCTCTATACTTTCTCTGGCGGTAATCATATGATGCCAGTGTGGTTGTCTGGATAGGCAGATTCCAGCCAAAGTCTTTCTTAAAATCAGTCCTGAAATAGGCACTACCCAAAAAGTTCTGGAAAGTAGTGGTATAATTCCACTGATCAATTTCACCGGTACGGTCACTGGCAAAGTTAGAAGATTTGGTATCCCAGTACACGGCATTCGCATTCCCGGTCTGGTTAAGGTAGGTCCATGTTGCGCGTTCATTTCTATAGTTGATGCCATACTTCGCATCCAGTTCCAGGAAGTGGTTGATCTGGTAATTGGCATTCACACTTTGTACGATATCAATTTTATTATCCAGGCCGGACGCATACTCCTGTACGTAGTAGGGGTTAAATGCATTGATACTTAAGAAGTCGGCGGTCTGAAAAGCAGGAGAATGTCCATCTGCCATTTTCCATTTTAAACTGAAGAAAGGAGAAGTGTTCAGGAAACTGTAGATGTTGTTGACATTACCTGCCACGTTACCTCTGCCGTAAAGGTAACCACCAGGAGCCCCGAGGCCGGGTGTCAGTGTATTTTTGGTGTAGATAACCTGTGTAGCAGAGCGGATATGGAATCCTTTGAATACCTCGGTACCAATGTTTGCAGTCAGGTTTGTGCGATCCACATAACCGTTATGCATCACCGGACTTAAGGTATGGTTATTGGCGAATGCCATATTGAAATCTGTCTTATCAGTACCGCCACTAAAGTTGATCGCATTGTTCCAGGTACTACCTGTTAAAAACATTTCTTTGAAGTGGTCATAGTATTTCAAATTCATGTTATAAGGCTTGTCAGCAACGTTGTTAGGATTCAGCATGGCATACCGGGTGGCACCGCCATAAGAATAACTGATACCGGAATAATCGCCGTACTTATCAAGGGCCAGGAGATTGCCATTGGCATCAACTACATTGTTGTTTGCATCTGTGAGCCAGGGATGTTTATTAGCTTTGGTTACACCACCGCTGTTGATGTAATTATTAAAGGAGTAACTGGTAGAATAGTTTACCTCCATTTTACCAGCTCTTCCTTTTTTAGTAAAGAGCTGTATTACACCATTTGCTCCCTGTGCACCATATAATGCCGCAGAAGCAGCCCCCTGGATCACTTCCACCCTTTCAACGTTGGAGAGATCGAGGCTATTGAAGTCAGTAGCAGCTACCTGTACACCATCTAAGATGATGAGTGGCCTGGTGCCTCCCTGAATTGTATTTACACCCCTGAGCAATATGTTCACAGGATCGCTGGGGTTACCACTCACAGTAGAAATCTGTGCACCCGGAATCTTACCTACCAATGCCTGGTCAATGCTGGTAGCAGCACCGGCCAGTTTCTCAGCAGAAACAGATTCTACCGAGATACCAAGTTTTCTCCTGCTGGTAGGGCTTCCTGTACCAGTGACAACAAATTCTGTTAAGATCTTTTTGTCGTTCCCCAGTTGTACATGAATAGGTGCACCATCTACAGCGACTTCTTTTGTTTCGTAGCCAACAGCTGTGATGATGAGCTTCTGGCCTTTATTGGCCATGATAGTAAAAGTGCCATCTATATCGGCGACCGTACCACCACCCCCTCTAATTTTAATAGTAGCACCTGGAATGGATTGCCCCGATTCATCTTTAACGGTACCGGTGACTTTGGTTGATTGTGCAAATAATGAAAACGTAAAGACATGGCACATCAGTACCATAAGGCATAGAAAACCCTTGATTCTCATAATTGTGATTTAAAATGACAGTAGATAACCTTATGTTCAAATAGTCACTACACGTGGGTTGCTGGCATCGCCCACCGTAGCAGTCTTTTCATTGTTTCGTTATTTTCTCCCAAACAAAAAATAATAGTAAAAACAGGCATACCGCAAAAGATAGCAGCATGCGCTACAGCACAGGAAACGGGTTAATACGATAATTAATCTTACGGTAAAAGGTTCGTCTTTTAAATCATACCATTTGTTGAAATGGCGTCTTCATCTGGTTTAAATAAGTTAAATAGTTGTCCTGTAAAAGAGGGCCTTTACAGCGGTAATCAATAAAATTTCATCACAATGTCAGCCTTATAAAAAGTATTGATTCGATTTTGGTTTCGGATTTCTGATCTTGGTTGTTGTTATAAATATATAGAACTGGTTTATAATTTCATAATTTTTAACGCAAAAAATGAGAATATATTAATATAGAATTATTTTTAATACGATTTAAGGTGTGGTTTAAATTAATGCAAAGGGCCCTCCCGGAAGGGAAGGCCCGTTACGCACGTTTTACGTTTCTATTTTACCTCATCCAAAATAGCATGATCTACCCCCCTCACGACCTGTACTTCCGTTTTTATCAACTCCAATACTGCAATACTATTTTCTCCCTGCTTCAACCACTCTGCCGGCACAAACACTGTTTGCTGCGGCCCTACTTCCCAATACCTGCCCAGGTTATGTCCATTCACCCACACTACACCTTTTCCCCACTGGCTCATATCCAGGTAAGTATCACCCACCTTATTCACCTTAAAACTACCCTCTCTCAACACCGGCTCATTCACACCTGCCTTACCCGCCTTCACTACAGGCACGGAACTAAACGGCAAAGAATACATCTCCCATCCCTTCAGCTCTTTTCCTCCAAATACCACGCTCTCTGTAATCCCCTTTTTATTCTGTAATAAATATGGTCCAAAATTGATCCTTCCCAGATTCTCCACCAGGATCTCCAGGCGCACCTTACCTTTTGGCAATGTCACCTGCAAACTATCCTGCTTCAATCTCCTATCCAGCGTACCCACTCTCTTTCCATTCACAAACACAATTCCGTAATCTCTCAGTGCATTAATCTTCAGTAAACCGGTTTTACCACCATCTACTGTTGTTCTATATAAAACAAAACCATACGCCTGTTTCAAATCTTCAAAAGTCATTGGCGTAGTATGCTTCACGGCCGCTGGCAATAAACTGAAAATACCCGCAGATTTTGTCAGCTGTACAGCAGGAATGGTAGTCACACCTCTCTTCGCCGGCACCTCAGGCAATGTCTGCCCTGGCTGCAAATGCTTTGCAATCACTGCGCGGAACTGCATAAATTTCTCTGTTGCATTCCCCGCTTCATCCAATGGTGCGTCATAGTCATAACTACTTGTCTGCGGCTCATAAGGATCCTTATCATTCGCATTTGCACCATTCATAAATCCACGCGTAGTACCGCCATGGAACATATACATATTGATAGAAATACCTGCACTCAGCACACTATCCAATCTGCCCAGGTATTGCTGATAAGGCACCGTATGATGTTTTGTACCCCACCAGTCAAACCATGCAGGATACCACTCAGCAATATAAAAAGGTCCTTTCCCGCCATGATTCTCGCGGATCAGTTTCTTTACCTTCACCGGGTTATCCTGCCCGTTTATAGCTGGTAATAAGCCCGGTAAATGTCCGTTCACAATCGCGGCTTCCGGATCGCAGGTAAACAGTAATCCATCAAAACCAGCTTCGATGAACATCTTCCTGTTGATATCTAAATAATCTTTATCATCTGAGTAAGAACCATATTCATTCTCAATCTGCACCATCAGGATATTACCACCATGATTCACCTGCAAGGGGGCCAGCTGCTTACCCACTGCATGGATATAATTGCGGTACGCCTCCAGGTAATGCGGATCTTTACTTCTTACCACCAGGCCTTTCTCATTCTGTAACCAGTAAGGGTAGCCACCAAACTCCCATTCCGCACACACATAGGGACTTGGACGCAGTACTACATACATCCCTTCTTCTTTTGCGATCTTTACAAATTCCGCAATGTCATTATTTCCCGAGAACTCATAATGCCCTTTTTCCGGTTCATGCACATTCCAGAATACATAAGTACCAATCGTATTCAAACCCATTGCTTTCGCCATTTGAATACGTGCTCGCCATGCTTCACGAGGTACCCGGGGATAGTGGATCTCCCCCGAAATCATCTGAAAAGGATGTCCGTCCAGTAAAAAAGCACTGTCTCCCAATGCAAAGGTGTGTTGAGACTGCCCCATCCCCTGTATCCATAAAGCCATCAGGGCGATGATCGCTACACTTAGTTTTTTCATCCTGTCTTTTTTTAGTATAACTATTACTTGATAAGCCAATTATATCTTCACTATAATTTCACTATAAGATCACTAAAAGGGCACCTCAATATCAAAAGGATAATGAAGTGCCCTTTTGGTGATATCTTAGTGATATGTTGGAGATCTATTGCTTTCGAATCTCCACTATAGCCCTATCAATAACCTGTGTTCTGGGTCAACTTACCATTGGAAGCCTGGATCTCTGATCTTGGAATTGGCAGCCAATAGTTTTTGTCAGCAAATGCACGACCTGCCAGCGCAATCTTCCTGGTATAGGTAAATGTACCATCCGCATTTTTGGCCACAGACATACCACCAGCAGCCACATTATCTGTAGTGTTGGCAATCTTCCATCTTCTCACATCATAGAAACGATGCTCTTCAAATGCCAGCTCTACCTGTCTTTCCCTTCTGATAGCCGTTCTCATCTCGTCCTGTGTCATACCCGCAGCAAGCGCAGGCTGATTTACACTGCTACGCTGGCGTACCTGGTTCACAGCAGCATATACTGATGCATCCGGACCTACTGCCTCATTCTGTGCTTCAGCATAGTTCAGCAGTACCTCTGCATAACGCATATAGATCCATGGCTGTAATCCAGCGATATTCCATGGGTTGTCAATCGGATTGCTATCGTCCATGAACTTCTTCAGGTAATAACCTGTCTTGGATGTATTCCAGTTAGAATTACCATCCTGGCTATCCTTTCCACCGGGTGTAAAGGTTTCAATCGTACTATTCCTGTAGGCTGCGCCGTTGTACAAAATAGTTGCATAAAAACGGGCATCCCTGTTTACATATGGCTTGGTATCGCTATAACCTGAAGTGACATCTGTAATCGGCTTACCATTATTCATTTCATAAGCATCTACCAGGTTCTGTAATGGTGAATTACCGGCCCAGCCACCATAACCATTCGCACCATTGGCAATTTCCAGGCAGGTATGCCTTGTACCAATCACATATAACCTTTCGAAAATGATCTCTTTACTCGCGGAATTTTTAAATAGTCCGCCATAATCTGCATCAATAGAATATTGACCCAGATCCATGACTGCTTTTGCAGCCGCAGCAGCAGTTGCCCATGAACCCACATTGTAAAGAGGACTAGCTGCATACAATGCCAGCCTTGACTTCAGTGCCAGCGCAGCACCTTTTGTAGCCCGGCCCAATGCCCAGTCACCGCCATTGGTGGCCGGCAGATAATAGGCTGCTGAATCCAGCTCTTTTATGGCATAGTCCATAGATTCCTGGAGGGTAGCACGGTTGAACAAAGCAGGGTCATTCAGGTTGTCAGTCAGGTTATACACCTTATCACCCATCATCACTACACCACCATAGTTACGGATCAGGTCATGATAACGGAAACCACGAATGAAATGCAGTTCGCCTCTCAGTTTATTGCGCAGACCTTCACTCATCTGAACAACAGGTAAACTGTTCAGCGCATAATTCACTTCCCTGATACTACGATAACTCCTGCCCCATAATGTACCAGCAATACCTGTGTTCTCGGGAGCCAGCAAGCCCTGTTGGATCAGCCAGGTATTATCATCATTATTATAAATAGATTCATCTGTGAGAGAGCTCCACATTGCGTACTCAAACCCTCTTCCAAATCCGGGAGGTGTACCTTCTCCTTCCTTATCCTGGAGCTTTACACCCATGTAACGGTTGATCACATAATCAACAAATAAAAGGGAATCAGTTAATACCGAAGCATCAGAAACACGGTCGGTTGGTACGATATCCAGATAGTTCTTCTTACAGGACATAAATCCTAATGCAAGAAGGAATATAAAATATTGGATCTTTTTCATGACTGCAATTTTTCAGAATTAAAACTTAACATTCAGCCCCAGGTTCACAATACGCTGTTGTGGATAGAACTGTCCACTGCCGCTATTTCCTTCCGGATCGTAATCTTTCACATGGGTAATAGTGAACAGGTTGTATGCACTTGCAAATACACGCAGTGAATTGATCCTGGCTCTGCTCAATACATTAGCATTGATGGTATAGCCCAGTTCTACGTTTTTCAAACGCAGGAAAGAAGAATTATTCAGCCAGAAAGTATTTGAATACAAACCACCGTTAATAGAAGAAGAAGCACGGGTATCTACTCTTGGATAAGAACCACCAGTATTGGTTGGGCTCCAGCGGTTGTCTGCCCAGCTGCTGTAGAAATTACCGATTGTACCGGATTCAGGCAGTACATACTGACTTACACGTGTCTGACCTGCAAATACTACAGATGCATCAAAACCTTTGTAACCAGCGTTCAGCAACACACCATAAGTAATTTCAGGAATGTTACCATACTGACTCCTGGTCTGGTCGTTTGCATTAATTTTTCCATCCTTGTTATAATCTTCATAGATCAGATCACCCAATTTTGCATTTGACAGGTGTGGATATTTATCCAGGTCTGCCTGTGTTCTGAAAATACCAAGCGTATTATACAGCAGGTAAGTATTCAACGGATGGCCGGTCTGGCGTTGGTAATCCAGTACACTGGCAGCTTCGTCGATGTAAATGATCTTGCTCTTAGCATAAGTGAAGTTGGCATTGATACCATAACTGACACCACCACTTGTTACATTGCTGTAGCCTAAGGTCGCCTCAATACCACCACTGTTGATCTGGCCAATATTCTCTGCTGGTACCAGCGGATCAGATCCATTAGGATTCACAATACCGGAAGTTGCAGGAATAGAAGCATTACGCTGTGTCAGGATCTTGGTACGTTTTTGTTTGAAGTAGATAAACTCCATGTTAAAATGATCCAGGAAAATAGCATTCAGCCCCACATCCAGTTTCTTCGCTACTTCCCAGCTAACAACCGGGTTTGCCAGTTTTGTCAGATCAATACCTGCATGTACAGCATCGCCGATTACATACTGGTTGTTGAATGAATAGTTCTCAAAATATTGGAACAGGAGAATATTATCATTACCCAATGAACCATATGAAGCACGAAGTTTCAGGTCATTGATGAATTTGATATTTTTAAAGAATGGCTCCTGTGAAATACGATAACCTGCAGATACAGAAGGGAAGAAACCTCTGCGGTGTCCGCTTCCGAAGGTGGAAGATTCATCTATACGTGCCTGGCCTTCTAAAAGGTATTTTTCTTTGTAGTTGTAAGTAACCCTGCTGATGTAACTCTTACGGGTAAAGTTATAACTGTTACCATAGTTATTTTTATCAGCATTAGCTGGACCACCCTGAGATAATTCAGGAGTAGCAGTGGATGGGAAATTCTGACGATAAGCACCCAGTGAATCCTGAGAAGTTTTAGCCTGCTCATACGCTACAAATGCAGAGATGTTGTGTGCACCAAACTGACGCGCATAGTTCAGCTTGATATTAGACGTCATCATCATTCTGTTTAATTGTCCTTCTGACAAAGTAGCCAGCCCGTTTGAACCTCCCTGAATTTTCTTTTCATAGGAATCAGTATCAGAATGATAGATATACACAGAATAAGGCTTGCTAAATGACTTTTGGAAATTCCAGGATTTATCTATGGAATAAAATCCATCTACTGACAAGCCTTCTACACCAGGGATCTGATAAACTCCTTTCAGGATACCATTGAATACCTGTGTAGGGTTACGGGTAGTACCTCCAATGTCGGTTCCCAGCAGGGCAGGGTTCGCACCTTCAATACCATATGTAGGCAGTCCGTTCGGGAAATAAGCCGCTACAGTAGGGTAAGCCCTGTAGATAGCGCGGAAGATATCGCCAGCACCGCTTATAGGATAGTTACGGTCTTCTTCTCTACCAGATAAGTACAAACTTACTTTCAGTCGCTTTGTGATATCTGCATCGATATTAGAACGGAAATTGTACTGATCATATTTAGTTGCACCATTCCTGTACAAACCATCCTGGCTGATCATACCCAGTGATGTAAAATATTTTACACTTTCATTACCACCACTTACTGACAGGTTATGCTGTTGCTGTGACGCTGATTTATTCAGCACTACTTTCTGCCAGTCAGTATTCGGATAGTTCAGTGGATCACTGCCATCTTTATATTTCTGAATCTGCGCATCACTATAGAACTGATTCATACCACCTGTAGGACTGGTATAATATGCAATTTCGTTCTGGATTTGTGCAAAAGTGGCTGCATCTGCCATTTTAGGCAAACGGGTAGGTGAAGAGAAACCCTGGTTGAAGCTATAGTTAATAGCCGGTTTACCAGTTTTACCTCTTTTAGTTGTTACAAGAATTACCCCGTTTGCTGCACGGCTACCATATACCGCAGCAGAAGCGTCTTTCAGTACGCTGATGCTTTCGATATCGTTAGGGTCCAGCCTTGATAAACCACCAATCTGACCTGGCACACCATCTACTACCACCAATACATCGTTGTTGTTGCTGGTAGCCAGACCTCTGATGTAAATGTTAGAGTTGTCATAACCCGGTTCCCCAGCGCGGTTGTTGGCAATTACCCCGGAGAAACGACCCGCGAGTGAGTTAGATACGTTTGGCTGCGGACTTTTTACGATATCCGCACCTTTTACAACGGAGATAGATCCGGTCAGGGTTGCCTTTTTCTGGACACCATAACCTACTACCACCACCTCACCCACATTCTGGGCGACTTCAGTCAACGTTGCATTCACAGCAGTACCTGCTACTGCAATAGACTGAGGTGTGTAAGACATGTGATTAAAAATCAGGGTATCACCCTGCTTAGCGGTTACGGAATACTGACCATTAATATCGGTCACCGCCCCTTGATTAGTACCCTTTACTTTCACTGTTACACCCGGAACTGGTTGCCCCCCGGCAACCACTCTACCGGAAATTTTGCCCACCTGGGCATGTGCCATAAATACAGGGAACATGAAAATAATTAACATGGACAGTCGCAGAAACAAGGGCAACTGCCGCACGTGCCTGTGCAAGACTTTTTTCATAACGGAATTCAATTTGAATGAGTAAACGGTTGATTATCAGTTTTTCATTGATCAACGATGAGAGCAAATTAGGTACTTTACCCCCCATGTAAAGGGGGGTAAATCATTTAAAAGAGGGGGTAAATTCGTTAGTTTACCCCTCTTTTACCACGGTGAGATCCTGATTAAATGAGTGACGGTATTTCTTCACATATTCGGAAGGGTTCATTCCAAAAAGCTTGACAAATTGCTCTCTGAAGTACTTTACATCCCCAATTCCGACCTCGAAAGCGGCCTGGTTAATGGTATAATCTTCTTTTAACATCAACATTGCGGCTTTGCGAAGGCGGATAGAACGGATAAATGCATTGATCGTTTGCCCCGAAATGGATTTGACCTTCTTATATAAGCTGGAATGACTCATACCAATGGCCTGGGTAAAGGTCTTAATGGAGAAATCTTCATTCCCCAGGTTGGCTTCTACAATACTGATGCAATTATTGAGAAAATCCCGGTAGGCGGCGGGTACTTTTACGGTGCTCTTTTGTAAAGTGATACTATCCAGGAAATACTGGCGGAGCAGGTTCCTGTTTTTCAGGAGGGTCTGCACCTTCGCCAGCAAGAGGTCCTTATCAAATGGCTTGGTAATATAATCATCTGCCCCTTCTTCTATCCCCTTGATTTTCAGATCATGGGCAGATGTCAGGAGGATGACGGGAATATGGCTGAGCGCTTCCGTGGTTTTGATCTTCGTACAAAGTGCAAGCCCATCCATGCCCGGCATCTGTACATCACTGATCACCAGGTCGGGCAACTGCTCCTGCACCATGGCAAATCCATCATCCCCGTTGGCTGCTTCATATATTATATAATGGTCTGAAAATAATTGCCGGAGGTAAGCCCGGATATCAGCATTGTCATCAATGCAAAGCAGGGATTTTTTCTCAGTCACCATTTCTTCCAGCTGGAGCTTCTCCTCTTTTTTCACCGGCAGCGTCGTTTCTTCCATCAGTTCCTGCAATATGGCGGAGCGCTCATTGGGAGAAAAGTCATACCCAGCCAGGTGCGCCATACCCTTGCGCAGCCGGATCACGAAGGTAGTACCTTCCTGTAAACGGCTATTGTAAGTTATACTCCCCCGGTGACTTTCTATAAAATGCTTCACCAGGTAAAGGCCGATCCCAAAACCAGTTTGTCGCCCACCTACCCGGCTGAATTTTTCAAAAATGCGGTTACCGGTGGAAATCGGAATGCCACAACCTGAATCCTGGATAGCAATCTCCACCTCTGTGGATAACTCCCGGATCTTGAAAGTGACCTTTCCCCCATCAGGTGTAAACTTGAATGCATTTGACAGCAAATTGAAAATCGCGATCTCCATTTTCTCATCATCTACATACATTTCGATCGGACTTTGGGGAGCATCGAACTGGTAGTCGATATTCTTTAATCTTGCCTGCTGAGAGAAACATAAAAAAACCTCTTTACACAATTCCACGAAGTCCATCCGGTTGATTTTCAACCTATCATTACCCGAATCAGCCTTCCTGAACAGGAGTAACTGATCCACTAAACTAAGTAGTCTGCGTGCGTTTCGGTACACAATACTGAGTTCCGGATCCTGGGTGTATGCTTTAAGAGGATTGATAATCAGGCTTAAAGGAGTTCTAAACTCATGCGAAATATGAGTAAAGAAAGATAACTTCTTCTCATTCAGTTCTTTTTCCTTCTCATTCTCCAGGTGTGCCAGTCGAATTTCATAATGGAGGCGTTCCTGCCTGGAGCGATAGCTCATAAAAACATATAATAAACCACCTATTACGAGCGTGTATAAAGTGTATGCCCACCAGCTTCTGAACCAGGGGGGTAATATAATGATGCGGATGGTACTGATGGCAGTTCCCCATTGCCCTTCGGCATTGGTTGCTTTGATCCTGAAAATGTAGGTACCTTCCTGTAAACGAGTATAAGTAGCCGTACGGGATTCCCCGACATAGTTCCATTGTTTATCCCAGCCCTCCAGCCGGTAGGCATAATTGATCTTGTCAGGAGAGGTATACTCTAAGGCCACAAAGTCCAGGGAAATCGCCGCTTTATCGTAAGGGATCCTCAGTTCTTCCACATTTTCAAGCGCACTTTTAGAGATAAACTTGCCTTCCTGCTCAACAGGCGTATTGTTAATCCGGATCCCTGTGAGGAATACCGGCGGCTGGGTTGTCTGTTCATAAATGCTATCCGGGAAAAAGACGTTGAAGCCCTTGATCCCTCCAAACATACATTCACCATTGCGCAGCTTCAGGGCAGCATTATAGCTGAACTGGTTGCTTTGCAGGCCATCAGATTGCGAGAAACTGCGACAAACCTTCGTTTCGGGATCGAATCGCGCCAGCCCATTGAAGGTGCTGAGCCAGAGATCCCCGCTATTATCTTCCAGGATCCGGAGAATGGCATTGCTGGGCAGACCATCGGATGCTGTATAACGGATGTACTGACCATTTTGCCGGTTGAATTGTAATAAACCACCCCCATCAGTACCTACCCAGAAGTTCCCTTTTTTATCTTCATGAATACTGCGAACCGTATAACCAATGTGGAAAACCTTGTGTTGTTTATGTACACGGTCTATGGAAATGAGATCCTGGTAATTGCCACCCCAGAGGTGACCCCGGGCATCTTCGGCCAGGGATTGGATATTGACAAGGGTATTATCAAACAGCTCGAACTGGTTGGTAGCCCTGTTAAAAGTATAAAGCGTACCGTTATTGGTGGTACTGGCCCATATCTGTTTTTGGGCATCTTCGTATACCACCCATACATTGTTTTCAGTAGCACGGGTGATCGGGTTATTACATTGAAAATGCTCGAAGGAGTTACTGCCTTTTTTATACCTGTTGATACCCCCAAACCAGGTAGAAACCCAGATATCATCCTGCGCATCGCGGAGAATACAGGTGATGAAATTACTGCTGATAGCGTTAGACCTGGAGGCATCGGCAGTATAAGCCGTGAATTGATTATGCGGTCTATCCCAGTGCTTCAACCCTCCCCCGTCAGTGCCGATCCAGATATCATTATTATCCCCCTCACAGAAGGAAAGGATGAAATTGCACACGCTATTTTCTCCATTGAAGCGATGGAGTTCGAATGGATTCCGACGAGCTGACACAATGCTGATACCGCCTCTCAAAGTGCCAATCCACATACGCCCTTCCCTATCTTCGTATACGGCATATACTGCATTACTGTTCAATTGACACTTATTAATATTTTCATGCGAAGAGACAATGAAGACACCTGCCCCATCAGAGGCTACCCAGATCCTGCCGTTTTTATCCATGCACAGGCCTACTACTTTGTTATGGGTCTGGATATAGTTTTCTGAATAATCATTTTTAGTGAGGTCGTAACGAAAAAGGCCATTGTCGGTACCCAGCCACAAGCCTCCTTTTTGATCACTGCGCAGGCAGTTGGCCTGGCGAATGCCCTGGTTGATGATGGTGAGAGATTGGGTTTGCGCATTGAATTTACAAAGGCCGATGTCCTGCACAAATACATAGGCGGTATGATGGTCGAAGTCGATCGCTGTTACTTCGTAATTGGTGATGGTAGTGGTATACTGAATAATAGGAACCTGGATACCAGCATACACATTTTCATGAAATAACAAGAGGCCGTCGCGTTCGGTACCTGCTAATACGGTTTTTCCACTATCGCCTGCGCGGATAATGTGGATAACGCCGATTTCAGGACGGGGCGTGCTGCTTTTATAAGGTGTAAATCTGGCAGTATTAAATTGTTCATTGACAGGATTGAAGACACTGATCCCCTTGCGGCCCCCGAGCCAGATACGGTGCAGGCGATCACCTTCAATTGTGAAATTACCATTGTCATTGAGAGAAGTTGTGTCACCAATCTTATTGCGGAAAATGCGGAATTTATAGCCATCAAAGCGGTTCAGACCATCATAGGTACAGATCCACATAAAGCCTTTGTAATCCTGGTATACATTCATCACGGCATTGTTGGAAAGGCCGTTTTCGATGCCAAGGTTTTTGATAGGTTCGTCGTTAGCGTATAGGTTGTTGTATAAAAAGCAGCAACAGAACGGCAATAGCATCCGGAACAATTTCATAACGTGCACGTTTTGGTGGATTGTAAAATAAGAAATGATTCTTTATTTATCAATATTTTTGCATCATAATTCACTGCACCCTAATTCTCATCCGTTCAAATAAGCTACACGAACAGGCACAATTTTACACCGCCTTAAGAGTTGAGTTTGAATATCACCAACATGGCAATGGGCCTTTGTACGATGCGAGTATAGATACAAAACCTACTTTAGAGATTTATCCGCTGTTAAAATCTCAGACTATACCAGACCCAAGTACAGAACTGGGCTTCACAGTTGAGAATCCTGGTAATATTGTGCAATCGGTATTATCATTAGGAGGGAAATTGGTGACACACGGAGCAGACAGTCCATGGGATTATACCGTCGTTATTGCAGACCTGGACAGCAGAAAAATAGAATTAGTACAATCAAAATTGTACTGCGCGCAAAGAATAATATTCAATTACCTATCCCGCTCTCTCAACGGAAAATAATGTTCTACAGCCCATATAATTTTCTTCAATGCTTCTTCAGATAAATCCGGTGCTGTTTCAAAAGCAGGTTCCTGCCCTTTTTCCCGAAGTAATAAAAACTCATCTTCCTTGTAGCGTATACGCATATGCGAAGTACCCTGCAACTTCCTCATATAGATAACAGCGCTATCAATTGTAATTTTTCGTCCCGTCATAATACTCTTGTATTAAGGATATAGGTATGGGGTATCATTATAAAATGGTAAGAATGGTTTTGGTTTTAACATGCCTGAATGGGCATTGCTACTATTAGATTGTTGTAGCTCACTTGAATATTCACAATAAAATCTGGTCGAATGTAAATCTTTTTCTCAAATCCTGGGGGATCGCCCAATAAATATTTCACTCAATTGCCCCAATTTGGCACCATAGGTAAATGGCTTCTGAACAGGCAAAAATATTACATGTATCCGGCAATAATCTTCGGCAGCTCCGGAAAGATAAGCTGCTCACATTACCTGAACTGGAAGGGAGCACTTTCTTTAAGTATATTTTGATTTTTATTGAAGCATAAAAAATCATTATGCAATTAATGTCTGAACCGTAAAGGATTCATCGACCGCATCCAGTCTCCATCATGCAATTTCCGTTGATGCAATAAAAATCCAATCACGATCAATATACCTGCAACACCCTCTGAAAACACGACTGCACTCACACCAAACTTCTCAGCCAGGCTACCCATTACCAGGCTACCTATTGGCAATACACCCTGGTAGGCCATGATATAATAACTCAGCGTTCTCGCCCTCATTTCAGAAGAAGCATGCGTTTGTAAATAGGTATTAATTGCAGAGTTCTGTACCATCAAACCAGCACCTGTAAAACCTGTCGCAATCAGGGCCAGCGTGATCTGGGAAGAAATCGCTAAACACACTACCGCTACTGCAAATAAAATACTGGAGAAAATAGCCAGTTGATTCAGATCCTTACCCGGTCTTAGCATCGCCATATACACGGCACCAAACAATGCACCTAATCCTGCTGCGCTTTCAAACCAGCTAAAGGTGGTAGCATTCCCATTAAACACATCTTTTGCAATGGCAGGTAACAGTGTTGTATATGGGATTACGAGCAAACTGGATGCTGCCAGCATTAGGATCAGTGAAGAAAGATCCGGAGACTCACGTAAATACTCATATCCTTTTTTCAAATCGGCCCAGATGTTCTCATCTGATTTTTCATGCTGTTTTATTTGCAGTTTCATCTGCAACAGGCAACCAATTACAAAGAAGAAACTCAGGAAGTTGATCAGGAAACAAATATCCTCACCAAAGGCACTTAATATAAATCCGGCAAATGCTGGTCCAACCAATCTTGCGGCATTAAATGCGGAGGAGTTAAGCGCAATCGCATTGGGCAGGTCTTCTTTATTATCTACCAGGTCTACCATTAATGATTGACGGGCGGTGGTATCGAAAGTATTTATAATCCCCTGCGCCAGACTCAGGGTAGCAATCATCATGATATTATAATAGCTTAACCAGACGATGAGTGCCAGGATCCCTGCCTGAACCATAAGTCCGATCTGGGTAATGAACACTATTTTGTATTTATCGTGCCTGTCAATGAAGCTGCCGGCATAAGGAGCAAGAATGAGAGAAGGGATTAAACTCAGGAAGGTGATCAGTCCTAACAAAAAGGTAGAGCCGGTGATCCGGTATACTAACCAGCTGATAGCGACTCTTTGCATCCAGGTACCAATGAGCGAAATGGATTGACCTGTAAAGTGTAATCTAAAGTTCTTGTGTTTAAGTGAACGAAATATGGTTGAATTATAAATAAATGACCTTACTATCCTCATATGCTAAACTAAATTGATAAAGTTACTTTACAAAAGTACAACTTTTCCAGGACTTCTATCTATGGGAAAAGTTAAAAACAGCCTGGAAATTGCATCAGTATTGGAAAAACAACGGCTATTTATCACCAAAATCAGCTAAAAAGCAAAACCTCGCAACTTGCAGGAAATTCAAAAAAACTAAAGTACCTTTGTTAAATGTCTAAAACCTATGAGGTAGCGGCCTCCCTGCGTAGCACCGTTACCCGCCTCACCAGGCAGTTGCGAAAACAAAATATCTCCTCTGCGTTCTCCAATGCCGAGCTCCTTACCATGGGCTTACTGGACCAGCACGGTAGCATGCTGCCCTCTGCCCTTGCAGACCTGGAAAGAATTTCCGCTCAGGCTATCTCTCAGATTATCAATAGATTAGTAGAAGCAGGTGTGGTAGACCGCGCTTCAGACGAGTCAGACAAAAGAAAAGTACTCATCACCCTCACTCCTGCCGGCAAGCAACACCTGGACGAAAACCGCCGGATCAAAGAGGAATGGCTCGTTAAAGCAATGGACAATTTATTCTCCACAGAAGAGCTTGCGCTCATCGAAGCATTCTTACCGCTCCTCCAGCGATTAGCCGAATACAACGGATAAGAACCACTTAATAAGCAGCCCTATCCAAAAATAAAATTATAAAGTTCCTATACGTTATAATATACTTATATTTGTATAATCAATAGTTTAAATCAGAAATTACAGGCAATCAGATACTTTAGTGTCTAAATTGGCATGAGCTAGAGTCAGCAAATGCCAGATTGTAGTAAAAACAATGTTATTTCATCTGTTTCCGGGCTCCCCTGTGCAGAAGATTAGCTTGATTATTTATCCGTCCTAGATCCTATGATGACTATGAAACATTTATTTACGCTTCTTCTATTATGCTCTTTGTCCACCACTACCATTCTGGCTCAGAATTACAAACAGGAGTTCGAAAAATTATGTGAACAGGGGGATACAATTAAACAAAAGAAATTGTTGGAAAAGTGGGAAAAAGGTCGTCCTAACGATGCTGAACTGTACATTGCCTATTTCAATTTCTACGTAAGCAGAAGTAAAACTGAAATTGTTACCAAAGTACCCCACCCTGATGCTGACAAAATACCAAAAGCCAAAAAACAGGCAGGATACACCAGCGAAATCGGTTACAGAGCCGAACCACTGGGCAGAGGTTTCAAATACATCAACGCTGGTATAGCCAAATACCCCGACCGCCTCGATATGCGATTCGGTAAAGTGTACATGCTGGGTGAAACGTATAAGTATGCCGCCCTCACACAGGAACTGGTGAACGTATTGAATTACTCCACTACCATCGAGAATAAATGGAGATGGACTGACAATAAATTCCTGGAAAAGCCGGAAGAATTCATGCTCAGCGCTATCCAGGAATACGTAGCCACCATCTACAACTCCGGCAAAAGCCAGGCTGATAACATGAAGGAAATAGCCGAAACCGTACTGAAATACTATCCTAAACACGTGGAAAGTCTTTCCGATCTCGGTATCGTCTACACGATGAAAGGTGATCTCAACATGGCGCTGAGATACTTCCTGAAAGCTACCGCCATAGAGCCGAAAGATTTCATCGTGCTCAATAACATCGCAAACATCTACAATAAAAAGAAAGATACTACCAATGCTGTGAAGTACTACGAACAGGCATTGAAATATGGGGACACAGAAGCGAAAGAACTCGCTAATAAAGAACTTAAAAGACTGAACAGGAAACCAGCCGATAAAACAACAACAACTGCTGCTAAAGCTAAAACAACTGCTCCAGCAAAGAAAACAGCGGCCACTTCCACAAAAAAAACGACCCCTAAGAAAAAATCTTAGAGGCCGTCAAAGTGTTTTACACGACGTTCTTTTACTTGATTGATTGTAAAAGATTGCAGAACTCTAACTTCTGATCCGATGTAAGGAAAGAGTTAGCTATTGTTTCATTGATTAAATCGCTGGTTAGAGAGAATTCATCATAAAGATCATTCTGTTCAACACCGTACTTTTTAGCGGTGGAAAATCTTACGGCCATTAAGATCTCTTTTGAGGGAACCTTTTTTTCTACCAGCAACGGTCTGATGGAATACAACATTTCATTATTGGCGATTTCCAACTTCTTTCGATAGTCGGTCTTCCCATTTTTGGAAAAGAAATGCCGTGTCATTAAAAAAACAATCAAGGAAGCCAAAATTCCAAAGATTGCTACGTAAACAGTGCTGTCTTGTAAGTGTATCATAGGTAAACTAAAAATGAGCGTATTAATACATTCAAAATATACGCAATGTATGGGGGATTAGTTTGATAAAAACCTATGCAATAAAGGAGATTTATATTGCAATTTTTACTTTTGCGTATCAAGTAACTGGATATCAATATGATTCCAGAAGGGTGTTATTTTTTTTGATGTAGGGCTATGAGTATATGTACTTAAAAGCAGAAGGCCGGATTTCGCTTTTGGCAAAATCCGGCCTTTCATGTGTAGCCCTGCAGACAGCTAGAAATGTGGTTTGCTGCCCATTTCTAATTCCAATGTGCCGCCATTCATAAGTTCTTTATGTGTGAAGAAAAGATCCTTCCGCTCCTTTCCATTCATTTTCACCCCCTGTACATATTTGTTTACAGCAGAACAATTATGTGCCACCAATGTAAACTCCTTTCCATGCTCCAGGTGCACCACTATCTTACTAAATATCGGGCTACCAATCGCATAAACGGGCTCACCCGCCGTTACAGGATAAAATCCCATCGATGAAAACACCACAAATGCACTCATTCCTCCTCCATCTTCATCTCCAGGTATCCCAAACACATTGTCTTTGAACCAGATATCCAGCAGTGAACGGATCATCCTTTGTGTTTTCCACCCCTTTCCTATATAATTATATAAGTAGGGAATATGAAATCCCGGCTCATTTCCCATAGAAAACTGCCCCATTAACCCGGTAGCATCCGGGAACTTTGCCCAGAACTGGTAACGGGGTCTGCCCAGCTCCGCATGAAACAGGGTATCCAGTTTCCGTTCAAAGTTTTCATTTCCCCCATACATGGAAATCATTCCGGGAATATTAAATGCCAGCTGCCATTGATACGTCCAGCCATTATTCTCATCATAATAATCCCTGCCTCCGGCACCTCCATCCCATCCCGGATCAATATCAATCCACTCCCCTTTCTCATCCCTCGGCATAAAAAATTGCTTGTCTCCATTCCACAGGTTCATATAAGCCTTTGCACGCTTTCCAAAAAACACAGCATCACTATCATGCTTCAATTCCTTTGCTAATTGGCCCAATGCCCAGTCATCATAACTATGCCCTAAAGTCAGGGCCACCGACTGCCTCTTTTCAAAGGTATCTACTGTTGCGACCATTTCCTTCTCCCCTGGATGCAATGCCGGGTAATAGCCATGCTGAAAATAGAATATATCCAAAGACGTTAGTTCCCCATTTCTCCAGGGCAGCATCGTAGCTTGCCTGGCATTCTTCTTCATGCCCTCATACGCCTTGTCTATATCTGCAATGTGCAAGCCTTTTCTATAAGCATCTAAAAATATAATGGTGGAATGAAATCCATTCATACAGGCATGATCGCCAAACAAGCGCGGGAACTGTGGCATCCATCCACTCTGCTCATACATCCGTACATACGATGCCAGCATATCTTCTTCCTGGTGTGGATGCAATATCATGCGCAGCGGATGTAACGCCTGGTAAGTATCCCATGCTGCATCATCTACATAAAAAGGCCGCACATCTGCATGTACCTGTTTATCATAACCACTGTAATACGCACCTTCTTCACTGATATTTACCATGCGCTCATGACAACGATACAGCGCAGTAAAAAACGAACGGCGCTGCGCTTCCGTTCCACCTTCCACACTAACCTGGTTCATGACCCTGTGCCATGCAGCTTTCGCCGTTGCTGTTATTTCTGTGAACCCCTTTCCCGCCAGCTCCTGCTCAAAACTCACTTTCGCAGCAGCTACACTGATATAAGAGATGGCATATTTCAAAGACACCACGCTGTCTTTAAACGTTAGCGCAGCATCGTAAGGATGATCAAACTGCCCATACAGATATACTTTCGTATCACCATGATACAGGCTGGTACCTGAAATCTCCCCATTCCCGTTCAGCTCCCATTTATCCACAGGAGACAACAATATGCGATGTGCTGCATGTGCAGGGTAGGTAAACCTGTACACGCCGCATTTTCTACCTGGCGCGTATTCTACCTGGATCTGATCTTCCACCAGCCAGTTACGATAATACCACGGATGAATTTCTTCCAGCTCATGATCATAGCGTTGTTTCCTTTCCCATCGTGTACTATCCGTTACAGGCTTGATGCAAAATACTTCTCCTGCATTGTGCCCGACTACCTGTAGTGGGAATGCAGAGATCTGATCATCGGTATAATCTTTTCGTAAAGGATATACCCTGATCATTTGATTAGGCCGGTGCAATTGAGGTCTGGTAGGCTGTAATAGTGGCGCGATGTTACCAATCGTTGGGTCAATATAATTTTCGTTTTCCGCTGGCGTTGCCGGGCGACAACAACACAGCATTAAAAGTGGAATAAGTACAACAGGTCGCACAAATATTTTTTGAAAGTAAAGACAAAAAAAAGCTCCCTCCCGACGGGAGGGAGCTAAGGTTACCATAGGATAGCATAAATTATTTCGCGCTAATGATTGCCATTACAGGGAAGTGGTCTGAAGGTTCTCTTGCAGTAAACTTCTCTAAGCCTACTTCTTTAGGGAAGTTGCCAGAATCAGTCTTACCTGCATCCGCATCTTTGCTGCGATAAGAATCTGTCAGAATACCATACTTCTTTACTTTAAACTGTTTGGTCAGGAAGATATGATCAATACGGCTGTCCGTCATACTGTTTGATTTGAAAGCATTGAAAGTACCGTTCAGCGCATAGCGGATTGCGGTGGTTTCATATGCATCTTTCAGTAAGCCTGAATTATTGATCAGCTGATAAGATTCACTGGTCTGGTCTACGTTGAAATCACCTGTCAGGATAGTAGGTGTTTTACCTGCCATCGCTTTAATCTTAGACATCACCAGTTTCGCACTTTCAGCTCTTGCTACTACACCCACATGATCCATGTGGAGGTTGAAGAAAAAGAAAGTGAAACCAGTTTTGATTTCCTTGAATTTACCCCATGAGCAAATTCTTGGCAGCACGGCATCCCATCCTTTATTAGGTTTATCAGTTACAGTAGACATCCAGAAATCACCCTTTTCAATCAGTTTGAATTTAGCGGTGTTATAGAAGATAGCAGAATGTTCTCCCTGATCTTTTCCATCATCACGACCTACACCGATGTAAGCATAACCAGGCAGGCTTCCTTTGATATTCTCCAGCTGATCTTTCAGACACTCCTGTGTACCGAAAATATCAAAACCGTGAAACTGGATCAACGAAGCAATCACCGGGTAACGTTGTTGCCATCCATCGCCATTCTCAACATCACCATTGTTCTGGTTGTTGTTGCGCATGTTGTAAGTGCCTACCGTAAATTGCTGTGCATTGACAGCGGCGCTCATTACGGCAAAGCAAGCCATCATAAAGAACCATTTTTTCATCTGCATCTATTTTATGAAATGATAATTACAAATTCTCCCATCCAGGATTCTGCACCAGTTTTGTGTTCAGCTGCAGTTCTGTGTATGGTAATGGGTACAGGTAGCGGAAGTCAGCCCAGTTTACCCTGGCAATGTTATCCAGCCACTTGATCTCTCCAGAGTTGCCATGAGACAACTGTGTAGGATTGGTTACACCACTCACAGTAGGCGCTACACTGATGTAGGTCACACCACTTACCTGGGTAGCAGGCAGTGTCTGGTAGAAACATACATCCATTACGCCATCACCATTCAGGTCCATTGGTACATCCAGCGCTGGTACATACATACCATTCCATTGCTGTACCAACAGTTCACCATCATTCCATCTTACCAGGTCATAGTAACGGAAACCTTCCAGTACCAGTTCTATACCACGCTCTCTCCTGATCTCCAGGACAGTCGCATCGGTAGGATCTCCAGCCTTGTTAAAGTAATTGGTAACTAAATACTGATCAGCTACTGTTGGTTTAGTAGTAGTACCACTGGTAATACCTGCTCTCTTTCTCAATGCACCTACTGTAGCTGCCCAATCGGCATCAGTCAGTGTATTCAGCTCAGCTTTGGCTTCCGCATAATTCAGCAGCATTTCTGCATAACGCATGATACAGATGGAATTTGTATTGTTGGACCCTCCGTCATAATAGGTGTCATCAAGACTCCATTTCTTAGGCATATAGCCGGTGTAAGTATAAGAAAATACTGGCGGAGCTGCAACAGTTTTTCCATTATCGGTACGGGTATAGCCACTTGTGCGTATCGTCTGTGACAAACGCATATCCCTGTTCTGTGTTTCCTGCGCAAATGTTTTGGTTTCATAACCAGCTACATCTGTGAATGGCGTACCATCTATATTCAGGTAAGTGTTAACAAACTTACGTGTTAAGCTCAGACGTACCCCATAAGTAGCACTGGTATAATACCAGTTCGCATCATTAAATACTGACAGCGTGCTGCTTGCTACGTTTGCCAGCATAACTTCTGACGCTACAGGAGCTGCACTGATGAACAGCTGACGGTAAGAAGCACCGGTACCACCAGCTTGATTCAGGCTAAAACCACCCTGATCCATTACCACCTTAGCAGCATCAGCAGCAGCCTGCAGTAAAGCAGGTGCACCAGCGGCCAGGCCCAGTGATGTATGGTATTTTCTATAAGTACCTTCGAAAAGGCAGATACGTGATTTCAGACCATAGGCGGTATACTTCGTGATCTGGCTGGCAGTAGCATCAGTAGCCAGTGTGATGTTTGCTGCAGCATAATCCAGGTCAGCGATGATAGAATCAATCACCTGCTTGCGGGGAGAACGTGCCGCATACAATGAGCTGTCTGCAATACCCAGTGGTGTACCAATCCAGGGTACATCACCATAACGTTTTACTTTATCAAAGTAGAACCATGCACGGAAGAAACGTGCTAAACCATTATAGTTGTTACGGATGGTTTCTGATACAGCAGGATTGTTATTGTTTGCCAGGAAATAATTGATGTTACGCAGTTTGGTCCATTTCCAGTTATCAATTTCCGCCTGTACACGTGAGTTGTAAGCGCCATCACGCAGAAAATCAGGTACCGCATTTACAGCACTGTAATCTGCCATGGCGTCGCCTCTGAACACATCGCCCATAGCAGGCAGTACATCATAAAATGAATTGGCGTATAATTTCAGACCGGCTTCGTTACCGAAGATCGCATTTCTGTCAGCAGTAGATACCGGACGCTGTTCCAGTTCTTTTGAACAGCTGCCTGCGAGTACCCACAACACCAGCGCCATCGAGGTCCATTTCAACCGGGTAATATATTTTTGCATTGTTGCTTGTTTTAAAATTTTACAGGGTAATGTTTAAACCTAAGGTGAAGCTCTTCAGGATAGGATAGTTGTTACCGTTACCCATGTTATCCGTAGGATTGGGGTTGGCAATCATATCAGAACGACCAATGCTTTCCACATCCAGATCTTTGGTCACTTTGTAAAGCGGAGACCAGGAGAACAGGTTTTCACCGGAGAGATAGATCTTAGCTGCCTGCAGTTTCGCTCTTGATACCAGTGCCTTTGGCAGACTATAACCCACCTGAATATTCTTCATACGCAGGTATCTTACGTTCTGTAAATACTTGGTTTGTTTAGCATACAGTTCACCGGAACCATTCTGTGCTACATAACCACGATAGCGGGGGAAATAAGTGTTTGGATTTTCTGCTGACCAGATCTTGCCAATCTGTGATTTAGGCATATAGTTGTAAGGCCTGTTGTACTGACCCCAGAACACATCGTTCTCATTACCAGGCCACCAGTCCTGTTTGCCTACTCCTTGGAAGAATACACCAAAGAAGAAATTGTTCCAGTCTGCATTGATACCAACGCCATAAGTATAACGAGGCGTGGAGTTACCAATCACCCTCATATCACCAGGATTACCTACTGTGTTTGTACCGTTGTTGATCACACCATCACCGTTCCTGTCCTTGAATTTGATATCACCCGGCAGCCACTGACCACTGTTAGAAGCTTTGAACAGCGCCTGTGCAGCAGCAGCCTTACCTACGTTGTCCGCAGTCCAGTAACCGTCGTTCTCATAACCCCAGATCTCACCTACCGTCTGACCAGCGTAATAGTCAGTCAGCTTGTTATTGGTGTTATTGTACTTGGTGATCTTTGCAGTATAGTCAGCTACGTTAGCTGTTACTGAGTAATGGAGTGGTTTTTCCGCTACATTGAACTGGTCTCTCCAGGTTACGGAAACTTCCCAGCCTTTTGTTTTCAGATCCGCATAGTTACCTTTTGGAACATCTGTACCGAATACAGCAGGTAAAGTCTGACCGACAGTAAACATATCAGTAGTTACACGGGTATACATATCACCGCTAAAAGTCAGGTGATCGTTCAGCGCAGACAGGTCCAGACCTATGTTGCGGGTAGTAGACGTTTCCCATGTCAGACCATTTGGAATAACAGATGGCTGAACGGTTTGCTGAGGTCTGACCCCATTAATCACACGAGTGCTTTGTGAGATTGCAAATTTCTCCTGGAATGCATAGGAATTGATGTTACCATTACCCAGTGAACCCCATGAACCACGCACTTTCAGGTCAGAGATAGCTTTTGCCGGTACTTTCCAGAATGCTTCCTTAGACACTCTCCAGCCACCGGATACAGATGGGAAGAAGGCATAACGCTGGTCGGTAGGAAACTTGGAGCTACCATCATAACGACCATTTACTTCCAGGAGGTAACGCTCCTTAAAGGCATAGTTCAAACGGAAGAACTCACCCTGGATCGCCCATTTCTCATAACCACCGGAAGTGGAGATATTGCTACCCAGCGCCAGGTTCATATCATTTGCATCACTATAGATCAGGCCATTCCTGGTGAGGGAGAAACCGCTACCAGTAGATTGTTCATAGTTTACACCCGCCATTGCCTTGAAGTAATGGTCATGGCCGATGTTTGTTTCGTACTCTGCATACAGGTTAGTGGCCAGGTATTTGGTAGATGAATCGGCGTTCATCAGTTCATTATAACCTGTACCCACATACGCAACTACTCCGGGAGCAGCGCTGTAAGGTACCTGTACTCTTCTTCTCTTTTGGTCGTCAGTGATGTTCTGCCAGGTCATGTTACCAATAATGCGCAGTTTGTTCTTTAACACATTGGCAGTAAAACCGGTTGTATTTCTGAATATCTGGCGAGCCAGGTTAATACCATTCTTACCATAATATAAATCACCTACAGTGTAAGCAGCTGTATAAGTGAGGGAACCATCAGGGTTCAGCAGCATGGAAGTAGGGTGCGCCTCATCCGCCATGTTTCTGAAGATACCGCCACCTTCACCTACGTTCAGGGGGTTATGATAAGAACGGTTGGCATATTCTGTATTATTATATACCTGCAGCCATGGGGTCAGTTGAATAGTACCCTTGGCACGCATGTTATACATTTTGTAATCATCAGAGTTAAAACGGAAGAGACCATCCTGGCCATAATAACGACCTGTTATATAATAAGAGGCATTGCCGCTGCTACCGGAAACAGACAGATTCTGGTCCATAGATGCGGTGTGGTTCTTATATAATAAGTCATACCAATCAGTATTACCATAATATACATAGTTACCATTGGCGTCCTTATCCGTTTTAGGCAGGGCAGGGTTGTCATTATGTTCCTTCAGTGCCTGCAGGTAAGCAGCAGAGAATTTCTGGGTTTTGTTGATATTCTGCGGCGTTTGTGCATAATCATTCCATGCAGACCATGCATCACTAAATCCTACAGCATATTGGTACCCGTTAGACACCATATCAGGGATGGTAGTAGGTTTCTTGCTGGAATAGTTGGAAGTGTAGGTAACAGTCACCTTGTCTTTAGTAGGTGTTTTGGTGGTAATGAGCACAACCCCGAAGGCTGCTCTTGCACCATATACAGCAGCAGAAGATGCATCTTTCAATACAGAAATACTTGCTACATCAGAAGGGTTCAGCATACTTGGGTCACCTTCTACCCCATCGATCAGTACGAGGGCATTACCACCCTGACCAATAGAGGTCGTACCACGGATGTTATAAGCTGGAGACTGAATAGGTTTACCATCGCCCATAGTAAGGTTCAGGTTAGGGATCACACCCTGCAGGCCCTGGCTGAGGTTAGGAATAGGACGATTTTCCAGCACCTTGCCGCTTACCTGTGTAACAGCCCCTGTCAGGTTTACTTTTTTCTGCGTACCATAACCTACAACAACTACGTCATTGAGGGAGGCTACATTACTTTTCATTATAACACGAACATCAGCCTGCGCAGTTACCAGTACGGTGTCGGACAAAAAGCCGATTGAACTGATCACTAAAGTTGGATTTTCTGTTGCATTCAGACTGAATTGACCTTTCTCGTCAGTACCAGTTCCGATAGCAGTGCCCAATACTTTTACTGTTGCACCAATAATCGGTTGTCCGCTTTCGTCAGTCACCCGGCCTTTCACGATACGCGACTGTGCATATGTGTTCAGCACGCAACATGTAAATAGAAGGATGCATAACCATCTTTTCATGAGGAATAATTTTTTTGTAGTGCAAAAGAAGTTTTCGGAGGTGAACAAGGCGGTTAATTAGGGATTAACGCGGGCGTTAATCGAAAAAAATTATGATTCCCGGGATTAATTATCTATTTCAGTTAGCACAAGAGGATATTTAAAGTTAACTTAACTTACCTTTTGCGGTTAATCCACAACCAAAAACTAATTTGCCACGTTATTTACAAAAGCCAATCGGAGTATGCCAGGGCTTCCCTCTTCTGTTGTAGTAAAGTGTCATTTATTTATTACTACTGTTCTATTGTCTGTGTTCGTATTTTCGCCATATGCATTATGTGCGCAGGGTGTGTATGGGCTTGAGTTTGCAGGTAAAAAAATCGCACAGGAGTTACGAACTTCACTGAATCTTTTTCCAGACAAACCACTTACCGTAAAAGATAACCTGGACCTTTCATTTGATCTTTCTTTTGCACCGGGATATGATTCTTATTTCGGTTACATTTTTAGAATTACAAATGAACAGGGGCAGAATACAGATCTTATATATAGTAACCAGACGCAGTCTATTAATCTCGTTTCCGGAGATGAATACACAGGTATTCTATTCAAATTCCCACCATCAGAAGTGGCTGGAAAATGGTATCACCTGCAGTTTACATTCAATCAGCAGACGCGTATAACCACATTAAGAATCAATGGACAGGTGGCGGGAATGGCTGCCCTGCCTGCTTCTTTAGGGAATCAACTACATATCATCTTTGGTGCTAATCATTACAAGTACAGTAATACCTACGACCTGCCTACTATGCGACTGCGGGATGTGCAGATTGCACAGGGAGGTAAAACACAATACCACTGGGCATTACGACAGCACGACGGAGACAGGGATATCGATTTGATTAATCATAATATAGCAGAAATAGAGCATCCTATCTGGCTTGCAAAAGCATACAGCGAATGGACCACACGGCAAAAAATTACAGCAAATGGTAACGCAGGCTTAACATTCGATAAAGAAAAAGGTATATTATATATAACAGCCAGTGACTCCACCTACCAGTTCACCTGCAATGGAAACAAGCTTACTGCCCTACCACTTGCGCAGCCCAGAAAATTAGCTTCCGGGAATGTAACTGAATATGATTCGAAGCGACATCAGCTCATGAACTACTTTGTAGATGATCAGCAGGTAGCATGGTATGATGACACACAACGCACATGGAGCAAGACTGCTGAAGGGAACAAAGTAACAGGATTCTGGCAGCATAATCATTTCTACTCTTCGTACGATAGCAGTCTCTACGTCTTTGGCGGATATGGACACTATCATTATACTGCCGAAATACAGAAGTACAGCACTACAGATGATCAGTGGAAAACTGTCGTTGCAAAAGGAGATAAATTCGCACCAAGATATATGGCAGCACTGGGTGCTACTGACAACGGGGATTCCGCTTATATACTTGGAGGACACGGCAGTGCAACAGGCGATCAGCTGCTGAATCCCGAAAACTTCTACGATCTGCTATTATTTGATGTAAAGCGTCATACCTTCAAAAAGATCTATACACTTGACAAGCCGGATGTACCAATGGCCTTTGGTAATTCAATGGTGGTAGATACAAAAGAACATGCATATTATGCATTAGCATATGCCAATGACAGGATGGAGTCCTCCCTGCAATTAATTAAAGGCTCCCTGGATAAACCGGGATATATTAAACTGGGGAATGAAATACCCTATCAGTTTTATGATATTAAATCTACTGCCTCATTATATTATTATGCAAAAGGGCAGGAATTAATCGCAGTTTCATTATATACAACTGATAATAACACTACGGAGATAAAGATTAACACCATCCTTTTTCCACCCGCATTGTTAATGCCGGATGAAGATGAAGGGGAAAGAAACTATCAATACCTGCTGTGGGGAATAGTGATCTTAACCACCCTGTTAACAGGTATCTTACTAAGAAGAAAGAAACAGGAACAGGTCGCACCGGTGAGCAGGATTTACCATTTGCCGGAACCACCGAAAATAGCGCCGGCATTCAGGATACTTGAATTACCTGCACCTGTTGAAAAGAAAAAAGCAGCTGTATATTTACTTGGACAATTTACAGTCATCGATAAAGAAAGGAATGACGTCAGTAAGCTATTCAGTCCGCTGGTAAAGGAATTATTCTTATTAATATTTTTACATTCTTCATTCGGCAGGAAAGGTATTTCTTCAGAAAAGATCAATGAGATCCTCTGGACAGGGCGATCAGTGAAAGATGCAAAAAATAACCGGTCAGTGAATATGGTGAAGTTGAAGAACATCCTGGAAAAACTGGGTGATTATAGTTTAGCTAAGGAAAACGGGAAATGGAAATTAAGCTTTGACGAAGAAGTATATGTGGACATCCGGCACTGCCATCAGTTAATTCTCAGGAATAATATCCCGCAATTAGTGCAGGTATGTGGCAGAGGAGGATTATTAATGGAAACAGATTACAGCTGGCTGGATAAATTTAAATCCGACCTGAGTACAGAACTGCTTAATATTTTCACCAGGCACCTGGATGAGCATGCAGAGCAATTAGCTCCCGAAGAGCTCATACAGACCTGCGACAGTATGCTGCATTTTGACTCGCTCTGCGAAGAGGCCGTGATGTACAAATGCAGGGCTTTGGTAGCTATGCACCAACATGCCACAGCGAGGAGCCTGTTCAGGAACTTTAAAAATGAATATGAGGAGATTTATGGAGAGCCATTTGAAAAAGATTATATGGCGGTGATGGTAAATGATTAATGTATCTTTGCACCTAACAGACAGGTGTCAATGGAACAGGAAGCAAATAAAAAGCGAAAGATCATTCATATTGATATGGATGCTTTCTATGCTTCCGTAGAGCAGCGGGATTTTCCTGAATACCGCGGTAAACCTGTCATTGTAGGAGGCCCTCCCAATAGCAGAGGGGTAGTTGCTACCGCCTCTTACGAAGCCCGTAAATTCGGGGTCCGTTCTGCCATGTCTTCAAGAAGAGCGGTACAACTTTGCCCTGAGGGGATTTTTGTTTATCCAAGATTTGATGTGTATAAAGAAGTCTCCAGGCATATCCGGGAGATCTTTGACAGGTATACAGACCTGATAGAGCCCCTGTCATTAGATGAGGCTTACCTGGATGTGAGTGTGGATAAACTGGGGATTGGTTCTGCTATCGAGATAGCCAAACTCATCAAACAGGCGATCAAAGATGAACTGCGTTTAACAGCATCGGCAGGTGTATCTATCAACAAGTTTGTAGCAAAGATTGCTTCGGATATGAATAAACCGGATGGACTGACGTTTATCGGGCCTTCTCAGATCACGACTTTCATGGAGCAGTTGCCGGTAGAGAAATTTCATGGAGTGGGAAAAGTAACGGCAGAGAAGATGAAGAAAATGGGATTGCATACGGGGGGAGACCTGAAACGATTGTCGGAGAACGAGATGAAGCAGTATTTTGGGAAGCCGGGTGGGTTTTATTACCGGATAGTGAGGGGGATTGATGAAAGAGAGGTGCAGCCACACAGAGAAACCAAATCAGCAGGTGCAGAGGATACTTTTCCGGTCGATTTAACGGAGGCGGAGGAGATGAACAGGGAATTAGAAAGAATTGGTGGGCTGGTCACTACGAGGCTTAAAAGGCACAATTTAAAGGGGCGGACTATTACATTAAAAATAAAGTATAGCGATTTTAAGCAGATCACCAGGAACCAGTCTTTATCTTTTGCAACGGATGACCTGGAGGTGATAGTGAGAACAGCGAAGCAGTTATTGGCAGCGGTGGATCATGAAGATAAGGCGATACGGTTATTGGGGATTTCGCTGTCGAATTTTGGAGAGCTTATTACGATACATGGGAGTAGTACACAGTTGTCATTATTTGATTAAAATAAGAAAGGGTTTTGCGGAATGCAAAACCCTTTTCTATTATTAGTTTGGATAACCGTCGTTTTGTTTCAGGTTCGAATTCAGCTGCAGCTGTGTTCTTGGAATCGGGAACAATTCCCTGTAACCTTCAGATGCTTTGTGATCCCACCAGGTACCAGTCGTAAACTTATCAAAACGAATCAACTCTTGTCTTCTATACCCCTCAAAAATGAATTCACGGCCCAATTCAGCCAGCAGTTCATCCATTGTAAGTGTAGAAGTCGTATAAGCATGTGTAGGCCAGTCAGCAGCACTATAAGCACGTTTTTTGACAGTATTTACCAGGTCAACTGCTTCCTGTGTAGCTACACCGCCATTCTTACGCATGATCGCTTCGGCTTTCACCAAGTAAATCCATGACAGGCGATATACAGCCCAGTCACAGCTACGATAACTTGGATCTGTCAACGGACCAAGTCTGTATTTATTAAAGCGCACCCCGCTGTTTTCTTCACCCTGGGTCATATCAGAAACAGTACTACCCTGTGCATTCTTACGAATGTTATCCACAAACACCAGCTGCTTACCATCGTATTCATTACCACCACTACAAATCACCGGCAGGGTATCAGCAGAGCCATATTTCCACTGTGGGCCTATCAGCATCCATTCCTTCTTACGTTTATCAGCATCTTCAAATGTTGTATACACACCCGGTATTACCACTACCCCATCATTACCATTGATCGGATTACCGTTTATCTGCCCCTGGTTAAAGTGATAGAAGTCACCAGGCCACTGTGGTGCAAAACTGGAAACAATATAATCATAGGCGATAGAGAAGATAATTTCCTTTGACAGATCATTATTTGGCTTGTAAGTATCTGTTAAATTCGTATCCAGTACCAGCGCACCATTCATACCACCAGCAGTATTGTTAATGAGCGCATCGCAGGCTGCAATACAATCATCCCAGCGTGCAGTACCAGACCACTTTTCTGCATTCAGGTACAATTCTGCCAGCATGGCATAACCACCGGCTTTTGACATACGACCCAATAAAGCTTTTGACAAAGCAGGACTCTTATCAAGATTATCCTTTATCTCCTTCTCAACAAAAGCAAACACTTCTGCACGAGGCTTTGTTTCAGGACTGAGAGGGTTACCTACTTTAGTAATGATTGGGAAATTACCGAAGAGATCTAACAGGCGCACATAGTGAAAAGCACGCAGCAGGCGCAGTTCACCCGTGAAACCATCCTTTTCTTCCTGTGTAAGCCCCATTGCGCCCGCATCACGATCTTCGATATTACCGATGGCATCATTACAAAATCCAAGACCCTGCCATATCAGGCTCCAGCATCTATCAACGGTGGCTTCATCCACCATCCAGGTATGGTAGTGCAAACGAATCCACTGAGCATTATCATAACCATGACGGCCTTTCTGCGGCCATGCCAGCTGATCGGCAGAAAGTTCGCTCAAACGCCACCAGCCATTCTGACCAGGCGTGATCCATGCATTCGCGTGTGTGTATGGTCTGAGCACGGCAGACACAACTTCATTCTTGTTATTATAGAAGTTATTTGTGAGCAGTTCAGAATAAGCTTTTTCATCCAGGTTGGTACAGCTGTTCTGCAGCAATGGGAGTAAAGCTAAACTTGTATATAGCGCTATCTTTTTAAATCGTTTCATTCGGCAAGTTTTAAGTGAGTACATCTTAGAATCCTACATTCAATCCAACCATAAAGCCACGGGTACCCATATATGGCGTACGGCTATCTGAAGCATTGATTGCATCAACTCCTGGGTTCAGACCTGTGTCTCTGATCATGTCAGGATCATTACCTGTGTAATTAGTAATTGTAAACAGGTTAGTAGCTGTGAAGTAGAGCCTCATATTCTGGATCGTTTTTCTGTTCTTAAACGGAACAGTATAACCAAGGGTCAGCTCATCCAGTTTCATAAAGTTGCCCTTTTCAATGTAGTAGCTGGAATACTGATAACCGCCAGTAATATTCCCATTCTTTGTAAATGCTGTTTCCAGTACATTACTAGGCAGGGAAGCCTTGGAACCATAGAACATTTCCATGGTATTGAGGATATTGTAACCAAACTTTCCACGCATGAAAGCTCTCAGATCAAAGTTTTTATACCTGAAAGTGTTTGTAAAAGACAGGTATACTTTAGGAACGGCGTTCCCGATCACACCAAAATCTTTTTCGCTATCCAGCTGGTCAGCAGAAGCTTTGGTACCATCTGCCTTGTAGAACAACCAATCTCCTGTGCTAGTCAGGCCTGCAAAACGTTTACCATAGAAGTTACCAATACGGTCACCTCCGTAAGTACGGATCGCGTCACCCAATGCACCATAACCACCAATGTCGCCATAAGTAACATACTTAATTGTATACACAGAATTGGAATAGCGGTCCAGGATATTTCTGGCAGTGCTAAATGCCATATCTACGTTCCAGGAAAACGCTTTCGTTCTTACAGGTACACCACTCAGCGTGATCTCTACACCTTTGGAAGATACCTGACCTACGTTTGCATAAATTTCATTGGTTACGAATGAAGGTTGCTGGGTTTTTACATATTCCAACAAGTCATTGGTTACACGTTTGTATACATCGATCGCACCGGTAATACGGCCTTTGTAGAAACTGAAGTCAACACCCAGGTTGTATTCTGATTTCTTTTCCCATTTCAGATCCGGGTTAGGGTTTCTCTTGGGACCATAGGTCTGGCGCCAAACACCATCCGGATTCAGATAGGTACCACCTGTACTCATGGTTACAAGGGAGGCATAGTTATCGATACCAGAGTTACCAGTCACACCGTAACCAGCTCTTACTTTCAGTTCATCAAGAAAAGTAAGTCCCTGCATAAATGCTTCATCACGCATGTTCCAACCGATGGACAAGGCAGGGAAATTACCCCACTTGTTGTTCGCACCGAAACGGGAAGAACCTTCATGACGCAGGATCATACTGATCATGTATTTATCCTTGTAGTTATAGTTCACCCTACCAAAGAATGCGATGAGCTTATTATCTTTTTTATTGCTGCTCATGCCAGCTTTACCTGCCAGCAATTGGTTACCTGTACCAATGTTATCTTCATGGAAGACATCATTTACAAAACCATAGTTGTTAACATCAAAAGTTTTTTCAAATTCATAGCGGTAGCTATACCCACCAATCGCGGTGATAGTATGGTTCTTATTAATAGTAGCACTATATTCCAGGGTCGGCTCTACAGCATATTTTATATTCAGAAAAGAAGATTGCCAGGCATAACCACTGGAATCATAGTTTTCAACTGATGTCTCAGACATCATATCAGCATAGCCACTTTCATTATAACTATCGCGGGTAACAGCGCCAAAAATGGATGCTTTCAAACCTTTTATGAGATTCAGTGATACCTTGGCATCACCTGAAGTCGTTTGCTGCAGACGGATGTCAGTTTCCTGGTTTATCCTGGCGAGTTCATTTGTACTCGTTTGTTCAAAATAATAAGAACCATCTTTGTTATAGGGAGAATAAGTAGGGTTGAAAGTATAGTATCCCTGCAGGTTACCTCCATCTGTGAGCAAATTTGCTTTATTGAAGTTGGTCGCCAGGTTGATCTGCGCGGTCAGCCGATCATCCAATCCCTTCGATGTAATGCTCAAACGCCCACCGTATTGCTGGCGTTCATTTGCTTTCAGAATACCTTGCTGGTTCAGGTAATACAAGCTGGCGCGGTAGTTAGACTGATCATTACCACCAGAGAAGGCCAGGTTATGATTCTGTGTTAAGTTATCGTGATTCACCAGCAGGTCTACGAAATCAGTTCTGTAACCTTTATCAGTCGCATTGATTTCACCATCAGCTATTTTTGCTGCATATTCATCTGCTGTGAGGAATTTTGGAATGCGATATTTAAATTCCTTTCGGAAGTAATTATTATAAGTTACGCGGGCAGGTCCTTTTGTACCTTTTTTGGTGGTCACAATGATCACACCCCCATTCGCCTGCGTACCATAGATTGCTGCCGCAGAACCATCTTTCAGTACAGAGAAACCCGCAATATCATCCTGTTGTAACAGATCAAGATTACCACCGGGAATACCATCGATAATTACAAGGGGAGACATCGTACCTGTAAACGAAGTGATACCACGCAACTGAATAGCTGGACTGGTATTAGGGTTAGAGCCACCGATACGGGAAATCTGGAGACCTGCTACTTTACCCTGGATCAGATCAAGTGCATTACGTGCACCACTCTGGCGGAAATCGGCAGCAGTAATAGCGGTAATAGAGGAAGTCACTTCCTGTTTCTTTTGCGTACCATACCCTACTACTATCACATCTTTCAGTGATGTTACGTCAGAACTTAAATTAATATTAACAATGTTCGAAGCGCCTAATGGCATTTCTTCCGTTTTATAACCTACAAAAGTAAACACCAGCGTCACATTGCCACTGGGAACATTCAGGGTATAAGTACCGTCTGTTCTCGTCTGGGTGCCTATCGTAGCACCCTTCACCTGCACGGTCACACCGGGTAAAGGACTATGTCCACTCACATCCAAAACCTTTCCGGTAATGGTGCGGGACTGGGAAAATGCCAGCATGGAGAGGAGTAACATCCATATACTGTGCAGGCATATCCGAGAAAGAAATAGTAATCTTCTCTTCATATACTTGGATTTTGGTATTAAGCAGATCTATTAAGTAATTCCTTTTAAAGTTGGCACATACTTCCCCCGTTTCACTGCAATTCATTTCTGCAGCAAAACAATTATTGGTTGGAAAAAAGCAATACATTCCCTGTACGCCGAATAGCTTTTTCAGCGCTTACAGTTGCAATTAAAATGATACATGAAATTCCCTTGTCACAGCTGCTAATAGCAGTGGACAAAAGCTTTTAGTTTAGTTCGACACATCAATAACAGTACTCACACAGTAATCGGTCTTTCAATCCGCACATATTGTTTGAAAATAAACTGGCAGGTATTACGCAGATTCAATCATCATCTCCATTTAGATTTTAGTTCGGTTAAAATGACTGATTAAAAACAATGTAACTTACAAGTTCAATAACGTTGATTAATAATATACTGTCTACAAGCTTTATCTATTACTTTGCTACTTTCCAATACGACATCAGTTCTTTGTTCAGTGCCTCCGAATAGCTAACCGGTAGTAAAAATAGAGAAGTTTTTCACAATCCAAAACTGATAAGCCGAGTTTTAAATTGTGTTAACAATGTTTAAAATTCATTAACAATTAGGCGCTTAGACATAAAGCACGTGAAATTCATAATATGTCCATTAACGTTATAACTGATGCTTTAAGATTTTTATTGTAACAAGTAACTGGCCGGTATGACGCATTGTATGTTCTGCTGAATGGAATAATAAACCACCGAGTGTAGTGGGAATTTGCTTTCTGCCAACGCCGCGGGGTACAGCAAGTGCATATTCTTCGGTGGCCCGCAATCTGGCAAGACTAATCGTGATCTGTGCATCGAGTGCAGCAAGCAGGGAATGTAATGAAATATGTGCCTGCTTTTTGCCCTCAGCAGCAAGATCGTTCAGCTGGGCTTCGGTGAGAGATTTGGATTCCGCATAGGTAAAAAGACGATCCAGCACACCCCTGATATGTTGAAGATGAAAAGCGACAGAAGCACAGTCGAAGGGGGTATCCCATAGTTTAGATGCAGGGAAATCTTTGAGGTGAGCATGAATTTCTTCCTGTGCCTGCAGGAGTGCATGTGCTACGGGTTGGAGCAGGGAGGGGATGCCGGCAATGGGGCCGCGCATCCAGACTTCAAGTTGCTGGCTCATAAATTAATCGTTTACTGAAACAAGTATACTAAAAAAAACGCCCCGGTTGGGGCGTTTTTTTTATAACCTGATGACCACATGTTTAATATTCTTCCTATCATATGTATAGCTAATATGTATCTCTCCATTCTTCCCTTCTATCACCGCCGGATAACTAAACTCTCCTTTCGGATGCTTTTCCAGCTCATACACATCTTCCCAATGTTCCCCATCCTTTGAGACACCTACCCGCAGCTCATTCCTGCCATCGGACCAGTCTTTTCCACTCACTGCCGGATTATAGATCAGCACATGCAGTCCACTCTTCAGTGTAACGGCATCAATACCACTATTAGGATTCAGCATCTCCTGTTTTCTCAACGGAGACCAGGTCACCCCATTATCTGCAGACCAGCTCTCCACGATCGCATTCTGCCTGCTCCTGCATAGCATCTGGAGCTTATTGCCAGGATGAAAAAGTATGGTAGGTTGTATCACACCAAAAGTATCGCAATCGAGGTTTACGCGTCTCCAATGCTTTCCATTTATATCAGAAAACTCTACATGTACATGCCAGCTCTTTTCATCCAGGCTTTCCGTACTGGAAGGATGCAGCAATAACCCATTTGACAATAAAACAGGCTTATTTCTAATAGGCCCCAAAATACTATCCGGCAATGCGAGGGCCTTAGACCAGGTTTTGCCATTGTTTTTAGAAGTCTTCATTACCCCCCACCATTCCCGTGGATTAGGTCCTACCTTATAAAATAATAACAACACCCCTTTCTTATTAGTATATAGCACCGGATTCCAGGCCGCATACCTGGTGGAATCATTCACCACTCCATCAGCTACCACCACAGGGGCAGACCATTTACCATTCGCATATATTGCGGTATAAATACATACATCCTTTGCACTCTCCCGGCTGCCTCCAAACCACGACATCATTAACCGGCCATCTGCCAGCTGTGTCATAGTAGAAGCATGCGCCGCCGGCACCGGAGGCTTTTCCATCACCATTTCCTCTCTTACCAGGCTAGCCTTTTGCTGCGCCATCAGGGGCAATAAGCTACTGAATAATAAACATGACAATAACCCTTTCTTCATAGCATTCATTTAAAAACAGGAAGGCCACAAAGATAAAAATCCTTGCGGCCTTCCACCATCTAAATTATAAGTGCGGTTATTATTTTACATCCCAGAAGATTTTAGTGTCTCTGGTATCTTTTGACTGTACATCTTTATAACTTGTGTTATAACCCTTCTCACTACCCGGATAAGTGAACCTCGTTGGAGGTAATACATAAATACCGTCGGTAGCCTGCCAAATCGTAATCTGTGGATATTTGGTCCTACGGTATTCAGCCCATGCCTGTCCACACTGGGTAAAGCCATATGCTAACCATTTCTGTGTCCAGATCTTACCCAGTTTTTCCTGGGAAGTACCTGTGTAAGCAATTGCAGCTTTGGCCATAAATGCATCTACATCAGCTGTAGATGGCTGTGTGAGAGACTCATACTGGGTAGTATTCGTAGCGTGCAGGTAGTAAGCCAGCGCGACAGCCTGACGAACAGCCAGGTTATAACTCGCAGCAGCAGTACCACCGGATAATCCCCAACGCTCAAAAGCTTCTGCTTTCAGGAAGTTGGTTTCAGCTGCACTCATCATGATACCTGGCAGGTGAGAGTTGAAACGGTAAGTGGTAGAGTCAATAGTAGAAAAGTAGTTGATACTGTCATTCTGTTCTGTTTCTGTCCATTGCTGAGACATCGCCCTGAATTGAGCATTCGGATAAAACACCTTGTTAACAGTATTGCCCCACTTATCAAACATCATCGGAATACGTGGATCATTCACCGGCAACATCACTGTATTCAACATATAGTCAGGCGCTGCATGTGCATGGATTTCAGTAAATGCATTGCTCAGGTTGTTGGTATAGTTTGTCAGCGGGAAAATCAGAACGTCAGTATTATATGGGCTATAGTTGTCACCTACACCATCCCCATCCACCAGCGGATACTGCAGTGGATTGGCCAATATTTCCTGGATCTCACTCTTTGCCCTGTCTTCATTTACAAAAGACTGGCGCATCAGATAACGTAAACGCAGGGAGTTGATATAACGACGCCATTTGCTCAGGCTACCATGATTCACAAAATCCTGGTTAGTGAAAGCAGATGTTGCTACGGTATTCAGGGTCGCAGCTGCAAACCAGTCTGCCATTTCCTTCAACTGCGTCAGTACGGTATCATACACTTCAACCTGTGAATCAAATTTAGGATTGGAGATGGTAGCAGATAAATCCAGGCTACCTGCTTCAGAGTATGGAATATCACCGAACATATCTACCATCTGTGCAGCCTGATCCAGTAACAATACTCTACCTGCCATCATAAACACTTCCATGTTTGGACGCTCATCGATAGGCAGTTCTCTGAATAAACGCTGCATCGTGCGATATTGCGCTATAGGGCCAGATCCTGACTGGTCATTATTCGCATTGGTACTCGTGTTGTTGGGTGTATAAAAGTCATTCCAGCGATCCTGGATATAACTATCATTCTGGGAATAAGCGTCCACTGCATTTACGAAAGCAGTACTCTGGCAATACTTACCCATTTGGTTTAACTGCAAAGTACGCAGATCCCAGTATTGGGGGCGAACACGGTTGTTATCCATCATTGAGGAAAATAATTTCTCAATAGTAGGATTAGTCGTTTTATCAGGATTTGTATAATATTCCTCCAGCTGCTTTTTACAACCAGACATCGTAATGGCCAGCGTAATAACACAACCTATATGTAACAAATATTTCTTCATGATCATTGTCTGTTTGTTTGGTCTTCAGAATAGTTAGAAACTTGCATTTAAACTAAAACCAATACTACGGGTCGCACCTGTAGAGCCTTCATCGATACCCTGGTTGATCCAGCTTTGACCAACAGTGGTTTCAGGGTCAAGGTTCTTCAATGTTCTGTAGAAGTAGAACAGGTTTCTACCAATCAATGACAAACGGATATTCTGCATATGCAGTTTCATCGCGGTTCCTCTTGACAGGTTGTAGCTCAGTACAGCCTCTCTGAATTTGATATAACTGTTTTTCATAACAGCAGGACCATTATAACCGCTGTTATCAGCAGTATAGACTCTGTAATAGTATTCAGCTGCCTGAACGATCTTAGTATTGTCAGTACCATCTTTCATCTTACCAGGCAGAATCACACCATCATGATATGTTTTACCATATGGAGCAACTGAATTGTGACCAGGTAGCTGGGTATAAACACCCTGCGCAGTTACATAATATGGTAAACCACCATGTGCTTCATCTCTGTATTTCAGCGTTGATTCCCACATACCCGCTGCAGTACCATATTTCTGTGGCATAGACATGATCTCACCACCAAAGCGATAGTCGATAGTCAGATCCAGGGTCAGGGATTTATAGCTGAAAGTATTGGACCAACCACCTACTACCTTAGGCAGGATGTTACCAGCTTTCACATATTTTGACTTGTCTACATAATACATACCCAGGTCGTTCACCAGTTTGTTACCCTTTTCATCTGTAGCCAGTGGATACATATAAAGGTTACCAATAGTCTGACCTTTTTCTGCAACTACTTTCAGGGAGTAGGAGTCACCATTTCTGCTGAATGTAATCTGGTCAACACCGTCTGCCAGGCTCACAACTTTAGAGTTGTTGAAGGCGAAGTTCATACGGGTATTCCAGTTAGTTTTTGGACGTTTCAGCGGATTAGCACTGAAAGCGATTTCCAAACCTTTACTGTTCAGTTCACCCACGTTTGTGATACGTGTCAGCGCACCATTGGATGCAGCAGTAGACAAGCGCATCAGCAGGTCTCTTACCTTACTGTTATATACAGAGATATCTACACCAATTCTATTCTGAAATATTTTGGTTTCAATACCAAACTCCATTTCTGTTTTCTTCTCAGACTTCAGGTTCGCATTACCATAAGCATTCTGTGCTGTCAGTACAGGTACAGAACCTGTAGTAGTGGAGAGTGGTTTCTGTGTATACAGGATGTTAGATTCATATGGTGGAGGCGCGTTACCTACCATACCATAAGATGCACGGATCTTACCATAGCTCAACCATTTTGGCAATTCAAACGCATCTGTGAAAATGAATGAAGAGTTCACAGAAGGATAGAAATAAGTGTTGCTGGCAGGAGGCAGTGTAGAAGAAGACTCCTGACGTGCAGTACCTTCCAGGAACAAATAGTTTTTATAGCTAAAGTTAGCAATACCCAGGAAAGCGTATTTCAGGAGTTTGCTACGTCCTTCAGATGTAGTCTGTGCTGCGTAAGAGTTACTCAGAGAGAACCAGTTAGCAGTTACCAGACCACCATTCGTTACAGACTGCTGGTCGGTGAAACTTTCCTGACGGCTCTGGAAACCACCGCTGATGCTATAACCGAATACCTTTGTCTGATCATTAGCATAGGTAGCTAACAGGTCAGTATACACGATAGCATAACGGTTTTTAGTTACCACATACTTACCAGTACTCTGGGTAGTATTGAACGCGATTGGATATTCGTTATATTCTTTCTCTTCAGTATTGATACTGGTGAAGTCATTACCTACTCTGGCACGCAGTTTCAGACCTTTTGCGAGATCAACGTTCAGGGTAACACTGGATAATAAACGGTCCTGGTTTTCAACTTCATTATTCTTTAGCTGATACCACAGGAAGTTCAGCAGTTCCGGACGGATGTTGAACACCAACGCTTCATCCGGATTGAGCTGGGTATTATCATAAGGCACCCATTTGTAACCTTTACTTGTTTTGTACTTATCGAATACCACCGCCATATCTTCTGCACGGCTAAAGAAACCATCGAATGAATCGAAGAGACGGTTCATCAGTCGGGCTCTGTTTGTTACAGTTGTATTCACATAACCACCCACCACATCTAAGCTCACTTTGCTATGCAGCTTGATAGTACTATTCAGGTTGAAGGTATTTTTACCTTGCTTGGTTCCAATCTGGATACCTTTATAATCACTACGTGTATAAGAGAAACGATAATTTGCTTTTTCGTTCATATTCGAAAGGGATACATTCAAACTTGAATTGTATCCCTTCTGAAACATTTGTTTATAGTTGTTTGGCTGGGGTGAAAATGGGTGCATAGAGCCATCCCACCAAGGCACCATCTGACCATCCATCTTAGGACCAAACTGGCCCCATGCTCTGAAGTAAGGTCGGAGAGTTCCATCATTACCATACTTTACCCAACCATCTTCAGTTGAACCATTCGAAACGTTCAATGCTCTATAGTAACCCGGGCCATAAGTGTTTTGATATTGAGGTTGGTTAGCGATGTTTTCCCGTGTAGTCGAGTAGTTTACATCTACACCAAGGCCTCTGCCTTTCTGACCTTTCTTGGTAGTGATTACCACCACACCACTTGATGCATCAGAACCATACAAGGCTGTCGCACTCGCGCCTTTCAATACAGTCAGGTTTTCGATATCAGCAGGGTTGATATCAAGAATACCATTACCACGGATACGTGGATCATCCCAATAACCACCGTTGTTACCACCTACACCACCGGATTCGTTATTGTTTCGGATCTGCACACCGTCTACCACATACAGTGGCTGGGTGCTATAGTTCAGTGAGTTTACACCACGGATCTGGATGTTAACGGCACTGGTAGCACCACCCGGAGCAGTAGTGATTTTCACACCTGCCGCCTTACCATATAAGGCGGAAGCAAAGTTGGTGTTACCAGCAGCGTTAATTTGCTCAGATGTAATGGTAGATACCGCGTAACCGAGGGCTTTTTCTTCCCTCTTGATACCCAGCGCCGTTACTACAAACTCGTTGATCATTTTGTCTGCAGGCTGCAATGTGATAGTCAGCGCAGTCTTTCCATTCACAGGAACTTCCTGTGTTTTGAAACCTACGTATGATACCACGAGAATTGCATCGTCAGGCACGCTTAACGTAAAACCACCATTTTCATCTGTAGCTACCCCATCCGAAGTTCCTTTGATTTTCACTGAAGCTCCGATCAGCGCTTCACCTGTTTGATCCAATACCTTACCAGTGATTTTCACAGTCGTGATCCTCTCACCTCTAGGCACTATCACAATCAGATTGTTCGCCAGCTCCTGATAGGTATAACCTGAATTATCCAGGATCATATCCATCACAGTGTTGATCTGAGCATCTTTCACATTAATATCCACTTTGCTTTTGTTAGGGATATTTCTGTTGCTGAACATAAAGCGGTAATCGCTCTGGTGTTCGATAATAGAAAGCACCTCCTTAAATTCTACAGAGCGGAGGTTCAGTGTAATCGTTTTTGAGGATAGAACATTTGCAACTACATGCAGATTCAGGAATAGGATGAACCCTAACGTTAGTTGTAAAATCAGCAATGGCCTTAAAAGCCCGTAAGGGATCTTGACGCCCCTGGGGCGTACATAAAAACTCATAACTTAGATGTTAAAGGTGATAAAAGTGTTAAAACGGCAGTACTCGTGCGAAAAGGCCTGCTATTTTATTGGAATAAGTCATCTTTCAGCGGGGAATATTTAAATGATCCCCGCATTTATTCAGTAGTAATCGCTTTCTTTTCCCATAGACAAAATTTTAGTTGTTTTACTTTGTTTCTGGTGAAATGAAAGTGCGATTCCATAGGTATTATACATCATAGGCATCGGCATAGGGTCCTCATCTCACCTTTCACTACTTATGAAAGGAATTTCTTGATTTACCTGGTTGTTCTTTAATATATTACGATTGTTGAATCTTCAATTTTATAATTGAAGTTCTCCGTCAGGTGCAATGCATTCAGTGCTTCTGCAATCGTCTCCCCTTCTAAAACACCTGTAAACCTTAACTGTCTGTAACCTACCCTGTTAAAGTGAATACTGATATTATACCAGCGCTCCATTCTCTTAGCCAGTGTTCCAAAATCTTCATCCTGAAATACCAGTTTGTTTTGTAACCAGCTGGTTTCCATTACTACCGATGAATCCTTTTTGTCATTCAGGTAAGTCATGGATGTTACGCTGGGTACACTCGGTACATTAGGTGTTAAATCTCTTATGCTGACAGCTTTCCTCTTTGTGGAGTCAAAGTTTGTCAGCACCAGCTTCTGAGAAGGCTTTAAAATTATTTTCTCAGATGGATTGTCAGTCACGGTAACCTCTATCGCCCCTTTAATCAGTGTAGCTTCAGAAGAAGCATCGTCCGGATAAGATTTTACGTTGAAAGCAGTACCCAATACCTTGATATCCATTTTGGAAGTATGGATGATAAAAGGTTTTTGTGGATCCGCATGAACATCAAAGAACGCCTCCCCTGTCAGGTATACTTCCCTGTTTTTACTTGCAAAGTCTTTACTGTATTCTAGTTTACTGTCCGCATTAAGTGTAACTCTCGTACCATCCTCCATGATAAAAGTGGATTTCTGCCCTTTGGCAGTCACCTTTTGCATCATGACATCACGCATATATATATAATATGTAGCCCCCGCAGAAATAAGAAGTGCCAGAGATGCTGCTGCCGCCATCCAGCGTACACGACCTGTTTTATGTACTGGCTTCATCTGCCGTTGCATGACTGGTGTACCTGCTTCATTTTCCAGCTCATTGATCTTCATCTGCACATTTTCAAAAAGCCTGCGCCCGTCTATATAGTCAGTGTGATTCTGCGCCCAATAGGTACGGAACATGTCATACTGCCTTGCTGAGACAGTATCCTCACGCATTATATTTTGTAGTTCCTGGCCTTCTTGAGGTGTGATGTCACCAACCAGGTCCTTTATAACCATTTCAAAAAAACGATCGCTCATTGTCCGTTGGAATAACCCTTTGTATATAGGACAATTTTTTAATGGTAATATGCGTACAAGCTTTAAAAAAAATTTTAACATATATCTCCAAGTCCTAATTACCCATAAATATGAATAAAACTAATATAGTACTAATAAGATTGTCTGTCGCCTGCCTGTTTGTCTTCTTCAAATAAGGATCCATCGCCTTACTCATCTTCTTCATAGCCCGGAGCATCTGTGTATGTACAGTACGATGAGAAATATTGAGAATCTCAGCTACCTCCTTGTATTTCATACCGTTTTCCTTGATGAGCCGAAATATAATTCCACATTGCCGTGGTAGTGTTCCTATTGCCTGATCCATTTTGAAAATCAACTCCTTCTTCTCCAGTTCCATCTCCGGCGAGGCCTCATTTATCAGAATTCCCCCACCATCATGGTCCTCAATGTTTACAACCTGTATACTGGAAAAGCGTTTATTGTAATTCAACGCCTGGTTTTTTACCGCAATAAAAAGATAGGTTTCCGGCTTCTCAACTACCTGCATCTGCACCCTATCCATCCAGCATTTTACAAAAACATCAGAAACTATTTCCTCAGCAACTTGCTGATAATGAACGTACAGTGTGCAGAATTTTATGAGGCGAGGGTTTAATTCGTGAAATAAAACCTCAAATGACCGGGCGTCGCTCCCTTTTGTGAAACGCTCCCATAGATCATTTATATTAACCTCTTTTTGCATTCTAACTTTTCATTATATTTCAGACAGCAATGTAGTAAAAGTATATGGCAAATAAAAATAATAAATCTTTCTGAATTAATTATTTATAATATATATTAATACCGATACATTAATATTTACAGGTATCAAATTGACATAAAAAAAAGAGAGGGAAGCAGCCCGACCCGGACTACTTCCCTCTCTCTGTATCAATGAGTTATACTCTTATTATTCCTGCTCCATCGTCATAATGTCACGATCGAACAAATAAAGACCAGATTTGTCGTCTCCAATCAGCTCCAGTTTATCATTACACTCACGTGCCAGTCTTTCCTCTTCAATCTGCTCATTTACATACCATTGCAGGAAATTGTGCGTAGCATAATCCTTCTCCTGTAATGAGATATCCACCAGCTCATTAATCCCCTCACTCACTTTCACTTCATGCGCAAACAGCTCTTCAAAAGCCTTTTTCAGGGAAGGAAACGTGAGAACCGGCTGAGCCAATGCAGGTACAATGGCAAAACCTCCGCGCTCATTTATATAATGGATCAGTTTCAGCATATGCATTCTCTCCTCGTCACTGTGCTTAAAGAAGAATTTTGTAACTCCTTTCAGACCTGGCTGAATGTCTGCCCAGCTACCCATAGCGAGGTAAGCCTGTGACGACTGCGCCTCCATTAATACCTGCTTATTCAGCGCTTCCTGCATTCTTTGTGACAACATAAATATTCGCTTTTAGGTGATAAACAATTGATTATCTAAGTAAAAAATCTTCTCTCATGGGATTAAACACATCTATCAATACCCCCTCTTCCAGGCAAACTACCCCGTGCACCGCCTCAGAAGGTACTGAAAAGACATCTCCTGTTTGTAATATTTTCTTGTGCCCGGCAATCTCTACCTCAAACCTTCCTTTTTCCACATAAGACATCTGTAAATGTGGATGCGCGTGTAATGTGCCAATGGCACCAGTCTCGAAAGCAACTTTCACGATCATTAGCTGTTCACTGTAGGCCATGACCTTCCGCTTTACGCCGGGATCGGTTGGTTGCCATGCAATATCAGCATCTAATTTATAGAAAACAGACAGGTCCGCCATTTGTTGTTAGTTGAGAAATGTTAATATTTCTAATTTAACGAAAATTCTCCAACCCCCACAAGGCTCTAACAAAAAGCCACTTCCGCCTTCGGCAAAAGTGGCTTTTAACTGACTTTATTTGATGACTATTTTATTCCCAGCTCTTTTTGAATCTGTTCCAATGACTTACCCTTTGTCTCAGGCATCATCTTCAGAATAAATACCAACTGCAACAACATCATTCCACTATAGAACACAAATGAATAAAACCCGCCATTCGCACTACCTTCTACGATAATAGGGAATGTCCAGGAGATAATCGCCGCCATGATCCAGTGTGTAAAACTACCCAGTGAACCGCCCTGTGAACGCACTGAATTGGGGAAGATCTCTGAAATAAATACCCAGATCACCGCTCCCTGGGAGAATGCAAAGAAGGCAATAAACCCAATCAGGTAGATCAACACATTACTGTTCGCTGCATGCGCATCCTTAAATGCATATGCCGTCAGGCCCAGGAACACGATCATGCCCACTGAACCAATTAACATCAGCGTCTTACGACCAAATTTGTCAATCACCGTCATCGCCAGTAAAGTGAACAGGAGATTCGCAGCACCAATATATACCGGCTGCAAATAAGCCTTGGTCTGATCAAATCCCGCCATCTCGAAAATACGCGGTGCATAATACAGGATCGCATTAATACCGGAAAGCTGATTGAACATCGCCAGTAACACCGCATACATCACAGGTTTCATATACCTGCCCTGGAACAGTTTTTCCTGGTGTGACTGCACAGATTCTTTAATAGACTGGATCGCACCGTTAACATCAGTTTCCTTCAAACGATTCAGAATAGGAACTGCTTCTGCCTCACGGTTATTCAGGATCAGCCAGCGGGGGCTTTCAGGAATAGTGCGAAGTAAAATCCAGAACAGTGCAGAAGGTATCACCATAATACCCAGCATGTAGCGCCATGCATGATCACCTAAACCCACAAACAGGAAATTGGTCAGGTAAGCGATAAAGATACCCGCCACAATGTTCAGCTGGAACATACCTGCCAGCCGGCCTCTGAGATTTGCCGGTGCTATTTCGGAAATATACATTGGCCCTACTACTGAGGAGGCACCTACTGCAAACCCGCTGGTAAAACGGAAGAATACAAATAAGATCCAGGCAGATACAGAAGCACAGCCAATAGATGAAATCACGAAAATAACGGCAATGGTTAAAAGAATTTTTTTACGGCCGAGAATGCGGGCTGGTCTACCCACTATCAGCGAACCCAGGACTGTGCCGATCAGGCTGGCGGCCACCGTGAAGCCATGCCAGAATGAATCAAGTGCCCATAATTGTTGGATGGTTTTTTCCGCGCCTGAAATAACGGCTGTTTCAAAGCCGAATAGAAAGCCGCCCAGGGCAGCGATCAGGGCGATACGTACAGGATAAGAAAGCATATTGACTGAGTAACGTGGTTAAAAAAATAAATGTAATATGCTTTTTTGATTTTTTCTTTATAAAAAACTGATCCTCAAACCAAGGGGCCTGAGGATCAGTTTAAAATGGCCTGCGGCCAACTTTATTTTGACAAAATTTCAAATTCTTCATCTGTCAGTTTCACATCCGCTGCTTTCAGATTTTCTTCCAGATGCGCCACTGACTTGGTTCCCGGAATCAGGAGGATATTATCTGCCCGCTTCAGCAACCATGCCAGCGCAATCTGCGCAGTCGTAGCCTGATGCTTGTCAGCAATCTCCTTGATCTTATTCGCCAATTTACCCGGACCAGATGCCAGCGGGTACCAGGGAATAAATGCCAGGTGCTGCTCAGTGGTATAATCCAACACCGATTCCCATTTCCTTTCACCCAGGTTATACAGGTTTTGCACGGATACAATAGGTAATAGCTGCTGCACCTGCTTAATCTGGTCTACCGTCACTTCTGATAAACCTACATACCGGATTTTACCTGCTTTCACCGCTTCAATTACTGGCTGCAACGTCTCTTCCACAGGCGTATTCGGATCTATACGGTGTAACTGCCACAAGTCGATAGTATCTACCTTCAGTCGTTTCAGACTACCCTCAATATTTTCCCTGATAAAATCAGGTTTACCATTGGGCACCCATTTATCCGGTCCCGGACGTACGAAACCTCCTTTCGTAGCAATGACTACTCCTTGTTTATAAGGATGCAAGGCCTCCGCAATCAGCGTTTCATTCGTATCCGGACCATATGCTTCCGCTGTATCAATGAAGTTTACCCCACCAGCTACAGCTGCCTGCAATACTTTCTTTGCATTCTCACGGTCATCCACATCTCCAAATACACCTTTACCAGTTAATTGCATTGCTCCATAACCAAGACGGTTTATTTCTAATGTTCCTCCGAGCTTAAACGTTGTTGCCATTATTTGTGCTTTTTAATTGGGTTAATTATTCGCCATTTTCTCCTGTACTTCCGTATACCTGGCGCCGGTATCCGGATACTTTTTCAATAATGCCTCCAGCGCAGAAAGGTCTGTTGCTGTGAGTTCCAGGTCCACTGCCCCTGCATTTTCTTCCAGGTATTTCCGCTTCTTGGTACCTGGAATCGGAATGATGTTTTCACCCTGTGCCAATACCCATGCCAGTGCCAGCTGTGCAGGACTTGCATTTTTACCGGCAGCTAATTCAGCAAACCCTGCTGCCAGTTTTGCATTGTTCTCCGCAAATTCCTGTTGATAACGGGGAATACCTTTGCGGAAATCACCTTCAGGCAATGCGCTTACATCCAGGGTATTGGTTACTAAACCCCTGGCCAGTGGACTGAATGGCACAAAAGTGATGCCCAGCTCCCGGCAAAGCGGCAGTATCTCGTTCTCCACATTACGTGTGAGCAATGAATACTCACTCTGCAAGGCGGTGATAGGATGTACTGCATGGGCTTTACGAATGGAAGCCGGTGATGCCTCTGAAAGGCCGATATACTTCACCTTCCCTTCTTTCACAAGTTCTGCCATTGCCCCTACCGTGTCCTCAATAGGAACATTGGGATCCACTCTATGTGCATAATAAAGGTCAATATGATCTACCTGCAGGCGTTGCAGGCTCTTCTCTACAGCAGTTTTCATATATGCCGGCGAACCATCGAAACCCTGTTTGCCATGACCCAGCGATTTGAAACCAAACTTGGTAGCAATAAAGATCTTGTCACGATTGGGTACCAATACCTGGGAAATGAGTCGCTCATTCTCCCCATCTCCGTATACATCCGCAGTATCCCAAAAGTTAATACCCAGTTCAAGTGCGCGATGTAATGTTGCGATAGATTCTTTGTCATCGGGAACACCATATGATTGGCTCATTCCCATGCAGCCCAGTCCGATTGCAGATAACGATTCTCCTGTAGTGCCTAATTTCCTGTATTTCATTGTCATTAAATTTGGAGTTATACAAAATAAAAGCAAAATAGGATGCACTCTTTTTGAATGCATCCTATTTTTAAAGATAGTTTGAAACAGCTATTTATTGTTGCAATAGTTTGAACTCAGCTGCTGTCACCTGGAAGATAGTACCATGACGCAATCCTTTCGGCAAACTCACTTCAGCTGATATATCCTTCCATTCTTTCAGATCAGTAGAACTGATAGCACCATATTTATGCTCCGTATACTTATCAAAATAGATCAGCCAGGTATTGCCGAGCTTCAGCGTAGTAGGACCTTCTGCCCAGTATTTACCGGTGATAGACGGACCTGCTTTTGTATAAGGACCCGTTAATTTATTGCTGAATGCCAGTCGCAGATTCTTCGCAGCTGGTTCAATGGTTTCATCCTTCATCACCATCATATAACGCTTGCCTTCTTTTACAATCGTAGCATCAATCACATTGAAACCCGGTTCGTATAAAAGTCTGGTAGCTGACCAGGTTTTAAAATCCTTCGTAGTTACATAATACAACCGGTGATTATACCCGCTTTCTTTGGTAGCCGCCGTTTCTGTGAACTTACCTGAAATAGTCGTAGACCAATAGATCATATAAGTCTTCGAAACTGCATCATAAGTGATCTCCGGTGCCCAGCAATTACGGGCACTATCCTCCTTTGCCATTACGGGAATGAATTGCTGTGCAGACCAGTGGATCAGGTCTTTTGATGACGCATAACCAATGCCTTTATCATTCCAGCTCACCGTCCACACCATGTGAAATAATCCATCTCCTCCCCTGATGATGCAGGGATCACGCATCAGTTTATCTTTACTCACAGTAGGTGTTAAGAACGAAGAATCCCCCTTTAAAGCAGACCATTTATAACCATCTTTGCTGTAAGCAAGATGTAACCCATCTTCACCATTTCCCTTGAAATACGCGAACAGGTGAACGTTTTGAGACATGCCGGCGAAAGCCAGGAGCATGCAAAGGCATGATAATAATGTACGTTTGACCATAATAAAAAAATAAGCAATTAATTTGTGAGTAGGTACTCTTTGCCCTTTTGTGTTGGCAAATCATATAATTGAGTAGGAACAATCTGCATAGGAGAAACTTTAGAAGCATCTTTTACAATCGGCTTTGCAATTTCCACCACCTCGTAAAAAGGATTGGCATTCTCCCCCTTCGCTGTTACCAAACCCTTTCCCTTCAAGACATTTGGCACACGAATCCGGCAATTACCACCTAAAGTAGAAAGTATCTTCAGTTTCACAACTTTCCCCTCCTTCCATTCCAGTGCTGTAATCGTAAATCCTCCTCTTGCTCTCAGTCCGTTTACATGGCCCTGCTTCCACTCCGCAGGCAATGCAGGCAATAACTGGATGGCTCCATCATGGCTCTGCATCAGCATTTCCGTGATACCAGATGTGCAACCAAAATTGCCATCGATCTGAAAAGGAGCATGTGCATCAAAGAGATTCGTATAGGTGCCGCCACCATGCTCTCCTACAGGTGATAACTGGTTATTGATCAGTTTAAGGGCATGTTCACCGTTCTGTAACCTTGCCCACCAGTTGACCTTCCAGCCCATGCTCCAGCCGGTAGATACATCTCCCCTCTCCAGCAAAGTGGTATTTGCTGCACTATATAATTCAGGATGCCTGTAAGGAGAGATTTGCGTAGACGGGAATAAACCATATAAATGAGAGATATGCCTGTGATGATCCTCCGGATTATCCAGGTCTTCCATCCATTCCTGCAACTGGCCATATTGCCCCACCTGCATTGGTGGCAGCTTACTTCTTACCAGTTTTAAAGTGTCAGTAAAAGCAGCATCGAGTTTTAGAATATTAGCAGCGCGGATAGCAGCACTCAGGGCATCGAATACAATCTGGTTATCCATAGTAGTACCTGCATCAAAAGATACGCCTGGCCTGATCTTCGGCGCATTTTCAGGAGATGTGCCGGGATTGATCACCAGCCAGTGATGCAGGGGATCCTCCACCAGGTCATCTACAAAAAACATTGCCGCACCCTTCATTGCAGGATATACATCACGCAGGTACGCAGTATCACCATTGTATAAATAACGATCCCACAAATGCTGGCTCAGCCAGGCACCGCCCATGCTCCATACTCCCCAGAATATTCTGTCTACAGGCCCTGCAATCCGCCACAGGTCGGTATTGTGATGAGCTACCCATCCCCGTGCACCATACATGGTCCGCGCAGTACGTTGGCCAGTCACAGATAGTTCCTTCACCATCTGAATCAATGGCATATGCATCTCCGGCAGATTATCCTTTTCTGCCGGCCAGTAATTCATTTCAGTATTAATATTGATCGTGTACTTGCTGTCCCATGGCGGTCTCATTTCCGCATTCCAGATGCCCTGCAGGTTGGCTGCTTGTCCACCAGGTTGTGAACAGGAAATGAGCAGATAACGCCCAAACTGAAAATACAATGCTACGAACTGCGGATCATAAGTATGTGCGAAGTTTTTCAACCGTACATCAGTCGGTTCTTTTGCTGCCGGCGATGTGCCCAGATCAATAGATACCCGCTTAAAATAATGCTGATAAGCTGCTACATGCTCCTGTAATAATGCAGGAAACCCTTTGGTACCGGCTTGTTTTAAATAAGCGCGGGCTTTTGCTACCGCATCTCCGCTTATATCCTGGTAGTTGATATAATTGGTAGCAATAGAAATATAAATCAATGCAGTAGTGGCCCCACTCACCGTGATCGCCGTATCATTGTGTGTGAGTTTTCCATTGGTTACGATCTTCGAGATCCCATGGAATACCACCTTTCCATCCACACCCTCATGACTGTTGGTTATACCATGAACAGACAAAGTATCAGCCCCTGCTTTCACAGGTGCATTTGATTGCAGTGTGGATAAGTAAGCACTGAATGACAGACTGCCTGCCTTACTGCTGCTCAGCTGAACAATAATGGCCTGCGCAGGCACACTGGCAAAGACTTCGCGGGTATACGTCACACCATTTACGGTATAACGTGTAGTAGCCACAGCACGGTTCAGATCCAGTTCCCGGTAATAATCAGAAAACTGATCATGACCAGGAAACGATAAATTCAGGTTCCCTACCGGCTGAAACATTTGCCCGCTGCTGGTTTTGCATTGCATTTTTTCGGCAGCCAGCTCCTGTGCTTCCTTTTGTTTACCAGCAAAAATCAGTCGCCTGATCTCCGGCAATGCAGCCAAAGCATCCCTGTTGTCATTATTGTTCGGACTACCCGTCCACACAGTGGATTCATTGAGCTGAATGATTTCATGAGCAGGATTGCCATAGACCATTCCACCCAGACGACCATTGCCGACAGGTAATGCAGCTGTCCATACATCTCCGGCTGGTTGACGGTACCAGAGTTTAAGACCAGATTGCTGGGCAAAGCCTTGTAAGGCGAACAGACTGCTGAATAGCAGAAATAGTTTTTTCATAACGCATGGATATGCGTATAAAAATAACCCATATTGTCAAATTGACAATATAAAATGGATGAACGTCTAAATGTCTAAGATCTGCCTTCATTTTTCGCACGAAATAAAGACAGGAATTGTTCTATTTAGGCAATTCATCAACTAATACTACATCCCATGGTGCCAGGTTCTTTTCTATATACAACACACCGGTTGCACTGGATAAAACCTGTTCTCCATTCACACTCATACCCACCTGCTTCATGATTTCTACCTGGTCTCTGGTTAATGGGTCAGGACTTCCGGCCTTGGTCCATTGAACGATGGCATTGCCATCTTCCTTCGTCAGGCAATCCACATTAAAGCGGGCATCAGGATGTATATTTTGAATTTTGAATGAATATAATTTTGTATCTCCCTGAGATCTCAGGGAATTAACACCTGCCTGGTCTCTGCCAGACACCCCACTTGTCACAGTAGCCGGGATATTATAAAGTACCGCAGTGATCTTCTTTGAATCTTTATGACGAGTCACAACGATGCCATCCTTATTATATAATAACTCTTCTCCCAATGCATTTAACATACGATATGCATGGAAGGCTGGTTTTGCAATACCACTGGCATTCATCAGACCCTGGCCACCATGAAAGGTATCTTTGAGTTCTTCAGGTCCATCAATAAAAGAACCATAGAACATACCGGTAACTAACCCGATGGAATCCACATTCTCCTTCACAATGAAAGCAGCAGCTGGCAGGTCATCACGTACCGCATCAGAAGCCACAGGACTTGTACTCCATTTGGTCACGAATATTTCTGCCTGTGGAAAATTCCTGCTCACTGTATTCCGCAAAGCTGCCAGGTCTTTGGCAGTCGCCCCCAGTTCCCTGGGCTTACCGGCACTGTCAGCCGGATAAGGATGCGTTGTAACAAAGTCAACAGCCAGCTGTTCCTGTTTACAATAACCCAGGAACTCATCCAGCCATGCCCCTTGTGTATCGCCAGAAAGCCCGCTGGTAGCAGGTCCGCCAACTTTACACTTAGGTGTAACCGCCTTCATAGCAGTAACAGTTGTTTTGTATAAAGTAAAATATTGTGATTTGGTACCCTCCCAGAACGTACGCAGATCGGGTTCATTCCATGCCTCGAAATACCATTTGCTCACTTCATCCTCACCATACTTACCCACAATATGTTTGGTAAATTCGGTTACCAGGTCATTCCATTTTGTGAAGTCTGTAGGGGGCACCACCCTCGCCTTCCAGCTAAACACAGTAGCGTCGCTGCCGGCAATATCTTTTGGAAAGAAACTAAAAGCAATGAAAGGTTTCACGCCTGCTTTGAGCGTTTTGTCAAGCAGATCGTCGACAAGTGTCCAGTTATAGCTTCCGCCATTATACACATTCATGTCATCATGAAAAATGCCTGTGAAACGGGCATACTTAAAGCCACAGATTTTAGCAGCAATGGTTAGTTGGTCTCCCCATACAGGTCTCGAAGCATCATTGGCCCTTCCGGCACCAATACCTTTGTTCCAGTGTGGATCAAAGAATTTTCCAGGATTTTTCGCATCAATAATAAACGGAGGCTGTTCTTCCCATAAAGTCATGCTTTTCACTGTTCCTGGCAATATTGCACTGCCTGCCACAGTGATCATTGCCTGCTTTAAAAAATTTCTTCTTTCCATACGATTAGGGTTCTTTAGTACTTGGTTCCCCTGGTTTATGGCCTTAGTTTTTCATAGGGTGCCTGTTGGCGGCCGGGGTTCCAGAATCAGTATTACTAATGTATAACTATACAAAAGACAATATGATATTAAATATACAGCTTTTTATTTACCATACAAGGGAAGACACAAAATATTGGTTACTACTGTAATATGATAAATTATATTATTAAGTTATGATAATTTTTGGCACGGAATGGTTAATATAATATTACTCAAAAACAGGTCGTGGAATATTTTGAAGTGAATTGAGCAGCAGGAGATTAAAGTGATTTTGGGAAATAGATCATTGTCACTGACAAATAGGGCTGGTGATACCTCAATGATAGAGCTGAGCCCGGAATGATCCGTACATAAGCCGCCTATATCCCGCCTCTTTTAAGATGCGGGTTATAGGCGGCTTATAGGCGGGATATCTGCGGGTTATCTGCGGGTTATCTCCCTTTCCGGACAGAGGAATCACTATGCTGTCCGGCAAAAGGCACCCTTTTTTCAGAATTGTCACCTTCCGCAAAAAATATGGCATATTGCCAGCCAGCCTTAAAAACTAACAGCATGGTGTAATTTTTGCCGCCTGTATTCGCATGAAAATTTTCTGGCAATACATGCGCCCTCATCGCTGGATGATCCTGCTTTCCCTGGTGCTCGCAGGCATCGCCCAGGTGGCTACCATATATGACCCTATTATCTTTGGTAAAATCATTGACAATTATGCATTACACCCCGGCGACAGAACAGAAATAGTTTTAATTAAAGGTGTATTATTCTGGTTAGGCATCGCAGTTGCCGTCGCAATGGTCGCAAGACTGGCCCGCTCCTTCCAGGACTTTGTCATGCGCCTGATCGTACAGCGCTTCGGTATGCAGATCTTCAATGATGGTTTGAAACAAACCCTCCGCCTCTCCTTCCAGGAATTCGAAGAACAAAGAAGTGGGGAAACCGTCGTGCTCCTGCAAAAAGTAAGAAACGATACAGAACGCTTTTTCAACGCATTTATCAACGTCCTCTTTTCATCACTCGTAGGTATTAGTGTACTCACCTGGTATGCATTTCATAAGAACTGGATGCTGGTACCCGTGTTTTTCGTAGGGGTGGCTCTGTTAGGTACAATGACCAGTGCACTCAGCAGAAAAATGAAAAGAATTCAGCGTAGCATCAATAAAGAAACGCTACAACTATCCGGCTCTATCACAGAGTCATTACGCAATATAGAGCTCGTAAAAAGCCTGGGATTGACCTTTCCTGAGATCAGGAGATTACGCATCTTCACCCGGAATATCTTCGACCTGGAAATGAAAAAGGTGAAACGGGTAAGAACACTTTCTTTCTTACAGGGTACCACCCTGAACCTGCTGCGGCAATCAATCCTCTTTATACTCCTCTGGCTGATATTTCATAAAGTGCTCAGCACCGGCGAACTTATAGCCATGCAGTTCATCTCTGCTACCATCTTTGGCCCCTTACAGGAATTAGGGAATATCATTCTCTTTTACAGGGAGGCAGAAGGCTCACTCCTGCTATTTGATCAGCTGATGCAGAAACCTGTGGAAGAAAAACCCGACATGCCCGTATTACTGGGAGAACTGGAAAAGATCCGCTTTGATCACATTGTATTCCGCCACCAGACAGCAGAACAAAATGCCCTGGACGATATTAGTTTTGAGGCTCAACTGGGGGAAACCATCGCCTTTGTGGGTCCATCAGGCTCTGGAAAATCAACTTTGGTAAAACTATTACTGGGATTGTATCAACCCGTTTCGGGGCACATCTATTTCAACGATGTGGCATCAGACGAAATTCATTACAATCAGTTACGCAGGCAGATCGGATTTGTATCACAGGAGACACAATTGTTTGCAGGAACCTTCAGGGATAATTTATTGTTTGTAAAACCAGATGCAACGGAAGAAGAAATGATCGAAGCCCTGCGCAAAGCCGCGGCAACTCCACTACTTACAAGATCTACACATGGCCTGAATACATTACTGGGAGAAGGAGGAATCAAACTCTCAGGAGGTGAAAAACAACGCGTCTCAATTGCCAGGGCATTGATCCGGCACCCGAGATTATTGATCTTCGACGAAGCCACCTCCGCACTCGACTCGCTGACAGAAGAGGCTATTACAGAAACAGTCAGGTCTATATCGGCCAGCAGAGAGCAATTAAATATTCTCATCGCCCACAGGTTATCCACAATTATGCATGCGGATATTATCTATGTGCTGGAAAAAGGGAAGATCGTAGAGACAGGAACCCATGAACAATTATTGACAATCAAAGGATTATACTATGCCATGTGGCGACAGCAAATTGGAGAGAGAAGAATGATCAGTTGAGTGAAATACTCGTGAATACTCATTATTTTTGTCATATGGCCCAAAAAAGTAAATACCATATCCTGTTGATTGCATTACTGTGCCTGCAAATGCCAGTTTATGCACAGACAATTCTCATTGATTCACTACAAAACTTATTGTCACGCAAGGACCTGGCCCTGGAAGACCGGGTAACAGGAACCTCCATGATGGCGCGTATCACCGGAAACAAAGATATGAAGTCGGCCATCGTACTCAATCAACAGGCTCTCGCCTTGGCCGCTGGCCTGAAAGACCTGAAGTACAAGGCAAATGTATATAGCAATCTTACACAGCAATATGCCCTCAATGACAGCTTTTCACTGGCAACAAAAGCTATGGACAGTGCCCTCTGCCTTGCCCGTAAATCAGGCGATAAGCAGGCACTCGGATTAGCGTATTACCGTAAAGGTTGGCTCTATATTATCCAACAACGGGAAGATAGTGCCGTTCATTATTTCTTCGAAGCCCTGCGGGTATTAGACGGACAAAAGACACTGACCTGCGAGCCGGTTATCTACTACTTCACAGCGGCTACCTATGGTGACTGGAATGATTTGGATGGACAAGCTAAATATGCACGCTTAGCACTATCCACAAGTATACAAACACAAAAACCTGATGACCTGGTGAATGGCTTTCAGGCATTGGCTACCTACCTGGAATACCGGTACAGAGAAAATAAAGATGCTGCACATAAATACCTGCTTGACTCTGCCCTGTATTGTAACAGGATGGCATTGCAGATTATCAGGTCACAAAATGGAAGATTAGTCACCCGTAGTGCTCCCGCCATCCTCTCACTGAATACCGCCAATATGTTTGCAGAATTCTGGCCGGAGCAAAAGGATAGCTTGCTGCATTATTTATACCTGGCCACCGATTATGCAAAAGCCACAGACCAACAGGAGATCCTAGCCAACTGCTATGGTATGCTAAGCGATATGAAAGTAGCAGAAGGAAATCTCGCAGAAGCAGAAAACTTATTACTGACTGCCTTTTATACAATAGAAAGTTATCCTGCCGGCGGAGCCCTGGTAAAATCACATATCATGCAGGCCCTGGCCAGCGTTGCCGAAAAACAGGGCAATACAGCGAAAGCACTGAAGTATTACAAACAATATATTGACTATTACCAACAGGCTTTTGACAAGGAAAGACTGGCTACAGCCAAACGATTGGGCGCCCAATATGAAGCAGAAAAAAAAGACAGGGAATTACAATTACTACAACAAAAAGCAGCCTTTAATAAACAATTAAATTTCTTCTACATTTCACTTGCCATCGCTGCAGTACTATTACTAATTTTCTTCTTCAGATCTTACCACTTCAGACTACGATCCAGCCTGCAAAACCAACAATTGCTGGAACTGGAAAAACATGATGCACAGTTACAATTAAAACTGGAAGCAGAAGAGAGAGCCAGACTGGAAGCAGAACAATTACTCATGCAGGAACGCCAGGATCGCCTGCAAAAAGAACTGCTCGCAGGCGCATTACAGGTAGAAGAGAAGAACGAATTATTGCAGTCATTACAGAAAAAGATCACCACCATTTCCGGCGGAGATCCTTTATTACGACAAATGGATCGCATCATTACAGACAGCCGGAAAATGGATGAAGAATTTGAAGCTGCAAAAGCTGACTTCAAAGAAATTGATCCCGAGTTTTTCAATCGCTTACAACAAAAAGCAAAAGAGAATCTTACAAGATTAGATTTAAAATATTGTTCCTACATAAGAATGGGGCTGACCAATAAAGAAATTGCCTCCCGCCTGGCCGTAGAAGCAAAAAGCATCAGAATGGCGCGGTATCGCCTGAAACAAAAACTAAACCTGCAAAAGGATGAAAGTCTCGACTTATTCCTCTCAACTTTAGTTTAGCATCCAAGGCAGTCAACATCCTACGCGGTCAACATCATTAAAGTCCGGCCACAGGCCACCCCCAAGAAATCGCTTTTGCCCAAGGTAAAAGCGATTTTTCGTTGCCCATCAATACCCATATAAAAAACAGCCGATCGCCTCTATTCTCCAAACCGCCCCGCCCGCCAATGATTAATAAAATGTTAATGCTGAATAGTTTAACTAGTCATTAACTGATTTAAGTAAGCATCTTCCTAATATTGTTCATAGATATAAAAAGCCGCCTGAAGCTTTTTATGGATTTGTTTTCATAACGTGGAATTATTATAAACGACTACCTTTCCAGGCAGTCGTTTTTTGTTACTACCTTTGTCTCCACTTTGAGTACGCAACAATACATAACGTTATCACAGCTGACGGCCCACATTCAGGGCGCTATTAAAAACGCCTTCTCCCGTCAAAGCAGCTGGGTCGTGGCCGACATCACCAGCCATTCTTTCTACCCTGCCAAAGGCTATCACTACTTTGACCTGGTTGAAAAAGATCCCCGCACCCACCAGCTAACGGCCAAAATCTCTGCTGCCGCATGGGGAAATGGCAGCAACCGGATCAGGGATTTCGAAGCCACTACCGGACAACGTTTTGGCAATGACATGCATGTACTGATCCAGGTACAGGTGGAATATCACGCTGTATACGGCCTTAAATTGTCGCTGCTGGATATTGACCCCAGCTACACCATCGGCCAGCTGGAACAGCAGAAACAAGCCACCTTACAGCGCCTCGTCACCGAGTGTGGAGATATTGTTCAACAGGTAGCTGATGGCTATCTGACACGCAATAAAAGGCTCTCCCTCACCGCCGTATTGCAAAAGATCGCCGTCATTTCCTCTCCTTCTTCTGCCGGCTACCAGGATTTTATGCATACCCTCCAGGCCAACGCACACGGGTATATTTTTCATACGGACAATTTCTTCACCACTGTACAGGGCGAAGCAAATGCCGCACAGGTATGCGCTCAGCTCCAGGCAGTAGAAGATGCTAATAAACAGTATGATGCAGTGGTGATCATCAGAGGGGGTGGCGCACAAACAGATCTCTTACTCTTTGATCAATACCAGCTGGGTAAAGCAGTAGCAGGGTTTCCAATCCCTGTCATCACCGGTATCGGCCATCATAAAAACGAAACCATCACCGATATGATGGCACATACTGCTACCAAAACGCCTACCCGCGCAGCAGAACTGATCATAGCACATAACAGGCAGTTTGAAGATGCACTGATCAGTACCCAAAAACAACTGATCATTCGCCTACAACAATCTGTCTCCGGCAAACAACAACAATTGTCTGCCCTCAACAATGCAATCATAAACAGAAGCAGGGATATTGTGATCAGGCAAAAAGAAAGCCTGATCAGGTATCGGCAGCTATTACCACAGCAAGCCCGCCACCTGCTATTAAAACAAAGGAACGGGATGATACAGCTCTCCGGACAAGTATTATCCAAACCCAAACAATTAACCGCCTCGAGGTTGCAGGACTTATCCTACCTCCGGCAAAACATACATGCCTTTAGCCGCAAATTGCTGCAACAACAGCAACAAAAGCTACAGCACCACGAAACCGTTGTACGCATCATGAGCCCAACGGCCTTATTACAAAAAGGATTTGCACTGGTCTACCACCAGGGCAAGCTGATTACAAATGCCAGCGCCTTACAACCAGGAGAAGACATTACCGTACAGATGGCAGATGCATCCGTACAGGCCACTATTCAATCAATCAACAAAGAAGGAAACGAATCTAATAATGGAAACGAATCTCACATATGAAGCAGCTTATAAAGAACTGCAACAGATAGCCCGGGAAATAGAAACAGAATCCGTTTCTGTAGATGTGCTCGCAGCCCGCGTAAAACGGGCCTCTGAATTAATCACCTTTTGCCAGACCCGTCTCCGTGCTACCGAAGCCGAAGTCGAAAACATCATCCAGCAAATGACCATCACCCAATAAAACGGCTGGTTTTCGGCGCCTTTCAACAGCCGCCGAAAACCAGCCCCGCGAATTTTTTGAGATTCGCCTTTGGCAAATCTCAAAAAATTCGCCCCCATCCCCCTCAAAAAGGTAACCCTCATCCCTTTCATTTTTAAGCTCACTTTAAGTACCCCAGCCCACCAATCCCCCGCCCACCAAACATTTCCCCCTCAAAATCTGTTATTCTCTTTTTAATAATTTAATTAAAAACGGGTTAAAATCAACCGCCCGTCTTTAAACCATTCAGCCCATTATTGAAATTTGCAATTATTGACTAATAAAATGCGGACAAACAGCATCACATGAAGAAGCTCTTCCTATTGGCTGTAGTAACCAGTGTACTCACATGTATACACTATGTTGCTGTCGCCCAAACCAACTTCACACTGGCAGCGGCCATCGATACCGCCAGAACAAACAGCCCGGTGCTTAAGGCGCAATACATGAACATCGCTGCCGCACAGGCAGACGTCATTACCGCCAAACTCCGGCCTAATCCCAACCTGAATAACCAGACCTTACAACTGGTCAATTCTGCTCACTTCGCCCCCAATACCCGTTGGTCCTCCAGCTCAAACCGACAGGTATGGTACCAGCTCACGAAACCTATTCAGTGGCCCAACCAGCGCAAGTACAAAATTGAAACAGCCACAAAGGACGTTACAATGGCGGACAATGAATACCAGGAAAATGTACGCAACCTCTCCCTCAACGTGGGTAGTAGCTGGATCTCCTGCTGGGTGCTCAAAAAGAGACTCGCCCTCCTCCAGGACAGCAAAAGCAATCTCGACACCCTCGTTAAGATCAATGAACTGCGCTACAAAAACCAGGTGATCACACAAACAGATCTTGCCCGTACCAAAGTACTGCAGGACCAGTACAACCTGCAACTAAGCGTTTTCCAGCAGGATTACATGAACGAGCTGCAAAACCTGCGCCTCCTCACAGGTATCTCTACCATGGCAGATATCGATACCCTGAGCGATGTACAGACACTGGCTCCCAATGCTACCCTGGATAGCCTCATCGCGCAAACCATGGAGAACCGCGCCGATGTTGTGCTCGCAAAAAGCACCATCGACGAGCGTAACAGCAATGTCAACTATCAGAAAACATTGGCTGTACCTCAACCTCAGGTAGGTTTCATCTACAACCCGCAAAATTCCGTGCCTTACCTCGGCTTCTATGCCGCCATCGACCTTCCCTTCTTTAACAGGAACCAGGGGCAGATCAGAAAAGCTTACGTACTGGCACAACAGGCAAACCAGGAACTGAGCACCACCCAGCGCACCATTCAGACAGAAGTAACCACCACTTACAATACTTACCAGCTGCAAAAGCAAAACCTGGCTAAGTTCAGCGGTATCCTCTCCCAGTCTCAACAGATCCTGGACAATGTAAAGTATGCTTACCTTCGTGGTGGTACCACCATCATCGACTTCCTCGATGCACAACGTAACTGGTACGATACCCGCGGACTGTACTACGATGCACTGCAATCTTACTATCAAAGCTATATTCAACTTTTATTCGCTACGGGCCTTATAAATCAATTATAATTATGCAACGCATTACCGGATATTTTTTAGTGGCCTCCCTCCTGCTGGCAGGATGTGGTCAGAAAGAACACAAAAAAGAAGTGACGGACGATCCCGGTCCGGCCATTACTAACAATGGCCAGCAGATCAGCTTCCCGGATACTGCTTCTGCCAACTTCTTCCTCACCGAACCCGTAGGCGATTCCACCCTGAGTGGTACCCTGCATGCTCCGGGTAAGGTAGCAGCGGCAGTTGTCCGCTCACAGGAAGGCGCACAAAATGTAGTGCTGTTCGACAATCCAGACCTGGAAAGCGATTATACCCAATTGGTGCAACATAAGATCAATGTGAACCACATTGAAGAAATCAATATCAAGCAACGTAAAATAGAACTCGATCGCACACAGGACCTCTTCGATCATGGTGCCGCCTCCGGCAAGGACCTGCTGGAAGCTAAATCAAACCTGGCCATGGAACAAACAAACCTCGCCAACGAAAAAGCACAGCTCATCCAACATGAATCCGGTCTGAAAGCAGGTGGTTTCGATCCTGAAATTCTCCGTGCTACAGCACCCGGCAATGCCTTCGTGATCTGCGATATTCCTGAAACACAATTGAGCAACGTAAGTAAAGGAACAGCCTGCACTGTTATACTTTCTTCATTCCCTGACAAACCACTTGCCGGGAAAGTAGAAGCCATCGCTGATGTCATCGACAACGTTACCCGTATGGTGAAACTGCGTATCCGGCTCTCAGCCCCGGACTCAGAGATCCGCGCGGGTATGTTTGCGATGGTGAACTTCACGGTTACTGCCGGCAATAAAGCAGGTGCTGCTGGCTCCATCAATGTGACAAGAGATGCACTCATTACAGCTGAAGGTGTGAATTATGTGTTTGTAAAAACAAACCCTACCACCTTCATCAGAAAACAAGTCAGCACAGGTCAGCAAATCGGCGACCGCGTGGCAGTATATAACGGCCTTCAGAATGGCGACAATGTGGTGATCAAAGGTGTGATGCAACTCAAAGGCTTAAGTTTCGGATACTAATAAAAACCTAAACCACAATGTTACAAGCACAGATCTATATAGATAAAGATGAAGTTCATGGCTCACAGCCCCTGTATGAATACATCGTACAATTCCTGCTCAAGCAAAAAGTAGCCGGCGCTACTGCCTTCCGCGGAGTTATCGGATTTGGGGAACATCATCAGCTGAAACGCCCTGACAGCATCTTCAGTTTCGATGAACCACCTATCATGATCACCTTCATCGATGAAGAAGAAAAAGTGCTGCACACGCTGAAAGAACTACGCAAACGCGTCACCAGCGGGTTCATCGTAACCACCAAAGTAGAACGATTCCAGATTTGACCGAAATTATCCGACAATGATTCGTAACCTTTTAATATTCTCTTTAAAAAACAGGTGGGTTGTCATCCTCATGGGACTTGGCCTGATGGGTATCGGCTACTGGTGTTTTACCCAGCTGAAGATTGAAGCCTACCCGGATATTGCTGATACCAACGTCATCATCGTGGCACAATATCCTGGCCGCGCTGCTGAAGAGGTAGAGCAACAAGTGACCATTCCTATTGAAAGGGCACTGCAAAACACCCCGAATGTGCTTGACCGCCGTAGCCGTACCATCTTCGGTCTCAGCGTAGTACAGCTCACTTTCACCGATGGCACGGACGATTACTTTGCCCGCCAGCAGGTAAATGAGAGACTGGCTACCGCAGAACTCCCGGATGGCGTCACCCCGGAACTCGCGCCCCTCACTACTGCCGTTGGTGAAATCCTCCGCTATGTAGTAGAAGCACCTCCCGGTTACACCCCTACGGAAATACGTGACCTCCAGGATTGGGTGATCAAACCCTATCTCCTGCAGGTACCCGGTATCGCAGATATCACCACCTTCGGCGGCCCGCTGAAACAGTTTCATATCCTAACATCACCTGATAAACTGCGTAAATATGACCTGACCCTGGAAGATGTGATCGGCGCTGTGCAAAAGAACAACCAGAATACAGGCGGTAACGTGATCAGCCGTGGTGAACAGGGATTTGCAGTACGCGGTCTCGGTGCCGTAAAAACAGAAAACGACATCCGCAACATCGTGCTGAAAGCTGCCAATGGTAGCCCGGTATATCTTCGCGATGTAGCCACTGTAGAAGTAGCACCTCCACCCCCCAGTGGTGTAATGGGCTATACATTCAACGCTACAAAAACGAATGTAAGCAATGGTGTAGAAGGCATCATCCTGCTGCGCAGATACGAGAACCCGAGTGAGGTGCTGAAGATCCTGAAAGACAGGATCAAAGACCTGGAAAGAGATGAGCTGCCCAAAGGCGTACACCTCCGTACACTCTATGATCGTAGCTTCCTCATCGACCACTCACTGGAAACCGTAGGTCATACCCTGTTAGAAGGTGTATCTATAGTAGTGATCATCCTGATCTTCTTCCTGGGTAGTTTGAGAAGTGCATTGGTAGTAGCGCTCACCATTCCTTTCTCCCTGCTCTTCGCATTTATATTAATGCGTTTAACAGGTATTCCTGCAAACCTTCTTTCACTCGGTGCTATCGACTTTGGGATCATCGTGGATGGGGCCTGCGTGATGGCAGAGCACTTGATACGAACGTACAGAACGGCACCACCAGAAGAAAAGAAACGGGGTATCATCGCACTCACCCTCCGCTCTTCTCAGGAAGTTGGCCGTGAAATCTTCTTCTCCGTCACCATCATCATCCTGGCTTATATGCCTATCCTGCTGATGACACGTGTAGAAGGTAAACTGTTCTCACCAATGGCGCTGACCCTGGCATTTGCCGTAATCGGTTCTATGCTGGCTGCCCTCACGCTCATACCGGTGCTGATCTCCTTTGCATTTAAGAAGGCATTTAATAATACTGATAAGCCGATGAAGGAGCACAAAAACATTGTGCTGGACTTCCTCAGCAAACAGTATGGAAAACTCCTGGGCAAGACACTGAAACGTCCTAAAACGACGGTACTGGCAGGCTTCGCAGTAGTAGTGCTCTTAGTATTATTTGGTGCTAACTTAGGCTCTGAGTTCTTACCAGAACTGGATGAAGGTTCTATCTTCCTCCGTGGTAACTTCCCTGCCGGTATCACCATCCAGGAGAATGCGAAATACTCACCTAAGATCAGGGAAGTAATTGCTAAATATCCACAAATTGCATTCGTGATCACTCAGGCCGGTCGTAATGACGATGGTACGGATCCATTCCCTACAAACCGTAATGAGATCCTGGTAGGTCTGAAAGAATACAAACTCTGGAGTGATACGATTTCAAAAAAACAACTGGTCACTGACATCAGGCATGACCTGGAAAAAGCCATGCCTTCTGTGAAATTCTCTTCCGGTCAGCCAATCATTGACCAGGTAATGGAAATTGTAACAGGTAGTGCGGCAGATCTCGCCATCTCCATCGTAGGTGATGACCTCACCATGATGCGGGCAAAAGCAGATACCATTGCCAATATCGTAAAACACATGAAGGGCTCTGAGTCTGTGAATATTGAGCAGGAAGGTCCGCAGGAACAGATTGCGATCAATATTAACCGTGAAAATGCCGCCCGTTTCGGTATCAATGTGGCCGATATCCAAAGCATGATCGAAGCCGCGATCGGCGGTAAAACCATCTCTACATTATATGATGGAACCAAGCGTTACGACCTCGTCATCCGCTATACACCAGGAGAACGCAGTACGATCGAATCTGTGAAAAACCTCCAGGTTCCTTCAGCTACAGGTGCATTGATCCCAATGAACCAGCTGGCAGATATCAGTTACGTACAGGGGCAAACGAACATCTACCGTTACAACAGTAAACGTATGGTGACCGTGAGAACCAATATCCGTGGCCGTGACCAGGGTGGTTTTGTAAATGAAGTAGGTGAAAAGATCAATGCACAGCTGCATATACCAAAAGGTTACTCCATTATCTATGGTGGTCAGTATGAAAACCTGGAACGTGCGGGTAAACAATTATCATTCACCATTCCACTTACAATCATCATGGTGTTCCTGGTACTGTTTATCCTCTTCAGAAATATGCCGCAAACGGTTGTAACTGTAAGTTGTATCCTCTTTGCACTGGCAGGCGGTATTGTAGCCCTGCTGATTCGTGGATATCACTTTAACGTATCTGCCGGTGTGGGCTTTGTGAGCATCTTCGGTATCTCGGTAATGGCAGGGGTACTCCTGGTTTCAGCCATCAACCGGCTACGCGAAAAACCGGATCATACCCTGCAGACCAGCGTATTCCTGGGTGCGAAAGAGCAGCTGAGCGCATTGTTATCCATCCTGATCGTAGCCATTGCAGGTCTGATTCCCGCAGCTACTTCCTCAGGTATCGGTTCCGATGTACAGCGCCCATTGGCAACAGTGATCATCGGTGGTCTGACTAGTACCCTGATCTTTGCACCACTGTTAATACCACCATTGTATACATGGGTGGAAAGAAACAGGAAAGCAAAGACAGTAAGTAAAGATGACGAAATAGAATAGAGAACAATAAAAAAAGCCCTTCGCATGATGCGAAGGGCTTTTTAAATAATAATATGGCTGATTAGTTCTTCTTCCAGAACGAGCCTGAAGGTTCATTTTCCAACTCACATTTCAGATTCGCTTTCTCTCCCACTTTCTTCGTAATATCCACACCACCTTCTATCACATTTGCTACAGAGAAATTCTCATCTTCTACTTTCGTAACAACAATCTTTCCCAGCGTCTTCTTTCTCAGCATTACCTTTCCATCTACCGTAATCTCTGTTACCTCATACACCCTGAATTCATCATTTACTTTCAGGTTTAACCGGGTTCCACCGGCTATCAGCACCGAAGTAGCAGCACCCAGGCTATTCTTATTCTCAATTTCCGCGATGGATACTGTCAGCTTAAAGTTTTCCTTCATAAACTTCTCTACCTGTGACTTCGCGTCACTGATCGCGCCATCATACGCATTTTTCCCTTTTCCAGTGGCATTCACAGTCGTGGTAGCGATTACATCACCACGCCCTGCATCTGTCACATTCAAAGTAAAGGATATTTCCGCCACATTTGTGTTGGTCATACCTACAATCGGTACATTCTTCTGTTGCATCTCCATCGTCGCTTTCGCGATATTACCGGAGATAATAATTTGAGCACCAGCCGCTTTGGATTGTTCAAAAGAAGTATCAGTTTGAGCAACCACTGTTAAACGCTTGTTTTTCAGGAATACATCTGTAACGGCATCCTGTATAGCAGTTACATTGTTCGTATTCTGAGAAGCGCCGGACTGAAAACGGAGGATTCCTACCGTAGTTTTACTCTGAGCAAACGCCGAAGCTCCAAAAATAAAGCTGGCAAATGTGAAAATTACACTCTTCTTTGTCATGGTTCAAAAATAAGGACTTCTATTAATATGTTAGTATTAAAAAAGATCAACCTATCTCCTGGTCCTGCTTTACAGGCAGGATAATAGTGAAAGTAGCCCCTTCTTTTTCACGGCTGTGCGCCGTGATAATTCCGTGGTGTTTTTCAATGATCTTACGCGTAACCGCAAGTCCTATGCCAGTTCCCTCATATTTGTCCTTAGTATGTAAACGTTGGAAGAGTACAAAAATTTTATCCAGGTACTTCTCATCAAACCCAATCCCGTTGTCAGAAATGGTAACACAGGCATATGGGCCCTCCGGGTCAGCCACACTATCGAACTTTTTCTCCGCAATCCGGGTCGCCATAATGCTGATCATCGGCTGCACATCCTTACGGGAAAACTTGAAAGCATTGCTCAGCAGGTTCTGGAACACTTGCCGGATCTGCGAAGGCACTGCCTCTATTGTAGGCATCTGCCCCACCGTTACAATTGCATTCTTTTCTTGTATCAATACCTCCAAATCAGACAAAATCTCCCGGATAATAGTCTCTAAAGGCACTTTTTCGAAGAAATTCATCTGTGACAGGCGGGAAAATCTTAACAAATCATTGATCAGATTTGTCATCCTGCTACTGGAATTAATGATCCTGTTCAGGTAATCCACCGCTTTCTCCTCCATCTGATCCTGGTAACGCTCCCTGAGCATATTCCCAAACATATGGATCTTGCGCAAGGGCTCCTTCAGGTCATGAGATGCCACAAAGGCATATTGCTGCAATTCCGCATTACTGCTTTCCAGCTCATAATTTGCCTTCTGCAGGGCATTGGTTCGCTCCTGCACCCGCTGTTCCATCAGTTCTGCCAGCATTTTCTGCTCATGGATATCGGTATTGGTACCCACCCAAAGAATGGCAGTCCCAGCCAGGTCTTTCTGCACCCTGGTCCGTAACAGGAACCAGTGATATTGATTATCACTACGTCTAATCCGCACTTCCAGCGAAAAATCCGCTTTCTTCCGGAGGGCATTATTCCAGGTACGACTCCATACCGGCACATCATCCGGGTGCAATATACTTTCCCAACCGGCATCCCTGATCTTCTCCATGGTCAGACCGGTATAGGTAACAAACTGTTTGTTTACAAAATTGATCTCGCCATTCGGCCACGCCGTCCACAGGATCAATGGCATAGACTCTGCCAGGAAGCGTTTCTCCTCCAGGCTCATCACCGCCTGTTCCTCTGCTGCTCTCAGGTTGGTTACATCCAGCATGGATCCCAGCATACGATAAGGAGTAGCATATTCATCCTGCAGGAGGTAGCCTCTATCCAGGATATGGGCATAAGTACCATCAGCTCTTAGCAAACGATACCCTTCTGACCACTGACTTTGCTTCGTATTCACCGCACGGCCAATGCTTTCCTGCACTCTCGCCCTGTCATCCGGGTGCACCTTCTCCAGCCAGAATGTGCGGTTGGCAGATTCCTGGTCCGGACTATACCCATAGATATTGTAAAAGTTATCACTCCACCACACCGTATTATTAGTCAGGTTCCAATCCCAGATTGTATCATTGGTTGCTTTGGAAACCAAACGGAAACGTTCTTCACTTTGTGTGAGCTCACGGGTCCGTTCCAATACTTTATCTTCCAGTGCCAAATTCAGGTTACGCAAACTCTCACGGGCTTTTACCAGCTCATTGTAATTGCTGCGTAAACGCTCTTCCGCATCTTTCTTCTCCGTTACATCATAGCAGGTGATCACAATACCATCCGAAGTTCTCACGGCAGACATCTCATACCAGATCTCCTCCTTATTATAATGTACCAATACCTCTGTATGTAAAACGCTACCTTGTTCCACCACCTGCACATACTTCTCAAATAATCCCTGCTGCATCAGCTGCGGAATGGATTGTTTCATAGACGGTGACTTGTGGAGCAACACATCTTTACCTATCAGTTTCGTAGCTGCACTATTAGACGTAAGCAGGCGGAAATCAGTAACATTACCATTGCTACCAATCACAGACCTGAATGCCATAATCAGGCTGGTACTGGCATTGAATACCCCTTTCAGCAGCATATCCAGCTCCTTGATAGCCGTGATATCCACAAAGGTGATCACCACACCATCTATCTGTTTATCCTGCCTGATATATGGCATGATCTTCATCAGGCACATACTGCCATTACTCAGTACCAGTTCTTTTTCTAAAGTATGTTTTTGACGGATGACTGAATTAATATCATCAATCAGGCTATCCTGCTGGATATTCGTAGAGATATGACTGATAGGCCGGCCAATATCCGCAGCTATCAGGTTGATCATCTTCACCGCCGCCGGGTTGAACTTTCGGATCTGCATCCTGCTATCCACAAATACCTGACCGATGTCTGTACTGCGGAAATAGTTATCCATATCATCATTCAGCTCCATCAGCTCTTTAATCTTGAGCTGGTGTTCTGTATTCAACGTATGCAATTCCTCATTCAGGGATTGCAGTTCTTCATTACTACTTTGTAATTCCTCATTCGCAGACAGCAACTCCTCATTACTGCTTTGCAATTCTTCATTCGAAGTCTCAAGGCCTTCAATGGCCATCTGCAAATTGGTACGCGTTTCACCCAGCTCCGCTTCCAGCGACATGATGTGTTCATTCACACCTGCCGGATAACTCAGCTCCTCTTTGTGTTCTGACAATAAAGCCGCTCTTTCCGGTTCTTCACCAAATACAATCAGCGTATGCTGCCCGTTGCCGGTATCAGGTCTGATCATAATATTCACTAACCGGCTCCCTTCTTTCGTATTGAGTTTAATGCCTCTCAGCGTCGCCTTCTGCGTAGTTTTCCATGCCTGTCTCAGTGCCATGTTCAACACCATAGACAAGTCACCGGGCACCATTTTCAGCAGGTTCAGGTTCAGCTTTTTATCTGGTAAGGAAAGGTATTTTTTATAATTCCCTGTCGCTTCCCTGATTTCATAATTCTTATCAATGTACACCGCTGCATAACCGAATTCTTCTGACATCACATCTCTGAATGCATCCTGCAGCTCCATAGCCAGCCGCTTCTCCTGCCCTAATAATCCTAAGACATTCGGACGCATTTCTCTTGACTGACGAATGTATTCCAGCGGACTATATAAATTTTCAGGAGGTGCAGATCGGGCAGCATCCGTTTTACGATAGAGCTTCCATTTTGCATTGATTTCCTCCAGTCCTCCCCTGATCAGGGCAGCAGATTCGCTGGTACCTAAAAATAGGTATCCACCCGTATTCAGTGCAAAATGCAGGGAAGCCAATACCTGTCTTTGCAGCACATTGTCCATATAAATGAGCATGTTTCTGCAGCTCACCAGGTCATTCTTAATGAATGGAGGATCTTTGAGAATATTATGTCTGGCAAACACGATCTGCTTGCGCAGGCGGGGTACAATCTGGTAATGTTTATCTTCTTTCAGAAAATATTTCTTCACAATAGCAGCATCCACATCCTTCAATACCGCTGCCGGATACACGCCCTTAGCCGCATATTCCACCGCATTACTATCGATGTCTGTTGCAAAGATCTTTACATCCAGCCACTTGCCTTTCTTTTGCAGGAGCTGGTCCAGCAGAATGGCAAGAGAATAGGCTTCTTCTCCCGTACTACAGGCCGTAGCCCATACTTTCAGGATCGCGCCTTCTTCCTTACTGTCTACCAGCTTATCCAACACCTGATCTCTCAGCACATCAAAAGCCGTACTATCTCTGAAGAAACGGGTCACCCCTATCAGGAAATCTTTGGCTAATAATTTACCCTCTTCCGGGCTTTGCCTGAGCAGCCCCAGGTATTCTTCTAAGGTCTTGAAACTGAACTGCGCCATGCGTTTTGCAATACGGCGCGTGATAGTAGGAGACTTGTAATGATGAAAATCCTGTCCGCTGTTTTCTTGTACCAGCTTGAACACTTCTGGTAATAAACGTTCATCAATCTTACCATTAAAAACATGCAGCGGCAGGTCCTGTATATAATTGAAAATCTCGCCTGGCATAAACTCCGGTGCGAGAATATAATCGATATTATCTGAGCCGATGGCGCTACGTGGCATGCCGTCAAACTTGGCAGTATCCGGGTCCTGCACCATCACCATCCCTCCTGCTTTCTTAATAGCACCAGCACCTCTTGTACCATCCGTACCAGTGCCTGAAAGGATGATGCAGATCGCCTGACGACCTTTATCTTTTGCAAGAGAAAACAGGAAAGTATCTATTGCCGTATTGGGGGCTTTCTCAACAGGTTTCTGCATGAGCCGGAGCCGGCCTTTTTCTATAATAATATCTCTGTTGTTCGGAATTACATACACGCAATCATTTTCCACAGCCATATCCTCTTCCACCTCACGTACCTGCATGTGGGTATGCTTGGATACCAGCTCCACCAACAGGCTTTTATAGTCCGATGACAGATGCTGTATAATCACGAATGATAGGTTGCCGTATTCCGGCATGTTATCAAAAAATTCATGAATTGCTTCCAGTCCACCGGCAGATGCCCCAATTGCCACTATGTAATTCGCTTTCTTCATCTAAAGGTTTTATACCATAAACAAATGATGGGCCGGAAAGCGGGCATCATTTGTTATTACTTTTATAAAATTCGGCACTGAATACCTCAATCCATTGCCTTCACTATGTACTCCAATATAAAATTGCGCAGGTGTTCTGCCATTGTCAGTTCCGTCTCACGCCATGGAACAGCAGTATTTCTTACCTGTTGTTGCCAGATACTAAACGAGTTCCGGGGATGGTATTGTATATTATCTTTCTCAAACCGGATCGCTTCATCCGGGTTGCCTCCCCACTTCACTTCCTGGATCACTTCCGGGCGGAACAGTACCAGAAAATCCCCTTTCTGTGGTTGGATGCTGATAACCAACAGGCCACTGGCATTTTTAGCATATTGCACAGAAGGCTCATACACTGCCGGCAAACTCAATTCCTGGTACACCCCTTTTTCCGCCGTACTCCTTATCCAGAGCAGGAGGTCTTTGAGCGCATGTTTATCAGGTACATTCCCAATGCTTTCCATTCTTTTATTAAATACCATGGCAGCACCACTGGCATTAAAAAGTTGCAGTACATTGGTATCATGCCCAAGCAGGCCTTGTGGCAGATCATTGGTGGTATACACCTGTTCTACCAGCTTGGCGTGAATGTTATGCAGATCTGCATATTCGTCGCTATCTTCTTTATACGCAAGGGATATCACCCTTGCTGCAATGATGCCTGAGAGCAGTTCAAAAAATGCTCTTCCCTCATATGGCAGGTAGAAAGGCGTACGATGATGACAGGAAAATAATCCCCACAGCTGCCCGTCTTTTAATATACGACAAGACATAGAGGTCATGATTTCCATATTCCTCATATATTCCAGGTGCACTGCAGGAACGGAACGAAGGTTGCAGCCAGACAGATCTGTAAATGCATTGGTGATAGGGTTAATGATCGGGTAAAGGCTTACCGGCACATAATCCCTGTTGGGAATCAGGCGGTACGGATTCTTGAGATACATAGCCCTGGCCTGCTTTGGAATATCAGAAGCGGGGAAAGTAAGACCCAGGTATTGCTCCATTTCCGGCACAGAATCTTCTGCTATCACAGTTCCATTCCAGTCTTTGTCAAACTGGTAAACCATCACCTTATCATAACCTGACAACTCTTTCAGCTGCGCAGCTGCTATCTGGCAGGCATCCTCAACAGAGGGAGCAGCATTGATGGCTGCCATGGCGTATTTGAGCTGCTGATAAATAGTAATAAACGAGTTTTCGGCAGTAGGTGTGCTTTGTGCTTCCATTTCCAGGATCACAGCTTCACCATTTATCTGCATGAGTACCAGGTAGTCTTTTGATGAGAAGGACAGGGTAAAGGGCACCGTTTCAACAATGCCTTCATTCACCCGCTTTTGCAATTGTTCCAGCTGAGAATCAGGAATGTACCTGGCTAGTGGGGTATTCACAACTTCAGAAGGAGGGAGATCCAGCGCTTCCCCGATATTTTCACTCACCTGCACGATCTTGTAATCGCTCCTTTGCAGTACAATCAATATTCCGTAAGGCTGTATCAGGTTGATCTGATGTAAAGGAACACTACCACAAAAAGTGGAGTCGTAGCTCTTTGTTTGCATAAAGACAGGTTAATCCGATATTTATAAAATGAAATGGATCAGGCATTGGCTTGTGCCCACACTTTGAATTGCCTGAAAGTATCGGCAGCGGCTTCCACTAAACGTTTTTTCTGATCATCAGTACCATGGTATCCTTCGAGGTAGTGAACGAAGCTATCCCATTGGGTGCGGGTTTCCTCACCATAGCCGTTAAAAAATGATAAAGCCTGAGTAATCTCAGGCAGGGGGAGATTTCGTTGTATAATCTGACAGATGACTTGTCCACCGAGGGTTGAACCTTCCAGCACATACATCACACCCAGGGCCTGCGCATTATCGTTTATTTCCGGGATATGCGTACAGGTAGGTGGAGGATCCAGGGGCGCACCATTGATCACGTTGATGTCCTGCAATAACTGAGTTGCCTTGCGGCGGTTCTCAAATCCACCAGGAAAGGATGTATCAATATGCGCTGCAATGTATTGTTCCAGCGGATAATAAAATCCGTAGAACAATTGCAGTAACCTGATATATGCTTCAGGGGAATTGGCTTGCTTAATCACCGGGATCAGGGTCCTCTCCAGGTCCTGATGTAATATGGCTGTACTTTCTCTTAACTGTTCAATCATTATCAAGTGTATGTGACAATGATTAAAAGTACTATGAATATTCGTGTACCGCGTGTGGAATTAATTCTACGGCAGTTGCACTACTGTAAACCAGTAGGCATGCAGCATACGGGTAAATGAAACCAGGTCCGAGAAATTGGAAGGCTTGATGGTGTAGCTATTCACTCCCAATTCATAACATTTTGAAATATCCTTGGCTTCGGTAGAAGTAGTGAGAATAATAATGGGTAGCCACTTAAGATTTGCATGTTCCTTGATTTCGCGTAATGCCTCCCTGCCGTCTTTACGGGGCATATTCAGGTCAAGCAAGATAATACTGGGGAAGGGGTATTTTTCTTCGTCCGCATATTTTCCCTGCCTGTTCAGGTAATACATTAACTCTTCTCCATTTTCAACAAAACGCAATTCAGTTTCAGCCCCACTCTCCTCAAATGCCACTTTTATGAGCTCCCGGTCGTCTGCGTCGTCATCAGCAACCAGTATACATTTTCTGGTACGTTGCGCCTTCTTGATCATCCAGATTTAAATTTGACGGATAAAATTACTTAAATAAAGTCGCATATTACCCAAATTGCACAGAATAAGGCGTTTTATTGACAAAAAAACCAACATAAATTGGTCTACCAATTGCATGTTGAAACCCCTTGCCTGCCATTTAATGAAAATTGGGATCACTCCCCTAAATAGGGCCTGCCACCCTGTAAATCAGGATGGCAGGACTTGATACTTTTTAAAGAAATTTATGCTTATGTAGTTTTTGGAGTGTTAACAAACAGCAATTTGATAAGGAAGCTTCACAAATGTACGCCTGATCTCAATTGCAGGCAGATCGGATCGGGAAAAGAAAAGACGCGATCGGGAAAAAATGAGCAGGTATTCCTTACTACTACTTTGTGTGCATTCTATCCTCTATCATACCAGTGAAAGATGCAGGGCCCATGTGAATCAGCGGTGCCTCAGCTGTTGCAACACCAATCTTTCCGGATGGATGACCGGATATATAATTCAATGCAGCTGCAATACAATTCTCATTTGCATCCCCAAAATCATGTGTCACATCATCACTGGCAACAATATCCGGCGTCATACCCTGGAAATAATTGCCATCTCCATTTGCATTCTGCATGTAGAAATTAGACATATACACGGTATACTTATCAATCTTTACACCGAAGAAACCAACAGGTTTTCCGTAAGTCTGACTACCTACCAACTTCACTGGCAGATAGGGTTTCAGGCTGTTGATCACCAATTCACTCGCAGAAGCAGTATTGCCACTTACTATAAAAATCACCTGTTTTACCGTGTTCAGAGTCCCTACCTTTTTGAAAGAATAGGTATTCCCACTAATAGAATAATCAAGATCTGCATAGGTCGCTTTATGACCATTGTAGTCTACAGTATTCCCATTTGCATCCAGGTAGAGCTGCTGTTTCAAAATAGTAGCCTTCCCGTTTTGCAGCAGGTCATTGAAGTACTCCGTATACATCGTCTTATCGTTCAGGGTAGACGGTGCAATGAGGTTGATCATTTCCTCTGCAGTTTGCGTATAGCCACCACCATTATATCGTAAATCGATGATGAGCGCGGTAACTCCCTGTGTGGCAAAAGTGCTGAAAGCACTTTCCAACGGCGCTTGCGAGCTGGACATTACAGAGAAACGACTATAGTTCAGGTACCCTACTTTCTGAGCCCCGGCGGTCAGAACCACAGTTTTCAAAACAGGATTAGTAGTATAGTTTGATTTGGTCAGGTTCACTTTGCCGGTAATGCCACCATTGTCAACAATAGTCATAGACATTGTCGTACCATTCAGCGCATTTTGAATAAAAGTGCTGCTGGATGTGGTAACAGTAGTACCATTGATCTGTGTAATCTTAAAACCTCGTGCAAGTCCGGCCTGCGCTGCAGAAGAGTTCGGATTTACATAGCGGATCCGCACATCAGCACTGATACTGATGCTTAGCCCAAAATCATCCCCCTTGTCAGTCAGAGATACCGTGCCGAGACGAGCACCCGTCAGGGAACCATCGTCAATAAAAGAATACTTTGGTGAACCAGCATAACCAGAGTACTCATATGAGTAGCCAGTAGCCGGATTTGTTTTTGATTGCGTAATGACGTACAACTCCTTTTCATAATTGGTCAATACATTGCTACCAGTAGCATATTGCCGGGGATTGAAAGTTGTGTAGTCAGGCAAAGCATCGTACCAAAGGTAGATCTGCTTAGCATAGAGATAGATAGAGTCAAGTGTCAATTGCTCACGGGTGCCATCTGTAGGAGATACGGGTGTTTCAGTATCAGTATCGTGGTCCTTGCGGCAGGAAACGAAAACAGTGGCACAGGATAGGAGCGCTATAAGAATGGTCTGTTTCACCAGGGTGGATTTTAATGGAAATTTACTAAAAAAAATGGGCATTCGTCTAAATCCATACATTCTCAAAGGCCCCCTAATAGAAAAGGGCTATCTCGAAGTTTTGAGACAGCCCTTTTCTATTAGGGTTCCTGATGGAGAGAAATTTTCTTTAAGGCTTCATTTTACTTATAATACAGCCCTTTCCTCTTTCAAATTATTTCGTAGTCAAATCCGTACTTCCCTTCGCAGAAATAAAATACTTAAACGTCCAATACCCCGCATCCTTCTGATAAATCTCCGCAGTCGGCGTCTCAGGCGCCCCTTTATAATAACTCACATACTGGAACTTCACATACCTCCCATCATTCAGCTTAAACACAAACACCCGCCGCTTAGGAAAATCAAAATACGCCAGCTCTCCCGTTTCTGTATTATACACCGGCGTTTGTGGACTCATAGCTAATGTATGCATAAACGCAGTCGCCGGCGGTGCCGCCTTTATCGCATCAAATGTCGTATCCTCATAACCAACCACCGATACATCCGAAGGATTCATGGCAAACTTATCCACACCATCCCAATAACCAGGTGCCGTACCTCCCCAATTAGGAGACATCGTCAATCCCGCCCCCTGGAAACCAACATCCCATGCCGCTGTATTAACACTATCCTCTCCAGCACCCACTAATCCCATTTTTGAAAAACTAAACAGGTTATAATTAAAAAAAGACGCAACAGGAACAGGCATACTTTTAATCTCCACGACCCCGTTCGCCTTAATGGTCACATACTCATTCACAATCGAATCCTTCTTCTCTTCTTCTGGTTTTACGTCCGTGTCCTTATCATCTTTGCAGGCGAAGAAAGCCCCCGTCAGGCACAGCATTAAAAAAGCATATTTGAATTGCAGTTTCATTTCATCATTTGTTTTAAATTATACAGGAAATCAGCCTTCCCGGGCTACCTTACACCTTACAGTGCCTGGTACTGGAAGTTATAATATGGATAGTTGGTAGCAGAGCTACTGGCATTTGGTGTGCCGCCGGAATAAAGGCTGCTAATGCTCACCTTCCAGATAGCTTTACCTGTTACACGATCTTTCAGAATCAGTGTACGTGGCTGATATGCAGTTACAATGTGAGTAGAAATATTATAATCGTACCAACCAATGCCGGAGCTGATCAGTACAGAACCCATGTAAATTCTGTTAGTACCCAGTTTGCCACCCGGAGCAGCAATCGTTACTACACCCTTCGCGCTGGCAAAAGCAGTATCCTGGTATGCCAAAGTATAGTTACCGGAAAAAGCATAGATATCACCATTTGCGCTACCAGTGAAACGCAGGTCGAAATAAGTGCTGGATGCGGAGCTGGAGTCACCACCCACATTATTCAACAGGCTGAAATAATAAGTGCTCGCAACATTTGACCATTGCGTACTGTCTGCCGGTGCAGTTACAGTGCCTTGTGCAAAGTTGGTGACAGTATATACTGATCCTGACCTGGAAACAATACCCTTGGTTTTGCTGGCATATGGACCAACGGCAGACAGGTTGATTGAACCACCATCCGGTACAGCAACAGCAACGCCATTACCAATGGTCAGGCCGCTATTAGGCGCAGCTACATCATCTTTTTGGCAGGAAGAAAATAAAGCAATAGTTCCCGCTACCAGCAGGGCAGCGCTAAAACGAAGTGTTTTCATTAGATTTGTAGTTTTAGAATTCTCAATAGTATGGCATCTTGTGCAGGACAGCATTTTCCCGGGCGCTATTCGGACCGTCACATCCAGCGCCTGTGGTTAACGCAGCCTTCATAAGGCCATACTTCTTTTCCAATTAGTGGTTATTCCCGGTCACCGGCCGTTTCCTGTATAATATCTTTGTGTGTTAAGCTTATGAATTGAGTAACTCCAGGCTTGGATGAACGCCGTAAAATCATTTTGTTTTTACATTCAAATTCCCGGGCGTAGCCTGTACATAATATCTGAAATTGAAATAAGGTGCCAGGTTCTTTGTATTTGGATCCCCGTAATCAGGTGCAGTAGCCGGGTTATCTTTATACAGATTCACCAGCTCTACTTTTACATACCTGTTATCTTTCAGCAGGAAGATCAGTGAGCGATTCTTATATGGTACCAGGGAATGGTTATTGAACTGGTAATATCCCCAGCTATCAACAATATCATTGATGTCAAAAGAAATCGGCACACTATTCCTGATCATTGAATCAGCAGGAGCAGCACTCAGTTCATCAAACGCTGTTTTCACCACCCTGATCTTTCCAAGGCCATTTCTTCCTTCAGCAGTGGCAGCATCCGCATTGATCTGAGAATTGTAAATACTGTTGAACATTATGTGCCATGTGCTCACACCATCTACAGCAGCAGTACTATCCACCACTTTGTGCGTGTCAAAATTGAAAAACCATGCACGATGTCCTTCTGATGCTGAATGCCCTACATCCGGTGCGGGATAGTTCACAACATAGACTACCTTATATTTTTCATCCAGGTATATATGTTCCTCCAGTTGCTTCACACGGCCGGGCACCCAGTTAGTGCCTTCCAGGTAAGTTTCTCCCGGCGTAGTAGCATCGTCTTTGCCACAGGAGCAGAGAAACAACAGGGTTAATACCAGCAAACTATTGGTTAAACGTCTTATTGCCATCTTTGTTAATCGTGTATTTAAAAGTGATATAAGGTGCAGCAGTATGGATGTCCGGGTTTGCCGGGTTATCCTTATAGAAACCGTAAATGATCAGCTTTGCATAATTCCCTTTTGCAGTTCTCACAATAATAGCACGCGGCAGGTTATAGACCACATGGGCTCTCTCATTATCACCAGGATACATTTGACCATAGAAGTCGTAGAAAGCATAACCATTCGTACTCCCATTGAAGTGATCTAAAGTCAGGTAACCGTTTACCAGCAATTGATCATCACTAACAGGTACCGTAGTTACCTTGTTAAATGCTTCTTCCATCAGGTTGGCTGCAATGGGTACAGCAACCGGGCGTTGATGATCGTAATCGAAATACTGTTTATCCACAGCACTGTCTACTACCAGGTAAATGCCTCCTTTGCCAGGACCACCTTTACCCGGGTTATAAGTAGCAGTCCCATTATTCGCCCATACACTGCTGTTATAAATACTGGCAAATGCAATATCCCATTTGTCAGTAGCAGCGTAAGCATCGGGTATCACACGGCCGTCTTCAAGACTGTAATAGATAGTTTTAAAGGAGGCACTGCCACCTGCTTTCGCTACAGTATCACCCACCAGGTTTGTCACAGTATAGGTTCCGCCGCCAGTCACGGTAATCGCAGGCAGTTCAGGCAAGGAAGGATCGTTATCTTTATCCTTATCCGAACAGGATGCGAATAAAAAAACGGTCAACAAAAGAAAAGATATACGCATTTGAATCAGGGTGTTTTCAGGTTATGACTACCATCCTGCTGCACAAAATAGCGGAAGGTGAAATAAGGTGCCGGCCAGAAAAGATCGGTAACAGCAGGTGGGTTTCCCTGGTATACATTGATCAGTTCCAGTTTACCATACTTACCATCAGCAGTACGTATGATAAAAGTGCGGTTCTTAATAGGCACGGCAAGGTGCGTATTCAGTGAATAAAAATACCAGCCGGTGTTATAAGGCTGAGGATACTGATCCCATCCTGCAAAATTCAGGTTCGCCGTCTCAAATGCAGCATCATCAGGCGCAGTAGTTACCTTACTGTAAGCAGCATCCACAGCGATGATCATTCCTTTTCCGGAACCACCTTTCCCCGGACCTTCTGCACTACCATTATTCACATATACAAGCGCGTTATAAATATCGGTGAAAGCCAGATCCCAGTTATTGCTCTTCTTAAAAGTATTGCTGCTATCCCAGGATTGCAGTTTGGTAGACAGTTTGAAATAAAAACTCTTAAACGGGCGTCTCTCTTTTCCCTCCACGCCATCAGCTACAGAAGCTTCCGTATCACCCGCCAGGTCATAGATAACGGTGCTGACACCATCTTCATAATTCAGTTTGGTTACATTGTTGTTGTCCTTCTTACAGGCCATAGTTAGCAGTACGATGGCTGCTAAGCAATGCCATTGGGCTCGCTTGTACATATTGCTTATTGTTATTGCCATAAGGCTTGCTTGTACATTTTGGTTATTGTTTAAACAGTCGCCATTTCAACCCGGCCATCAGGATGCGACCGGGTTGTCCTGGCATCAGCATATCCGTATAATTCATAAGGTTGTCTGCTGTAAATTGTACAGCCAGATGACCTTTGCAAAGTTTCTTTTCGATGCTTGCATATACCAGGCAGTAGGCATCAATGAATGTATCGTATGTGTCCAGAAACCGGTTATTATTTGCGTCGTCGTAGCCTGACCTGCTCTTGTAATTAGCGCGGAAAGTAGCACTGATGCCCCAGGGAGCATATTCATAGAACATACGCAGGTTCAGCATATGACGGGAGCGGTTTTCAAGGCCGATGTAGTCGCTGACTTTCGAGGTCCTTGTTTCACCCGTACTGTTATTACGTATTTTATTATAAGGATAATCACCCGTCCTGATGGCATCCATAATACCTCTATCCTTTGCATACAGCAACTGGTAGCCTGCAGCAACATCCAGCCCTTTCATCACATGCATGCTGATGCCGGTTTCTACACCTCCGGTAAATGACCTGTCAAGATTGATATAGGAATAAATAGGTTGAAAATTTGTACGGGTAGCAATCTGCACCGTGTTGATAAAATTGTGCAGCTGGTTATAGAACCCGTTTACATCAATGCGGATATTTTTCACAGGAGTATAACTGATCCCCATATTATAACTCACCGCTATTTCAGGTTTCAGTGCGGCACTAATATCTTTTGCCACAGGTCTTACTTCACTGATCAAACCCGCTGCCTGCATAGCAGCGACCTGGGTAGCTACTTCTTCCACACCAAGTACCGTATATCCCGCCTGTGGATTGGTGAATACCTGGTACCTTTTCTGAAAATCAGGTGTTTTATAACCAGTACCAAATGCGGCGGTCAATGATATTTTTTCTGACAGCCTATATTTCAATCCAGCGCTGGGATTCAATCTGCCGCCATAAAAATCGGAATGATCATAACGGAACCCCAGGCGGGAACTGAGACGACTATTTACTTTCCAGTCACCTTGCAGATAAGCATACCCGCTCTTTAAATCATTTCCATCCATCACCTCAAGATTGCCACCCACACCACCTGCAAATGATAACTGGTTAGAGGCCACATATTGCACCTGCTCTTCAAAGCGGTGATAATATTGTGTAAAATCATTGGAACTTAATTGTATAGCCTTTCCTGTACTCACATCCTGCGTAGTACTATACCTGGTTAAATAGTATTGTGTTTTTAATTGCCAGCCCTTGTTTAGGTTTGCCTGCCAAACAATTGCGCTATTTACATCGCTTTCATGCAATACATCTCTGGTTGTATTTGCCACCTGGCCGGAACTATATACAGATTCATTAATGGAATTACGTAATGCCCATCGCCCGGCAATGTGCAATGAATTTTTCTCATTTAATTGATAGCGCATCCTGCCTTGCAGGCTATAGCTATCATAAGGAGGTGCTGTAGTGCCCTTGCTAAGGAATGAATTCACATTATAGCCATCCGTATGATAAAAATTTCCCGATAGGTTCAGGCTGCCCCTGCTATCGGTATTACCCGCATAACCAGTCCGGCTATTAGTCCTTTCGGCAACATTGTCTTTTTCGATGCGATTCCTTCTTCTCCCAAAAGGAGTCTCCCCTTCCAAAGTAAAATCCTGCGTATTTTGTGAACCACATCTCACAATAGCCTGCCCCTGTGCCGCATCAATACGCTGCCGCGTAATAATATTCACTACACCTCCCAGGGCCTCACTTCCAAATAAACTGGAACTCGCGCCCTTCACAATTTCAATTCGCTCTATATCAGCAACAGTAATCCTTGACAAGTCGAAATTTCCTGCATTTCTCCCTATCATTGGCTGACCATCAATCAAAATCAAAATATAATCAGCACTGAAACCCTGTAACTGCATACCAATAGCCCTTGAACCCGCAGAAACATCATTGACAATCGCAATGCCCGTCTGCTCCCGCATCACCTCATCCAAACGACGACTCCCCATCATCTCCAATGTCTTGCGGCTAATAACCGTCACGGGCATAGCTGCACGGCTGGAAAGGGTTTCCAGGTGCACGGCTTTTACTTCCACACTCTTTAAAGTATGGGAGGTATCGGACTGACTATAGGCACACAAACTACCACAACACAATATGATAAACGTGTATAATTCTTTGCTGGTACGCATGAAAATTGAAGGATATTGCTATCTACAGCATATCGGGTACAATAATATATTTTGGTTCGGGGCGGAGTGATGTAAAAGTAGAAAAGGAAAATGACAGGGGATTGACGAAACGGGAAAACAATTTACGCAATCAGGAAAAGTAGGACTGCCAACAAAAAACCGGGGGATTTATCGTTTTGCTCCGCCAAACAATAAATCCCCCGGCGCCCGAGATTTTTGCGGCTGGCAAAGCAGGCCACAAAAATTTCGCCTATTCTTTAATTAATGCATACTCCACAACCGGGTACCCTCTCTCACCACCATCATTAATCCCCATACTCACAAACTTCAGCTTATAATAATTCCCAGCCGGATCCCTTACGACATAATAATATTGCTTATAAATGCCCGTACCAGTAGATCTCCAGCTACTACCAATCGCATCCCTCTTAGCAGAGAATGTCAGGGAAGCCGTATCCGCCTTCTTAAAACCAGAATACCCCACTGTAGTAGAATCCACCTTCGCAGCTGCAACACCACCCTGCTGATTGATCACCACAAAATCAGAGAAGAAATAAGGAATCGTCGCAGTATAATACGCCGCATAAGACCATCCAAAATCCCATTCTGCTTTCTTAGGCTCCACATTCACAGTAGCACCACTCTCCAATGAGAAGAACACAAAATTATAACTGCTATTCTTCGTAATCGTCACACTATTCACCGTACCTGCACCCAGCAATGCATATTGCAAAGTATAACCAGTAGTACCATTCCGTGTAATCTTCACCTTATACCAGGTAGCAGGATCAGAAACAGACGCAGTCTCCGGTTTAACCAGGTAAACCAGGTTTGCCTCTGCAGTAGCAGAAACCTCCGCAATCACAGTACCACTCAGTTCACCATACACATTATCGATCATACTCAGTGTACCCTGCCCCTGACCAATCGCCAGACTCACACCACTTGCATCTTCTGTAGTCACAGCACTTATATCAGTTTTAGTAGTAGCTACCGCACTCATAGCAGTGAAACTATTCAGGATCACCCTGTAATCACTACCGCTATAGAAACCCAGCGACCAGGCGATACGACTCACAGCAGTAGCAGAATCAGTACTCATATCTACATATACTGTTTTAGGAGAACCCGTACCCCCGCCACCATCTAAAGTTAATTCGGATCCATCAGAAGGAGCAATCACCACAGTGGCATCCTCATCTTTACTACATGCGCTAAATAATCCAGTAATAGCAAGGCCAAGCACGAGTAAAAGTCTGCTTAATTTCATAGAGTTTTGATTTTTGAATTGTATTTTATGAGCAATTGAATTAATTCCTGTTCTATTGAGATATCAAAACGGATCATAGTATTTGTGTTGTAGGAAAATGATTTGAATTTTGAAGCCTGAAGTTTTATAATGTTATAATGACAACAAATCGATATTATCTTTTTGCCTTGTAAAGCCATGAACTGATCTACCTATTTTGAACTCATTTCCCAAACAGGCATTTCAATTGATAATCAATACATAAATAGTAATTATGAAATGAGTTCTAATATCTACCTGGTTCGTTATTTTTCTTACCACCAGAGTTGATTCATGTATTCAGAATCTTCCCGCTCACTGGTTTTTATTTCCGCATATTCGAAATACTATTATTCAAATTTTATTTCCTACTCCAGCTAAAATTCACCCCCAGGAAATAACTCCTCCCATACCACATCGGCAACTGCGTTCCCTCACTATGTGCTACCCCACTATTCGCCGTACTATTCCTGATATTCGTCACATTGAAAATATTCCTCACCCCCGCATTAATATTCACCAGCTTCGTCACCGTTTTCATCACCGTAAAATCCGCCATATTATAAGCTCCCGATTTCACCTCGTGTAAATAAGTAGTACCATCCGCAGCCGTCGCAGACTCATACGCAGGTCTCACACCATTATATTTATAAGAGAGATTCAGAGTAGTTCCTGCCTTCCTCATAGTATAAGTTATATTCCCATTCAACTCAGGGGTCCACACAAAAGTCGGCGTAGGATCTGCTGCCTTATACAAATCATCAGCAGAGAACTTATTATATCTGCCTATATAAGAACCCCCAACACCCAGTTCCAGGTTTTTCCAGTTCACCTTACCCATCAATGTACCACCCGTAGTTTTGAACTTACTGATATTGACATAAGTCATCGTATCACTATTCGCCACATACGCATAGTCAATCATATTATCGAAGTCGTTATAAAACCCCGTCGCTGTCACATTCACTTTCACCGGCCCAGACTGAATCGCCTGCCAGCTCAGTGAACCAGTAAAACTATTGGAATACTCTGCCTTCAGATTCGTATTCCCCTTAATACTATGACTGGCATCAAAGAAGTTGAAATACAATTCACGCAAAGCCGGTGCCCTGAAACCACGGGCATAAGAGAGCCGAAGATCTAATGATTTCGTCAATGCAACTTTTATGTTCAGAGAAGGAATCACCGGAGGTGCATCATAAATAGAGTTTTTACTAAAGCGGACACCGGGGCGGATATTGATCCCTGCTGTTGGTTTCAATTCAGCAGAAGCAAAAATGGAATAGTTAGAAATATTGGGTCTGCCTTCAATACGCTGTCCGGAAGAAACATCGCGACTATACTCAACACCTGGTTGTAATGATAAATGATGCCTGACTGAATACTGCGCAGTACTTCTGAAGAATACGGCATTGTATGTAGTCAGATCCTGTGAACCGGCGGCAGCTGACAAAGTCTCCGATCCGTCCGTAAAGTTTTTAATAGTAGTACGTGTATGCCTGTTATAAGCCTGGTAAGACAAAGCACCATTCACACTCAGGTCGTCATTCACCTGCCATATAGCCTGTGCCTGATGGGTATATCTTTTAGTCAGATAATGTGCATCCGTTGCTTTTCCATTATCATAGTTAATATCTCCTTTTGCAGCCAGGTCTTCATCGAGATAATCCAGCCGGTACCAGGCCTTAATATTTTTCCTGTCAATCCCCACAGTGGCATTGGTCATCAGCTGATCCTTCGGCAACCATGCCTTCGCTCTGCCAGTCAGTGTATCACTCCATCCGCCAAAATTATTCCGCGTAATACCTGCACTTGCAAAATACCCATGATCACCCCAGCTTACTCCCAGCGAAGCATTGTGCTGGCCTTTCCCATCAAAGGCCGCATATTCTTTCCCCACAGTTTCTTCCTGCACACCTGCATTCACGGATAACTGCTTATTGCCATTATACTTTTTGGTAATGATATTAATCACACCTGCCAGCGCATCCGTACCATATACTACAGACATCGGCCCTTCCACGATCTCAATCCTTTCAATACTATGCACATCAATCTGGGCAAGACTTTGACGGGTACTACCACGATCTGCCAAAGGAACTCCATCCAGCAAGATCTTCACTTCAGCACCAGACATCCCCATGAGTTCCACATCCGTTTCACCCAGGGTATTATCATTAGAGAAACGGATGCCCAACTGATTATCCAGCACACCCAGGATATTGGTAGCGCCACGCATCTTAATATAATCTGCCTGAATCGTTCTTACCTGGTATACGGAATTCTTCAAAGATTGTGGTGTGTATTGTCCTGTCACCACCACATCCCTTAACTGCACTGAATCCATTCCTTTCTTAGTCTGCGCCCGGCTTTCGTACGAACATGCGAATAGCAGGGGTAATAGCATTACCCTAAACTTCATAAGTATTTTTTGATTGCAATCGACACACCTTTCCCATGCTGCATGCATTGTAAACGCAAACAGGTAAGGGCCAAAAGGTATTAGACCATGATACCGGAAAACAATAAAATATTGTGTAAGCTGTTACGGAGAAAACAGTCACACAATACAGAATACTAGCGGAGTAAAATTGTGAAGCAAAGATCAGCAACAATCTTTGCTTCAGCTAATCTGATCAGGAAAATGATTTACGCAATTGGGAAACTTTAATGAAATTATCGGATCAGCTCATACACCTGTTGTAACAGTAAGGCCTCATCGATCGCATCTCTGAGATCCTCAAATTCATCATGGGTAAAAGTAAAGCTGATATCCTTACAGGGAGCATGAATGATCACACGTTCTTCACCATCAGGAAAAACCATGCAGCAGTCTACAAACGCCTGTCTGTTCATTGTTTCACGAAAGAACTGAAAATCTTGAGGAGAAAAGTTGAGTAACAAATTATTATGCCAGATGAATACCGTCTGACAGTGCATACAATGGCTAATTTGAGCCGTATTTTTTTTAGATAAAGTCTTAATGTCACACATATAATATCTTGTTTAAAAATAGGGTTCGGTAGGATATTAATATGCGGCAAAAGTAAGGAGGAATAAAAAGGGGGATGGATCGATTCGGGAAAAGGATTTACCATATTGGGAAAAATAAAGCGGGCCCGCCTTTGACGGACCCGCTTTATTTATAATTCAGCAACCAGCTTTCTCCACGCTTCCAGTTCCGGGTTCCCCGGTTTCCTCTTCCCAAAGAACTGCGCAATCATTTCACCCGCACTATCAAATACCTCCACCGATGTCACCACGCCATCCACACCTGGCTTCTGCACCGCCCAGCTTTGCGCAATATCATCCGTCTTCAAATGCAAATTAAAATCTGGATCCATCACATTAATCCATCCCGGAATCTCCAGTATCTTCTCCACCTTACCCGTATGAATCTCTATATTCCCCGGGTTCCCCACAAACACCATCACCTCCAACCCGCTCGCCGCCGCACTCTCCAAAATCTTCTTTACACTCTCCTTCCCTATCCTGCGGGTAAACGTGCCTTCTCCAATCTCCAGTGCATAGGTACGGGAAACCTTATGCTTCATCAGCAATGGAAAAAAATCATGCGTATCCTGCAGAGCCGCCCATCCTTCCAGGAAAGCCACTTTATCTGCCGTTTCATTCGCATACACTGTCGCTGCCGGCGCAGGAGCCACTGTAATACCCAAAGGTTGTTCATCGGCCATAAACGCTGCCACAATAATATCCCATGCTCCCATATCAGTCTGATCTAATGAATAGATCTTCATAATCGCATGTCCCTGCGCATCAAAAAATTGGAGAGAACGCTTAAACCCGGTAACCGCATCATCCTCCACCGCAAACCCAAATTTCCAGCGACTAAAGAACATCCGCAGATCAATATCTTTTCCCAACACCGTACCCACATGTCTGCCAACAGCATCCACCTGCTCAAACAAACCTTTCCTTTCAATCACACAATTTTCATTGCGTGTCAATACCATCACCTTACCCAATTCCGGCATGCGCTCCATCAGGGCCTGAAACTCCGGCTTCAGATGTTGAACAGCCTTACCAGTGCAGGCTGCCACCACTTCACCTTCACTTACCTGCAATTGTTTCGCCGCATCACGTATCCTTACTTTAGGGTTTTGTTCTCTAAATGCGATCCATTGGTCTTTCAGAGTGGATGTTACAATTTCATTCATTTTTTAAAAAACATTTAATGCCTTCCCGGCAGGTGATTGAAATAAACCAGCGGTAGCGGCGGTAACCACCAGCGGATAATTACATTGGGGATGTGACAATACGGTCACGTCTACCCCAAAACTATTTTTGATATGTGCAGCAGTCAACACCTCATCCACAGTACCTCCTGTATATAGTGCACCTGCTTTTAATAATAAGATGCGATGAGCAAAAGCCGCGGCCAGTTGAAAATCATGCAGCACGGCAACCACCAATACCCCGGCAGAAGCCAGTGTAGTGGCTAATTGCAAAGACAACTGTTCGTGCAAAATATCCATGCCTGTTACCGGCTCATCCAACAACAACATTTTCTTTCCTGTATAATCCAGTTCCTGCAATCCGGGGGCTTCCAGCAATTGTGCAAGTACTCTCGCCATTTGTACACGTTGCTTTTGTCCGCCGGACAAAGTAGGATAAGGCCTGTTTCTCAGGTCATACACCTGCATAGTTTTCAATGCACACATTACAATCTCTTTATCCAGGGCATCTAAGTGCCTGCTGTATACGAACCTTCCCATGGCAGCAACATCCTGCACAGAAAATGGCTGATTAAGGACTACATGCTGTGATAAAACAGCTCTTGTAGTAGCCTGCTGCGCGATGGGAATTTTGCGTAATTCCTCTCCTGCAATACGCACATCTCCTTTGTATGCCGGGTATTCGCCTGCAATGACATTAAGCAGGCTTGATTTACCGGCACCATTGGCACCCATGATCACACACAACTCTCCTGCAGATGCGGCAAAGCTGATGTCTTTGAGGATGGGCATTTTCCCGAGCGTGAGTGAAATATTTTTAATGTGCAACATCATGCGGGTATTGTCTTCTTCTCCTTCACAATTAACCAAATGAAAAACGGCGCACCAATCACAGCCGTAATAATCCCTACCGGCAATTCAGCAGGTGCAATAATCGTGCGGCACACCAAATCTGCAATCGTCAGCAATACGGCTCCTGACAATGCAGCACCAGGAATCAATATCCTGTAATCCGGCCCGGTAAACTGCCTTACAATATGCGGAACGATCAATCCGATAAACCCAATTATACCAGCTACTGCCACACCCGCTGCCACCGCCATAGTAGCCAGGATCACCAGCTGCACTTTCAGCTGCGACACCTTCACCCCACTATGCATCGCCTCTCTTTCTCCCAGGGCCAGCAGATTAATAGCCGGTGCCAGCCGCGGCAACAACATCACGGGTATTAATATAAAAGGAGTCACCCCCATCACTGTCGTCCAACTCGCTCCTCCCAAACTCCCCAATGACCAAAATGTAATACTGCGCAACTGCTCATTATTCGCCACATACGTCATCAATCCAGTCACCGATTCACACAAAGCCCTCACTGCAATACCTGCTAACAACATAGTAGATATCACCGCCTGCCCACCACTACGTGCCACGCTGAAAATAAAAAGCGTCGTAATAATAGCCCCTGCAAAAGCAGCGAAGTTCAGTGAATAAAAATTCAGTAAAGGAATGGATTGAAAAACCGGAAACGAACCCTGAATAATAATCATCACCACAGCAGCCATTGAAGCCCCCGAACTAATCCCAATTAAACCAGGATCAGCCAGCGGATTACGAAACAAGCCTTGCAGAGATGCCCCTGCCACACCTAAACCCGCACCAATCAACACACCCAATATCACACGCGGCAAGCGGATCATCCACAATACTCCTTCCATATTTTCTTCATACACCACAGGCATATTGATACCTGCCCTATGCAACAAAATTGCCAGCACCTGTAAGGGCGACATATGCATAGCACCGGTGCCTGTGGCTATTAGAATAACCTGTACCAGCAGGATTGTTAAACCACTGATGGCACTGATATTTTTAAATAGCTTATTCATTAACTAGTCCGTTTACTAACATTGATCCTCTAAAAGGTCACTGCCATTAACTATTCTTTTTCTACACTCATCTTTCAAAAATCTCTCTCACTATCTATTCAATCAATCTCTCCCTCACAAGGTTTCCCTTCGCTTCCACTCAATTCTTCTCTCAAATGATCTTCCTCTCTTCCCATTCCATCATGTCCTCTCCTCTTCAAAAACTACTGATTCAACTTTCCCGCCAACTCCTTCGCCGCACCAATTACCCTCGGCCCAAACCCAGTCAGCAGCGCCCCATCCATCACCACCACCTTCTTTTCCTTCCCCGCAGTCGTCTGCAACACACCCTGCACCTTCAACAAACCATCCACTCCCCCCATACTCTTCAACCCATCATCAAACATCAAAATAACATCCGGGTTAGCCGTCACTAATGCCTCCGGTGTCAATGGTTTAAAATCATTAAACCCGCTCGCCGCATTCTGCGCCCCAGCCAGCATAATCATCTTCTCCGTAGGCGTTCCCGCACCAGCTACCAGCATAGTACCCGCACCCCGCGCATATATAAATAACACCCTCTTATTCGTTGGCTTTATCTTCAGTGAAGCCTGCTCCTTTTCTAATTGCTTCACCAGCGCCACCCCCTTAGCCGGCACCTGCAAAGCCGCTGCCACCTCAGTGATCAGCTTCTTCGTACCCTCAATAGAAAATTCCTGCTTAAAGATCTGCGTCTTCACCCCCACATTCTTAAACTGCTCAACAACTGCCGGCTGTAAAAAATTATCAGTACCCAGGATCAAATCCGGGTTCAACGCCAACACAGGTTCAGCAGATATATTTCTATTGTGGCCAACTTTGGCTACCTGTTGCATGCTGGCAGGATAAGTACTGGTTACATCCACACCTACAATATTCCTTTCAAAACCCAACGCAACAACGATTTCTGTAACAGCACCATTCAGGGAAACAATTCTCTTCTGGGCAAAAGTATTCATCGCCACCAGTAAGGTAGCGGTCAGGACGATCAAGCGGTTCATAAAATCTTTAAAATAAGTTGATAGAAAAAATAATGGTTGACCCTACCCGGGGTTGTGGGCCAACCATCGCTCACCGGGAGCACTTTACTCCGCCATGCTCCGGCAAGGTTTCTTTAATAAGTTATTACTCACTATAATTTTTTACAGTCAGGACATAGAAAACCCATGAGGATAGCAATATCCCCTGACGGCAAGTCAAATCAAAAAGTATTGGTTATCAACCAGCCTGAATGGTATGCGGAGATATACCAGAAAGCCCGATGATAGGTGGCGGAGTGTTTGAGTGGTGCAAATCTATGTCACGAAAATGTAAGGAACTAATCGAATCGGGAAAATTTTATGACAATCTTTACGCAAAAGGAAAAATGATGATAAGTGGTAGATTTTCAATTTGTCGGGAAAACATTTAGCCGTTTGAAATCCATTCTTTCCTAAAACGAAATGAATTTATAAGATCATTCTCAAAAAACCACTACTCAATTTTGCATAATCGTTAAACCAAACCATCCAATCTATTGTTTTAATACTATTACCTGTCACCGGAAAAATTTAAGCCCATGGATTGGGAAGAAACACTAAATCCACTATCGCCGTATTATCAAAATACTATGCGCGAACAAATTCAAATTGTCAATCTGCAGGACGGATTGATAGCTGCTGCTAAGCGCCTGATGGCCTCACTCTATCCTCAATTGTATGAATTAGAGTCAGCTGGGTACACCGAACTGGATAGTACCATCATTTCAGAATGCGTAAAACTTTCGTGCCGGTTAAATGAAATCGTCTCGAAATATCAGATCGAAAAGTAAGGGAGTTATTCTACTGTAAACAGCAACCGTGCCGCATTAACGCCAGCTACAATACCATACCCGTTTTCTACATTGGAATAAGCGTTTTCCGGATCAAGGGAAATGTTCTGCGAATCCGAGTCACTCAATCGCTGGGTTGACGTAGACTGCATGTACTTCCAGGAAGCCGGCGTCAGCGCGCTTAATTCTATTATCATGTGCGAACTACTCACTCCTTTCTCCGTCTGTAGTACAAACTGTATGGTTTTGCCATTGAAATTTGCATCTGTCAGGATAGACTCACTTTTGTAATCATTAGTGATAATATCCGGCAGATCATTATTCAATGCAGGATCCAGTCTGAAGTGAATCGTATCAGTTCTGTCTATTACCCAATTGCCTCCAGCTGCTACAGCATTGAAGATGCGTAAACGGTAATAGTTTACTGTACTCCCATCTTCCTGCATGGTAAATCGTACCCTGTTGAGTCCCCGCTGTGCATAAGCTTCACTTACCTTTGGGCGAACCGGTGTGCTGTCAGCCGCACTTACAGAGCCGAGGCCATTATTGGCAACCCGTATTGAATAATGACTACCGGTTTTCGCGACTGATCGTGATACGAAATATCCATACCCATTTATTACCCGGTATGTAGGAGCAGGCAATGTGATGCCATTTTCCTGGAGTACGACCGTAGCTGAATCCAATGGATCAAATGTATAATCAGTTACTTTTTTACTACTAGTCACCCGGATATAGATGAGACTGTCTGGCTGAATCAGGCTGTTTACAACAATCTTATTGCCTGTATAAGGAATTTCAATCCTCGACTCCTTGACACAGGAACTGAGAATAATTATAGTTAGAAAGATGAGTAGTTTTTGCATTGAAATAAAAATTTAAATTTTGCTACGTTCAGCAACCAGCACTAAAACTTAATGGAAAATGTCACACTCGGCAGTATCGGCAGAATACTAATCTCCTGCAAATACCTTTTCTGATTCTGCTTATCCGTTACGATCGAATACAAAAATGGATTAGCATGATTATATGCATTAAACAAACTAATCGTCCAGCTCCTGCTCCCCCACGACTTCTCCTTCGTATTCGTCGCACTCAGATCCAACCTGTGAACCACACTCGATCTATATTGATTCCTGTTACTCAACTGATCCAACACCGGGAAACTACCTCCACCATCATAAGGAGAAGGATTATTCACCCCTTCATAACTCGCCACCGGCAATGTCAATGGCAGGCCGGAATTAAAATGCCAGTTAGCCGCCAACTCCCATCGCTTCCCAACCTGCTGCATCAGCATCACTTTAATATCATGCCGTCCATCGTAGTTATAAGGATACCGTTCTCCACCATTCACATTCGGAAACCTTCTGTACGCCCACGAAAGCGTATAGCCAATCCACCCTCTCAGTTTCCCCTTTCTCTTCTCCAGCATCACCTCTCCGCCGTAACTCGTGCCTGTACCGGTCTCAACATGATCATCCCAATTCTTACTCGCTGAATTAAAGATCTTGCTGTTATCCTTATACTCAATCACATTCCTCATACTCTTATAATACGCCTCCACCGAAAGGGAGTAACGCTGATCTTTCAGGATCTTATTCACACCAAAAGTAAATTGCCTGGAAAACATCGGCCCCACCTTCTTCGTAGACGGTACCCACAGGTCCATCGGCAGACTCGCATTAGATTCACTCAGCACATGCAGATACTGATTCATATGTGTAAAGCCTGCCATCAGCGTCCATCGGTTGGGTAACTGATACCTCACCTGCACCCTCGGCTGCAAAGAATAAAATAATTTCCCCTTCACCAGGAATCCTGAACTATGTAAGCCCATATTTACTCTCAATGCATCGGTAACTGTCCAGTCATCTTCTGCATACATCAATACTTCCCCGCCAACAGAGGTCGCCTGGTTATATGCCGTGTCTAACAAAGTTTTAGACTGTGAATAATCTTCGAATGCAGATACCCCCGGATTAAATTTGTGAATGATACCCCCCGCTCCAAATTTGAAAATATGATTCGGATCAGGAATAAATTCCGCATCAGTCCGCAACATCAGATCCTTCACCATTGAATAGTACTTGCCATACAGGTGAATGGAGTCCCTGCTTTTGGAAGGCTGATAATAATAATTGTAATCTATATTGAAGTAATACTGAGAATAATTGAGTGTCGTATTGACAAACAACTTCGGATTAAAAACATGGTTCCACCTCAAAGCAAAAGTATGATTCCCCCAGTTCAGCCTTGTCACCGTGCTTTCGTTAAAGGGATTAGCTGCGGTTGTGCTATCCGCATTATTTTGCAAGGTGAGGCCAAGGTTATCATTTCCCACATAGCTACTAAAGTAAAGACGATCTTTCGGAGAAAAAATGTGATTTATTTTCAAATTCACATCATGAAAAACAAGATTCACTTTGGTGCCCTTCTGCTTTTGAATTTCCTCATCAATATTATTCAGAATAGGTTCTAAAATAGACCTGCGGGCAGAAACCACAAAGGAGGTCTTATCTTTTTTAATAGGACCTTCTACCATTCCTCTCACAGCAATCACACCTGCAGATGCTTCGCCATGGTATTCTTTCATATCTCCATCTTTAGTGGAAATATCGATTACTGAAGACAACCTGCCGGCATACCTCGCAGGAAAACCACCCTTATAAAAGTCTGCACTTTTCACAATATCCGGGTTGAACACAGAGAACAAACCAAAGAGATGCGAAGAATTAAAAACCGGTGAACCATCTAACAAGATCAGGTTCTGATCAGAACCTCCACCTCTTACACTGGTCACAGTTCCACCATCTACACCACCAGATATACCTGGCAATGTGGCAATAGCCCGCATCACATCAGATTCTCCGAGCAGGCGTGGCATTGATTTTACATCAGCAGGCGACACATGGAGCGCACTCATTTGGCGCTGGCCTTGCGCGGTATCCGAGACAGTGAATTCCCGCAGGCTATTGGAAGGCTGTAAGCCGACAATAACAAATGACTTCCCTGTCATACAAAGCCGCTGTGAGAGATAACCGATATAACTTACACATAGACTAGCTGTATCTTTTGGAATCGTCAGACTAAAAAAGCCGAATTGATTCGTGGTGGCACCTACCTGTTGTGAAGGGGAATAGATAGTAGCCCCAATGAGTCGTTCACCATTTCGCACGTCTTGTATATAACCACTGATAGTGATATTGGGATACTTTTTTACGGTAAGCACAATTTGTTCGCCGATACGGGCGAAGCGGATATCAAAGGGAGAAAAGAGTTCATCAAGGGCTCTTTTCAGGGGTTTATCTTGAAAGTTGACTGTTACCCGGCGGGAAAGGTCTACGATTTCTCTGCTATAGGAGAAATGTATGCCGTACTGGGATTCCAGTTGTCCGCATATAACGGATAGCGGCTGATTGTTTACAGTGACAGTGATCCGGGTATGCCAGTCCCAACCTAACACCTGCAAGGGAATGAGTAATATTCCCAGCAGCATTCTTCCGAGCAATGACATAGCTTGAATTAAAAATTGGCGTTTGCCTTCTTGATTGAAATAGTTATTCCTGCCTCCTCAACTCATAATCATCACCTTTTATAATGACATTTGCATTCGATAAATAAGCAATACCTTCCAGTACATTCTGCACAGATTCTCCTGTATAATTCGCTGTAACCGGTAACCCCATCAGATCAGCATCAGCACTTACATTAACATGATACAACACATTAATGGTCTGCAACACTTCGCGCAAAGGCGTATCCTTAAACACGATAGCCTGTGTGGCAGCATCTTTAATATGTGCGCCTACCTGGTACTGTTGTTTACTGCTGTCTTCTTCCAGCAACATCCCAGCGGTCAAAATTACACTATCCCGCTCCCTGCTAACTTTAATTTTTCCTGAATTGATAAAAACCCGCAACTGATGGCTGTTATCCACACTAAACCGGGTACCCAGCACAGTAATAGCCTGGTTTCCGAGGTCTATAATAAACGGATGTGCAGCATCAGTAGTTACATCAAATTCAGCTTTTCCTTTCAAGATAACTTTACGGTTTTTCTTTCCAAAACCAGGAAGCACCTGTAGCTGAGCGGCGGGATCCAGCCGGACACTGGAGCCATCATCCAGTTTGACCAGCTGGGCGCCGTTATAGTTGATTTGCCTTTCGCTTTGATGGATAAAGAACCAGAGGACTGCGCTGATCAAGAGGAGGATGGAAGCGGCAGCTAGCCAACGGGTGAGTTTGAAAGAGCGGTTAGCTCCTTTATGAACTAAACGCTCATCCCGCTCATTAAAATAGCCCACGTCGTTCAAATCACCCTCCTCGTTCAAATCTCTCAATTCATCCAGTTCTCTCTCTTCATCTAATTCACCCTCTTTTTCAAATACACCCGCTTCATTCGATTCACCCACTTCATATATTCCAATTCCAGCTCGCCCCCCCATACCTTCATCTATCCTGCTACTCAATAATCGCCATGCCGTCTCCGTATCCATTGCCCCCTGAACCGCCTGTTCAGCAGCTGTACGCAACAACTTATCCAGAGAAGCCAGCAATACCGGGTGCTCAGGATTAGCCCGAAGCCAGGTATTTACCCATTGCTGCTCATTGCTATCCGCTTCATTCAGCAGATACTTGCATAGGAGGGTATATAATGCCTCATCTGGTGTAAGCATAGTCATGTACAGTTAGTAGATTTACAGATTCGCCGGGCAAAAATAAGGATTGCCGGTTTGATAAAGGACGCCTGCAAAGGAGGGAGGCCCCTATTGAACTGGAAAATTTTATCCCCGGGGCCGGGAAAATGGGAAAGCCCTGAACGGGAAACTTAAAAAAAGAGGAAAACCTATATACCTGGAAGCAGAAAACGCTTTAAAACCTGCCAAGAAGAATCCTAACGAAAGAATCCTAAAAATAAAATCCTACTCAAAAAACCTAAGAAAGGAAACACTCCTAAAACAAGCACCTCAAATCATTATAAAACCCCACCAATCCTACAAAAACATCCCCAAATACTCCTTCAATTCTTTATGCATATGCTTCAGCGCCTTCCCCATTTGATTCTCAACAGTCTTCACCGAAATATTCATCAGCACCGCAATTTCCGCATATTTCAACTGCTGCTGCCTGCTCAGCACAAATACCTCCCTACACCGCTCGGGCAATTTCTCCAACGCCTGCTGATACATCTTTTCCAGCTCCCAGGCCTGGGAAACCGTTACTGACGGGGCTAATTCATACCCAGCCCCCTGCTCTTTTTCATTCCTAACAGTATCTTTCCGCCAATTACTAATCGCCGTATTCCGGATAGCCGCAAAAAGATAAGACTTCACCATCCCTGTAATATCTACACTCTCCCGTTTCTCCCAAAGCTTAAGAAAAACCTGCTGTACGACCTCTTCCCCCTCATGAACATCCCCGGTATAATGCACAGCAAAAGCCACGCACTGTGCATGGTACTCCTTAAAAATGGCTTCAAATGTGTGGCGGTCTAGCATGATATCGGTTACAAAATATGACTCATTTTAATTTTAAAGCGGGCCGCAGCGTATTACTCACAATACAGGCTAGTGTCCAAAACCCAGTTTGGTATTCCTGTAATTGGCCAATCCTACCATTTCCAACCCAGGCATTACTCCCAATCCAAGCCATTACCCCAACATCAGTAAATACTCCCAACGAAGACTATGATTACTAACTCCAGACCATAATTCCTGTGGCTAGCCAATCCTCCGCAAGCTACCAATGCCAACCCTCACATTACTCCTAATCCAAGCCATTACCCTAACCTCAACAATACCCCTCAACTCCTATAACCAGCCGTCGCCCACCAATACCTCCTGACACCATAAGTATCACCAATCATCAGCAGCTATTTTGGTAATTAAAATGTAAAATGATTCAATACCTGGCTACAAAAATAGTATTCCGGAATGAAGATCAATGCAATTATAAATAATAAAAGTTTCATTGTGACAACACGGAAATGACGAGGATCTCTCTTTTGCTTTTCTGGTTTAACATTATCTTTGTGCCGCATGTATAATTTAATCAAAAAGGTGTTTTTCCGTTTTCCGCCGGAAAAAATCCACTATCAGGTAATGAAAGGCCTGCATATTTTGCACGCCATACCACTGGGCAAACAGATTCTCCATTCATTTTGTATGTCTAAAAAGACCGGGCTGGAACGGACTTTATGGGGATTAACCTTCAAGAATCCCGTAGGCTTAGCGGCCGGATTCGACAAGGATGCGAAGTATACGGATGAACTGGCTAGTCTTGGATTTGGATTTGTGGAGATTGGCACTGTTACACCGGTGGCTCAGCCGGGTAACGACCAGCCTCGTTTGTTCCGCTTGCCTACAGATAAGGCGCTGATCAACAGGATGGGATTTAATAATGGTGGGGCTGTGCCTGCGGCAAAGCGGTTGCAGAAGCGGAAGTCAGATATCATTATCGGGGGCAATATCGGGAAAAACAAGATCACTCCCAATGAAGAGGCAATTAGTGATTATGAAAAATGCTTCCAGGCCTTGTTCGATGTGGTGGATTACTTTGTAGTCAATGTAAGTTCACCCAATACCCCAAATCTGCGTGCGTTGCAGGAAAAGGAACCATTGAAACAGTTACTGCATCATTTGCAGATGCTGAATGAACAGAAGGCAAAGCCGAAACCAATCCTGTTAAAAATAGCACCAGATCTGACCGATAGTCAACTGGATGATATTATTGAAATTGTGACAGAGACGAAGTTGGCCGGGCTTGTGGCTACAAATACAACAATCAGCCGGGAAGGTTTACAAACACCTGCAAGCGAAGTGGAAGCGATGGGCGCAGGTGGATTGAGTGGCTTGCCAGTGAAAGATAAGGCGACAGCTGTGATTAAGTATATTTCCCAGAAGACAAAAGGCAGTATGCCAATTATCGCGGTAGGAGGGATTTTTACAGCAGCAGATGCACAGGAGAAATTGGATGCGGGGGCAAGTTTGGTACAGGTGTACACCGGGTTTATTTACGAGGGGCCAACGATTGCGAAGAAGATATGTGATGGGTTGAAAAAAGGATAAGTTGTAATAAAGAGATATTAAAAGGCTGTTCTGATTAGAACAGCCTTTTAATATCTCTCTCAAATCGATTCTAATATTCTCACCTCAAACTCACCCCTCTCACCTTCTCCAAAAACCAAACACTCATCTCCCCCTCTCCTCTATTCGCCCAACTATAATAAGGTATCAACGTCACCCCCTGCGTAACTGTCTCCACCCCACTCTCCCTCACCTCCACTCTCTTCCCCTCTCCCTTCAACACCACCACTCCATTCAACATACCCTCCTTCACCACTTCCCACTTATCCCCCAACCCAAACAAATCACTCACCTGCCCCGCATTATCCTTCCACTCCGCACAATACACCAACGGCCCCCTTTGTATCGCCACCTTCCCCACATCATCCACCAACCTACCATCCGCAACCACCTCCTTCACCTTCATCGGCAAATTCATCGTCACCACATCCCCCTTCTTCCACATCCTGTTCAACACCGCATACCCCTTCTCCATCTTATAAGGCACCGCCTGGCCATTCACATACACCACCACAGCATCCGCCGTCGTATCCCTAAACTTATATAATCCATCCGGTATCGCCTCTCCCCTCACCCATCCAGGTACCCTCACATACAACTCAAACGCCGCCGCCTTCACCGGATCCACCTTCAATGATATATTCCCCTCCCACGGATATGCATGCTGCTGCGTAAGCACCACATCACTATTATTCACCTTCAAATTCGCCGTACTATTAATAAACAAATTCACATACAATTTACTCCCATTTTGCCCATACATATACCCCGGTACTGAAGGCAAAAAACGAACTAAATTAGTCGGACAACAAGAACACTCAAACCACCCTGACCGAGACCGCTCCAAACTCCCATGCTTAAAATCATCCGTTACCTGCATCGCATTCGTATAAAAAAACGATTTCCCATCCAATCCCAACCCGGATATCAACCCATTATACATCACCTTCTCCAACAAATCAACATACTTAGCATCCCCATGCAACAAAAACATCCTTTCATTCCAAAACGCATTCCCGATCGCCGCACAAGTCTCATTATAAGCCGTCGCATTCGGCAACTCATAATCCTCCCCAAACCGTTCCCCATCCGGCACCGCACCTATTCCCCCCTGCACATAAATCTTCTTCCCTGTCATATTATTCCATATCCTGTCTATCGCCGCCAAATAAGCCGTATCCCCATCTATCGCCGCTATATCCGCCATCGCTGCATACAAATACATGGCACGCACCGCATGCCCTTCCGCCTCATCCTGCGCCGTCACCGGCTTATCATCCTGCCAGTACTTCCCATTTTGCCACTCACTCTTACTCTCCTTATTATATCCACGCTTCCCCCTCTCATCTATAAAAAACTTAGCCAGGGCTAAATAATCCTTACGCCCCGTTATCCTGTACAGCTTCACCAATCCCATTTCTACCACCTCATGCCCCGGTGCCACTCCCCTCTTCCCCGGCCCAAATGTCTTCACCAGCAAATCCGCATTCTTCAACGCGATATCCAAAAAATTACGCTTCCCCGTTGCCAGGAAATGCGCACTCGCCGCCTCAAACAAATGCCCTGAATTATACAACTCATGACTCATCACATGCTCATTTACCCAACGTTCCGGTCCCGCCCACTCTGGTGGATGCAAAGGATCTATCGTCCTCGCCGTATACAAATAACCATCCGGCTCCTGTGCCTTCGCCACTATCCCTATCAGCGAATCCACATATTGATCCATCTTCTTATCCGGTGTCACGGCCATCGAAAACGAGGCCCCTTCTATCGTCTTATAAATATCCGTATCATCAAATGTGAACTTCGTACAAAACTTCCCCGAATGCGCTGCCGCCATCTCAAAATTCTTCACCCTGCCGGTATTCTCACACCGCGCAAACGACGCTGGAATCGTCACATTATGATTCACCTGAATCCGCGGCAACCAAAAATTGTCCGCTAATTTCACCGCCGTGAAATTCACTGCCCTGATAGGGTAATCCGCCTGTTGTGCAGATAAGTTAACTGAATAGAATAGTGATAATGATAAAAATAATCGCTTCATAATCGTGCATGTTTATAACCGAAAGAAAAGGGCCGTAGCCCTTCTCTAAATAGACCTTTAACAAAAATCAATCTACAAAAGAACCCTCTTTAAAAACAGATCTGCCCCAAAAAGACAAGACCTTCTTTTATAAATTTATCGCCTAAAGAGCTCCCTTTTAAAACCTCAAATCAATACCCCGCATTCTGCTTCAAATTCCCATTCTTATTCAACTCCGTCCTTGGTATCGGGTACAAACTCCTATAATCCCCATTCGGACTATGCGAAAACCAACTCTTCTTCGTAAACACCCCAAACCTGATCATATCCTGCCTCCTTCTGCCCTCCTGACTAAACTCCCATCCCAACTCATCCAAAAATCTTCCATATGTCACATCACTGCCCCCCTCAAACGTGGAATCATTATGATTCCTCAACCCATAACTATAACTACTCCCTTTCAGCAAATCCGCCGCAGTTACCACCGCCTTCGCAGGATTCGTAGTAAAAGAACGCTGACGTACCAACGTTACCAACGCCGCCGCATCCGCCGTCTTCCCCGTACGCAATAAACTCTCCGCCTTCATCATCAACACATCCGCATACCTGAACAAAGGCCAGTCATTACTCAACTGCACCTGCGCCTTCTGCTTAATCTCAAACTTCCCTAATCTATACCCATGCACCTCCTCAGACGCATCTATCCCCGGCACCACGTTAATATAATTCAGCGGCTTCCCTGTATAAGCACCCATCGTACACATCAACTCCTCCCCACTCGCACTATACTGCTGCCCCTTAATCCAGTTATCCTTCAACCGGTCATCATCCGCATCATACGTACTGATAAACTGCGGTATCGCACAAATACCACCCCAGGGTGTTGACTTCAGATTATACGTCGCCTGGTTCGCCGGCTGCAAAGTCTCCATATGAATATCAAATGCATTCCAGTTCGTTACATACGTCTCATCAAAAGGCAATGCAAAAATGATCTCAGGTGAGTTCTCATTCTCCGTAATGAACACATTTTTCTGCGCAGCCTCCAATGCAAAGCCTACATTTGAATTCATGATCGTATCACACTGCTTTATACACTCCTCCCAGGCCGGTGTGCCACTATACACCTCCGCATTCAGATACATCTTTGCCAGCAAGGCATGCGCTGCCCACTGGTTAAATTTCCCATACGCCGCTCCACCATTCTTCGCACTCAGCAATGGCAGATAAGTATTCACCTCATGCACAATAAATTCGTATACCTCTTTCCGTGTGTTCTGTGTAGGCAAATAACCATCCGGCACCTTGAACGTCGTCACCAATGGTACATTCCCATAAAAATCACACAACACATAATAATAGGACGCCCGCAATACATGCAATTCCGCCAGCGTAGCATGCTTGGCCGCTGAATCAGAAATAGGTATGATCCCTGACTCCAGCTGGTAAATCACCCGGTTACAATTCGTAATCCCCGCATACGCACGCCCCCATGTTTGCACCACTATATCATCGTCCGCTGTCCAGGTATGCTCATGTATACGCAGGTAAACCCCACCATCTACCCAGCCATTCGGCCTCGCAGGTATCACCACCTCATCCCCCGATACTTCCTCTGCACGGAATAAACCGTTCCAGTCATTCAGCACATAACGCCAATTTACATACGCAGTACCTACCAGGCTCGCCAAATCTTCCGTCGTCGGATCAAACTGGCTATCAATGATCTTATTATAACTGGTATCCTTTAGTTTGGTACAGGCCATTGCAAACAGCACTGCTATCCATATATATCTTTTCATTGCTTTTGGTTTTAAAAATTCAGATTCACACCCACAGTAAATGTTCTGACAGAAGGATACTTATCCCTTTCATCCACACCAGGCGCCAGGCCCAGTCTGTTCACCTCCGGATCTATCCCCTTGTAACCTGTCAGGGTCAGCGTATTCAACGTTGACGCATATACCCTCGCCCCATGGATGTACTTATTCTGAATATGACTGAAATTATAACCTATTGTAATGTTATCTATCTTCCAGAAATCACCGTTTTCCACATAATTACTATTGAACTCCAGCGGCATATCCGTACTCAGCACCGCCTTACCATACACCTTATCATACGCTGATTTCAGACGGTTATACTGCTGCAAACCAGTATTCTCATAATACATGCGCTGTACATTCAGTATCTGGTATTTAAATGCACCACGCATCGTAATATTCAGATCAAAATTCTTATACCGGAATGTATTGTTCCATCCACCATAATACTTTGGCAAACCATTACCCAATACCCGCTTGTCCTCAAATGCATGCTGGTAATTACTATACGCCTGCGGTTTTCCATCACGGCCTTCATAGATCCACTTTCCCTCACTGGAAATATCCACTACCTTAAAACCATAGAAATCACCAATATTACGTCCTACTCTCACCAGGCTTGTAAACGTCTGAATAGGTTCCCCTGTTCCTCCTTCTGTTATGTAATCCACACTGGTCTGGTACAATTCATTACTCAGCGTAATCAGTTTATTCGTATTCGTAGAGAACATCAGGCTGGTACTCCACTCAAATTCACTCGTCTTCACCGGAATGATATTCACCATTACTTCCAAACCCTTGTTCTCCATCTTACCTACGTTCGCACGGGTACGATCATATAAATTCGGCGGACTAGGTACCTGGTAATCATACAGCAAACCGTTGATCCTCCTGATATAATAATCCACATTACCACTCACACGACCATTAAATAATGTATAGTCGATCCCAAAATTGGATTCATGCTTCTCTTCCCAACGCAGTTTATCATTCGGATTCTGAGAAGGTCCCAATGTCTGGATCCATACCCCATTATTATACACATAATCACCATAACTCAGTATCCCCACACCCAGGAACAGATCCGTAGGCTGTGTACCCGTTACACCATAACCCGCACGGAGTTTCAAATCCGTCAGCCAGCTGATCCCTTTCATAAAAGGCTCATTGCTCAGTCGCCAGCCCAATGACACCGCAGGGAAATTACCCCATGGCTGTTTCGTACCGTACAACTGACTCGCTGCCTCATGCCTCATAGAAGCCAGCAATAAATACTTATCATTATAACTATAAGTAGCACGACCAAAGAAACCAATCAGGTTCGTTTCTGATTTCTCACTGAACTCCGGTGCCAGCCCTTGTTTCAGCGCATATCCTATACCAATATCATTATAAGAAAAACGGTCAGTAGGAAAATCCCAGTTCTGCATATAATGATTGCGGTAATCAGTTTCCTGGTAACTATATCCTCCCATCACACTGAACTTATGTTTCCCAATATTCTTATTATACTGTGCAGTCAGTTCCATCAGCCGTTGCACATTCTGCAATGAACCCACAGAAGCATACCCGTTCTTCCCATCACGCAATGTGGATATGTTTTGTTTGGTTTCTGAATAACCACGCTCTTCATTATATCGGGTATAAGAAAATAAGGCAGACAATTTCAATCCTTCTATTGGCAGCAAGGTGATCGTACTGTTCATACGTGTGTTCTGAGACGTATTTTCACCATCGCTCTCATACAGCCTGGACAAAGGATTCTCATAGTTGAACAAACCTGTCTGTTCAAACCATTTGCCGGTAGAATCGTAAATCGGAGAGGTCGGGTTCCGGATCAGTGCCTGCCTGTACGTATAGCCATTAAAACTATAACCATCCCCGGTAGTTGTAAACTTATTGTTGGAATTCAATAAACCTACATTGATACGCAGCTTATCATCCAGCATACTGTGGTTGATGTCAATCCTGCCTGTAAACGTATTGTTGTCTGACTTCTTCATAATCCCTTCCAATGCACGATAGTTCACGTTCGCGAGGTAATTCGTCTTACTGTTACCACCCCGGAAAGTCAGGTTATGCACATGTGTGATCGGGTCCTGGGTAATAGCTTTCTGCCAATCAGTATTAGCACCCAGATCCCATGATTTATCACGGGTACCTTCAGCTATCTGCCGGCGATAATCTGCAGCAGTCAGCATATCCGGCTTACGGGCAATTGTCTGCGTACCCACATATCCACTATAATCTACAGAACTCGTATACGCGCCACTGGGTCTGCGGGTAGTCACGATGATCACCCCATTCGTACCACGGGTCCCATAAATCGCAGCCGCAGAGCCATCTTTCAGTACATCCATAGATTCAATATCTTCCGGGGCAACCGTTTTCAGATCACCGGGAATACCATCGATCAATACCAGCGGACTACTATTCGCACCTAACAAAGTCGTATTACCACGCAGCAGTATCTGTGTACCACTGGTAGGGTCACCACTTGGTGCAGAGATAGTCAGCCCCGCCACCTTGCCCTGCAATAACTGCCCCGCATCCAACACATTCCCCTTCACAAAATTTTCAGATTTTACGGTAGCCACAGAACTGGTGAGATCACCTTTACGCTGACTACCATACCCAATCACCACCACGTCCTGCAGGGAGTTTTCACTCAATACCAGGCGGATCGTAAGCTGGCTCGCTCCTTTCACTGGTACTACCTGTGTTTTATACCCTACATAACTAACCAGTAGTGTATCATTCTCAGTGATACTATTCAGCGTGAAAATACCTTTCTCATTAGAGATCGTACCCGCGTGAGAACCTTTGATGGAGATACTCACACCAGGCAAGGGATCACCTTTCTCATCGGTGATCACCCCAGAAATAGGTTTGGCAAAATCAACCGGGATCGACTTTTTAATAATGATGTAATGCCCATCCTGGATATAAGCAAGATCATTCGGACCCAGTACAGCATCCAGGATCTCCTTGAGAGAACGTTCTTTATCTTCCAGGGCAGACACTGCTGTCAGCTGTGCAATACTCCCATCCACAATAAAAAACAATTCAGTGTTGCGTTCAATTTGTTTTAACACCTTATCCAGTTTGGCGTCACGAATATTCAGGTGTAGTCTGATGGCGCTCAGATCCTGCCCACGGCTATCGCGGGCTACCAACAGCAGCGTCGTTGTACATAAAACCAGTATGACCAGGAACAGGAAGCGCATGATCTTTAATAACGGTTGAAAACGTTCGTATAAGGGAATAGGAATCCCGCTTAAAATACCGCAGTATTTCATATCTTTAAATGCATTTTGTATGATGTAATAGAAGTACAGTGCCGTAGCGCTAAGGCATCTGAAGTTTGCAGACCGTGGATGCTGAAAGCGCTATGTTCTTTCTATCATGAAGAATCACCGGCGGGCATGCTGATAAATTTCATAACGGGAATATTTGGTCAATAAAAAACTATCCTAATTATTACAGCCACTACCTGAAATCGTTACCTCTCGCTTATCTTCACTAATGCTAAATGTGGAATTGTTAATCTTACACAACATGGATAAAATGAACGGTAGATTGGCTGCCTGGTCAAAACTCGCCAGGAAAGTGCAGTGCGCAAGTGCCGAATTATCAAAGTGAATATCTACACCATACTTCCGGCTAAGACGATTGGCAACTTCTTCAAAGGTTTCATTGTTTACTTCAAAGCTGCCGTCTATCCAGGCTTTATATACGACTGCGTTTACTTGTTTTTCTCTGATCGCTCCTGTGATTGATTCCAGCGCGATCTGTTTGTTGGCAGTGAGCACTTTCAATTGCTGATGCTGATCTTGTACCTGAACTTTGCCGGTGGCGACGGTGATGAGTACTTTTGGATCATTTTTGTAAGCTTTAATGTTGAAAGATGTCCCTAAAACGGTGGCGGTACAGGGGCCTGCTTTAACGACGAAAGGCCGGCCGGCCGCCTGCTTAATATTAAAGAAGGCCTCGCCTTCCAGCATTACTACTCTTTGGTTGTCAGTTTCGTTGTACGTTAATTTACTATCTGCATTGAGCCATACCTCAGAACTATCCGGCAATAATAAGCGGTTCTGGTGCTCACGGGGAACATATACAGCCATTTGCCGCTGTAACACTGGCCTGTTATAATAATGATACCCGCCTATCATCAACAACAACACAGCTGCAGCTACCCCTATCCATTTAAAAGGCATTCCAGGCCGCCTGCCAATCTCAATTCCCCGCCTGATCCTTGCCCCCATTTCCGCATCCGGAACCGGCGTAAGCATCGCTTCCTGCTCATGGTACCACTCCTGCAAGCGCTGTATTTCAGCAGGCGTTGCGGTGCCATTCAGCCATTTTTCAGCTAGTTCCTGGATGTTTTCTCCTGACATGGGAATTGCCCTTTTATAAGTAGAGTATATTTTAAAAGGAATACCCTTGGTCTTTCAAAAAAAATATCACATAAATAAAGTCGTATATAAAGTGCCCAGTTTTAAACGCACAGTTTTTAGTGCGCGGGTCAGATGTCCTTCAGCAGTTTTGACGGAGATATTAAAGGACTGGGCAGATTCAGAAAGCGCATGATCTTTCAGCTTATTATCAGCAAATACAAGCCGGCTTTTTTCAGGTAGTTCCGCAGCAATCGCATCTACCAGTTGTAAGAGTAAACGGGCATTCACAATGGCTTCTATATCCGGTGCAGATTGCGTCATGGCAGCCATTTCCTGCATACGGGTGCGAATGGTCTCCTGACGGGCATGATAATGAAATATAGCGTAACGGGTAATAGCGAAGAGATAACTTTTTAAAATTTCCACCTCAATGGTATGCCGCTTTTCCCAAAGAATAATAAATGTATCCTGTACAATTTCTTCTGCAATTTCTTTGGAAGGAAGCCGCTTGTAAGCCACGCGGAATAACTGCTCCCAGTAGCGGGAGTATACTTCATTAAAAGCCGGAATAGAATCCGCTTTTATCAAATTCCATAGATCGGAATCCTGATGAAGATGCGCATTTTTCACGTGGTACTTATAAAGTATATATTATAAGTGTGTAATCTACAATTATTTTTTCTTTTAAACAACATTCGTCAGGGCTTAGCAGTGAATCAGGCTGAATTTAATTATGCCCTCCACAGACCTCCTACGAATCCCCTGTTTACTCCGCATTCACTGCATTCATCATCGTCACACCCACCACACCCGCAGTTTCCGTACGCAACCTGGTTTCACCAAGTGATACAGGTTTAAATCCCCTACCAAGGGCCATTGTAATTTCTTCGGGCGTAAAATCTCCCTCAGGTCCAATCAGGAGCAATGAATCTTTCCCTTTTTCCATCGCCTGCCAGAGATGTTGTTTTTGTTCAGGTAAACAATGCGCAATCAATAATTGCTCAGCAGGCGGCTCAGCTACCAGTTTATCAAAACTCAGTGGCGCCGTTAAATCCGGCAGGTAATATTGCTGGGATTGCAGCATAGCAGAAACAAGGATATTCTCTAACCTGTCCACCCGGAATTTTTCCTTTTCAGAACGATGACTGATCAGGGGTATAATTGACTGAATACCAATTTCTGTGGCCTTCTCCAGGAACCACTCAATACGCGAAGTATTCTTTGTAAACGCAATCGCCAACCTTACAGGTGCCGCTACCGCCGGCATCAGGGTGTATTGAGAAATGGAAAGCACACATTTCTTCCGGTTATCATCCGTAATCACTGCCTGGTAACGCCCTCCTTTCCCATCCGTCAGCGCTACCTCATCCCCTGCAGTATGGCGCAATACCATAATGCAATACTTGGAACCAGGTTCATCCATTGTATATGTGGCTGCAGTTGGCAGCAGTTCTTTTGCGTAAAACATGGGTGCAAAGCTATCTAATTGATCTGAAAAATGACCTATACAGGATGTAAATCCTGCTTTAACTCAAGTCGCAAATCCCCTCATAATTGACGTACCCACCCCTCACAACTTATTCTGAACAAAATTATGTTTGCAATTGTAAATTATATCATATGAAAGCGACTAAAATCATTTACTGGATCACGACCATCCTCTTTTTCCTCTTCGAAGGTGTCATGCCTGCCATCTATGGCAATTCTGACCTGGCAAAACAAGGGTTTGCACATTTAGGATATCCTGAATACTTCCGTGTACTACTTACCATCTTCAAGATAACAGGTGCCCTGGTACTCATCCTCCCCTTCTTCAAAGGCAGAATTAAAGAATGGGCTTACGCAGGCTTTACCTTCAACCTGATCAGCGCTGCAGTATCCCATGCCGCTGTCGATGGCTTGTCAAACGGACAAACATTCTTCCCGGTCTTTGTCATGCTGATCCTGGCCATCAGCTATTTCACCTATCATAAACTTTATGGCGTATCTTCAGGGCTATAAAACCATACAATGCCACTGAAGACACCCATTGTTCTATTGTTAGCTTGCCTGTCGGCTAGCGTTCACGCACAAACTACCGCTTTACGGAAAACGATCGATTCCATTGCCACACATTCCAAATCACGTATCGGCGTTGCTGCCCTGCTGCTGGAAACCGGTGATACCCTTACCTACAAAGGCAATGATCATTACCCTATGCAAAGCGTGTACAAGTTCCCGATCTCCTTCGCCATCCTGCATCAGGTAGACCTGGGAGAATATAAACTGGATCAGAAAATCACCATCACCAATGATGACATCCTGCCATTAGGACATAGCCCTATACGTGAGGCCCATCCACACGGTGGCGCAGATATGACAATCCGGGAAATCTCCAGGTTGAATATCCAGGAAAGTGATGGCACCGCCTGCGATGTACTGCTCCGTTTACTGGGCGGTACCAAAAAAACAGATGATTACATTAAGAGTCTGGGCGTAAAAGGTATCAACATCGCTACCACTGAAAAGGAACAGCAAACGAACGATACCATCCAATATCGCAACTGGGCAACCCCCATCGCAATCACCCAATTGTATAAGGTCTACTTCCAGAGCAACATTCTCTCTAAAAGTTCATACGATGTACTCTGGAAAGATATGACAGAATCACATCCCGGTCCTAAACGCATCAAAGGCCAGCTACCTGCCGGTACAATTGTTGCGCATAAAACAGGTACCTCCGGTACACATAACGGGTTTACCGCAGCCACAAATGATACCGGTATCATTATCTTACCAAATGGGAAACACCTGATCTTAACAGTCTTCGTCTCAGATTCAAAAGGAAGCGAAGCGGAAAGAGAAGGCTGGATAGCACAGATCTCAAAAGCCGTATATGATCATTTTAAATGAAGGTGAGTTTTTAGGGGTCAATGAACGCACCAGCGTACAGCATGACCTGATCCTCAGCAAAACAGCACATCTGTATGGTGAGACAGCTATGCATGCCCATAAAAACGACTATTTCAGTATCCTCCTCAGCGGAGAATATCTTGAAAACTTCAGAAATGAATCTATCCTGATCAAACCAGGAGACATTGTATACAGAAGACGGGATCACATCCATAAAAACGAGTTCGTCACTGACACCGTTTCCTGTATCAATATTGAAATCTCTCATACAGAAAATGAAAATTTCTTCCTGTATACAAAAGAGAATAAAGGCTATTTCTATCAACTAATTGTAGACTTCTTATTAAACAAATCCTTTGCTGCAGATCCCGGTTTCTTTGGTGACCAGCCATTGCCGGAACCGAATAAAAACCTCACATGGCTCATACAATTAATCGGGATCCTGCATGCAGAGAAAGATGTTTTTCATACCCCCCACTCACTCGCACAAAGGGTATTTGTTCACCCCAATTACCTCGCCCGCGCCTTCAAAGAAAAAACCGGGAACACCATCGGCACCTACCAGCTAAAAATCAAACTGAATCACGCCGTACAACAACTCCTGAATACCCCGAAAACTATCTCCGATATCAGTTTCGAAAACGGCTTTTATGATGATGCCCATTTTATCCGCTCATTTAAAAAAGCCTATCATATCTCCCCCTTACAATTCCGCAAACTGCTGAAAAGTTAATTGTATACAATTTTAGCAAGCGCCCTTACACTTGTTTTGTATAAAAAACAATGCGGCTTATTCTCTGCTTACTACTATTCCCGCTTTGCACCTTTGCCCAGTCCGACTCAAGCCGGTTTTACAGCCTGTGCTTAGATGCCAACGTATCCAGGGCCATGCAATACGTGCCCGAAAGCCTTGCCCCTGATTTTGAAAAACGTTTCAAATATGAAAACGACCAGTCTGATTACCTGGCAAAACATAGCTCCGGCATCGATTCATTACTCCTGATCTTTCACCACTACTGGCGACAATCATTATTAGATAGTACTAAAAACTATGATGGAGAACTGGCAACAGAACTATGCCATTTTTTTAATGTAACAGGTACAATGCCTGTTGATTCATTGAATGTACCCTTCAATGCCTATATCAAATCAAAAAACTACTATGCTACGGACGGTATTGGAAAGGTGGGTAAACTGTACGACCTGCTGGTATGGCGAAAACAAACGGACACCACTTACGCTTTTCATCTCAACAAAGAGCATTTAAATGTACGGGTCGTACTCATGCAGAATTTTGTTACGCTGGGCTGGGAAGAATACGCCTCCTTAGGGAAGTTCTACCCCGGTGGATGGGCCGTGACCGATGCCCTGTATTGTGTAGCGGATGCCTACGACAGGAAAAGCGAAAAATTCCTTGTCAGCTACCTTGCACATGAAGGCCGGCACTTAAAAGACTATGAATTATTTCCCGGCATCGAAGGCAAGGACCTTGAATACAGGGCCAAGCTGACTGAACTCAGTATGGTAAATAGCATGATGTATTCACTGATAAATTTCTTTATCAAAAATGCCAATAAGTACAGTGTGAACGAACACCCACTGGCCAATTACAACGTGATGAGCGCATTATCAAAACGCCTTTTCCACAAGGAATTTGAAGAAGATATCACCCAATGGAAAAAACTTTCCGTGCAGCAGATAAATAAAGCAGCAGATCAGTTACTGCTTACAAATACAAAAGCTATGCGGAACTTATATAAGCATAAGAGGAAGGAGGATAAAGGCTGATAACCCGTACATCTCTTACAGGATAAATAATCCCGGTTGAAATGAAAACCATCTCAACCGGGCCATATTCTTTTCTTAAAATAATCTCAATCTTCGGTTCGGCCATCCCTTCTTTCAGCAAACCCTTTGCACGACCTACCATTTGCCGGTATACCCTCACATCCCCAATCTCCAGCTCCCTATACACCCGCGACGCCAAAGGCGAAGCAATCTTCATTCTCCCGGCATCTTCTATCAATGATTTAAACGCCGGATCCTTCTTCACCCGCTTCGCAGTCAGAGAACTTTTTACGCGCAGCATAAACCTTCCGCTCTTCATAGGAGCGATGGTTAAACCCTGCTTTGTGCGTTGCCTGAAAGGCCGTTCTCCGTGTATAATCATACTATGAATATACCGCTTTTCCGTCACGATACCCTTGTAAAAGCGTTCAATTGAGTAGTCTTATGCTGGAACCTTAAGAACAATAAAACCGATGCAGCGAGTAATCCGAGTAATAGCCCCCACCAGATACCCTGGATGCCATAACCCAGATGTATCCCTAATAAATAAGCAGCCGGTAATCCCAATACCCAATAAGCCAGCATGGTAATGATCGTAGGTACCTTCACATCTCCCAATCCACGCAATATACCCAGGCCTACGACCTGTGTACCATCGAACAACTGGAAGAAAGCTGCTATCAGGATCAGATGCGCCGCAATGTCTATTACAGCAGGATCATTGATATACATGAGCGGCAATATCCTACATCCCACCAAAAAGATGAAGGCTGTTGTACCCATCATCATCAACACCATATGATAACTCGCGATCGCAGATAAGCGTAACTCCTTCAACTGCTTCGCACCAAAATGATTGCCACTCTTAATCCCCGCTGCCGCAGAAATCCCACTTGCCATCATGTAAGTAATAGAAGCCAGGTTGATCGCAATCTGATGCGCTGCCTGTTCTCTTGCACCAATCCATCCGGCCATAATAATCGCACTACTAAAAGCACTGATCTCAAACACATACTGCAGGGCAACCGGCGTACCAATACCCAGTATTTTCTTAATCATCTCCAATGAAAAATACCTGTTCCGGAACTCCTTCAGATAAGGTTTGAAACGATTCGCTGTCAGCACATACCAACACATTGCCACAGCCATCAGGATCCGGTCAGTCAAGGTACCAATACCCACACCAATCACACCCAGTTTAGGTAATCCACCAATACCGTATACCAATGCAATCCCCACTACAATATTCACCATGTTCCCGATAATGCTGATATGCATGGCCTGCTTGGTAAACCCGAGCCCCTCCGCAAATTGCTTAAAAGACAGGAACACCATCAAAGGAAAATAAGATAACCCTAATAATTTCAGGAATGGCTTAGCCTGTAAGGCAACTTCAGGTACCTGGTCTAATTTATACAAGTAATTACTCCCTGCATAAATCAATGTACTCATCAGCACCCCCATCACTAAATTAATCACCAGGCTATGACGCAGCAGGTTGCCGCAAGCCGTTTTATTCTGCCGGCCATACTCCTGTGCAATCAATGGTGTCAGGCCATAAGACATGCCGATACCGATTACCATACAGATAGAAAAAATACTGCTACCCAGCGCTACAGCTGCCAATGGTACATCGCCGGTATGCCCGATAATAATGGTATCAGACAGGGCCACCAATGTATGCCCCAGCTGACTTATAACGACCGGATAAGCCAGTTTAAAATTGTCTTTATAATAAGTTTGATACTTAGTCCACACGTTGATAAAATTTAAATCATTTTCATTTTTTAAAAGCCGGCCGCAGGCCATCTCTTCACAAATACCGAAATAAAAAAAGGCGCTTCGGTGAAGAAGCGCCTTATATCTTAAACCTTTTTATTGCTAAAAAGGCGCCTCTTCATCGAAGTCCATATCATTCATACGTGATCCTTTCTGGATATACAGCTTCGCTTCATCTGTCGCACCGCCATAAGAATCATTCCCTGAATTTGAAACCGGCATAAAGTTGCCGCCACCGCCACCAGGGTTCTCCAGACTACCATCATCCTCAAAGCGCTGGAATTCCAGGATCGCTCTCAGCTTGATCGTATCCAGCTGACCATTACGGTGTTTTGCAATACGCACGTGAGTTTCACCTTTATTAGATTCACCCATCTCATTCGTATTGATCTCGTAATACTCAGGACGGTACAGGAACATTACCATGTCAGCATCCTGCTCGATCGCACCAGATTCACGCAAGTCAGACAGCTGAGGCATCTTGTTACCATCCTTTCTCTTTTCCACATCACGGGAAAGCTGTGATAAAGCAATGATCGGTACATGCAGTTCCTTCGCCAGGCCTTTCAGATCCCTGGAGATCTTGGAGATCTCCTGCTCACGGTTACTACCCTTACCATCCGCATGACCACTCATCAGCTGCAGGTAGTCAATGATGATCACACCTACACCATGGTTATGTACAAGACGACGGGCTTTCGCACGCAGCTCGAAGATGTTCAGTGCCGGGGTATCATCAATAAAGATGGGCGCTTTCGCCAGTCTTTCGATACCATGGGTCATCAGCTTCTTCATCTCGTATTCTTCCAGCTTACCTCTGGTGATCTTTTCCAACTTAATCTCTGACTCGGCAGAGAGAATACGCTGTACGATCTGCCCGGAGGACATTTCAAGGCTGAACACGGCCGCACCTTTCGGGAAGCGGGGATGCAAGGCTGCATTTCTGGCCAGGTTCAGGGCGAAAGCGGTCTTACCCACCGCAGGACGTGCCGCGATGATGATCAGATCCGTTGACTGCCAACCATAAGTCACCTTATCCAGAGAAGGGAACCCGGAAGGTACCCCTGTGATATCATCGCCTTTATTACGCAGGTCCTCGATACGCTTCATGGTATTCACCAATACGCGGTCGATGCTGTCATAGTTCTTACGCAGGTGATTGTTCGTCACCTCAAAGAGTTTACTTTCGGCACTGTCGAGCAGGTCGAAAACGTCGGCAGTATCTTCGTATGATTCAGATAAAATTTCTCCTGAAATGCGGATTAACTCTCTCTGAATGAACTTTTGCAGGATGATACGGGCATGCGCCTCAATATTGGCAGAAGACACCACCATATTAGTAAGACGTGTAATATAATAAGGTCCGCCCACTATCTCCAGTTCACCCATTGAACGTAACTCTTCTACCACTGTGAGGATGTCCACAGGCATGGACTTGCCCGCCAGGCGGGTCATGGCACTAAAGATTTTCTGATGTGCTTCTACATAAAAACATTCACCTTTCAAGATCTCTACCACGGTGTCAAACGCCCCTTTCTCCAGCATAATGGCTCCCAATACGGCCTCTTCCATTTCCTTTGCCTGAGGAGGAATTTTACCGTACATCATGGTAGATACGTCAACGGACGGCTTACGTCGCCCGCTGCGGTCTTTCTTTAGATTGAGATCCATTTATTTATTAATCTGATTCTGTTAGCTAAAAAAACTATATGTCGTGGCTATCCTTAGTTTCTTTTACAATTTTTTATACCTGTTATGTCCTTTATCGATTGTCCAAATTGTAAAGCTTATTAGGGCCGTAAAAACTAAGGTAACCGCATTTATTCATTTAACAAGGATTGATTGCTGATATAGTTTATAAGACCAAATTCACAGGATATACACCCGCAAAATGTCAGTTATCCACTGACTAGTAGTACATTATTCACATTATTAACACGCAATCCCCATACAAAGGTGCACATAATCACAAACATTGTTAAAAAAGTTTTTCCCCAATGGTTTGGAGATATGCGCAATGTGTGTATCGCCGGACTTATCCACATCCTGCAAAGATCGCACCTTTTTGGTAGAGATTGCTAACACATCTTAGTCACTTTTGTGCAATACTGGATTTTTAGGGGTTGGGCTAACAGCGAGCCTCCCATTCTCTTTACTCATTGGCACATTCGTACATTAATTTTACCTTTACGGACTTATTAATTATACAAATGACTATTTCATACAATTGGCTGTGTGACTATTTGCCGGTGAAACCAACACCGGAGGAACTATCTGTGATCCTGACACGCATAGGTCTGGAAGTTGAAAGCCTGGAAAAATTCGAATCTGTAAAAGGCAGTCTGGAAGGACTCGTCATCGGCGAAGTACTCACCGCAGTACCACACCCTAATGCAGACAAACTGAAACTGACTACTGTCAATATTGGTGCAGCAGAGCCCCTCAACGTCGTTTGTGGTGCGCCCAACGTTGCTGCCGGACAAAAAGTAGTAGTAGCCCCTATCGGTGCCACCATCTACCCATCCTCCGGAGAACCGCTGACCATGAAAAAAGCAAAGATCCGTGGCGAAGAAAGCCATGGTATGATCTGTGCTGAAGACGAAATCGGCCTCGGTAGCAGTCATGCAGGCATCCTGGTGCTGGATCCTTCCCTTACCCCAGGTACCCCTGCCCGCGAAATATTCAAACCCTTCGAAGATTGGGTGTATGAAATCGGCCTCACCCCTAACCGCATGGATGCCATGAGTCATCTGGGCGTTGCCAAAGATGTGTGCGCTTACCTGAATAATATCGCTAATACGCTGGATAACAAAGCGAAAATCCCAACCCTGGCAGCATTGCCGGAGGCAAAAGAGCGCTACGATATCAGCGTGAGCATCGAAAATACCACTGCCTGCCCCCGTTATGCAGGTATCACCCTCACAGGTGTGAAAGTTGGCCCTTCTCCTGAATGGCTCACACATCGCCTGCAGGCTATCGGTATCCGCTCCATTAATAATGTAGTGGATATTACCAACTTCATCCTGCATGAAACGGGTCAGCCACTGCACGCCTTCGATGCTGATACCATCAAAGGCCGTAAAGTGATTGTCAAAAACCTGCCACAGCATACCCTTTTCACCACCCTCGATGAAAAGGAACGTAAACTGGACGCCGCTGACCTCGTCATCTGCAATGCAGATAGCGAACCTATGGCCCTGGCGGGTGTTTTCGGTGGCCTGCACACAGGTGTTACCGAAAACACTACTAATATCTTCCTCGAAAGCGCCTGCTTTGCTTCCGCCAGCATTCGTCCTACCTCTTTCCGCCATGGATTGCGCACAGACGCTGCTGCCCGTTTTGAAAAAGGTGTGGATATCTCAGGTACCGTATTCGTTTTACAACGTGCCGCGGCCCTGATCTGTGAACTGGCGGGTGGACAAGCCGCCTCTACTATTGTGGACGTTTATCCACAACCTAAACCAGCTGTGGAAGTGGAAACCTCCTGGAACTATATCCAGAAACTGAGCGGTAAAGCTTACCCTGCTGATAAAATCGAACGCATCCTCCTTAGTCTTGGATTCACATTCGTATCCAAAACTGAAGAACGCTTCCGCGTAGCAGTGCCTTTCAGCAAACCAGATATCAGCATCCCTGCAGATATCGTGGAAGAAGTAATGCGTATAGATGGTCTGGATAACATTGATATCCCTACACAGATAACCATCACCCCCTCTCCGGCTGCCCGTCCTGACAAGGAAAGGATCCGTGAAAAGGTGGCTAACTACCTGGCATCTAATGGTTTCAACGAGATCTTCACCAACTCCATCACGAACAGTAAGTACTATACCCCAGAGGTATTGGCAACGACCGTTCGCATGATCAACAGTCTGACTGAAGACCTCGACATTATGCGCCCTTCCATGCTGGAAACCGGCCTGGAAAGCGTAGCCCACAACCTGAACCGCAGAAACGATAACCTGCTGTTCTTCGAATTCGGTAATACCTACGCCATCACCGGCGAACATAAATATGAGGAAACAGCTCACCTGAGCCTCTACCTCACAGGTCAGAAAGTGGCAGAAAGCTGGCTGCACAAAGCAGAACCGGTTGACTTCTACTTCCTCAAAGGCTATGTGCAAAATGTATTGCAACTCCTGGGTATCAAAGGATGGCAATATAAAGAAGGCGAAAACAATACCTGGGAGATCGTGGTGAAAAACAAATCAGTGGTGACCCTCGGCGCTGTGGATAACACAAAACTGAAACAGTTCGACATCAAACAGGCCGTATGGTTTGCAGATTTCAACTGGCTGAATTTGATAAGCCTGTTGCAGAAAACGGAAAGCTTCTATAAAGAAATTCCGAAATTCCCTTCTGTACGCCGTGACCTGGCCCTGATCCTGGACAAACAGGTGAAATACGCAGCGGTAGAGGCAGCAGCAAAACAGGTGAAATCACCACTGCTGCAGGACCTGAACCTCTTCGACGTATTCGAAAGCGAAAAACTGGGTACAAACAAGAAGTCTTATGCAGTGAGCTTCACCTTCCAGGATGCACAGAAAACGCTGACAGACAAGGAGATCGATGCTGTTATGGAAAAGCTCATCAAAACCTTCCAGACACAACTGCAGGCTGAGATCAGAAAATAATGTTGGATGGCTCCACTCAGGTATAATAGCCCGGGTGGAGCATTTTGCCAATTTCTCTTAATAATTAATCTCCGGTAATTTCTATTATCAATTCATAATCCGTAATTTGTACTCATAAGTACATTTGAACATTGGCTTTGGAGCAACACATACTGAGAATCGAAGAAAAGCTGCAACAGTTGCTAAAGAAATTGCAACAGGTGCAGTCGGAGAATGTTTCGCTCAAAGAGACCTTACAGATCAAGGACAACGAACTGATAATGAAGCAACAGCAGATCGACGAACTGGATAATAAGTTACACTTAGCCAGGATTGCCGGTGCTGCACAGGGAACACCCGGAGATAAAGAGGATGACGAGGAGTTTAAGAGGGAAATGCGCAATAAGATCAATGAATATATCAGGGAGATTGACCGGTGTATCGCCTTATTAAATATATAAACGACACAGCATGGAACCGCTGATCCCCATTAATATCATTGTAGCAGACAGGTCCTACAGAATAAAAATCAAGCCGGAAGAAGAAGAGGAAGTACGCCGTACAATGAAGGAAGTGAACGAAAAGATCATAGAATTCAAGACAGCGTATGCGGGCAAAGACTTACAGGATTACATCGCCATGGCGCTGATCATGTATGCTACCCACCCTGTCACCCATGGCGGAAAAGTGCAGGCTGGTCTGCAACCATTTTTGGAGGAGAAACTGCAACATCTGGAGACATTGATCGATGAGCACTTAAAATAGTCAACCAATCCCGGTTCAGGAAATGCAAAATTCATTGGTATCATTATGATTTATTCCAGGTCCTTCGAAACTCATGCGTTGGAGATTCGGGTGGATTTTCAGGAAGAAAATTATTAATAATGCTTTGCCGGGTCTTATTAATAATTTAAAAATGAAGGAAATATATTAATATGCACCCTGAAAAGGAAGATGTTTGTAATAAAAAATGTTGAGTCTGGTAAGTGGAGGGGTCTAGGAAGGGACTGAAATATCTTGAAAAGTGGATTTCTAGTAAGTAATATATTCTTATATAAATACGATATAGTAAATTAACGTTCAGCAAATTATTGTCGCTTCCCCGTTCATGAAAGCTACGCCTGATGGCATGTTTTGCGATCCGGCCTGCCGAAAAACCTACAAATCCTCAACAGTACTGCATTGCAGCACATTCTTTTTTGTATTTTCGCGAATCGGTTCTAAACCCTTTACCTTTTCCACGGATAAGGAATGTGGCCAGGAATGCAACATAAATCAAGTTAAAATTATTGAAATGGAATCTACTTTAATCGTAGCAATAACAGCAGTAGCTGCGTTGATCATAGGAATACTGCTAGGCAAGGTTATATTTGCTAAAAACACACAGATAAAAATACAGGAAGCTGAGGCACAGGCTGCAAAGATCGTAGAAGATGGGAAAGTAGCCGCTGAAAACGAAAAAAAGAACAGAATCCTGGAAGCAAAGGAGAAATTCCTGCAGTTGAAAAGTGAGCATGAAAAAGAAACCCTTGCACGCAACCAGAAAATGGCAGATGCAGAAAACCGCATCAAACAGAAAGAACAGAGTCTGACACAAAAGACAGACACCATAACGAAACAGATGCAGGAGAACGAGGCGATCAAGGAAAACCTGACCCGCCAGATGGAGCTGGTAGCTGTAAAACGCACAGAACTCGAAAAACACCAGGAAGAACATATTCGCCGTCTTGAAAAAGTAGCGGCCCTTACAGCAGAAGAAGCACGTCACCAACTCATTGAAAGCCTGAAAGAAGAAGCACGTTCACAGGCCCTGTCTCACATCCAGGAGATCATCGAGGATGCTAAACTGAAAGCAAACAAGGAAGCTAAGAAAATCATTATACAATCCATCCAGCGTACTGCCGCTGAGCAAACCATCGAAAACGCTATTACCGTTTTCAACCTGGAAAGTGATGAAATCAAAGGCCAGATCATTGGCCGTGAAGGTCGTAACATCCGCGCTATCGAAGCAGCTACTGGTGTTGACCTGATCGTAGACGATACCCCTGAAGCTATTGTATTATCTTCTTTCGACCCATTACGTCGTGAAATCGCTCGTCTGTCTCTGCAAAGACTGGTACAGGATGGCCGTATTCACCCTGCACGTATCGAAGAAGTAGTAGAAAAAACCAAGAAACAACTGGAAGAACAGGTTATGGATATCGGTGAAAGAACCGTGATCGAACTGGGTATCCATGGTTTACATAAAGAACTGATCAGACTTGTAGGTAAGATGCGTTTCCGCTCTTCTTATGGTCAGAACCTGCTCATGCACTCCAAAGAAACTGCTAACCTCTGTGCAGTAATGGCAGCAGAACTGGGTCTGAACCCTAAACTGGCTAAACGTGCTGGTCTGCTCCACGATATTGGTAAAGTGCCTGATGAAGAAACAGAACTGAGCCACGCATTGCTGGGTGCTAAACTGGCTGAGAAATATGGTGAACATGCGGCGGTAGTAAATGCGATCGGTGCACACCACGATGAAATGGAAATGCAATACGTGATCTCTCCAATCGTTCAGGCTTGTGATGCCATCTCTGGTGCACGTCCTGGTGCACGTCGTGAGATCATGCAGAGCTACCTGCAGCGTATTAAGGATCTGGAAAACCTGGCCCTGGCACATGATGGTGTGGAAAAAGCATACGCTATCCAAGCCGGTCGTGAACTGCGTGTAATCGTTGAGAGTGAAAAAGTAACAGATAACGATGCAGATCGCCTGTCATTTGAAATAGCGAACAAGATTCAGAATGATATGCAGTATCCTGGACAAATTAAGGTGACTGTAATCAGGGAGAAACGTGCTGTTAATGTAGCGCGCTAAATCATCAGAATTAATATATTTAAAGCAGGCTTGGAAGTCAAATTCCAGCCTGCTTTTTTAATTCCACTAATTCCATAACGCTATGATTATGCATCCCTTAGAATCAAAGATTGAAGCCGCGGTAAAATATCTTTCCTCGTTTAATGCAGATAAAGCACGTGTAGGTATCGTGTTAGGAACTGGTCTGGGGCAGTTAGTACAACACATTACGGTGAGCAGAGCCATTTCTTATTATGAAATCCCTCATTTTCCTATTTCCACGGTAGAATCACATAAGGGCCAGCTGATCTTTGGGAAAATCGGCGACACACCTGTTGTTGCGATGCAGGGGCGGTTTCATTTTTATGAAGGCTACACTATGCAGCAGATTACATTTCCGATTCGGGTAATGAAAGCTTTGGGAGTGGAAAAACTCTTACTAAGTAATGCCGCGGGTGGGATGCGACCGGCATTCAAAAAAGGAGATATGGTGTTGCTGGATGATCATATTAACCTGCAACCTGAGAGTCCATTGCGTGGCTTGAATTCACCGGTGTTTGGAACAAGATTTCCGGATATGAGTATGCCATATGATGAGGAATTAGGGAAGATGCTGAAAACGGCAGCACATAAAGTAGGGTATTTTTTAAGGACTGGCGTATATGCAGCGGTGATGGGGCCAAATCTGGAGACGAGAGCGGAGTATCGGTTTTTGCGCTTGATAGGAGCTGATATGGTGGGAATGAGTACGGTGCCGGAGGTGATAGTGGCGAACCAGATAAAATTGCCATGTGCAGCAGTGTCAGTGATAACGGATGAGTGCGATCCGGATAATTTACAGCCGGTAAGTATAGAGGAGATTATTGAGGTGGCAGGGAAAGCGGATAAGAAGCTGAGTGAGATTTTTGTGGAGGTGGTGAAGCAGCTGTAAGAGGAATAATTTTAGGAGCTGGCCGCCGGCCTTTTGCATAAACTAAAAACGCTTTTGCCATCCGGCAAAAGCGTTTTTGTTGTTTTATTTTGAATTAGATTCATCATCATCTTCATTTTCTTCATCTTCTCCTTCAAAATCATCCCCTTCATCTTCAAAGTCATCATCATCCTCATCGTCTTCTTCATCGTCATCATCTTCTTCCTCATCATCAAAATCATCATCTTCTTCCTCACCAACTATATCTCCCTCCTCCGTACTTTCCTCTTCACTCAAGGCTTCATTCTCCGCCACAACGTCTTCACCTTCTTCCGCCCTACCTTCTTCAATCTCACCTTCTTCAACCTCATCTTCCCTAACCTCATCTTCTTCATTTTCATCCTCCTCCACTACCGCATCTTCCTGCCCCAAAGGCAATTCCAGCTGCCCGCCACTCACCTCATCTTCAATCACCAGCAAAATCTCCTCCTCTACCAACTCCCCATTCTCTGACACCCGCAATATCATCGCATCATCTCCAGCTCCATTCCCATTCTCCAATCCCGCTATCAGCGTTGGCTGCACATCCTCCTCAAACACTTCCTTCAACTTCGGCAGGTCATTCGGTGAGTTCAATCCAAAATAATCCATAAACGCCTTAGAAGTAGAATACAACAACGGCTTCCCTGGCAGCGTCTCACTACGCCCTGAAATCACAATCAACTCCTTCTCCAGCAATTTAGTAATGGAGTAATCCGTACTCACCCCACGAATATGCTCAATCTCTCCTTTAGAAATAGGTTGTTTATACGCCACAATCGCCAGCGTTTCCAACGCCGCTGTAGACAACCTTTTCAGGAACTTATCCCCATTCAGCTGCGCCACCGTTTGATAATATTCCTTCTTAGTCAGGAATTGAAATCCACCCCCACTCTCCTTCACTTCAAACGCATAAAACTCCGTGCTATACTTTTCCCGTATAGCCTCAATGGCTGTCTCCACCTGGTCAACAGTCACCCTGTCTTCCAGAAAAGCCAGCGCATTATTTAACAAGTCGGTGATATCCAGCACGGGCAGGGGTCTGTCAGCAGCGAATATCAGTGATTCAACATGAGGTATGATCTGTGAGATTTCCATTATCCGGTTTTCAATTGCTGGCGTCAACGCCTATAAGCTAAAAAGTCAAAGACCGAAAATACAGTCTTTGACCTTTATGATAAAATCTAAAAATATCGATGTTAATACGATGTGTATAAGTCAGGCATTACCCCATCAGGCGCAACTAATCCATTTCTGTTTTAATCTATCAGCACATTAGCCGTAACCAATCTTATACGATCAATCAGCAACTTAGCCTTCCAGCGCAGCTGCACCACTCACGATCTCAGTCAGCTCAGTTGTAATCGCTGCCTGACGTGCACGGTTGTAGCTGATCTTGTAATTACGCAGCAGTTCGTTTGCATTTTCTGTCGCCTTATCCATCGCAGTCATACGCGCACCATGCTCAGAAGCATTTGCATCCAGCATCGCTTTGTACAACTGAGTATTCAGGATCTTAGGCATCAGCTCAGCAATCAAAGTATCTTTCTCTGGTTCGAAGATAAAGTCCGCTTTCGCTAATTTCTTACCCTTACTATCTGAAACTTTTTCCTCTACTTTAGCGATAGGCAGGAATTGCTCAGATATAAAGAACTGAGTAGCAGCATTTTTGAACTGGCTATAGATAATCTCAACAGCATCATACTGACCACTGGTGAAACCGTCCATTGCTACCGTAGCAGCTTCCTTCACATGATCGAAATCCAGGTGTGCAAACAGGTGCCAGTAAGTTTCGTTCATTTTGTAACCATTCTTAGCAAAATGCTCCCAGCCCTTCTTACCGATAGGCAGGATAGTTACACGACCTTTCTCAAACTGTTCCTGGTATTTTTCACGGATTACCTGCTTAGTCAGCTTGATCAGGTTTGAATTGTAAGCACCACATAAGCCTCTGTCCGAGGTTATTACGATCAGTAATACCTTTTCAACAGGACGCTCTGCTGCCAATGCCAGGTCGAGGCTGCCTTCACTGTTGGAAACAATGTTGGACAACATTTCCTGCAATTTAACAGCATAAGGACGCATGAGTAAGATAGCATCCTGCGCACGACGCAGTTTAGCAGCACTCACCATTTTCATGGCTTTTGTAATCTGCAGGTTGGACTGTGTGGACTTAATTCGGTTGCGAACTTCTTTAAGCTGACCGGACATAATGTTTTATGTATTACGTAAAGTTTATATGACTAAAAGCCCTTTGGGAGCTCCTGAATTTGGCTGCAAAGGTAAGAAAAAGTAATTAAGATTGGTAGGATTGTGGATAGTTTGCCAGGGAAGCAGTATTGATCCTCGTCATATATTAATAAAATGAAATGACTGGATTTGGCAGCTGAATTTTAAGGTTAAAAAATGACTCGATTTAGCCATCAGCCAGAAAACTATTTTCCCAAAAAAGGTTTTCATTCCCCCTGGTGAATTCCCTTTCCGTGATTTTCTTATTTCCCCGCCTCCGGCACTGAATCCGTCCAGGTCTCATTCCCCTCTTTATCCACATACCCCACTCTACCATTCAACTTAATCAAGCCTCTCCCATTTTGAAAAATAATCGCATTATCATACTTCGCCGCAATCACCTCCTTATTTGTCATATCAATAAACCCAAACTTCCCACTCACGCCCACCGGAGCCAGGCCCTCATTAAAATTTCCTACTTTGTCATACACCACAGGAATCACCACATCCCCCTTCTCATTGATAAACCCAAACTTACGATCCACCTGCACCCATGCCAGCCCATCCTTAAATTGTCCAACCTTATCATATTGACCCCCAATCACTTTTCCTGTTTTCAGATCTGCACGGCCACACTTTTCCTCATTATAGACGAGTACACTATGATGACTTACCCCACTGATCATATCATAAGTTGGTTTCAAAATCACCTTCCCCTTATTATTCACCATGCCATATAATTCTCCCACTTTAATCCTCGCATATCCCTCCTTTTCCGGTTTTACCTCATCATAGATGGGAGCTACCCATTCCTTACCCGTGCTATCCAACAGCCCCTGCTTCTTTTTCTTACTCACGAAGAAGTACTTCCCCTTCACCCAGGCAGAATCATATTTATAAGCAGAATGTTTTCCATTGGCAAACACAAATCCGTATTTCCCTTTTGATTGCACAGCTGCTGCACCATGCATGAATGCTCCAGCTGACTCATATTGAGCGGGGATGATTTCATGACCAGCAGTATCCCGGAAGCCATATTTTTCCTCTTTCTGGAATTTAACCAGGGAGTCAGCTTGCTGCGCAAATCCAAAAATTGTTGGACATAGAAGTAGTGAGAGCAGGAAAAATCGTTTCATAGGAAAAGGATTGTATACCAAAAATAATAAATATCATTGAATTATGTAGAAAAAGGCCTTCGCTCACACGAAGGCCTTTCCTAAATTTCTTATTCCAGAAATGACGCTTTCTTAAATCAATTCTTTCTCTAAACTTTCTATTCTTAAATCTTACATCACTTCTTTCCTGGAATTTCTTAAACTATTTAACTTCTTAGTCACTTACAACTTAATCTCTGTTCCCAACACCTTCAAAAACGCCGCTATCCACTGCGGATGCGCAGGCCATGCCGGCGCTGTCACCAAATTTCCATCCGTCACCGCCTCATCTACATTCACGGAAGCATAATGCCCTCCCGCTATTGTCACCTCCGGCCCCACCGCCGGATAAGCAGTCAGTGTCTTTCCTCTTACCACATCTGCCACTGTTAAAATCTGGATACCATGACAAATAGCAGCAATCGGCTTATCAGCATATGCAAAATGTTTTACCAGTTCAATCACTTTCGCATTCAGTCTTAAATACTCAGGGGCTCTGCCACCTGCTATGACTAATGCATCATAATTCTCTGGTTTTGCATCCGCAAACGAAGCATTCAGCACAAAATTATGCCCACGTTTTTCGCTGTACGTTTGGTCCCCTTCAAAATCGTGGATGGCAGTGATGATTTTGTCTCCTGCTGATTTATCAGGGCATACAGCATGGACGTTATGACCGACCATGAGGAGCATCTGAAAAGGTACCATGGTTTCGTAATCTTCGGCATAGTCTCCGGTGAGGAAGAGGATGTTTTTTTGAGCCATGAGAGTAGGGGGTTTTAAGGGTGAGATTAAAGATAGTGAATAAATTTTGTTCAAAAATATGCAACCTCTTTCCTGAGAAAAGCAACTAATAATGCCAGGAAAAATCATATTTATGGAGACACAATTCGATGAATCCATCTTACCAATAAACAAAAAGCCTCAATTGTGTCATCGGCGATGACACAATTGAGCTTCCTAATATCAATACCCCGGATTCTGCCTAAACTCATTACTACTCCTATCAATCTGATCCTGCGGAATCGGCCGCAACACATGCTTCTCCTCTATATTCGTTCCCCCCTGCGGATTATGCAACCTCACCCGCTCCAACAACTTCCCCGTCCTCACCAAATCAAACCACTGCAGCTGCTCCCCTACCAACTCTCTCCCCCGCTCATCCAATATAAAATCAATACTCAAATCCGATTCCCCAATCTTCATTGCCTCCCTATGCGCCTCCGTCTCCACATCACTCATCCCCACCTTCGCCGCACGAACCCGCAACTTATTCATATACCCCACCGCTGTCGCATTATCGCCCATCTTCATATACGCCTCCGCCGCTATCAAATAATCCTCCGCCAACCTAAACGCTATAAACGGCCTCACCCCCGAAGCCTGATTATCCGGCCGCAACGCATCCGCAAACTTATTCAATGAAGGATACAATTTCTCCGTATAATTCCGGGGCGGCACATACAAATACTTCTTACCCGCTATCTCCCCATCCGTTACATCCACCCCAGGCATATACACCGAAGTATCACCCACCTTCAACTTATCCGTTGCCGTATTACAATACCAAACCCTCGTAAAAAACTTCTCATAACGACAATCATTCACCCTGTCCTTATATAAGGTATCCAACAAAAACTTTGTAGGCCGATAACGTTTCCACGGTGTACCATTTGCCAGGTCCCTCTTCATCCCCGCCAATACATCATACTGCATCAAAAAGAACCTGCACGCATTATTATCCGATGAATTATACAAGGCATCATTGATATACTGCACCGCAAACACCGTCTCACTATTCTTCTCATTCCCCTGCGCCCACACCTGCCCTACATCCGGCAATAACTGAAACCCATACTGCGATATCACCTTCGTTGAATAATACGCTGCACTATCATAATCCGTACCCACCGCCGAAGCAGAAGATGCACGGGTTAAATACACCCTCGCCAGCAAATGCTCCGCCGCCGGCTTCGTCGCCCTTCCCCAATCCGTCTGCGATGCCGGCAACACCGCTGCCGCATATTGCAAATCACTGATCACCGCTGCATAAATCGCTGCCACCGGATCACGATGTGCCTCCCTCTCTATTGTCGTATTCTCCTTCAAATTCAAAGGCACATCCCCAAATAATTGCAACAAAATAAAATAATAATTAGCCCGACAAAAACGAGCCTGCGCCAGCCCGGACACCTTCACAACTGAATCCAAACTTACTATCGCATCCGCTCTCGTCGTCACTACATTACACACATTAATCGCCTGGTAAAACCCATTCCATATCTCCCGCAAATGTGAATAACTTGGATTCAACTGTGATGTATACTGGTTCGCAAACTTAAAATCCCCATCCGACCCATTCGTATACGTATCCGTTCCAAACACACTCACCGTCATCCCTCTCTCCGTACTATAAAAATTCCTCAACGCTGCGTAACTACTACTCACCGCCGTCGTAAACCCTCCCGGCGTATTATAAAAATCATCCGTCACATTCGTCACCACATCCTCATCCAACATCTTATTACACGATACAACCACTATTAATATTAAGAATAAGAACTTTTTCATCTTCAAATGTTTTTAAGCGTTAAAACCAATACACCTCAATTAAAATGTGGCATTCACCCCAAATTGCAGCATCCATGTCGCCGGTGCATCTATCCCAATCAAATTCACATCCTCCGGATCTATCCCCTTCCACTTCTGCCTGTAAGGCGCAATGATCAAAGGCTGCTTCACATCCACCGAAAACCGCACCGACTCCATCTGCCACCTGTCCATCAACTTCTTCGGCAACGAATACCCCAGGCCAATATTCCTGATCTTAAAATAAGACCCGTCAAAATAACTCAGCGTATTGTAGTTATTCGGCCGCTCCTGGTTAGAGTTCGGACGGGGAAACGCATTCGAAGGATGCGATGGCGTAAAGTATTCCACATCCAGATTATTATACCTTCCAAACAAGGTATTATACGTCGCATAAAAATCACTCTTAATCATACTACCCATACGCGCAAACGCTACCACCGAAAAATCAAATCCCTTGTAACTAAAACGCTGCGTCATGCCTCCCGACCACTTAGGCTGTGATGATCCTAAGATCACCCTATCCTTATCCGTGATCGCCTTATCACCATTCACATCCGCTAACTGTATCTCTCCCTGATGCTGCTTATACACCTGCGCCGCTTCCTCGGTTTGCCAGATCCCCACTTTCTTATAATCATAATACACATAAGTAGGTTGCCCCACAAACCATCCATTGCCCACATCCTGTGTCTTACCTTCTCCCAGGGCTAATATCTTCTCACGGTTAACAAAGAAGTTCACATCCATCGTCCAGCTAAACCCACTCTTCGTTTCAATATTCACAGTAGAAAGCCCTATTTCAATTCCCTTATTCTGCGTTACCCCCGTATTCTCTAACACATAATCAAACCCATTACTATAGGGCAAAAATTTCTGCAACAACAGATCCGTCGTCTTCTGCTTATACACATCTACCGTACCACTGATCCTTCCTTTCAGCACACTGAAGTCAAGACCAATATTCGTTGAGGTCGTCGTTTCCCATGTCAGATTAGGATTACGCAATAAGATAGGAGAATATCCCAGCGTACCCTTATTGTTAAATGCATAAGTCGTTCTACCCAGCAAACCCTGCGTAGCATAAGGCGGAATACCTGTATTCCCAATCTTGCCATAACTTGCACGCAATTTCAGGTTATCAAAGAATCCCGTTCCCTGCATAAAACGCTCCTTCGTGATATTCCACCCCAAAGCCACAGAAGGGAAATATCCCCACTTATGCCCCGGAGCAAAACGTGATGAACCATCTGCACGAACAGTCAGGGTAACAAGGTACCTGTCATCATATCCATAATTCACACGACCCATATAGGACAAGATCGTCCATGTTCCCAGGCTACTTCCAATTCCCGTTACATTCGCAGCCTGCCCTAAACCATAATACTCCTGCCACTCCACCGGGATACCTCTTACCGAAGCAGAGGAACTATCCTCCCGCTGGCGTTGCACACTATACAATGCCGTCACACCTAAATTATGTTTCTCATGAAAAGTCTTATTGTAGGTCAACAGGTTCTCTATCGTATAAGCCCACACGAACTGGCTCTGTTTTGTAGCAGTCGCATCGCCTCCCCCTATGAGCAGGTCAGTACTATTCTTCCCCAAAAACAATCCATAGTTATTCTGCTGCAGATCTGTTCCTACATTCAGGCGATATTTCAAACCATCGAGAATGGCCACTTCGCCATACAGACTATTGAAGAACCGAAGATGATATAAATTCTCTACCCTATTCCCGGGTACATAATTCAATAAAGCATTGGGTTGCTGGTTATCACCGGTTGGGTAGGTAATAAGATGTCCATTGGCATCATAAGGATCTGCGATTGGTAACATTTTCAATGCATCTCCCATTCCATTATAACTACTGCCTTTGCGCGTACTGTAAGCAGCAGACATCGATGTACCCACTGTAATGCGCTTACCTATTTCCTGGTCCACCGCTACATGCAGGTTATAGCGCTCATAACTCTGCAATTTCAACACACCCTGGTCTTTAAAATATCCCCCCGTTACCGAATACCTGGTCTTATCCGTTCCTCCACTTACACCAAGCGAGTGCCTTGTTTGCCATCCCGAACTAATCAACAGATCCTGCCAATCCGTATTCACACCTCTCTTAATATTAGCCAGCTCCGTCGTATTAAAAATCTTAGCATCAGCAGCAGCTGGGTTATTATCATCATAAGTGCCAGTGGTACGATACGCCTCCCGCTTCATTTCAATATACTGCTGACTATCCATCATATCCGTACGACCCAGGGCATGCACATAGCCATATATACCACTATAACTTACCACGGGTCTGCTGGCACTCTTCCCTTTTCGCGAGGTGATCAGCACCACCCCATTTGCACCACGCGAACCATAAATAGCAGTGGCCGAGGCATCTTTCAATATATCCATCGAACTGATGTCCGAGGGATTGATATCATTCATCGCACCCGCAAACGGAATTCCATCTACCACATACAAAGGATCATTCCCTGCAGAAAGCGATCGGGTACCTCTCACACGTACCCTGGGTTCATCACCCGGCTTCGCACTATTATTAATAACATCAATACCCGGTGTCCTCCCCTGCAATGCCTGCTGTGCATTGGTAACCGGCACTTCCATAATTGCCTTGCTGCTGATAGAAGCAATAGAACCTGTTACATCCTTCTTCTTCTGTTGTCCATACCCTACTACGACCACCTCTTCCAGTTTCTTGTTGTCTTCGGCCAACTTCACATCAAGCGTAGTCCTGTTATTAACGGGAATTTCCTGTTGCAAATACCCAATAAACGAAATGACGATAGTAGCGCCGGGCGAGACTTTCAACTTATAAGCACCCATCGCATCAGTAACAGTACCTGTCGATTTTCCTTTTACGGCTACCGTAGCCCCAATAACAGGATTACCATCCGGTGATGTCACCCTTCCCGATAGATTAACAAGCTGTTGCGCGCGAATAAGGGTTCCCAGCAATAGTAGATACAGGAGTATCACCCCCGTTTTCGATAACGTGTTTTTCATTACGTAGAATTTTAGAGTAACAGAATAGTCAATAGTCGATCGTCACTCATGCTGATCATTCTAAGCCAGGCACAGACCATTCCCCACCGCTTCCTAAGGAATCAGTTTTCATGGGCAACGTGCTTAGCAGAATGAAAAATGAGTCACAACTTCTTTAGTTTATTTCGAGTCTATACAATGGCCCTCCTTTTCCGGCAGTTAACGACTTGAGCTTTAATTATTCTTTTGGTTTTTCTTACAATTCCGGCTCGGGGCAATACAAGTTAAGTAGATTCGTTATAAATTGCAAACGATTGCATAAATTTAGAGAGAAGTTAGTAGTCCTTGATTAAAAAGGATTTCTACCGCTCATCACATAAATGGTGCAATCGGTTGAATAAATGAGTGTTATTATTTATTTTTAAAACTAGTTTTGGTTCATTGTTATGAAAAACACGTTACTGGTCTGTATTGTCCTGTTCCTCAGCGTTTGGGCAACAGCACAAAAGAAAGCTCAATGGCAATCCCTCTACAATGGTAAGGACCTCACAGGATGGAAAGAAGTAAATGGGACAGCTACCTATGAGGCTAAAAAAAATGAAATCGTGGGCACATCCGTCACGGGAAGCCCAAATTCCTTTCTCGCTACCGAAAAAGACTACGGTGATTTTATTTTAGAGCTGGAACTCAAGCTTGATGCGGAAATGAACTATGGTATTCAATTCCGTAGCGAAAGCAAAGCTGACTATAACAATGGTCGGGTACATGGTTATCAGATGGAAGTAGATCCCAGCGACAGAGCATGGAGCGGTGGCATTTATGATGAAGCACGTCGTGGATGGCTCTATCCATTAGATCTGAATCCAGCTGCGCAAAAGGCGTTCAAAAAGAAAGACTGGAACAAATACAGAATTGAGTGCAGAGGATCGGAGATCAGAACATGGATCAATGGCGTTGCTTGTGCACATGTGATCGACGACATGACCCTGAAAGGCTTCATCGCCCTACAGGTGCATCAGATCTACAAACCTGAAGATGCAGGCAAACAGATCCATTGGCGCAATATCCGTATTTTAGAAAACCCGGAAGCTTCACAATATTCTCCTTACGATAATGTTTATGTGGTGAATAATGTACCGAACTCAGTCTCTCCACAAGAGCAGAAAAACGGGTATTCATTAATATGGGATGGTAAAACATCCACAGGCTGGAGAAGAGTGAATAAACAAAACTTCCCCACCACCGGTTGGACTATTCAGGATGGTTTACTTACCATCCACCAGTCTACAGGTGATGAAGAAGGTTCAGGTGGTGACATCATCACTGACAAACAATACGGTGCTTTCGACCTGGAGTTCGATTTCAAACTGACAGAAGGTGCTAACAGCGGTGTGAAATACTTTGTAAAAGAAGACTATGACACCAAAGGAAAATCAGCCATAGGACTGGAATTCCAGGTACTGGACGATGAACGTCACCCCGATGCCAAGCTTGGCCGCGATGGAGACAGAACCCTCTCTTCATTATACGACCTCATCCCCAGGAAGAAAGATGTTAACCAAAATGCATTTAGAAAAATCGGTGAATGGAACCATGGCCGCGTCATTGTATATCCAAATAATCATGTGGAACATTGGCTGAATGGCATAAAGATGGTGGAGTATGAAAGAGGGTCAAAAGAATTTAAAGACCTCGTAGCGATTTCTAAATACAAAAATTGGAATAACTTTGGTCTTTGGCCAGAAGGACACATCTTACTCCAGGATCATGGAAACACTGTGTCATTCCGTAGCATAAAAATCAAAAATTTAAAATAGGTTAACAAGTTGATTTTGATTATTAACCTAATTTTGCAGCGGGTATTAAAGCCGAAGCCGTCCGTTGAATGAAAATTTCTAGTGAAACAAGGCTGAAACTTAAACGATTGAGTTTACAGCAATCATTTGAAAATGAGGAGAGTTGAGCTGATAAATACCTGATATTAATACGTTTTCATTGTTCACTGTTCTATATAAAACATTCCGATTCTTCGGAGTGTTTTTTTATTTTTAGCCCGTACACATCAACAAAATCTAAAGACACATGCTGTTTAAAAAACACTATCTCCTGCTGCCCTCGTTCCTGCTGGCAGTAGCTTGTGGTCAGCCTGGCAGGAAAACCGGTAATGGAGCCGATTCTCTACACCACCTCGTCCAGCAATATTACGATGACAGAATGGAATTGTTTCCGATGGAAGCAACTATGAATGGAGAACATCAGTATGATAGTCTCCTGCAAATAGACATCAGCGAACATTTCCGTCATCGCCTCGATAGCTTTTACACCAGCTACGAAACCGCGCTCAATAGTGTAGATACTGCAGGCCTTACACCCAATGACCTGATCAGTTATCTCATGTTGCAACGCGATCTTTCCTTAAGTAAGGAGCGACTGAAATTCCCTGATCACTACATGCCTTTTGATCAGTTCAGCGGCCTCACCTTAATGTTGCCTTTATTTGGTTCCGGTGCCAGCGCACAACCATTCAAAACGAATGATGACTATCGCCACTTCATGGCACGTATGAAATCCTTCTCTGAATGGGCTGACACTGCTATCGCCAATATGCGCAAAGGCATCGATGCAGGTGTGGTCTTACCTAAAACACTGGTAGTAAAAATCCTTCCTCAACTGGCAGACATCGCTAAGAAAGATACTGGCAACGTATTTTACGCTCCGTTGAAAACCCTGAAGGATACAGCACTGGCAGCTGAGTATAGAGCAAGTATCGAGCAGTACATACTCCCCTCCTATGCACGTCTGCATGACTTCATTGAAAAGGAATACCTGCCCAAAGCCCGTAGCACCAGCGGTTATGGTGCATTACCAAACGGTAAGGACTGGTATGCCCTCTACAGCAAATACTGGACAACAACAAACCTGAGTCCTGATGAAATCTTTGCAATCGGTGAAAAAGAAGTAGCCCGTATCAAAGGTGAAATGGAAAAGGTGATGACAGAAACAGGCTGGAAAGGTGACCTGCCATCATTCTTCACTTATATCAGAACAGATAAGAAGTTCAAAATCTTCTCCTCCCCCAAACAAATCCTGGATAGTTTTGCTGCTATCAAAGACAGGATAATGCCAAAGGTAAAAGAGATGTATGGCCACCTGCCTAAAACACCTTTTGAAATCAGGCAGACCGAAGCATTCCGCGCAGCCTCTGCAAGCGCAGAATACATGCAGGGAGCAGCTGATGGGTCAAGACCTGGTATCTTCTACGTGCCTATTCTGAATGCCAAAGAATTTGGTTACACAGGTATGCAATGCCTGTTTCTACACGAAGCAATACCCGGTCACCACTTCCAGATCTCCATCCAACAGGAGAACGATTCGTTGCCTAAATTCCGCAGATTTAACTGGATTGGCGCATATGGGGAAGGTTATGCACTTTATTGCGAAAGCCTTGGAAAAGAATTAGGAATATATACAGATCCTTACATGTACTTCGGCAGATTAAGCGATGAAATTCACCGTGCTATCAGACTCGTTGTGGACGTAGGTTTACATTACAAAGGTTGGACCCGTGAACAGGCTATCAGGTATATGCTTGATTATGAACCAACCAGTGAGCAGGAAGCCACCGCGGAAATTGAGCGCTATATGGCCTTGCCGGCACAGGCTTTGTCCTATAAAATTGGCGAAATGAAAATCCGCGAACTGAGGAACAAGTATACCGCTGAGTTGGGAAATAAATTTAACATCAAAGATTTCCACGATGAATTGTTGAAAGATGGCTGCGTACCATTAGATGTGTTGGAAGAAAAGATGGCAAGGAAATTCAAATAACACCATATTACCTTTTGCAGAGTGCAATCACCCTGCAAAAGGTAAATATTAAAATTAAATCTATACGCCCCAATTACTGCACAGCTTCCTGATAATCTGGATTTAACAATAAAAATATGTGCCCGCTTTGAGAAAAGATACTTAAATTTATAGTGGGAATTTTATTATTTCAGGGAACATGAACCATTAAGGTTTTAGGAACGTTGCCATATCACACAGAGACTCATCTATAACGAAAGCTATCCATTCAACGAGCCTTTTACCATTTTACATTTTTAAGATTTTCGCCTTATAAATTCACTGAGAGAAAGGAATTTTTTAACTTTTAAGCTGCCAGTATTATGTTTGACATGACCCTTAATTACTGCCTTGCTTTCCCTGCCGTAGTGAGGGAAGAGAAGTGGGATGATGATGTACGGTTTTCCGTAGGTGAAAAACTTTTTTGCATGATCTCAAAGACTTCACCACATCAGATTGCCCTGAAATGCAGGCTGGAGGATTTCCACCGCCTCATTTCCCAACCGGGTATCGTTCCGGCCCCTTATCTGGCCAGGTACCACTGGGTACAGATCAAACAATTGGATACATTACCTGTACCGCAATTACAGTCTTTATTACAGAATGCCTATGACCTGGTGGTAAATTCATTACCTCCGGAAGAAAGGGCGCAGATATTGCGGGAGCAAAGGGTATAGTACCCCTGGATTTTTTGTGGTAGGAAGGTTTGCGCCTGACGCTGGCAGCGTTGAGGAACTCCTGTATACTCCTGAAAATATTAAAAGCTTTTACCCATGCAGGTAAAAGCTTTTTTATTTGGTGGGTGGCCTGTGGCCGACATTTAAGAGAAGACGGTGTATATGATGTCATATAAACCAAATACTATCAGCGTACACGCAAATACTTTTTCAAGTAAAGGTGTCTTCATCTTCACAGCAGTTTTCGCCCCTAAATAAGATGATGGGATCGCTGTCACTGAAAGTAATAATGCAATATTCCAGTCGATATGCCCCAGGTACCAGTGCGCGATTGCCCCGGGAATAGAAAGTATAGCAGATAATACAATTGAACATGCCAATGCCTGCTTGATTGGCATCCTTAAACGCTTGATGAAGAAGCTGCTGAATAATACACCTCCCGCATTCGCTAACAAACCAGATAATAAACCAATACCGGTAGCAGCCAGGATCATTAATCCCTTGTGGAAATGCTGATCAGCTTCTACCTCCACATTCTTCTTCTTTAAGAAGGAAATCAACAATGTCGTACCTATGCTCATTATAAACAAGGCCGTACAGATCATCAGCGTTTCCCCTTTTAAGTAATGACTGAAAAAAGCGCCTACAACAGTTGCCGGTACACCAAATAATGCACCTAATCCAATCACACGTTTATCGAAAAGCTTTTCTTTACTATATACCGCAGTGGCAGAAATTGTACTCGTAATAGAAGCAGGTAATGGGGAAGCCAGGGCAAAAAATGGATTTACACCGGCAAAGATCTGTAGCGCTGGCGTACTCACTGCACTACCTCCCTTGCCCAGTAAACCGGAAAGATAACCCACGATCAATCCGATGGATAATATTACCCAATAATTAGTCTGTTGAAATAACGCAATCATATACAGGTTAGACACACTCCTGCCGGCTGGCAGGTCGTCGGTTGGTTTTGATGAATTTCCCTTTTTAGCAAATAAGTGTCGCGAACAAGCCAAAAGTACAGTGTTGGCGCAGGTTCAACAAAATTATCCGGGGTTCAGGCCATTACTAAAAGTTATGGGATATAACTTTATGTTATAATTCTGACAGTCGTGGCTTTAAGTGGGATATAGCCTACCAAGTCTAGGAAATATAGGCAGTCAGGGGATTTGGTAGGCAAATCCCCTGACTGCCATTTCTTATCTGAAAACAAGCCTTATTACAATTGAGAAATCAAATTACTTTATTGCATCGTTTTCCAGATCACATCGTAAATATCCACCGCTTCTACCGGCCTCGGCTCCTCTCCCTTTGCTGTGATCAATACCGGGTGATACTGACTATCTTCTGAAATCCGGCCATGAGAACCTTTTATTAAGGTCGCATCCAGCGGAATCACATTCATCAGGTAGCGGAAACCTAATTTCTTCTTCAGGAGCTTAAAACCTGCCTTCAATTTGATCAATGGATCAGCAGGATTCATAAACATCTCTACCGGATCATAACCCGGCTTACGATGTATATCCACCAGTCTCGCAAAGTCAGGCGCCTTTGCATCATCCAGCCAGTAATAATAAGTAAACCAGCTATTGGTATCTGCTACCAATACTAACTCACCACTTCTTGCATGATGCATATGATGTTTACGCTTGCCCTCACGATCCAGTACCAGCTGAATACCCGCTGTGTTTTCCACAATCGCTCTCACCTTTTTATATACAGACGGATCGTTCACATACACATGCGCTATCTGGTGATCTGCTACTACAAAAGCTTTTGAAGCCCCTGCATCCAGCAGTTCCAAACCACGTTCCTCTCTCACCGCGATCAAACCCTCCTGCCGGAAAGTACGATTCAGGTGAATAGGGTTATTCACATTCGTAATACCATATTCTGAAAGAATGATCACACGGGTATCCTTCTTTTCATAATGCGTGACCAGTTGTTTTACCACTTCATCTATCTCATGCAGTTCCTTACTGATGCGTGACAGATCCTGCCCGAATTTCTGTAAACAATAATCCAAATGAGGCAGATAGATCAAGGTCAAAGTAGGATCATACAAATCATCCGTCATCACAGATGCATCGGCAATCCACTGTGTTGATTTGATGTTCGCACCCGGCCCCCAGAACTGAAACAAGGGGAAAGTGCCTAACTCTTTTTGCAGATGATCACGCAGTGATGATGGATGTGCATAACAATCCGGTGCCTTACGGCCATCAGATAAATACTGTGGACGAGGTGTCACAGAATAATCTGCGCTGGAATACATGTTATACCACCAAAACATTTTGGATACCGTAAAGGAAGGATCTATCTTCCTGGCCCGCTCCCATATCTTTGGTGCTTCTACCAGCTTGTTTGATTGCTTCCAGAATTTCACTTCACAATCCTGACGGTCATACCAGCCATTACCAACAATGCCATGCTCCGCAGGCCATTGTCCGGTGACATAAGTACTCTGAACCGCTGTGGTGACTGCAGGCACCATAGGTTTAATTGTGCGCAACTGGTGCTGCTGTACATACGCCTTCAAAAAAGGGGTATGCTCTCCAATCAGAGAGGAGGAGAGTCCTACGACATCAATAACAACTGTCTTTTTCATGATCGTTGAGCCATTCTTAGGATATAATTCGTGCTCAAATCTATACTTCCTTTTTCTGAATTCCAAGCTGTTGCATTACCCAGCCCACTTCACGCGAAACGGATTGATCCATAGGAAGTTTTAACTCAGCAGGCAGTACACCCCAGGTATAGGTTTCTACCTCCATGTGCTGCGTGAATAACTGTTCCCTTTGTAATTGCAGTACATCACGAATATCAGACTGTGTACTAAATAAGCGTTCGTAGTGTTCTAAAAATACAGGAACATGGAAATGTGAACGCCACTCTACCACCTCCTTGTTATTCACATCCTCCAGTGCCTGTGGCAGATCCGGATAATGCATAAAACCACCCTTGGCTTTCCTGGCAATTACCTGGTGTAGGTAAGTCGGTTCATTGAATGCACTGAATGCCTGTGCCACCGCATTTCTCTCCGCAATATCTTCCGGCATAGCGGCTTTGAGAGCTGCACTGATCTGCAGCTTGCCTACTTTCAATCCATACTCCTCCAACCTGCCTAATACAAAAGAAGGAGATTCATATACTAACGCGAAATGGCATACGTCATAACACAACTGAATATGCCTTTTAATAGCAGCACCAGCTTCTTTTTCTGTCATATCAAACTGATCCAGCAGATAGTTGATACCTAATGGCATCAGGTAGGCAAAATACCAGTCAATGTACTCCTGCATATTCTCCATCAATCCATCCGGCTCAGGCTCAATATCCAGGTGCATAACTGGACCACCTGCACGATGTATACGTACTAACTGCCCTAATACCTGGAGCATATTCAAAGTAGCATCTTCCATAGCAGCTTCCAGGTCATCATGCCACAATTTGTACGACAACGGAGCAGTAGAGATTCCTCCTTCCATACCTGCCGGCAACAAAGCAGCCAGAATGCGGAATAGCCGTGAGGTGTACTCCACACGCTCAGCAGTGGTCCAGTCAGGTGCATGTACCTGGTCCTTTACCACAGTATGATGAAAGCCTCCGTAAGGGAAACCATTCATCGTAAATACATAACAATTCTGCTCTTCCAACCAATGTTTGAAAGCAAGCAGGTTCGTTTCTTTTGACAACTCTAAACTGGCTGTATTTGCAAGACGCAAACCAATACCAAAAGCTCGATCAGGTGAAACAGCAGATTTAATAGCTGGAATATATCGTTGCAACTGCGCGAAATGATCTGGCCAGGTTTCACCTGGGTGGATATTCGTGCAATAGGAAAGATGACCTGTAATTGTTTGCATGAAATTAGGTTTTTAAGAAAGCGAGCGGGCTGTTTCCACAGCCTTATCTAAGAGCGTCAGATCCATTGTATGAACTTCTGCTGCCACCCCGATTCCCTTTAATAAACATATGGTCAGTCTGCCACCAAGATGCTCTCTGAACTCTTCCAGTCCTTTGATGACAGGTGATGGCACACCATCTTTATTCTCCATCAATGGGTGGTATACCGGCAATTGTAATTGCTGCAATAACTTTACTATCCGCAAAGCTGCTGCCTGATCCATCCAACCTAGCAGTGAAGCATATATACTATCTACTGCCATACCGATAGACACCGCTTCGCCATGACGCAGATCGAAATTTGACAACTGCTCCAGTTTATGGGCGCTCCAATGCCCAAAATCCAAAGGTCTTGAAGACCCGCTTTCAAACGGATCGCCGGCACCACCTATGTGTGCCATGTGCAAAGCTGCACAACGATATACCAGTTCCTGCATAAGCGGAAGATCCCCATTTGCAAGCGGCGCAGCGTTTGCTTCCAGCCATTCAAAGAAAGGCGCATCTTTGATCAATGCCACCTTAACTGCTTCTGCAATACCTGCACGCCAGTCCTTCGGATCTAAAGTAGTCAGCAGGTGTGCATCATTGAATACCGCTGCTGGTGGTGCAAAACTGCCCAGGAAGTTTTTCTTCCCTTTGTAGTTGACCCCATTCTTAACACCTACACCAGAATCATTCTGTGATAATACGGTGCTAGGTATACGAATATGACGTACACCTCTGTGAGATACTGCTGCTGCAAAACCTACCAGGTCCAGCACAGCACCACCACCCATACCGATTACAAATGAATGGCGATCGATGGAATACTGATCAATGGCATCTACAAGGCTGTAAAAAAGCGGCATATCGTTTTTCACAGCTTCGCCACCAGGAATGACCAGGATCTCGCCAGCAAGTTCAAAACCATTCACAGCTTCGCAATAATGTCTGATTTGTGCGGGAAGGTTTGGATGATGTTTAATCAATCCTTCATCAGCAATTACTAATAAGCGCTTGCTGAGATTGTTCGCGGCCTGGCTTTCCAGGTAGTTTTTAAGCAGTGGGTTCCCTGAGTCGAAGAGGTGGGTTGTAAAGAATACTTCGTAGGAGTATGGTACACTGAATGTCTGTTGAATAACGTGCATAGCTATGATTGAATGCTCATCAAATAATTAAAGCCGTTTTAAAAGTACAAAACTGCCAGCAGCAAAAAAAATCGCTTTTACCTGCGGTAAAAGCGATATCAATAAATTATAAATCAAATAAAATTATCAGGTTACAGCAAAAGCTTTTGCCATCAGTAATGATATTGGCAACAATATCAACACCAATAATGCATGTGGTAATGTAGAAAACGCAGCTACCCAGGCAGCATTCATTGCAACTAAAGCAATAATGCCTCCTTTCACAGCCTTACCAATATTAGGACCGGTAGGCTCTTTCATTGCAGTCCACAGCGGCCTGTTGATCAGTATGATGAATAAGATGATAAAAGGAGAAGCCAATAGTAAATGCTCATTGTAATACGCCAGCGCGAACATAGTACCATATACCACCGCATAGCAAACAGCTGCAACCCGCATAGTAGCCGGGGTACCGCCGTGTACTTCACCACGGCTGATGTAAGTCACAGCAGCAATGTAGATCACAGGGATGATGCCCATCCACCAGTACGTTTGCAAAGCAGGCAGCACTATGCTGATCCCTAACAATAAATTCAACCCCCTGCAAAGCCCCATATTCACAGGGCCCCAAGCCTGGTGTTTCCCCCATTTATTATACACCAGCGCACTCACAGTTATACCCAGGGCAATAAAGCCGGTGATACGACCTACAGTAAATGCTGCCAGTATACCTACTAATAGCAGGTAAGAACCCAACACAATTGCCTGCGCCAAAGAAATAATGCCACTTGGTATCGGGCGTTCAGGACGTTCTACTTTGTCCAGTTTTGCATCCATCACATCGTTGAACACAACTCCTCCTCCATACAACCCTACTGTGGCCAGGCAAAGACAAAGTAATGGCAACAGGTGATCCAGATAATTGACAACCTCAGATCCCAAAAAACCGGATATAGCCATCCCGGCCAGTACATCTGCAACCGCAGTTACGATATTGGCAGGACGCATTAAACGTAAATATCCTAGTAATTTGCTAATAATATAATTCACCGGGTACACGGGTTTTCTCAATGACGAATGACGAAATACGAATTGCAATTGATCCATATTCACATACATGATTTAAATTGTCAGCACGACGAACAATCCCCTGCCGGGTTCAAATACCCGGCGATGGCATACGACATGCCTGTTTTTTCAGGACACCTGTAAATTCTTAATACTGCTGTTTAACTAATTATAGTAGACTGAGCGTTTCGGAAAGGTTGTTGACCACCACGTAAAACAGTACTTCCGTTGAACTTCAGGCTCTGGTCTATTTGTTTCACCATCTCAAAATCCGCTTCATTAATTTGCCCACTTTGGGCAAAGGCTGTTATAGCATTGCGGAAAGTTACCAAATGAATGTCATTCGAGTCAATACCACTTTCGTGCATGAGGGCCGCCGTTTTTGGTACAGCCAATGGATCACTGATACCCCAATCAGCTGCAGAATTGATCATAATTCGCTCACTGCCATACTGTTTCACGACTTCCACCATCCGTTCATTCCCCATTTTGGTAAATGGATAAATGGTAAATGCAGCCCAGAAACCCCTGTCTAACACCTCTTTTACGGTTTCTTCATTGTTATGGTCTACAATCACCATCTTAGGGTCAATACCATGTTCAATGGCAATGTCCATACTACGCGTAGTGCCTCTCTTTTTATCTCTGTGTGGGGTATGGATCTGCACAGGTAAACCCGCTTCCTTAGCGAGTTCCAGCTGTGCACGATAATATTTTTCTTCTGCAGGAGTCTGGTCATCAAAACCAATTTCACCAACACCTACTACCCCTTCTTTGTAAATAAAAAGCGGTAATATTTCCATCACAGCTGCTGCCAGTTTTTCGTTGTTGGCTTCTTTACTGTTCAGGCCTATTGTGCAATAATGTTTGATCCCAAATTGTGAGGAACGAAAACGCTCCCAGCCGATCAGACTGTTAAAATAATCCTTGAAAGTATCCACACCTGTACGGGGTTGCCCCAGCCAGAAAGCAGGCTCAATAACTGCTGTAATACCAGCCGCTGCCATAGCCTGATAATCGTCTGTGGTGCGGCTTGTCATGTGAATATGCGGATCAAAAAACTGCATTCCTTTTATGTGATCCATAAACGCGGGTACCATTGTCAATGGCTGGGCTGTTTCTTTCAGTTCGTGACTACAACACATGTCAAAATATTTTCGTGAGACCTGGTAATTTGTTTTAAAATCAATGTTACCTGTTGCAATTTTACAGGATATACATTTTACGTGTGATACACGTTTATGCTATTCGGTGTTAATTCCGGTTTTTCGCAGGTTCATATCATGAATTCCGGTTATACCTTTGCATTTTTTATTGCAGATAGCATGGTGAATATGCATGCAACACTATAGCGAGCTTGCTTTTTCTGCAACCGTCACCCACGTCAGCGACTCATTGGCTATCGCAGCAGCCAGTTCCGGCGATTGCAGCAGCAATGCTTTTGCAGGACCAAACCCCGTTTGAGCGCAGGCCAAAGCAGCCGCTTCCTTATCTACAACCTGATCAGATGCCCGGAGACGATTAATATCAGGCAGGATATCATTGTCAATGAAAGGAGCGATCAAACGCCATAACATGGGATTAATTTTCCGGCCGGCCGCCCAGCGTTCATGTGCATAATCACGCAGGATCTGCACCAGTTCCGGATTAGCCCGTTCGTCAAGTCCCGTGATCAGGTGCACCGGCTTATCCGTAAAGATCGCCTTCATCACCAGCTGATTCCAGGCTGGTTTATCCAGGTACTGTGCCGGGTAAGGATTGTGTACCATAATAGCTTCCAGCACCCCGCCGATGTTTGAGCGGACACCTTCAGCAGTGCACAGCTTCCACTCCTCAGGGTATGCCAGCAATGGCAATGCCCCATAAAGCGTAATCTGCTCATTCATGTCCGCTGCCGAAAAGAGGTCTTCTATCGCAGCCACATAACGGGATCGGTCATCCGAAGGTAATTGGAGCAACCACCAGATACGTGCAAGACGATCTAACGTATACCCATAAATGAAAAAGTTATTCGCTTCCGCAATGTGGGTATCCGATATAACTTGTTTACCCGTAAAACGTGGCATAGCAGTGAAAGTAATATTGAAGCGCTGAGTAGTCTTCGCTTCCTCTAGCAGCTGTAACTGTTGTTGCAACCAGTTAAGTGCCTGTGGCGTGGCGTGTGCTGTGATGATAGCGTGTATTCGCTTACTTACCAACGCACTGTCATAATAGTATGGTTCCATCTTTGAGACCCTGAGTTGTCTGGCTTTAAAGTTAGCAGAATATGATGTAAAATAATAAAAGAGTTACGAAAGGTAGCGTGGTAATTTAAATGGCTGTTTCATAGGTTATCTAAATCAGTTATAAATAAAAGAGAGGCACAGTGTGCCTCTCCTTCCGCCATTCTAAAACCTGATCAGTTCAATCAGGAGTATCTTTATAGTTAGAACAATACAAGCGTATTGTTCATGGTTGCAATTAATATAAATCAGGGAAATATAATCAAGACCTTAGGCCTAATCTCTTAGTCAGCGAGCCACGATTTAGATTTCTTACCTGTTGTTGTGTATGCAATATAAGGATTTATTTGTTACAACTGTGATCTACCATGTAAAAAAAATGTCAACTTGAGTTACTATTTAATTGATGAGTAAGGTAGCATCCGCCTATTTTTTCTTATTTTCCAGCAATACCATCGGCATATGAATATTCCAGCCCGGTTCATACCCCTCCTGGATGATAAATCCCCTCGAATAACTACCCAATACCAGGTCTATATCCCCATCTTTGTCATAGTCTCCCGCCGCCATACAGATCCACCTGCCCTGCGCAGCAAGATTCGCAACTGCATGAGGTTCAAATAATAAGAACTTCTTTTGTTCAAAATAAATGAACTTCTCCGCTGGGTTATTCTTCAAATCCGCAAAGAAAGCAATCGTTGCAAGGTCCAGGTCGCCATCCTGATCAAAATCAGCCGCAATCACTTTTGTACAACCATTCACCGGGTAAAAGAAATCAGGTTTATCCACATTAAATTTGAAATTCCCCTTGTTCAGAAAAACGTACACTCCATGGTAAGGCTTCAGGACCATTGAATAATCACCATTATCCCCTGCCGTGTAAATGATATCCAGCTTACCATCCTTATTCAGATCTGCCAGCTGGAAACTTGTAGAACCATATACCGGGGGAAAACGAAGTACCTGCTCACTGCTAAAGCCACCTTTCTTATCATTCAGGAATAACCAGATCCCCTCATCATCATACGCAAACAAAGCCATCATATCGGGATAACCATCATTGTTAAAATCGCCGGTCTCCGCATGAATTGCACCCGGAACATCCCGGATCGTTTTCCGGGTTTTCTCATTCAGCAAATACAAGCCACCACTCTTATGCCCAAAACCCAGACAGATATAATCCTTACCAAATGGCAGGGTTTGCACCGGCCTTGGCAGCCCCATAGCTATAGTATGTACCCGCTCCTCCTCCGGAGACAAGGGCGTCACTTTCCAAATCACACCCGAAAGCTGATCTACCGCCCTCAGATTACCTATACAGGTGAGAATACCGGTATCAGGTGCAATCCAGGTCAGATCCACACCTGTAGATTGCAGGTCAATGACTTGCTGTAATTGTGCCCCCTCCCATTTAAACAGTGCTGCCGTCTTGCCATTTTCAGCACTTGAATACACCCTCCCTGTAAATGGATCAATAGACACCATGGTAGTAGTCGCCCTGTAAATTGTATCATCCACCTCCACAGGGGTATGTACCACAAATAAGGAAGCATCCTCTTTCAGTACTGGGGTCACTGATTGCAAAGAATCAGGAGCCAGCTCTTTATAATACTTCACAATCTCATTCCATTCAGTAATGGAGATGCCCCCCTTACCCGAATAATACTGATTGTCATCCCACACTCCTATTCCTAATTTAGGTGCCATGGCTGGCAATACATGCTTCAACCAGGTCTCTTTATCCAACAGGGATGGTGACACAGCCAAATGACAACTACTACAATTTTTTTCAGCTAATACCTCGCCCCTGGATCTGCTTTTACAGGAGAAAATGATAACGAGGAATACAAATGGAATATATCTAAGCATACATTACAAGTTAAAAAAAATTACGAATGGCAGCACATGGCCGCCATTCGTAATTCAACTGCCCCGGATTAAGAGGCTCCCGTATTGACGGGCTCATTCATCACTCAATGAGAACTTTAAGTTTTATTGTTAATAGCCTTTATTTTGCTCCAGTGTTTTCGCGCTACCACTCACACTCAGGTCAATCTGACGCTGAGGGATCGGATAATGTTCATTTCTGCCAGTCACAAACTTACCACCAGTGATGTCGGTCGTAATTTTGGACTCATACGTAAAGAACTTGGTCAGCTCAGTACCGGCAATACCCCAACGTACTAAGTCAAAATATCGCTGTCCTTCCATCGCCAACTCCAGCTTGCGCTCAAAGTAAATGGCCTTCAGGGAGTAATTTTTACCTCCAGCAGCAAAGGTGCCGGCAGGATAAGTGGCTACTACATACTTAGCAGCTGGCGTTGTTGAGAAACCACCCATCGGCGTTGCATCATTGGTGTATTTGTACACAGCAGTAGCCGGTTTACCAGCCCTGGTACGCACCAGGTTTACATAAGTCTCTGCTGTACCATAGTTACCCAGGTTGGCCTCTGTCTCTGCTGCCTGCAGCAATACATCTGAATAACGAATCAACACGATATTGATGGCAGATCCCGGTGCCCATGAATTCGCATCCTTATACTTATCCTGGTTATACTGCCAGTATACATTCTTCTTAGGTGCATACGGACCAGCATAATCCTGGTCACGCACCCATGAACGACCCGGGTGATTACCCCAGTCCAGGTAAGGAATACCCCTACGACCTACTGTCCAGTCTAATCTTGGATCCAGGTTACCCGCATCCGGAGTAAATGGCTCAGTAGACAGGATCTTCATATCATTTTTCACAGCATGATCATTATAATCATCCAGGTAAGGCAACCCACCATCATCAGTACGATATGAATTCACCAGTTCTTGTGTAGGCTGATAGAATCCACAACAACCAAATGGACTGTTATATGGGAAGTTCAGCATCTCACCCTGATTACCATTGGCAATAGAACCAGTACCATCGTTGGCTGCCATCTGAATCGCAAATACTGACTCCTTATTATTCTTGGCAGCAGGATCGAAGTTGTCCTCAAAACGATCTGTCAATCCATAAGACAGCCCATTTGATGTCTTACCCTTTGTAGTGATGAGATCAAAAAGCGGTTTAGCAGCCGTCCATTTAGCTTCAAATACATAGGTCTTGGCAAGATAACAGGCAGCAGCCCATTTATTCGCACGACCTACATTACTCTGTGTTTCAGGCAGGTTATCATAAGCAAACTGGAAATCAGCTTCGATCTTAGGCCAGATATCCACATTATTAGGCTGCTTGTAATCATCTATTTTCGTTTCATCAACCCATGGAACTTTGTCATACATCTTCTTCAGTTCAAAGTAGAAATGACCTCGCAGGAACAAAGCCTGTGCTTTCACACCGGTTTTCTCAGCATCTGTCATACCTGTAGCAGCAGGCAGTAAAGACAACAATGTATTTATCCTGGATACCCCTTCGAATAACACCTGCCATTTGGTATTGAAGAAACCATTACTGGGATCAAAGTTGCCAACAGCAATCTGGCTCACTGGCGGCTGGTCAGTAGCATCACTCCCCTTATGTGCATCGCCGGCAGCTACGCTACCATAGATCCAGTTACTCGGAGCAGCTTCCCATGGGTTCCCCCCATTGAGGGCTGTAGTACCGCTGTTCTGGCCATCCAGCGCAGCATAGGAACCTACAAGCAATGCTTCAATACCATCTTTATTTTGCAGGTCAGAACCCTGCAATGCCCCCTGAGGACTGCGCTCCAGGAAACTCTTGCTGCACGCATCTACCAGTATGGCAGTAGACATCACTGCCGCTATGACTATATATTTTGATTTTATCATTGTTAGCGATTTTTAACAGTTTCAGAATCCAACATTTACGCCTACCAGGTACTGACGCTGATTAGGATAAGCTCCTTCATCCAGACCGAAATTGGTAGTACCACCAGAGATCTCAGGATCTATACCTTTATACTTCGTAATGGTGAACAGGTTCGCTGCCTGTACATAGATGCGGAAGCGATCAATACCTACTCTCTTCAATGTTGAAGATGGCAAAGTATAACCCAGGCCAATGTTCTTCGCCCTGAGGTAAGAACCGTTTTCTACGAGGTAAGAGTTAGGAACGTTGTTCGTACTGAAAGAGTTGCCATTTTCCTGGATAGGTGCAGTAGCATTGTGGTGATCTGGTCTCCATGAATCGTAGAGGGCTGTCTTGCTCTTTACACCCGCAAAGTTTGCATAGTAGTCAGTCCACCAGCGAACCTGGTTCCAGATCTCATTGCCCTGTACACCATACATGAAAATGGTAAAATCAAAGTTCTTATAATCGAGCTCCAGGTTCAGACCGTAGCTGAAATCCGGATTTGGATTACCAAGGAAAGTTCTGTCAGCTTCAGTAATATGACCATCGCCATTGATATCCGCATAACGGAAACGACCCAGCGCAGCCTGTGACTGGTATTCTGCTCCTGTCACACCTGTTGCTTTCTCTGCTTCCTTATTGGCATTAGTGATCTCGGAAGCCTCATTCCAGAAGCCAATCACTTTATAACCAAAGAAGCTGGATACCGGCTGACCTACTGCGTTACGGATGATATAGCTACCATTGAAACGACGTGACTCCTGGTCGAAGTAAGGCGCATCATAAGAGATAGCTACAATCTTGTTCTTGAAAGTAGTCAGTGTTGCATTGGCTTTCATTGTCAGATCTTTCGTCAGGTGAATACCTGTAGCTGTCAATGACAGATCGATACCATGGTTTTCCATCTGTGCAATGTTCACAGTAGGAGGATCCGTACGACCCGCAGTAGCAGAGATCTCAGGTTTGTACAGCAGGTCCTTTACTTTCTTGCTGTAATAGTCAACACTCATTTCCAGTTTACCTTTCAGGAAGCTCGCATCCAAACCGATATTGGAGTTGACATTGCTTTCCCATTTCGCATTCGGGTTACCGATGTGTGTTTTGGTGAAACCAGAAACCAGTGTATTAGATGTACCATTCAGGTCATAGAAAGAAGAACCTTTGTTCAGACCATATTGTGTAAATGCATTCGCACTTTCCACGTTCAACTGGTTACCCATGATACCATAACCACCACGGATTTTTAAATCAGACAGCCAGGAAACATCTTTCAGGAAAGCCTCCTGAGAAATACGCCAACCTGCGCTCACAGCCGGGAACCAGCCATAGCGGAAGTTGTCACCAAACTTACTGGAACCATCACGGCGAATAACAGCACCCAGCAGGTAACGATCATTGTAACTATAATCCACACGACCAAACAGGGAGAACAATCCATCAGAATAAGTTCCACTGCCATTGGTCACAGTACCTGTACCAGTGGATAGATTGGTAAAGTTAGGATCAAAGATGAAGTAACTCTGCGTAGTACCAGTGAGGGAACGACCATGGTTGTCATAAGCCTCAGAACCTATCAGCGCAGTGATATTATGTCTGCCAAATTTCTGATGGTAAGTCAGGGTATTGGTCCAGGTCCAGTTATAACCACTGCTGGCACCTTCTGTGAATGAATTCACTTTATTGTTTTCCGCATTTTCATATTCAGGGAAGGTGAATGTATGCGTGCTTGCAGAGAAGACTTCACCACCGAATGAGGTACGGAGTGTGAATACTTTCAGCACATCAGCTTCCAGGTATACATTACCCAGGAGGCGATTACCTATGCCTTTGTTGTTGCGGATACGATCCTGGATGGCAACAGGGTTACGTGCATTACCCAGCTGCGCACTGTTTGTACTGAAGGAACCACCATAGTTACCTTTGATGTCGTATACCGGAATGATAGGCTGTTCGCGGAATGCCATACCAATACCACTACCTTCAGTGAGTGCATCGATCTGCGGGTTATCGATCACAGAATACTCGAGGTTCTCCCCGATTCTCACATGCTCTCCAATATTGAAACTGCTGTTAGAACGGATAGAGTAACGCTTCAGGTAAGTATTCTTTAACGTTCCCTGTTGATTGGAATAATAAAAAGAGAGGAAATAACTACCCTGCTCGCTGGCACCACTCACAGAAATATTGTGACTGGTTGTTGGCGCTGGCTTGAATATTTCATGGAACCAGTCAGTACCTTGTTTGTTCGCTTTGGTAATGCGGTAAAAACCATCGAGGTCTGAAGGGTTCTTATAATAAGGATCTACCTTGTAACGAGAAGGATCAGTACCCGGATCACCTTCTTTCAAACCACCTGGCGCGATATAATCAGGTAATACAGGGGTAGCACCGGAACCATACAATCCATCGTTGTACACAACATTCGGATCCGTATTTTTCAGCGCCATCCATTTCAGGTTAGCCTGTTCCTGGGAATTCAGCAGGTGCCATACATTACCACCTTTAGGTACCTGGCGACCATAGAAAGCATCGTATGTTACTTTTACTTTGCCTGATTTTCCTTTTTTAGTGGTGATGATGATCACACCATTTGCCGCCCTGGCACCATAGATGGAGGCAGAACCTGCATCTTTCAGTACCTGCATGGACTCCACGTCATTCGGATTGATGTCCACAATATTCTGCGTTGGCACACCATCAATAACATAGAGCGGAGTGTTGTTACCAAAAGTATTCACACCACGGATACGTACCTGAGGCTCTTCTCCGGGCTGACCGGAACCGAGTACCATGATACCGGATACCTGCCCCTGCAACTGGTTGCTTACCTGTGCAGTGGGTTGACGTGTGATCTGTTCTACATTTACAACAGATACAGCACCTGTCAGGTCTTTTTTACGTTGCACAGCATAACCTGTTACAACTACTTCATCAAGGGATCCGATTTTTTCGGAAAGAATAACGTCGACTGTAGGTCCGTCACCAACACGAACTTCCTGTGAAGTGTAGCCGACAAAAGAGAAAACGAGGACATCACCTTTCTTAGCCTGTATGGTGTAATGTCCATTGGGATCGGTGGCGCCACCTCTGTTTGAACCTTTTACGGCAACAGTCACCCCGGGCAAGGGATTACCTGAGGCATTGTCAGTAACTTTACCAGTTATACGGGTTTGGGCGAGGACGTTACCGGCAAGCAGCAACAAGGCCCAGCACCATATAATGGTGCGGCATACATGTTTCTTCATAACGTGAAACGTTGTTTTTTTAAGGTGAATGAATGGCCAGATCGGGGTCTTTCCGTTGAGAAAAAGACACGCCAATAAAAGCCGGGTTACAGCATAATCCGGGTAATTAAAAGGGTTTTGCTAAAATGCCAGTCTTAGAAATACTAATGCTCATCGCACTGCCCGCGAACGCAGTGTGGTTGTGTTACAATTCCGGTCAAGGTTTATTTTAATTGGGTATTTTACTACAGCACTAATTCAAATGGGCACAAATGCACAGGCAAACTACATACTACAGCTTGTTGTCATGTCATAACGTTTAGAGAATTCGTGGATATTAGACTTTGGTTACATTTACCAAATTAACACATTCATTTGTTTTATGCAAGGAATTTTTTTCAAGGATAACATTTCACTTTGAATTTATTCTGGCAAACCGCAGGACCATAGCAGATCTCCGCGTAGTTACCCCAGGTAACTGCGCAGAGATCAGAATTATTAAATGTATTTTATACAATTACTCACAACACTTCTTCAATTGTCTTCACAGCGCGTCCTCTCTCCAGTTCATTGTGTTCCTGCCATTGCTCCTGTTGCTGCTGAATGAGTTTCTCACCCTGCCATGCCTGTACTTTTGCTTCCAGCCGTTTCAGGCAAAGTTGCTTATTCTCCCACTGAGAACGACTATCCATTGCCAGCACCTGTATGCCGGATGGAATATGCGTACCCCGAACAGCAGTTTCCACTTTATTCACATTCTGCCCACCAGGACCCGATGCCCTGCATGTTTCCATTCTTACATCCGCCATGTTGAACTGCATCTGCTTCGCAATGTCAAAGAATGCCACTCCCACAAACCAATTCTTACGTTTGTGAAATTTTCTATAAGGACTCTTTGAAATCCACTGCACAGTGCCTGACCATTCTTTTGATAAACTATCTATATCACCACTTACTGATATCAATGTGGATAAGAAAGTTCCTTTCAGGTCACCCGGTGTACTATCAAGTAATTCTATTTCAATACCTGCCTTCCGGCATTGTGCAAATAACTTTTCTGTTACTTTGGCAACCACCCTGCTACATTCTGCAGGACCTCTGCCAGCAGTAATTTGTATAATAGCTTTGTCCATTACTTATTCTTTATACATTCTTACAATACGGGGAACAAATCTTCCCTCAATGTTTACCAGATCCTGCTGTGCATCTATGACACGTTCAATATCTTTATACGCCAGCGGATTTTCTTCTACGCTGCCTCCTATTAGGGTGACGTTGGCATCTGCCAACATCTTCTTAAGAGCAGACATCGTTACACTTTCTTTTGCGCGCTTACGACTCATCGCCCTGCCTGCACCATGTGCAGCAGAGTATAAGGAAGCAGGCACGCCTTTACCTGATACGAGATAGGCAGCAGTCGTCATGCTACCAGGTATAATACCTAATTCACCAGCATGTGCAGGGGTAGCTCCTTTACGATGAATGATCACCTTCCGACCATCTGCCAATGTATCTTCCCAGGCAAAATTGTGATGATTTTCTATGGTAGCAAGGGCCTGCAAACCTGTTGCCTTCAGCAGGTTTGCATGGATCCTGTCATGACATGCTTTGGCATAATCACCCGCTAACTGCATGCTCATCCAATACTCCTGCCCCGCTTCGGTATCCATATCTAACCACGCAAGTTGCTGTGCTTCTCTGGGCAACTTACAGGTATCCATCGCGATCTTTGTATAATACTGTGCAATGCTGGCACCTAAACCTCTGCTACCTGAGTGAGATAAAAGAGCGAGGTATTCACCAGCAGCAATACCTGTTGCATTGTCTTCATTCAAGGTAATGAAACCGAATTCCACAAAGTGATTGCCGGTACCTGAAGTACCTAATTGCCTGGCAGCTTTACCTTGTAACTTTCTCAGCAGATCTGTTGCTTTGAAAGTTGGATGATCTAACACAGCATGTTCCTGCTCAATATCTAATCCACCTTCTAAACCGAAATGCGTGAATTCTTTCAAGGCAGTTTTCAACTGGAAACCATATCGCTTCATAAAGCTTTCGCCTGTATCTAATATTGAGAGAGCCATTCTGCACCCGATATCAATACCTACTGCATAAGGTATCACAGCATTGTGTGTAGCAAGTACACCACCAATAGGCAATCCATATCCTGTATGTGCATCAGGCATCAAAGCTCCCTGCACAGATACCGGCAGCGTCATGGCTGTTTCCATTTGTCTTCTGGCACCAGCTTCTATTTCTTTGGCACCATATACTTTCACATCACCTGCATTTTCAAGCAGGGTATGTGCACGAAAGGGTTTTACAGGCACTTCATCCAGGAAAGTGGCTGCTATTTTTCCCAGTACTTCATCATTACGATAAGTAGCGGGGTTCTCTTTAATATCATTCAACAACGCGATCGCTTCTTCTTTAGAATGATGCTTAAAGTGTTTGGAGAATATATTAATAACAAGGCTCCGGGCACGATCGTCTGTATAGCCGATCCTGCTGAGCTCTTTAGCTTTTAAACTGCTCATAAGAATGCTTCGTGCGGGCATAGCAATGCCGCAACTAAATTTTTATTCAGGAAAAATTAATTGGGAAAGGGGGGTGTCCTGCCGGACTAAGCGGCAAGATCGATGGGTGATATGTTGGTACGGTTCAGCATGATTCCTTGTGTTTTAAAAAGGTTATGAAATAAGGAATTCGGCGCAAAGGTATATTTTTTTTATATATTGGTGAAATATTCTTCAACGCTCGTCTCTTTATGAAAATATTCAACATCATCTGGTGCATCCTTTTCATCATCTTCGCAGGATTGCAATACAACGATCCGGATCCATATGTATGGATGCCTATTTATCTGTATGGTGCTGCATGTTGTGCACTGGCAGCCAGGGGCAAATTTTACAGAAAAGCTTACATCACGGGCATAATAATATACCTCTGTTATGCAGTGTATAAGTTCTTTGACCAGAATGGCGTATTAGATTGGGCCACCAAACATCATGGAGAGAACATTGCTGAAACCATGAAAGCCTCGCAGCCATGGATAGAAGAAACCAGGGAATTCTTTGGACTGTTCATCCTGATTGCTGTACTGGTGATCAATTATATATATGCCGGACGTAAAAAGTAATGACCAAAAATTCTCTTGCATAAAAGGAAAGCTGGTCTGGTCCAGCCCTTATGATAGGCAAGTACCTAAAAACTTGAAATGATTGATCTCAATTCCTGAAAGGGGGTTATTAGAACTCATTTCATCAATTAAGTATTGGTTGTCAATTACGAATACGTATTTATGAAATGAGTTCCAGCATAAAAAAAAGCTTTTGCCATCTCTGGCAAAAGCTTTTTTGATAGAAGTGTAAAGAAACTATTTTGATAACAATTCAAACCTGCTAATACCGAAAGACGTCTTTTCATCCGCACTGGCCGCAGTTATCCTGATGTATAAATCATGCAGCTTGCCATCTGCTACCGGTGCAAAACTAATCGTTGCGATGTTAGGCGCTTTCACTTTCGCACCCGGCCCTATCAATACCTCACCAAGTTTAGTACCACCATCCTTATCCAGGAATACCTGCACATTATATCCATACTGCAATGATTCCTGTGTATAGTAAGCTATACCAACCCCCGTTACACCGGTAAGATCCAGGTTATTATACGTCACCCAGCTATTCGCTGTAGGAATCAGGAACTTCATACCATCTGCCTCAAAGCTTGTCACACCAAAAGATTGATCGTAATTAGCTGCCACCAGTTTAGGGCTTCTTAATGTCGCAGTAGCCGTACCCGTTAGCGGACGGATATTTGGACCTCCCTGATCTGTATAACTGGCTATCAGGTACAAAACACCATTGTCTTTCTCCGGTTTACCGGCTGTAGGAGACACTGTGCCTTTCTGTGGCATGGAAGGTGCTACCTTATTCTGAGCACCCTGAGACATCACATACTCTGCCAGCTGGTGCGCCTCTCCCTGAGTCAATGTAGGATGTGCAGACATTGCTGTTTCACCCCATACACCGCCACCACCACTGATGATCTTATTCGCCAGGTAATCCTTCGCATTCGGATCATCTTTATATTTCTCTGCTACCAGTTTGAAAGCAGGCCCGATTGATTTCTCATCCAGTTTATGACAAGTTTTACAATCACCTGATTCAAACAAATTCTTACCCGCAATCACCCCGGTAATGATCTGATGCCCCTGCTGAGGAATACCTGCCTGATCACTCCCTTCCATATATTCAGCACGGATGTACATATTCTCAGGCTTGATGTTAGCTGCATCTTCTTTGTCTACCACCTGCACATCATACGCCACCTGTTTACCAGGGAAATAGAAGGTCTTGTTACCCGTCAGGTTAATCTTCACCTCAGGCGTTTCATTACCTGCATACAAGGCAATGCCTTCACTACGCGTACTGGTACCTTTATTATCCACCACTTCTACTGACACCGCATATTCACCAGCCATTGAATACGTCACCTCTGCTTCTGGTTCTTTGGTTTCTTTCTTATTACCATTACCCAGGTACCAGATGTAAGTAAGTGGATCATGGTCAGGATCAGCAGATCCTTTAGCACTCAGTTTTACTTTAAATGGTAAACCACCTGACAGCTTGCTTGCCTGGATCTTCGCAATAGGTGCACGGTTGCCTCCATTGAAATCAATCCTTGACAAACCAGCATCTTTATTCTTGCTAAACCAGCCATTACCATATTCCAGTAAATACAACCTGCCATCAGGACCCATTTCCATATCAATGATCGCATTGAATTTAGTATGAGACATGAATGGCTCAGTCTTGGAAAGATTACCATCTTTATCAAAAGTCACAGCTTTAATCCAACCCCTTACCCAATCATAAATGAAGAACTTACCATTATAGTAATCCGGGAAACGAGTTTCCTGTGGATAAAACTCATTGTAATACACAGGTCCGGCCATGGCATTACGACCACCACTACCCATGCTTGGGAAATCAGGCGACTTATCGTAAGGATACCAGATCATTGGCGGAGTAGCAGGGGGCAGATCCCTGATACCAGTATTATTTCTTGAATCATTCACTGGTTTTGCAGCATCAAATGGTGCCCCTGCTTTCCCTGTTTCATAGTCATAACGATGATAAGCATAGTTGTTACCTACGAACATAGGATAACCGAAATTACCCGGTTTCTTTGCCTGGTTGATCTCATCATAACCTCTCGGACCACGTTCAGGATCATCATTGTTAGCATCAGGGCCTACTTCCCCCCAATACACATACCCATTCTTACGATCTACAGAAATACGATAAGGATTACGGGTACCCATTGCATAAATTTCCGGGCGGGTCTTTGCAGTTCCCTGCTTAAAGAGATTGCCTTCAGGAATCGTATAAGTACCATCGGGGTTAATCTTAATACGTAATATTTTTCCCCTCAGGTCATTGGTATTGGCAGATGTACGACGACCATCATAATTCAGGTGACCCGGACGATCATCCAGCGGGCCATAACCTTTAGATACATATTGCTGACCCGGTTCATCGAATGGGGTAGAGTTATCGCCCGTAGAGAGATACAGCAGGTGATCTGCCCCGAAGGCGATAGAACCGCCTGTATGACAACAGATATTACGCTGTGAATACAGCTGTAAAACGATCTTCTCAGAAGCTGAATCAATCTTGCCATTCTCAAAGGTAAAACGACTCAACCTGTTTACAGAAGTATCAACCGGAGAATAATAAATATATACGTAATGGTTAGTTGCAAAATCAGGATCAGCACTTATACCCAGTACACCTTCTTCTGCATTTACATTAGGTACTTCAGTCTTATAATATACTCTTAAGAAACCAGCCTGTGTCAGTTTGTGCGCCTGCTGATTAAAGTACATGATCTCTCCTCTGCGCTGTGCAATCAGGATGTTGAGATCAGGCAGAATAGTCATTTCAGTAGGTTCAAAGAACTCCCCGGAAGTAAGTGTATTCTTTGTGAAACGATCTTCCTCAGGCACTCTCAGCGTAGTAGCCAGGTTATAATCCAATAACTGGTTTTTGCCAACGGCATATTTAATACCGCTCAGGAGCAGTTTCAGGAAATTCTCTTCTTTGTAACTGGCATCAGTATGACCAAGTTCTGTATAAAATGCACGGCCACCATCATATTCGTGGTACCAGCTGATAGGATGCTGCTCACCATTCTTACCACCTTCATATGTCTTCTCATCCACAGTCATAATGACTTTAATATTGGGGCTGATCTTTTTGAAATTATACCATTCATCTTCATGCTCCCACTTATCAGGCAACTGACCAAATGATTTATCTTTTACGATGAGTGTTGCCTTGTGTGTGCCCGCAGGGTGATTATCAAAGTATGCACCGGCAAGACCACCATACCAACCCCACTCGTATTCAGTATCTGTTGCAGCATGTACACCTACATACCCACCACCAGACTGAATATATCTTTCAAAATCTGCTTCCTGGTAATTGTTCAGTACATCACCAGTGGTGTTCAGGAAAATAACAGCAGCATATTTCTGCAAACTATCCTCCACGAACATTTCTGCGTTGGTTGTTGTGTCTACATCGAATCCATTTTCTTTTCCCAGTTTTTCAATAGCCGCAATGCCGGCAGGAATAGAGGCGTGGTGGAATCCGGCAGTTTTCGAGAATACCAGCACCCTGGGATTACCGGGTCTGGTCTTTGACTGGCAACCGGAAAGAATTATTCCGCATAGCGCAGCCAGGTAAATAGCATACCTCAATTGCATGATAGTTGTTTTCGTTAAAAGAGGCTATCTCAAAAGTAATTTGAAGGCACTGAGAACTCATAAAAATTCTCTCCCCCAGGTATCTCCGGAAAAAATCCGGAAATCTTCACTTTTGAGACAACCTCTCCCGTATGATTAGTAAAAGGTCCCTGATTTGCCGGCAGCAGCATCAGTAGCTTTCATTCCCATCACATATCTGAGTCCACCCAGCACGTGCCGCATGTACGTTTGATCGCTGTACGATTCTTTGGTATGCCCCAGCTCCGTATAAAAAGCTCTGCCACCATCGAAGTCATGATACCATGCCATCGGGTGGTTATCGCCGTTCTTCCCACCTTCGTAACTGCGCTCATCTATTTTGAGCAACACATGTACGTCGGGGTTCAGATCTTTGAAATTATACCACTCATCCCATCTGGACCATTTATCGCCCAGGTGACGGGTGGCATCATTCGTTTTATCTACCACATTGAGGGTAGCTGTTTGTTGCTTGGGATGGCTGAGGAACCATGCACCCACCAGCTTATTGTACCATGGCCAGTCATACTCTGTATCGGTCGCAGCATGAATTCCCATGAACCCACCGCCTTTGTGAATGTACTTTTCCATAGCGGCCTGTTGCTTGTCATCTAATACGTTGCCTGTCGTGTTTAAAAATAACACAGCTGCGTACTTTTTTAGGTTTTTGTATACAAAGGCATTGGCATCTTCAGTGGTATCCACATCAAAGCCATTCTCCTGTCCGAGTTGTATCATGGCCACTTTGGCAACAGGAATACAATCGTGCCGGAAGCCCATTGTTTTGGAAAACACCAGCAAACGTGGACGTGCCACGGCCATGAGCCGGGTCATAGGATACAGCATCAACAGCGCGGTGGTACATACAATACCAACAAACAGTTTTTTCATATTATATTATAGTGTTTTGATCTTGAGACTACGATAGCTCACTACGTTGCCATGATCCTGCAGCGCGATATGTCCTTTGGAGAACTTCATAAACCCTTCCCAGGTTTTAAATTTACTATTAGCCAGCAGGGCTTTCCATTCATCACTGCCAACGGTAGTTTCAACAGTTTTGGTGCCATTGAGCCAGAAAGTGAGGTGGCCATCTTTTTTCAGAATGCGTGCTTTGTTCCACTCTCCTACTGGTTTTGCGGTGTTCATTGTAGCCTTTTTCAGGTCATACAGATCACCGGAATTATGTTTAGGGTATTTACCATCAGGATGGCGGGTATCGTCCAGCACCTGCATTTCGGCACCTGTCAGGTAGGTAGCGCCATATTTTGAATCTTCGTGTACGCTGAAGATCAGGCCACTGTTCCCACCTTCGGAGATCTTCCATTCGTAGGTAAAATCATAATTTTCATATTCATCGTTGGTAACAAGGTCGCCACCACCTTTCTTTACAGCGGTATCCAGTACAAAAGCACCGTCTTGTATTTTCCACCTGTCTGCGGCTGAAGATTGTAGATAAGAATGCCAGCCATTGGTTGTTTTGCCGTCGAATAATAATTTCCAGCCGTCCTTTTGTTCCTTAGCAGTTAAAGTATTGGGTTGTTGCGCGAAAACAGCGGCCGACGAGAGACTGAGCGCCAAAACGGGAATGAGCAATTTCATGTGATTAATGGATTTGTTTGGGTTTTGGAATTTTAGCAAAAGCGGATTACGAAAAGAATCAATAAACGAGGTACAATGGTTCCGCAGATCATCCACAGAATGACATAGTTGAGACCCGTAAATTTATTCTACCCGTAATCCGCTACGGATAATTATCTAAACTACTTTAAAGACAGAATGTACTTCACCATTTCAGTGGCGTCGTCCTTGGTTACATTAGGGTGTGCCAGCATTGGAACTTCACCCCAATGACCGCTACCACCAGCAATGATCTTGTCTGCCAGCATAGTAATGTTAGCATCAGTGGCGGCATATTTCGCTGCTACTTCTTTGTAAGCAGGTCCTACCACTTTCATGTCTACTTTATGGCAGGTAAGGCAATCCGATTTCGAGATCAGGGCCAAACCTTTTGAAGCTGCAGCATCTGCCGCACCTTCTTTTACCATGGAGTTATCAACAGGCGCTTCGTTGCTGCTGCTTGTTGATGTGTCTTTTTTTTCGCTGCTGTTATCGCTGCCACCACATGAGGCAAGAAAAAATGCACTTAATACGAATGGTGCCAGATAACGCATTCTCATTTTAGATTCCATTTTATAAGTCCTATTTCAGATTATGACAAATACAGATTGTGTAATATAAGTAACCTTATAGTTAAATTGCTATAATTATGATGAAATGCCCTTTACTCCAGGCCGAGTACTTTCCGGTTCAGGCTTTCGTCCGCTCCAGCACTGGCAAAATCGTCAAACGCCTTTTCTGTCACACGGATAATGTGATCTTTGATGAACGGCGCACCTTCTCTCGCACCATCTTCCGGATGCTTCAGACAGCACTCCCATTCCATCACAGCCCAGCCTGAGAAATCATATTGCGTCAGTTTGCTGAATACAGCTTTAAAATCAACCTGGCCATCTCCCAGAGAACGGAATCTGCCCGGGCGATCTACCCAACCCTGGTAACCGCCATATACTCCGGAACGGCCCGTAGGATTGAATTCAGCATCTTTTACATGGAACATTTTGATCCGCTCGTGGTAAATATCTATGTACTCCAGGTAATCCAGGCATTGTAATACAAAATGGCTTGGATCGTAGAGCAGGCAAGCACGTGTATGGTTGCCGGTAGCCTCCAGGAAACGCTCGTAGGTAGCACCATCATGGAGATCTTCACCAGGATGAATTTCATAACAGAGGTCTACGCCATTTTCTTCAAACTCATTGAGGATCGGCAGCCATCGCTTAGCCAGTTCCTGGAAACCTGTTTCAACCAGGCCTGCAGGACGCTGTGGCCATGGATATACCGTATGCCAGAGCAATGCACCACTGAAAGTAGCGTGTGCATCCAGGCCCAGGTTACGGCTTGCTTTTGCAGCGTATTTCAATTGCTGAATCGCCCATTCCGTGCGTGCAGCAGGGTTACCTCTTTTCTCAGCAGGTGCAAAACCATCGAACAGGTCACTGAATGCAGGATGTACGGCAACCAGTTGCCCCTGTAAATGTGTAGAGAGTTCAGTAATTTCCAGCCCTGCAGATTGTACTAAACCTTTGATCTCATCCGCATAAGTTTTGCTTTCAGCAGCTTTTTGCAAATCGAAGATATTTGGATCTGAAGTAGGGATCTGCACGCCTTTAAAACCTAAGCCGGCAGCCCATTTACAGATGTTATCCAATGTATTGAAAGGGGCAGTATCACCTAGGAACTGCGCCAGAAATATGCCCGGTCCTTTGATAGTTTTCATAATAGGTTAGATTTCAAATTTTGTCCATTTTTCGTTGCTATGTCCCGATTTAACGACGTTTTCTATGAAGGCCATCCCTCTTACGCCATCATCTGCACCAGGAAAATCAAGTGCCTCAGGAGCAGGCGTTTCACCTTTCAGTTTAGCCTGTAACGTGAGTGCGAAGTTGCGATACAGGTTCCCGAATGCTTCCAGGTAACCCTCCGGATGCCCGCCGGGAGTGCGGGTATTGTGGATAGCATAACTACTTTGTAAACCACCGTAGTTATTGCCTGCGCGATAAATTTCAGCCGGTTTATCCAGCCATTTTACAAGTAGGGTATTAGGTTCCATCTGGTGCCATTCAATACCACCTTTTTCACCATAAACCCTGATGGTCAGATTATTTTCTTCACCGGCAGCCACCTGGGAGGCAATGAGCACACCAGATGCACCATTATCAAATTTCAGCAATACCCCACCATCATCATCCAAAGCACGACCTGGTACTACAATATTGAGATCTGCACACAGTTTGTCGATTTTCAGCCCACTGATATATTCAGCCAGATTGGCAGCGTGTGTACCGATATCGCCCATGCAGCCTGCTTTTCCTGAACGGCTGGGGTCTGTACGCCAGGCAGCTCCTTTGCTATCTTTTTCAGAGAAAGTGCTCAGCCAACCCTGTGGATATTCAACATATACCTTTCTGATCTTGCCAAATACACCATCTTTCACCATTTGCTTAGCCTGCTTTACCATAGGGTAACCAGTGTAAGTATGGGTGAGTAATAAGGAGAGGCCTGTGGCATCTACCTTTGCTTTTAGTTGTTTGGCTTCTTCGAGGGTAAATGTGATGGGCTTGTCAATCGCTACATGGAAACCTTTTTCCAGCGCGAGCATCGCTGGTTCAAAGTGCACATGGTTGGGTGTAACAATCGCAATAAAATCCAGTTTTTCATCTGCCGGCTTATTTGCTTCTGCTTCCAGCATCGTTTTGTAGTCAGGATAAGTCCTGTCGGGGTGAAGGAACAACATTTCGCCGGAGGCTTTGGAGATTTCCGGGTCAGAACTGAATGCACCTGCTTTTAGTTCAATCAGACCATCCATATTCGCAGCGATTCTATGAATAGCACCGATGAAGGCATTCTTTCCGCCCCCAATCATACCCATTCGTAACTTACGGTTCATTTGCAATAACTTTTTTTTCTTTATGATAGGTTTGAATTGTTTTTTGCAGCCCGCAGCATGAAACGGGTGCTTTGTGCACGTGTTTTTATCTCATAACGTCATTACTCCACAGCTTTTAAATGTAGAAAACTCCCGGGAAATTTCGTCATGAAATTTCTCTTTTGCCGGAAATAGGCAAATTTCTAATGATGCCGAAGTTGTTTTGTAATAAAAAAATATTATAGTATAAGTGCGGAAAAAATGCAAGTAGAAAGAATATAATTGGCTTATAAACAACAATCTATATAAAAAGGAAGAGCCTGATAAGACTATCCGGCTCTTGTTTTACTATCCTATGAAAACCCTAATACTGTAAAGGTAGACTGTTGAAACAAATGAAGGTGTTAAACGGTCGTTAATAAAGTCTTTTTTTTAAAGTGTACTTTATACACATGAATCTATTAGAACCAAACGTATACAAATGAAGGAATTGATTATTTATACTCATTTTTGTACATTGAGAACTATATATTAATACCTATGAGCAAAGTTCTGTTATCCTTTGCGGCTGTCACCCTTCTCTTTTCCTGCACCTACATAGGAAAAGAGGTACCTATCAGTGAACAGGATCGTATTTTAGCTGATTCCCTGCATATTGAGCGAAGCGCTATATCCGATATCCGAACCCTCACTACAGCACCCTTTCATATGCTGGGAGAAAATGCCGGGCTGGAGTTTGAATATCATCCAAAAGCGGAAAAATATGAGCGGATCCGTAAAAAGCTGCTGGCAGCGGGCTATTTCCTCTTTAAATCCGAAGAAAACTACGGCAATCTGCCTGACCAGTATGCATTGATCAAATCCAAAGATCAGTTTGACATCATTCAATTAAAATGCACCGCTGCGCCTAATTATGACATTTCTAATGACAGCCTGCTGATCAGACTGCATGATTGGCATAATCGTTATTCGCTTGAAATTCTCGGCGCAGGCAGCGATTGGTTCGAAGCCCGCATCGCCCATATTCCTGCGGCAGAACTCGATTCATTTGCCAGGGAGGTCCATGCTTTTTGCCCGGATATTGCGGAGGAAGGCGTTGGAAATGTGGAAGATCTGGTCCAGGAGCTGAAAGACTCGAAAACTTTGTATCTCTGGTGGGATTAAAATTTATTTTTTCCGGTTTAACTGTCATCCTACGGCATTACAGCATAACTATGTGCAAATAATTCCTAATTTTACGGGCCTTGCCGGAAACCCGGATAGCTGACACCTTGTCACCGGTCGCTTTCCAAGCATAATATTTGGGTAAGGAAACGGAAAATGGAGCATAGGCATCCTATGGCCCTACAACTATTTTAACAATCATTCGTAATAAACTAGACATGTTAGGTTTTTTAACAAAACTTTTTGGCGGGCATAAATCGGAGCGAGATATCAACACGATCATGCCTGTGGTGAAAAAGATCAACGAGGAGTATGAAAAACTGCAATCCCTGCCTGTAGACCAGCTGCGTAACAAAACGCAGGATTTTCGCCAACGGATCAAAGCCCATTTGTCGAAGATTGACGGTGTAATTGCTGAGAAACAGACTGAGGCTGAACAGACTGAAGAGGTAACTGTAAAAGATACCATCTATCAGGAAGTGGACAAGCTGAAGAAAGACAGAGATAAACAAATTGAAGAAATACTGAAGGAAATATTGCCTGAAGCATTTGCAACTGTAAAAGCGGCTGCTTATCGCCTCACCAATAATCCAACCATTACTGCCACAGCTACTCAGCTGGACAGAGAACTGGCAGTAAGAAAAGATTACCTGAGCATTGAAGGTGACAATGTGACGTGGAAAAATACATGGACTGCTGCTGGTAGCCAGGTAACCTGGAACATGGTACATTATGATGTACAGCTCATAGGTGGTATCGTACTCCACGAAGGTAAGATCTCCGAAATGGCAACAGGTGAAGGTAAAACCCTCGTATCTACCCTGCCTGCTTACCTGAATGCATTGGCTGGCGAAGGTGTTCACATTGTAACAGTGAACGATTACCTCGCTCGTCGTGACTCTGAGTGGAATGGTCCTCTCTTCGAATTCCTGGGTATCACCGTAGATTGTATCGACAAGCACCAGCCTAATACCGCTGAACGTCGTGCAGCTTACCTGGCTGACATTACCTATGGTACCAACAATGAATTTGGTTTTGACTACCTCCGTGATAACATGGTGCATACACCAGACGAAATGGTGCAACGTAAGCACCACTTTGCCATGGTGGATGAAGTGGATAGCGTATTGGTGGATGACGCCCGTACCCCTCTCATCATCTCCGGCCCTATCCCCCGTGGAGAAGAACAGGAGTTCCATACATTAAAACCTCGCATCGAACGTCTGATCAATGCGCAACGCCAGGCAACTAACCAGTTCCTGATCGAAGCTAAAAAACTGATCGCTGAAGGTAAAGATGACCCCAAAACAGGTGGTCTCGCCCTGATGCGTGCATGGCGCGGTTTACCAAAAAGCGGTGCGCTGATCAAATACCTGAGCGAACCAGGTATCAAAGTATACTTACAGAAAGCGGAGAACTATTACCTCGCCGACCAACAGCGCGAAATGCCAAAGGTTGATGAGGAACTGTACTTCAGCATCGATGAAAAAAATAATACCGTAGACCTGACAGATAAAGGTATTCACCTGATCACACAATCCGGTGAAGATCCAAACTTCTTCATCATGCCTGACGTAGGCTCTGAGATCGCTGAGATCGAAAAGCTGGAACTGAGCGCTGATGAAAAACTGCACCGTAAAGATGCCCTCCTGCAGGACTTCGCACAGAAATCTGATCGTATCCACTCCGTTCAGCAATTGCTGAAAGCATATACCCTCTTCGATAAAGATGTAGAGTATGTGGTAATGGATGAAAAAGTGAAGATCGTAGATGAACAAACAGGTCGTATCCTGGATGGCCGTCGTTATTCCGATGGTTTACACCAGGCAATTGAAGCGAAAGAAAACGTAAAAGTGGAAGCTGCTACGCAAACATTCGCAACAGTAACCCTGCAGAACTACTTCCGTATGTATCACAAGCTGGCTGGTATGACCGGTACAGCGGTGACAGAAGCGGGTGAGTTCTGGGAAATCTACAAACTGGATGTTGTTACCATTCCAACTAACCTCCCTATTACCCGTAAGGATAATGAGGACTTAGTATATAAAACAAAGCGTGACAAATACAGGGCCGTAATCGACGAAGTGAAGAAACTGCAGGCAGAAGGACGCCCGGTACTGGTAGGTACTACCTCCGTAGAGGTGTCTGAGTTACTGAGCAAGTTGCTGACACTCGATAAAGTGCCTCACAATGTATTGAACGCAAAACAACACGCACGTGAAGCACAGATCGTAGCAGAAGCGGGGCTGAAAGGTGCTGTGACCATCGCTACCAACATGGCAGGTCGTGGTACGGATATCAAGCTCGGACCTGGTGTGAAAGATGCAGGTGGTCTGGCCATCATTGGTACAGAACGCCATGAAAGCCGTCGTGTAGACCGCCAGTTGCGTGGTCGTGCCGGTCGTCAGGGAGATCCCGGTACCTCTCAGTTCTTTGTATCCCTGGAAGATGACCTGATGCGTATGTTCGGTTCTGATCGTATCGCAGGTCTGATGGACCGTATGGGCTATAAAGAAGGAGAAGTGATCCAGCATAGCATGATCACCCGTTCCATCGAAAGAGCACAGAAGAAAGTAGAAGAAAATAACTTCGGTATCCGTAAGCGTTTGCTGGAATACGATGACGTGATGAACAAACAACGTACAGTGATCTACGCTAAACGTAATCACGCCTTGTTTGGCGAACGCCTGGCGATCGATATCGACAACTCATTCTATGATGTAGCAGAAAGCATTGCAAATACACACAGGGAAACCGGTGACCTGGAAGCACTGAAACTGGATGCGATCCTCAATTTCGCGATCGATGTGGATGTTACCCAGGAAGAACTGACCAAGGGTGATGTTAATGCACTGGCATCTAAACTGTATCAAGCAGCAAAAGAGAACTACCATCGTAAAGTGCAGGATGTTGCGCAGAATACACTGCCAGTCATCAAGCAGATCTACGAAGAGCAGGGTCACCATATTGAGAATATCTCTATTCCATTTACTGATGGCAAGAGAGGTGTGAATGTACTGGCTAACCTGCAGAAAGTGGTAGACACCAATGGTTACGAAACCATCAATTCCCTGGAGCGTAACATCACCCTGTCACTGATTGATGATGCGTGGAAAGAGCACCTGCGTGCAATGGATGACCTGAAACAATCTGTACAGAGTGCGGTGTGGGAACAGAAAGATCCACTGTTAATTTACAAGTTCGAGGCTTTCAATCTCTTCAAAGAGGTGACTGCGGAGACAAGTAAGGAGATCGTATCTTTCCTGTGTAAATGTGGAATTCCGGTACAGGAAGATGGACGTGCACAACAGCAACAGCAGCAACAACAACAGCGTCAGCAGGCACAGATCAGGGAGGCCAGAGAGCAGCAGCCGCGTACTGATATGAGCAAGCTGAGGGCAACACATCAGGATTTTGAGACGACGAATGGCCATGAGGCGCAGGAGTATGCTACAAATGCGGAGCCGGTGAAGCAGGATCCGGTGAAGGTGGGGCCTAAGGTTGGGAGAAATGATCCTTGCCCTTGTGGTAGTGGAAAGAAGTTTAAGAATTGTCATGGGAAGGATTTGTAGTCCTGACCTGATGAAAATAGTAAAGGGTGTCTCAGCGGAGGCACCCTTTGTTTTTTATATAAAAAAGGATTTCGCAAGCTGGTTTAAAAGGGATTACGCAGCAAGATCAAGAGCAGGTTTGAGGCGAGGACGGAAAAAAGCGAGGATATTATGGGGGTTACGAACGCAGATCTGGATATGGGTTTTTAGTTTTATTGCTGAACCAGGAAAAGCAGAAGCGCCTTCAAGAAAGGCATTTCGAACGGTGTCGAAGCTGGCAGTAAGTTCGAAGCCCAACTTTTGTCGTTCAAGTTCCCGACTCATGCTCATTCTCTTGTGCATATATTCAATTACTGCACAATCTAATTTTCTTAGCAGTTTGTCCTTATAAGGATCTGATTTAACATCTTCGTTATAAAACATGATACCATGTTCCGCTATCATTTCCTCATAATACCCTACTAACCTTTTGGTGTGTTTTATATTCAGAAAATCACAACAATTACCGGCGGCAATGTAAGCTCCCACCACTGCCGGTTGTTTAATTTTTCCTTGTCGATGCCTTTCCAGGGCCCATTTCCAGGCTCTATTTAGATCATTTTCCCAGAAATACATTCCGTGGCCGAGCCAATCGTAAGGATTTTTATTAAAATGGAACTCTTTGGGAGAATTAATTAATTTCTGACAGGTTTCCTCATCACATCCATGGAAACCCAATATCAGCTGGTTTTTCATTTCGTACATAAAAGAATCTATTGTTTTTTTAAAGATTTCAGATAACGACCTATTGGTTCAAACTCAGGAGTAACTACCCCATTTTCGTCAGTCCATCCCAAGCGGTGGAAATACTTTATCCTTTCCTCGGGTGTAAAGTTTTTAAATCTTTCCCGACCTAATCTTAAATCCTCATCTATTCTCCAAAGCTGGAAATCCGGATGAAAAATACTCATCATAACATTTTGTTTTAATTGTGAATAATAATTTACCCCACAAAAATAACCTCTATCCCCCTCCCAGCCTAGCTTTCCCTAATCCATTTTTGTTCATTCTGCATAAACTTTTTCTCACTTTAACCATTCCCGTTCATTCCTGACAATCCTACAATTTTCCCTACCTTCGCACCCGAAAACCACTTCACTATGCAGCTGAACAAATACATCGACCACACGGTCCTCAAACCTACCACCACCCTCGAAGACATCAAAAACCTCTGCATGGAAGCCGTTGAATACGACTTCGCCGCAGTATGCGTTCCCCCTCCCTTCGTCAAGGTAGCCAAAACCTTCACCAGCAGCACCTCTACAAAAGTAGCCACCGTCATCGGCTTCCCCTTCGGCTACTCGGCCATCGAAGCCAAACTAGCCGAACTCGTCCTCGCCATCGTTGACGAAGCCGACGAAGTCGACATGGTTGCCAACCTCCTCGCCATCCGCAACAAAGACTGGGACTACATAGAAAAAGAAATCAATAATATCATGGCCGTGATCCGCAACCAACCTAAAAAGGTGGTCCTGAAAGTGATCATAGAAAGTGGCATATTATTGGAAGAAGAGATCATTAAGTGCTGCGAGATATATGCTAAATACGGCGTAGACTATGTTAAAACATCCACCGGGTACGCCGAAAAAGGCGCCTCCGTGGAAGCTGTAAAACTGATGCGGGCCCATCTGCCACAAAATATTCAGATAAAAGCTTCAGGCGGAGTTCGTACATTTACCTTCGCCCAGGAGCTCATCGCTGCCGGCGCTACCAGGTTGGGAACTTCCAGCGGCGTAGCACTCATGAAAGAGGCTAAAGGGGAGGCTACTACTGGTGCCACAGGCGCATATTAACCATCACCCCAATCCTCTAAACAACTGAACATGAAACACATATTCATATTATTATCCGGATTACTGATCGGAACTCTTGCTTCTGCTCAGGACAATACCCTGGCCACTGCCAATACAGGCGGTGTGAAAGTGGTAAAAGACAGCCGGCTCGACCTGCTGATCAAAAAACAGATCTATATCAATACCCTCGCTATCCGTAACCAACCAGGTTTTAGGGTACAGGTCATTTCTACCAACAAAAGAAATGAAGCGACCGACATGAAAGCGAAGGTGATGCAACTCTACCCTGACTTCCGTACTTACCTGGATTACCAGGCGCCTTATTTCAAGGTACGCGTAGGTGATTTCAAAAACAGGGATGAAGCTGCCGACCTGAGAGATAAATTATCTTCCAGCTTCACTGGCGGCGTATTCGTAGTGCCAGCCACTATTAATGTACAACCAGAGAAAGAAGCAGGGAATGAAGAATCGTATTAAGGAACTCGCGCACAAATACGCGCCTGAGTTCATTGCTATCAGAAGACATATTCACGCAAATCCCGAACTGTCCTTCCAGGAATTCGAGACGTCAAAGTACATTCAGCAACAACTGGATACTTTCGGGGTAAAATATACTGCCGGTATAGCCGGCACCGGTATTGTTGCGATCATCGAAGGAAAAAATCCTGCAAAAAAAGTCATCGCACTCCGTGCCGATATCGATGCCCTCCCCATTACCGAAGCAAACGATGTACCTTATAAATCATTGAATTCCGGTATTATGCACGCCTGTGGGCATGATGTACATACCACCTGCGTACTGGGCGCTACCCGCATTCTCCAGGAGCTGAAAGATGAATTCGAAGGCACCATCAAGATCCTCTTCCAGCCCGGAGAAGAAAAACATCCTGGCGGAGCAAGTCTCATGATCAAAGATGGAGCACTGGAAAACCCACGCCCCGATGCAATTCTCGGTATGCACGTACAACCTTCTATGGAAGCCGGTTTACTGGGTTTTCGTGCAGGTCAGTACATGGCAAGCGCCGATGAGATTTATATCAATATCAAAGGCAAAGGCGGTCACGCTGCCCAACCTCACCTCACTACAGATATTATTCTCGTGGCATCGCACCTGGTCGTAAGCTTACAACAGGTGATCAGCCGTAACAATAATCCTTTCTCTCCGTCCGTTCTCAGTATCTGCGCATTCAATGGCGGTTACACCACCAATGTAATTCCCAGCGAAGTGAAACTGATGGGCACATTCAGGGCTATGGATGAAACCTGGCGCTTTAAGGCCCATGAGATCATCAAAAAACAGGCAACTGAATTAGCACACGCCATGGGAGCTGAGATCGAAATTGATATACTGGTAGGTTACCCCTGCCTGTATAACAATGAAGAAGTGACAGAACGCTCCAGAACACTGGCAGGAGAATATCTTGGACAGGAACATGTACAGGATACTGAAGTGAGAATGGGAGCTGAGGACTTCGCTTTTTATAGCCAGATTATCCCCGCTTGTTTCTTCCGCTTAGGAACAGGTAACGTTGCAAAAGGTATTACCTCCGGTGTACACACACCTACATTTGATATCGATGAACGTGCCATTGAAACAGGCATAGGTACAATGGCTTATCTTGCTACACAAATCTGATAAAATATGGAGGGGCTGACTTCTATGTTGAAAAACAAGCCCCGAGAAAAAAAGTAAAAAAAACTTTTAGGCTGGTCTTTTTAGGCCAGCTTTTATTTTACCTATAAAAACAATCTTCTCTTAGCAGACATTGCTATGCAAGCTGCAAATTCTTGTATTATTCTCTATAGGAAGCCATATGCAAACTAAAAAGAGTGGTCTTGTAAATAAGCCACAGTCAGCCCCTATCAACATGGCTTTATTTATATCAAAATCAAATCTTAGTTTCTTTTAAATTGCACTAGTTTTAACATAGCAATTTCATCTAACCTCAATCCTATCATACTATCTGCTTTAATACTGAAATTCCTCAGCGTTACATCCTGTAGATAAACACTTCCATACATTCCTAACTGCACATTCATATTGTCGAAATTTCCCATGTTACGGGTCACTATTTTATTCTGTTGTCCTCCATTATAAGTAAAATTGTCAATTTCCAATGCTGACATTTCCACACAACAGTTATTAGCAGCAACCACTTCCAATGACGGTTGTTTTAAGGCAATAATATCCACCTTCAAACTATCTTTCGCTAATCTGATGTATTGAACAGACTGACAATAAACGGTGATATCTTTCCTCTACCCACAACCCCTCCCCTAAATTGTTAAAAAAATATTTGTAGCGACTTTTCTACACATTAAGAATTTTTAATAAATTATATTTGCCAACGTGGTTTAAATTAAAAATAATCCCTATGAAAGGTACCATATCCGCCTTGCTTAGTTTAAGCCTCCTGTTAACTGCATTTGTGGCCTCCGCACAGTTCGTAAAATCAAAAGACCTGGAGAAATTGAAGAAACGGACGAAAATTATCGTAGTAAAAGAAGTCCCTGATAAGAGTATTCTAAAACAACTACGTCGCCACAGCCACGCACAAGCAGAGGAGTATAAGCAAGCCATTAAACAGTTAAACCTGGATTTCCCTGAAGTGGTCAGACAATTCTGGAACGTGGATGGAGTCACAGCTATAATTGAACAGAGAACAGAAAAAGAAGTCGAAAAGCTGCGAAAGAAAAATGACAGAAGTACCATTGTAATGGACTGTCAATCGCTGCATGTGAAACCAAGTAAAAGTCATTATGCCAAATCTGCACAAACATTTACATCTGACCTGGTGTGGAAAAGTGATTCGAAAGATTTGAGTGTGCCGGTCATTAACATGTACTTCATTGAAAATGATGTAACCAAGCCATTCTATATCCAGAACATGTCGGAACGCTTTCCGGATTTCCTGGATCTGGCAGTGGGCATCCGCCTATCCACCTATGTGTTTTCAGAACATGTAGACGATAAGGCAGCGAAAGCCATGATGCAGTCTACCAGTAAGCACAATGCGATCTACCTGAAAGACAGAACATTGATCCTGTGCAACAACTGGCTGGATGATGATTTTGAAAAAGGGAAGGCAGGAACAGATTATCCCTATCCTATTAAGTATGTAAATTATGAAGATCTGGAGGGGCTTTTCAGAAAAGATGGTTTTACCGGAACAGTAATGGCCTATGTACCGGCAGGCGTGTTTTCTACATTTGATAAAAACAACCCGAGTATGGAAGTGCATGTTCCTGTAGTGATTGATCCTATTAATGGGATGCCGCTGTGCCACACAGATATCAGTGATGAAATGTTTCAGGCATGGGGCTACTCATTAATCCCTAAAATGGGGAAGTCGATCGTAGGCTTCAGAAAAATCCGCAACGAAGACATCCGGAACTTTGCAAAATCAATGAAAGAATAAAAGCGAAAGCCGCCCGTTCGGGCGGCTTTCGCTTTATAAACATTTCAATTCACATCCAACCTACAACTCAGGATACAGCGGGAACTGCTTCATAAAATCATTCACCGCACCTCTCACTGACGCAATCTTTGCCTCATTATCCGCATCCATCAACAACTCATCAATCCAGGATACCACCTGGCCCATATGCGCTTCCGTCATCCCTCTTGAAGTAATCGCTGGTACACCAACACGAATACCAGAAGTCACAAATGCAGACTTATCATCAAACGGCACCATATTCTTATTCACAGTAATATCCGCTTTCACCAACACCTGCTCTGCCTTTTTACCAGAAATATTCTTGTTACGCAGGTCAATCAGCATCAAGTGGTTATCAGTACCGCCAGATACAATCTGGTAGCCCTTATCCACCAATGCCTTAGACATTGCCTGGGCATTCTTAATAATCTGCTTAGCATATACTGTATAATCGTCAGACAAGATCTCAAAGAAAGAAACCGCCTTCGCAGCAATCACATGCTCCAACGGACCACCCTGAATACCAGGGAACACCGCTGTATCAATCAGGCTGCTCATCATACGGATCTCACCTTTCGGCGTCTTCAGGCCAAACGGATTTTCGAAATCTTTGCCCAGCATGATCATACCACCACGAGGTCCACGCAGTGTTTTGTGGGTAGTAGTCGTTACAAAATGACAATGTTCAAACGGAGAGTTCAACAATCCTTTCGCAATCAAACCAGCAGGATGAGCAATATCTGCCATCACAAAAGCACCTACCTGATCAGCGATCGCACGGATACGTTTGTAATCCCAGTCACGGCTGTAAGCAGAAGCACCACAAATAATCACCTGTGGTTTCTCTTTCAGCGCAATCTCTTCCATTTTGTCATACTCGACCAGACCAGTTTCCTTGTTCACACCATAAGAGAATGGCTGATACAGTTTACCGGAGAAGTTCACCGGGGAACCGTGTGTCAGGTGACCACCCATGCTCAGGTCCAGACCCAGGATCTTATCACCTGGTTTCAGGATCGCCAGCAATACAGCAGCATTTGCCTGCGCACCAGAGTGCGGCTGTACGTTTACATACTCAACACCAAAGATCTCTTTTGCCCTGTCAATAGCCAGCTGTTCACTCAAATCCACCACTTCACAGCCACCATAATATCTACGTCCGGGATAACCTTCTGCATATTTGTTAGTCAGTACAGTACCCATTGCCTGAATTACCTGCAAGCTGGTAAAGTTCTCTGATGCAATCAATTCTATACCATGACGCTGACGCTCCAGCTCCTGGCCGATGATATTAAATATTTGCTGATCTCTTTGCATTTACATTGAAAATTTGCGACAAAGTTAATCGATTTTATGGATAGTCAATAGTTCAATTTTAACAATTACTAGAATTTTCTTCTATAAAAATTCATAATGACAGTTAATTCCACTGCCTACGTATTACATACCATGCATTCCTCCCTGTGTAGGGGCTTTTCCACTATTCTATTTATAAATTTTGTTCTACCTTCACGCCCTCGGTAGACTAAAAAATCAAATCGCTGCGGTACATGAAGGCCATTATACCTGTAGCCGGTGCTGGCACCAAGCTACGTCCACATACATATACTCAGCCTAAAGCGTTAATCCCGCTCGCGGGCAAAACAATCCTCAGTATTATTATTGATCAGCTGGAGGAAGCAGGCATTACCGAATTCGTCTTCGTCATCGGTTACCTGGGAGAGAAAATCCAACATTATGTGCAGAAGAAATATCCTCACCTCACCTGTCACTTCGTACAGCAAAATCTACGTGAAGGTACCGGTCATGCCATCCTGTTGACTAAAAATGTAGTGGGTGACGACGAAATACTCATCGTTCTCGGTGATACCATCTGTGAAGGTAATATCAGGGAACTCATCGCCTCTCCTGTCTCGCAACTGGGCCTGAAAAAAGTGGATGATCCCCGCAGTTTTGGAGTAGCCGAACTCAATGATGCCGGAGACATCGCGAGGGTGGTCGAAAAACCACAGATCCCGAAATCAAACCTGGCCCTGGTAGGTATCTATAAAATTAAGGAAACCGACCAGCTCTATGATTGCCTGGAAAGGAACATGACAGAACATAAAAGGTCACACGATGAGTTTCAGCTCACAGATGCCCTGCAATGCATGATCGAACATGGTGTACAGTTTACCCCCTTCAAAGTGAGTAATTGGTTCGACTGCGGCCGCAAGGAAACCCTTTTGGAAACAAATGCTATCTTACTCAGTAAATATAAAGTACCCGCCAATCCGATCCTTCCATATGAGAATGCGATCATCATCCCTCCGGTAAGTATTGGCGAAGGATGTAATATTAAGAATTCTATCATCGGACCAAATGTTGCGATCGGAGATAATACGGTGATCAATTACTCTATCGTCAAGGACTCTATCATCGGTTCTTACAGTAACCTGTACGAAGTGGTGCTGAAATCTTCCCTGATCGGTAGCGATGCAAATATTCGCGGACTTAGCCAGAGTTTGAATATCGGCGATAATACAGAAATTGATCTGGGATGAAACATTCATTAAGCTATGGAGATTTTTTCACGGCTTAGGTTATTGTTCTTAAAACAGCGCACAACATTTTGATGCCTTTCGCTTAAGTTTAATACTTTTCGAATAATTCGGAAATAGCTCTCATATGATCCTCATCACATTCGGTTTAAATTAAGCTCCTTACATTTACGGTTATGAACCGTATATCTCAACTCTTTAATATAGAATACCCAATCATACAAGCAGGTATGATCTGGGCGAGTGGCTGGCGCCTTGCCAGTGCAGTGAGCAATGCCGGTGGCCTGGGGCTGCTCGGCGCAGGTAGTATGTACCCTGATGTATTGCAGGAACACATCACAAAATGTAAGCAGGCAACCGCTAAACCTTTCGGTGTAAATCTTCCTTTGCTCTACCCAAATATCGAAGAGCATATAAAAATCATCATTGCCAACAAAGTACCTATCGTATTCACTTCCGCAGGTAATCCAAAAACATGGACTTCCATCCTGAAAGCCGAAGGCATCAAGGTTGTCCATGTAGTGGCCAGCGCTGCCTTTGCACTCAAAAGCGAAGCTGCCGGCGTAGATGCGATCGTAGCAGAAGGTTTTGAAGCAGGTGGACACAATGGCAGGGAAGAAACCACTACCATGGTATTAATTCCCAGCGTATGCCAGGCGGTAAAAATCCCCGTGATCGCTGCCGGAGGTATTGCCACCGGCAGAGCCATGACAGCGGCTTTCGCCCTTGGTGCAAGTGGCGTACAGATAGGTAGTCGTTTCATAGCTACGCCAGAGGCTTCTTCACATGATCATTTTAAACAAGCCATCCTTGCCGCAAAAGAAGGTGATACCCTCCTTTCCATGAAGAAATTGACTCCAGTGCGATTACTGAAAAATGAATTCTTCAACAATGTAAAAGCTGCTGAAGAAAATGGTGCGGACAATGAATCACTGAAAATCCTCTTAGGCAGAGGACGCGCTAAAAAAGGAATGTTTGAAGGAGATATGGCTGAAGGAGAACTGGAAGTAGGACAAGTGAGTGCGATCATTGATAAAATCATGCCTGCGGCAGATGTAGTTGCTGAGATATGGAACGAATTCCAGGCAACAAAAAAGGAACTGTATCTAAACTCTACCTGGTAGAATTTCTTTTAAGCTTTTCTAATACTCTCCTACCGTGCCTTTTCTTCATTTGAATAAGAACTTCATCTGTAGAAAATATTTTCTTTGAATAAATTCTGATTAGAACTCATTTCATAATTACCATTTAAGTATTGATTATCAATTATAAAAACCTATTTATGAAATGAGTTCTGGTATATCTCCTACATTAATACCTTTAGCTCCTGAATATACGCCGGGAAGCCTGCACCTGATTTTACTTTGCCTTGAGCGGAGTGAATTTGTTGAATAGTAAACATTAGTTGGGATGTATATACTTGGAAATAATATATGCCGTAAGAGGTTTTAATTTTTTATAATTTTTCACCGGATGATAACCATCGGCTGTATAATACTCTAAAATATTATTTTCTTTATAATACCATACCCTGCCGATTGCATTCGTGGTAATCGTATCTGGGGTAGTTATCCTTCTAAAATTCTCCATCTTTAGAGGATCATAAGCAATCGCTATTGTATCTCTGAATTGCTGATTACAGGAAACCGGCACATAATGATCTCCTGCCCAGTACATACAGCGCTCATGATAAGGCACAAAAATGATACTCCAAATTATATAACCAAAAGCACCTACTAAAATTAAAATTAGTAATAATGTAGCAGGCTTAATCTTTCCTGATTTATAAGGCAGAGGTGGAATATCAATCCCCTTAATGGATTCAACTGCTACAGTTGGTTGTATCTCTTCCTCCACTTTCCCAAATTCAATATTATCGTAATTTTTTCCATGCTCCCAGGGTCGTGGTTTAAAATCTATTAACCACGCTAACAATTCGATATTTACAGGTTTTGTACTCCTGACCTGACCTTTCAAAAAGTTCGCAAGTGGCTTAAACTTGTCCACCTCATGATTATTGATCGCAATCAAATAATCCTTTGCACTCTCCTGCTTTTCAAAAAAATCCCGCAACACTTTTTCATCCTTAATAGTATGCCGCTCTTTACACACAGCATAACATTCATCCCTAAGACCTGCAGAAGTCGGCTGTATTAGCCTATTAGAAAGGACATTATCTGCCTTTTTTCTCTCGTAGTCTTTAAGAACCGCTGATTGATAATCGATAAACATATTAAATAGGATAAAGATAAACTACAGAATAATCGAAATTTTACGGGAAACCATAACGGAATAACAGGAATACCTCCGGATTTTCCTTCCCCCCATCAGAAAGATTAGAATTATCAGAACACTATACAAATCAACCACTTACACCACCCTACCTTTACCTTGAATCAATCGACACCGAATAGCTAACGGTCTACTGGCCAGGATTGATTCATCCCAGAGCAACAAAAGCGGGATCTGATAACCAGCACTGGGAAGCGATTAAAAGCTTCCGCTTTCAATGCTCAAAACTCCTTCCCAAAAAAGTAAGAAGCGCTTCTTACCTCTCACGCGGTCCAGGCCTTAGCCATGGTAATCGGACGCACCATTTCCAAACCGATTAAAACTTTTCACAATGTTCTCAATGTTTATAGCATTGCTTTGGTCATTGGTATGTCCAAACCAGTCTAATACTAACAATCAAAATAATTGTCCACAGCAGCAGGTGAGCACCATGGATACAGGCGGAGAAACGGGTCACGTTCCCCCTCATGCCCCCACTCACCCAAGATGAGTATAACAGTTAAAGTAAGGCAAGGTTGATCCTTGCCTTACTTTTTCTCCTATACACCAATTTACGTTATACCGGAAAATCTCTATCTTTATTTAATCTGATACCCCTACATTAAAGTTTAACTCTCATTGAAGACACCTCTAATCCTCATCGCATGCCTTTTTGCATGTAACCAAAGGCAGGTATCCCCTCCTGTAGTGACAAAAAATGCTGAATACAGCAAGGCTGATTCATTTTTGTACCGTCACCAGCGTGATTCGGCTTTTTATTATTTCAATAAGATCGTTTCCGGTTCAAAGGACAGCCTGCTCATTGCCAGTTCATATAATAATATGGCCGTGATAGTGGCAGATGCCGGAGATTATTTTGGTAGCCAGGATTATCTGCTCCTTTCGCTACGCTACCTGGATGAGCGGCAGGAAAGTAATTTCTACTGCCTATCATCTGATTACAATGAACTGGGAGGTACCAGTTTGCGTTTAAAAAATTATGATGCTGCCCTGAATTATTATGACCTGGCCATAAAATACGCCCAGGACGACGTTTTTAAGCAGATCTTTCTGAATAATAAGGCTGTTGTGTACAAAGATCAGAAGAATTTCAGCGGGGCAATTGCTATTTATGATACCATTATTCATAAAACCGGCTCGGACAGAAAGGCTTATGCCATGATATTATCTAACAGGGCAAATGTCAGATGGCTCAAGGATTCCAGTTATAATGCTGCCCAGGAATTATCTACCGCTTTGCAGATCAGGACAGAAGTTCAAGACCCATGGGGTCAAAATGCCAGCTATGCGCATTTGTCAGATTATTATACCTCCTCCCACCCTGACTCAGCATTGATATATGCCAATAAAATGTATGCAAAGGCCAGGGAGCTTGATAGCCCGGATGATGAAGTACAGGCATTACAGAAATTAATCCGTCTCAGCCCACCCCAACACATCAAACCCTACTTTGCCAGATACCAATATTTAAGTGATAGTATCCAGACCGCCCGAAACACGGCTAAAAACCAATATGCACTCATCCGCTATGATGCTGAAAAGAATAAAGCCGAAAACCTGCGACTACAAAAAGACAATGCTAATAAAAGGCTACAGATCATCGAGCAACGGGTAATGATCTATAGTGCGATTGGCGCAGTTGTGCTGATTATATTCCTCTATTTGAAACGCAGGCAGCAACTGGCGCTGGAAGCAGAAAACCGCATCCGCAAGGACCGGTTGAAAACATCTCAAAAAATACATGATGTGGTGGCAAATGGCCTCTATCGCATGATGACGGAGATTGAATACCAGTCAGCCATAGATAAGGAGGCACTACTTGATAAGATTGAAACGATGTACGAGCAGTCCCGGAATATTTCTTATGAACAACCAGCTGCAGTTGAAGATTATCAGGCGGAAATAGCCCAATTACTGATGGCTTTTAGTACGGATAAAGTTAAGGTTATCATTGTAGGAAATTATAAAGAACTATGGAGCCAACTTAATAATACTGTTAAAATAGAGGCAAAACACATCCTGCAGGAGCTAATGATAAACATGAAAAAGCATAGCCAGGCCAGCAATGTGGTGATCAAATTTGAACAACAGGATAATCAAATAAATATCCAGTATACAGATGATGGCGTCGGCCTTCCAGCTGATTATAAAATGGGAAATGGTTTGACCAGTACGGAAAACCGTATAAAGAATATTAATGGCAAGCTTATTTTTGCTACTAACACAAAAAAAGGTCTTAAAATACAGATTACGTTTCCATTCGTATGAATACAAAAATAAACAAAGTATTGATCGCTGAAGATCACGAAAGCATGAACATATCTGTTCAAAAAACGCTGGAAGAGATGGGAATACTACAGCCAGATTATGTTTACTATTGTGATGATGCATTAGTACGGGTGCAAAATGCAATTACCCATCATCAATCATATGACCTCCTGATTACTGATTTATACTTTGAGGAAGATTCCCGTCCACAAAAATTATCTGGAGGCATGGCATTGATTTCTGCAGCACGTTTGATCCAACCGGATATAAGAATACTGGTATTTTCTGCGGAGAATAATCCTTCTAAAATTGAAATTCTCTTCAAAGAATTTAAAATTGATGGTTATGTTCGCAAAGCCAGAAATGATGCAAAGGAATTGAAATCGGCCATAGAAAGTATTGCTCAAAATCAGACTTATTTCCCCAGGCATCTCATGCAGGTTGTAAAGCAAAAGAATGCACATGATTTCACACAATATGACATAACTATTATATCTCTTTTGGCACAAGGCATACGACAAAATCAAATACCGGAATACCTTCAGCAATATCAGATTAAACCATACGGTTTAAGTAGTATAGAAAAACGGCTGAAAGATATTAAAGACATATTGGGATTTTCTAAAAATGAGCAACTAGTCGCATATTGTAAGGATATAGGGGTTATATAAATAAGTCCTGGCATCACAAATTCAATGAAAAAATAATCAAATACGGTTTCCAGTAAAGTTAGTGAATCTCAAGGGTCTAATTTTGTTTCATAAATTATTACAATTATGGATTATTATGTAAACAAAAACACGCACGAAGTTCACCAAAGTGATTGTTCCTGGTTACCTGCACCTGAAAACCGTGAATACCTGGGCTCACATTCTTCTTGCAAAGAGGCTGTAAAAAAAGCCCAAAAAGATTATGAGAATGCCGATGGTTGCAAGCATTGTTCAGAGGAATGTAATACGAAATAATTCCTGCAATCTTAGGCATACAATCATCTAAACATCCCCCCTGCAATCTGGTGCCCTAAATAATGAAACCGATTCTATTGCTATTACTTCTCATTAACACATCCAATTGTGTTAATAACACCTCCGTGTACATCTGTGATAGTAAAAATGCTTATAGATATCATCTTACGCCGGATTGCAGGGGTTTAAGCAATTGCAAACACCAGATTGTCAGAACAACACTGGAATACGCCCAGAATAGTGGCAGAACTCTTTGTCACTGGGAACTTCGACATTCAAAATAATATAATTTAACCTACCATGGAACCTGTAGAACAACAAGTTCTTAACGACAACAAGGAAATTTACTCAAAGATTCAGTATGAATTATTGAGAGCGCAGTCAGAAATCCTTGTCGCCTCCGCCTATTTTACAGATGACCATCTATTCGGCATTCTGTCTGATAAACTGCAACAAGGCGTTTCTATTGAAATAATTATTGCCGACAATTCCGATAATGAAAGGCTTGACTTTAGCCAGTTAGTAGCTAAGGGAGCCGCTGTATATAAAATAAAAGGCAATGGCTATGGTACCATGAATCAAAAATTCTGCGTGATCGATCAAAAAATTGCATTACATGGCTCTTACAACTGGACAATCAATGCCAAAAAGAATAATCATGAAAGTATTATTTGTACGAATCATCGTGAGACAATTGACGGATTAATAGAGAATTTTAATAAAACAAAACCTGGTACCATTGCGCCAATACCTAAACCCGCTCCATCCCCACAACAACAGCCCATAACTGCGGGAGCCGAATTTGAAAAGGTACTGGACTCAATGATCGCCGCGGAGATCGGGAGTTTTGACAGGAAATTATTACGGGAACAGGGATATCTAAGATGTAGTGCGAATAACGGGGATCATCATGTATTGTATAAAGCATTTGATACTTTGTATTCCGTGTTCATTCATGATATTGATGTCATTGACGACAAGAAAAAACGATTGATATCAAAAATAGAAGAATACCGGCAGAAGAAGAGAGAGGCCCTAGAAAAAGAATGTGAATTACATGTCAATTTTCTGGAGAAGGAAAGTGTTATTACGAAAAATAATCTGGAGATAAAGGCGGTAAAGTTGTCATCAGAAACGGAAACTATCTATAAAAACATTGATGATATCAGGGAGAACAAGATGCCTGTCAAAGAAAAAGAAAATGAGGAGTTAAAAAGTGAAATAAAAGTGGTGGAGCAGGAATCAGTAAGGCCAAAATTCAAATGGTTTGAGTTCATTCCCTTAGTAATCCTGAATACGGCGCTATTGATCTATCTCTTTATTTTCTATTCATCGGCGGCTTATATATTATTATTCAGTGTATCCAATACCAGACAAAAATTAGCTCAGGGCTTACCAATGGAGCCCCCACAAATCTTCTATCCGGACGCTATCACTGATACCGTAGCGGAAACTAAAACGGCTGTACTCTTTATATTTCTTTTCGTCTTCATCCCCGTATCATTCGGTATCATCGATCTGTTTGTGAAAGCTAAATGGAAAACACTGGCATCTGTACTGGGCTTTCTTTTTGGAATTATTGTATTGGACGGAGCCATCGCATATAAAGTAGCGCAGGCCGTTCATGAAATGAATATATTGACTGGGAATATCCGTGGCGAATGGCGAATGGGAATGGCCTTCTCTGATACCAATTTTTATCTCGTATTTGTATTTGGTGCTTTTGGGTTAATATTATTCAAAGTAGTGTTCAAAAAGATGATGCACACTTTTGAAGAACGTAGCCCGGATACCATTGCTCAAAAGAACCAGCTAAAAATCAAGCATCTTCGTGAAGAAATGGCCGGTAATGCAGACAAATTACTTCAGTTAAAGGGGAGTATCACCAATCTTGAAATAGAGATTATACAATTGAAAGTAGATATAAAACACACCGATCTTGAACTAAAAGAATTACCTGTAAGACTCAACCAGAACCTACAAAAAAGTAGGAATCAGCTGATCAAAGACTTAGAAAACATTGATAAAATAGCCACTATTTATACAATACATATTCAATCAGACAACCTCCCTATTTCTGTCGATGCGCTTAAAGACAGGATCAATGTATTCCTGGAAGGATGGAACGATTTCCTGCACCAGGAATATGCAATTGCTAAAGCCACTACCAAAACAGCCCAGGCAGCAGAAGTAGCTGCGGAATGGCAGGAAACGAAAATATTCGTCCATAGAATTGATCACCGCGTTAAAATCGGTCATAATGTATAAATCATACTTAGTCCCCCTGGCAGCACTTCTCTCCATACTTGCCTATACCCCACCAACAGGTAAAACATTTACCATCACACATTTCAATATCCTGTTTGCTCCTGATATGTCTAACCGGGTAGATCCTAAACTTTATAAACGGCCGCTGAATGATGTAGATATTTTATCTATTATCACCAATAATCTCTACCCTTCCATCCTCCGGTTCAAAAGAATGGAAAATCAAAAGGACCGGCTTATGATAGACTTTATTAATAAAGGGCTGATTAAACAATACCAGGTAAATACAGAAAAACTACTGATTAATTTTGGCAAATTTCCTACTCAACGGGAGCGGATTGAATACATCTTTGCCAAACCAGGAATCAAGCCGTCAATGGAAAAGGACATCAATGAAATGACAGGAGAATATTCCCTGGTCAATAATCAGGCGATCAAAGACAATGTGGGGGCCGATATCTGGAGCTATCTGAATCAGGGGATTGATGAGAACAAAATATTGACGAATGAAAGTATTGTCAAATATAAAAATGACATCTATACCAATACTTACCGGAACATTCTCATATTACCCACTGACGGATACATTGAAGCGGGCATCTTTGGAAAAGGATTCGATTGCAGTAAAAACACCATTAACAATTTTCGCAAAGCGTTTTATACCTCCGGGGAAAAAGATATGCAGGAATTTCTCAGGAAAAATAAAAGATTTCAGATAAAACCTGTCAATAATGAACTGTTGAAAAATCTGGAGATCCTGGTCATGGAGCTGTATGACCGTTCTTTGTCCAAAGCTGGTTGTGCGACGGTGCATCCCACAGATATGGAGATCATAAAGCTCCTATGGACCGACTGGCTGCAGCAATCCAATGTAAAACGATTTGAACTGCACCCCTATGCCAGTTCTAAAGCGGAAGCCGAAATCATCATTCTAAAATTTATTGGAATTCCTACAATCAAATCACTATGAGCTGGCATTACAGAAAATCCATTAGCAGCGGCCCTTTCAGGATGAACTTTAGCAAGCGAAGTATCAGTTATTCTGTAGGCGTAAAAGGCGCGCGGATTAACTTCAGTCCAAAAGGCACATTTGTGAATTTAAGTGCACATGGTATCAATTACCGGCAACGGATATCCGGCCCTAATCCCACGCCAACAGTACAAAATATCATATCCGCAAATATAGACCAACTCACAGATTCGGATTCCAAATCTTTTATCGAAGCGTTGAATCAGAAATCAAGCCAGCTCTCTTATATAAAAGTATTTGGCATTTTACCATTAGGCATTGTTCTATTTATCCTTTTTTCTACCTCGTATTGGGGATATGAATGCTTCATTATTATTGGTCTGTTTATCCCCTTTATCTTTTGGTTAAAAAAGTTAGATAAACGTCGGTTTGAGATGGAACTCCATTACGATATGGATGAAAAGCTCCAACAGGTTTATCAACAATTTAACACTCATTTTGATACATTTTCCCGGTCTTCGAAAATCTGGCAATATTATCACACACAACACACGAATGATCAAAAGCGCCATGCAGGGGCGTCTAATTTGATTAAAAGGAGTAGGATCAACAGTGTGTCCAAGAATAAAGTTCCTATACCATATTTTATTACCAACGTGACTATTCCCTGTATTTCACTCAGGAATATGGAGCTTTATTTTTTGCCTGAGCGGCTGTTGATAAAACGGGGGACTACTTTTGCAGCAGTGTTTTATAAGCATCTCAGTATTAATTTTCATACTACCCGGTTTATTGAATCGGAGATACTGCCAGGAGACGCGGATGTGGTGGATTATACGTGGCAGTATGTAAACAGGAACGGAGGGCCGGATAAGCGGTTTAATAATAACAGGCGGCTACCGGTTTGTGCGTATTCTCAGTATACGTTTCGGTCGGATACAGGGATGTTTGAGGTGATTTCTACGTCAAAGACAGGTGGAATGGATGAGTTTGCGGTGTTTTTGATGAGGATTGGGGAGTTGCAGAATAAGATAAGTGAATATCATTAGTGTTGTGATGGGTTCTATAAGGATAACACACCGTTGATTCATCACGGTGTGTTTATTTTTGCATAAAAAGCCGCTTCGTACGAAGCGGCTTTTTTATTTATTATCGTATCCATTTAATCGCCTCTTTCCACGTAATCTTCTTCCCATACATCAATATCCCCGTCCTGTAAATCTTCCCGGCCATCCACGTTGTCGCCAGAAACCCAATGATCAGCAACACCATCGACAATCCTAGTTGCCAATACGGCACCGTACCCGGCACTCCATAAGGTATCCTCGCCATCATCACCATCGGTGACGTAAACGGAATGATACTTCCCCAAAACGCCATCTGGCTATTCGGATGCTGCACCGCCGCAATCATCACCATGATCCCAATAATGATCGGCAACGTAATCGGGAAAGTCAATCCCTGCACATCCGTAGGATCTTCATTCACCAAGCTCCCCACCGCTGCAAACAGCGCCGCATAAAACAAATATCCACCCAGAAAATAAAACACAAAACAGGAAATAATCAACCCCCAGTTAATACTATCCACCACATATCGTAACTGCGAGGCCGCTTCCAACATGGCCGCATTCCCCCCCGCATTATTCTGCGCCGCACTATTCATCATCTCAGAAGGAATCAACAAACGCAACATACTGATCAACACTACCCAGATAGAAAACTGTAACAGCCCCACACCAGCAATCCCCACTATCTTTCCCATCATCAGCTGAAAAGGTTTCACACTCGATACCATCACCTCTGCCACCCGGTTCACCTTCTCTTCCATCACCCCGCGCATCACTGACATTCCAAAGAACATCAATATAATATAAATAATAAATCCGCTGGAATACCCCACTGCATAAGCAATCACAGAACTCCCCTTCTTCTCTTCCTTCCCATTCCTAAAATCAATACTTATATCAGATTTAAAACTCTTAATCTGCGAAATATCAATATGCGCCTTCTCCATCCGCACCTCTTCAATCCGGTTATTCAGGTACCTGTTCAGGTGCGCTTCCACTCCTAAACCCGGCTGACCACCACTATAATAAGTGATCCCCAAAGGTCGCTCAATATCAATCGCGGGAATATACAACACGCCGGAATAACCATATTCTTCATAATGCTTACTAAACGTATCAATAGCCGTCTCTGTCAGGAACTTAAAATAGATCCCCTTCTCATCCGGCAGTTTGTTCAGAAACAAATGACTATCATCTATCACCGCAATGCGCTGTTCATCATTAGCACTGGTGGCTATCAGCACCGGCACTACAATCATAGCTGCAAAGAAAATCGGCACCAGCAGGGTGACAACGAGAAAAGACCGCTTGCGCACGCGGAAAGTGAACTCTCTTTTGATGATGAGCCAGATTTTGTTCATAGGACTAATTAATTGGTTCTTCTATTTGCTGTACCTGTTGTATAAACACTTCATTGATACTTGGTAGAATCTCCTGGAAGGATGTAATAGGGATTTCCTGCCGGATAAAATGTGCCAGTATATCATTTGTCGTACTGCCCTCGGTGAGCTTCACAACGTAACCGCTCTCTTCCTGTGAGACAATCGTAAAATGATAGGTCATCACTTCTGCAAAGTTGGGAACCCTGCCTAAGCCTATCCGGAACAGGTCTTGTTTGAAATCGTGCCTGATCTGTTTTACTTCACCATCCAATATCTTCTTTCCTTTATTCACCAGCATAATGCGGTCACAGATCTCTTCTACCTGCTCCATACGGTGGGTAGAGAATATGATGGTCGTACCATTCAGTGCAAGGTCAAAGATCTCCTGCTTGATCAGGTTGGAGTTGATCGGATCTAAACCAGAGAAGGGCTCATCCAGTATTAACAGCGATGGCTGATGAACGATCGTGGAAATAAACTGCACCTTTTGTTGCATGCCTTTACTCAATTCTTCCACTTTCTTATTATACCATGCGTTGATATCAAACTTGTTGAACCAATATTTGATCTTTTCTTTGGCTTCCTTTTCGGTCATGCCTTTCAGCTGCGCCAGGTAAAGGGCTTGTTCCCCTACCTTCATTTTTTTGTACAGCCCTCTTTCCTCCGGCATATAGCCGATGGAATGCACGTCATTTTCCGGGTTGAAAGGTTTGCCTTTGAAAAGTATGTCTCCCTTATCGGGATAAAAAATGCCGGTGATCATTCGGAGCAGGGTGGTTTTTCCTGCGCCATTGGGTCCAAGCAGCCCAAAGATGCTACCCTCAGGGATAACAAAACTAATATCATCTACAGCTGTATGCGAGGCATAATCTTTACGTAAGTTTCTAACTTCGAGCAGGCCCATAATTCTAAATTACGGACGGAAATTACAAAAAAAATCCAAGTCTTTGCGCAGTTGCCTTCAGCAACTGCGCAAAGACTCATTTTAACACTCTATTGACCGCTTCTGCGTAGGCAGCCCCTATCGGCACCACCATCTCTCCCACATACAAACTACTCCTGTCCGCCTTTGTCACCTTCTCATTCGCTACAATAAAACTCCGGTGCACCCTCGTAAACAATGCTTGTGGCAACAATGCCAGCGCCTCCTGCATCGACAATCTTGATAAGATTTTCTTTTCCCTGGTCACAAAAGAAATATAATTCCCCGCACTCTCCAGGTACAAAATATCCCTCAGCAAGATCTTATATTGTTCATACCCACTTTTCACCATCACATAATTCGGTGCATCGGCCCTTGCACTCTTCTCCATCATCTCCAGCAATCCTTTCGCCTTATTACAAGCCTTCAAAAATCTTTCTTCAGAAAAAGGCTTCAGCAAATAATCCACCGCATCCAACTCAAAACTCTGCACCGCATGCTCACTATACGCTGTTGTAAACACCACCAAAGGTCCTCCCGGCAGCGTAGTCATCAATTCCAGTCCTGATATATCCGGCATCTTTATATCCAGGAATATCAGGTCCACCGGCTCGTTTTCAAGATGTGTCAATGCCGCAAACGGATCCGTAAAATATCCCTGCATCTCCAGGAAATCTACCTGCTGTGCATGTGTACGAATCACCGACAGCGCAACCTGTTCATCATCAATCGCAATTGCCGTCAGTTTCATATCAAATCATTTTTAGGTTCATCTACAATCAATGTCAGATGTACAAAAAACTCCGTTCCTGTCTCACGTATATTCAGATCATGCTTACCAGGATACAGCAAATTCAGCCGCTGCCGTACATTATTAATACCTATTCCCATACTCTCATTTTCAATCTCCGCACTCCTGTTCACATGAATACTGTTGTACACATCAAAATAGATCTTATCATTTGTACAGGACAATGATAAATTGATCCTCGACTTATTCCGCTGACTGATCCCATATTTAAATGCATTCTCTACAAACGGAATCAGTAACATCGGTGCAATGCTATGCTCACACAATGTTTCATCAATATTCACCTCAATACTTATATCAGGCGTACCCTGTGTACGTAGCCTTTGCAGGGCAATATAGTTCTGCAAGTAAGCAATCTCTTTTTCCAGCGGAATTGTCTCCTGTGTATTTTCATGCAGCATAAACCGCATCATATCTCCCAATTGCTGAATACCCTGGCCTGTTGCCGAAGCATTTTCCTGCAAAGCCGTTCCATACAATGTATTGAGTGCATTAAATAAAAAATGCGGATTGATCTGCCAGCGTAAAAAATCAAGTCCTGCTTCTGTATGGGTTAATGCCTGGCGCAAGCCATGTAAAGTAGAGGCCCTCGCATTCCTGGCTGTAAAGATCCACCAGGCAGCCGGCAAAATAGCAATCCCCGTTACAAGTGTTGTAATGATCACACCTGCAGCATACATGCCACCACTATTATAACGTGCCTGTAATCCAACGACTAACATCCATACTAATGAAATGGCCCAGAACCCCGCTGCTTCCTGGAATAAGATCTTCTTACTCTTATGCACCATAAAACGTGGATATAAGCGATGTATCGCCACAAAATACATGAAGCCGCAAAAGATGCCTACACAAAAAATCATGAGAGTAAAACCCCTGTCATCATTCCTGGTAATCATGATCCAAAACCCAATAATCCCCGCTATCACAGCCCCATCAATCAGTGACTGGCGGAACCAGGGTTTATTGACCATTCGCTCATATGCATATTGTAAAAACAAATACCTCCCTGCATAATAAATCAGGTACAACACCATATAAAATATCGTCAGCAGGAAAGCAGCCTTTGCACAATGTGTATGCACACCGCGTACAGTTTTGTATACTCCAAACAGGTATCCGTACAACCATGTATTAGACACCCAAATGATGACAAACAAGGCAATCAGCACCGGAAATGATAACAAACCACCCAGCAGATACCGTTGCTTCTCATAAAAACGGGGTACTACGACCTCGTGCACAAACAAAAAAGAAAAGTATACAATAACAATATGTGCTAATAAAGGGAACAGGTAATGTTTATAGTAATCAAACACCTGGTGGTAACGCGCGAACTTCCAGCCATAATCACGCTGCAGGTCGAAAACATTATAGGCTATACTCTTATATAGCAATGAAAACAGCAGCAACAGGAAAATCCCTGTAGCAATTCCGAATTCAGTTCGTCTGATCTTATTCATGGAAAAAACTTTCAGCAATGATAGTTATCCCCTCTGCACTAATTAAATATATGTGATCAAAATACCACTATCCGTGATAAAATCCAATAATGCGGGCTGCTACACGCTCTCCATCCATAGCAGCGGAGACAATACCTCCCGCATAACCAGCTCCTTCCCCACATGGATACAATCCTTTAATCTGGGGGTGCATCAGGTCCTCGTCATTCCTGGGGATCCTTACTGGCGAAGATGTGCGTGATTCAGTCGCTACCAGTATCGCATCGCTGGTGTAATAACCTTTCATCTTTTTACCAAATGCAGCAAAAGCCTGTGATAACCTTGAACCTACACTGGGTGGTAATACTTCCTTCAGATCCGTACTTTTTACTCCCGGTACATAAGAGCAATCGGGTAATGTTGTAGACACCTTGTTGTGGACAAAATCCGTCATCCGTTGCGCTGGTGCCACAAACTGTCCACCACCTGCCTGAAAAGCATGCTGCTCTACCATCTGCTGAAAATACATGGCAGCCAACGGACCTTTATCTGCAAAGAGTTCAAAGTCACTCTCATCTACTGTTACCACCATCCCTGAATTTGCATAAGGATTATCTCTTTTTGAAGGCGACCAGCCATTCACCACGAGTTCACCGGGATCAGTAGCTGCAGGCGCAATGATGCCACCAGGACACATACAGAAGGAAAACACCCCACGGCCATCTACCTGTTCTACCAGGCTATAACTCGCTGGTGGCAAATGTTCACCTCTCACAGCACAATGATACTGTGCACTGTCAATGAGTTCCTGCGGATGTTCTACACGTACACCCAATGCAAAAGGCTTTGCACTGATGAGAATTTTTTTATCATGTAGTAAGCGGAAGATATCGCGGGCAGAATGACCTGTAGCCAGGATCACCTGTGAGGCATCAAAAGTAGCACCGGACGCGGTTTTCACACCCCTGATATGATTATCTTTAATAATAAAGTCAGTCACCCTTTCATCAAAATGCACTTCACCACCACTATTGATGATCTGCTCCCGCATTGCGACAATAATATGCGGCAATTTGTTGGTACCTATATGAGGATGTGCTTCGTATAATATTTTTTCAGTCGCACCAAAATGTACAAAGATGCTGAGGATGCGATTGATATCACCTCTCTTGTTTGAACGTGTATATAGTTTGCCATCAGAGTAAGTACCAGCGCCACCTTCGCCGAAACAGTAGTTGGAATCAGGATTTACCACGCCTGTTTTATTGAGGGCGGCGAGGTCACGCCTTCTTGACCTGACATCTTTTCCTCTTTCCAGTACAATGGGTTTGATCCCTGCTTCAATGAGGTGTAGTGCCGCAAAGAGCCCTGCAGGTCCCGCACCGATCACGATAGCAACAGGTGCTGCTGGTGTTAAAGTATCATATATTGGTATGAATTTCTCCCGTTCGTGAAATGGTTCATCCACAAATACCTTGAGTGTAAGCATAAAGTACACTTGTTTGGAACGGGCATCGATTGAGCGTTTCAGTATATGAAAACCTGTGATAGCGTTTGGGGAAACACTAAGTGCAGCAGCGGCTGCTTGTGTGATAGCATGTTCGTTATCTGCCTGAGATGGCAATAACTTCAAAGATACTTGTTCAATCATGATCGTGTCAGGTTAGGTAATTATCCTAAAACTTTGTGAGAGTGAATCAATTCCACTCACTTCTTTTATTGCTCCCTGAAATCCGGGATATTTTACTAATGAAAAGCAACGGGTACCCGCTTGCACAGGTACCCGTTTCAGTATTTTTTGTTAATGAGTTGTTATTGCCAGATTAGAACGGCAGATCATCGGCTGCTGGGGCACCACCAGGAGAAGACATTTCCTGGGAAGTGTTGTAGTTAGGCATTGCATCCTGACCTGGAGCGCCCGCTACTACTGATTCCATGCGCCATGCATCCAGATTGGTGATATAATTGACACGACCGTCCTTTTCCCAACGGGTACCTCTGATATTGAAGTAAACTTTTACAGTTTCACCTTCATTAAAACGGTCAACAATAGCAGTTCTGTCCTGTACCGCCTGGAACTTGATGTAGTTGTTTATAACGCGGCCGTTGATATCGTCGGACTTTTCAATAACGAACTCCCGTGTCTTAAAGGTTTCGCTACGTTGCATCGTATTATATTTCACGATCAGTTTTCCGGTTATTTCAAAACTCATATAATTAAATTTAACTTTTTTTCAAGAGGTCAAAGATAGGTTTTTTAGCTTCAATCACGCGCAATAAAATTTAGTCTGGCACTGTTTATCTGTATAGTCTGGGTTCAGTTAGGGGCCGGTTACCTGTATAGTCTGGCTGCGAGCCTTTTACAGGTTAGATTTTATCAGTTTGAGACCGGGTTGCCCTCTTGCGCGGATATTAAGAAATTTGCATGGTATTTGATAAACTAAACCACATTTTTTTAATTACAATTACTAACATAGTTTTGCACGCCCGTACGGAATTATTAACATCGGGCGTCTCCATAAAAGATGGCAATTCACCCGGCATTATTCTCTGTACAATATTATTTTATCACTCGCTAACACATATCTATGACAAACATGTTAATGTCAACTGGAAGATCCTGGATATCAAATAAGTGTGGTACTACTTTTAATGACGTTTTTGCGTCGGGAAACCGTGCGTGATAACAGAAAAAAACACAATAAAAACATGGCGACGATACTGGTGTCGGGCGGTATAAAACAAGGGTAGAAAAATTTTTTTTTTCAACATTTTGTACAGATATTCGTTGCCCTGTCTGAAAATTTTTCGACTCCCCACGTTGAAAAATTTATAATTCGAGAAACAATCCTTAATTCAAACAATATTAATTTTCAATAACTCAATGAATAAAACTTGCGAACAAGTTTGGGAAAGGTGTCTTAATATAATTAGGGATATTGTGGAATGGCAGCCATTTAAAACCTGGTTTGAACCTATTAAACCGATCCAGCTTGAAAACAATGTTTTAACGATTCAAGTACCTAGTCAGTTCTTTTATGAATATCTCGAGGAACATTACGTTGGATTATTAGGCAAGACAATCAAGCGTGAACTGGGAAAAGAAGCGAGGCTGGAGTATCGCATAGTAGTTGAGAACGGAACACCCCATCAACATCCTAAAACTGTGAATATGCCCGGGCAATTCACGAAGACCAAGAAAGACAGCGAAGTAGATTTTCCGCTTACGATACAAAATCCGGTTAAGAATCCTTTCGTTATACCGGGTATCAAACGCGTACAGATAGACTCACAGCTGAATCCACATTACACTTTCGATGCTTACATCGAAGGTGATTGTAATCGCGTGGCCCGCAGAGCTGGTAAAACAGTTTCTGAAAAACCAGGTGGTACATCTTTCAATCCTTTAGTTATATATGGATCTGTTGGTTTGGGTAAAACACACCTTGCACAAGCAATTGGTAATGAAGTAAAACGCCTTCATCCCAACAAAGCAGTGCTGTATGTAAGCGCTGAGAAATTCATCAATCAGTTCATTGATCACTCTAAGAATAGTATCATCAATGACTTCATTCACTTCTACCAGCTCATCGATGTGCTGATCGTAGATGACATACAATTCTTTGCCCGTGCAGAAAAAACACAGGATGCGTTCTTCGCTATCTTCAACCATCTGCATCAATCCGGTAAGCAACTCATATTAACATCCGATAAGTCACCCAAAGATCTGGATGGCCTGCAGGAAAGATTACTGAGCCGCTTCCGCTGGGGCCTGAGTGCCGACATGCAAATGCCGGACTTTGAGACACGTATGGAGATCCTCGAAATGAAGATGAAGAATGATGGTCTTGAGATGCCGAAAGAAGTAGTGAAGTATGTTGCATATAATATTCAAAGCAACGTACGCGAACTGGAAGGTGCACTCATCTCCCTGCTTGCACAATCTTCTCTCAACAGAAAAGAAATCGATCTTGAACTCGCTAAACGTGTACTGAAATCTTTCGTTAAAACATCCTCTAAAGAGATCACGATAGAAAGTATTCAGAAAATGGTATGCGAATACTTTGATGTACCTTATGATAAACTCCTGCAGAAAACACGTAAACGTGAGATCGTACAGGCAAGACAAATCACAATGTACCTGGCAAAGTCTTTTACAAAGAATTCATTAAAAACTATTGGTGAACACTTCGGCGGACGCGACCACACTACCGTGATCCACTCCTGCCAGACAGTGAAAGACCTAATGGATACTGATAATACTTTCCGTGACAACGTGATCGAACTGCAACAGAAAGTGCAGTTGGCTGCGATGTAATGATGCCCCTATATGAACCTTATTATTTCCCAGGCAGTAAAAGCCTGGGATTTTTTTTATATTCATCCGATGATCGATTTTGTTGTTAATCCCGAATTTGCATTTTACCTGTAATAACAACAACACTGGTTAACAATTTGATAATTAAACACCATAAGGAACAACCAATACCTTTGCACCATCAGTTCACTTATGCCAAAAGATTGTCAACATACACACTGGGATAATATCCGTTCAGGTAATGAAGACGCTTTCCGTCAGCTCTTCGAGCTCCACTGGCAGGACCTCTTCACCTACGCCTGCCGGATCACCCGCGACCCTGCCACTGCACAGGACGCGGTCCAATCTGTATTTATACATCTCTGGGAAAAACACAGCTCCCTCCCCCCCGTTACCGCCATCCTTCCCTACCTCCGCACCGCCCTTAAACATCGCCTCCTCAACGCGATGCGCGATGAAAACCTCTATCAAAAACATGTCGATACCTTCCGCCAGGTAGCCGAAAATTACCAGGCGAACCCCGCTCACGAACAACTCCACCTCAAGGAAACCGAGCAACAACTCTTGCAATCCATGAATCGCCTGCCCGAACGCATGAAAGAAGTCTTTTATATGCATAGAGTGGAAGATCTCTCTGTGGCAGAAATCGCCCTCAGACTCGGTTCCAGTCCACAAACCATCCGCAACCAACTCAACACCGCCGTACAGCGCATCAAACATATTTTTATCGTAGAATAAAACGGGATTCCGCACTAAGGACTCATTCTTTTTTGCAGATAAAATATGTTCCCCGTTCCTTAAAAGCACTACGCCAATCCGAAGATTGGCGTAGACTAAAAAAGCTATTTATCTTATTAACGTAACCACCCCTTGCCTTTGTATGGTCCTTCCGTCCACATCAGTCCCTGCTGCCATCCATATATAAGTTCCCACTCCATTCAACGCTCCTTTAAAACTTCCATCCCAACCTATTGAGGCATCTTTCGATTCAAATACCTTATTTCCCCATCGATCATATATCACCAGGTAGTTAAATTGTTTGATCCCTCTTAAATGCACTTTAAACACATCATTCTGTCCGTCTCCATTTGGAGTAAATGCATTGGGTGTTATAATGTCATAGCTTACAAAAGGACTCACCAGCAAAGTATCAATTGTGCTACATCCTGATGCAAAATTCATTTCGATCTGGTACTCCTGACTTTCATACAGCGTCGCCACTGGATTATATATACCAGCATCCGACAATCCGGTGGCCGGCGTCCAGGTATATTCCGCACCCACCAGCTCACGTGCTGTCAACTGAGTAGCCAACCCTGTTTTAGTAGTTACTGTTGGTAATCGTACCCCTTCTACCTGCGCTGCAATATTGATCTGCTGAGTCGCGGTCACTGCCAGTGATGGACAGGCTACAGGCGCGATGCTAAGTGATGCCACATAGCTACCCGCAGTTCCATAAGTAAACCTTACATTTTTACTATTACTGGTTTGTCCATCTCCGCTCAGCCAGGTATAAGTCACGTTACCGCTTTTAGAAATATCCGATGTATTGGTGAAGCTTACTGCTTTACCTGCGCAATAGCTATCATAATCGAATGCCACAGTAGCAGGCAATAACCTCGTAATGGTGATATTGTTATCTGCATTTGCAGTACAACCGTTTCCATCTGTCGCCATTGCAGTATATTTCCCGATAGCTGAGATAGTAATAGTACTGGTATTCATACCATTGATAATGGAATTGTCCTGTAACCATTGATAAGTATAATTACCAGAAGCTGTCAGGGTAATGCTGGCATTGTTGCCACAGAGCACCGCACCATTTGAAGCTGTCAGGGTAACAACCGGGAGTGGATAAATAGTTAAAGCACCATTTACATAGGTGATCGTGTAATTGTCGGCTACGGCACCTGCCGGAATAATAGTATAAGTGCCTGCCGGGCTGAGAGCAGTAGCACCACTAGAAACTGTGGCGGCAGTACTTAAAGTACTGATGCCTTCACCATTTACCCAACCACTATAACTGATTGTAAAAGTAGGGTTAACTATTCCAACACACCGCGCCTTGCTTTCAGCTGTGATCGTTAAGGCCGCTTTGTCTATTATCAGTATACCATTGGTATAACTGATTGTATAGTTATTTGACGAATATCCTGCGGGGATCATGTTATATTGGCCCACATTCACCGCACCCTGGGAAGAACCACTATAAGTCAGTGTACCAGTTAATACACCTGCATTCTCACCATTCACAAACCCATTAAAGCTCACGCCATTTCCTCCACTATAACTCACGCCATCATAAGTCTTACTTTTATCAATTGCCTTCACTATCAACGCTGCTTTACCTATACTCAAACTACCATCTACATAAGTAATTGTATAGTTGGCAGCAGATAAGCCTGACACTGCCATTACATAATTCCCAACATTCACGGCTCCCTGGGAACTACCACCATAAATCAAGGTGCCAGTTAAAACACCTGCATTCTCACTATTCACAAACCCACTATAGCTCACACCATTTCCTCCACTATAAATCACTCCGTCATAAGTCTTCGTAGCATTATTCGCCGTCACTGTCAATGCCGCTTTACCTATACTCAAGCCACCATCTACATAAGTAATTGTATAGTTAGCTGCAGATAAACCAGACGGCGTGATCACATAACTGCCCGCATTCACAGCTCCCTGTGAACTACCACTATAAGTCAGGGTACCAATTAATACTCCGGCATTCTCACTATTCACAAACCCGCTATAACTCACTCCATTTCCACCACTATAACCCACTCCGTCATAAATCTTCGTAGCATTATTCGCCGTCACTGTCAATGCCGCTTTACCTATACTCAAACTACCATCCAGATAAGTAATACTATAGTTAGCAGCAGATAAGCCTGATGGAGAAATCACATAAGTACCTACATTCACTGCACCCTGGGAACTACCACCATAAATCAAGGTGCCAGTTAAAACACCGGCATTCTCACTATTCACAAACCCACTATAGCTCACACCATTTCCTCCACTATAAATCACTCCATCATAAGTCTTCGTAGCATTATTCGCCGTCACTGTCAATGCAGCTTTACCTATATTCAAACTACCATCAACATAAGTAATTGTATAGTTAGCTGCAGATAAACCAGATGGAGAAATCACATAACTACCCACATTCATTGCCCCCTGGGAAGAACCACTATAGGTCAAGGTACCAGTTAAAACACTTGCATTCTCACTATTCACAAACCCATTATAACTCACTCCATTCCCGCCACTATAACTCACTCCATCATAAGTTTTCGTAGCATCAATTGCAGTCACTGTCAATGCTGCTTTAGCTATACTCAAACTGCCATCTACATAGGTAATACTATAGTTAGCAGCAGATAAGCCTGATGGAGAAATCACATAAGTACCTACATTCACTGCACCCTGGGAACTACCATTATAACTAAGGGTACCAGTTAAGACACCTGCAGTCTCACTATTCACAAACCCACTATAACTCACTCCATTTCCTCCACTATAGCCCACTCCATCATAAGTCTTCGTAGCATCATCTGCTGTCACAGTCAGCGACGTTTTACTTATACTCAAACTACCATCCACATAAGTAATAGTATAGTTAGCAGCAGATAAGCCCGATGGGGAAATCACATAACTACCTACATTCACTGCCCCCTGGGAAGAACCACTATAAATCAAGGTACCAGTTAATACTCCTGCATTCTCACTATTTACAAATCCACTATAACTCACGCCATTTCCGCCACTATAACCCACGCCATCATAAGTCTTCGTAGCATCATCCGCCGTCACTGTAAATGCAGCTTTACCTATACTCAAACTACCAGCAACATAAGTAATTGTATAGTTGACAGCAGATAATCCTAATGGCGAAATCACATAACTGCCTACATTCACCGCACCCTGGGAACTACCATTATATATTAAGGTGCCAGTTAAAACTCCTGCAGTCTCACTATTCACAAATCCACTATAGCTCACACCATTTCCTCCACTATAACTTACTCCATCATAGGTCTTCGTAACATTATTCGCCGTCACCGTCAATATCGCTTTACCTATACTCAAATTACCATCAACATAAGTAATGGTATAATTGAGAGCAGATAAACCCGACGGAGAAATCACATAATTACCCGCATTCACTGCTCCCTGTGAATTACCACTATAAGACAGCGTACCAGTTAATACTCCTGCATTCTCACTATTCACAAACCCACTATAACTCACTCCATTTCCGCCACTATAACTCACTCCATCATAAGTTTTACTATCATCAATTGCCGTTACCGTCAATGTCGTTTTACCTATATTCAAACTACCAGCAACATAAGTAATAGTATAGTTAGCAGCAGATAAGCCCGATGGTGAAATCACATAATTGCCCGCATTCACTGCTCCCTGCGAACTACCACTATAAGTCAATGTACCAGTTAAAACTCCCGCATTCTCACTATTCACAAATCCACTATAACTCACTCCATTCCCTCCACTATAAACTACTCCATCATAAATCTTACTATCATTATCTGCCGTCACTGTCAATGCTGCCTTACCTATACTCAAACTACCATCAACATAAGTTATAGCATAGTTAGCAGCAGATAAACCTGATGGTGAAATCACATAACTACCCGCATTCGCGGCCCCCTGGGAAGAACCACTATAAGTCAACGCACCAGTTAAAACTCCCGCATTCTCACTATTCACAAACCCACTATAGCTCACACCATTTCCTCCCGTATAACTCATTCCGTCATAAGTCTTACTATCACCAATTGCAGTCACCGTCAATACCGCTTTACCTATATTCAAATTACCATCAACATAAGTAATACTATAATTGAGAGCAGATAAGCCCGATGGGGAAATCACATAATTACCCACATTCACTGCACCCTGTGAATTACCACTATAAGACAGCGTACCAGTTAAAACTCCTGCAGTCTCACTATTCACAAACCCACTATAACTCACACCATTTCCACCACTATAAACTACTCCATCATAAGTCTTACTATCATTAATTGCCGCCACTGTCAATGCCGCTTTACCTATACTCAAACTGCCATCAACATAAGTAATAGTATAGTTAGCAGCAGATAAACCTGATGGTGAAATCACATAATTGCCCGCATTCACTACACCCTGGGAAGAACCACTATAACTCAAGGTACCAGTTAAAACTCCTGCATTCTCACTATTCACAAACCCATTATAACTCACTCCATTCCCTCCACTATAACTAACTCCATCATAAGTCTTACTATCATCCATTGCCGTTACCGTCAATGCCGCTTTACCTATACTCAAACTACCATCAACATAAGTAATAGTATAGTTAGCAGCAGATAAACCTGATGGAGAAATCACATAATTGCCCGCATTCACTGCGCCCTGCGAACTACTACTATAAGTCAATGTACCAGTTAACACACCCGCATTCTCACTATTTACAAACCCACTATAACTCACCCCGTTTCCTCCACTATAACCCACTCCATCATACGTCTTCGTAGCATTATCCGCCGTCACGGTCAATGCCGCTTTACCTATACTTAAACTACCATCAACATAAGTAATAGTATAGTTAGCAGCAGATAAACCCGATGGAGAAATCACATAATTACCCACATTCACTGCACCCTGTGAATTACCACTATAAGACAGCGTACCAGTTAAAACTCCTGCAGTCTCACTATTCACAAACCCACTGTAACTCGCCCCGTTTCCTCCACTATAACCCACTCCATCATAAATCTTCGTAGCATCATCCGCCGTCACCGTCAATGCCGCCTTATTCACCGTCACTGTGAAAGTCTTATTAGGTGCCGAAGCATAATCACCATTGCCTGCCTGGCTGGCTGTTATTGTTACCACTCCTGCTTTCAATATTTTTATCTTCCATTTATTACCATCTGCCACATCTATATAAGGATTAGCAATTGTAGCATCAGAAGACTGCAATGTAACCGCCAAACCTGAAGACGCACTTGCCACCGGCTCGAAATCCGGGTCTCCATAAGTTTTAACAGCATCCGCCACGGTGATTGTCTGGCTCAATGGCGCCTTATATTCATAAGCGCCCATATCAATAATTCCCCCACCCGAATAGTTATTAACACGTGGGTTCCCTATTATATCCTTCGAGGAAGCACTCAAGCCAGTAAACAAACTATTACTCCCCTGATCTGCCACCGGGCTACCACTACCCAAAGCGTAATTCCCACTTGTGAACGGTGCAGAAGTATAAGAAGGTGAATTCGCAAACAATGGATCAGCACCAGGTAAGACATGGTTGGCTGGATTACCGGATGAACCCTGATCCATACTATAGTCAATTGTATAAGTGCCCATGCTGGAAATACCGCTACTATTCCCGTAAATAATTGAATTCCTGATAGTACCGTTACCTCCTATTGAAAAAAATATAGCTGCCAAACCACCAGTAGCATTATTTCCAGCCACTGTCACATTGGTGAATACGACAGTTGCATTATAAATGAAAGCACCACTGCCACTTGCACTTACTATGTTACCACTCATTACACAATTGGTTAACACAGCATTTGAACCGGATAAGATATAAATTCCTCCGCCTGCAAGCGCCGAATTCCCGGAAAAAATTACGTTTGATATAACAGGTCCGGCATTTAAAACAATCATACCCCCTCCCACATAACGATATACAGCATTGCCATTTACCGCTAAACTAGCAATACTTGAATTATCTGCAGATGATCCGTATGAAAGCGTAAATCCATCCAGCTTTGCAGTACCTACAGCACCAGCAGCTACCATTACGTGATACGCATTGTCTGTATAAACGTTCTTCGTACCCAGATCCCCACTCAATATGGTTTTATTGGCGGTCAATGAAAGATCACGATCGCTCAATGCAGTTTCAGTTCCCGCAAATCCACCATACAGGTTCACATTTTTCACCATCACAAATGCCTTATCCCTATTATCCATGCTGGCGAAATCCGCAGCATACAATGGATACCAGGTTCCTCCGGCTACCCATATCTCTTTTACAGTACCAGCAGGCAACGTTGTAGCAGCTTTCAAGGCGTCGGCCACTTCTCCCAGGGCATTTGCCCAACTACTTCCATCCCCTCCTCCGCCAGCTTTTACGTATAAAATGCCATTCCCATCCGGGGTCTGCGCATAACTATTAATAATAAAAAGAAAACAAAAAACAAAGAAGCTTAAAAATTTATTCATTAAACAGGCAATTAGGGACGGCTTTATAATAATTTAATAACGGGGGGTTAATCCCACCAGCCTCTCAAAAACACTGGTAATCAACTGAAATCTTCTCTTAATGGCAGTTTACGTTACTCCGAGCGGCGAAATTAATCTTTCTTTGATAAATTTACAATCACACATAGTGACCAGAAGTACTTAAAAATATTTTCTCTCTCAATAGTTACTCACCTCATTTCACGTGTCTTTATATCAAATGGACAAAAAGGATCTTTCATCACTCTTAAAAAAATACCAGCAAGGCAACTGCACCAAAGAAGAAGAAGCACTTCTCTTTGGCTGGCTCGATGCCCTGGAAGCAGAGGCCTCCGCAGAAGTAGCTCCCCTAAAGTCTACCGACATGGATGCCATCAAAGCCGCTATGATGGAAGAGATGCCAATCCTTTCCACACAAAAGAGGCGATATACCTGGCTCAAAGCTGCTGCCGTCTTACTACCATTAATAGCAGGCACTTATTTTCTCTGGCCGCGCCAGCAAAAATTACAATTAACCGCTGACTGGCACACCATCAGCAACTCCAGTCATCACATTCAAAAATGCTATCTGCCCGATAGCTCCGTTGTATATCTCGGTGCCTATAGCACCCTCCAATATAATAGCTCCAGGAAAGTAATATTAAAAGAAGGAAAAGCTTTCTTCGATGTCAGGACCAATCCTGCACAAGCATTTATCGTAACTGATGCCAGCGGTGTGCGCACCACCGTTCTCGGCACCTCTTTCATAGCTGAATACAATAATAAAGTATCCCGTATCGCTGTAGCCACAGGAAAAGTAAGTGTACAAAGCGGTACCCGCAAAACTGTGCTGACACCCGATCAACGCATTACCTGCAGCAAGGGAAACGTGATCAGAGATGTCATCTCCTCCGCCGATCTATTAGCATGGGCAAAAGGAGAAATCATCCTGCGCAATGCCTCTATCTATGACCTGGTACTGGCTATCAGGGAACATTACGGCATCACCGCCACTACCAAACTGGATACGAAAAAAGGTAGCTATAACCTCCGCATCTCTGACAAAATGCCTTTGCCGGCACTATTGGAAGTGGTGGAGAAAATATCGTATAAGCCAAAAATTCATTTCAAACTACAGCAGGATCAACTGAGCATTGAGTAGCAGGACGCTGTAGCAAACAAAGCCTTTATCATAGTTCAAATGGAACCGGTGTCACACACCAGTCAGGGGATTTTTTTGCCCTAAAAAACGCCTTAACAAACACTATATATGCACACAGACAAAGCACTTTTCTCAACCCGCGTCAAACACGCATTCGCAGCCACCATGGCCCTGCTATTGCTGGTTACCTCCGCCATGGCACGGCCATCTACCACCAGGCAGGAACTGCACAAAATGCTACAACGTTTCCAGGTACAACAAGGTAGCCTCTCTTCTGCCCTCAAACAACTGGAATCTGCAGCAAAGATCAGTCTTGCCTACGACGAAGATGCACTCAGAAAAGTGCAGGTCCACGCGAACACCTATCGCAAAACTGCTGTTGTAGCCATCCTCCAGGACCTCCTCAGCCAGTCTTCTTTAAAATTCGAAGAACGCTACAACACCATCTTAATTTATGACAGCGTTGCGACCCAGGCCCGCAATGGCCTCCAGCAGCAAGCTGCCGCCGACATCACCATCACCGGTGCTGTCTCTGACAAAAGCGGTCCACTCATCGGCGCTACCGTTTTCATTAAAGGTACCACCACCGGCACACACACCGATGCCAGTGGTCACTTCAAACTCAACGTACCTGAAAACGCTACCATCACCATTACCATGATCGGCTACAAATCAGCCGAGATCTCCGTCGGCGCTGAACGTCATTTCAATGTCGTATTACAGGAAAACAGTCTGAACCTGAACCAGCTCGTTGTTGTAGGTTACGGTACCCAGCGAAAAGCCACTGTTACCGGAGCCATCGCTGATGTTCAACTGGATAAACTGTCTTCCCGCTCTCTCAACGATGCCACCGAAGCCCTCCAGGGTAAAGCTCCCGGTGTAATCGTAGCGAACAACGGTGGAGACCCAACGGCTACGCCTAAGGTATACGTTCGTGGTTTAGGTGGTATCAACGGCGAGGAACCACTTTACATCGTAGATGGTTCCATCTACACCGGTGGTCCTATCAACCCCAACGATATCGAATCTATGAACGTACTGAAGGACGCCTCTGCTGCTATTTATGGTGCACGTGCTTCCGGTGGGGTTATCCTCATCACCACCAAGAAAGGTAAATCCGGTACTGCTACTGTAACTGTAGACGCTAAAACAGGCTGGCAATGGGCTGCTAAGAAACTCGACGTACTCACCGCCAAAGAATTTGCAGACGTTGAAAACACCGCCTACGATGCTGCTGGTATCCCACGCGCCAAAGCTTTCAATGCTGATCTGTATCCTGATGGACAAATCACCCGTACTGACTGGCAGGATGCCATTTTCCGCACCGGCAAAATCCAGGACTATAACATCGGTGCAAACGGTGGTACTGAAAAAAGCCACTACTACATGGGCTTCGGTTATCGCAAAAACGATGGCATTCTTATCAATACTAACAGCGAACGTTATACGTTTCGTCTCAATACCGATGCACAGATCAGACCATGGTTAAAAGTAGGTGAAAACATGAGCTACACCTACACCGATGGAAATGGCGCGAATACCACCAGTCCTTATACGGGTATCATCTTCACCGCCCTGGGTTATCCACGCAATATCACGCCCTATACTGCTACCGGTGCTTTCAGTGGCTTCCCTACTGAATACGCCGGTTCTTATGGTGACCTTGCCAACCCTCTTGCTACCCTGATGCGCCTGGATGACAGGAACCCTGTCAACAAAATTAACATCAACCCATACGCTGAATTAACACTGACCAAAGACCTGAGCTTCCGTTCTAACTTCAGCGTAACCAAGTCTTTCAGCGATCGCAAAACCTTTACGACCCGTGTACTGGAAATCGGTAAGATCAACAAGAACAACTCACTGTATGAATCGATGGAGAATTATTCTGACATCCTTTCCGAACAGACTTTGAATTATACACATCATTTCGGTCTGCACAACATCAATGCTGTTGCTGGTTATACTTATCAACACCATACCTATACATACCTGACCGCTAATGCTAACTCCTTCAGCGACGAGCGGGATGCTTATCGTTATTTTGACAATGCTGGTTCATGGACCAAGCCACAAAGTGGCATCCAGGAAGATGCTGTTGAATCTTTCCTGGCGCGTGTAAACTATGATTACAATACAAAATATCTCTTCACCATTCTGGGTCGTCGTGATGGCAGTTCCCGTGTAGCTGCTCAGAACCGTTACCAGAATTACTATTCCCTTTCTGGTGGCTGGGTGCTTTCCAACGAAGATTTCATGAAGAATATTAAATGGCTAAGCGTTGCCAAACTCCGTGCCAGCTATGGTGTACTGGGTAACCTGGGTACCGTTCCTACGAATGCACTCAACGTAAACCTGGCAAGTGTAGCAGTGTATACAGGCGCTGAAGGAACCCTCACTTCAGGTTTGGCAGAAGATGCGCTCTCCAATCCCAACCTGAAATGGGCTGAATCTAATCAGGTGAACTTTGGTACTGACCTCGCATTCTTCGAAAACCACCTGTCTTTAACTGCTGATTACTTTGTCAAGACTACCAATAAAATGGTAATGCGGCCAAATCCACCGGGTACTGCAGGTGTAAACAATGGTATGTACCAGAACATGGGGCAGGCACGTGACAATGGTATTGAACTCGGCCTGAACTACAATGGTAAGGTCGGTAAAGATTTTACATTCGGTGTAGGTGGTACCCTGACCAAAGTAAGCAACAAACTCCTGTCACTGACTACAGGTCTGCCAGAAGTAGTAGACGTATCAAAGGTGAACGTGCGTAGCTCACTCACCCCGCTGGTTACACGTGTAGGTAATCCTCAGTATTCCTTTAACGTGATCAAAACTGCTGGTATCTTCCAGTCACAACAGGAAGTGGATAACTACGTAGGACCCGATGGCGTGACTAAGATCCAGCCATTTGCAAAAGCAGGCGACCGTAAGTTCGTAGACAAAAACGGTGATGGTAAAATTGACAACAATGACCGTCAGATCGTAGGTAGCTTCTATCCGGGCTTTACCTATGGTATCACCCTGAATGCAAACTACAAGAACTTCGACCTGAACATCTTTGCACAGGGTGTACAGGGCAACAAGATCTTCAATGCACTGAAATATACCAATATGAACCCCAGCATTGGTACAAACTACAATATGCTGAAAGGCATCCTGGATGCCTGGACTCCTACCCACACCAATACAGATGTAACACGTATTATCTCCAACGACCAGAACGGTAACTATGGTAATACATCCGATTGGTATATTGAAGATGGTTCATACCTGCGTATCAAGAACGTAACATTGGGTTATACACTGCCATTGCAGTGGACCAATGCAGCAAAGATCGGTGCGGTACGTATTTACGCTACTGCGAACAACCTGTTTACCATCACCAAATACAAAGGATACGATCCTGAAGTAGGTATGGATAATTTTGGTATCGACGTAGCCCGCTACCCACAATCTAAAAGCTTTTTACTGGGCTTAAATGTAAACTTCTAATCAAGGTAATTAATACAACAATAATGAAACGTCTTATATATTTATCATTGTCCATCGTCCTGCTCGCGGCTTGTAACAAGAAGCTGGAAATTACACCGAAAGGTACGCCCACCAGTGGTAACTTCTGGCAAACCAGCGATGATGCTGTTTCCGGGGCGAACGCCATGTACTCCGAGTTTGACGATGAAAACTTCTATGGCCGTGGTTACTGGTGGTTTATCAACGCCAGTGATGACATGGTGACCGGTCGCGTAAAAGCGGAAGGTGATAATATCAAGAATTTTAACAGCAATTTCATCGGGGGATCTTATACCGAAGGTCAGTGGAAGATGCGTTACATTGTGATCAAACGTGCAAACGATGTGATCAGGCATGTACCTGGCATCGACATGTCTGCATCACTGAAAAACCGTCTCATCGGTGAAGCTTACTTCCTCAGTGGTCTCATGTACTTTGAACTGGCTTATACCTATGGAGATGCCCGTGCAGGGGTGCCAATCGTAAACCGCGACAGCATTACAGGTAATGCCATTCCCCGTGTAGCCAATGTGGATATCGTATATGATTATGTAGCCAGCGAACTGCAAAAGGCTGCAAACTACCTCCCTTACTTCGATACCTATACGACTGCTGAATATGGTCGTCCTCACAAAACGGCGGCATGGGCTTTCCTGAGCAAGATGTATCTCTATAAAAAAGACTACGCCAATGCTGAGAAATATGCTGACTCCGTGATCAACAGTGGCAAACATGCATTGTTACCAAATTTCGCTGATGTATTTACTATTGCAAATAACTGGACCAGTGAATATATTTGGTCTGTATATTCTAATTCTCAGTCACCATCTGGCTGGGGGAGTATCCTGCCAGGGGTCATGCTGGAGAACAAAGGATGGGGAGCATACAATGGCTGGGGCTATTATATGCCTACCAAAGAATTGTATGACTCTTACGAAGCTGGTGACAAGCGCAGGGAAGCTACCATCCTGAAACCAGGAGACAACTTTACCTACTTTGGTAACGCAATGACCTATGCTTCTACCAACAGCTTGTCTGGTTACCAGTTCCGCAAGTACATGGAGCCATTCTCTTATGCTGGTCAGGCACATGTGAGTCCAAATGGTGACCACCCGACCACAGATCTGAACCTGCCACTGATTCGCTATGCAGAAGTGATCCTGATCAAGGCAGAAGCGAAACTGATGCAGGGTAAGAATGCAGATGTTGAAATCAATATGATCCGTAACCGTGCTGGTCTGACGAGTGTAACAAATGCAATGATGACTGAGTTGAAAAAACAACGTCGTTCAGAACTGGCTGGTGAATGGGCGAACCGTCACTTTGACCTGGTAAGATGGGGTGATGCACAGGCTACTTATGCACAGCCATTGCATGGTTATTCAGGTGCTGTCGTATGGCCTGCACGTAACTTCAATCCTGCTATACACAATGTATGGCCGGTACCAAGAATTGAAGTGACGAGCAGTAATGGGATAGTGACCCAGAACGCAGGATGGGAATAAATCATTAACTATATAATAAGGTTGTATCGAAAGTAATGGAAAGACATTGAGAACCGCTTAAACAAAATTCTCACCACCAGGAATCTGAAAAAAATCCTGAAAATTTACTTTCGGTATAACCTTATTAACAAACATTTATCAATGAAAAAACTACTTTTAGCTTCGCTGTTATTTGCTACCTTTCAAACCCGGGCCCAGCATTACACACCTATCAATGCCCACTCTCACAATGACTACGAACAACCCATTCCCTTCCTCTCAGCTTACACCCGCCATTTCGGAAGCATAGAAGCCGATGTATACACCCAAAACAATTCTCTCTGGGTGGCGCACGAATCAAAAGAACTGACTGCTGAGCGCACCCTCGAATCGCTCTACCTCATTCCCTTACAACAGCAGATTAAAAAAAACAAGGGTACTGCCTACCCAAATTCCCACGATACACTCCAGCTCCTGATCGATTTTAAAACGGATAGCATTGCCACGATGACAGCGCTCATCAAGATCCTTGCTAAGTATCCGACTATTACCAACAATCCTACTATTCAGCTCGTGATCAGTGGCAATCAACCTGATCCAAAGCGCTGGCATACGTATCCTGCCTATATCTTATTCGATGGTAAGCGCGAAGGTCATTACCCTGCTGATGCTATCAAACGTATTCCGCTTTATAGCACCGACCTGAAAAACTTCACCCAGTGGAACGGGAAAGGGATCATTGTAAAACCTGAACATGACCGCATTCAAAACTGGATAGACAGCGTACATACCTTAGGTAAAAAAGTGCGCTTCTGGGATACCCCTGATAATCCAAACACCTGGAAGACCTTTATGAACATGGGTGTGAATTACATCAACACAGATAAGGTAGAAGGTATTGCCGACTTCCTTTCAAACCGTGAAAATGTAGAATACAATGGTACAACAGCACCCCACACTATTTACAAAGCAAAATATGTGAATAACGATAGTCTGATCACGATCAATAAAGTGATCTTACTGATCGGTGATGGCATGGGGCTGACCCAAATATATTCAGGTTTCACAGGCAACCGTGGCCAGCTGAATTTGTTAGAAATGTTGAACATTGGTTTTTCTAAAACCTACTCTGCAGATAGCTATATCACTGACTCTGCTGCCGGTGGTACCGCGATGGCATCTGGTAAGAAAACCAATAACCGCTATGTAGGCGTAGATGCTACAGGCATAGCGATACCTGCAATTCCGGATATCATTGCACCAAAGGGATATACATCAGGCATCATCAGTGCAGGAGATATTACAGATGCTACCCCCGCTGCATTTTATGCACATGCACAGGACAGAAGTTATGAAGATGCGATCGCGAAAGATTTTCTAAATAGCCCGGTATCAGTATTAATAGGTGCTGCAGCTCGTCATTTCAATGCACGTGCAGATAAAATGGATCTGCCTGCATTGCTGAAAGAGAAAGGCTATAGTTTCACCACGAATTTAGCAGACCTGGACACCATTCAATCTTCCAAATATATCAACCTTTCAACACAGGCCGAGTTATCCATGGAAAAGGGTCGCGGAGAGTTCCTGGCAAAGGCCCTGACTAAAACAATCCGTACATTAAATGCCAATAAGAAAGGATTCTTTATCATGGCAGAAGGCGCGCAGATTGATTATGGTGGACATGCAAACAGAGTTCCATACGTGGTAACAGAGATGATGGATTTTGATAAGGCGGTAGGAGAGGCAATGAAATTTGCAGATGAAGACGGGCATACATTAGTGATAGTAACCGCTGATCATGAAACCGGAGGTCTGTCACTGTTAGATGGTGATATCGCTAAAGGACAGGTAGATGGGCATTTCAGTACGAATGATCATACTGCTGTAATGGTACCTGTGTTTGCATATGGGCCTAATTCCTTATTGTTCAGAGGGGTATATGAAAATACGGAGATCTTTAAAAAAATAGTTGAGTTGTTGAAATAAATCATAGGTTAAATTTTCATACAAGAAAGGGTGTTTACTATATAGTAAGCGCCCTTTCTTGTATATTTATATCATGAAAACACGGAATATCCTGTTCCTGTTTTTGTTGAGTAACCTGTTATTCACAAAAGCAGCACACGCTCAGATTGATATTCCAATTATATTTGCGATCTCCTAACTCCTGGTTCCCTTCAAAAGGTATATTTATCCCTAATGAAATCCAGGACCCTGCAATTTTTAATTCTCCTGTTCTTCTATAACGTTTTCCTGCATGTCAAAGCCCGCCGCATTTCCGCCTGGCACATGCAGCCGTTATCCATTCGATCTCCCTGGGCCTCACAAGTCTCCCCCACTCACCCACTCCCGGAATACCCACGCCCTCAAATGGTCCGCGCTCAATGGCAAAGCCTCAACGGCCTCTGGGATTACGTCATTACCAGCTGGGATGCAACTGCACCTAATAGCTACCAGGGAAAAATCCTCGTTCCTTTCCCCATAGAATCCGCGCTCTCAGGCGTAAAACAAGCCCTGTTACCTAAACAACGTCTTTGGTATCATACTACCTTCAAAACAAATTCACACCAACAAAGAACCCTCCTGCACTTCGGCGCCATCGACTGGAAAGCTACCGTATATCTCAATGGCCATCTCCTCGGCTCGCACCTCGGCGGCTACAACCATTTCTCTTACGACATCACCTCCTTTCTACAAACAGGTAACAATGAACTGGTGGTCAGCGTCTACGATCCTACCTCACAGGGCAATAACCCCCATGGCAAACAAAGTCTCTATCCCGGAAGAATCTTGTACACGGCCTGTAGCGGCATCTGGCAAACCGTATGGTTAGAATCCGTACCCGATACTTACATAGCCGGATTCACCCTCACTCCCGACCTGGATGCAGGTGAGCTGAAAATAAAAGTATCAGTTTCATCTCCCCATCCTCCCCTTGCTAATCAAACTAATTCAGCTGTCAACCATTCAAATTATACCATTCAGGCTATTTCAATCAACCAAATTGCTGAAGCTACTACCGGAGATCACGACACCCTCACACTCCACATTCCCTCGCCCCATCCCTGGAGCCCTCAGGACCCATATCTCTATCCCCTCACCATTCGCCTCTTACAAAACGGTAGCATCACAGACAGTATCACCAGCTATTTTGCACTACGCAACATCACCTTAGAAAAAGACCCAAGCGGCCATCCCCGCATTTTTCTCAATCACCAATACACCTTCAATCTCGGCGTCCTCGACCAGGGCTACTGGCCTGACGGCATCTACACCGCCCCTACTGACAGCGCCTTAGCATATGACATCAGTATCATCAAACAAATGGGCTTCAACACCATCCGCAAGCACATCAAAGTAGAACCCGACCGCTGGTATTACTACTGTGATCAACTCGGCATGCTCGTATGGCAGGACCTCATTCCTCCTGCGGGTTTCACTTCAGCAGATGCCAGTGTATTTGAAGATGAAAGCCCCAAACTTGTACAGCAATTGTACAACTTCCCCTCTATCATAGTCTGGACATTATTCAATGAAGGCTGGGGAGCTTACGATCAATTACGCCTCGCTACGCAACTCAAACATTACGATCCCAGTCGCCTGCTCAATGCCCACTCCGGTGCGAACATGGATGAATACAGCGAAGGGTATCCCAGCATCATGTGGGAAGGCAGTGACTTTGTAGATGTACATAAATATCCAGGCCCTGCTATTGGCCCGGCAATTCCGCAGAAAGCAGCGGTATTAGGAGAATGGGGAGGTTTGGGGGTAAGTATAGAAGGGCATCGCTGGGATCCAGCTAAGTCTTATAGCTATCTCGATATCACCCGCGCAGATTTTCCGGATTATTACCAGGCACTGATGCAGCTATTGTATTTGTATGAAAAAGCCGGGTTGTCAGGGGCTATTTATACCCAGCCTTTTGATGTGGAAAGAGAGGAAAATGGATTGGTGACTTATGATAGAAAAGTGGTGAAGATGCCGCTGCCATTTATAAAAGCGGTCAATGATTCATTGTTTAAAGCGATTGCGCCGACTCAGTAATACTGCCATTCTAAAAGCAATCAATAATTCATTGTTTACCACCAACACTACTATTCAGTAATTCGCCACTCCAAAAGAAATATTTAAACCACTTAATTAAGATATTTCCCTCCTGCTTTAACATCATTTGCTCGCGCATGACCATTATTTTTTCCCTGCTACCGCCACATGCTCCCACTTATACTTAATGCGAAACAACACGATCCAGTAAGGAATTGGAATTAAGACTTCTAAAAAAACTACCCAACTCATAAAATTCAACCACAACACCAACTGTGTAATAATCAACCAAACAATACCAATAAAAATATTCCACAAAATCGCCTGCTTCGCCTCCACCCACATCAGGTAGTATTTCAGAAAAAATGAAAACACTGTTACCATAAAAAGCACATAAGTCAGATAAGTGACCCAGCTTCCATTCACCCCTTCCGTACTCCATAAATAACAAATAGTTGCCATCAAACCAACCATCATAAAGATGCCTATAATCATTCCAGCCCAGACATACACCTTTAACCATCCAGGCATCAGGTCACGCCTACGTATACTTATTTTTGCATCAAAGTCTTTATCAAAAATGGTATGCTGTTCCATACTTACTTGAGTGCTATTTAAATCTGGCGATATGTGGAGCATTCTTTATTGCTAACGCCGCTCTATTCTCTAAAGCATAAAATACGCACTTTTTCATCTCCCCCTTAGCTAACTCCTGGATCCCCATCATCAAGCCTTTCAAAATTCCCTCCTCCAGCGAAAATTGTATGGCCATTACAGCACCTCCCAGGTCCATCACCAGGTAAGGCCAACAGGTCATTGATCCCCCGCATGTGCAAAGGACCTGTGATCCACCGGGGCTGTTTCTTCAGCAATTGCAAAAATTCCAGCTGCCCTTTCGGTAATGGCTGTATACTATTTATTTTCGGACGACTTCAGCGCTACATAGGTACCAGCACTGATGCCTAATAAAATGAGGTTATTGATTGGTATGATGGGCATGATCTTATCGATTATTTCATCAGAACTAGCAAAACCTGCCGCCTGCAAATTGATCACAGTTCTCCAGATAAACCAGATGCCAAAAAACAGGTTGAATACCACCGCCTGAAAACGGGGAATACTAATCCCTGTCTTGTCAGACAGAATATCCAGCCAAAAACCTTCGCTCTTCATGTCTTTGGAATTCTTCTGCAGCGCATTTACGTCCTCTTCATTAGCATCGGTTACGGCTTCTTTGTATTTGTTATCATCAGCCACGTCTACAATGCGGGCAGAAGCAGTCGTCAGCGCACCGATACCCAGGAGTAATAAGGTAGAAGTATCGAAAGTAGGCATCTTGCCGGTGGCGGCTAGTATGCTGATAAAAGAAACGAGGATGATAAAGGTCCACCAGAGTAATTGTAATCTGGCATAACTAAAGGGCTTAGGGTCTATATTGCTGGCATCGCAGAGGATACAGAAACGTTTTTGCATCCAGATGGCCATTACAACTCCTAAGATAAATACGAGCAGGTAGATAAATTGTGCATTCATGGTATTGGTATAGGAACAGGTATTTCGTTTAGGTATTGTGGTGATGTATCGTTATTTATAATTCTTAAGATCTTTTCTTATTCATTTCCCTCATGGACACCGCTTCATTTTCCCACTGGTACTGGATTTTATAAATCATCACCCAATAAGGAATGGTCAAACATACCAGCAAAAATTCTCCCATACCCGCGGTTCTCCTAAAAAACCCCAGCAATAACAGCAAGGCCCATATCGCACCCATCACCCAATTAAACCGGATGGCCCATTTCAACTCAAACCAAAGGGTAGCTACATTCGAAAATATAACACCTGAAAATATAAAGGCCAAACCCGTCGTACCAGCCAGGCTTAAATAACCGAGGGTATTATAGTTATTGCTGCCGATCAGGAATGCGAAAGTTCCTAAGGTAATCAGGAGCAGGATAAACAATAGGCAGGAAAGGACAATCCCGATCCAGATATAAACTTTAAGAAAAAGCGGTAGCAGACTACGTCGGCGCGTTAGCAGTTCCGTTCCGAAAGATTCCTCGAAAATAGTTGATTGCTCCATAGGTACTATTATATATAGCAAATATACACAATGCAATAGCTATTTCATAGGGGGTCACATTTAAACAGGACCTCATTATTAATCGTCACCTCCACATCCTTCCCCTTCTGTAGCTCATAATAATCCAGCAAAACCGCCATGATCTCCTTCCTCTCTCCAAACAACTTAACAGCCGATATTTCAGCAGATAAGAACCAATGATTAAAGTGATACTTCACATCTAACTCCATTCCCTTATCTTCAAGGAAACGATATAACTCTTCCAAACCCTTTCCTGCAATCGATACCTCTGTTTTCATAATATGGAATTTTTCATCCCATATTGCTATCAGGCCAGTTAGGTAATATAAAGAAGGGATTAGCCCTCCTGATGTGTCTCCAGGTAATAATCATATTTATTCAGATCCAGCTTTTCTCCCAGCAATTTCTCCACCGCAGCTTTCTGCGCTTCACCTACCGGGTAAATATTCAGGTATTCCGCATCTCCTTCTTCTGCTTCCCAGATCTTACTGATCTCGGCGACACTCAGTTCTACCAGGTATTCACTTTCAAAATCCTCAGTTCCTTTTAAATAATAAGCGATCGTTCTTTCCATATGATCAAAATTAAGATAGTAAGTAAGTGTTAAAATTAATACAGCCGGCTTTCGTGAAAGCCGGCTGCAAGATATTATCTTTTATTTTTAAACAGCTCTTTTGGTATTAAACAGTCTCTTTCCCGCTTAAGGATTGCCATTTAGTCCTAAACATTATCTTCCAAAAATCACCTATTCCCCCGACCTATCGTTTACTCCTAAACTCGGAAGTCTTACGCCATTCCGGAAACCGCTCCTCATTCGCCAGCGTCTTCCCTACATCAAACAAAAACCTGACATCCTCCACCATACCTGACAATTCCCAGGTATCATCAAACTGATCAAACGGTGAATGATACCGATCCTTCCCATAAGACGCTCTGTGATTCTGCACCCACATTGAATCATGCAACAATGAATGCTCCCCTGCCCCGGGATACAATGAAGGAATCCCCACCTTTGCAAAATTGAAATGATCTGAGCGGAAAAACCATCCACCAGAAGGATTTGACTCAGGAATAATCGTCCTGCCCTGCTTCTTCGCCGCCTTCTCCGCATAATCATCCAGTTCAGATTGCCCTTTCCCAATAATCGTAATATCCGTAGTACGACCAAAAGTATTCATCACGTCCATATTAATATCCGCCACAGTAGTCTTCACAGGAAACAAAGGATGCGTTGCATAATACTCAGAACCCAGCAATCCCTGCTCTTCCCCTGTCAATGCGATGAAAAGAACGGACCGCTTCGGTTGCTGTGGCAGATTCCTGAAGGCCTTCGCCAGACTTAACAACGCCGCCGTACCGCTGGCATTATCAGCCGCTCCGTTATAAATAGAATCACCCCTGATCACCTCACCTACGCCCAAATGATCCCAGTGTGCAGAGTAAATAATGTATTCATTTTTTCTGTCAGTACCTGGCAACTGTGCAATCACATTGTGAGAAGTTGACTTCCTGATCTTATTCGTAATCTCCATACTGGTGGTCACTCCTAATGGCACGGCTTTAAATCCAGGATGCTTGGCCTTCTCCGTCACATCAAATGGTACCCCTGCCAGTTCAAAGATCTTCTTTGCTGACTCAAGGGTGATCCATCCCTCCATCGCGGCTCTTGACATATTATCATCAGCCGTCTGCAGATCGAGTCTTGGTTTAGACCAACCGCTTCTCACCACCCCCCAGTTATAACTGGCAGGCAGAATATCATGAATGATGATTACGCCGGTGGCTCCTTTACGGGCAGCTTCCTCAAATTTATAGGTCCAGCGACCATAATAAGTCATGGTCCTGCCTTTGAATAAAGTGCTGTCATAAAAACCAGGATCATTCACCATTACCACCACCGTCTTACCTTTTACATCCAGGCCTTCGTAGTCATTCCATTTATATTCAGGTGCGTCGATCCCGAAACCGGCAAACACCAGTTCCGAGTTATCCACATTTACTTTCTCTTTCACCCTGCGGGTGGCTATTACATATTGATCGAGATAAGGCAGGCTCACACTCCCGTTTTTACCTTTGATCACCATAGGACCATTGGGCTTGGAAATGAGTTCCACCATCGGCACTTCCTGGAAATAACTATCTCCGTTTCCTGGTTGCAAACCGATTTCCCTAAATCGCTGTTCCAGGTATTGAATCGTCTTATCTTCACCGATGGTAAAGGGTTTGCGGCCCTGGAATACATCGGAGGATAATACGGTGATGTCGCGGGCTATACTTGCTGAGTCAATGCTTTTAATGGCTATGGAATCTGCAGCAGTCTGCTTCTGCTCAGATCCATGACAGGCAAAGAGGCCTATTAGGGGAATGATACGATAAAAGTATTTCATGCAGCTAAACGTTTTGATTTGCTTTTGCGGACTAAGATAAGGCACTTTTAATAGAAAAGGGCCCTATTGCGGACAGGACCCTTTATAATAGTGATGTATGATAATTATGTGCTGACACTCCGCCTACACGGCCGCAGGCTCCACCTTCTCCGCCTTCGGCACCTTTTTCTTCTCCTTCTTCTTCCCTTTTCCCCACCATACTATGAAACCGGTCACCGGCAAACTCGCGCAAATCAAACTCACAATAAAAGCAATAATTTTTCCAATGATCCCACCTATAGATCCCACATGTATGTCATAATTCATCCCGATCAGTTTCTCCCCGGCATTCCTATCCTTTTTCGTCACTTTTGCCAGCATCTTCCCGGTATATTTATCAAACTGAAAATCATCCCTGTCATAATACACCTCATTGCCCCAATAAGCTGACATGTATATCACGGCTGCTTTTGCTGTATCCGGTGTACTTAATCCAATCCTCCTTGCAGCCGGATTATCTCTTTTAACACTTTCAAAAGCAATATCCAATCCCTTCTGCGGCGTACCTGCCAGAGTTGTATCAGATGCCCCATTTTTATGTGCCGGTGGCGTAATACTCCTGGAAGCCACCACATACACCGTATTCTGGAACCATTTAAATGACCATACCATTCCTGTCAGGGCCAACACCAATGCTACCGCCATGGCATAAAAACCCAATACATTGTGCAGGTCATAGTTTACCCGTTTAAAACTCGCGGTCCATTTTATCTTAAAACTCTGCTCTTTCGTGGCCTTCGTCCATTTCTTAGGCCACCAGAGGATCAGGCCTGTAATCAACAAGATTACAAATACAAACACACTCCATCCCACGATCTGCTGGCCAATATCACCATTCAGCAATAAACTCCAGTGGATCATTTTCACAATAGCAAAAAAATCATACTTAAAATCATGATGTCCGGTAACCTGGCCGGTATATGGATTCAGGAAAACAGCTTCATAATATTTTACACTTCCAAAGTAAGTGATGGCTTTGGGGTCGCCGGCCTGGTAAGTCATAAACTCCCATGCACGGTCCTTGTCAGTGAAAGTGGTGATGTAATTGATTTTCTTCTCTGGACCCAGGGCGCGTTGTGCATTGTCCAACAAAGTACTGATAGGCAGGCTGGCTTTCTGCTGAGGTTGTACAAACATGATGTCATGATGCACCATTTCAGAAATTTCCTTCTGAAAAGAGAATAGACAACCTGTCACGCTTACGATAAATACAACAATTCCGGATGCTAATCCAAGCCATAAATGTAACCAGGCATTGAGTTTTGCCCGCCAGGATTTCCCCTTTTTTCCTGTTGGCTGATTTCTTTTATTCATGTTGCTTCGCCCTTATCAGTTGATATAGAAATGGTTATACTTAACCATGATAGCAAAATTGGAGAATATAGAGGGGATGACCGAGACGGATCGGGAATTTAATTTGCGGGAAGCGGAAAATAGGGGTAGGCGCTGCCATGAAAATTGGACAATGATACTGAACCTGTTTGCTATATCGTAAAATAGTGGGTATTCAAGATGGGGGAACTTATAAAATCGAAAATTATTATAAAGAATGAGATTGGGATTAATTATTAACAATCCTTCAGACTGGCTATATACACTTAAACCATTTCACACATATTCCTGGGGAACATGCTGCAGATCCTCCAGAATTTCCCTGGAATAATAGATACATTACACCTGGAACAATTTTAATTAATTAACAACATACCAGATAGAATTTTACCCAAGTAAAAATAACCCAACGTAAAACAATGAAGAATATTGAATTAATGGGCTTACTATTTTTTCTTTCATGCCATCAGCCACCAAGGAACTGCATTAACTCATATACAGTTGATTTATTGGACATTAATGAGTCATTGGCATATAATCAATCTTATCATATCCATAACGACACATTAAGAATATCATTTAATGATAAGCTTAGAAATGGGAAAAACTCAGTTTTATTCGAAAAGATATTAGATAAGAATCAAAAGAATAAATTTTGCAACTATATATCCTCATTTAATATTGACACTTTAAAATCTGAATATGTTAATCAATCCGCTCAAGATGGAGATCAAAAAATTATAGCGATTTCTATCGGAGCAAAAAAGAAATCTGTATACATTTCTACCGTATATATGGAAAATATAGCGGACTTAATTAAAAATATGAACGAATTAATCGATTCTTCAAAACTGAAAATAATTTATGCAGAATATAAAATTACGCATCCTATGTAGTTAAATCATAGCTGAATTGTTCTATGCAGCAGGTTGCCTTGCCAGCTGCATTTTTATTAAATCTCACGAAAATCATAATCTGGCGAGAGTAACACTTGTAATGAAGGAGGCGAAAATGTTTAAAAAAGGCAGGCCTCAACAAGCCCGCCCAGTTGCAACTTAATATTCCCAAGTATATAAAATCCAAATCTACCCCTCCTGCCCCAAACCCATTCGTTATTAACTAGTTAACAGGCTCAAAATGATCGCCCCACGATCATTAACACCTCCATTAACCACCCGTTAACATATTTTCCCCCAATATTCACTAACTAGCAAACCGAAAATTGCTCTCTAACTCCCTACCCATTATGCACCACATTTCCATTATCAACGTATTCAAACAACTCAAAGCTGATCTCATAGGCAAAGACTCCTACCGCGGCGTCACCCTCACCTACACCTGGCTCGCCAATCAATTCGGGCATTTCTCCCTCGGCTTCATCCCTACCCTCCTCATCCACCATCAACACGCCCCCTGGATCGTAGCCATCGCCTGGACTCTCTTCGAATCTTACAACTTCTTAGGCCCACTACTGCTAAAAAAACACACCGAATCCAAAACAGTATACGTACCCTCCCATAAAAAATACACCTTCCCACCTACCTGGGGAAACATCGCCTTTGACACCTTCACAGACCTCTGCTTTTTCTGGCTCGGCGCCTTCGCCGCCAGTCTGCTATTAGGTCAGCATACATTACTGAACATCACCATCATCGCCTTCATCCTTATCTACCCCATCTGCTACTGGTACCCCACCAAGATGTACCTCCAGCAGGCATGCCTACCCACCCAGTTCCGCCTCAGTCAATGGAACCTCTCTATCAAAGACGCTGACAAGGAAAAGGTCTATTCCTTCCTGAATGCCAGCGTACACCCTGATACAATTACCGGCAAACACCTCTTCATCTTCGGCGGCAAAGGCAGCGGAAAAACAGCCCTCGGCATCGGCATCGCTACCGAATCTGCTATTAAACACAAAGCATGTTTATATACCACCGCCATGAAACTATTCAGCCTTTTCGCACTCTCAGATGAAGACATCCAACAAGAAGATCCCAACCTCTGGACATGGCGCACAACCTCCTTGCTGGTCATTGATGATATCAATCCAGGACAACCAATTCCTAAAGACATTGTAAGTGCTGATCAATTTATGGGGTACATGGACAGTGAAGCAAACCGCCATGCATTAAAAAGTAAAAATGTAATCTGGATTCTGGGAGATGATACCACCTATTCTGAATGGCAACAGATGTTGCATAATATCGGGGTAACACAAGAAAGTATCTCTGCTATTTATTTACCGCAGGGCAAGATGTAACCGGATAAGGGGGAATAGCATTTCCCCCATCAAAATCTAAATTCAAAAATCAAAACTTTCATTCAAAAACACAACAAGCACCTCAGGGCAATATATGATTCTCATACGCAAACGTCACCAAATGCGTTAAACTCTTCACCTCAAATCGCTTATACAAAGGAATTATCCGCTTCTCTATCGCCGACTGCGTCACATTCAACTCATGTGCAATCTCCTTAAATGACCTTCCTTGCGCTAACATCGCCAGCGCTTCTTTCTCCTTCTGCGATATCGCATAATAATGAAACAAGTTCTTATTCAACTCCTCCTCAAACTCCGCCTTCTCAGGTCCATACGCCGCATACTGCATCACCTTCCCCAACCTCAACCGATGACTCACCTGGTTCCTCCCGATTATCTCCGTCACCCGTCCATTCTCGGACCTAAACACACCCACCCGCACAATCAATGGCACCGCAACCCCATTCTTATGCAGTTTCTTTAACTCTATCGTAAAACTATATTTCTCTAACTCCTCTGTCCGACTCATTATAAACATCAAGGCCTTATCATTCAACTCAAACGAAAACGGCTTATACTCCGGCGTCGTGATATCCACAATACTGAGCATATTGATCTCACTATCATCATATCCCAACACTTCCTCCCAACCATCGGCATAGACCATCCTGTTCTCCTTAAAGGAATACACATATATTGCTTCCTCAGGAAACCTTTGAATAGTACGTCTTAAACTTATCGCCTGTTCGCTGTTCAAATCTGCAGGCAAAGCTGTGATCATAGATCTGGAAAACTCCCCGGGATTGGACATGACAAATTTTTAATTCCTCTAATTTAAGCATTTCCTTCCCAAACTGCGGAATTTCGCAGTTGTCACCCGATAAAAACCGGATTATTTTTGCGGAACCTTTCAACCATTTCTTTAGAGACCCCAAAAAACATTAACCCCACTAGTACTTTCAACTTTTCTAGTGCCAGGGTAAAGGGCAGGCACTAACCTTCGCTTGCCCTTACCATTGGTCTAACAGCCTTATGAAAGTAATAGATCTGAAAATCAATTATAAAGGCAAAAAGTTAAGCCCTGAAAAAATAAAAGAATGCGAAATCGAAAAATTTGAGCCCCAAAAATCTAAGAAATATTCATCCATTACCCCGAATCTACAAGCCCTGAACATACATTCATCCATACCCCAAACTAATAACCCCAAAACCCCCTCTCTAAAGTTTCCCCCTCCCTGAAAACCCACCCCTATACCCCCAATTTCCTATTCATCTCACAAATAAAACCACAGGCGATTTTCCCGCTACATAGAACCAAATCCCTATGTAAAAAGACATCGCCACCATCATTCAACCAAAATTTCCATTATTCAATAAAAAATCTTAATTTGAATTCATACGCCATTTAATACTCGAAATAACCCGATCCCTAAACCCACTAACCCACAACCTATGTCGAACCCAAACGTTGCCCACGTTGAAAAATCCGTTTTTTCCATCCTCAACGCCGAAAATGAAATCATTGGTTACGGTTTCTTCGTCGACCCGCATGGAACTGCCCTTACCTGTTATCATATTATCGCTGCACTTACCAGCATTCGCATCAGAGACCACGATGGAAATGAACATATAGCCACAATAGATGAATACCATACCCTATGGGGCGTGCAGTACTCTGATATTGCTGTTCTTCAAATTCCAATGCAGTCTCCAACCTTCTTACAACTACCTCAACCCAAAGTGGTAGACCAGGAAATGACTGTTATCAAGGTGAACAATTCAAGCTTTGAATTCGAAGACATTCTATACCATAACGTCACTACCCCCACTCATCCACCATCATCTCACGGCCTACCCATCACATATACCGGCACAACCATGGCCGTCGGTTTTTTATCCGTTGCCAACTATCGCAACTTACCTAACCTGGCCATTTTCCGGCTAGCTAAAAAATCTGCCAACCTGGAACTATTCTTTCAATATCTCTCAGATAAATACTGTCCTGGAAAATTCAATCCTGAATTCAGCGAATTAAAAACCGTATGCAATGCACAACTACAACGTGCTTTCCGCCAGCAGCTCGAACAAAAATTCTTGCTACCATATAATTACACCCCTGAACCCAGGTACGGAATTAAACTCAAAGAATTCATAGAAGATAATAATTCGATTATATCCCTCGTCGGAGAAAGCGGCAGCGGCAAAACAAACTGCCTGCTTTGTGAGTTTCCTTACTATGCACGGTTTTTCTTTACAATATTTATCTCTGCTCATGATTTTGAACCACTACCAGCAAGCTTACCAGGAAAAATAAAAAACGTTTTAGCTAAAACACTCGCCGAGTATCCCCACGATAATATCACTGCCGATGATCTAATGAACCTGATATATCAACATCCGAAAAGATGCCTGATCATTATCGACGGGTTAAATAAAATGCCCCGCATCTCTTCTAAAACATTCGATGAATGGTTTACAAGATCTATCCGCTGGGCAAAAGGCATGGGCCTAAAATTAATTATAACAAGCACAGCATTACCTACCTTTCAAAATAGTGGCCGCCTGGACGGCTTCACCTGTGGGAGAATAAGTAAAGCCGCCAACAATTATAATCTACCCACAAAATTCAGTAAGATCTCCAGGCTCAATCGTCCACTATTACTGCGACTCCTTTTTGAGATTGGTGGCCAGGAACGATCGGCACCACTAGATGATTATCCTTTGTTCGCCACCTACCTGGCAAGAAAGTGTACGGCTCTCGCAGCACTTATCAATGTACCCTCACAGGTCGTCCATTCATTATTTATTGAATTTGCAAAACACTTCGCAACAAGCAATGATTACTGGCTCACTAATGACACCTACCAGGACATCCTCAAAGATCATCCACAATTAACCTCCATTCTCATCCAGGAGAACCTCTTCATTGAATCGGTGAATGGCGTCAGAATTGCTCATAACTGGCTGGCCGATTTCCTCATCGGTGAAACATTCCACCCGGATGAAGACATTGACTGGGAACAACTAATACCCATTAGTAATTCCACACAACGAAAAGGCCTCCCCTGGCTGCTGGCCAAAAAATCTTTCTTAGGACAGAACATGGCAGTTCCCCTGCAAAACCTGCTCACATTTATTTTGAAAAAAGACAGCCATCAATCCCGAGCCACCAAAATATTCGAAAATACGGTGAGACATTTATCTCTACCTGATCAATACTATTCAATCATTGAATCTTTCATCATCCAGCATCAACAAACATTCGGTTCCACCGATATTACCGGGCTAATGGTCTACAATTCCCATTTATCCACTTCCAATCAATTTAAACTATTAAAAAAGGCTTTATCTAATGAAGAATTGCCTTCATCTAATATTATGTTGTTTCTCCATCCTAATTACTATGAGAAAAATGACTATTTCCTGCAACTAGGTACTTTAATCGCTACCAAACAAATCCTGGAGAGATACCTCCTTGCAGAACCGGATACAACCATGCCACGAATAATGGATTGGCTATACGATTGCAAGGACCAGAATAAAATTTCGGTGATTAATATTATAGCAGGTATCATCATCTATCAATATGACAGCAGGTATAATCACTCATTTAATCCATGGAACAAGGATACACCCGCTCAAGCTTCCATCATTAAAGTGATGATCACCATGATCGTAGCATCACACAGTAAGACATTTTCGGATGTATTGACAGATTATTTGCTAAAGGATGATCATTCAGAAGGGATAAAGAACGGTACAGATTTTTATTTGAATGTTTTACCAACTGCAGTACTAAACGTTTACCGTGGCTTACCTCTTGATCAAGAAAAAATCAAATATACCATGTTGCTGCTCAGAGTTCCCGAATACCGGAAAGAAATGATTAGTGACATCCTACTCATATTTAAAGAGAGTAAAATGCCTGAATTATTGACAGAAAAGTTACGGGCATACGTCACGCAGGAAGGCATCTTTGAAGTACTGGTGCCCATGTTGGTCAAGTATATCAAATATGGCAGAAATTATAGGATAAGAAAGGATTGTATTTCAATTCTATTTCAATTTGGAAAAAACAAGGAACAAAACCAGGTGCTGGCAGATCATCTGGCAGCTCTTATCAGGATCAATTCCGATTTTGAATTGCACTTTACCAGATGTTTAATTCGGGGTCTCTATACCTTACCTGTCTCTTCCGCATCTTATCAAACTTTATCTGCCACGATTCCAATTCTACTGGAAAGAGATTTATCATCCTGGTATCGTACGTTGAAATACCTGTGCAGAGAAGAAAAAAATATTTACAAACGTGCAGATAAAATAAAATGGATTAATTGGGCATTTAACAATTTACCAGTGCGGCAACAATGTTCATTAGTGATCCTTCTTCTGAATTTGAATATTATCAAAGAAGAGGATAAGGTTCGGGAAATGATCAAACCAACCATATTATTAACGTTGCAAGAGTCCGATCTATTTTACCAGGCAGTATTAAAGAAAGCAGCGAAGAAAAATATAGCCCTGCATTACGATCTCCTGGATGATCAGGATTTTAAGGTGATGTTGAAAGTGTAATCCGGGTTAAAGAGCGTGTATTATGTACACGCTCTCCTTCTATAAAAACACAGCACTGATCTCCCGCATCCTTTCTCTCCTTAAGACCCAGTTTCCAAGAGGAACAAAATTTAAATAATCCCCTTATTTCCAAACGTTTCCATTTCATGCATTAACCTCGCTCTTTGTTCCATATACGACTTCCTGCCAAAATTCCCTTTTGCCACTTTCCCTGCTTTCTCCAGCCGTATTTCCAGGTGTATGTGGAGGCGTTTTTTAGGAGGAGGTTTGTTTAAGGCTTTAAGTTATTTAAAGCAAGGGAATCGGCAATTGACCCTTTAGCGAGGGGTTCATGAATTTTTCAATTCATTCATCATATCTACTGAAGGCATTACAATGACATCGTGAGCTGCAGGATAACGTTCTTTTCCTGAATAAACGATGAATTTATGAGTAGCATGGGCCTCCTGATCTTTATGGTTTATTTCGGAAATGAGAAATGCAACTGTGCTGATTGATTCAATCTGTTAAACTAGTGTCAAGAAATACCCCCAGATACAATAAGGGCTAACAGAATTAAAAAATCTTGCAACTCAAGCCCTACTTGGATACCACAACCAATAAATAAACTCCCATTATCAAAATAAAATTATCAATATCAACTTTTCTATTTTCCCTACTATCCCCACTTCTCTCACCTCGTTAACCTACAGTTAAATAATTAAAACAATCAATATTCCCTATTACATTTGTATCACAATAACAAAATAACCCCAAACGAATTATTATAGTACCCTTAGTATATCAGTACCCTCACTTAGATGCTCAACGTAAAAAAGGAACAGCAACATCATCTGTTGCTGTTTCCTTTTTTAATAACCATCTCAATCCTTCATCTCCTTCTCTATGGCCGTCAACATCTTTATCAATTTCTGAACATCCATTTTATCCATCGTCATATACGCATGACCTGGAATATCAATCTCCGAACTGACTTCCATATGCAACAATCCGGTACCAGTTATATACCATTCCATCTCGTTATCGTCCTGGTCTATAAATACAGTTTTTGAGGGCATGAAATTTAGTTTTAATTGTTTGAGTATCAAATGTAACGATCTCCTAACTATTAAAAAATATCATCCTTTTATGTTACAGCTCTCCCCTCACTGCAATTAACCACGAAATAAACAGGTCTCAATTATTATGAAAATCCCCAAAAGGATCTTTCAGCTAATTTTATGTTTGCTACTTTCTCCCTTATTGTCCCTAGCCCAAAAACAAACCTTGAATGGTATAGTAGCTGATTCTACCACTGGGAAACCAGTGCAGGATGCTACTGTATATATCTTAAAAGACAATAAGGCGGTCGCAACTTCATTTTCCGATCAGCAGGGGGTATTCAATTTTATGAATATTCCTTCGGGGAATTATCAGCTATATGTATCCATTACAGGGTACCAGGCTTATCATGCCCCTATCCAGATATCGCAATCTGCTATCAATGCAGGTAAAATCTTCATTAAGAATAAAACCATCACACTCAATACTTTCGAGATCAAACAATCCATCCCGCCCATTACCATTAAAAAAGACACATTAGAATTTAATGCTAATTCAGTAAAAACAAGGCCTAACGCCGTCGTTGAAGAGCTGCTAAAGCATGTTCCCGGTGTTTCTATAGATGCGAATGGTAAAATTACCGCTCAGGGAGAAACTGTGAAGAGGATCCTCGTAGATGGAAAACCTTTTTTTGGTAATAATACCTTCCTCACTACCCAAAACTTACCCGCTGAAATCATTGATAAAATTCAATTGATCGATGGTAAGTCTGAGCTGGCACAGTTTACCGGTTTTGATGATGGCAGCCACGAAAAGATCATCAATATCACGCTTAAAAAGAACCGTCGTCGTGGTACTACCGCTACCACCTCTGCAGGTTACGGTACGGATGACCGCTACGCCATTAGTGGCAATGTTAACAGCTTTAATGAACAGGATCGCCTATCTGCTGTTGCCAATGGCAATAACTTAAACGACCGTAATTTCAACCCGGGAAATACCCATGCCGGCAACCAACCTGGGAATGGGATGGCGAATAGCTGGTCCGGGGCGATCAATTATAACATGGAGGACAAAAAGAAAATAAGACTGGATGTAAGTTATGATGCTGTGGATAACCATTCTCAAAATAATATTACAAATTTCAGGCAGACCTTTTTTCCTGACACCACCTGGTATTATAACCAACAGAATAATACCAGCAGCCACAGCGTTAATCATTCACTCCATTCACGACTGAATTATAAAATAGATGAATCACAATCTATCCTTATTTTGCCTGAATTGTCTTTTAGTAAAACCGACAATATCCAAAACAATCAATACGAGTCTCTCAATAAAAATAAAGACACTTCTATTTCAGGACAGGCATTCAATACCAGCAGACAGTCCGCACCTAATATCAACATTCAGGGGCTTTATAGAAAACGTTTCAAAAAACGAGGCCGCACATTCAGTACTGATTTCTCAGTTGAACGTAATTCAAGCACGGGTAATAATACCTTTCAAACCCAGGATCATTTGTTGCTCCTGGATTCTATAGGTAGTTATGATCGATTAACCAGGAACAATACGATCAATAGTAATATCCGATTACGTCTTAGTTACACAACGCCATTATCAAGAGATCGGCTTTTACAATTATCGTACACATGGAAGGGATAATTCAGGAAGTTGCAAGTTGTCCTACAGCTCGCCATGCTCTTTTGAACTCATCTATTCAGCTATTTCAGGAGATATGGTCAATGAAGAGGAATTTATCATACCCATAAAATTATCCATAAATACCCTCAAAATGAGTTTTCGTAATTCAAGTAATTAGAAAACCGCCGTATTAACTGGCGGTTTCCATAATCCTAATAAGCGCAACCTGATGATATCTCAATTTACCCGGTGACCTTTAAAGATTCTATGAATTCGTTCCTAAATTCCAAATGGAACTTTAATACTATTGGACTTCCTGGGAAAGTGCCGGACACTTTTGCTGTCAGCACTCCGTTTGATCCGGACTGCTCATAATTTAGAGGCTCCATTGAAGATTGATAAGTCTCATTTGAATGTTCGATCCATTGGCGAATTTCTTCCTTACCATTATGAATCCTGCCTTCGTCATGCACAACGGCCGTTACAGTGAAGCAGTCGGTATAAGCCTTGCTATCATAATTGTTTTGTGTCTCTATAAAACGTCCTACTACTTTTGGTAATTCCATGATGATGAATTTTAAGTTTTTAGATTGTTGGTATTGTTCCTCCGTCAATGACGAAATTTGTTCCTGTTAAGTATTTAGCTCTTGGTGAAACTAAAAAGCCAACCAATTCTGCGACTTCTTCCGGTTCGGCGGGCCTGCCATAAGGTATTCCACCCAATGCATCCATGACACTTTGCTGCGCTTCTTCTACAGTACTATTTGCATTTCTTGCAATCTCGCCCAACCAGTCTATAGATGCTGTTGTATTTATCCATCCCGGCGAAACAGTAAGCACACGCACACCTTTAGGCGTCACTTCATTTGATAAGCTTTTACTGTAATTGATTAATCCTGCCTTTGAAGCGGCGTATGGCAAGGTAGAATCGTATAACGGCAATTTGCCCTGGATGGAAGCGATGTGAATAATTACACCATTTTTCCGATCAATCATTTGCGGTAAAAATCCCCTGTCAAGCCTGACAGGAGCAAGTAAATTTGCTTGTAGGGTTGATATCCAATCCTCATCATTCAATGCTGAAAAACCACCGGCGGGTGTTGATGAACCACCAAGATTGTTTACCAGGATATCCAGCCTGCCATAGGTTGACAGCACTTCGCTGATTACTTTTTGCACCTCTTCTGCCTTGCTCAGGTCAGCAGGAACAAAATAAAGGTTAGCATCTGACTGTTCGGGTTTGTTCCTCGCGGTAATGACTACTGTTGGACCAGCGGCCTTTAAGCGTTCTGCGATGGCTCTACCGGCACCCCTGGTTCCACCTGTTACTAAGGCTATTTTACCGGATAATTCGTTGCTGTAGTTGAATTGCTGTTCCATGTGTTTTTGTTTGTAGTACAAATCTCGATAGTATGCGGGATGCAAACAATTACGGGCTTACGAATCAGATACGGAAAAATTTATCCGTATTGACCGTTCATCGGGTGTGTTGTATATTTGTAGTTATGTACATTAAAAAGACTACTCCGACGCTCAATTGTGGACTTGACCTGGTTGGTGAAGTATTGTATGGAAAATGGAAGATCCGTATTCTTTGGTTCATCCATATGGGCAACTTACGGCCAGGTGAATTGCAGCGGAAAATTCCGGATGTAAGCAGACGGGTGTTGAATGTGCAACTGAAGGAACTTGAAGATCATGAATTGGTGACTAAAAAGATCTTTCCGGTTTTACCTCCAAAGGTAGAATACAGTCTTACGGAATTTGGCAAAACACTCATTCCCTTGATTCAATCCATTGGTCTTTGGGGCGACGAACATGAAGAGCGGCTACGCAGGGTCATTTTGCAGCACAATGCAGGGGCATCAGAAGAGGTGGGAAATGTTGTTTAAAGAAATGCTTTAATCCTGGCGGCGCAAATTCCCCCGAAGTTTTAAAGTATTATTTGTGATTGTCCATAGACTTTAATTATTTGTTGAGAATTACTTATACTTCGTTTCATATTCATTCTGCCATTTTTTGGGTTTCAAGCCAAAGTGTTTTTCAAATAATCTTCCAAAATAACTTAAATTACTAAATCCTAATTTGTAGCCAACTTCGGAAACAGAAAGGTTATACTGCTTTAAAAGTTTCGCCGCTTCCTGCATTCTCAAATGATTGTAATATTCATAAATTCCTCTACCAAAAACCTGGGTGAATATTTTTCGGAGCTTCAGTTCGGTCATACCGCTTAGTTTTACCAGCTCATCTTTTGAAGGAGACTTATCCAATGAATATGCTATGGCATTTCGCACCAAATAAACGGCATTGATTTCAGCTTTACTGAGATTAGCATGTTCCGTATTTTCTCTGTTTAATAAATTGCTGAAAAGCATATACATCAGTTCAAGCGCTTTTAATCGATAAAAGGCTTCCGATAAAACATTCTCTAATGAAAGGTTAGCAAGTTGACTGACTAAAATAACCATTTCAGGAGACATGAATTCTTCTATCCAGAAAGTTTTATCGGTATTAAAAAGATAATACAGTTTATTCCGGTCGATTCCGACAAAGCGTTTCAGATATTCCAGTTCGACTAAAATAGTGATCTGCTGTACGTGCATACCTTTCGGAAATAATATTTCACTTTCTACATGCGATGGTGTAATCCGTACATGTGGCCGGTTATTCATATTCCTTGCTGCAAAAGTTTCTCCTTTTTCTGTTTTATCTAAAATATTTTGAAATGAAATGAGCACTCCTTTATTCATCACGCCAATCTGGTTTCTTCTATACGAAAATGTCTCGCTGGAAATTAAAGAACGAACCATAATCAGCATCTCGGGTAACAGGTCCACAATTTTTAATTGATTTAAGCGCAAATGTTTGATTTCTCCTTCAACAGCATCTATGGAGACGCCTAGTTTTTCTGCAATTCGCAGCATCTCTTGTTTTTTACTGCTCATATTTTTTTGGACTATTTTTTATTTAAAAGGAGCTATTTTATCTATAAATCTAGCGATAAATTTGTACTGGTACACAAAAAGATAAAAACAATGAAACAAAAGATCATCATTTCAGGAGGTGGGATAGCCGGACTAACTGTCGCAAAATTTCTGACTCAACAAGGACATCATGTGACCGTTTTGGAAAGAGCATCGTCCTTCAGTAAATCGGGATTTCTGATCTCACTTAAAAGTTTTGGGATCTCCATTATGGACGAACTGGGCCTGACGGATCAACTTCGCGAAGCATCATCACCTTCAGAGTTTGTGAATTTCAGAGAATCGAATGACGAAATCATACAAGGTATCAGTTACGAAAAAATGAACCAGGATATTGAACGTTCTGTATTGATCACCAGAGGCGGCCTGCATCACGTTTTATATAATGATCTAAAAGATAGTATAGCTATTCGCCTCTCGGCTGGCATTGGAAAATTAGCACAAAGCGACAACGAAGTCAAAATCACGCTCCAGAACGGCGAGGAACTGGAAGCAGACCTGTTAATCGTTTCGGAGGGCTTGCGATCTACAACCAGACAAAGTTATTTTCCTGAAAGTGTATTGGAGGATTTTAATGTACTCTATATGGGAGGACGTCTGAAAGGACCGCATGCTTACGAAGTCGGTAAATTCAATGTTTATATCGATGTGAACAGAATGTTGTCTATCTATCCCATTGCACAGGATGAAATAGCTATTCAGTGTTACATCCACGATAGCGGAAATTTAACTTCCATCCAGCACAAAGCAAATGAACTGTTGACATCATCATTCAACAGTTACAACAATGAAATTCAACACCTATTGCATCGTTTTGTAGAAAACGGAATAATGTTCATCGATAAAATGGGCATGGTAAATTCGCCCAATTTGGTGAACGGAAATGTTGTTTTGTTGGGAGATGCGGGATACTGCCCAACGGCACTATCGGGCATGGGGGCTTCTTTATCTATTTACGGGGCAAAGGCATTGGCACATTTTATCAAGGAGCAACCAAATGATTTAAAAACAGCCTGTAGCAATTATAATACAATGATGCAACCTTTGATACGCAAATTCCAGGGAAATGCTAAAAATAATGCGGCTTCTTTTATCCCTGACAGCCAGGAAAAATTAAACCGGTTTGTGCTTTCTTTCCGGGCCGCATCGGATGTGGACATGCAAAAAATAATGACAGCTCCCATCGTATTGACGGAAGATCAATTGAATTTTAAAATAAGTGAACGATGAATTTTAGGAAAATTATTTCGGTACTGATCGGATTTGGAACGATAGGGTTGTTAAGTTCCATCTTAGCAAAGATGCAAGGGATTATCTTCCCTTCATCTTTGGAAATTTTTACCAATCCCAATCTTACCGAAACAAGCACAATTCAGTTTGCGATCAAACTTTTATGCGTATTGGCGAGTTGTGTTATAGGTGGTATGATCACCACAAGAATTGGTGGCAGCATCAGGGAAAACCAGATGGTTGGCGGTTTAATCAGCCTGGTAGTAGGCTGGCTTTGGTTGTCGGTAATACACCCGATTTTGTTTTGGTTACTACTGATTTTGGCTGTATTTCCAGCTGTGTTTTTGGGGTATAAAATTACTTATACTATGAAAAAATAGGTTTAAATATTCATTATGGCGAACGTAAGTTTAGCAATTCACGCTGATAAAGTAATTAAAAATGGCGCTGCAATTATTGAAAAGCACCTAATCTGCGGGTCCAATATCAGTCTGGTATTTTCGGATTGCTACACCTATACCTACACTTAAGTTTAACTGGGATTTATGCTGGACTACAACCCACTTCTAAATAGTTCAAGGTCAATCTTGTCTCTAGCAAGTTGTTCTGGATTTTGATTCAATTTCTTAAGGGTTGTCTTATAAAGTAAATGAAAGTTTTAAAACGATAATTCATATATCTGCAGAAGGTTCTATTGCATTTTTTTGTACAATTTAATGGCATATTGCATTAATCATGCAATAATATTGACTATTGCATTAATTCGACAATAATATGAAAGAAGAATTATATTCTATTTTAATGACTGATGTTATCGTCGAAAAGCGCAACAAGATATTTTGATGAAGCATTTTAAAAAAGTGATTGCTTCAACCAACCGGAAAGAAAAACATAAAATCATCTTACCTATAACCATTACCATTGGGGATGAATTTCAGAGAGTGATGAAAGAATAATCACATGATTGCTCTCTTTTCAAACTGATTCTGAAAATGAACAAACAAAAATCGCGAAGGATATTCCCCCGGCGTTTCGCCATTTTTTCCGTGCCCGGTAGCGGGGCGTTTTCGAACCAAATTATATTGATTATTAATAAATTACACCAGTGGTAATAGTAAATGTATCCTCAATTTCGTAAATCAGACATTCTTCTAATAATTAATGACCCATATGGAATAGTCTTCAAGTAGCTGATATTCCAACGATTTTTTATCTAGGGCCTTCATATCTGCCAGGGGTAGCTTGAACCGTTTCTTATCAGAAATCCTTGTCACTTTTGCAAATAATCCATAGTCTTCATCATAATAGGAATCAAAACTTGTCATTTTGAATATGCCAGTATAAGACGGGCGAGTTTTCTTTAATATTTCGTATTCCTCTTTTTCTCCTGGACCTAATAAGTAAAACTCTTCCCAGTCAAAATCTTCAATTCCAGTAATGTCAAGGGGAAACTTCAAGTTTGATTCCAGGTATGACTTGTAAAACAAAAGTGTTTCAATTCGTCTGGAAGTGTCTTCAAAACTATTTTTAAATATCTGTTCAATCCTTTCTTCGCTTTTCTTAAATCTATTACTCATGTCATTTATTTTCAAACTTGTTAAGTTCCAGGCAAAGTGAATACATCAGTGAGAAAGCAGTACAGCCATTGGTAACGATATCGATTATAGAATAATTCTCAAATGTCCACATTAGAAGGAAATCATTATTATCGTCACTAATCTCAAATTTGCCTAATTGAGGCAATGCTAAAAGGTATGTTTTTACATTATCCGGCAGTGAAATCATAAAGGCCTCCTGCTCCTCAATGGTCATTTGCAAATAGATTCCCTCCCAGTTGATACCAATTTGAAGCATAATGGATGCAGGTTCATTATACACATGAATAAACAGCATAATACCCATATCCTTCCATTCGGCATGAGTCCACTGTTGTAACGTTTGGTTATACCCAGACCATTCCGCCAATAGGTCATATAGTAGCTCCGTAACCGCAATTCCCAATCCCTCCCTATCAGAACAAGAGCCTGTGATCAGCATTCTATTAAAATCGACGATAGTACTGGAATGAATTTTGAATGATTGGATTTTATCTCCTTGCATCTGTATATTTTTAGCAGCATCTCTATACGCATTCATGATTAATGTGTACATCCATTTTTGAATGTAAGCATTAATGTTTTCCATTTATCATCGACATACCGATCTTCGTCACGTATGCTTTTGAAGTGTTTAATAGTCTGTTGCAGTAATAAATCAAATACATCCGGACTTAGCGGCAGTTTGCCGATCTGATCTAAATATTCGAAGGATTCAATAAGAATCATTTGATAAGTCCAACCCTCATCTAACACCATACAAAGTTCGGGCTCAATCGCGAGAATAATAGCAAAGGCAGTTTCCGCAGCGGTAAGGTAGTTTTTTGCATTGATTGATTCTCTTCCTCTCTCCAGAAGGCTTCTCGCAATCTTCTCAACTGCATCCTGACCATCATCGCTAATATAATCGTCCCCCTTTTTTTCTTCCGCAATAAAGGCCTTCAAAAAGGTGAGTATTTCAGCAGTCGTTTCCATTGGAACAAACCGGGCTATCATTTCATAAGCAATTGATCGGTCACGCTGAATAAGTTCATCCAGGAAACTATGAGCAGGGCTGGAAGGATTTTTTTCCATTATCATCTTCAGCTGTGCTGTATAATTTTCAAGAGGGAAAGGAATAGGTGCATTCCTTAAGTATCTCCTTTTTTCACTTTTACTCATATTTTCAGAGATTTGTGAATGATATGAATTGTAAGTTACTAAATCAGACGTTCTTCCAACATAAACTTCCAGGTAATGAAGCCTTTCTGTTCGTTGCTATAGTCATGAACAATCCGGCTAAAATTTTCTGGAGCAGCGTTGATGAAGGCTTGTCTGCCTTGTTGCCTGATAATATCCAGCTGCTTGTCTAAGTCTTTTAAATACATTGGCAGTAGCGACCGCTGCTTTTCGAAATACCAGATATAACTGGCTTCCTCTGTATCCAGAGTTTCTAATATCAGGTGGTACATTTCCTCTCCTTCTATCAGAAATACAAAGGAGAATGGTTGAAGAACAAAGCGGATTTTCAATATATGTCCGGCATGCTTTTCTGCCAAATAGCGAAGTTGTTGATGATGCTTAAATTGGGGATTCCTTAATATATCTGCAATCAATTCCTCCCCGGATTCATAAAGAGGGTGTCCGTTTTGTAGCTGAGTTATATCCAATACATTTCGTTCAGGTAAAGAAGACTTATTGAGGATTACTTTTGTCACAAATCTGAATCGCACCCCCTCAATGATTTCTTTATTGATTCTCTTTATGTCGGCTGAATCTGCGGATTGTGATACCAGCGTTCCATTTTCCAGTTCCGCAAATATGGAGGCCATAATGTTTCTGCTTTTTAGTACTTTAATGAAATAAGGCTTCAATACGTCAAATTCTGGTCTGATATCTTCATGCGCTATTTCAAATTCAAGTTTCTCATCTGGTTCCTTATAAATATAAGAGAACCCAATAGCACCGTATTTGAATTCGAGTGAATCCATAGGTACCTTAACTTCTTTCTCTATAGTAAGTGTGTTACTTGTAGTTACTGGCGTAATTTCTTCGACTGGATCATCAAACAACGATCTCTGTTTAATTAGCTTTCTGTAATAGGTATTTCGTTTTAAAAATAGTTTATTCAGGTAATCAATTCTAATATCCCGGTAGTCATAAATGACAGGAGCTATTTCTGATCGTTGTACCCGGCCAATATATTGAATGAGCTTTCCTTCAAATGAGAATGGATAGACAAGGAAGAGGCACGTAGCATTGTTCAAATCGGAACCTTCTCCAAAGAACTGTCCTGTGGTTATCAATACCTGGTAATTTCCGGATTTTAGTAGTTTCCATTTGGTATCACGACTGGTTGCACTATCCTCTCCACTTAATGTAATTGCTTCATATGATTGTTTCAGATATTGATACAATGAATCAATATGTTCTTTACGTTCAGTTAGCACCACCATACGTTTCCCGCTACTAAGCTCTTTGATTATATCTTTTAAGATCAGATTGTTTCTTGTTGAATCATGTACCAGGATTTTAGACAAGGTTTCAAACCGGTCAGTTTTCTGGTTAAAGGGTACATTTAGAGATGTGTCTCTAATAATTATTGTTGCCTGAGGAGCGCTAGTTACCTGATGGCTGTCGATTTCTGCAATAACTTCACCTAAATGGATGAAGATAAGTTTACCATCGCTGTATTTACGGAAAGGAGTCGCAGTAAGTCCATACTGGTAATAGCTTTTGAATTGCTGGATGGTAGCATGGTACGTTTCGGCAGGAATATGGTGACATTCATCAATCAATATCGTTCCGAATGAGCTGGTAAGATCCTGATTAGATTCATTGGATATAGCTTTTGCAAGGCTTTGAATCGTTGCCAATGTTATTAGCTTTCCTGGCTTATACTTTCCCTGTCCGATTTTCCCAATCTCGTGATCCGGAATGCCTAGAAAAGTAGTGATTCGTTCTGCCCACTGTTCCATTAACTGCTTTCTATGAACTACAATTAGCGCCGGTTGCTGTTTATTGGCAATTATTTTTAATCCTATTAAGGTTTTACCAGAACCAGGAGGTGCCACTATTACCCCTATATGCTTATTTTCTGTTGTGAAAACACCAATTTGCTGATAATCCCGCAATGTTGCCTCAAAACGATAAAGCTGGTTAGGTTGTTGTTTACGTTGATCTTCTAATTTATAAACGATATTTTTGTTCTTACAAAAATCAAGAAGGTTTCTTATAAAGCCACGGGGAATAATAATATGATCGCTTGTTTCTTCAATGAATTTAAAATAGCGCTTGCTTTTATATGTGCTTTTGCCTGTCTTCTGCCGGATAAAGAATTCTGTGTTAGCAATATTCAGCTCTTCTCGTAAATAGCTGATCAGAATAACAGGCAGGCCATTTCTTGCAATAGTGATTACATTATTTAAATATATAGTTAAGCCTTGATTAGGCAGTGTATTTATTGATGGTTCAGAAAGGTTTGACTTAGCATACAAATTATCCAGGGTAGCTATACGCGCTTTTTGTATGGTAGTAAGAAATTGCCATTGGTCTGGATACGGTTCCATTGTTTCGGGAGCAACGAAGCAACTATTCCCATTATCCATGGTCGGTTTATAAAAAGGAAGTGCGATTAGGTTACCAAGTGGTTTTCCGGAAAGTGAATCCTGGTTAGGAAATAGTCTGTCAAAACTGGAATTTTTATCGAATGTTGATATGATACGAGCTTCTATTAGTAATGAAAGCATTATTTTCCGGCTCTTCATTGCCGGATAGGCCTGCTCAAAAAATACCCAGACATGCGCGCCATTTCCAGAACGAGAGCGTTCCAGGTAAGCTGGAATTTCTTTTTTCTGACAAAAGGCCACAAACTTGCGACTATCATCTATCCAAGTTTCTTCGTCAAAATCTGCGACTATGAACCACGATGTATCATCTGTTAATAAGGGATAGAGACCAATAAGGTGGCTTCCGTTTAAATGTTTATATATCTGTGCTTCTGTTAATGGTTGGTATGTTTTTTCCGGAAAATTACTAAGCGTACCGCCTTTCATTTTGTGCACTTTATACCGGTATGGATCAAAATTATAAGCCGGCATATAGCCGGTTTTAATACCGTTTTCCCAGTATAATGCGAAAACATCTTGCCTGCCTTTGAAGAGTGCAGTGAAAAGGCTTATATTATATTCAGGGATCATAGTAGATCGCTTTATGGGTTGGTTTAAAGGCGAAAAAGACACGATGTGAAAATTATAAGGGTATCTTTTTCGCCTATTATTAGCTCATATGAAATGGGTTAGATAGTGTACCAGGTACCTTTTCCAATTCCATTTTTCTGAAGACGCTTTGTCTCAACCAACATCTCTAAATGTTTTTTAACGGTATTGCGATTTGCATTGGTTATAGTAACAATGTCACTGATAGTTGCTTTCCCTCTGGATTGCACCAATTGTAATATCTGAAGGGATAATTCAGGAAGTTGCATAAGGAGCAGATTTTCCTTCTCAACCTTTGCTTCCAGCCGTCTCTTTTGTCGTTGTAAAGCACGAAGAAAAATAGCAGCCATGGTTGCCAATCAGGACTTTCACTTTTTAGTGTTCCCTGTGTTTGCCGTAATGCAAGATAATACCCTTCCTTGCGTTGTTCGATCACTGCCTCAAGAGAACTATAAGGAACATAATGATATCCTTCCTTCAGCAGGAGATATGTTGTCAATATTCAGGAAAGCCTTCCGTTTCCATCCGGGAAAGGAAGTATTGCAAGAAACTCGACAATAACCATTGCAGTGACTAATAGCGGGTGCAGGTTTTTTGTCGCATAGGCATCTGTTGCCCATTCAATTAAATCCTGCATACGAATCGGTGTCTTAAAAGGGTTTGATGTTTCAAGTACAACTCCGATAGATTTACCAGTGCTATCAAAGGCTTCTACATGATTAGGTGATTTCTTATAACTTCCCCGATGCCAATTATCTTTTTCACTATGTTTTAATAATAGTGAATGCATTTGCTGAATATAGTTTTCAGAGAGCGGGATTTCAGTATAACTCTGAAAGAGCAAATTCATAACAGTTGAGTAACCTGCTACTTCCTGTTCATCTCTTGTTGTAAACTTTTGTATTTCAAGATTGGATAGGAGGGCTTCTACTTGTTTATCAGTAAGTTTACTTCCCTCAATACGAGTTGATGATCCGATACTTTCAATTGTAGCAACTTTTTTTAAGGAAGAAAGTTGTTCAGGGGCAAGTTGCCCCAAAGCACGCCATGCTCCTTTGAACTCATCTATTTCAGCTATTAGTGAAAGTAATTTTGGCGTTATAGTTAGTGAAGCGGAATTTATCATACCCATAAAACTACCCATATAATTGTTGGATACCCATAAAATTATCCATAAATACCCGAAAATAGTATGGGAATTTGATTAAATATTGAGGCTGAGGTGATATATGGAATGGGAAAGAGGAACTTCTAACCCATATGTTTATAAAAAACAAAGAATTAAATAGTGGAGTAAATTGTTATTAAATAGGAAACCCACTCTTAGAGCGGGTTTCCTATTTAAAGTGCCCAGTAGCGGAGTATTTTCGAACCAAATGTTATTGATTATCAAGAATTATTTAGTGAAACTTAGATGTCTTGATACTTTTCATGGAGTTTAACATTGGATTAACTGGCCGAAATCTTCAGAGGATTAATTTTGCAGAATTCATCCAATTGTTTGATTAATTATGAATAAGGAATACCAAGCGTGGCTTTCGCAAATTAAAATTAAAGTACAGCAGGCCCAATTAAGGGCTGCTAAGAATTTCAACATTGTTTTGATTGAACTTTATTGGGAATTAGGGCGTGAAATTGTGGCACGTCAAAAAGATTTTAAGTGGGGAGACAACTTTCTTCAACAGCTGGCAATTGACTTGAAATTAAGTTTTCCGCAAATAAATGGCTTCTCCCGTAGGAATTTATATACAATAAGACAATGGTATCTGTTCTTTTCAAAGCAATTTGAATTTGTGCCACAAGCTGTGGCACAATTACCATGGTCATATCAAAGACTACTGATTTCCAAGGTAAAAGAAATAGATATTGCCATTATTTATGCAAACTACACTCATAAAAACGGTTGGTCCCGTGATACACTTGAAGTAAATATTAATAGAAGTTACCATTTAAAATTAGGGAAGGCAGATAACAATTTTAAGGTAACGCTTCCCAAACCGCAATCTGACCTGGCAATAGAAAATATTAAAGATCCATATCATTTTGATTTCTTAGGATTGGAAGATGATGCACAGGAACGAGAAATTGAGAAAGCATTGACCCAAAGGATAACAGATTTTATGCTGGAACTCGGAAAGGGGTTTGCATTTGTGGGGCGTCAATACAAATTGGAGATAAATGAAGCAGATTATTTTCTGGATTTACTATTTTATCATTTGCATCTTAGATGTTATGTAGTAATAGAATTAAAAGCTGGGAAATTTAAACCAGAATATGCTGGGAAATTGAATTTTTATCTATCTGCTGTAGATAGTCAATTGAAACATCCAACTGATAAAGAATCAATAGGAATCATTTTATGTAGAATGAAGGATAAAATTGAAGTTGAATACACTTCGTGATATGAATAAGCCCATTGGAGTTAGTGCCTTTGAGTTATCCGAAAGTATTCCTGAAAATTTAAAATCACAGTTACCTACTATAGAGGAAATGGAGAATAGTCTGGAATTCAATTTTTGAAAGTTATTTAAAATTCATAAAGTCGCGTAATCACATCATATGTTATGATAGCACCCTTAAATTTGCACGCTCCCAAAAATTGGCAGGACTTCGAAACTTTATGCCTAAAGCTTTGGGGAGAGATATGGATGATTCCACACGAGATCGAATTTAACTCTTATATACTCCCCATTTATTAGACAGCAATAGGTGAATTATTAATTAAAGAATCAAATCTATTACTACTATTATAACCTTTTTCTTTTTTTGGTTCTTTTTTTCTTTTTGTTGATATCTGTGGATATGTGGATAACTTATCAGCTGCTCCATAAACCTCAGCAGGAGTCTTATATTCCAGGCCTTGATGTTTTCGTTCCCAGTTGTAGAATTCCACATACCTGTGAATTCCCTTGTATAAATCCAGCGTACTATCATAAGCATTGAGATAGATATTCTCATACTTGATGCTACGCCAAAATCGCTCGATTGTGATATTGTCTGTGGCTCGTCCTACTCCATCCATGCTTAGGCGAATTTCAGCACTTAATACAGCTGTTGTAAAGTCTTCACTTGTAAACTGGCTGCCCTGATCCGTATTTAAGATCTCTGGTGCTCCATAAATAGAAATGGCCTTTTCAAGCGCTTCCAGACAAAATTCCACTGTCATGGTATTGCTGAGTGTCCAGGATAACAGATAGCGGCTATTCCAGTCTATAATCGCACACAGGTACATAAAACCCTTCGGCATTGGAATATAAGTTATATCCATACTCCAAACCATATTATTCCGGTCTATTTTCAGGTTCCGAAGCAGGTATGGATATGTTTTGTGCCACTTACATGCCTCACTTGTATTAGGGGCGGGATATATGGCCGAAATATCCATTTTCCGCATCAATCGCCTTATCCGCTTCACATTAACATGTAGCTCTGGTGTACTCAGATGTTTTGCCATGCGCTCTGCCCCAAAATAGGGATGTTCCAAATGCATACGGTCTATCTGCTCCATCAGCTCCAGGTTTAATTTGCTTTCTCCTTTGGGCTCATGGTAATGGCTGCTACGAGATACTTCCAGCAATTGACACTGACGTACAATACTGAGCTCACTGTCCTCCTTATTTACTAAAGCCATCTTTCCAGTTTTTCCCAAATGCCTGCTCAGATTTTTTTTTCAACCAGTCGACCTCTACCTTGAGTTGACCGATTTGCTTATATAGTTCGTCTTTTTCTTCCTGATGATCTGAGGCATCGCTACCTGCCTTCTTTCCCTGGTCAAACACATCCTCTGACCCTGAAAGCAGTTGCTTCTTCCACTCAGTTATCTGAGTAGGATGTATATCATACTTCTCGGCCAGCTCTGCTAAGGTCAGCTGTTCCTTTAAGGCTTCGATAGCTACTTTCGCTTTAAACGCTGCATTGAACTTTCTTCTTCCCTTGTTCATATTGTAAATTTAAGATGTTTTTCCACTTAAACTTACTGTCCGTTTTTAGGGGAGTATTATACTCCGACAATAGTCAGGGACAGGATGGAGTTGATATATATGGCCCAATTGATGGGGGGACTGCTTTTTCTGGTATTCAGTGTAAGAACAGGAAGCTGAACCTTATAGATGGATCACCAAATAGAATTTCCAATATAGATGTTCAAAGTGAGATAGAAAAGGCGAAAAAATTTAAGCCAGCTTTGAAAAAGTTGATAATTGCGACATCCTTGCCAAAGGATAAAGCAATTGAAGAATTTGTAAGGTTGCAAAGCATGGAGCATGTTAAAGTTGGGCTATTCACTATACAAATTTGTTTTTGGGAATTTTTTGAACGGAAAATACCAGAGTTTGAAACTGTTTATAATTGGTATGTAAAGAATGAAGGTTTTCATCGCATTAAACAATTAAGCGTTACATTCAAAGATGGCAGTGTTGAGATGACTTATCATCCTAAATTCCAAAAAACGGTTGATAGATATATAATCCCTCCAACAAATAACACGGCTCCTGATATCAATCCTTATACATCATCATTGGCAAACTTGCTTCAGAGTGATATTAATAAAATGATGCAGCCGGGATACAATTCCATATTTAGAAGCACTTTGTTATTATCTAACACAATTGATTGGGAACAACTCTGTTGGTTGGAATTACTGGTTTCCAATATAGGTCAGGCCGTTGTTGAAGATTATAAAATAGAATTATCATTAGAAGGTTTTTTTGAAAAAGCTGAGCCAGAACGTGGAAACGTTTTATTCAACCCAGATTTTCATAATGATATAAAGGGATATAGAAACTCAAATTCTCATTTATATATTGAACCAAGGAAGAAGATTTTAGTACAAGGTGATAGTTTTGTAACTGGTAGTTTTTACATTCAACCAGCTATTGCCGTTGAAGCCGAAATAAAACTAAATTGGAAATTACTATCTCGGGATTTTACAGACTCAGGTACCCTTATAGTTAAAATAGTACCTCAATATCATGTTATTATTAACCGCCATGAAGTTTTAGATTCAACAGATGTTAGAGAAGAAATTTCCTATTCACTTATAAAGCGAAAAGGGACGTATAATATTGGAAGTATTGACTACCATGACAAAGAATCTGATTATCCTGTTAGTTAATAATTTGCAAAATATAAGTGGCTTATTCTTATAACAAAGAATGTGATTGTAATTGGGAGATTTTAAGTGTATATCCTTAGGTAATAAAGCTCCAATAATGCGAGATGTTTTGACACTTAATAAAATTTAAAAATCCTTATAGGTCAACGACTTATAAGGCCATGAGTACCCAGAACAGGAATCGAACCTGCACTCCGTTTTCAAAACAAGATTTCGAGTCCGTCACGTCTACCAATTTAGATATCATATTCCGCTCCACAACAATGTAGAGTATATTAAAATCTACTATGCTTTCTATAAGAAAATCGGTTTGGTCTATTTGTTAGCCCTATGCTAGATTACTTGGTTCCGTTACAATTATGCAAATAGCTCCATACGTCAATATATCACTTAGGATAACACGGTTATTCTGAATTTACATTTACAATAGTTCTATTCCGGCTAGTCATAGAAGACTATTTGACGGTAATAGTGAACAGACCTGATGATCAACTAAATAATTGGTATTGAGATATAATTAATAGCTAAGCGTGTATAATTCTAAAATGGGATGTAATTGGATAGGAAACCTATTCAGCACCCCCGAATTAAAGAAAATAACCCCCAAATTTCATTCCCCCAAATCCTCCCTATTCCCCAACTGCAATTCCTGCGCAATGAAAATCCCTAATTTACAAACGCACAAGTTCCTAATTTTCTAAACCATTACCCATGGGCACCCTCACCATTACCAACGTCGAAAAACACTCCAGTACCACCCCTATCCCCACCTACTTTACCCCTTACCTCCTTGACTGGACCGCCAAAGAACTCTATTCCGATCATTCCAAATCCATTTTAGTGCAATATTTCGGCAGCCCCCATTTCTATTACAACAATTATGTATCATATACCAGGGAGGATCAACCCCAGACCATCCGCTTACATAACCCCTCCCAGAGCATGATTGTCCAGATCTACACCGAATGCCACTCCCTTCAATGGTACAACAACGATCTGAAAACAAAAAAGATCCTCTTCACCTCCTCCAGCGAGTTCAACGTTTCTCTCAAAGAAGGGATCCTTCTCCACTTATTCACCATCGAAAAACCTTTCCTGGAACAATTGATCGGCAATCATATCAGCGCAGATTCCCTGGTTCAGGGCCAACTGGCACCTCATAAACTCATCAGTTCTAAACTAAATACCATCCTAAACCCCGACTCCAACCCGGTACAACTCAGGCTAAAGATCCTCTCCCTCATCATAGACATTATTTCCCTCTGCTCCAAACCAGATCACTCAGACCCCAGTGCTAAAAATCAAACCTCTATCCAAAACATGCTGGATGAGATCAAAGAGCGGATCATCGAAAAACCGAATATCAAGGATTTCCATTACTCGCGATTAGCAAAGGAATATTTAAGCAACCGATCTACCTTATCCAGGGGCTTTAAATCCGCCTACGGCATCACCCTCACGCAATTTCTGCATGTACAGCTCATGAACAAGGCCAAACAACTATTGATAGAGACAGAGATGTCTGTAAACGAAATATCAGATTACCTGGGGTATAACCAGGCCACTAATTTCTCGAGAAACTTCTTCAAGCAATTCCGGCAGCAGCCACATGAATTTAGGAAATAACGCTACCCATTATCCGGACTATTACTGAGCACTTTATCAAACACCACAAAGGCCGTTAAAGAAAATACAAACAAAGGGAATATCTGATACCTCAATACAATAGGCGATGCCGTGATACTAAATACCATGTTGATCCCTGCAATCAGCAATGTTAAATAAATCAGCTTATGCAGATTCGTCCATCCAAATAATCCAAAGAGGTAAAAGAAGCCCAGGCAGGAAGCCAGGTAAAAACAATTTACTAAAGCGAATGCAATCGGCATTAATTTAATGGGTAACATGCCATAATCCACTTTTGGAAATTGCACCTGTTTTGAATTTAAATCAAACCAGACCTGTGCAAGGGTATCCACCTTATCACTGCCCATATTAAAGGTTGATAAAAATTCTGGTGGTGGTACATAAAAAGCCTTAAAATTGGGTACAATAAAGTATCTAAAATATTCCAGCGGGTGATGTGATATTAAATATTGTCCATATCTCCGGAATACGTTGCCCATGGAAGCATACTTTATAAAATAATCTGTCGTGGTGTCTTTTTGCCACACCGTTCTGAGATAGCTTTTTAAGGGGGCTTTCTCATCCCACAGGTAATAGATGCCCAATAATGAGTCAGGTCTGCTGTGTAACCGGTTCAAAGAATCCAGGTGCTTATTGACCATCGTATGCAATACCTGGAGATTAGCTGGCATATCCTTTCCGCTTTCCTGGGGTAAGTGTGAATACATATATAAGGAATTAGCCGCCAGTTGCCATCCCCCAAATGCAGAGAACTGTTCTGTGTTTGTCTTTTCTTTATACTGATCTGTCGTATTGATAATAAATGCACCAATGGCGAACAGGATCCCGCATATGGTCGCTAGCTTTGCTTTGCGGCTGGCAGCTGAAAACAGGATGATGCCAATACTGATTATGGGATAAAAGAATCCGTTATATCTAAAGGTAAACACCAAAGCCAGGACCAATACATGTGTCCATAAAGTCCGGGTCTTAAAAAAGAAGATGATATCTAATAACTGCGCAAACCAGACGATACTGAGTGCGATGAAAAAGGCATCGCTGGTAATCATATTGGAAATGTAAAACACAATAGGGTTAAACATAGCCGCAATGATCAGGAATTTCGTATAGCGATTCACGACACTAATTTTCAGTATCCGGTTTATCAGGTAAAACAAAGCCAGTTGCAGTGATAGATACTGCACCCATACCAATACCAATTGTGAGTGGGTGAATACGCTGACAAATCTCAATACTTTCGAATATCCGATGGGCCAGATATTGATCTTCATATTATGATACGCCGCTGCTATATAAGAATAGGAGTCAGGAATAAAACTGGCAGCTGTGTACAGTCGCTTAAATAGTAAGAAAGACAGCAGCAATGCGATGCCCAGCCAAATCTGCGGCTGCCTGAGATAAGCAGGTGTTTTATGGTTATCTATCAATGCCATGAGATGATTTTTTAAACCGGAGACCCGATATGGCAGCATTCAGCATGATCAGGCTCAATGAGAAAGAAAGCAGTAGTGGAAAGTATTGGTATCTGAACACCACCGGTGCTGATACGATACTAAATGCAAAGTTGGCCAGCAGGAAAAAATAAGCCCCTATCATAATTTTCCGGAGTGCAGCGGGCAATTGACCCTTCAATACTTTAATAATTCCCCAGGGGGCAAAGCAGAGCAATAACAAATTACAGATACCAAATACGGCGGCAAAGGGTTGTAATAAGGTCTCCTGGTATTGATTAAACACACTCGTCACTTTATTGGTCTTATAATCGAACCATAGTTTTGCATCCGTTTTTGCACTATCCATCCCTAAGTTATAGGTAGTAAACGCTTCCAATGGAGGATTGATAAATCCTTTGGAATTGGGTCTAATGAAATGATTGAAGAAATCCAGGGGGTATTTTTTAATGAGGGTCTGTCCATACTCTGCAAAGGTAGATCCGATGGCATACCATGCCTTTATGGAATCCTTCACCTGGTGTTCTTTTATATATTGGTACCAGTACTGTTTCAATGGGCCGGATTCATTCCACATATAGTCAGTGGCAATGATGGGCGGATACTTCATCCTTTGAGGTATCGTATCAAAATAGCGCTGGGCGATCAACTCTACTTTTTGTGTCTCTACTGTTGGCATAGGTGTATGAGCACCTGTTTTATAGGCATACATTTGCAAGGCATTGTTGGCTAACTGCCAGCCTCCAAATGGAGAGAAGTTGCTGACATGGAGTTTCTTTTCATAGGAATTCGTTACGAGTAAGTATACCAGCGCAGCGACCATTAAGCCACCGGCCACTGAGAATATTTTCATTTTGTGTCCATATGGGGAGATAATATATACGAAAGTGGCGACAAAGGGATAATAGAGCGCATTATATCTAAACCATAAAATGACGAACAATAGCCCCAATGAAATCCAAAGATCCCATTTACCAGGGCGCAACAGGATCCAGAATAAATTGGTGATCCACATTAAACTCAATGCTGAAAACACACCATCCGCACTGATGTAATTCGCCATAAACAGGGTGGCAGGATTGACGATGAGGAATACAAACAAGAGCACCGAAATTGCCTTCCGCATCTTGATCCAATAGATCAATGATATAAAAAGGTAAAATGCACTTAACTCAATTAAAAAATATTGTATCCCAGTAGTTACCACATCGGAGGTACTGAATACACTCACTAAGCGTAGAAACTTAGAATACCCGATAGGACGAACACTGGCATTATCGTTAGCAGCTGCGATGCCTATGTAACTATAAGAATCATTGGAGAAATCTGGGTGTGGGTATAGGAATTTAAAACCCAGGAAGCAAACGACCATACTAATGATCGCCGCCAATAACCACATCTTTCCCTTTCCGTATAATGAGAATTTAACTAAGGGGTGTAGCTCAGTTTTTTTTTACTCTCCGAAGTCTCAACAACTTCAGGCGTCGGTTCTACTTTCACTCCCCGCTCTCCATTACTATCATCATTCTTCTTTTCTTCATGATAATCCTGCTCTGTATTAATCGCCCAGATATTATCTTTGTCCTCTATTCCATTCAGTATATTATCCACAGCGGTAATAGCGGTTAACATGGAGTGGTCCGCATTATTATATTTATGCATGCCATTGCGACCTACTAAATACAAATTCTTAATTCCATCTACATAGGTTCGTATTTCACTAAAGCGCTCATAGGCACCAAAATAAGCAGGATATGTTTTCTCCACTCTTAATACCGTTCCATCTATCACATTTTCCTCCGTTGCCAGACCTATCTTATGCAATTCTTTAATCGCAATCGCTTTTATTTTCTCATCTGGCAATTTCCAGAAATCATCGGTATCATTACAGAAGAATTCCATCCCTACCCAGGTAGTTTTAGGATCTGCCACCAGGTAAGGGCTCCAGTTATTAAAGATCTGTAATCTGCCTACTTTCACGTCTCGTTCCTGGATGTAGATCCAGGTATCTTTTAGTTCCAGGCGTTTAATCTCCCCTGTGCTTTTATCAGCATAAGACATATTATTCAACAACAGGCCTACAGTAATAAAATCCCTATACTGTAAGTTACTGGCTATATATTGTACATTTTCTGGTACCTGCTCTCCTATTGCAGCAATCAGTTCTTTCACCGGCATGGTGCTAAAAAAGTAATCTCCTTCTATGACCTGTGTTTCACCTGTTTTTGAATTCCTGATAGTAATGGCCTTTGCCTGATCTCCTTCCACATCTACTTTCACCACTTCCTGGTGCATCAGTATCTCACCACCCAATACTTTCACTTTGGCAGCGACTTCTTCCCACAATTGACCTGGGCCAAGTTTAGGATAAAAGAACTGCTCTATCAGACTGGTCTCCGTATCCTTTTGCGACACATCACCACTTGCCTTCTTAGGTTTTAGTGACTTCACTGCATGTTGAATAGCTTTGGTAATGCTCACCCCTTTTATTCTTTGCGCCCCCCATTCTGCTGGAATCTCATTACAAGGAACACCCCATACTTTTTCTGTATAGTCTTTAAAGAACAACCCATACAAGATCTTCCCGAATCTATTGATCATAAAATCTTCTAAGGTCAATTCAGGTTTATTAGGCCAAATCTGTGCTTTCAGATAAGAAAACAAAATACCAATAGTACGGAAAACACCCAGTTTCATCAGGGTATCTATAGACAACTGCACCGGATAAGAAAAGAACTTCCGGAGGAAGTATATTCTTGAGAGCCTGGGTCTTACTAACATGACTTTATCAGGATCAGTCGTGATCCCGTTTTCTTCATGGTACACCACCCTGCTTTTATTTTGATAAGTAATGGTATGCGCGCTTTCTCCCCCTGTTACTACAGGTAGGATATTCAGCCACCATTTCATTACTCTGTCAGATTTGGAAAAAAACCGATGTCCGCCAATATCCATCCGATTTCCTTTATAGTTAATCGTCTTTGATATGCCGCCTATGTCGCCGGATTTTTCTAATACAACCGGAATAATATCACTTCTGGTCAGGAATTCGTAGGCTGCGGTTAGACCAGCCGGGCCTGCGCCGATAATAATAGCCTTTTTACTCATGGAATGCGGATTATGGGGTATAACTAATCAACAATAGAAAATAAGTTGGCAGATCTACATTTCAATAAGACACTTACAATGAACTCGTTTAAATGTAGTTCTCATTTAAAGATTGTATCATGTTTCCCGGGTTAATTGGCTGCTCTGGGTTACGCGCACAATTTCTAAGCAGCGGCAGTATTCATTGTGTCTATGTATCAATTTATCGCTGCACTAAGGTCCATTTTATTATTGAATACCGGGGCATCATTAGTAGGCTTAAGGTGCATCATTTTGGGCATTATACTTCGAAAAAGGAAATCAATTTATTTTAATAATAAAAAATTTCAACTAAGCTTACATCACGAAGTAGGCTGGAATATAATCGAAATAGTTCGATCAATTGTTAAGAATCTAATTTCTATCCTAGTCAGTCATTGAGCATTCCTTAGTTTGCCGGTTACTATGTAAGTATCGAAAAATATTAATTTAGTATATATGTCAAGCGCAAGATATACTGTAAATAATTCTAAAAAAAGGCTCTTGTATTAGCATGCAAATCCGGCATTACGCAGGTAGCGCAGGATTTGCATGTCCATCCTAATATGCTCCATGTGTGGAAAAACCAGCATGGGCTGTAGACAGGCTAGGAATTCCTGGGAAAAGATAACCCAACTGATCAGGGAATAACCAGATTCCAGAAGGAAAATGTGAGATTTTAAAAAGAGGTTGAGATACTAAAAAAGCTGCAGGTATCTTTCCAGACCGCCCTAGGATAGATACTATATGATCTAACAGATATCGGAGCGTCCAGTGTTAAAACTTGAGCAAAGTATTAAGTTGTAGTATAAGTGCTTATTACAGCTGGAGGAAAGGAGAATCAGGAAAACGTGAACATCATAAATACCGATCGGCTGCATTGATCAGGAGAACGTACCTTGGATCTAAAAAGCCTCATGGTAGTCTTTGCATTTACCATCCATTAAAGGTGGAATCTATTTGCTGTTACAGATCACACAGCATCAAACAGGGCCCAAAGGTATACAAAAGAAAAAGTTCTGTGTAACTGCCGAAAGGGCTCATGATCTGCCAGTCGCTGATAACCTGCTTAACCGGAATTTTAAAGCTGAAAGAGCTAATCAAAAATGGGTGTCCGATTTCACTTACATTAGAATCAGTGAAGGATGGCTTTACCTGGCAGTAATAGTTGATCTATTCTCCAGAAAGGTGGTAGGATGGTCTATGGATATGAGCATGAAGACAGGACTGGTTGTTGCAGCGTTAAGAATGGCACTCCGCTCACGAAAGCCGAAACTTGGATTGATACATCATTCAGACCGGGCAGTTTAATATGCCAGTCAAAAATATCAAAATAAGCTTACCAGGGTCAAAATGATTTGCAGAATGATTAGAAAGAGCTATTGCCAGGATAATTCAGTTGCAGAAAGCTTCTTCTCTTCTTTAGAAAGAGAATTGATTTATCCACCAGGAGCCTTAACAATTTTCAATGATGCTCATAGTACGATTCTGAGCTAAGGGTGTTACAATACGATTCGAAAACACACATACCTCGGTTAAATTTCCCCGACGAACTGGAGTGAAATAGCTAAGACATAATTTTCTAAAATGTAGCTTAACCTGGTATCCGTATTCTTGTTCGAGACCGCAGAATAAAGTCTTGCTAACTTATATTCTGAAAAAATTTTAATTATTTAAACGGAGAAGAAGTGAATTTGTAACCCAAAAGCAGACAAATAAATAAGCTACCTGTTTTAAAATAGAATTCCCAAATTCTTAAGGGATAGATAACCCAGTGCATGCCTCAGCTGCCCTTTATACCAAATTCGATGAACTAAAATAGTTCTATAGAAAATATTGTAATTGTTTTGGGGTATAAACAAATCTTCTCAGGGTATTAGTAAAATAATAATATGGAAAATTTAATTCGTCTAATTTTATATGGTTATCTTCCATTTATAGAAAGATAACCATATAATTTAAAATCTTAACTAACATAGAAAATTTTACAATGATGGCGCTACTTTCTGATTTTCATATATACGATTTGGTCCTGGTACAGTGCAGAATAAGGTTTTCGAAAAAGCATTTATTGCATACTTCGTAGTGATCACTGCAGCGAATATATGATCTGCCCCTACATCAATACCTACAGTAGTATAACATAAAAGGGTACCATTAAATCTGTGTTGGACTTTAAAGGCTAATGTACCTCCCACAAGGCTTAAAAAGCCTATAGCACTGAGGATAATATTTGTTCTTTTCATGGTGTAAATGTTTTTAAAAAAATCTAAATATTTTTAATTAATATCGACCTGAAAGTAGTGTGGTTAACTAAACCTCAGAATTTGATTTTGCTAATATTTATCGCGATAAAATCTTGATGCTCTAAAAATAAAAAAGAAAGAATATTATGAACTAAATTTATGAATTAAGGAAATAGAATTGAATAGTAATATTCCCTCTGTAAATTTACTTACTTATGTTTCAGAAGCATTTGGGATCAAGGAATAAAATTTGTTTAATAAAGTTATTCTTAAAAAACTCCATTCAAATAGTTATACCGATATATGCTTCTTAGAAGTTAAACTTTCATAAATCTCTTTCTTTTGTGACAAATAAATAGATCAAAATAAAATTTAGGAAATCGATAAAGTAATGTGCATGTCCTCTCTGATTACTGAGTAAGTAACCTGGGGTTAATCCATGAAATATTTTACAGTAATTCTTTACAGCGATAAGGATGATATCTGCCGACATACAATATCACAACTTAAGGAACAAAAGATTCTTAAAACTGGCCACATAAGAGATAGATCACAGGCTACCTGGGAGATGATGGAGGAATTTGAAGCGCTCTTTACTGATACAAAGGAGGCATTGCATGGATATAATGCTTAAGGTCGATAAACCCAGATATGTTCATGATTAAATTCAATTGCTAAAAATGGTTATCAAAGATGTAATCCCAACATTACTATGGAGGCACTCTATGTGTAGCCAACATTGCATTCATAGCGTTTCTGATTTTATGTCAATAGTACAAGGGCCGCTCCATAATCAATAACCTTTCACTGCGGCCATTAATGCTGGCTCCATCAATCCCTTAACTGTTTCTGTCCAGCCAAAAGCCAATACCGAACCAGGCAAAAGAAAACTTGTAGACTACGATATGATCTTTAAATAATCATAAGAAAAATCCTCAGTGCATAACTATGGCTGACTAATAGTAAGCATACGATCTGGGGCGTCTTTTCAAAGTAATTTATAGATGCTACATTTGCACCCATACATCACCCATCACTAAGTTCTTTGATTATTTCTGGCCATCCTAAACAGCTGCTTTTCCTGCTGCTGCTGATTTCCAATTTGAAGGTAATAACTGTGTCAGTTCACTGGCTGTGCAGTCGTGGAGTCGATTATACACATCATTTAAGTATTCGAATGGATCAATCCGATTCAGCTTACAAGTTTCTACGAGAGAATAAAATAATGCAGCCCTTTCCCCACCATGTTCATTACTAGCAAAAAGGGAGTTTTTCCTAAATAATGTAATTGGACGGATCGCGTTCTCAGTCGAGTTATTGTCAACGTCTATTCTTCCGTTTAAAAATAATATATTCAGCTTATCCCACTGATTATTTGCATAAGTAATAGCTTTAGCCAACAGGCTATCAGGTACATGTTTATCCTTGTGTTCATCCAACCAGCTGCGGATCTTGTCAAAAAAAGGTTTACTATATTTCTGTCGTAATGCCAGTCGTTGGTCGGGAGTAAAATGTTTACGTTTAGCATACGCTTCTATACGGTAAATGATATTAAAGTATACAAGCACCTGGTCTGCCAGTATTTTATTTTGTCGCTGAGCTTTTTTGAAGCCTCTGCGGATATGGGCCAGGCAGCTCATCAACGTAACTTTGTCGTTCTCTTTAAAAGCAGCTGTATAAGACGATAGCGCATCTGTTTGTAATATGCCTGCAAAGTCTTTCAGAATTTCTTTTGGTACATCATGAGCTCTGCCAGGATGAAATTCAAAGAGCACAAGCTTGTGTTCCGGTGCATGAAACACCCACATCCAACCATTGGCGGCTTTGCCCTGACCTTCGTCGTGAAGGTATTTTAGGGTAGTCTCATCGGCCTTAATGTAACTGGCCGTCTGTACAGTCTTCTTCAATAATTTTAATAATCGCTTCAGCTTTTTATAACAAACTTCCTCCCAGTGGTCGATTGTTGATGCTGCAAAACTAACGCCTGTCAGGCGCTCAAACCGCTGCTGCTGGCGATAGTATGGCATATAGTAAACAAAACGCTCACTGTGCAGATGGGCAAGTAATTTGTTGCTTACAATTCCCCTTTCTATCATCCGTGGCTGGACAGGAGTGCAGTGGATCTTTCCATCTGCTGATTTATATTGAAGGTGATGTTCTTCTTTTCTGATTAGTTTTCCGGGAATAATTTCGTAATAAACAGAGACCTTCTTCCCCATAGGCTTCATGCCTGTTTTGTCTCCGGGAAGATCATAAACAATGGTTTCTGTTTCCAGGTGAGTGGGGATGGGTCTTCTTCCTTTATGTGCTTTGTGACGCTTTTTTCTGCGGCTGGTTTTGGAAGTAGTGCCTGTTTGGGTATCTGTGATGGTCGAAGCTATTGTTTGTTCAATAATAGCTTCGACTTCGGTTTTATCAAATTCTTCTCCCAGGGTTTGCTGAATAGCTGTCTGTGTAGTTGCCGCGTCAGGAATAAATTTTTCACTACGCTGGCCAAATAACATCTCCTGCAGCTCTTTTAATTGCCAGTCTTTACGCTGTGCCTCATCTGTTTTGCCAGCAAGAGCGGTCTGCAGTTCTGCAATAGTTTCCTCCAGAGATGCAATCCTCCTATCTTTATCAATCCCACGTTCCTGCTCATTAGATAACCAACGTTTCTGCTGGTCTTTTTCTTCTTTTAGCGCAGTATTCTCTGTTGTGAGCTCCTGAATAATGCGACTGAACACATGTCTTTCCTGGGTAAGTGCATTAGACAAATCTGCTTTCTGCAGTTGCAGCGCATTCACTTGTTCCAGTGCTTCAGACAATGTGTATATGATCTCAGGTTTCACTCGTCGCAAAGGTAATATCGCGGACATTCATACCCAAGTATTTATGATTTATTCTGATAAAATATTTATCAGCTTTTATGATATCTGCCTGATCGTTCATAACGTTTGCGGAATCTCACTTCTACTCCTTCCAATATTAGTAAAAGATCCTTCTTTTCTAACACCATCATCTTAGTTTCAATGTTGTATATAGGTGTACCAAAAGTACCTCTTGACAATCTTTTATAAAATATGCCGAAGCCGTCTCCATCCCAGCCAAGAATCTTAACCTGCGTGCGACGGTGATTGAAAAACGCATAGAGGGTACCATACTGAAAAGGGTCTTCTTTTATCTCATTTACAACAATACCAGACAGGCCGTTAAAACTTAAGCGCATATCCGTGTTGCTGTTCCATAATACCAGGCGATAACCAGTTAGTGATAACATATTACAACAGGGCTTTTAGATATGAAGGTTCAACGCGCTGATAAAAAACAATACCGCGATATTCTGCAAAGATAGTTCCCGACACAGGCTCTTGTTGGACCGGAGAGAGGTCTACATCAATAAACCCTACGGGAGCATTTGTTTCTACAAGTTGATTCCCATAGCGTTTGCGCCAATTATAAAAAGTACCTGCCGATATCTGAAAGGCAGCGGTAAACTCCTTCACACTTATATTACCAGCCTGAGTGAACTGTTCAAGAGCTGAGATGATCTCTTGTTCACTGAAATGATGACCGGTTACGGAAGATTTTTTTCGTTTCATATTTGCTATTCTTACGAACGCAAAGTTAGAAGCTAATCAGTTGCATTGGGGGATGCTCCGCGTCGTATGCTTACGACTAATATAAGATCAATAAACAAATGAAATTAGGAGAAAAAAATCAGCGAGTTATGTTCAGGATAGGTGAAATTAATCAAAATGCAAAAAAACTAATTACAAACACAGAACAACAGGCTATGGATTATGTATAGTTTTCTTCAAGACCAGACAAAGTGAGGATATCGGATTCACTTCTATATTTTTTGTTGTAAAAAAACAGTTTATATTTTAAGAATATTTTGGATTGAGAGTATAAACTTGTTTGATGAAGGGCAATTCTATTGGAAAAATTGAAATTGTAATCTCAATGTATGTTTCCAGGAAGTTAAAATTTTAATATTGTAAATCTCTAACTTCCATAATTAATAAACCGAGAAGAATTAGCCTTAACCTTGAAATACGTCTGGGTTAAAATAACTTGATGGCCAGAGCAATACATTAATTATAACTGATCTTATCAGTTGATCTTGTAAAAAACGATATTGAAAAAACTTCCATAAAAAATATAAAATATTCATATCTAATAACTATCGGTCCTGAGAACACCCCAAAGAAAAAATTAAGTATCCAAACGGCAAATATTAGGTAAATAAGGGTTTGAATTTTATAATTAAATTCTCTATTCTTCTTTAGTATAATAAAACTTACTGAGGTTAAAATAAACAAGATATGAGAAATGCTAAATAACAATGAGAAAAGATAAAACTGACTAATAATATTATCACCGGGTAACGAATCTGCACTATTTTTTTTATATTTTATAAATTTCCCAATGATAGTTAAATCTTCACTAGTTGAAGGATTATAAGCGCTAAATTTTTTATTATCAAAAATTTCACAATTAGGTGACCAGTATTTAATAAAATTGGGGAAAACTACAAAATTCACGAATTCAATAGGATGACTTTTTATCAGGTAATAACCGTATCTTTTATATAGTGGAGACAAAACTGCAAACTTTTTAAAATCGACGGGAGCACCATATTTAGAATATAAATATTGTTTTAATGGAGAATAAAAAGAAAAGATGAAGAAGATTCCTCCTTCTGTTTCTTCTTTTAATTTTTTTTGATGAGAATAGTAATAGTTATTAACGAAATAATTTAATTGTGTAAACTCTTGGGGAATAGTTTCTTTCTTTTCTTGGAAAAAAATGTTTTGGTACATATAAAGTGCATCATTTGCAACCTTCCAACTACTCATAGGTGAAAATAAACTCACTCCAGCTACTTTCCTTGTCTCCATACGAGTGTATTCAACAAAAATAAACAATAAAAAATATTGAATAAATAAACTTAATAATTTCCACTTTACTTTAAATGGACTTAAGATGATTGCCAGTGTGCTAATAATAGGGAAAAATAGAGAATTGTACCTAAGTGAAAACAATATTAATAAAAGAATTGATTGAATAATTGTTATCCATTTGGAGCAACCGTAGATAATTCTTAATAATTGGACAAACCAAATTAAACTTAAACCGGTAAATAAAATATCAGATAAGATAAAATTTGATGTAACTATAAATAACGGATTTAAACATGTAATTGCAAACAATATATAGCTTAGTGGTTTACCTAATCCCAAAACCTGCCTTAGTGTTATAAAAAAATATAAAAATGAAAATTGGGAAAAGAAAAATTGAACGGATACTATTAAGTAAGGTGATTTTGAAATTGCACCCATCATTAATATAAATTTTGAATACCCAATTGGCCTGAAACTTACATTAATATCTTTGCTTGCATCTCTTAAGTATTGATAAGAATCATAGGCAAAAAAAGGATTAGGGAAATAATATTTAAAAATCAACCAAATAATTAAAGAACTAACTACCCCAAGAATAAGGAAATCCTTATTTTTTTTAATGGACAAATAAAAATCCTGATCTAATTTTTCTCTTACAGAATAATTCACCATTGGTTATGTGGGTTTATTTGGTAGAACGTAAGTAATGGAATAATTCAGTTACCGAATTTGGAGTAAGAGAATTTAGAGCTATATCATATATTTTTAACTCTGTTTAAAGATATTACAGTTTGTTACATATTATGGTAGAAGCTTTGTACGGAAGTAGGTGTTACATATATTTTCGTCATCCCCAAAGCCCCCAACAGCAGGAACAAAACAAGCTTTATTAATAAACAAAAATATGAGTCGAAAGAAACAAATTCTTGCTCGTAGAAAGTCGGTTGTTGCACTTTCTTCTCAGGTCAATATTTATTGATAAGGTATAGTCTCAAATTGACATTGAGATCCATCCTAAATTATGATTGATATTCTTACAAAATAGCATCCTGGTTATAGAAGCTAAAGAAATTATTATTTATTCAAATCTGATCAAACCAGGTCTATATTTTTCAATAAACTATCTTAATAAGACAAGTTTTATTATCTCAATCCTAAATATTCTCAAAACATTAATAGGCATATTTACAATGAAAAAGCATTAAAATATTAATTAAATTCTTTAATTCAGGATTCAATATTTATTATTTCTCTTTTGCAATCAAAAATATTCTATCGCGATAAAGTTTACATACGTTCGTCGTAGGTTCGGTTAGCGAATCTCATTTCATGTAGATTCTAATAACTTAAATTTAGCTTTTTCATAAAATATTTAATACCATGAAAAAAGTAAATATTATTCTTAGCCTTATTGCCTTAATAAGCTTTATTGGCGGAGCATTAGCTTTTAAAACCCAACACAGATTTAATGGTGCGCTCCGGTGTTACACTACTGTTGGTACCATGATTGGTGGTATTACTGTATTTGCTGCAATACCACCAAGTGTAAGATATTCACCAACGAATCCAACGGGCACATTATTCTGTAGCATTCCTGGCCCGAATGTTACTTATAAACCCGTAAAAGTCTCATTAGCTCAATAATTAATACCATTCTTTAATTAAAACATATTACTAAATCATTTCTCTAATTACAAAATTTATATTGAGTGATCCTGAGCTATAAATATAAATCGCTGGTTAAACTACATTTTTCAAATTACCCTCTTTCTGCTTAACTCAAATTATTCATGGAAAATGTAACCGAGGTATGAGTGTGTTGTCGGATTGTTTTGTAAAATACTTCTATATAGATATAAAATCGTACTACGAGCATCATTGAAATTAGCAAAGACTCCTGCAAAATAGATCAATTCACTTTTAAGGCAGAAAAGCAGCTTTCTGCTACAAAATTATACCGGCAATTACCTTTCCGTTCATACGATAAAAGTCACCAAATTTTCGGCTTTGGTTCAGTTAGTCAGTTTCATTTCAAACAGATATTAATAACATAAATTTAGCTTTTTCATAAAAAGCATTTAATTTCATGAAAAAGACAAATATTATTCTTAGTGCGATTTCTTTATTAAGCGCTATCGGAGGATTACTGGCATTTAAAGCCCAACAAAGATTTAATGGTGTTCTCTTTTGTTATACTACTATTGGTAGGCTCAGTGCTCAAGGCGATCCCTTTTACGATGCAGTACTAACTACAAGGTATACATTAATAGATCCAGTGAAAACATTATTTTGTACCATTCCTGCAGCAAATACTAATTATAGGCCAATGAAAGTCAAACCATTATTATAACTAAAATCAGTTTTTAGTTATATTATAAAAAATACACAAAAATAAGCTCTCGCTCCCAACAGATGATGCGGTAATAACGTCTATATATAGCATTCTGAGAGGCTTCAAAAAAATGGACCATACCCATTAAAAACTGGGGAATGATCCTTAATCAGTTCTTGACTATCTTTGGTGATAGAGTAAGAAAATAAATTATACTATAACTTCGACTTTATTATTTACACACTTAGTGAAATAGTTCTATTAGCTATTAAAGCTCAACATAGATTTAATGGTGTCTTCTTTTGCTTATACTACTGTTGGACCCTTGGTCCTAGTGGTGATCCTATTTAGGGTCTGCTGAATAAGTTCCCGATCTGTTATTTTTCATTTTTACACCGAATCGATTTACCCTTCTTAATGTCTCAGATACCGGGATATAAATTGTGTATCGGATCTATTCCCCATTGTGGTCAAATAGCCCTCCTTTACCAGCCAGTAATAGATCTGCAGTACTGACAACAAAGAACCTGCTGCCAGTTTAAGCAGATTCATAACAAAGTATATAGACATCACCCAACTCTCAGCTGTATCCTTGAGGCGGGCCTTGATTTTGCCCAGTCCATATGCATTTTTCCCCTGTCCAAACTTCCCTTCGATCGCATTTCGTTCCGGCATCTCCTTTTGCAATAATCGCTTTTGCTCCTTACTATTTGATGAGGGCCGACCCAATGGCTTGCCCACATAACGGATCCCTTTTCCACTCATGAATCGTCTGTTTTCACGTGTGCCGAACAACTGATCTCCCAATACACGCTCTGGATAGCACCCAAACAAGCGTTTATATGTTTCAAGGCTTTCGGTCAACAATGAACCTTCATTGTAATTATCCCAGCTCAGTTTTTCTATATGGGTGTAGCCATCTTTCAACATCACCAGTTGTTTGCTGCCAAACTCAGTTGATACACGGTCTTTACCTCTCGGTATTGGACGTACATGCGGTTGATAGATACTTACAATCCGATCCGATATTTTATGCTCTCTATTCTTATACATCTCTGCCTGCTGACGATACATTTCCTGGATCACCCGTATTAACCTCCAGTCTTTCATTTTCAGCACCCCCTTGAAATTAGCTTCTGATTCTATCAGCCAGTTGATGTACTTTAAATCTCGTTTAACATATTGTAATTGCTGTCGGATACCTCTGCGTATATCTCGTTTGCTTTTGTTCTTTTTTTTGGCAATGTTCAAATATTGCTTCCTCGCTATTCTCCGATACATGCGCGGCATCACCAGTTCTGCTACCTGACATCCCCGCTCTATCATCCTTTCCAATTGACGGCGACCCTCATTTAATAATTTGATATCTGTTGGATATTCGATCTGTTGCTCTGACACTGTCGCATCTAACATGACTGTTCCTGATAGCCCATCAGATGACTTTCCTTTTACGCTCTCTGTATGCTCATTCAAGACATTGTTATTACTCTTTCCACCATTCCCATCCTGATCATCCTCACTGCGGGTATCCGCTGTTTTCTCTTCATTCGCTTTGATTAGTCCGGCTTCCTGCAAAATAATCTCATTCAATCTGGACATCACATCTATGCCTAATCTTTTTCTAATACTGACCATCAATGATGCATCAAAGGGAGCCTCCTGTTGAAAACTGCTTAAGCCTACAAAATATTGCAGATATATATTTTCCGTGATCTGCTCTACTACCTCCCGATCATCTATGTTAAGTATATGTTTGATGATCACTGCACCTATTACCATCCGGGCACTCAATGTTGGAGCACCGAAATCTGCCCGCATTTTTTTATAATACACGTCCGCCAGTTTGTCCCACGGAATCTTTGCAGCTAGTATAACCCATCGGTTTGTAGTGGATAATTGCTGCGAAAAAGGAGTTGAAAATCCTTCTAAGGTTAACTGTTTTGCAGGAGTGTAACGTATCATTGCTGCATGATTTTGAAGATGAATCTTTCAATATACAAACACTTCTACAGCAAAAAACAAGCCACATCATATTGATTAACAATGTTTTATTACTATATCAGCAGACCCTATTTACTCAGCAATACTAAATGCAAGTTATACGGTAACAGGCGCGGCAGGTACATTATTCTGCTCAGTTCCAAGTCCAAATATTACTTATAAACCATTGAGAGTCGGATTAGCAAAATAAATAATAATTTCCTTTAGTTAAAACATATAAATATATCATTCCTTCTTTTTACATCTCTTAACGTGAGATCAATCGATACTATTTCACTAACCATGTCAATAACTAAATCCTGGCGGTAAAAATTTGAGTCAGTTATTGACATAGTTAGCGTTTTAAAAAACATGTCTCCCTTCAAAAACGTGCCTTATCTAAAACAATGAACGAATACTCTAATTATTTTTGCCTGATCTAATGCATTATGAAACATCTTCTTCTCCTCAACTTTAATACCATTTTGGCCTGGGCAAGCTCATTTTGGTATTTATAGCTTGCATATTGAACTCCGCGGTCTGAATGATGAATTAACCCGGAACCTGGTTTTCGTAAGCGAATTGCCATACGTAATGCAGCAATAACGAGATCATTTCTCATCGTGATATCCATAGACCTACCAACAATTTTCTGGAAAACAGATCAATCATGACTGCTAAGTAAAGCTAGCCTCCATTAGTTTGGATATAGCTGATGTCCGTTGCCCATTTTTGATTTATTTTTTCCAATTTAAAATTACGATTGAGGATATTATCAGCCACGGGAAGATCGTGATCAGATTGCGTCGTCACAGCGTACTTTCTTTTTTGAATCCCTGCCAATCCCTGTTGCTGCATGATTTTGATTATATAAGACCGGCTACAACGCACGGATTCAGCTTTCAAGGCTTGATAAATACGTGGGCTACCATAAGTCTTTTTTGAACCAAAATAGGTAGTTCGGATTAGGGCTGTCAATTTCCGCTTATGGCACTCCCGCTTTCCGGAATGACCTTTCTTCCAACTGTAGTAGGCACTTATACTACAATCCAGTACCCGACACAATGTTCTTACGCTATATTGCTCCGACAAATGCATGATCACAGAGTATCTCTCCCGGAGCGATCTAGAAAGATACTGGCGGCTTTTTTTAATATCTCGACCTCTTCTTTCAGCTTGGCATTTTCTTTTTGAAACCGCATCATTTCCTGGTCAGCTGGGTTTCCCTTTCCGGGGAAAGCCTTTTCTATATGTTGTTCCTGCTGTCTTTTCCAGACATAAAGTATATTTGGATGAACTCCAAGATCCTGAGCAACTTGAGTGATATTGGAGTTAGCTGCTAAACGAAGAGCTACCTCCTTAAATTCCTTACTATAAGTTTTTCTCTTTGACATATTTACTAAATTAAGATTTTTATATCTTAACATAGTGTCCGTCAAACCAGGACATGATCAGTATAAGTCAATCTGAAATTTATTGACGATTCTTTTGTAAAACAGCGAATATATTATCAACGAATAAATTACTATTTACCAGAATTTGACAAAATTAAATAAATACACTCCTAATTAATTATTCCTATTAAACAAATATTGATTTTTAAATCCTAAATATTATCACAACATAGATGAATACATTTACAATGAAAAATTGTCAAAATTATTTTGACGTATTCATTTAGGAAATGAATATTTCTCCTTTTTTATAATTAGATTTTTTTAGATAAAATTTAAATAATATCCTTTGCAATTTAATTAACTGGTTTATTTCAAACAGCAATTAATAACTTAAATTAATTTATTCAAAAAATTTATTACCATGAAAAAAGCAAATATTATTTTCAGTACGATTAGTTTATTAAGCGTTATTGGAGGTGCATTAGCATTTAAGTCTCAACACAGATTTAATGGTGTCCTCTTATGTTATACTACTTTGGGTGACGGAAATAAATACGCTGCAATAGTTGCTACCAGATACACATTTAGTAACCCAACGGGTACACTATTTTGCACCATTCCTGGACCAGCTGTTACTTATCGTTTATCAAAAGTTGCTGTAGCCTTTTAACTAAATTACTTATTAATAAAGTCTGTTTTTCCCGACTAAATTAAACAATAAAAATTATTAAAAAAAGCGGCATATTGTCTTTCTCAATCTCTCGGGGAAGGATTCTATGTGATCGCCGGAATACAAAAGAAGAAATTTCTGTGTGACTACGAATACTAACTATTATTTGCTAGCTACTGATAATTATTTAATCGAAATTCAAGGCAAAAAAGCCAATAAAAAATGGTAGTCTGACATAGCCTGAATCTGAAAAAGCGAAGGTTGACATTATTCGGCAGTGATAGTAAATCTATTTTCAAAAAAGGTAGTTGGATGATCAAGGGATAAAAACATATAGGCTAACTTGGTTATTACGGCATTAACAAATGGTAATCCTCTAGAAAGCCTAAACTTGGAATTGCAACAATAAAATGGACACTTAGTTAAGTGGTGAGATATTGTTTGCTTATTTTTTTTCTAAATTCTTCTGGATTCATATATCCCAGCGCAGAATGAAGCCTTTTTCGATTGTACCAAATTTCTATGTACTCAAATACAGCTAATGCTGCCTGCGCCTTGTCTATGAATTTATTTTGATAAATGCGCTCCGCCTTAAGTGTTTAAAAAAAGCGCTCATTGACTGCATTATCCCAACAATCCCCTTTTCGACTCATACTCCTGTACACAAGTGGATTCGCGTCCAGAATCTGCTTAAAATCTAATGCTTGATAAAATCAGAATGAGCAGGATAAATTATAATTTAGCTATAACAAATTAGAAATTTGGATATTAAAAGGCATAGTCAAATTACTTGCTGTTGATACATATTTCAGAAATAGAACTTCATAGTTCCAATTCTGAAAGAGGGTCTATAAATTTTGCCAAAGATGACGGCTGATGCCAATCTTTGTTATTTATTTAATGGGGGAAATTCTCCGAGGCAAGAAAAACTAATAATGAAGATTAGCTTATTGTCACAATATTGATAAAATTAGAATCAAAATTTTGACGTAGATGATGAAGAGGTTATTTACGATGGCATTGTTTGGCCGGACATTCCTGAACAATAGGGTTGAATAGTAAATATTCAACTAAAAATAACTGATAAATATATGAATATTTTTGTGTAGGGATACCAAACTCTAACCCACGCTAATATTAAACTACTATCAGTTTCGATTCCAAATCGAATTGCTATCCGTAATACCAAACAATTTGCCGGATTAAAAGAATACCAAGCAAAAGCAAGAAAGTATTCTTTCATTTTAATATGGACTCTACCACCATCTGCCTGGCTAGGGCTTTTTTGGGGTTAAAAATTACCCGCGAATAAGGAATAGACATTTTTATGAGAAATATCAAAAAGGCTTAGTATAGCCTGTATTTAATAGATCGGATTTTCTCAAACTTTTCACTGGATATGAATTCTAATAAATATGTAATCTCCATCGAAAACGCTTGGATATAAGAAACCTGGCAGAAAAGGAAGTAGGACGAAATGAGTATCAGATACGAAGCTCTCAAAACTAGTATAAGAATATGGCGATGGTTAAATTAGGCCAGCTATTCATGAACACTCAGAAACTTCTTTGCTATGAAGAAGAGGTTGAGGGTAACAACTTAAGATATCACTCTATTGATAACATCTATTCTCAAATTGACATTGAGATCAACCTGATATATATTGAACGACATTATTGCGAAATGGCCACCACATTATAAAAAATGAAAAATTACTATTTATCAGAATCTGATAAAATTAAGTAAATAATTATTAACAAAACAGGCATATCCAAATAATAATCATACTAAATAATTTAGACTTATCTGGTAATCATAATACCCCTATAATTAAAAAAGAGAAAACATTGCTCATTTGAACCGGAAACAATACATGCCGCATTTGAATTGGGGATGCAAACACATTAAAGCAAAAATTAATTATCCAGAAAAAAGTTATAAACATCACCACCCTGTTCAAATTAGAAGGATTGTTTCTCCATTTAAAAATAAAGTAATATAAAACAGACAATAGAAAAATTATATAAACAACGCATGCCCATAGAGGGTACAACCTGATAATACCTTCAAAAATATATGGATCTTTCACTCTTGTTGTTAGCATGACCGATTTATATTTAAACCATTGAGCAATAAGCTCCGGCACATTGATAGCGCCGCCATTATAACTATCAATCATTTCCATTGGTGGTATAAACCATTTCTTTACATTAGGCCAAATGACATATTCAATAAATTGTACCGGATAGTGGAGAATAAGCCAGGCCCCGTATTCAGCATAAAGAGGCCCCACGACGGCTCCTGTTTTTAGATCAGACTCGCCTTCTTTCAGAGTAGTCTGTTGCAGGCAATAAATCCATAAAGGAGATTCCTGCATAAACATGTAATCATATGTAGCCTTTCCATTGTCTATTCTATTATTAGAATCTTTGTTTGCATAATAAAAATAGTTTCTTACCATAGCATCCAGCTTATCAAATTTATTCGGAACTTTTACCCGAGATTCAACAGGTACATGCCTATATGCATATAATCCGTTATTGGCCATTTGCCACCCTGAAAAAACAGAAAACTGTCTCTTCCCACTAATCTCAAAATACTTCTCGCGGTTATAGATCACAAAACTTAGCATGAGAGAAGAAAATAAGAAAACTCCTACGATCTTTAACCTTAATTGTTCTTTTGATTGAAAAAAAGCAAATAAACTAATGAAAGGATAAAACAAAGCATTAAAACGTACCGTCAATAAAAAAAACAAAATAATTGCATGCCAAAATATAACCGTCTTAGTTGGCCTATATATAATCCAGATTAATAGGTTAATCCAAATCACACTTAAAGACAAAAAAAGATTATCACTGGAAACTGTATTTGCAATAACAAAAAGCAAGGGGTTAAAAAGCGTCATAATTATTAAAAGTCGCTTCAAATATTTATGTGGATTAAAAAAATAAAATAACGTATATAACAGAGATATTGCAGCACCCTGCACCAGGAAATACTGGAAAACAACCAGGCATGTGTCTGAAACTGTTAATGCGCTAAAGAATCTCAGAAACATAGGGTATCCAATAGGATAGTTAGCAATTTGAGCATTATCGAAGGCTTCTTTTATATAGCAATATGAATCTCCAATTAAAAAATTAGCATAGGGATATAAATATTTATAAATTATTAACTGTAAAACAATAACAATTACCGAAATTATCAGATAGAATCTATTTTCCGGAAATTTCAATATATAATCCTTTAAGGACGTTGATGCCGGGAAATTGTTATCAATGAGAGGATTAGACATACCAAGAGACGTTAGATAATACATTAATGCAGCCACGTCTATATCATAGTTATAGATTTAAATGACTGTATGAACTACTATTATCAATTTACAACCTCGATCAATATTAAACTTTGGATACATGGATTTTCCTAACTTCCCTTTACCTACAAACCAATTAGCGTTATATATTGAAAAGTAGCAATTTTATAATAAGGAAGGGAGTACAAGCAGTATTTAGTTATTTACACATGTGGTATGAATAAAAGCAGGCCTCATTTCAGAGACCTGCCCTATATAAAACGACGAACGAATACCTTAATTTTTCTTTGCCTGATCTAATGCATTTTGGAACATACTTTTTTCATCACCTTTAATATAATCACCATACTTATTCAGGTATGCAGTAGCTGCAGGCACATACATCGCCCAGTCTTTTGCATTCAATGCGACAACTGTCTTCATTCTCAAAAACATTTCATCTCCAGGGGCACCATGTTCCTTCATCACGGATTCTATCTCCTTCCAATCTTTATGTTGCTTCATCATCGGCTCCATCACACCTTTATAGACCATGTTCATCATATTCACCTGGTACTGCCTTTCTCCTAATACCTTCTTAAACTGCTCCGAATGTTGACTCATAATAATATAGCCCGCATCTTTTGAGCTCCTGGCAAATTGTCCTACAATTCTAATATCATCCTCCGTCAATGGACCACTCAAGCCAGCGATATAAGCATTCCCCGCCATATCAGCTCCTGGCAGGTCACCAACCTGCTTCGCTGTCATAGCCAACTTCAGGAGGAAGTCATGATCTCTCTTCCCATTTATATACACTTCCAACATCCTTGAATACAATTCTGCAGGCTCCGTTAAATCAGCATTTTGCGCTACTACAGTGGGAATAGTACCTATAGAAGGATTAAGGGGGGCATGAATCTTTCTCAGTTTATCAAAGGGAATCTTCACTACTTCTCTATCATAGGTCATCAATCCGTTTTGCTCTCCTTCTACATCAAAAGGCTGTGTATAAATAGAAGCACTTAAGCCATCCTGATGAAGCAATCTCAGGTGTTGAGCCATGATTGCAAACTTACTCTCCAAAGCTGCTGGCTTTTCCTGTATATAGCCCCAGGCATTTATGGGATTCCATTGATGATCAGGGATAAATACGCCAATACCACCAAACTCTCCTACTACTCTTACCATTTCATTTTGTGCCGGCGCATTCATTGGATTAGGATAGGAGTGAACATCTACGATATCACTTGCTACCCAATTATCTTTTCCTGACTTAATCTCATCTCCATTAATAAAAATATATTCACCTGTATGCCCATTTACCAAGCGGCCTGGATCTGTTTGTTTCACCCATTTCGTAAGTCTCTCCTGATCATAACTGCCCCACTGCTCATTAAATAGCACCCAGGTCACAATACTTGGGGCATTATGTAACTGCTCCAGAATCTCCTTACTTTCTTTCTCAAACTCAGGCTTTGCGCCTTCCGGCAAACTCTGATTAGGATTTACAAAATCCTGCCAAACCAGCATACCAATCTTATCTGCATGATAATACCATCGGGCTGGATCTATTTGTATATGTTTATGAATTGTATTAAAACCCATTGCCTTGATAGCCTCAATATCGAATTTCAGTGCCTCATCCGTAGGAGCTGTATACAAACCATCTGGCCAAAAACCCTGATCCAAGGTTCCCAGGTTAAAGTAAGGTTTGTTGTTTAGGAAGATCCTTGTCACCCCCTTCTCATCCTTGCCCAGAGAAATCTTCCTCATTCCAAAATAACTCTTCACTTCATCCCCCTTCATCTTAACCACCAAATCATACAAAAAGGGATTTTCTGGCGACCACAACTTCGCATCTTTCACAGGTATTGAGAATACTATCCCTGCCTTTCCTTTCACTTTGCCCACAACATTTCCTCTATCGAGCGCAGTGACCTCCACTGCATTTCCTGCAGGAGCATTTACCTTTACTTCCAGCACCCCTTTGTCAATATCCGGTGTCAGAACCAATCCTTCAATATAAGTCTTCGGCACTGACTCTAGCCATACCGTCTGCCAAATGCCAGAAGAGGATGTATAATAAATACTGGCAGGATGCAGGACTTGCTTACCATGAGGTCCAATACCTTCATCTGTTGGATCATATACTTTTACAACCAAAACATTATCCCCCGTCTTAAGTACATTTGTAATATCCAGCGTAAAAGCCTCATACCCTCCACTATGGCGACCTACTTCTTTCCCATTTACAAATATAGTCGCCTGAAAATCTACAGCACCAAAATGTAGTAATACTTTCTCACCTTCCGGTTTTGCAATCGTTTTCCTATACCAGAGTAATTGGTCTGGCTGCAATGATTTCTTCACACCAGACAATGCTGATTCTATCGGATAAGGCACCAGGATCTTACCTTCCCAGGTATCAGGTATGCTTCCATTCTTAGGTGTAATAGCATACTCCCAGAGACCATTCAGGTTCTGCCATTTGTCTCTTACCATCTGCGGGCGGGGGTATTCCTTTAATGCATTGTTGGGTGATACTTCTTTTGCCCATCGGGTCTGAATGGTTACCGGTTGCATTTTGTATACATCCTGCGCCTCTGCATGGAAGATGAAGAGGGAACTAAAAGCCACAATTGAAAATAAGCTTTTCATAAACTGCTTGTCAAGTTTGGGATCTTAAATAATTTAGTAAATAAATATATCGGGTTGGCAATTCACATTTAATGTTACCAAGCCAGTATTATTAATTATATAGTTGCAAAAAGAGGGAAATTCTAACATTCTGGAAGAATACTCATTTTTTATATTACGCTTTGCTCACTATCGCAATAAGAAAGAAAATATTTTAGCCCCAGCCCTGTGATCCATTAAAAGCATACAGATCCCCCAAATGCTCAACGTAAAAAGGAGCGGTAACACTTTGGTGTTGCTGTCTCCTTTTCCTTCTTTATAAGAAGTCTATCTTTTTATTATTGAACATACCACGATCTTTATTATACAAGCCAAAAGCAACTTGCAAAATTTCAACAACAATGAGCCAGGTAAATAGTTGATAACATTGAGGTTAACGATGTTCTATCCGAATTTTATGAATTAAATAAAATTATTAGAGATTATTATGATTTAGACAAGAATAATATAAAACATCCGGAAGAGCAACTGAAATTTAGTAAGGTTATGTGTAAATTAAGACTTTCTCTTAGACAATAATTAATGCTACTTGATAGAACTCTAAATATTTACGAATTTAAAGCTCAGTTCGATGATTATTACCATTTTGAATTTATTGATCTGAATGAATTATTAACCATGTACCTATTTTCTAGAGCGGCTTTACCATTCTTAAACTATAAAAACGAGGTTAATCTTCATGTTTTTCTCCCTGGACCTACATATACTGGATAATACTTGCAAACAACCAGCAGATTATAAAAAGTTTAATAAATTCTAAATTTATTAAAATATGACAAAATCCAAGTTAAGCAAGTTTTATTATTCCAATCCTAAATGCTCGCAAAATAAAATAGATACATTTACAATGTGAAAGCATTAAAATAGATTCCAACATTTCAATTAAGACATTGTCTTGTTAATTATTTCTCTTCTACTGTTAAAATAAGAACTTATCGCAATAAAAGTTAACAAAATCTATTACCCTGCGGTTTAGTTGACTACTTTTATTTCAGGCAGATATTAACAATATAATTTTAGCTTTTTTCAAAAAAGCATCTAATACCATGAAAAAAGTAAATATTATTCTCAGTGTTATTGGTTTATTAAGCATTATTGGCGGTACATTAGCGTTTAAATCTCAACACAGATTTGGTGGTACCCTTTTTTGTTATACTACTATTGGAACTGGGATTGATAATTCTTTCACTCCGATATTAGTTACACGGTATACAACAGTAAACCCACACGGAACATTATTCTGTACCGTTCCAGGAGCAAATGTTTTCTACCATCCATTACGAGTTACAGCAGCCTTATAACTAAAAATCAACTTTAATTAAAACATAGAATTATATGACTCGTTAAACCAAAAGTATTAATCGAAAACCAGAATGAATACCTTAAACGAATGATTATTTGGATGTAGCAGGAGTTAAAGCGAACAAAATTAAGGCGCTGGATTTTATGGGGTGAGTATAAGGCTTAATATCCCGATGGCTATGCATAGACGATTTTGAGAGTATTATCATGAATGGTAAGAACATTTTGTTTATTGAAATAGGCACTGTTATTAATTTCTAAACTAGAAATAATTAGCCCTATTTCAAGGAGTACCAAACTATTTATTTTAGCATTGTAATATTTATAAAACTTGACCTTTTTATAATTAACTAAACTGCTGATTTATTTTCAAAATAATTATTCCCTTTAATCAAGTATTATCGTCTTAATTCAAACATTTCCACAACATACATAGGTTCATTTGCAATAAAAAAGCACCTAAATCGGATTCGATATTGTTATTCCAGAAAAATATAATATTTAAAATATTTCCATTTTCTTGTTAAAATCTATCGCTATTTTATTATTATAAAGGGGAAAATAATCTTCATTAGGGTAACTAATATCAATTTAGATAAATATTAATACTACAAATCTATCCTTTTCAAAAAAAACTTAATACCATGAAAAGATCAAATATTATTCTAACAGCTATAGGTTTAATAAGCTTATTAGTAGGCACATTAGCATTTAAAGCTCAACACAGATTTAGTGGTGCACTTTTTTGCTACACAACTGTTGGCATCCCTTCACCTGGTGGTATAACTTATGCACCTATATTAGTTGAAAGGTACAGTGCAATGTCCTCCGGAAACACTTTAATATGCACAATTCCTGGCGTAAATGTAACATATCATGAGATAAAAGTTATACAATCTTTGTAACTAAAATTTTCGATTTTAATCAATATATATTCATATGATTTCTTTTTATTTATAGATTATAAAATATATTTTAAAAACAAAAATTCAATTAATCAAATCCAACATTTATTTTCAAAAATAGAAGTAAGTTGATGGAGCATAACCACCAAGTAATGGGAGGGCGTGCTCCATTTCTTTTCGATATCCGTAATAGGTAGAGAATCTTGTAATTTGAGCAAAAGCATCACTGGGTAAATTGAATTTTCTTACTATCATTGAAACATTCTGTTAAAATTCTCTATTGTATTAAGGGAATACATGAACTTGCGGATCCTTACCGGAAAGTCAAAATATCTTGTAAAATATCTCGAATTATCTTCTTCGAATGAATGTTATGTCTGCAATTGATGCCAACACTTATTAGAACAATTACTCAACACGTGCTCTGCAGATATACGATTAGGTACGCCGTATATAACCCTCAAATCAGCACAAAACTCGATTCAACTAATCCTTGTTCATACACTGGTTGAAAAACTAGCATTGGATTCAAATTTTTAAAATATTGGGAGCAAATCCAGTAGCTATATCATCAGGTGCAGTTTTACTTCTCTTAAGAGATCCTTATAATCTCTTGTTAAATGCAATTGTAGTATAATATATATTCCGTATCTCTCAAGCATCAAAATTCATTATTGAATATCTTAATTACACAAACCATTTCTGATGAGTCAAAAGTAGCTGAATCCACAAATCAAAAATTAAATATGATTACCATTACAAATAAATTAAAAAAATCAATTTATGTTCCAAATGATTCTGTCACTTTTTCCTCTACCATAAATTATCTCCTTATTATAGCAATTTTAGCCTCAGTCGTCCAAATATTAATTTTCAAGTATTACTATCCTTTCGCAAGTTACATTTATGGAGATTCCTATGCATATATTCTAAATGCAATAAACAATTCCAAAATTGCCATCTATCCAATTGGGTATTCTGTCTTCTTGAATTTAATACACAGGATAACATATTCAGACTATTTTCTTGTTATTATTCAATATCTATTACTTCAATCGAGTACGCTATTTTTAATATTCTCAATGTTCCATTTTTATAATCCTCCCTGGATAATCAGAATCTTATTATTTGCTTTTATGGTATTCAATCCCCTCCATCTATATCTATCTAATACCATATCAAGTGACATATTGTTCATCAGCCTAAGTATTACATGGTTTAGCCTTCTTCTTTGGGTAATACATAAACCTTCTATTGCCATTCATTTTTTTCATGCTATAATATTATTCTTAGCTTTTACTGTAAGATATTTCGCCTTATTCTATCCTATTATTTCATTATTTGCCTTTATTATATCTAAAAGCTCTCTAATTCTTAAATTAAATAGTTTATTGTGCTGCGCCGCATTAATCGGAAGTTTTATTTTTTTTACTCAAAACTTGTACTATCAAATATGTCAAAAACATATTTTCTCTCCATTTTCAGGTTGGCTATTAGCCAATAATGCTTTATATGCTTATCGCTACGTTTCAAATGAGCAACATAAAACTCCTCCTCGCGAATTAGAGAATTTAGACCTACAGGTAAGAGATTACTTTGATAGCACTCAAAATAATCCTGGCCATTTAATGGAACAGGGCGAAACATATTTTCATTTTATGTGGATATCTACCAGCCCACTTAGAGCTTATGCAAAAAAAAGTATTCAGCCAGGATCTAAGCTGAAAGACCTAGGAAAGTGGGCTTTTTTTGCACCCATTTTCAAGGATTATGGATGGTGGATTATAAAAAATTACCCTATACAATTTTCAAGATATTACCTCTTTGCAAATGTTAAGCGATATAGCTTACCTCCAGTTGAATTTCTGGAAAGTTATAATTCAGGACTAAACGAAGTTCCTGATTACATAAAAAATTGGTTTCACTATAAGAGCAATATATTATCATATAAAGTTAAAAATCCTGTTTACACTATACTTCCTTTATATTCAATATGGTCAGCCATAATAAATATTCAAATACTACTATTCATCATAATATACGTTTGGTTAAAATGCTACCGTTATTATCCCATCAAACTAGATGTACTTCTATTTCTATCTTTTTTTGGGTTAATAAATTTCGCTTTTGAAGTCTTTTCAACATTAATATCATTGCGGTTTCAAATTTTCTCAATCTGGATTTTCACATGCTTTTCCTACATATTATTAGGATGCATAATTATACAATTAAAAAAAACTGATGCCTAGCTGTATTTATCGCGACAAGACTAATGATACTGATATTATGCCAGTTAGTTTATCCTTAAGTACCCCACCTATTGAGACCAGAAGATATTGGAATATCATGATTACTAAGCATAAAATGCGTTAATGTACAGAGTAATTATTTCAGCAAAACAATTCTATCTGGTAAGCACAAAGAAACATTTATTAATAAGTCTAATAATTATGCTATTAATCTGTATAATGGTACCCGAAATTTGGACCGGTAATTAAGATTGTAAAAAACATCTTAAATTGCCAAAATAATGACAAAGCAAAGCAGAAGAAAATTCACTGGAGACTTCAAGGCGAAAGTAGTCATGGAAGCCTTAAAAGAGCGTAGTACAGTTGAAGAACTAGCTAAGAAGTATGATTTGCATCCCACACAAATCAATACATGGAAACGAGAGGCGGCAGCCAAACTTGCTAGTGCGTTTGATTCAGAATCTGGAAACAAACAACAGGAACAACAAGCTGATCAACTGGAGAAATTGTATGCACAGATAGGTCAGCTTAAAGTTGAGAATGACTTCCTGAAAAAAAAATTGTAACCAGGTCATTATCCATCCGTCGTTCCATGCTTGAACCAAATCATCCATACCTTAGTATTCGCCGTCAATGCGAGCTTTTAAAGCTGCACAGGAGTGGTTTGTATTATGTTCCTGTATCGGAGACAAGCGAGAACCTGGAAATAATGCGCATTCTTGACGCGCAATACTTTCTGACACCTTTCTATGGGGAACGTCGATTGATGGCTTTATTGCGTCTAAAAGGGTATAATATTAACAGAAAGAGAATAAGACGTCTGATGAAATTGGTAAACTGGAACACACTATTCCAGGAACCCAACACCAGTAAGCCGGATAAATCTCACAAAATATATCCTTACCTGCTCAAAGGCATCGATATCAATAAAGCTAACCAGGTTTGGTGTTGCGACATTACATATATTCCGATGAAAAAGGGCTTCATGTATTTATGCGCCATTATTGATGTACATACCCGCTACGTAGTCAACTGGGGCATAAGTAATACCATGAATGCAGAGTGGTGCAGAGATATTGCAGATGTTGCAATTTTGAAACACGGTAAGCCGGAAATATTTAATACAGATCAGGGCAGTCAGTTCACCAGCGAAGTGTTTACCGGTCTGCTAAAAGAACATGAAATCAAAATAAGCATGGACGGGAAAGGTCGGGCACTGGATAATATATGGATCGAACGACTGTGGAGGAGTGTTAAATATGAGCACATTTACCTGAACGTACACGAAGATGGTCTTTCGCTCTATCAGGGCCTGAAAGAATATTTTAATTTTTATAATCGTACGCGTGTGCATCAATCATTGGATTATTCAACCCCAATAGAAGCCTATATGGCCAAAGCCGCATAATCCCCTGCCGGGGGCTTGTGCCAAATGATTCACAGGGCAAAGCCCAGTAAATCATTTAACACTTAAAAGCTTAAAAGGAACGATTACCGGTCCTAAGACTGGGGACCACCATACTGGAATAGTAAAAAATACAGTTAATATAAATTTCAGAACAACTGAATATAAAATCTATAATTCAATGAACGATTTGTTATCAGGAGCTAAAGATCAGGACAGCATATCTATACTACAACTACTCAAGTGTAATAGAATATATTTAATACTTTCATTGCTAATCAGCATAATCGGATGGATATTATTCAAGCACTGTTATCCATATCCATTCCTTACTTATGACTCTTATCTATATTTAGAGATTGCTTCAAAAAACAGTACCGTTTCTAATTGGCCGATAGGATATCCAAAGTTTATACATATAATAAGCTCTCTTTCCAATTCAACCAATTTAATAGTTAGCATACAATTTTTCACACTGCAAATATCTTTAATAATATTCTTTCTTACCATTAAGATAACGTTTGCATTAAGAAAAATCTTTTCAATACTACTATTCTTATGTTTGTTTATCAATCCTATTTTCATTTTTACTAGCAATCATATTCTATCAGATCCTTTATTCATAGCCTTTACTATCTTTTGGTATTCACAATTAATTTGGATCATTAAAGGTTGCAATAAGTATGTAATCTTTTTTAATGCCATAACTTTATTTTTCGCATTTATTTTTCGCTATAATGCTATATACTATCCAATAATCAATATACTTACAATATTATTGTCATCGCTTACCACCAGACTTAAATTAGTAGCAATACTACTATCGATATTATTACCATACACTTTCATTCAATATACCAAATCGGAATTCGAAAAAATAACCGGCATCAAACAATACTCATATATTTCCGGATGGAAATTAGCCAGTAATGCGCTATACATATATCATAATGTATATAAAAAATATCCGACTAATACTTCAGAAAAATTTAAAGTCCTGGATTCTCTGGCAAGGAATTACTTCAATGAGAATAAAAATGATTTCTTTGATCTGAAAAATGTAGATAGTGATCCAACCTTAGGAAGTTGGTTTATTGTTAAAGTGGATGCACCATTAATGGAATACATGCATTATATAAAGAATGATAATTTTAAGAATAATGAATGGGAAAATTTCGAAGTGGAAAATATGGCTCCCTTAGGTCCTTTCTTTAAGGATTATGGATATTATATGATAAGAAAATATCCATTAGCATACCTTAAATATATAATTTACCCTGATTTATTGTCCTATTTATATCCTTTTTCAGAGAATTTGACAAACAACTATGAACCTTTTTCACTTTGGCCTGATCGACATGGGGAAATAGCTAAGACTACACTTAATTTATCCAAACTAAATATCCGTGGTAAATATATGAAGCTACGATATGACTTGTTAAACCCATTTCCCACAATTTTTTACTACATTCATCTATTCTATTTATTGATACTATTATGCTTTCTATTTGGAGGTTCGAATAGAAATCTCTCCAGAGATAAAACTTTAATAATTTCAATATTAAATATTATCTGTCTAACAAATTTCTTATTTGTAATATTAATACACACCAGTGCAATAAGATATGAAGTTTTTATAATATTTTTGGAATTGGGGCTTGGAATAACTATGGCTCATTTTTTTAGCGATCAAATAAAAACACTAAAATTTAAGAAATGTAGTTAGCTGAGCACTCAATTAAACAATAAATAAAAATGCTTGTGAAAAATACTTGCAATGTTTTAATCTAAAACGAACTATTAGTTACTCCTCAGGCTATAAGTCATCTACCATATTAATTCGCTCAATGTATAAAGAAGGAAACGGCAACAGAAATCTATTGCCGTTTCCTTATTTTACACAATCTTATTCTTTCATTTCTTTCTCTATCTCCGTCAACATCTTTATCAATTTCTGGACATTTAACTTATCTAAAGTCATGAATGCATGGCCAGATATATCTATTTCTGAACTGACTCCTATTTGTAGTAATCAAGTAATATTTATATACCATTCCATCTCATTTCCATCATGATCTATAAATACTATTTTTGAGGGTATAATCTTCTGCTTAGTTAATTGAATTTCAAATGTAAAATTCACCTACTTATCAAAAAAATATCATCTTTTTATGTTACAGCTAATTCCTCTGTGCAATTAGCTACGAAATAAACAGGTCTTAACAATGATGAAAATCCCTCAAAGGATCTTTCAATTAATCTTATGTTTGCTACTATCTCCCTTATTATCCCTGGCACAAAAACAGACACTGAAAGGCATAATAGCTGATTCTACTACAGGTAAGCCAGTGCAGAATGCTGCTGTGTATATACTAAAAGATAATAAAGCGATTGCTACTTCATTTTCTGACAAGGAAGGGGGATTTCGTTTTGTAGACATTCCTATGGACAATTATCAGCTATATATATCCCTTACAGGATATAAGGCTTATCATGTAGCTTTACGCCTATCCAAAGATATCGCTAACCTCGGTAAAATATTAATCAAAAATAATGTTATTACTCTCAATACTATTGAGGTCAAACAATCAATCCCTCCGATTACCATCAAAAAAGACACTTTAGAATTTAACGCTAATTCCATCAAAACCAGACCGAATGCGGTAGTCGAGGAGTTACTGAAACGGGTACCGGGTGTATTTATTGATCCCAGTGGAAAAATTACTGCTCAGGGGGAAATTGTGAATAGAATCCTTGTGGATGGTAAGCCTTTCTTTGGCAATAATACTTCCCTCACTACCCAAAACCTACCTGCTGAAATCATTGACAAAATTCAATTGATCGATGCTAAATCTGACCAGGCACAATTTACCGGTTTCGATGACGGTATTCATGAAAAAATCATTAATATCACCCTCAAAAAAAACCGGCGACGCGGTACTATCGCTACTACATCTGCCGGTTATGGTACCAGTGACCGCTATGCTATTAATAGCAATGTAAATAATTTCAATGAACAGAATCGTCTATCCACCGTAGCTAATGGCAATAATTTAAATGATCAGGACTTCAACCCTGGCAACACCCATGCTGGTATGCAACCAGGAAATGGTCTGGCCAATTCCTGGTCTGGAGCTGTCAATTATAATATGGATGACAAAAAGAGAATAAAGTTGGATGCCAGTTATGAAGCTTTAGATAATCATTCTCAAAATAATACTTATAATTTCAGGCAGACCTTCCTTCCTGACACAAGCTGGTATTACAACCAACAAAATAATTCTACCAATCACAGTGTTAATCATGCGATTCGTACACGATTAGATTATAGAATAGATAACTCACAATCATTATTAATTGCACCTGAATTTACCTTTAACAAGGCTGATAATCTCCAAAATAATAAGTACGAATCCCTGAATAAGAACAAAGACACAAGCATTTCCGGACAAGCACTAAATACGAGTAGGCAGTCCACATCGGGGGTTTCCGTTCACGGACTTTTTAGAAAACAATTCAAAAAGAAAGGACAGACATTTAGTGCCGATTTCTCAGCTACACATTCTCAAACTTCTGGCAATAATACCTTTCAAACCAGGGATTACTTATTGCTCCTGGATTCAATAGCTAGTTATAATAGATTATTGAGGAATAATACTACAAATAACAATATCAATTTACGGCTAAGTTATACGCAACCTTTATCAGAACATCGATTTTTACAATTATTCTACTCCTGGAATAATGGACACAATAACATTACAAATAAAACTTTCGATATCGATTCCATTTCCGGGAAATACAATCATTCCAATGATAGCCTTAGCAATAGCTCCAAAATTTACTCAGGCATTCAATCAGCAGGAGTCAACATTGCAACTAATAAAAATGTTTACGATTATACCTTGGGTATAAATATCCAGATGAATAGTAGTAAAAATGAAAACAGTAACGCTCCGTCGTTCCATAAAAATTTCATCAATCTATTCCCAGCTGCCAAATTGAATATATTTTTATCTAAGGAAAAAAAAATTCATTTTGCGTATAATGGAAGTACTATTTCTCCTACTGTCCAGCAGTTACAACCCTTACCTAACCTTGCTAATTCATTGCTAATCCAGAAAGGGAATCCGGATCTCAAGCCTGGATTTCGACATAGCTTTAATGTGGACTATAATGCCATAAACAGTGTTACATTCCGTGGGCTTTTCATGAACCTCAGTACTGAATTCATAAGAAACAAGATTGTGAATGTCAACCGGTATGACAGTACTGGTCATCAGTACACTATACCAATCAATGCAAATGGGGCAATGAGTTTAAGTGGCATTGTGACTAACACCCTTCCTATTAAATCTATGCATTCTATACTGGATCTATCGTCCGGTATATCTTATAATAAAGACATTACGTTCACCGTCATTGGTAATGATAATATTAAATCATATACTCATATTATCAGTTTGAACCAATCAGCTAATTTTTATTATAGCTACCAATCACTCATGGAATTTACTTCAGTACTTCAAGTTACCTATAGTGGTAACCATTACGGAGCTTTATCTACAAGTAATTCCAACTACCTTACTTACAATCTATTTTTTACTTCTATTATTTATTTACCTGCAGGATTCATGTTAGGTAATGAATTTCGCTATATTATGAATAGAGGCCGGGCAGCAGGTTATAATACCAATATTCCATTATTAAATGGCTACATTGCTAAAAGCCTATTCAAACAAAAACAAGGATTGATTAAGATATATGGATATGATCTATTGCATCAAAATGTAAGCGTTACCCGTAATACAGGAGATAATTTCATTGAAGACGTAAGACAGACAGTATTGAAACCATATTTAATGTTAAGTTTTACATGGTATTTTAAAAAATATCCCGCTAGAAAAGAAAAAGAAGGATAAATACATTTGTATTTCTATTAACTTATCTACAGCTGCTCTTATTATTTTAATACTGACATTACAATTCAGCCACATTTTCTTTATTTGTATAACCAAGAATATTCTTAACTCCAAGGACTGTTATTTGAATTAACCCATGAATACATTCCGATTCAAATGTTGTTCCTATGCATGACACGCTTAATATTACAATACCTCCCAAGGTGAGCCCCTGGAAAGAACTAAAAACGCTTTCCATCATCATCCCAGCATACAATGAAGAAAATACCATCACTCAGATTTTAGATAAAATCCGGGCTGTTCTACTCATTCATGACATTGAAAAAGAGATTATCATTGTTAATGACTGCTCCAAAGACAATACGGAACAGGTAATTCTGGAATATATAAATACCTATAAGGAAAACAGAATAAAATACCTCGCTTTTCCTGCAAATAAAGGTAAAGGTGCCGCCATTCATGCTGGTATACTACAGGCTACCGGTGAATATCTGATCATTCAGGATGCTGATCTTGAGTACGACCCTTTTGAATATAATGTGTTATTAAAACCTATTGTACATGGTTTTGCAGATGTAGTTTATGGGTCACGCTTTATGGGTGGCAGTCCACATAGAATCATGTTTTTCTGGCATACGATGGGAAACCGTATTCTTACATTTTTCGCCAATATGTTTGCTAACCTCAATCTAACAGACATGGAAACAGGTTACAAGGTATTCCGAACTGATATTATCCAACAGATCTACCTTCAGGAGAAGCGTTTTGGATTCGAACCTGAAGTAACTCTCAAAATGGCCAGATTGAAAGATATCAGAATTTATGAAGTAGGTATATCCTATTATGGTCGTACATATAGAGAAGGGAAAAAAATCAACTGGAAAGATGGCGTCAGAACAGTCTGGTGCATTATCAAATATGGCATGCTCACATCCAGATACCTTAAACAGGAAGCCATTACAACCGTAAATAAGATATCTTAATTATAAATTCTCCCTAAATGACAAGATCTACAATTGATGAAGTAGGTTTATCCACACTTGAAAACCTAAGTGTTGTCGATCGCTTAAATGGTTGGATGTTTGAATCTATCCAACCTTTTGTAAAAGGCCGGGTACTCGAAATCGGCAGCGGCATTGGAAATATTTCTGATTGCTTCGTTAAAAACAATTATCCTATAACTCTCAGTGATTACAGCGACCATTATTGTAACTACTTAGATAAAAAGTTTACTAACCAACCGCTGATAGAAGGAATTTTTCAGATTGATCTTGCAGACGCCGATTTTGACAGTCGGTATAACTTGTTGATAGGGAAATTTGATACAGTATTTGCATTAAATGTTGTCGAGCACATTAAAGACGATCACCTGGCAATTGCAAATTGCAGAAAACTGTTAAAACCAGGCGGCAACCTCATAATATTGGTTCCTGCATACCAAACATTATATAATAGTTTTGATGTAGAACTGGAACATTTTCGACGGTATACCCGAAAATCCGTCACCGAATTATTCAATTCTCAGCAAATACATATCCTGCAAACCAGGTATTTCAATATGGCAGGCATATTAGGTTGGTTCGTATCTGGAACTATCTTACGAAAAAAACAATTACCTTCTGGCCAACTCAGTTTTTATAACAAACTGGTACCGATCTTTCGAATTCTTGATCAGGTCACTTTCAATCAAGTTGGGCTATCTGTTATTATTGTGGGACAGAAACCGGAATAAGAGTTTTCTTCAGTAACCTCATCATATATACATTTATATCCCATTGGCTTACATTATGTGTGAGGTATGGAAATGGACCAAATTCAGTGGTAATAGTCAATACCTCATCCTTGCTATTTCTATTAGCTATTTGCAACCACCAGCCAATATGTTTATCCACAGCTTCCTGCCATTTAGGCAATCTCGGGTCGGGAATCTGTGGTCCTTCCGGAAAACCGACCCGGGCATGTACATGAGACGCCCGGTTAATAGCCAGCTCCACAGCCTCAGTTTGATCTTCAAGAAAAGACTCAGCAACACTCACCCAGTGAGAGATATCAAATGTAATCCTCAACTCCGGAATAGATTCCAGATACTGTTTTGTAACATGGGCCGCAAAACTAAACTTTCCACGATGTGTCTCATGAATCACTCCAGGTCCTGCCAGTTTGATTAGTGCGCAATTTTGTTCAAAAGAAAAAATATCCCTACCAGTCTGGGAGTTAATTTTTACCCGGGGATATTTCTTAATTCTTTCCATCCACCTTGCATACAAATCACAATGCTCACTAAAATCAGAAGAGCTGGTATCAAAATGTTGTGGTATTAACTCCATGTTATTCTTCTCTGCTAAATTCCATACGTTGTCCAAAACAGCATCAGAAGTATCAGCTGTAATGGCATATTCAACACCATCATACCCCTCTTTTTTTACCTGGTCCATAAAAGCCTCCCAGGAAAGATTTTCACTCCCCCATCTGGGGCAAAAAAATTTCAATTTCACTAAATTGTAGTTTTAATTACCAGTTTTTCTGGTCTTAAATATGGTTTCGTCGCATCTATTGTTCCCTTCCATGCATAAGGATCCTGCCCTGCCACCAGAACAACATCCCTCAGATCCTCTGTTGCTGGCAAGTTTCCATCCTGATCCCATGGTAACATCGATTCCGCGCTCATGTAATGGTTTACCAGGGCTGTCCGAAAACAGTTTGTTGTCTTATTTCTCAAAGAACTATGTAAAGTATAGCCGTGAAAGAATACTACTGAACCACTTTTAACCTCCACAGGAATAGCATCTCCCGCTAACTGAGTTACATCTACTGTGTCTACGTCTGCATATTCATTACTTCCATTTTCAACCCTTTTCATAATATAACCTGGCTTTCCCGGTATAATCCACAAGCATCCATTTTCTACTGTCGCATCATCAATGGCAATCCATACTCCTGTCAATGATTGGTCTCTTGTCGGAATATAAAACTCATCCTGATGCCATGACTGCCCCGCTTTACCTGGTCCCTTTACAAACAACATAGATTGCATGCACTTAACATTCGGGCTAATTATCTTAGTCAAAACATCTGTAATGCGTTGATGAAATAAGGATTCATAAATAACAGGTGATAACTTATGTGGAAAATGAATAGCTACATATTTCTTGAGTACATCTTCATCACTCATACTTTCATCTGTATCCAGCATTCCCTCTATCACACCTCTTTTCCCCCTGAATATATCAGCAGTTTCTTTTTTTAAAGAAGCAATTTCATCGACATTAAAAAGATCAGGAACTACAACGTAGCCTAAGTCATTATATGCATTTATATCAGTATTCATACAAATAAAGTTTCAATTTCTTCTAATGATTTCCCTTTTGTTTCAGGAATATTCGTAACCATATAAATAAACGCTATTGCACAAAAAAGCGCATAAATACCCAATGTAACTGAGGTACTAATATGCATTGTCATAATAGGAAAACTGTAACTAATTATAAAGTCAGCCAGCCATAATGCAAACGTGGATAGAGACAAGGCTAAAGCCCTGATTCTATTAGGAAAAATTTCAGACAAATAAACCCAGGTTACCGCCCCCAACGTGCAACCGAAGCTGGCTACATAAACGAGTACCGCTATCAGAATAATATAATATTGGAAAAACTTCAGGTAAAAACAAAATGCTACAATTAAAAGTGAGCCTCCCATTAATACGCTTCCGATTAATAAAAAACGTTTTCGCCCAACCTTATCCACTAAACCTATTGCAATAAATGTTGATACCACATTTACCACTCCTATAATAATAGTGTATAGTAGAGAATCATTATTACCGATTCCTGTCTGGTTAAATATTACAGGAGCATAATACAAGATGGCATTAATGCCTGTTACCTGCTGAAACACTGCCAGCAACACTCCTGCTATTATTACCTTGCTATATCTCTTTTCGAATAAATGAGCAAGGCCTATTTGTTCCTTGCTGGCAAAACTCTTTTTTATATCCTCCAATTCCTGTTGCAATTGAAAAGGTGGTACTATCCTTTGCAGAATCGTTAAGGATTCCTTAATCCTGCCTTTGCCCACCAACCACCTTGGACTTTCCGGCACAAACAATAACATTATTAAAAACAACAAAGAAGGTATTAACTGACTGCCAAACATCCATCGCCAATTATTTATTCCAGTGTCATTCAGCCCATAATTAGTAAAATAAGCCACCAATATACCTGTTACAATTGCTAACTGGTACAAGGCCACTAATCGTCCTCTATCAGAAGAAGGGGCAATCTCAGCAATATACATGGGAGATACCATTGCAGCGGCCCCCACTCCAATGCCTCCAATAATTCTGAATAATATAAAAGCGAAAAGAGAATGTGAAAATGCAACACCAATACCGGATACAGCAAACAACAACGCGCAAAGCATTAAAGAAAGCTTTCTTCCATGACTGTCAGATATATATCCTGCTATTACCGATCCTATTGCGCAACCAATCAAACCAGATCCTACTGCCCAACCCAGCGACACAGCATCCATACTGAAATAACTTTGGATATAAGGAATTGTGCCGGAGATGATAGCCGTATCAAAACCAAATAATAAACCACCTAATGCGGCAGTGGCACTAATGAGGATAACAAATCCATTTTTCATAACTGATCATTGCATTTCAGCAATAAAGGTAACACTCCCAGATTGTCATTAAAATGCATTGACCCAAAAGAGGTACATGCTATTCAAATCGCCCGTATAAAAACTACCTATTATATATCCTTTACCTCCAAAGTATATTTCCTTCCATAACTTTTATATTTCTCTACAAACCTTTTTGAAATGCCAGTACCCCCCATTGTTTTACAGTCAAAATCCCGATCAACCCATTATTTTATTGCCACTGCTATTATTACCTCATTCATCATCTGGTTTATTTTTAAACTCATTTATCCCTACCCGTTTATCACTATCGACTCATATTATTATATTGGTGCGGCTTATGAAAATGCAAATGCAGGATCCTGGCCTATTGGCTATTCCAAATTTATTCGCATTGTAGGTTACCTCTCTCATTCCCCTACTCTACTGGTAACTATTCAATATTTAGTTCTTCAGCTTTCATTCATTTATTTATTTTTATCTATCCGCAATATTTTTCAAATAGGAAAATGGTCTTCCCTTATCTTATTCATCTTTCTATTCCTAAATCCACTATTTATCTATGGAAGTAATCACATTATGTCTGATATTGTTTTTTGTAGCTTTGCCATCTGTTGGATTTGCCAGCTTCTATGGATCATTAAAAGACCTCGCTTATACATGATCTTTACTCAGGCATTTCTTCTAACTACTATATTCACTATCCGATATACAGCGCTGTATTTCCCTTTATTCACCATTATGGTCTTTATTATAAGCAACCAAAGCACCTGGTGTAAAATTTCTGGAATTGGACTTACTCTCCTACTTCTGGGAGCTTTCATTCAATTTACCCGGATCAAAATGGAAGAAGTAGGCGGTATTCGCCAGTTCTCATCAGCAAGTGGCTGGAAGCAAGCCAGCAATGCATTATATATGTACGGACACATCGCAGCAGTAGATAATACTCCCGTACCAGATAAATTCAAAGTACTCCATCAACTGACTAAAAACTATTTTAAAGGACCACATACATATGTCGACCTTTATAGCATTGATAAAGAATTCACCACTGGTAGTTTTTATGTGGCAGCATATGAATCTCCTCTCATGCAATACCTTCGTACTAAACAGGGCGAAAATGCCGATGTATTTGAATTTAAAAACATAGCACCATTCGGCCCTTTCTTCAATTCATATGGTACTTATCTGATTACCCACTATCCTTTGCCGTATATTCAGTATGTAATACTGCCAGACATCATGGCCTACTTACTCCCATTTCCTGAAATTTATGGCACACCCAACGACCTCTATTATCTATGGTCAAATCATTTAGGAGTTGTGGCTAAAAATTGGTTTGAATTCACGACTATAACAATACTAACAAACTTCATTAAAATCAGGGGAATTATTTTAAGTCCTTATCCTTTATTATTTTTTATTATTCACGTTATTTATATATTGTCACTCATAGCGATCCTTCTCCAAAAACATTATAAAAAATGGGGGAATATTATCCGAAAATCTTATTTTCTTCTTGTTCTTATTTGCACTATTAATTTTCTTTTCACCATATTATCTGCTGCCTCTGTACTCAGATTCCAATTTACATTTATCATAATAGAATTTGTAATAGCCTTAATATCCATCAAATTAATTATGGAGAGTGCAGCCCGAAGGTCTAACAATCATGATTCATATAATGGTATGAAAAAAGTATAATCCATGTATCCCCTAAATTATTCACAAAATGTTTCTAGATTATTAATTCTAAATACGTAAATAGAAATTAAATAGCAGTATGTCTTCCTAACTTGGTAGTAATGACCCTACCATTGTCCATTACCACCCTCATCGGGCAACCAATATTGTTTACCCCAGGTATGCCCGAATCGTTTTCCAGCTACTATTTAAAAGGAGCTACACCATACTATGCATATAGTGAAGCTTTTGGTTATCTTATTTGTCAGCAAATATCAACCCGTAATTATGTAGGCTGGCTCACACACTTCATTCTGTCTAAAGCGATAGACTTGAAGATATCATCCAATGTTGAGGATCTGTTAATGCACTATACTATTAAAGGAAATTTATACTACGTATTCGATAATCAGGAAAGCTTGTCAAGTGACCATCATTTAAACCTGGTTGTCTCCCGTAGACTTAAGAATATAATACGGTTTAAAACTCCTGGTATTTATAGTGCATTACACATCCATGTTCCAATTGCCTCACTAAAAGAATTATCAGAAAGCTTTCCTGTTATAAACATATTCCTTGAAAAAGCAGAAAATGGTCATACAGTCACGTTACTTGATCATAATATGGTGGCTCATGGAAGGTTAAGAAACATAGTAGAAGATATTTGCGAGAGAAAACTACCGAATGTAGCCGGAGAAAAATACCGGGAACAAAAAATAGCTGAATTAATCATTGAATCTTTAGATATGCTTACACGATACCTTACAGATACAAATGGCCTAAGTGCGACTGATCATGAACGGGGTGAAAAAACAGAAGTGCATCTCCTGAATCATCTCCATCAACCATCGCCACCTACCTTGCGCCAACTTGCGAGATTTGCAGGTACTAATGAAAAGAAACTTGAGGATATCTTCAAGCTTCGACATGGTGTAACGGTGTATGATTTTTTTCAAAATGCCAGGATGAGTATAATTTATAGGAAGCTTACCGAATCTAATATTCCGCTACAAGATCTGGCAGATGAATTTGGATATACCGACTATTCCAGTTTTTCTTATGCTGTTAAGAAAAGGTTTTCCTTAAGCCCCAGAGAATTAAGGAAGCGAAACCTTGTGTAACTTCTTAACAATTTCGATAACTCTATATTTTAAAATCTCTGCCCTAATTAAAACATAAGCAATTTCAAATATCTTTAATAGAGAATAATTATCTGAAATTAATTCTCTATTAAATACTTAAGAACATTTAATGGTATATTGAGGAAAAACTAAACGCCCCGGCTCTCTATCCGGGGCACTTTTAAATATAAACTATAAATAAATATCCTAAATCAAATTATCAGCCTCCATATCTTTCTCATTTTCATTAATGGTAGATTCTTTGTCTTTTTCTTTAATAAGATACCCTATAAGAACGATTACAAACGTCAATGTAAAAATAAATGGGAAAACCTGGTATCTTAATACGATGGGAGAAGCAATGACGCTAAATGTTAAGTTAGCTCCCCAGACTAAAAAGAGCAGTATCAAAATCTTCTTTGAAGTACTATTTATGTGACTGAAAACATTTAAAAATAAACACCCCAGAAAACACGAGATAAAAAGAACATTAATTATAGCCAGAGATGTCGGGAATATGCTGGTAACCGAAATCAATTTATCTTTCGAATAACCATGTACTTTGTTTGTTTTATATTTAAACCAATCGACTGCACCAGAACTAATAGTATCATCTCCCATATTGTATTTAGCAAGAAATTCTTGTGAAGGTGTATAATAATTGATAAAATTGGGTAGAAGATAATATCTCGCAAATTCAATTGGATATTGCCTGATAAGCCATGATCCATATTCATTATACAAGGGGGCCAGTTGTGCCCATTTTTTTATGTACGGTGTAGTTGAGTCTCCAATAGAATATTTAACGAGATAACTCTTCATTGGAGCATTAGCATCCCATAAATAATAAGGACCAAGGATTTTATCCGGCCTGATAAATTGATTAACGTTGTTTAGTGAATCCATATGATGAAGAGTCAATGCATGTAATTTCGCTAAAGATGGGGGCACCTTTTTAGGAGTATTGGGTGCCACATGAGAATACATATACATAGCATTACTTGCCAACTGCCAACCACCAAATGGCGAAAACTGAGCTGTATCATATTTCTTCTTATAAAGCGATGTAGTATATCCTATAAAAACCAATACAGGTAAGCATACAATAGCTAATCTGAGTAATTTTATCCTGGGGCGAACTTTGGATAGCAATATAACAGAGAAACTAAATATCGGATAATAAAGTGCATTATATCTGACTGAGAATACAAAAAACAAAACTAATCCATGAACGATAAGAAGATCAATAGTAGGACTATAAATTATCAATAATAAGGTTGTCAACCAAATAAGGCTAAGTGCTGCAAATAAGGCATCGCTACTAACAAAATCGCTGACATATAACCAAAGTGGATTTAATACCATCAAACCAAACATTATCCTTATTAGCCATCTCCCTGGGTTTACAATAAAACAAATAGTCAAAATAAAAAACAAAATACTCCCCTGCAAGAGGACATATTGAACAAAAAACAGGCCCATTCCGGTGTAATTAAAAACACTTACGAAACGTAAAAATTTAGAATACCCAATAGGCCAAATACTTATATCTAAATTGTAAAATGCAGCTTCAATGTAAGTATATGAATCAGGCAAAAAGTTAGGGAAAGGGTACATATTTTTGAAAATGAAATATTGTACCATTATTACAACTAGTGATAAAATTAATATTATCCGGATTTCTATGTCTTGTTTAATATAGGCCCTAAAAGAATGAGGTAGCATATGTTTTTCAAAAAACATTGTATGGGGGTTTAATTTTATAAAACTATTAAGCTCAGCCTCTAAATATTTAATGGAGTGCTTTGTGACTTTTTATTATTAATTATTCTACCTAAAAAGATGATAGCAAATGAAAATTCAATTACAGTGATAAAAATCTGGTAGCGCAGTACAACTGCTGCTGCTATAATATTAAATCCAAAGTCAAATATCCATAATACTCCTATTATAAAAATACTTTTCCGAAGCTGACCGCCAATACCACTAAAACCAGTCATCACCATTAAAGAAATATAGGTCAACGAAAACATCATATGAATAATTATATTGAGTATAGGATAATTCATAAAAATCGTATTTCTAAAATTTATTGCTGAGTACTTTGCTGATATCGATTTCAGATTAAACCATTTTCTGGTAGCTAGCCCTAAACTATCCATACGAATCGTAAAGGGATTGTAACTATCAGTATAAACTTCCGGAGGAGAAATAAAATATCGCTGAATGTTGGGCCATATAAAATATTCTGAAAATGCTATTGGATTTTTAATAACTAATCTGGAACCATATTCCTGATAAAGAGGCCCTAATTTTGAGAATGTTTGTATGTCCAAAGGCGAACCTACATAGCCAAAGACTGAATCGCGGTAGGTCAATAAAGGTGAAGGATAGATATACATATAATAACTACCGCTGGTAGGGTCAGGAGTAAACAAATCTACGGAATCAATTTTTTCATCAAAATACCGTTTAACATGTGCTTCTAAGGGTAAGAATTTCGGAGGAAGCACATCTTCCTTTTTCTTGTATACATGCTTATACATATACAAAGCGTCATTTGCTAACTTCCAACCTCCAAAAGACGAAAATTGGTTTACTCCAAAAGTGGATTTATTTTTATGAATAGTAAAAAATATAAAAGCTCCTATAAAAAAAAATTGAAGAAATATACCAATCAATTTATAGAGATAATCCTTCTTAATCAATAAAAAAGAAATTGTTCCTACCATTGGATAATACAAAGCATTATATCTCACCATAAACACCATCAATATTAGTACAGCATGAGTTATTATCATCCAATATCGTGGATAGTTAACGATCCAAATAATGTTAGAAATCCATAAAATGCTTAAAGTGGTAAAAAGCGCATCAGATAATATTAAATTACTTGTATATATGTAAATAGGGTTAAAAAACAGAAAAATAAAAAGTATGAATGATATCCATTTAGGGAGATTAAATAAATATTTTAAACTAAAAAAGAAAATTAACAGAGAAGTGTTTAAAAGAAAATATTGAACTGTTACAAATAAATTTGGCGAGTGGGAAAATCTTCCAATAAAACTTACAAACCAGGAATAACCAATTGGCCAGGCATTTACAAGAGCATTCGAGGCTGTGGCATTCAAATAATAGTATGAATCAAATATTACATTAGGAAAAGGATAATATTTTTTAAAAACCCACCATAACAATACTGTTATTGAATAAGCTAATCCTAAATAAATCAGATTTTCTTTATCATAAAAAATCTTTCTTTCAAATTCAATTTGTGTCAATTTCTGATACCTAAAAATTGTCATTGAATCTTAATTTGGGGTCAATAATAGAATGTAAAATTTAATATCAACCATCTCAAAATACTTAGTAGATGTGGAATACTTCATTGCGGAGGAATTTAAGTTTAAAACTTACTCCTCATCTCCAAACATAATTACTATTAGGGCAATTAAATTTGTTTTATTTCAACTACTATAACCCCATTTTAATAATATGAAAGTTAAGTCTCTATCTTTGGTTTTCCTTTTATTTATATACTCATGTTCAACACAGGATCCTATAAAAACAGGAAAAGAAGGGAAGGCCATGCCTAGTTTTACATATCAGGTTGCTAAAGATGAGTACCACAATACCTCTGAAATTCCTTCAGGTTCAAAGGTAGTATTTGTATATTTCCGTACACATTGTCCCTATTGTCAGGCAGAAACTGAGGATATTTTAGGTAATATCAACCATATGGATGAGTATAAATTTTACTTTATTTCTGCTGATACACTCCCATCAATAGAACATTTTATCGATCAACATAGATTAAATGATTATGCTAATGTAAGAGTGGGCCGTGACACTGCACATTTCTTTAGCAAATACTTTAATACGATCGGTGCTCCATATACAGCCATTTATAATAAGAATAAAATTTTGAAAGCAGTATTTATGGGGAAAATAGGAAGTAGAGAAATACAGAAGTACTAGAATTACTTCTGTTATACCAAAATAACATTATTATACTATAATGAATATTATTCCCAATTTATCATTAAAAAAAAGAAAAGAAAGAATCGGATCTTCTGATATTAAATATTCCATATTTGCAATTGGAATAAGTGCATTTTTATGGATATTATATAAATATTATTATCCTTATCCAAATCTTACCTTTGATTCCTATCACTATTTGATGAATATGCATTTGAATACAAATGCAGCGGGATGGCCAGTGGGCTATTCGAAATTTATCAAAATAATTGGTTCCCATTCATATGCAGCCAATCTGTTGACAGGAATCCAATATTTCACTATCCAACTTGGTTTCCTGTTTCTCTTCATTACTTTTAGATTATTCTTTTCTCCGAGGAAATGGAGCTCGTTAATAATCTTTATATTCCTATTTATTAATCCAATCACTATATTTTGCAGTAATCATATCTTATCAGATTCTTTATATTTAGGGATTAGTGCTATCTGGATAACTCAAATACTATGGATTATATTCCGATTTGAACCTTACATGGTTATTACTCAGGCTATTTTACTTTTGATCTTATTTGACCTAAGATATAATTCTTTATATTTTCCAATTATTACTGTTTTTGCATTTGGTGTTTCAAGGATAAAAACTTTATGGAAATTCGTAGGAATAATACTATCCATCTTTATTCTTGGAACTTTTATTCAATACACCAGTAATGAAATGAAGAAAATTTCAGGAGTCAACCAATATGCTTACTCAAATGGCTGGAAACAGGCTAGCAATGGTCTCTACATTTATGAACATTATTACAAAAAAGAAAAAACGCCATTAAATGGTCAATTCACAGAACTTGATAGCTTAGTACGTGATTATTTCAACAAACCACATCAGAAGGTTAGTTTATTTTACCCGGATCAGGAAATTACATTAGGTAGTTTTTATATGGCTGTAGGAGGAACTCCTCTATACAGCTATATGCAATTAAAATCTGGCTTTAAAGACTGGAGCCTGGATTTTCATCGTACCGCTCCTTATGGACCATTATATCGCTCTTACGGTAATTACTTAATTCTACATCATCTTACTGGTTATCTAAAATATGTAGTATTCCCAAACTCTCTATCATATTTTACACCATATCCGGAAATATTCAACAAAAACCCAGAAGCATTTTCTTTATGGATGGACAATATATACGGTAAAGTAGCCCGCGACTGGTATAAATTGACTACGCTAAAAGTGACAGAAAGTTATATACATTTCAGAGAAATTATCCTTAGTCCTTATCCATCAATTTATACAGCCATTCATCTAATATTCATCTTAACCTTTATTTTGTTCATCTATTTACATGGCTTCAATCTAATGAATAGAATACAAATCTATGGAATAATGATCATGGCTATGATGTGTCTAGGTAATTATATTTTCACGGTATTATCAACAACAAGTGTATTACGATACCAACCATCAATAATAGCTATCGAATTTACATTGGCAGTATATTTTATTGAGGAAATTCTAAGATCTGAAAAGAAAAGAGCATAATTATAAAAATGCAATTATCAAATAACAAATCACTTCAAAACAGAACTTACATTACCTATAGCATAATTGCAGTAATGCTTAGTGCTATTATTTGGTCTTTATTTAAAATCTATTATCCGTATCCCAATTTAACCTTTGATTCTTACTATTACATTGAAGCCGCTATTTCAAATTCTGATGTTAGTACCTGGCCTGTAGGCTACTCAAAATTTATTCGCCTAATAGGTTCTTTCACTCATTCTGGAAATGCTTTAGTAACAGTTCAATATTTTATATTGCAATTTTCACTCCTTTTTCTTTTTCTTTCAATTAGAATAATTTTTGTTTTGAAAAAATGGATCTATGTTATCATTTTTATTTTTATTTTTATTAATCCTTTATTCTTATTTGGCAGCAATCATATAATGTCGGATACATTATTTACTGCTCTTAGCATGCTATGGGTAGGGCAACTAATTTGGCTCATTTATAATCCTAAACCATACATGATACTTACACATGCTATCCTTTTAGTAATGATTTTTACTATAAGATATTCAGCAATATATTATCCGGTTATTTCAATTTGCATTTTCATGCTAAGCGACCAACCCTTAAAATGGAAAATATTAGGAATTTTTTTAATGATATTATTTATTGAAGGCTTTATTCAATATACTAATCACAAAATGGAATTAGTTACAGGCTCACGGCAGTTTTCCTATACTGGAGGTTGGAAGCAAGCTAATAATGCATTGTATATGTATGAACATACTTTCAAACAAAACAAGGGGTCTATACCATCTCGATTCAAAGTAATAGATAGTATAACTCAAAGATATTTTAGCGAGCCGCATGCACAAGTGGATTTATTAGAACATTTAGATGTTACCCAAGGAACGTGGTATACATCTTTTTCCCCTTCTCCATTAAGACAATATATGAAAGTAAGTAAAGGAATAGCTCCAGCGACATCCGATTTCAAAAAGCTAGCTTATTTTGGCCCATTCTACAAAGATTATGGCAATTACCTTATTAAAAAATATCCATTAGAATTTGTAAAGTATGTAGTCGCACCCAATATATTTACGTATTACTTTCCTATTTTAGAAATTTATGATACTGATAATCTTGCTTTTTCATTAATGAATACTGATTTCAGCTTAAAAACACAACAATGGTTTAACCTCACCACTATATCTGTTCCAGAAAGCCTTATTCATTTAAGAGCAGTAATATTAGCTCCTTATGGATTAATATTTACAGTTGTTCATATCTGTTTCCTTTTTACTTTTATAGCATTTTTGTTTATAGGGGGCTATAAAGATACAATAAGAATCTATGCGATTACTATTTCCATGTTAGCCACTATTTGTATACTAAATTTTCTTTTCATTATATTAATTGCACCAAGTGTATTAAGATTTCAATTAACCGTTTTCATACTTGAATCTATCAATATTTTATTGATTCTAAACGTACTTATCTCTCAGGAGAACATTAAAAAAACTAGTTAAATACAAAAGAAAGTATTTTTACACATAAACTAGCTTAAACAATAATTACCCCCTTTTTCAGAAATATTATTCATTATGCCTCTAATCGCATTTGGAATAATTCTCTGTCAGTAATACAAATTATATGAAAAGATGTTATAAAAAACATCTTAATGCAATAATCTTCTCAAACAGAATAATTAATTACAGACAAATTACTTTACCTGTATTTAATTATGACCTTATTTATCAGTAATGTTTAATTGCATTCTATCTACTCATTTAATGAATAAATCAAAATGAATTGTATCAAATCTATAGATATATATTGAAAAATAATACAAATTAAAGCAACCTTTAAACTAAATTAAATTTTATGAAAAATTTCATTTTAATGTCCTTGATCTTAATTGTATTTGTCAACCTCAACTACGGACAAGGCCTTTCAAAACCTTTATTGGATACGAGCGATTTGAAAAGCTTTCCAACTTTTATTAATTCATATTACGAAATCTCAGATAATGCAAATTATATTTATTATGATCAGGCCGCCCCAATTATTCAGTATAGTATTTCCTCCAAAATAGCAATTGTTAAGGCAATCAATGAGAAATGGGAAAAAGAAATCAATATGGATGGAACCGCATCTTTTACGCCAGATAGCAGATATTTGATTTTTAGAACCTACACTGATAAACAGTTAGCTTGTTTAAAACTTGGAAGTAACGAAATAGATACATTCGGTGAAGTTAAAAATGATCAAATAATTAGCAGGAACGAAAACGAAGCAATAATCTCCTTTATCGAAAAAAAAAACAATAGTTTAGTTATATTGGATTTAAATAAAAAAAAAAAAACGTTTGAAAATTGCCTCTATTATAGAGTTGCCAATAACAGGCGAGCTATTGTACTTGTAACTCAGGAAAATAATTTAACCTATCTTTATAAATTTGATATTAATACGGAAAAAAAAACTTTAATCTGGAAAGGAAATGATAATATAGAGAATGTAATAGTAGACTTTAATGGTGACAAAATTGCTTTCAGTATAAATTCGTTGTTTTTCTTGTACGATACGAATAATGAAATAAAAATTACGCCTATAGAATTAGCCAATGAAAGAGAATTTACCGGTTTGACAAATCCTATTCTTAATCGTTTTAGCAATAATGGGAAATTGCTTTTTTTTTATATGAATCAATCCATTCCCCCTTTAAAATCCTCAAAAGCCCAAGTAAGTATTTCCAGTTATCTTGATGGAATATTTAATCTTAACCCTTCGTTAACCCGCCCCCATTACACCTGCTCTTATAATTTAATCACCAAAAAAAACAAAAGGATTGAACATGACAATGAAAGAATCAAAAAAATCTCAGAAGATGAGAACGCATTTTTTATTGAAAGCGCTGAAGGCCCTAGTGCCCAACTTTATTGGAATAAGAAAAGTCGTCATAAGGACTATGTTTTATTTATTGATACTGAAGATACAGTTAGAATTCATACAGATAACGATAATAATAACATGTCCATATCCGGAAATTTTGTCACCGGATCTTACCAAGCCTGGACCGATATATTTTGCACCGATGTTAAAAAAAAAGTACTTTATAACTTAACATCTAAATTGCCAATTCCATTATATAATGACTTTATGGAAACACTAGAAACCCTAAAAGGTCGTGGGCTCTCTTTTAATACATATGTGACGCCCGATTCAAATGTGATAATCTCCGATTATTATGATTTATGGTTGTTAGACTGTAGAAATGAATTTAGTGCTATCAATCTCACCAACAGCTTTGGAAGAAGTCATAACATTACTTTTCATATGATTCCAGATGATGGAAAATACAAAAGAAATAAAGAAGTGATTTTATCCGCCTATAATGAAAAAAACAAGCAAACTGGATTTTATAAAATCAAACTTGGTATAAATAAAGATCCGGAATTATTATCCATGGGAAATTATACTTATGATGAAATAAAGAAAGCAAAGAATTCAAATACTTGGATTGTAAAACGAATGAGTCCTACAGATGCCCCTAATTATTTTTGGACTACTAATTTTAAATCTTTTCAACCTTTGTCAAATGTACATCCGGAGAAAAAGTTTAATTGGTTTACAACAGAACTAATCAAATACACCACTAAAACCGGAGAAATCTACGATGCCATTCTCTATAAACCTGGAAATTTCGACTCCACTAAAAAGTATCCTGTTCTATTTAATTTCTATGAACAAGAGAGTTTCAAGCTTAATTACTTTCTACTTCCAGGTTATACGAGTATATTCTATTTTAATATCCCCATTATGTTAAGTCGGGGTTATTTGGTTTGTGTTCCAGATATTCACTTCAAACTAGGAGAAACAGCAAATAGTATTGTAAATTGCGTCGAAGGAGCCGCTGATTATTTATCTCATTTACCATATGTAGACAGTGCTCACTATGGTGCAAGTGGCGGTAGTTTTGGTGGGTATGGAGTAAATTGTCTAGCAGCATTAAGTCACAAGTTTTCAGCAATTGTTTCCATTTCTGGAATGAGTGATCTTGTAAGTGCTTATGGAAATATACCAGGAATAAGAGAGGAAATTTACGAATATGGGCAAGTTAGAATGGGAGTTAGTTTGGCAAAAGATCCTGAAAGATATCTACGCAACTCACCAATAAATTATGTCAAAAACGTAACTACTCCTTTATTGATTGTAATTAGTAAACTAGATGGAAATGTAAATATTCAACAAGGAATAGAATTTTTCATTTCCTTAAGAAGAATGGGTAAGAAAGCTTGGTTACTTCAATATCTAAGTGATTCAGTATCTCATGGTGTCTTTGATAAAAATGATCAAAGAGATTTATATGGCCGAATGAATCAATTCTTTGATTATTATTTAAAGGGAAGCCCCATACCTAAATGGATGACAGAGGGAACTTCTATGATACTAACTCATCAGCGATCTTCAACAGAATACGATCTTACAACTCGGAATCCGCCTAGTGGACTTCCTATTGATTCAATTTAAAGAAGTCGATCAAATATTTAGCCAATAAAATTTATAATTTCCATTTATTGTATAAAAAATTTCATTAAATAGGGAAATCAAGTCTATATAAATATAGACTTGATTTCCCTATTTAATGAAATTATGAATTGCCCCATGAGGCCACATCATTCACTTTATCTAGTGAGGTTCAAAAAAAATGTCATGATGAGGTTAAAGAAAAATCTCTACCTTAAATGCAATATGAAAAAAATTTCACTGAGAGCTAGATTATTTCTATCTTGAAGAACAGTGATCACGTATAATCATTAGGAATCTAGCTGAGGGAAACAATGTTAACAAAGCACCATTAACAACCAGAAAGTAAAGTATGACGGCATTTGAGCTGACGAATTGAAGTGAATAAATTGGAAATACCAGACTAAAGCATATCGTAGTCAATTTGAATCTTGGGAATGACTACCACAGGTATGTCTTAAAAAAGTTAGATGGCCTGATGATAATTACCAGAGATGAATTATTGTTGCAGGAGAAAGGACGTAAAGTCTGTAATCTGGTAGATATTATATTCCTTATTTCGTTGTAAACGGAATAATAACAAGAAGTATCTGTAAGCTTACCTATATTTTGATCCAGGTAGAATAAGAGTTTTTTAAAAAAAATTTCAACATTTATATTCCGAACTCCAAAGGAGGAACAAATCCCAGTGCCTGATGAGGTCTGGATGTATTATTATCGTACCTCCTATTCCTCAGCCATCATTCGGACTTCAGCTAGTGTGAAAAAATGATAAGCATCCAACAACTCCCTGCTTAGTGAGGTATTATTGCGCTCGATAAAGGTATTTTGAACGTAAGCATACGACGCGGAGCATCCCCCAATGCAACTGATTAGCTTCTAACTTTGCGTTCGTAAGAATAGCAAATATGAAACGAAAAAAATCTTCCGTAACCGGTCATCATTTCAGTGAACAAGAGATCATCTCAGCTCTTGAACAGTTCACTCAGGCTGGTAATATAAGTGTGAAGGAGTTTACCGCTGCCTTTCAGATATCGGCAGGTACTTTTTATAATTGGCGCAAACGCTATGGGAATCAACTTGTAGAAACAAATGCTCCCGTAGGGTTTATTGATGTAGACCTCTCTCCGGTCCAACAAGAGCCTGTGTCGGGAACTATCTTTGCAGAATATCGCGGTATTGTTTTTTATCAGCGCGTTGAACCTTCATATCTAAAAGCCCTGTTGTAATATGTTATCACTAACTGGTTATCGCCTAGTATTATGGAACAGCAACACAGATATGCGCTTAAGTTTTAACGGCCTGTCTGGTATTGTTGTAAATGAGATGAAAGAAGACCCTTTTCAGTATGGTACCCTCTATGCGTTTTTCAATCACCGTCGCACGCAGGTTAAGATTCTTGGCTGGGATGGAGACGGCTTCGGCATATTTTATAAAAGATTGTCAAGAGGTACTTTTGGTACACCTATATACAACATTGAAACTAAGATGATGGTGTTAGAAAAGAAGGATCTTTTACTAATATTGGAAGGAGTAGAAGTGAGATTCCGCAAACGTTATGAACGATCAGGCAGATATCATAAAAGCTGATAAATATTTTATCAGAATAAATCATAAATACTTGGGTATGAATGTCCGCGATATTACCTTTGCGACGAGTGAAACCTGAGATCATATACACATTGTCTGAAGCACTGGAACAAGTGAATGCGCTGCAACTGCAGAAAGCAGATTTATCTAATGCACTTACCCAGGAAAGACATGTGTTCAGTCGCATTATTCAGGAGCTCACAACAGAGAATACTGCGCTAAAAGAAGAAAAAGACCAGCAGAAACGTTGGTTATCTAATGAGCAGGAACGCGGGATTGATAAAGATAGGAGGATTGCATCTCTGGAGGAAACTATTGCAGAACTGCAGACCGCTCTTGCTGGCAAAACAGATGAGGCACAGCGTAAAGACTGGCAATTAAAAGAGCTGCAGGAGATGTTATTTGGCCAGCGTAGTGAAAAATTTATTCCTGACGCGGCAACTACACAGACAGCTATTCAGCAAACCCTGGGAGAAGAATTTGATAAAACCGAAGTCGAAGCTATTATTGAACAAACAATAGCTTCGACCATCACAGATACCCAAACAGGCACTACTTCCAAAACCAGCCGCAGAAAAAAGCGTCACAAAGCACATAAAGGAAGAAGACCCATCCCCACTCACCTGGAAACAGAAACCATTGTTTATGATCTTCCCGGAGACAAAACAGGCATGAAGCCTATGGGGAAGAAGGTCTCTGTTTATTACGAAATTATTCCCGGAAAACTAATCAGAAAAGAAGAACATCACCTTCAATATAAATCAGCAGATGGAAAGATCCACTGCACTCCTGTCCAGCCACGGATGATAGAAAGGGGAATTGTAGGCAACAAATTACTTGCCCATCTGCACAGTGAGCGTTTTGTTTACTATATGCCATACTATCGCCAGCAGCAGCGGTTTGAGCGCCTGACAGGCGTTAGTTTTGCAGCATCAACAATCGACCACTGGGAGGAAGTTTGTTATAAAAAGCTGAAGCGATTATTAAAATTATTGAAGAAGACTGTACAGACGGCCAGTTACATTAAGGCCGATGAGACTACCCTAAAATACCTTCACGACGAAGGTCAGGGCAAAGCCGCCAATGGTTGGATGTGGGTGTTTCATGCACCGGAACACAAGCTTGTGCTCTTTGAATTTCATCCTGGCAGAGCTCATGATGTACCAAAAGAAATTCTGAAAGACTTTGCAGGCATATTACAAACAGATGCGCTATCGTCTTATACAGCTGCTTTTAAAGAGAACGACAAAGTTACGTTGATGAGCTGCCTGGCCCATATCCGCAGAGGCTTCAAAAAAGCTCAGCGACAAAATAAAATACTGGCAGACCAGGTGCTTGTATACTTTAATATCATTTACCGTATAGAAGCGTATGCTAAACGTAAACATTTTACTCCCGACCAACGACTGGCATTACGACAGAAATATAGTAAACCCTTTTTTGACAAGATCCGCAGCTGGTTGGATGAACACAAGGATAAACATGTACCTGATAGCCTGTTGGCTAAAGCTATTACTTATGCAAATAATCAGTGGGATAAGCTGAATATATTATTTTTAAACGGAAGAATAGACGTTGACAATAACTCGACTGAGAACGCGATCCGTCCAATTACATTATTTAGGAAAAACTCCCTTTTTGCTAGTAATGAACATGGTGGGGAAAGGGCTGCATTATTTTATTCTCTCGTAGAAACTTGTAAGCTGAATCGGATTGATCCATTCGAATACTTAAATGATGTGTATAATCGACTCCACGACTGCACAGCCAGTGAACTGACACAGTTACTACCTTCAAATTGGAAATCAGCAGCAGCAGGAAAAGCAGCTATTTAGGATGGCTAGAAATAATCAAAGAACTTAGTGATGGGTGATGTATGGTTGCAAATGTAGCATCTATAAATTACTTTGAAAAGACGCCCCAGATCGTATGCTTACTTTTGAACTGGTTTGCCTGATTGTATGAACTGTAAATGAATATCACTTTGCCGGCACCATTGCTGCAGCTGATCACTTACAAACCCAGGGCCATTATCAACTCCTATCTGTTGTGGTTTGCCACGCATTTCAACTATCCTCTCAAGCACTCTTATCACCCGGAGATTGGGTAATGAGGTATCTATTTCAATCAACAACGATTCCCTATTGCGGAATGAAGAACGAGGCACGCCTACCAGTTTACAAGCCTGACATTAACTCACTTTCTCACGCACCAATAATTCAATTACTTGTTGTTTGTCGTAAGTCTGCCGAGCTTTTTTTCCAGCACATTTTTGACAGCATCATTTTCAAGGGCTAGATTGGCTACAATGCTCTTAAGCCTAGCATTCTCTTCTTCAAGTTCTTTCATCTGCTTCAACTCATTAGCTTCCATATCACCATACTTGGCCTTCCAGTTATAAATGCATCCTTCGCTAACACCGTTTTCCCTAGCCAGATCCTTAATGGAGATGCATGATTCCTGTTTCTTCAGGATGGAGATAATTGGGTTCTCAGTGAATCGTACTTTTTTTCATAATTGTATTTAAGTTAGAGATTTTTCTCTAACCACACTAGGCCATTTTTGGGGAACCTTACACATGAAATATATGCATGATATCTTTGTTAATGGAAGATGTTTCTTGCCGTTGATAATTTTAGGCACGAATCGTTGGGGATTGAACGAGATACTTCTTTACTAAGTCTAAAAGTCATAGGAATATTCTTTAAAAATTTCAGAAAATTAATACTTTTCTTGATTTCCTAACCACAAATTAGGATCTCTTTTTTAAATTAATATAGTTTAATTCTACTAGATGACATGACAAATTTAGACAATTTAGTACATAGATTACGTAAAGAGAAAGGCTTAAGTGAAAACGTTTTCCAATATTATCAAAATAGAAAATTGATTATTATTTCGATTATAGTTATAATAATTCAAATTATTCTATACAAATTATTATATCCTTATGCAAGTTTTATTTTTGGCGACTCATATTGTTATATTGATGAAGCATTTAGAAATGTACAAATTGATACTTATCCAATAGGTTATCCTATGTTCCTAAGAGCATTTAGCGCTATAACAATTTCAGACACCGCACTCGTAGTGTTTCAATATTTATTATTGCAAGTAAGTGCGTTATCATTGATATTTACCATCTTCTATTTTTACAATACTCAACTTATAACTAAATATACATTAGTATTAATTACAGTATTAAATCCATTATTTTTGCATTTAGCAAATACAATTTCAAGCGACAACTTTTTCTTCTCTATGAGCTTAATATGGTTCACGTTACTAATATGGTTGGCAATAAAACCGACATCTAAAATAGTAATATTCCATGCAATTGCTCTATTTATTGCATTTACTGTTCGGTATAATGCAATGTTTTACCCTTTCATATCATTATTTAGCGTATTTCTCACCAGATATCAATGGAAACTAAAAACGATAAGTTTGCTATTAAGCTTATTATTAATTGGGGCATTCATAAAATTTAATAAAGATAAATATTATGAATTATGCGGTATTCGGCAATTTACCCCATTTGCAGGATGGCTAATGGCCAATAATGCGTTGTATGCCTATAGATATATTCCTGATTCAATTCATAAAAGAGTTCCGCAACGGTTTATGAAATTAGATAATGCTGTTAGAACATATTTTGATTCCACAAGAAATAATCCAAGACACCCTGAGGAAAAAATAGAAGCTTATCATGATTATATGTGGAAAGATTCCAGTCCTTTGTCAATTTATTGGAGAAATGAATATCTCAATAAAAACAGAGGTAATGAACAAAAATCTTGGGCTCTGGCCGGGGCCTTATTTAACGATTATGGAAAATGGATAATTAAACATTATCCGATAACATTCATCCAACATGTAATAATTCCCAATTCTAAAAAATGGTTCACGCCACCGATTGAATTTTTGGAATACTACAATTCTGGATTAAAAGAAGTTCCTGAGTATATTCAAAAATGGTTTCATTATGACACCAATATGCTTAACACTAACATTGAAAATCCTGAAATATTAGAATCCATTTATAGGCTATATCCCATGCTAGCTGGAATTATGAATTTATTATTCTTATCTAGTATAATTGTTTTGTTCTATTTACAAAAAATCAATCTAAATTCTATTATTATAAAAATAATAATAATTACAATTTTCTTATTGATATCAAATTATCTTTTTAGCGTTTTCGCTTCTCCCATTGCTTTAAGACATCAAATGTTTCCAATTCAAATAACAATTATATTTTCGTTCATAATGATTGATATAATTACAGATAATAGACCTAATACTAAGTCTGACATCAAATAATATTATCTTTTATTTGACAAATTTTTATTATCATATAAATTACTATTCCATTAAATGAGCCAACAACTAGAGGGTCATGATCTAATTGAATTTCTGACACAGTCAGAGCAGGAAAATCATACTAATGAAAAAACGACTTACTATCTGAAACTAGCTAAGTTCCGCCTACCAGCAACCATTGAGCAAATAAATTGAAATCCTGGTCAAATTTTAACCAGGCATCAGCTGGCAACCGGCCTATGACAAGTACTTGGATCAGGGCGAAAATATCCTGATCACTGGAGCTACAGGATGTGGAAAGAGCCATTTATCTGTATGCTTACGGGTAGTTGAAAAATGAAAACGAGTAAGTTCTCTAACTTCCATGATCAATAATAGATCACAATGAGAACTAAAAAATCATAAGTAATAAGGAGTACATGTTTTCTCTCATCACTGAGTGTAAGCTTACCTATATTTTTATCCAGCTGGGGTTAGAGTTTTGAATAATTTTTCTTTGTTGTTATTTACAGAAGAATTCCAGCGGAGGAACAAATCCAAGCGCCTGATGAGGTCTGGATCTATTATAATCATCTTTCCACTCTTCTGCCATTAGCCGTATTTCTGCTAGTGTGAAAAAATGATATGCATCCAGTAGCTCTCTTCTTAGTGAGCCATTATTACGTTCAATAAAGGCATTTTGAACTGGTTTTCCTGGCTGTATAAACTGTAACTGAATATTTCTTTCACGACACCACTGCTGAAACTGATCGCTGATGAACTCTGGGCCATTGTTCACTCTTATCTTTTGTGGCTTACCTCGCATTTCAACTATCTTTTCCAGTACCCGGATAACTCTGAGGCTTGGTAATGATGTATCTATTTCAATCCACAACGACTCCCGGTTATAATCATCAATAACATTCAACAATCGAAAACCTCTTCCATCAACCAGGCTATCGGTCATAAAATCCATGCTCCAGTCATATGCTTTACAGGAGATTGCAAAACTGTATGGGATTGAACAAGCGTGCCAGAAAGAACCGCTGAATGAAGAACAAATAAAAGATCGCCGTAATAATGAAAGTCTTCCTATACTGAAAGCATTAGGTGACTGGATGAAAAAAGAGTACCAGCAACTCAGACCGAAATCCCTTATTACACAGACGTTGCTTATAGTATAAAGAGATGGGAGAAATTAAGTCTTTATGCCCATATAGGCAATCTTATGCCCGATAATAATGCGATTGAGAGGTGCATGAGGAATGTGGCTGTAGGCCGAAAAAACTATCTTTTCTGTGGTTCTCACGATGCCCCACAAAGAGCAGTATTACGTTACTCCTTATTAGTCATCTGCAAACTGGACAATGTTAATCCATATAACTGGCTGAAGGATGTTCTAAGCAGGGATATTTATGAAATGCCTATCAATCAGATCAAAACCTTGCTACCATATAACTGGAAAGGCCAATAATGTCAGCAAACAGAAGGCCTTATATGTATAATCTCAGCATTGTGAATCTTCGTCAATTTTGGTAGTTGATAGTGTTATGTTATGTTCTGATAAATAGTGTATATGTTCAATAAATTGAATGGTGGTACCGAATTTTATTTTTGATTGTAATCCATATGATTTAGAAATTCTTGATTTAAAAAAGAAAGAGGCTGCGTAATAGTATTCATGAAAACTAGACAGAATGAGCATTTCTGCTAACTCTGTGGTACACGAACGGCGAAATTACACAGCTATTACTATCGATTATTTAAAGATTTACCAGTATTTGACAATAAGACGCTAATAAAATTAAAATGCAAAAATCTTTACTGCGGAAATCAATCTTGCAAACGAAAGATCTTTGTTGAATGCTTTAATGATACCTTTGACAGGTATCGTAGAACTATAATCAAGTTACATCAAAAACTTTTAAAGATTGCGCTGTTAATCGGTGTCAATATGGGAAACAAATTATCTCAAACGTTTAATATTCCAACCAGTAATTCAACTTTTATTAGACTAATTCATAGGCAGGAATTGTATCAAAGGTTTAATGTAATTGAAGTCGGTATTGATGATTGGGCATTTAAAAAAGGATACAATTATGTTATTGCTATTGTTGATCTGGTGGAAAGGAAGATCATTGATTTATTACCGGACCGAGAAGAAAAGACGGTAGAAAATTGGCTATGTGGGAGACCTAATATAAATATTGTAACTCGTGACCGCTTTTCACGTTATGCCAAAGGCGTTACAAATGGTGCAACTCAGGCTACTCAAATTGCTGATCGTTGGCATATAATTAAAAACATGGGCGAAGCGGTAACTAAGCTATTAGAAAGGATCCGACAAAGTATAAGACCAGAATTAACGTCAAAAAATATAAGCGATGAGGAATATATACAATCTGGAGATCAATCGTTAACTCAGTCTGTTTCTGGTTCTATATCAAAGCGCAATACTCAACTTGAGCAAATCAAGCAGCATTATAAGAATAAGGTACCTATTCAAACTATAGCAAAAATAGTAGGTGTCAGTAGAAATACTGTAAAGAAATATTTGTATTTAAATAAGCCTCCTCCAAAGATACCTGCAAGAAGTAATTTGACTGAATATGTGGATTACATTAAATCCAGGATAAGACAGGACTCCAACATTGAAATTCTTCAATTATGGAATGAAGTTAAAGAAAAAGGATATAATGGCAGTAGAACAGTATTTTATGAACATCTAAAAGGGTATAGTAAGGGTAAGCGTAATCCTATGATTTCTCCTACATCAATTCCTTATTGGTCCGCCCGAAAGGTGAGAATATTACTATACCGTAAGAAAAGACAATTGTCCACCTCCGAAAATGAATTGCTCAATAAATTAAAAACTCCATCAGAGGATATTCAATCTGCGGCATCCTTTGTAAGCAGATTTAAAAATTTATTAGAGAGAATAACGGAAGTGGGCTTCAGGATTGGTTGGATGATTTAACCAATAATAGTTTAAAAGAGCTTAAAAGTTTTGCGAAAGGATTATTACCAGACTTGACAGCAGTGGTTAATGCTATTTCTTTGACATGGAGTAATAGACAGGTTGAAGGACAAATCAATAAGCTTAAGACAATAAAACGCCAAATGTACGGGCGGGCTTTAATTTATTGCGAAAACGCTTAGTGCTTCAAATTGATTAACCACCAAAATTAACGAAGAACCTTAAGAATACACAACAGATTAGGTATCCCTATTCTAAACTTCCCACAAATGTATACAGGCGTCTCATTCTATTTATGAGACGCCTGTATGCATTAAGAATAACTTTTATTTAAACATTTTCTTAGTAACCAATATTCTGAACTAAATTATAATCTGCAACTAACTCAGACTTACTTAATGGCCAATATGCCCAATTTTCACTCCATGTTCCTCCTTTCTCAGAGGTTACAGATTGCATCACTTCATTAATTTTACCCATACGCCTCAAGTCAAACCATCTGTGGCCCCATTCAGTAAATAATTCAACCTGCCGTTCATGCAAAATTGCTTCAAGTAAACTATCTTTTGTCAAATTCATGAAATTGCTCAAACCTGCTCTTTTTCGAATTGTATTTAAATCAGATTTACCTTCCTCAAAACGATTTAACTGTACTCTTGCCTCTGCTCTTATCAGATATTGCTCTCCCAAACGAAATACTGTTTCATACTCCGAATTTTGACCTGGAGATGTCTGTGCTCCTGACTTGTACTTTTTAGCATAATAATATACATTGCCGCTTTTATCCATAACTGTATCGGTCCAATGAGTTTTTCTTTGATCACCCTCTTCAAAACTTTCCACTACATGATGGCTAAGATAAATTGGGTATTTAGAACTATTGGGACCTCCTGAAGGCAGAATAAATAAATTACCCTCACCTGTATTTCCTTGTGTATTAAATACATTTTGTAATTGCCATATACTTTCCTTGCTATTTATCAAGAAAACATTATCAAGTGAATCTAACTGAAATAATGATGATTCATTAATAACTTCTGTAGCTAATTGTTCTGATAACAAATAATCTTTATGATATAAATATACTCTTGAAAGTAACGCCTTTGCAGCCCATTTACTTGGTCTGACACGTTGATCGGTAGAAATACTTACATTTCCTGATCTGAAATCTTCGCTCAGGAGTTCTTCAGCATCAGACAAATCTGCAATCATTTGAGAATATATTTTATCAACATCTTGCCTGCCTAATATTTGATTAACTAAAGGATCAGTACTAATAACCAAAGGAACTTTACCATATAAATTAACTAGATAAAAATAACAAAAAGCGCGTACAAACTTAGCCTCACCTAATAATTGTTGTTGCGTTGATTTCGTTAATAATTGATTTGAGCTTAATCCTTCAATAGCTGAATTTGCAGCAAAAATAATAGAATAATTCAAGCTCCATACCCCCGTACTTATATCAGCGTTCAAAGAATTAGTATAAAAGGTGTTATATGTTGATAAAGATTTATTAAATAAAGTTAATTCATCTGCTAATAATCCTGCATATGCATATAATGTTGAGACGGAAACATCAGTCACTTGATTATATGTGCTAAAAATACCATAGATGTGAGTTAATGTTGCTGAGGCAGTAGCATCATTATTAAACACATTATCTTTATTAATATTTGTATATGGCGGATCAACCTCCACAAGTTTAGAGCAGGAAGACCATAACATTACAAGTGCTATAAACATTAATAAACGTAGCATTTTAAAAACTTTTGAAATTATTATGTTTAGTATGATATAATTAGCCATATTATCATGATTTTATTACTATAAACAAGCATACTACATTCCCTATTTTGATGTAATTAACTTGATTACAATCCAATCTGAATACCAAAAGTAATAGTCCTAAGAGGCGGTAAGGTGGCAGAATATCCAGTTTCAGGATCGGCGCCAACAAAGTTTGTAAACGTATAAAGGTTTTGTGTGTTTATATAAAATCTAGCATACTGAACTTTTCGCTTAGCACACCAAGCTTGAGGTACTCCCCAAGAAAACGAAACATTTTTAATTCTCAAATATGTACAATTCATATAATTACCATCACTTGCTCCTACTTTAAAATATTGGGATGTTTCATTTCCACTATAGCTCGAAGTCATTCTTTGTATATCATTAACATCTCCTGGCTTTCTCCATCTATTAAGTATTGTAGCAGGCTGATTAATCATTGTTCCTGGTAAGAAGTTCCCATATTTTAAACTTGCAACATATTGTTTATTAATCTGTAAAAGAACGTCAAGCTGAAAATTCTTGTAATTGAGTGTATTTGAGAGTCCAGCAGTATAACTAGGTGCCATATTAATTACTCTTATTATATCAGTCTTGTAATTCGGGGACGCTGTTAGATTTCCTTTATAATCATAAAACTGATAGAGGCCTGTCTGAGGATCTACACCAGCAAATGCATATACTCTCCTACTGGTAATGGCCTGACCAACAAAATAATTGAGGTAGTATGGAGAGGTTTCAATTCCAGGGAATGATAACAATTTATTTTTAGGTACATAAAAATTGATGTTAAATTTCCAGCTAAAAATTTTTTTCTTCACTGGCTGAAAATTTCCAGATAGCTCCCATCCCGTATTTTGAATTTTTGCAGGGAGATTTTTGGTATAACTTGAAAAACCGGCTAAAGCAGGTAAAGTATAGTTTACTAGTTGATTAGAAGAGCGATGTAAAAAATATGTGGCATTCAATAAAATTCTGTTATCGAAAAAACCCAAGTCTAGGCTACTTTGCATTTTTGTTGTTGATTCCCATTGTAGATAAGGATTGGGAATCCCTCTATTAGCAAGCCCAATTACACCTTGATAAGGAACTCTAGGTGAGTAGGAAGCATATGTATTTAAATAAAGATAGTCTCCTATTTGATCGCTCCCAGTAGTTCCATAACTTGCCTGTAATTTTCCAAAACTAACATCCTTTAAAATTTTTAAAAAAAATGGTTCTTCTGAAAAAATCCAACTAGCTCCAATGCTTGAAAAATTATGGAAACGATTATTTGCTCCGAATCTTGAAGTTCCATCTCTTCGGGCTGCTACATTTATTATATAACGATCCTTAAATCTATAATTAATTCGTCCAAACAGGGCGTTATATTTGTAGGTACTTGCAACAGTACTTAATACTTGAACAGACGATGCAGAGCGTATATCTTCTAATAACTGGTCTGCACCATATCCAGTTCCTTTAAATGCTTGTTGAAAATTTCTATTATTTTGAATTGTGCTTCCCAATAATGCATCCACTCTATGATCACCTTTAATAAAGTCATAAGATATTTGTGGCTCAATAATAAAAGATCTAATACTTCCGTTTGAATAGTTCGCCACACGATCAAGATTTAATGCTTTATCTTCAGGACTATAAGAGCTAAATGGAGTTCCTCTATACTCATTAATTTGCATATTAGTATATCCAAAACTACTTTTTATTTTTAGGCCTTTTGCCAAGTTATATGCTACCAATAAATTACTTATCAAATTATTTGTTGTATTCCTACCGGTTCTTTTTGTTGATGCTAATGGATTCACCCAAGATGACTGTCCTTGGGAATCAGGAGCCCAATTTAGTGATCCATCTTTATTATAGATTGCAGGAGCAACAGGAGGAAGAGTAAGGGCCCAAGTTGCCAAATCATCTGCAGTTGGTAAATTTTGATCAACCATATAGGAGCCTGATAATTGAATGTTAAATTTCTTATTTTGAGATATATTACTTATATTAAAATGAATGCTTCCTCTTTGATCACTCAAACTTGCCAATGAAACAGATGTACTTTTATTATATCCAGCCCCAATTAAAAACTGCGTATTTTCTGTTCCTCCTGATGTTGTTAGCTGAAGGTCTGAATAGTTGGCCGTTCCACCTAATAAAGTTTTTTGCCAATCCGTTGAATGAGTTGTATCCCATGTACCATTTAAATCATAATCATAGGGAAGAATTGCCTCATTTGCATTTATCTTACCTTCATGTCTCATTTCTAAGTATTGATCTCTATTTAAAAGATCAACAAATCTTACTACTTTTGAAAATCCTTGTTGAAAATTAACTCCGAATCTAGTAGGACCAGATTTCCCCTTCTTTGTAGTAATTAAAATAGCTCCCGCTGCAGCCCTAGAGCCATATATAGATGTAGCATCAGCATCTTTAAGTAAACTTATGCTTTCAATATCGGCAGGATTAATAAAGCTCAGAGGATTTCCTTGCATTGCAAATTCTTTATCTGGATCGCCAGATACCCCCAAGCTTGGATTAACAGTTTGCATTAATTGGGAAGTATATGGAACCCCATCAACTACGTATAATGGATCAGAACCTTTTCGTAAACTATTTAAACCTCTAATTTGTACGCTAATACCTGCATTTGCGACCCCTGATGATTGCTGAATAATAACGCCTGGAATTTCTCCCTGCATTGCTAATAATACGTTTGTGACAGGTTTCTTTTCAATTTCTTTGGATGAAATAGTACTAATTGATGATGTACTATATCTTTTAGATGTAATTGAATATGCTTCAACTACGGCTCCATCTAATATACTGACAGATTCTTTTAAGATAAAAGATTGCCATCCTCTAGAGTTGCCCACTCTGAATTGTTGGCTCGTAAAACCAATACTTGAAATGGTTATATAAGATTGGGAAGGAACATTTTTTAAGACAAATATTCCTTCCTGATTAGTAGAAGTTCCATATTTTGTATTGTTAACAACAATAGAAACGCCTGGTAATGGCTTTCCATTTTCATCTTTGACAATTCCCGATAAAGTAACCAATGAGTCGGCTGGCTCAAGTTCATGTTGACCAACTTTACTTGATTTCAGAATACTGTTTTCTATCGGCTTCACAATAATATTACCTTCATTATAATCCCAAACAAACCTTGTATTACTTAGTATTTCATCTAAAATCTTTCTCAATGAGTAATTATGAGAGGTTAGGATAACTCTTCTATTCTCATCAAACTGATCGTTACTATATGTAAATATAATCCCTGTTTGCTTTGTTATTATATTAAAAGCATCTTTAACAGAAACCTTATGCACTTTAATTTCAATCAATCTGTCGATTGGATAATTTTTGGCTTGTGCCTTCAAACTTAAGCAAGCAATAATCATAATGGGGCAAATTCTTGAAATGCGAAAAGCTTCCCATTTTAACTTTAAAAAATTAGCCATAATTGAATGTTTTAAAAAGCGAACCGAAGTAGTTGAGATAAATTAGGTATAATAAAAACTGATATCCTTATTAATAACTCAACTTTAAAAAACATAACACTGGAGGGATAGGATTAACACAATGTTCGCATAGAATATAATTAAATTAACATTCAATTAACTATACTAAACTAGAATATGGCAAGTCGCAAGACTATTAGAAAAAGAAGCATCCATCAAATGTAATTTATGAATATTACTATAGTTAAGTGCCTGAATTAAAAATGATTTCTCGCACCGTTCCCCTACGATTTAAAAAAATTTTCCAATGTAGACGTAAAAAAGAGCAGGACGATACCATACATAGTATTTTCGTTTAGCACAATAAGCGATTTAACTATATTTGATTGTCAAAAAGGAATACTCGAAAGAAAAAAACAAATAAAATAAATTAATACTATATTAATTAGACTCAAAATAAGCCAGCTGTACCGAATGAATTACTTAGTCATTTGACCTATTTATCATGCTCACTTGGCGGTTCTACACCAACTGTATCTATAATATATTTACTTCAAATGGACTTTTATATATTGTATGACAGAAGAGTCGAAAGGTGTTCAGGTATAAATAGCACCTAAAAGTAAAGAGGTAAATCGTTATCACAATAAAGGGAACACTAAGTTCCACAATAAATCCAATAAGAGAATCTTTAATTGTGTTGAATTATCTCAGTGTAAAACTGGTAATTTAATTATGATTATTTTTACTTTTTTTTTTTAAATTCACCTTACAGTTTATAAAGTATTTAACTCTTACAATTTGTTAACCCATGAATGAACAAAACTCAGATCTTATAGAAAAATCTTCTAATATACCTTTAACTAATTATGAAGATCTACTTGGAACATTTGGAATAAAAGAATTTTCTCAGATTGGGTCTTTTCTAAAAGTTGGAAATCAAGATCAATCAGAAGGATGGATTTTTCACATATCAGTCAGATTAGCTGATTTTAATCCATTAATACAAAAGCTATTCCCCTATCTTATTCAAAACAATCTTTCTTTTGTAATTCCAATAAACTCAGATATTCATAGTATGATTTTAAACTGTCATCTGGGATATATCAATCTTGGAAAAGTCTTAACAATTTTTCCCAATAGAAATTCAAATTTATCTAAATTAGCCGACGAACTTGTAGAGATCTCAACAAATTTTAAAGGTCCAGCAATTCCAACTGATATACTATTGGGAAATTTAGTATACACAAAATACGGAAGTTATGAAATTTACGAGCCGAAATATATTACTGATTCCAGTGGAGTTAAAATACTTGACCAGGAAATAATCCCATTTAAACGATACCCGTGGCTTTCATGGCCATTCAAATATCCTCAAAAAACAACTATAATTCAGGAAGGCGAAATAGTAAATGGTAGGTATTTTATTCGTAAAATTTTAAAATTTGACGCTAAGGGATTCGTAATGAAAGCATTATTTCAAAAAAATCTATTTAATTATAAATATTGCATTATTAAAGAAGGAAAGATGGGAATAGCTGAAGATTTATATGGAAGAGAAATGGAAGATAGGCTTATTTGGCAGATGAACTTACATAAAAGGTTACAAAATCTTATACCTATCCCCAAATTATTAAATTTTTTTAAAGAAAATTCCAATTCATACCTAGTTTTAAGTTATATAAATGGGATATCATTTGGAAATGTTTTACATAAACTGTTTGAAGGAAATCATTGGAACGATATTAATAATAAATCACAAATTCAAATTATAGACATTTTATTGAAATCAATTATAATCATAGAAAACTTACATAAAGAAAATTTTGTTCACAGAGATATAAATGCTGAAAATTTTCTCATTAATAAAAGAGGTGATGTATCATTAATTGATATGGAATTGACCTTCGATTTAACATCAAATTACCCAAATCCTCCGTTTGAAAAAGGCACAGAAGGATATATGTCTCCAGAACAACAAATATCTGCTATTCCAACTTTCGAGCAAGATATTTATAGTATAGGTGCTTTAATGGTAAAATGCTTTATTCAATTTGAGCCTTCGAAATTTGATATATTGAATTCAGAAATGATGAAAAATAAGTTCTCCTTTTTTTGCAGTGATGCTGATCTGGCTGATCTAATGGCATCTTGCCTCGAACTTGAAATAGAGAAAAGGCCCTCACTTATAAAAATCCGAACATCATTAGAAGAGTTTAAGAATAGAACAATTCCAAAGAAAAAATTCAGAAAAATAAATATTCTAGATCGCAGTTTATTAGGTGACATTATTAACCAGTCGATTAGTTCATTATCAACTAATGGAGGAACAAGTTCTGATGGCATTTGGACTTCCCTAAATACAAGCAATGATAATCTTGTCGGCAATGAGCGGTTTGACAAAACGATAGAGCTTGGATTTGGAAATGGCATTTCAGGAATTCTCTATTTATTGTCAAAAGCTAAATCAATCGGATTTAAGATTGATTTAATTTCAGACACTATAACTAAAAATATTAATTTTTTAGAAGAACACTATCATTACAACAAAGACAAAATCTATTCAGGTTTTTATTCGGGGAAAAGTGGCATTGCATTGGCAATATCCTCATTAATAGAGGCAAATATTATTCCTGACAGCAGGAAAAATATTCAGATAATTTATGATTGCTTTACAAGTATTCCGTCAACAATGGAAATTGAAAATGGGATTGCAGGATATGGAATTTCTTTACTTAAATGTAACAACCAATTAGATGATAAATTTATGACAAAAAAAATAAATTCCTGCATTGACCATATCCTCAATAAACAATCATCTAATGGATCATGGAATTTATATTTAGAATCTTCAGGTCAAAATGAAAAACTATCAGGATTCAAAGACGGTATTTCTGGAATAGTATGGTTTCTCCTTAATTACGTTGACTTTCATGCTGATGATTTAATTAGAGATAGAATTTTTCTGGCATTAGATTTTTTAATTAAAAACAGTAAACTGCATCAAGGGTATAAAACATGGAAAATCTCATCAAAAAGCAGAGAAATTCACGATTTCTATAATGGAGGATACAAAATATTAAAGCCATTTATTAAGGCTTATACCATAAGTAATGAAAAAAAATACAAAACCATTGTTGAGCAAATATTGTTTTCATATCCGCAGCATATAACTACGGAGCTTTTTTCTCAAGAAAAAGGTATAGCAGGGTTAGGGGAAATATATATTGAAGCATGGCAAGCCTTTCACAATGAGGAATGGTTAATAAGAGCCGAATGGATTGCATTGCTATTAGCTAATACCACTTATGGAGAGTTTAAAAAATCTTATTGGAAAATGGATAATTATCATTTTTTGAATGCTTGTCTATTTAATGGAAATAGTGGAATAATTCATTTCCTACTACGTATCTTTTCACAAAATAAAATTTCAGACTATTATTCGTATTCTTAGTGGCTGAAAAACGAATGATAAAATAAAAATATACAGAATTAATATCGGAAGAAATCCCTTTAAAAATTTTTACTTCTATAATAGAAGGAAATTTTAGACGTCAATTTTTCTGGCAGGTTATACTTATGGTTTTTGCTAATCTTTTGCAAACTTGTCTAAGGTTAGATTCCTTGGACTATAATATGGCAAGAACTCATATTCATACAACGCTTGGCATAATCTTGGTATAAATGTTTATTTTAGGCTCGTTGCATGACAACCACTAAATAAAATCCATCATTTAATATTGTGCATGAGAGAATTAACAAAGTTTTAGTCAGTAAATGAATAGGACATACCAATTTACAGCAAAAGATACTTTTAATCACTTATGGCATGTGGAAAAAAGAATTAGTTTTCCGTGAATGCTTCTTAGTTAAAACCACACGATGTATTAAATTTAAAAAACAGGCAAAATAAAATCTACCTATGCAGGATAAACTTTGTCCTAAAGTCCATCTTTCCTGAAGTTATAAGGTTTTCAGCTTTTTTTAAACCATCTCAGTATCCTTTGCTATAATTTTAACTAGCACATTATTCCATTGAAATAAAAACACTACTGTAGATTCTGGAAGATGTTGACCCTCCTCAATTTTTTATGTTTCCCCTCCATTATGGGATGTTGACCCACCCTCTGAATTGGTATATAATCAGGTCCATTCTGGCATATTAACCTGTAAGGTTCCCCGAAAATGGTCCGGTGAGGTTAGAGAAAAATCTCTAACTTAATATAATAATGAAAAAAGTACGATTCACTGAGAACCAAATTATCTCCATCCTAAAAAAGCAGAAATCAGGCATCGCAATTAAGGCCCTGGTAAGCGAAAATGGTGTTAGCGAAGCAACCGTGTACAATGGGAAGCGAAGTATGGTGGTATGGAGGCTAATGAATTGAAGCGGATGAAAGAACTTGAGGAAGAGAATGCCAGACTGAAGAGCATTGTAGCCAATTTGACACTTGAGGATGATGCGGTTAGGAATTCCCTGGAAAAAAGTTCGGCGGCCTGACGACAAACGACAAGTAATAGAGTTATTGGTGCAGGAAAATATGAGTGAGCGTCAGGCCTGTAAGCTGGTAGACCTACCTCGGTCTTCCTTCCGATATAAGCGCAAAGTTAAAGATGACATTTCGTTAATGGAGGCGCTGGAGGAATTGATAAAGAAACATCCTTCTATCGGCTTCTGGAAGTGCTACCACCGTTTGAGAAGAAAAGGTCATCCATGGAATCATAAGCGGCTCTACCAGGTTTATAAGTCGTTAAAATTGAATATCAGGCGTAAGATCAAACATAGACTGCCTGAACGGGTGAAACAGCCTTTAATAGTTCCTGAGGCGATTAATCAGTCCTGAAGCATGGATTTTATGACCGATAGCCTGGTTGATGGAAGAGGTTTTCGATTGTTGAATGTTATTGATGATTATAACCGGGAGTCGTTGTGGATTGAAATAGATACATCATTACCAAGCCTCAGAGTTATCCGGGTACTGGAAAAGATAGTTGAAATGCGAGGTAAGCCACAAAGGATAAGAGTGAACAATGGCCCAGAGTTCATCAGCGATCAGTTTCAGCAGTGGTGTCGTGAAAGAAATATTCAGTTACAGTTTATACAGCCAGGAAAACCAGTTCAAAATGCCTTTATTGAACGTAATAATGGCTCACTAAGAAGAGAGCTACTGGATGCATATCATTCTTTCACACTAGCAGAAATACGGCTAATGGCAGAAGAGTGGAAAGATGATTATAATAGATCCAGACCTCATCAGGCGCTTGGATTTGTTCCTCCGCTGGAATTCTCCTGTAAATAACAACAAAGAAAAATTATTCAAAACTCTCATCCCAGCTGGATAAAAATATAGGTAAGCTTACAGTGGAATGTGCTACCCCATTTCCGGTCCGCGTCAACCACCCTAAGACCTGCTGCTGAAGGGTTTCTATGTCACAATAGACCCTGCCATATAAGAAATTTCCTTTTACATATTTTACGACATTTTCTATCCTGCCTTTGCTTTCGGGATCGCTTTTTCGGCAAAAATGAAGGCCCAGAGCCTGTTCACGTACATAAGCCTTAAATTTTGAAGTGAGCAACAAATCACCTATTTGCTCACTAGACAACAGTAACTTATCCTGGTCATAACCCAATTCAGCTGTAATCCCATTAAAATACTGGAATGCAGCTTCATCAGCATTGATAGTGGTATCTGTTGTAAAAGGAATAGATGAGAAGTAGACATATTTCATCCGGGAGCGGGATAACATCATGGTGAAGATGTTAATTCCGGTGATGATAGCCCCTCGTACCGATAATGGTATCCCCTCTAAGAAGAGCCAAAAGAGAAAGAGCATTTTACTATTTCAAAGATAATATATGGCAATAACTAAGAGTTATTTTTTCTTCCTTCTTGATTCTCCTTTCAACTCGATACGATGACAACGAGCTGTCATTCTGTCCATGATAGCATCGGCAAGTGTTAGCTCATCGATATAGTCATGCCAGGCAGACACAGGTAATTGGGAAGTAATAATGATTGATCTTTTTGCATATCGGTCTTCCAGCAGTTCTGACAATGCCAGTTTGATATTCTTATTAAGGTGCTGGATGCCGAAGTCATCAAGGATAATCAGAGGTATCTTTTCCAGTTGATTAAGCAGTTTCATATAACTACCTTCTGTCTTAGCCATAATAATGGTTTCGATTAACTGGTTCATATTAAAATAGCGCGTTTTTAGGCCCATGAGACATGCCTGATGACCTAATGCACAGGCAACAGCACTTTTCCCACAACCAGTCGATCCGGTTATCAGTATATTTTCACCCGCTTTTAAATAATTTCCTTCAATCATACTACTCCACACACTTTTACTTAGTTTGCGTTCTGTGCTGCATTTTATTTCCTGTGGTGTGATATGATTTCGGAACCTGGCTGTTTTTAATAGTGTCTCCATTCGGTCATTTCCACGATGTAGTTTTCCCGCCTGTAGAAGATGAGTGATGAGTTCATGTGCTTCCAGTTGCTGATCCAGAGGTAATTCTAATTGAGAACGATAGCTGTTAGCCATTCCCATCAACTTTAATTCAAGCATCTGATCGATAGTTTGAGTCGTGTTCATTACTGATGATTATATATTTGATTTTAAAAATAAGATACCGGGTTCAATGGGGTTATTACGCAGTGCTAGCCTGTCTAGCCTATTTGTAATAATCTGACCCTCTGATATTTCCATGGTTTGGAAGTGGAGATGTGGGCTCATCAAAAAGTAATGGTTGTTTACCTAATCCACATTCCAATATTTTACGGATCATTTTAAGTGTGAGCCTGGGTATGTTAGATGTTCTTCTGCAGGCAGATTCTAGCCGGTCCTTACCATATTTGTTCTGAAGAAGGATCATTGTATTACATGCCTTGAAGTTCTGTTCCGGGTAAACACTGCTATGTAATATGCGGTCGGCTGTTTGCTTTGTATACTCTCCAACTTGTTCTGCTCGTTTCAACAAGTCTTCCACTGTCCATCCCCGCATCTCTATCATGTGCTGATGATTTGGAGGCATATGTTCTGCCAGGCGATTAAAATGAGGTTCCTGACTATTGCGAACGTGGAAGGCTATGCATTCATGCTGATAATAGATTTCAACAGTTCTGCTATCGTAATGCACCCATACTTTACAACCAACATAAGTATAAGGAACTGTATAATAATGTTTGTTATCCGGCAGTTGAATAGCATAGTTTTGCTGTACTGTAACCTGCCTTCCCTTTTTAACACTGTAGGGTGTAGAGGGTAGTTCTTTCAGAACAGCCTTCTCCTGCCGCAGAAAGATGTCCATCCTGCTTTCTTTGCTATTCTTATATGGCTTTCTATTAAGAACATCCAGGTGAATGCGGATAATCCGATTGAGCGACTCTACGCTATGGCATATTTCGTTTCTTATCCTTGCATAAATATGCATATAGACAATATTAACAGCCCCCTCTACCATACCCTTATCTCTTGGGGAATATGGACGAGTGGCACTGAATGTTGTTTGATAATGTTCCGATAGCTGATAACATAGTTCTGTAAATACAGGCTCGTGTAAATCGGACCGTTTTACAGCTGTCCGAAAATTATCACAAAGGTATGTTCTGCTAACTCCTTCACTGTATTTGACGAGCTCATTGATACAGTGTGCCAGGTCTCTTGTATTTTGAGAAGCCACAGCCTGGCAAAAGATTAAACCACTAAACGGTAAGATCCCAACAAAAACTTCGCATGAGATTACCTCTCCTGTTTCTTTATCGACATACGATAACCTCTTACTGGCAAAATCCATCTGCGTAAATTCACCGGGAGTATACTCCCAATGAAAGGCTGGATCAGTATCCTTTAGATATCTGGTGAATAAATAACAACATTGACTGTATTGATAGCCGTCGGGGTTGTTCTGAAGATATTCCATCCACAGTAATTGTTTGGTCACCCCGGTTTTATGTAACTCCTTACAGGCCTGCACAAAATGAGTGATCAGGGCTTCAAACCGTTGCCCTTTAATCACTGTTTTATCATCTTTGTAGACTACTGCTGCCGGCCCCTTTTCACTGATATCATTTGGGTCATCCACTGCTATTTGCATCCCATCCATCCGAAGCAGGTATTTTTTACTGTCTTTGGCTGTTACCAGTACGTCGATTTCTTTTATGGAAACCCCATCAGCTCTCAATTGCTGAACTTGCTTTAACTGTTTCATGTCAACTGCATTTTGAGCCATATCCTCTTTTTTACAGATGAAAAGGGCAAATGAATGCAAATCACTCTAACATTTCTAACGGCTTTCTTAGAGAGGGGATACCATGGTCCGGAATTGACTTATAATGTTTTTTCAGAGGGGTTACCATGTGTCGGAATGGCAGATTTAAAACATAGAAAAAATATTGTCCATCAAAGTCTATGATAGATAATAATTCAAGGTTCCTATATTCTAATCCTTAAAATTATAAGGGTAGGGTTACCATAAGCGGAATGAGGGGTTACCATGTTCTGGAATAGGTGGGTACCATGCCCCGGATTCTACAGGTGAAGAAATTCACTTTCTTCTATTTTGCCTCACTGTTCCGAAGATAATACTCTCCAAAGTCGGCTTGTGCCTGTTGACCATAGGGTAACTCCTCTACTATGAAGTATTCCCTCTCGATGGTTTCTAACGGAATGTTGTACTTCTGCCGGATACTCATTACATAGTTGTGAACTGTCTTGGGATTCAAACGTGGCAAATTCTTATAGTGTTCTTTAAGCCAGTCTAACATTTGCGCAGCACTGGCTCCAGGAACTGCTATCAGTATTCCTTTTACAAAGTCTTCGTATTTGTCCAGAACTCTCGGGCGGCTATCCTGTTTTATCAGGAACTCTTCGTACTCCGATTCATTCATTGCTAAATACCGGGCTATGTTGCGTCTATCGCATACTGCGTACTTTGCTATGGCTAAATTACTTAGCCCCTCCCTTGCCAATCTATGAATTTCATGATACATGATCCAATTACTCATTGTCTTTCTGTCCATTCTTCCCTCTTTGATGTAGAGCAAACCTGGGAATTTAAAAGTTGATCATGTACCCCTATACTCGCAATTGTACATTCTTATTTACCGAAGATGTTCATTGCTATTTACCGAAACTGAGCATCCTTATTTACCAAAATTGTACAATACTAATTGCCATTTTTAGGACATTCTTATTTACCGATCACAGCTTTCCATATTCACCATTCTTCCAGCTGTAATAAGCACTTACACTGCAACCTAACACTTTGCATAAGGTCTTTATACTGAAATGCTCCGATAACTGTTTGATCACATAGTATCTCTCCCGGAGCGGTCCAGAAAGATACCTGCAGCTTTTTTTAGTATCTCGACCTCTTGCTTTTAATCTCGCATTTTCCTTCTGTAGTCTGGTCATTTCCTGATCAGTTGGGTTGCCTTTTTCTGGGAATGCTTTATCTGTCTGCTGCTCTTGCTGTCTTTTCCAAACATAGAGCATGTTAGGATGGACTCCCAAATCCTGTGCTACCTGAGTAATACCGGACCTGGTGGCTAATACAGGAACCTCTTCTTTGAACTCTTTACTGTAAGTCTTACGCTTTGACATATGTACTAAATTAAGCTTTTTCTATTTTAAAATAGTATCCGTCAAACTAGGGCATTGTTATTTACCGATCACACATGTTCAAGGACCCCAATATTGAAATTCTTCAATTATGGAATAATATTAAAGAAAAAGGATATAATGGCAGTAGAAGCGTATTTTATGAACATCTAAAGGGTATAGTAAGGGTAAGCGTACGTAATCTTACGATTTCTCCTACATCAATTCCTTATTGGTCCGCCCGAAAGGTAAGCATATTACTATACCGTAAGAAAAGACAATTGCCCACCTCCGAAAATGAATTGCTCAATAAATTAAAAACTGCATCAGGGGATATTCAATCTGCGGCATCCTTTGTAAGCAGATTTAGAAATTTAGTAGAGAGAAATAACGGAAGTGGGCTTAAGGATTGGATGGATGATTTAACCAATACTAGTTTAAAAGAGCTTAAAAGTTTTGCGAAAAGATTATTACCAGACTTGACAGCAGTGGTTAATGCTATTTCTTTGACATGGAGTAATGGACAAGTTGAAGGACAAATCAATAAGCTTAAGAGAATAAAACGCCAAATGTACGGGCGGGCTTTAATTTATTGCGAAAACGCCTAGTGCTTCAAATTGATTAACCACCAAAATTGACGAAGAACCATGATGACAGGATTATACACAAGGCTAGGTTCTTATAATTATACACTATAAAAGAACATACATAAAAAAAGATATCCTGTCATTTAATATATGAGATGTTTTATCTGTTCAAAATACATTAAAAGTCAGCAGTTTCCAAAATATGACAAAAATAATGATCCTTGCTTGAAATAAGATAATATTTAATATTCCTAATCTATTAACAAAAAGTGAATCTATATAAACTATATTGCCAGTTTGAGTATTCAACACCTCAAATCTACTTTTATGATATCTCCATCTGAGTTTGCTATATTCCCCGTTATAACCGTTTGTCTTATTAGCTTATTCCTAATTAATAAGTTTGTTAAAATAGCTCCCAGAACAAAAGGAGATTTACCATTGGATGGATTACGAGGTTACATGGCCTTAACTGTTTTTTTACACCATGCAGCTCTCTATTGCAACCTATTGGTCAATGGGCATTGGAGTGTTGAAAATATGAGTGCCTTTGTGCAATTTGGTCAGACAAGTGTATTTATATTTTTTATGATTACAGGTTTTATATTCTTCTCGAAATTAATAGATGCCACGAATAAAACTATTGACTGGCAGAAATATTACGTTGCCAGGTTTCTAAGAATATATCCATTGTACGTCATCGTCTTAATAATGATATTGGTTATAATCGGAAAACTTTCCAATTGGACCCTCTTTCCCCCATTTTCAGATAGGATAATGGAGGTAATATTTTGGCTATTCTTCAGCCAAACAACCTTAAATGATTACCAATATGCTCCAACTATTACTTCTGCTGTTTTATGGAGCCTGTCTAGGGAGTGGCAATTTTATGCTCTTTTCCCGTTGTTAGGAGCTGTTTTTCTACACATAAAAATATCTTTAAAGCTAATTTTATTTTCTATTCTTTTGCTACTGTTGTTCTTCATAATGAATATTCCTGGAGATAAAATGGCCACTATTGAAACCAATAGTCCATTTTTAGTTGGAATATTTGCTGCTTTCTTGGTCAGGAATAAGCACATCCGTCAAATAGGATCAAAAAAAATCGTAGCGCTATTCGTTTTACTAATGATAGTGTTTTCCTATACATATTATCATACAATTTTTTCATTTTTCCCTTATTCACTAATTTCAATATCCTTTATAGCTATAGCTTCTGGGAATTCACTATTTGGCATATTAACAAACTACATTTCCCTTATCCTCGGACAAATTTCCTATAGCATATACCTAATACACCCGGTTTTATTATTTGTTGTATATCATATGTTCCCTCAAATTATTCAATTGGTATCAAGTTCACAACAATCATTTTGGATAGTTACATCAATTGTTGGAGCATTGTTGATGGTAATCTGCTCTTTATCTTTTCGATTCATAGAGAAACCATTTATAGAGATGGGAAGTAAAGTATCAAACCGGATCACTCAAATAAAGAGTGTCTCGTCTCAAACGACTTAATATATCAATTAATTTATGTAAAGCTATTTTCACTATCTCGAAAATGTCTTCTCCTAAAATAGGTTTACAATTTTTGAGGCAAAAAGCTCAAAATTGAACGATTACCTACAAGAATTGTTAAAAGAACATCAATATGATAAAAAATTAAAAGAAGAAGCCATATTTCGAATTTTTTTCGGTGGTGAAGATGTCCGTGATGTACAGGAATCCTTAGGTATCCATGACCATTGTGTAATTATGAATTGGGTAAATACATACCGGAAAAGGATTGAAGATGGCCTGATTTCCATTCCCCCAATGAGTAAGAAACAACAGCAAGACCTGGTGGCGCTTCACCAGAGAATCAAAGAATTGGAGCGTAGTCTTAAAAATGCTAATCTCATGATTCTCTAATTAGACACTATGATCAAAGTAGCAGAAAAAGACCTGAAAATTCCAATAAGAAAAAAGCATCGCACCAAACAGTCCTAAGCATGCGAATAACCAAATTGCAAAGACAGGAGTCGGGTGTCTTTGCAGACTGTTTGGTAAAAGTCGACAGGCGTTTTATAGCAGGGAACATTACATAGAAGAACAAACTGCAGAAGGTGTTCTCGCGTTGGATTTAGTGGCTGCTATAAGACGGGAAATACTAGGTTTGGGCACCCAAAAGCTATATCTTTTATTACGCCATAATCTACGTGTGAATAATTCAGTGAAAGTATACCATGATTTTATCGCAAAGTATACCACCTATTGTAGGGCGCTGGAGTAATAAAATCAACTGTTTTTCTCTTCCTTTAGCGATTCTCCTTTGAGATCTATCTTATGAGCATTTGCAGTCAGCCTGTCACCTATTGCATCTGCAAGAGTAGGTTCATTAATGTACTCATGCCATTTACTGACTAGAAGTTGAGATGTAATTATTGTTGAGCCTTTTGCTAATCGATTTTCCAATATTTGTAACAAGGTCAATCGCATGTCCTGAGATAGAGGTGCCAACCCAAAATCATCGAGGATTAATAGCGGAGTTTTTGCAATCTGGTTTAACCATCTGATATAAGTTCCTTCCAGCTGTGCTGCAGCCAGGCCTTCGACGAACCTGTTCATAGAATAATAGAGGGTACGATAGCCAAGCAGGCATTTCTTCCCATTGCGTAAGCCATAAAACTTTTTCCACAACCAGTAGAACCTGTAATTAAGAGGTTCTCTGCTTTCTCAATATAGGTGCCATCAGATAGTGTTACGAGCATTTCTTTAGTAATGCCTCTGCCAGGAGCACAGTTTACCTGTTCAGGTGTAGCATTATACCTTAGTTTGGATAACCGTAGGTAAAGCTCTGTTCGGTGATGTATAAGGAATTCTGATTCTGCATCTAACAACATTCCAATGACAGTATGCGCTTCTGGTTGTTGTTCTACCGGTAAGCGCATAATAGCCTCATAGCGCTTGCCATTCCGCCAGGTTTAAAGCGCTGCATGGATTCAAGCGAACTTTGATGGTTCATTCTTTTGATTTTGAAGAGTCAATAATAGTGGGATGATATGCTAATGTGTATGCATCAGGATCTCTTAGATTTTGATGTTCTGGTATCCAGAAGAGTTCTGGCTGCACATGTAGTAACTTATCCCTGTTGTTCGTTAGTATATTCTGGATTATTCTATAATTATAGCTGTTGCCTTTTAATGCCATCATACATGCCAGTTCAAGTCTCTCTAAACCATAGTCCTTATATAGCCGTAGTATTCCTCTGCAGGCATTGTATGTTTGTTCCGTAAATTGACTTGCTTTGAACATTCCTTGCATGTAAGCCATCGTATTGGGTCCTATCGTAGCTGCTTTATCCGGAAAGTATTCCGCCGTCCATCCCTGCTGTTCAAAATAGCTGCGATATCCATTGGGCATATGAGGATTTTCTGTAGTAAAGTCGTGTTTACGGTAACTGTGCTTATGTAGTGCTATCCTCTGTAATTGAATATATACTTCTACTATATTGGTATCATATACTGCAGTTACGGTTTTGCCAATATAGATATATGGAACACTGTAGTGATGCCAGTCTTCTCCCAAGGTAATATGGTAGTTCTTTTGAACTTTGGCCGGGGTCCGATGCTTTATGATAAAGGACTCGGCGGGAGTGACTGTAACATGGATTTCTCGTTCTTCTCAAAAAGTTGTTTACGGATATAATCCTTACCTTGGAATAGCTTATGAGTATGTATTTCAAGCTGTTTGGATATGACAGCATTTATTTCTTCAATACTGAAGAAGATCTCATTCCTCAATGGAGCGTATATCCTATGATAAGCAATTTTTACCTCATTTTCTACCGGGGCTTTTTCTTTAGGTTTTCTGACTCTGGCAACGAGCATAGCAATATTATAATGAAGCGCCCATTGTTGAAGGGCATCCGTAAATAAGGGCTCATAAGGACATGGTTGCACTACTACCTGTTTCATATTATCCGTTTTAAAATGAACAAGTACCCCACCAAAGTACTCAAGGCATTTGTTCAATGCATGTATCAAAGGTATTGAAGCATTGGATAGAGCCATTACAAAGCTGTAATCGCTAAAAGGAAGAACTGCAACCAGAACAACGCATTCAACAAGTTCTCCGTTGATTTATTGATGAAGGACATTTTATCTCTGGCAAAATCTATCATCACCATATTTGCTGGCTTATGAACAATCCTCATCGTAGGATTAACAATCTTTGCTGCTGCTTTTAAAAAAATGCAAAATTGAGTGTATCCATAACCATCCGGATTATCCCGCTTATATTCTTCCCATAATAATTGCCTTGTAACGCCAGTGCGCTTCAGCTCAGAAAGCATGTAACCAATTAGTTCATCAAGTGCTTTACGCCGCTCAGGGTCAGGTAAAGGTGCTTGTGCAGTGGGTGGATAGACTATTTTAGAGAGCTCGGCATCAGGTAGCTGTCGAAGTTCCTTAAAGGAGAGCCCGCTTTCAGCTATCCGTTTACCATAGGCGGTAACCGGTTTGCGATTAATCCTGAGCTCCTGCGCAATGCTACGGTAAGAGAAACCTTTTTCCAACAATTGAAGAATGGATCGGATTTGCTGCATTGTTAATACCGTATTAGCCATGCTTTTTTTATTACAAAACAAGGCTTTAGTTTGAAAATGTCAGCAAAATCCCATAGTAAGTGGTATACTTTGCGCCGTAATGACAGCTTAAAAAGCAATAACGACTGGTATACTTTGGACTGAAATCAATCTATGAAATCACCATCGAGTGGTATACTTCGGACTGAAATAATTGGTATACTATTCACTGAAATATCCATCTACGTGAAAGTGGCATCAAAATGGGCCGGGATAAACTTCACAAACTCCTTTCAACTAACAATCTATTAATTAAGAGACGGAAGTATTTACCTCATACTACGAATTCTAAGCATTGGATGAAAAAGTATCCTAATTTGGTTAAAGAGATGGAAATCAGAGAGACTGAATAGGTTTGTGTAAGCGATTTAACATATATCTGTGTTGGTCGCGACTTTAATTATCTTTCTTTAAAAACAGATGCACACTCAAGAATGATAGTTGGATACTGTTTGAACCCATTTCTAACTGCAGACGGTTGTTTGAATGCATTAAAATGACGGTAAGCTTATTCATCATTCAGACTGCAGTTCTCAATACTGTAGTTTTGATTATGTAAGAAAGCTCAGGGAACTAAGAATTGAGAATCGGAATAAATATGACTGAAAATGGGGATCCGTATGAAAATGCTGTGGCTGAGAGAATAAATGGAGTATTGAAAATAGATTTCAACTAAACAGAGTATTCAAATCTCATGCAGAAGTGATCTTAGCAACCCAGGCAGCCATTCAAAACTATAATCTTCTTGTGATTATTTGACATCTCATGAAGCTTATCAATTAGATAAGCCATTGAAGAAACATTGGAAAAGAAGGCGAAATTATCATAAAGAACAGGAATCGCAGCAGAGTTGTAAAATTTAAATAAATTGATTATCAATACGAAGTAACTATATTGGGTGCTCACAAATACTGTAAATTCATATACGTACGAAAATGAAAGTATCTTATAATCATTTATATTTTGTCATCCTATAAATGTCTATCGAGATGTAAACTTTATTTACTTCCCAAACTGTAAACTTTTTTCAGGACTTGACAATATGTAAAGTTTAAGCCGGACAAGACAGGTCATGGATTCTTAAGGATCTCTAGACATCATGGACATCATCACCACCAAAAAGAATCCGAAAAATGGCTTCTTCTATTAATTTTTAATCATATTGATGTCATTTTTAACAATTCTTGTAGGTAATCGTTCATTTTGAGCTTTTTGCCTCAAAAACTGTAAACCTATTTTAAGAGAAGATATACTCTTATTTTCCGAAAACAGTATTGCCAATTTCTGATCATACGAAGAACCAACATGTACAAGAATATTCAAAAATTTATAGATGTAATTTAGATGAATTGAAACGAGAAAAGGGATGACGTGATATCCAAATCGCCAACGCTCCAAGAACTAAAAATGCACTATTAAGAATGAGATGGTCTTTCCATGACAATAATGAAATTATTCCTCCGCAGCTACAAGGTATATGCTTACTAAAATTCATTATTAAAATAATGTAGGTTGTAAAAAACGTCATTAGTATCAAGGCAAAATATAATCCCTTAATCCTCCACTTTGGAAATAATAGCATAATCGATATAACGATTTCTGATATTGGAACGATCCAAGCGATTACTCTTCCGAAAGGGGCTAGAAGTGTTGATTCTGAGATTTGTTCCCTAAATAAAGAAAAATCTAAAAATTTACTGGTTGCTGTATAGATAAATAGTAGAACAAATAAAAAAGCAACACAATCAACAAAAACAGATCTTTTCATAAATTACAACAATTGAACAAAATTATAAATTTAAGTCCATTAAAGGGTTTAGAATTAGGAGCACAAGAATTATTTTGAAGTTTTGAAATGATATTGTAAAACCCTTATTTACAATTGGAAGAGGAAAATGCCAAGCTATATTGTATTGCAGCATTTAAAAATGATCCGATCTGGAATATCATAGGAAAAATTTTGGCGGTCATTTATATACCCTCACCCAAATGAATAAGATTATACTTATAATAAACGACAATTAATACAGTTTGTCATCTAAGCAAGACTAGGGTGCATGAGCTAATTAGGCATAAAGATGTACATTTACCAATCCCCAAGCATATAAAATCTTTCTTCACAGTGAGTCGTACTTTTTCACAATTGTATTTAAGTTAGAGATTTTTCATTGACCTTTGTAAGCTTGAGGTCCTCCCCTATTTGAGTTCAAGGAATATTAGAATTTCAGCAGTTAATTTCTAAATTTATATTCGAATATTTTATAGTACCTTCTATCGGTTACATGGTACCATCTTAAAAAGTGTCAACTATTAATCGAAAACAACAATCATTAGATGAAATAGAGTGAATTGGATATTTCAGTAACAGTGGCTCTTCTTCAATTTTGGTGGAAAATTTACGGGTTGTAGATTGCACAACAAAGAGTAACAAGCCCCAATGATTTCCGTTTTTTTTGTATTCGAAAGAAATGCTCCTTTTAATATTAAATCATTTAGCTAGGCTGAAAATCAGATACAGCTTCAGGTTGAAAGCCGCCATAAAGCTGGTTGCTGTCCAGATTGTAATAAAAAGAGTAATAGCGCACATAGTTATTATTACAGGAAAATTAAGGACTTGCCTTCCTGTGGTAAAGCTGTTACTATACTTCTGCGCTCAAGAAAATTTTACTGCAGGAATAAAAATTGTCGTAGGAAGATATTTACTCAATGGTTTTCTAATGAGCTAAAACCCTATTTATGTATGAGCGAAAGACTCGTTAAGAAGGTGTTTAAAACGGGTCTATTAACAGGGAGTAATGTGGGCTCAAAATTAAGTATGCTGCACTCCATAAGGATTAGTGCGTCAAGCATTCTCAGATTAATCCATAAAGCTCCTCTTATTAAGTTCCAAGTGCCTGAAGTATTGGGAATTGATGATTGGGCGTATAAAAAAAGAATTAAATATGGGTCCGTTATTGTTGATCTGGAGCGGCATCGAATTATCGATTTGTTACCTGACCAAAAGGCCTTAATAGTTAAAAAATGGTTTATAGATAATCCGGGAGTGAAAATTGTTAGTAGGGATAGGTTCTCAAATTATACGCGGGGGGGTAACAGACAGCTGCCCCGATGCTATCCAGATAGCAGATCGGTTTTATCGGCTCCGGAATCTGGGAGATTCATTGAAGAACTACCTTGAACAAAATTTTAAAATATACAAGACAATACTTCAATCCAGACAGAATGAAAATTTGAGTGTAGAGGTAGAAATAATTGAGCCATCACGGGAATGACCTCCTAACTCATCCAACTACCAGAAGCAGTTATTGCGTATGGAAGAAATATATAAAAGATCTTCCAAAGGAGAATCCGCCAGGCATATAGCCAGGATAATAAAGATTAATAGAGAAACAGTTACAAGTTACCTGAGACTTCATGAACCTCCTAAGAAGCATTCGCTAGCACAAATATCATTTACGCCATTCACTCAATATCTAAGGGAACGAATTATGGATAACATCCATTTAACATCCCGTACGTTAATAAGCGAAATACGAGAATTAGGCTATAAAGGATGGGATACAGCTGCCTATAATTTCATCAGAAATTGTGTTGTATAAATTCAGATGTAAATGAGCCTACACTTCCTAAACATCTGTGACGCCCATCAAAGGCTGAGGTGTACCCAAAAGTTAGGACAGGGGTTTTGCAAGTTAAGAAAGTCCTACGCTTTGGCAAAGAATACTGTCGTACTCGTTGCGGCCTAATAGGATTTCGGAAGATGATACGGCAGTACTCTTTGTCAAAGCAGCGCGGAGCGCAGGTTTCGGCAGATCAATTCCAGTATACAATTCTATAGGTCTTTTGTACCCTATTCCCTGATGAATCCTTTGCTCGTTATAGAACAGGAAAAATCGCTTCAAACCCTTCATCAGATTGTATGGCGTGGTGTAACCATGTAGATAAATGTTCTCGTATTTCAGTGTCCTCCACAGTCTTTCCACGAAGATATTATCAATCGCTCTCCCTTTGCTATCCATCGATATTTTGATCTTGTTTTTCTGCAATACACGTAGGTAAATCTCTGACGTAAACTGGCTACCCTGGTCACTATTCATGATCTCCGGAACACCGTATTTCTCTATCGCATCTTCAACAATTCCAGCACACCATTCAGCAGTCATCTGGTTGTTTATTCCCCAGCCAACTACATACCTGGAATACCAGTCAATCACTGCTGCACAGTACATAAAGCCCGTCTCCATTGGAATATACGTGATGTCAATACTCCAGACGTGGTTCGGTCTGAGTACTTCTAACCCTCCCAACAAATAGGGGTATTTAAGGCTTATAGGATCGGGTCTGGATGTTCTTGGAGTGCAGTAGGCAGTTTTCCATCCGACGGTCTGCATGAGCCTCTTAATGCGCTTTACGTTGACTTTGTACCCTACCTCTACCAACAGCACTTTTAAGCGCCTGGCGCCGTAAAAAGGTACACTCATGTACTGCTCGTCCAGGTAACGCATGATAGCCAGGTTTTCCATGCTTTCCTCTGCTGGCTTATAATACACAGCACTGCGATGTATTGAAAATAGTCTGCATTGTGCAACGATAGATAGTGTTGGATGATTGCAGTCGATCAGCGCCAGTCGATGCTTTGGGGGTATCACCGTATTTTTTTTAAGTGTGTTGATCTCCAGCGCCTGCTGACCGATCAACTGTTGTTGCTCATCTATGATAGCTTGTTTATCGTCATAGACATCCACTCTGCCCTTGACGAAAAGGGTGTGTGCCTGCTCTTTGATAATGTTGCGCCATAGATTTACCTGTGTTTTGTTAACGCCGTGATGCTTTGCAACTGCTTCGGCTGTAGATAGCAGGGAAAGGGCTTCCAGAGCGACTGTGGCCTTGAATACTGGATCGTAACTTTTCTTTGCGGTTTTTTTAAGTTTTGACATTTTGGTTAAGGTGTTGATTAGTTTATACTAAGCACACCTGTCTAAAATTTGGGGAACACCATAGGCATCCTTACTATTATCAATGCCATCTTCTATACTTACTGAAATTGAGAACGAAGTTGTCGACACATTATGTGATGCAGTTCCTGACATAAAGAAGTCATGTTTTTTATCTAGGGAATTCAAGTGGATAATTCAGTGAAAGTGGTTCTTCGTCAATTTTGGTGATAATCTTAACTTGGATAATTTAATCTAGTTGCATAACTAGCCTGTGTTTTAGAAGTTCCAAACTACATCTTCCATACATTTGACGTTTAATCGTTTTCAGTTTATTGATTTGCACCTCAACCTGGCCGTTACTCCATTTCAATAAAATCGCATTATGTACCGCTGTAAAATCAGATAATATGCCCTTCGCAAAAGATCTAATTTCGGAGGTAGTACATTTAAGAGCTTTTTCCATCCAGTTCTCAAAACGTTTAGTTAGTTTACCTCTCTTTAAAACCAGCAACTTCTGAATTGTCGTGATAAAACGCATGCTTGCCTGATATCAGGTACTGCTGAATACAAGTTTTTGACAACTTCTTTCTCAACCGGACTCAGTTTTGAAGGAGATTTAGACAAAAGTAAGGCAGCTCTGGTCGGAAAGTATAAAGATTAATTAAGTGGATGTAAGAGCGTTCCTGTCTGCAAATTAAAGTTTTCCTTTAAAAATTTATATGCGGTGGTTTGTCCTCCACTATATCCCATTCTCCGTAACTCACCAATCAAATATTTTCTGGTGGCACCCTCACTGGACCGAATAATTTCAAGGATCTGATCTGTAAATTCCGAAAAATCAAATTTCTTAGGCAGCGATTTCTCAGGAGGTTCTTCCAGCCGTAAATATTTGGCTACGGTTTCTCTATTAAGCTTTACCGCCAAGGCAATTTCACGAAGCGATTCACCATTTAATTGTCGAGGAACTTTTACTAACATTATGTATCCTACTTATCCTATTACCGACATTACCACCAGCTAATAACCCAGTTCGATCGCTCATGCGGGAATATGGCTTGATTTGATTATAAAACCGCTCGGTGAACATTCCCCGATCACATATCACATTTTTACAGAAGAATTCCTTACAATTTAAATTAATTAATACTTTATTACGCCAAACTGGTAAATCCTTTATTTTCCTGCTATAGTAGCTATGTACGGCGGAACTTTTCTGAGAGCATTTAGAGCATTTATCCGCCTTAAATCTAGATTATATTTGTACGTTTATTGAATTATTTATAATATTTACGGCTTTTGTATTAAATGGCTTATTCCAATAATAGAAAAGAAATCCGAAATTCATTTGGGGTTTTACGTTATACTTTATTCAAATATAAATGAACATTATCTATCACCCCAATTGACGAAGAACCACTATTCACTGAAATATCCATTCAGAATTATGGTAATTCGTAAAAAAGGACGAAAATTCTGAGGATGGATATCTAAAGCGATAATATCGGGTGTCAAAGAAATATGCTCATTTGTCAAAGGTCTGCAATCTGATTTTTCTGTGGTAGAAAATGCAATGCTTCTTCCCTGGAGCAATGGTCAGGTTGAGGTACAGATAAACAAAATGAAAACGCTGAAAAGGCAATTGTACGGCAGAGCAAGTTTTGCACTACTAAGAAAAATGCTCATTCTTCAAGCTGATAGATAATTTTAACACATTAGGCTCCACCAAAATTGACAAAGAGCAACTATTCGCTAAAATTTCCAGTGAATATGTTTTTCTAATAAAATTGTCCTTATTTAACAAGTTTACTTTCTCAATCCTAAATATTCACCAAACATAAATAGATAAATTTACAATAGAAAATCACTAAATTTTATTCCAATATTTCAATTCAGAAAATATTCTTTTTAATTTCTCTTTTGATCTTAAAATAAGATTTTATCGCGATAAAAGTTAACGAAAACTATCGTCTGCAGTTCAGTTAACTGATTTCATTTCAAGCAGATATTAATAATATAAATTTAGCTTTTTCAAAAAAAGCAATTAATACTATGAAAAAAGCAAATATTATTCTCAGTGCTATTGGTTTATTAAGCGTTATTGGAGGTGCATTAGCGTTTAAAGCCCAACACAGATTTAGTGGTACTCTCTTCTGTTATACCACTGTTGGTAACATTAGCGGTGTATTCGCTCCTGTATTAACTACAAGGTATACAACAACAAGTCCAAAAGGTACATTATTCTGTACCGTTCCAGAAGGAACTAATACTTATAAAAGAATTCAAGTTGCAGCATCCAATTAACTTAAAATTTAATTTTTAGTTAAAACACAGGACTATATGGTTACCTTCTATTAACATAGAGGTAACCATATAAAAAATTAATCAAATTGGAAATACCGTTCTTTCAATAAAACACGAAAAATGTTTCATTAATTAAACTATTGGAGATAAAGTAATCGTTCGAACAACGATTTAGATGAATATTCATATGAGTTACTTCTATAGGAAAAATATTTTTGTATCAGCTTTTAGATAAATCTATAAAACTGTGGGGAGATAGCCCAGTAAGCCTAGAGAAAAATTTCTCATCCCAATATAATCATGAAAATTTCAGGACTCATAGAAACCACATTTTCATCATCCTATGCAGGAGAATCTGGTAATTAATATTTCTATCAAGGCTACATTTTTTTGAAAAATTTATACAAATAGAAGGCCCAATATAATGTAGAATCCAATAAATTGCTGTACGCGAAAGAAATTGAAGAAAATACCAAACTAAGATATATCATATCCAATAATACGTATGAAAATCATGTTGTATGAAATGTATTCAAAAATGTTTGGCCACGTGATGATAAAAAACAATTAACCAGTTCTTGGAGTAGGACAGTTTGTAAAGGCTAAAATCGCAGGTCTTCCTAAGTAAACATTACGGTACAAATTGAATACCTAAAGAGGTATTTACATGAATAGACACGCTGGATAAACTTGTATAGAAAGATCCTACTATTGGTTTATCGAAGTGTTATCATTGTTTGAGAAAAAGTTCATTAACGTTAATATAAGCTTTTTTAGAGCTTATAACCATTTAAAATGGTATATCAGACATTAAATCAAATAAAAATTACCTAAACGGTTAAAATATCTACTGAATGTTACCATATCAGTTAAGCAGATTTAGAACATGTGCTTCAATCACACATAATCTCTCTGATAAAAGACTTTACCCGTTGTTGAATGTTATTGGTTATTATAACCGTGAATAATTGTGGATTTAAATTGATGGATCTTTACTAGGCCTCACAGTTATAAAAATACGGATATTGGGAAAGGTTGTTAAGATGTGCGATAAGCCAACAAGGACAAAAATAGAAAACGGGCCTGGTTTATTTGCAATCAGCTGAAATAGTGATGAAAGAAAAATATTTATAGTTTATACAGCCATGTAAATCAGTTCAAAATACTTTTATCGAACACAATATCGGCTTACTAAAAATAAAACTTCTGGATCCTTATCAGATTTTAGGCCCGCTAAAGTACAAACAATGGTGGCAAATAACAATATGACTGCAATATTTCAAACAATAAAAACCAACTGAATTTTTCTTCTTCTAAGGTTTAGATAAGAGATTATCGAACTCTAATCTCGGCAAAACTAATTAAAGGTGAATTTCTTGATTCAAGCGATTTATTTTCCCTAGATATGCCCTAGTTTGACGGACACTAAGTTAAGATAGAAAAAATCTTAATTTAGTATATATGTCAAAGAGAAAGACTTACAGTAAAGAGTTCAAAGAAGAAGCCCTTCGTCTGGCATCTAAATCCGGTATTACGCAGGTGGCTCTGGATCTTGGCGTTCATCCTAACATGCTTTATGTTTGGAAAAAACAGCAAGAGCAACAAACGAACAAAGCTTTTCTTGGGCAAGGGAACTTAGCTGATCAGGAAATGATTAAACTGCAGAAGGAAAATGCATGCTTGAAAGAAGAGGTGGAGATCCTAAAAAAAGTAGCAGGTATCTTTCCAGATCGCTCCGGGAGAGATATTATGTGATTAACCAATTATCGGAACAGTATAGCACCAGAATTTTGTGTAAGGTATTATGTTGCAGTGTTAGTGCCTACTACAGCTAGATGAAGGGCGAATCCGGAAAGTGTGAACAACATAAGCGACGTTTAACAGAATTAATAAGGACCACATATTTCGGATCTAAAAAGACATATGGAAGTCCTCGCATTTATAAAACACTAAAAGCTGAATCAGTAAGCTGTAGTCGATCTCATATTATCAGGATCATGCAGCAACAGGGATTGGTTGGAATACAAAGAAGAAAGTTCTGTGTAACTACTGATGCTAATCATCAATTACCTATTGCTGATAATTGCTTAATCGCAATTTCAAAGCTGAAAAAGTCAATCAGAAATTGGGGATCCGACATCACTTACATCAGAACCAATGAAGGTTGGCTTTACCTGGCAGTGATAGTAGACTTATTCTCAGAAAGATAGTTGGATGGTTAATGGATAAAAACTTGAAGACAGACCTGGTTTTAACGGCATTAAGGATGGCAATCCGTTCCAGAAAGCCTAATCCGGGATTAATGCTTCATTCGGATCGTGGAGTTCAATATGCAAGCTATAAATATCAGTGTGAGCTTGTAAGGTTCAAAATAATATGCAGTATGAGCAGAAAGGGAAACTGTTGGGATAATTCGGTAGCAGAAAGTTTCTTTTCTTCTTTAAAACGAGAGTTGATCTATCCTGAAGGTATCTTTAAAACCGTCAATGATGCCCGCAGTGCAATTTTTAGCTATATAGAGGGCTTCTACAATACTAGTCGGAAGCATTCATTTCTAGGCTATCTTTCGCCCGATGAATTTGAATTAACCGGCCAAGAGCGGATATTGAAAAATGTAGCTTAACTAAGTGTCCGTATTTCTAGGTCAAGCCCCCCTTTACGCCTAATCATAAATTTAATGCAAATCATACAATTTTCCTCAAAAAAATTGTGATTATAGATAATCAAAACTATTCCTGAATGTTCTCTCTGACATAAATACTTTAATCTACATATTCAAAATGTAAAAATTCCCCCCCCCCTTTAACATATATACTATTTCTATTATAATACAATTTTTTCGCGATAATAATCAACACAAAATATCTTTTGTAGTTTTAGTTAAAATATTCTCAGCTCAGGATATTAATAATAACAAAAATTTAGCTACTTGTATGAAAAACAAAACATCTATTATTCTTAGTGTTATTGGTTTATTTAGTCTTCTTGGCGGATCGTTAGCGTTTAAAGCTCAACACAAATTTAATGGTGCTCTCTTTTGCTATACTAATGTGGGCTCCATCAATGCTAATTTTGAAATTGTGTACGCTCCAATACTAAGTGCAAGGTATTCTACAGCAGCCCCAATGGGTACCCTATTTTGCACTCTTCCTGCAGCATTGCATTGGTCCGGACAACCTATTTGGGATCTAAAAAAACTTATGGCAGTCCTCGCATTTACCATGCATTAAAGGAAGAATCTGTTAGCTGTAGCAGGTCGCACATTATTAGGATCATGCAGCAAAAAGGTCTAAAGGGTATACAAAAGAAAAAGTTCTGTGTGACTACCGAAAGCGCTCATGATCTGCCAGTCGCTGATAACCTGCTTAACCGAAATTTTAAAGCTGAAAGGGCTTATCAAAAATGGGTGTCCGACATCACTTACATTAGAACCAGTGAAGTTATATACTCCCCATTTATTAGACAGCAATAGGTGAATTATTAATTAAAGAATCAAATCTATTACTACTATTATAAACTTTCTCTTTTTTTGGTTCTTTTTTTCTCTTTGTTGATATCTGTGGATATGTGGATAACTTATCAGCTGCTCCATAAATCTCAGCAGGAGTCTTATATTCCAGGCCTTGATGTTTTCGTTCCCAGTTGTAGAATTCCACATACCTGTGAATTCCCTTGTATAAATCCAATGTACTATCATAAGCATTGAGATAGATATTCTCATACTTGATGCTACGCCAAAATCTTTCGATTGCGATATTGTCAGTGGCTCGTCCTACTCCATCCATGCTTAGGCGAATTTCAGCACCTAATACAGCTGTTGTAAAGTCTTCACTGGTAAACTGGCTGCCCTGATCCGTATTTAAGATCTCTGGTGCTCCATAAATAGAAATGGCCTTTTCAAGCGCTTCCAGACAAAATTCCACTGTCATGGTATTGCTGAGTGTCCAGGATAACAGATAGCGGCTATTCCAGTCTATAATCGCACACAGGTACATAAAACCCTTCGGCATTGGAATATAAGTTATATCCATACTCCAAACCATATTATTCCGGTCTATTTTCAGGTTCCGAAGCAGGTATGGATATGTTTTGTGCCACTTACATGCCTCACTTGTATTAGGGGCGGGATATATGGCCGAAATATCCATTTTCCGCATCAATCGCCTTATCCGCTTCACATTAACATGTAGCTCTGGTGTACTCAGATGTTTTGCCATGCGCTCTGCCCCAAAATAGGGATGTTCCAAATGCATACGGTCTATCTGCTCCATCAGCTCCAGGTTTAATTTGCTTTCTCCTTTGGGCTCATGGTAATGGCTGCTACGAGATACTTCCAGCAATTGACACTGACGTACAATACTGAGCTCATTGTCCTCCTTATTTACTAAAGCCATCTTTCCAGTTCTTCCCAAATGCCTGCTCAGATTTTTTTTTCAACCAGTCGACCTCTACCTTGAGTTGACCGATTTGCTTATATAGTTCGTCTTTTTCTTCCTGATGATCTGAGGCATCGCTACCTGCCTTCTTTCCCTGGTCAAACACATCCTCTGACCCTGATAGCAGTTGCTTCTTCCACTCTGTTATCTGAGTAGGATGTATATCATACTTCTCGGCCAGCTCTGCTAAGGTCAGCTGTTCCTTTAAGGCCTCGATAGCTACTTTCGCTTTAAACGCTGCATTGAACTTTCTTCTTCCCTTGTTCATATTGTAAATTTAAGATGTTTTTCCACTTAAACTTACTGTCCGTTTTTAGGGGAGTATTATAAAGGATTGCTTTACCTGGCAGTAATAGTTAATATATTCTCCAGAAAGGTGGTAGGATGGCCTATGGATAAGAGCATGAAGACAGGACTGGTTGTTGCAGCGTTAAGAATGGCACTCCGCTCACGAAAGTCGAAACCTGGATTGATACATCATTCAGACCGCGGAGTTTAATATACAAGTCATAAATATCAAAATGAGCTTACCAAGGTCAAAATGATCTGCAGTATGAGCAGAAAGGGCAATTGCTGGGGTAATTTTGTAGCAGAAAGCTTCTTTTCATCCTTAAAAAGAGAGTTGATCTATCCTGCAGGAGCCTTTACAATTTTCGATGATCTGTAGTGCAATTTTTAGCTATATAAAGGGGGGTACAATACGAGTCGAAAATACTCATATCTCGGTTATGTTTCCCCTGACGAATTTGAGTTAAATAGCCAAGGATTAATTTTGAAAAATGTAGTTTAACTAAGTATCCGTATTTCTAGGTCAAGACTAGAGTTTGATTTATGAATTCTCAGAATGACAATATTGAGTTGTCAGTGAGTCATAATTATTCCCTAATTAACATTTCAATTAAAGATTTTACCTAACCTCAATGAACAATTATGTGTAGCACATAAAATAATTGTGGCAATTAATACTATATTACAAGAACTATTTGTATTCAAGGTATCCTTTTTGCTCTCGTAATAAAAAACGCCCTCTCCTATGCCCTTACTAATCACATTTTAATATCTTCAGTTGTCTCCATTGTCAATGGCTTGTATACCCCTAAAATGAAAAACTTAATATTTTTAATATTTATACTTTCTTTTCTATTAGCGCCTTTTATTGTGTGTGGGCAATCATTAGATACGCTAAGAGGAATTATTAAAGATTCAATTGGACATCCCATTCCAGGAGCAAATGTGTGGGTATATACACAAGATGATTCGATACATAACATTAGCAATGATTACGGCCAGGTAAAATTTCCAATTATTTTTTCCGGTGGCATTTCCATAAAGATAACATCTTTGGGATACCAAGAGCTACGGTTGAATATGGAAGCAGGAAAAAATTTCTTCAAAGCAGTATTAAAGGACAAGCTTAATTTCTTAAAAGAGGTTGTAATTAAAGGTCTACCTCAAGCCGTGATAGTAAAGAAGGATACAGTTGAATACGACATAAGTCAATTTATCAGAACACCAGATGATGTTATCCAAGATCTATTAGAAAGATTACCAGGTTTACAAGTGAATCCAGATGGATCAATTAGTATGATGGGAAATAAAGTAGTAAAAATAAGAATTAATGGACAAGAATTTCTAATTGAAGATATAAAAACGTTAACGAGCATAATTCCAGCCAACCTAATTAATAAAATTCAATTAATAGATGACTATGGAGAAGAAAGCAGATTAACAGGACGAAGAGCTGGAGAGTCTCAGAAGATCATCAACCTTACTACAAAAAGTAATACTACTAATATTTATGTAGGAAGATTAATGGCTGCTAAAGGAATTAAAAATCTGTATTCATTATATGGCAATTTATTCAAATACAACAATCAACAATCAATTATGATATTATTATCAAATAATAATATTGGAAATTATTCAGGAAATGCAAATAATACAGAAGGAGAAATGTCGTTTCGTCATCAAATAGGTAAAGGATTTTCTATTAATTTGGGGATAAATCTTAAGAATAATAGTTATGATTATGGTTCAAATAGTGAATCTCAGACCACTACAAATGAGGGATTATTAATTACCAATAGTAATTCTAATGGAAATAATAAAAACAATAATTTTTCCCCTAAAATGGAAGTTATATTGGAACTGAATGAAAGAAATCATTTTAAATTTAATTTGTCTGGAAATTTTGACAGAACAGATAATTTGAATTCTATTACTGATCTTCAAACTGGATTTCAAAGAAAAGATGTATCTGTCGGTAACACTAATAATAATCAGTCAAATCAGGTAAATGGGAATCTGTTCTTTTCTCATAAGTTTAAAAAACCAGGTAGAGGAATGTACGTAGATCTTAATGCCGAGGGAGCGAATATAAGCGATGATCTGGATATTGCAAATGCTTTGAGGTTTTATCTAAATAACAATAGCTCTTATTATGATTCTACTCTCCATCAATTAATTATTGGGAAATATCATAATAACAAATATCAGGCACGCATTTCCTTTGTAGAACCAATTAAAGAAAAGAATAGTTTAGAAATAAGATATAGTTTTTTTGAATCTAATTCAGGTAATAAACGAAACACTAGTTGGATGGATGAAGCTGGGAAATTTACTTTAGTTGATTCTTTAAGCAATAGATATTTTTTTAAAATAATTCAAAATCAATTAGAATTAAACTTTCTCCAAAAAAATAAAAATTTAGAACTAACCTTTGGTGGAAGCATAAAACCCTACTCGCTAATCGAAAGTAATAAAAGAACTGGAATATTATTTTTCCCGGTTTTCCGGTTATTTTATAATCTGAAGAACTCTTCTTCTTTGAATATAAATTTCCTTGGAGATAATATTTTCCCTACTTTTCAACAGTTAGCTAACTTTCCAGACTATTCCAATTTACAAAATCCTGTTTATGGCAATCCAAATTTGAAAGTAGCAAGTAAATACGGAATATCTATAGGCTATATTAAGACTAACCCTAAATCAAGGTTATTCTTAAAGTTACAAGGCAATTTATTGCAAAAAAATATAGTTAGTAATATCTTCCTCATTGAAGATGCTTTCGGAAGCTTAAAACAGGAAACTCATTTTGTAAATGTAAATGGAACCTATTCCATTGACGGAAAAATTGGGTTTAGTAGTCAATTTAAAAAAAATAATAGAAGTTGGGCTATGGAGATGGGCAGCGGATACGCACATAATATCCTACTTTATAACAATAGTCCTAAATTTTCAAATAACTTAAGTGCTAATAGCCAAATTAGCCTTGATTATAGGAATGGCATATTGAATATATTCCCCAGTTTAGCATATAATTTAAGTAAAAGTAGTTATTCAATTTATGATAATAATTCGATTACAACTCAAAATATTAAAATTGGATTTCGAAGTATTCTTATTTTTTCTCAAACTTTTTCTATTGAAAGCACATTAACCAAGTTATTCAATTGGGGATTTGGGTCAGGACTAAGTCGTAACCCACTTATGATCGATACTAATTTTCATAAAAGATGGCTAAAAAAAAGGTTATGGACATCTTTGGAATGCTACAACTTGCTAAATGAAAGATCATCCATTTCTCAGGGAATATCTGGTAATGTAATTTCAGTTACAAGCTCAAATAATATTGGAAGGTATTTTCTAATAAAAGTAATATTTGATTTGAAAGCATTGTAATGTATAAAACTACCAAATCAAAACTTGTTTCGCCAATTTATATGATATTTATTTTTTGGAAGTGCCTCTGTTTAATCATCGGAATTATTCCACCATTGATTACTGATACCACAGTCATAAGCACTTAACGGCGGCTATTTTTTACGAATTATTAGTTAAAAATAAGTCAATATCTCCATTTAATGAATGTTATGATTTCTTAATTAGTGCAATTAAGTTCCTAATTAAGGAATCATAACATTCAATTATGCATAAGAAATTAACGTTATTTACTTTAGTACTGCTAGTTATAAGCAATTGTCTTCTTTCTCAGGGGAAAAAGGGTATAAATTTTGACGATAAATTGAGTTGGGATACAATTAAGGAAAAGGCTAAACGAGAAAATAAATATATTTTTGTTGATTGCTTTGCTACTTGGTGTGGTCCTTGTAAAATGATGGATGAGAATGTATATTCAAATGCTGAGCTTGGAGAAGAGTTTGATAAAAATTTCATTTCTATCAAATTACAAATGGATAAGAATCCAGCAGATAATGAATATACCAGATCCTGGTATAGTATAGCTGAAAATTTTCAAAAAGAATATCATTTGGTTGGTTATCCAAGTCTTCTATTTTTTTCTCCTAAAGGGAATTTGGTACATAGAGGAGTAGGTTATAAATCCAAGGAAGCTTTAATTGCTTTGTCCAGAGATGCTGTTAATCCAAACACACAATATGTAGGTTTAAAGAAAAATTATAAAGTCGGAAAAATCGCTAAATCGAAAGACGTTAATGCCCTTATTGATATTGCGATAGAGAATGGTGATAAAGAATTCGCAGAAGAGGTCGCAGTAAAATATAAAAAAGATTTCATTGATAAGTTAAGTATGGATCAATTATGTACTATTGATAACCTTATTTTCATAAAAAAACATTCAAATCTAGTTAATTCGCAAGACTTAGTTTTTTCTCTATTTAGAAATTCTCCGTCAAGATGTGACAGTCTATTGCCTGGTTTAGCAAAAGCAGTCATAAATTTAGTGGTCGAAAAAGAAGAAATTACTCCTCGATTAAATTACAAGGACCCTCGATTAACTAATTGGCAATTAATTGGTTCGAATATTAACAGGAAATATGGAAAGGATATTGCTGAAAAATTAGTACCTAACGCAAGAATGAATTTTGCATTTGAGACAAAAAACTGGAAAGAATATGCCAACTTAAAAGATCGTGAGCTTTTAAATAATGATTTTCCAGTTAACGATTCAAGCCTTTACGCATGGAACTTGAATATAGCAGCATGGAATACGTATTTAGTATGCGATGATTCAACTGTATTAGCTAAAGCATTATCTTGGAGTGACCGATCCATGCAGATTTTATCTGCGATGAAAGCAGATTCCGCAGAACAATATTTGGATACCAAGGCAAGAATACTATATAAACTGGGGCATATATCTAAAGCATTAGAAAATGAGCAAAAAGCAATTGAAGTAGGAATGAGAAAAGCTCAAAAATCAGGTGGGGGTAAGAGTATATTTTATAATGAATTTAGTGCAGTATTGGAGAAAATGAAAAATGGAGAATCTATTAGTAATTAAATATCAATTCATTATAGATTAATTTACTTAAACTATTAAGGAGAGAAATTTAAAAGTAAAAATTAAAAACTATTCTAAAAATTGTGAAGTAAAAAACTGATCTTTTTCTGGAATAGTTTCAAAAAACTTAATAAATATTTGATTCGTTAGAATAGAGCACGGAATTGAATTATAGGAACTATTTCACTAAGTGTGTAAATAATAAAGTCGAGGTTATAGTATAATTATATTCTTACTCTATCACCAAAGATAGTCAAGAACTAATTAAGGATCATGCACCAGTTTCTAATGGGCATGGTCCATTTTTTTATTGTAAGGTTCCCCGAAAATGGTCCGGTGAGGTTAGAGAAAAATCTCTAACTTAATATAATAATGAAAAAAATACGATTCACTGAGAACCAAATTATCTCCATCTGTAAATGGTAAATAATAATGCAGCAAAAATGGTAAATATGAATGCAGCAGATTCGATAACAATACTGCAGCAAGAATGGTAACAATGGTACAGCAAAATCGGTAACAATTGTTACACAATCCGGCAAAAGTAGTCTGTTATCAGGAACCTTCAAAAATAGTTTTACGATTCTTCAATCTGTAACTTTCACCACTAAAGTTTATGACTTCACAATGGTAAAGTAGCCGGTCCAGTAAAGCCGTAGCTATGACCTCATCATCCAGCTGTTTGCTCCAGTCTGAAGGCTTCTTATTTGTAGTGATGATTATTGACGTAGATTCATAAATCTGATTGATAAAATTGAAAAATGATATTGCCAGGTTCTTCTCCAGCGGGAAGAGCATAATATCATCAATAACGAGAAGGTTAGCCTTTAATAGTCGTTTATATTCAACCTGCTGGGTTTTAACAAAGTCCTTCGTCTTAAGCATATTTACCAGGTCATCCATTCTTCTGAAGTAGGCGTTATATCCAGCCTTTACAGCATCCTGACACAAACCTGCAGCTAAAAATGTCTTGCCAGTTCCACTCGGCCCCATCAGAACAATATTAAATAATTGATCTACCCAATTCAATTCTCTAAGTTGCTTTAAGCGACCAGGACTAATTTCATCCTCTGATCCTGTTTTGTAATGATTCAGGTCTGACATCTGAGGTAACCAGGCTGCCTTTTCCCGTTTGTTCAAGTCTTTTACAGAGCGGTGTGTTGCTTCCGTTTCCAGTATTTGGCTTAGGAACTTTACATATCCCATCTCTTGTTGTTCTGCTTCAGTGATTAATGCCTTTATTCCATTGCTAATACCACCCAGCCTAAAAGCTGTACATAATTCGCGGATTCGTTGCTTTTCTGTTTCCATATAATTTTGTGATTTAAAAATGAGCGGCCACGCTTTGCCTGGCCGCTTTATCGGATTTAATTGAAGATTATATCATAGTTGATCAACTTGCTCCTGGCTGGTTCTGTGTTGGCTTTTTGTTGAACAGGAGCTGTTAATGGGTTATTGGTGATCGTATTTGCAGGGACTATTTCTTGTTGTTGTAGCTTCCCAAGATGCTCTGCAACAGACTTAAAATCAGACGCACTGTAGATATGATATTGGCTACAATAGTACAAGGTTTCAAGCGCTAAGACTGGTTCCAGCTTATTTACTATAGTCTTTAGCAATTGTATCTGATCGCGTATATATCGCGGTTTCTCTGTCTTAAGTTGGAAGACCCATCCCAATGCCTCCTTCTGATCAGTAAAAAGAGTCGCAAACTCTTGCATCATCTCCAGGATTGCCCGGGATTTGTCTCTACCATGGTCAGTTTGTAAGATCTTCTGTCCTTTAAGTGGTGAGATTATATGGCGACAAAGCTCTTGTTTTTCGGTATTTAAAATAACTAATTCCTGTTCTTCCCTGATCACCAGTACCCGGCTTTGACGATCTTTATATGTGCCAAGTGGCAATGAGTAAAAATTACTTTTCCAACTGATTGTGTTATCTTTTCGTACAGCATAGGAACTATATTCTGGTTCCATCATTTTAACAGGGGTATAGGGATATAGAAAGGTCACTTCATTTTCCATTTCTTCAGCTGGTATTAACTTTGTGGTGCCGTGGATTAATGCATTGGCTGTACGTTTGAGCCAGGCCAGTACTTCTTCATTCACCAACTGAACATCTTTAAAAAATCGCCCATATAGAAAATTTCTTTTCACATACTTTACGACATTTTCTATTTTCCCCTTGGACTCAGGATCTGCCGCACGGCAGAAATAGGTTTTAAGAGGTCGCTGAGAGATATACTGCCGAAAATGTTCGGTAAGGATCAGATCTCCCCAATTCTCGTCAACCATAAATAATCGGTCCTGGTCATAGACAAGTTCCTGAGGCATGCCCCCAAAATGGCTAAAAGCTCTCTCATGTGCTTCTATAACCGTAATGGTAGTAAATGGTCGATCTGTAAATAATACGTATTTAAAGCGCGAGCGGGATAGACTCATACAGAAAAACTGTACTTTGCGCGTTCGTCCTTCAGTAGTTCGCATGTTATAAAAGCCAAAATCAACCTGAGCTTGCTGCCCATAAGGTAGTTCTGCTACCATCTGATATTGCCGGGTTGGCTCTTCCACAGAAAGGCTGTACTTAGCCCTGATGGCCATAACAAAATTATAAACTGTTTTAGGGCTGATTGGTCCAAAACCGGGAAACTGTTCTTTTAATAAATCATGGATTTGAGCAGAAGATGTATCTGGAAGACTTCTCAGGCGATTATATATAAAATCTTCAAATTCCAGAAGTAGTTTCTTTCGACCCTTTTTCTGTTGGCTGATAGTTAAAAAATCCTCCTCACTCATTGAGAGTTGCAGTTTGACCGTACGCCAGTTTAGTCCTGTTATCCTGGAAATTGATCGAATAGAGTGTTTATCCCGGTAAAGTTGATGAATACGCTGGTAAGTCATAAGTTTGTTTAAATAGTTCATTTAACCCTGTCTTTGTGATGATTGACAAAGGTTGAAAAAATCCCTCCGGGAACAATCCTGGGGGGATGAACTATGTAACAACTGTAATCTTAGTGATGCATTAATGTTACCATTATTGCTGTAGCATTGTTACCGAATCTGCTGCACTCATATTTACCATTTTTGCTGCATTATTATTTACTGCTTACACCATCCTAAAAAAGCAGGAATCAGGCATCGCAATTAAGGCCCTGGTAAGGGAAAATGGTGTTAGCGAAGCAACCGTGTACAATTGGAAAGCGAAGTATGGTGGTATGGAGGCTAATGAATTGAAGCGGATGAAAGAACTTGAGGAAGAGAATGCCAGACTGAAGAGCATTGTAGCCAATTTGACACTTGAGGATGATGCGGTTAGGAATTCCCTGGAAAAAAGTTCGGCGGCCTGACGACAAACGACAAGTAATAGAGTTATTGGTGCAGGAAAATGTGAGTGAGCGTCAGGCCTGTAAGCTGGTAGACCTACCTCGGTCTTCCTTCCGATATAAGCGCAAAGTTAAAGATGACATTTCGTTAATGGAGGCGCTGGAGGAATTGATAAAGAAACATCCTTCTATCGGCTTCTGGAAGTGCTACCACCGTTTGAGAAGAAAAGGTCATCCATGGAATCATAAGCGGCTCTACCAGGTTTATAAATACGGCTAATGGCAGAAGAGTGGAAAGATGATTATAATAGATCCAGACCTCAGGCGCTTGGATTTGTTTCTCCGCTGGAATTCTTCTGTAAATAACAACAAAAAAAAATTATTCAAAACTCTAACCCCAGCTGGATCAAAATATAGGTAAGCTTACACCACTAGTGCTATGTTAAATATCAAATGACGTAAATATAATGTATATTCGATGAAATATTTCCGGAGATGATACGCTATACCGTTAAATTAACAAAAAGTGAAGTTGAAGAATTACACAGCATAATAAATAAAGGTTCACATACTTCTCAAACCTTTCGTATGGCTTATATTCTATTAAATTGTGATGATGGAAAATACTCGGAAAAAGTGACCAACGAGCAAATAAGTAAAGTTTTGAAAGTTGGGATGCGCACAATAGATCGGGTTAAGAAGAAATTTATAGAAGAAGGCTTTGAAGGGGTATTAGAAAGACGGCCTTCAAATCGTATTTACGAGTCTAAAGTGGATGGAGATATAGAAGCGAAGTTAGTCACATTATGCTGTAGTGAGCCACCTAAGGGATTTGCTAGATGGTCGTTACGGCTCCTGGCAGACAAGATGGTTGAATTAAAGTATGTAGAAAAGATCTCTCATGTAACAGTAAGAAAGGTCTTAAAAAAAATGAACTTAAGCCCTGGAAATCAAAAGGGTGGGTAATCCCACCGCATTGTAATAGCGAATTTGTGGCAAAGATGGAGAATGTGTTAGATGTATATAAGAGGCCTTATAATGCTGATTATCCTGTTATTTGCATGGACGAGTCGCCAAAACAGTTAGTCGATGAAGTGAGACAATCAGTTGCCATGAAGCCTGGTCAGGAAAGAAGAGTAGATTACGAGTACGTTAGACATGGCATGGTAAATATATTTATAGCAAATGAACCATTGAAAGGGAAGCGTTTTGTGGAGGTAACAGCATTCAAAGCCAGAAAGGATTGGGCAATGTTTATTAAAGAAATCGCAGATAAGAAATATCCCAAAGCGAAAAAGATAACCCTGGTGATGGATAATTTAAAAACGCACACGGGTGCTGCATTTTATGAGACCTTTGAACCCAAAGAAGCAAAAAGGCTGTGTGACAGATTTGAATTCATCTATACCCCAAAACATGGAAGCTGGTTAAATATGGCCGAAATAGAATTGCACGTATTGAATGGACAGTGCCTGAACAGGCATATATCTACAATCGAGAAGGTAAAAGAAGAGGTCACGGAATGGCAAATTCATCGAAACAATAAGAACAGCCAAATAAACTGGCAATTCACAAACAAAGAAGCAAGAGTGAAGTTAAAAAGATTGTATCCGTCAATTAATAATTAACCTAACACTAGTCCATATTCCCCAAGAGATAAGGGTATGGTAGAGGGCGCTGTTAATATTGTCTATATGCATATTTATGCAAGGATAAGAAACGAGATATGCCATAGCATAGAGTCGCTCAATTGGATTATCCGCACTCACCTGGATGTTCTTAATAGAAAGGTATGCCTCCGGGATGCTGAAAAATGAATTTCTTTAGGTTGAGTAATTTTCCTGATCAAATAAATATCAAAATGAAACGGAAAATATCTAAATCAACCTAGGAGGAGTATATGTTTTCACTTATATCAGAGCAGGTAAATACTGGCAGGTCAGTCAAGTCAATCTGTGATCAACATAATATCCAGTCCAGTAATTGGTTCTATTGGCAGAAAAAATACCACCAACGTCAAATATCATCTAATGGCGATGAGAGTAGCTTTACCTTACTTCAAATAACCCCTGATCTTATTACGCCAAATGATCCTGGTATATTTGCTGAATATAAGGGGATCAAATTGTACCAGCAGGTATCAGCATCATTTCTCAGGGAATTAATTAGATAATTTATGTTGCAGATTAATCCTGGTACCCGGTATCTTTTTTATCATAAATGGGCTGACGCCAGAAAAAGTTTTGATGGCTTAATTGGCCTCGTAACCAATGAACTTAATATAGAAATGGAGTCCGGCGATGTTTTTATATTTATCAACCGTAGTCAAACCCACATTAAGTTTCTCCAATGGGAAGGCGATGGGTATGGAATGTATTACAAGCGCTTAGAAGAGGGCACCTTTGAACTTCCTTCCGGGTTTATGGAAGGTACACATAGTGAAATTTCAAGCAAACAACTTTCTCTTATTTTAAACGGAGTTTCTTTGAGAAAAGCCTTTTCCCGGAAGCGGTATTCCGACTCTAATAGATAACTATTTTTCCTTGCAATAATAGAAAAGGGGTAGCAAACTTTGCTACCCCTTTTCTATTATTTGAATGTCAATATTCATGACAGGTTTATCCACGATCGACAGGGTATAAATAATGATATTACATACTTGCAGAAACACCTGACAGTATTATCTTTGGGCCATGTCAGAATCTGCTGCACATATCAATTATAAAGAGTTGTACGAGGCTACATTGCTGATGAATCAGCACTTATTGAAGGGCATGGAACAGCAGCAGAAAAGCAACCAGAGCTTACAAGACCAGGTTGCTCAGTTACAATACCAACTACAGCAGTTAACCAAGCTTTTAAAAGGATTTAAATCAGAACGTTTTGTTCCAGCTACAATCTCTAATATGCAGTCTGAGCTGGGTTTTTCTCTTGAAATAACGGCTTTTGCTACCAATCTGGAAGACGTAAGTAAGATTAGCTATACGAGAAAAAAGAAGACTAATGATGAGTCTGAACTGACAAGCATATCAAAATTACCTGATCATCTTAGACGGGAAACTACAGTATTAGAGCCTGTAGAGGACGTAACCGATTGTGTAAAGATCGGAGAAGAAGTACGTGAAACGTTGAGCTGGAAACCGGGAGAAATATTTGTTAATCGGACTGTTGTAAATGTTTACAGTCGCATCGCTACTGGAAAAAAGGGGAAGGAAATTATTATCAAATCAGCACTTCCTGTAAGGGCAATAAATAAATGCCTTGCTGATCCTGCCTTATTGGCGCAAATAACAGTTGACAAGCTAGTAGATCATAAGCCACTCAATCGTCAACTGGAGACATTCAAACGTAATGGAGTAATAATTGCATACTCCATTATTGCAGATTGGATTTGCCTTGTTGCGAAAGCTCTTCAACCATTGGGGATTATACTCTTGAAAGAGATGTATAAGTATGATTACTGGCATGCAGATGAAACCACTATTGAAGTATTAGATAGAGCAAAAGAAAAGGAGACTCATAAAGGATACTATTGGAGCTACCTAACAGGTGATGGGAAATTAATTTACTATGATTATCAGCCTGGCCGTGGAGGAGAACGACCACTGAGTATACTAAAGGATTTTAAAGGAAATCTTCAAGTGGACGGTTACGCCATTTACGATGAACTTCCACTTGAAGATATTACAATCTTCTACTGTATGGCGCACGCGCGGCGGCGAATATATGACGCCCAAAGCAATAACATAAAACTAGCTTCACACGCATTGGCTGAAATAGCAAAGCTATATGCAATAGAACAGGAATGCAAAGATGAAAATCTAAGTGAAGAACAAATAAAGGAATATCGGCTAAAGAAAAGTATTCCCATACTCAAAGAGCCAGGTGAATGGATGGTAAACGAGTATAAACAACTTCGCCCCAAAACGCTCATTGCAAAAGCACTTGCCTATAGTATTAAAAGGTGGGAAAAGCTAAGCCTATATGCAACTACAGGACATCTTCAAATAGACAATAACGCGATTGAGCGTTGTATGAGAAGTGTGGCTGTTGGAAGGAAAAATTATTTATTCTGCGGTAGTCATGACGCAGCCGGAAGAGCTGGGCGACTTTACTCTTTACTAGTTACCTGCAAGCTCAATAATGTAAACCCATACGAATGGCTGAAAGATATACTGAGCCAAGACCTGAGTGAAATCCCCATCAATCAGATTAAAAATCTACTACCTCACAATTGGAAAAAATAGATACTGCCCAAAATGGAAATGGCTTAGTGCAAAATTAAGACGAAAAATGATACCCATTTTTAAATATCCCGGAGGCATACAAGAATCCTGCCCCTGTCTTTTCACCCATCGCTTGAATGTTGACGACGCGAGGTGATTCAGTTCACAGAATTTTGCAATACTCAACTTACTGGATCATTGCTTCTGTATTATTTTGAACGCTTCTCTTTTACTAATATAATTACGCTTAAGTCGAAGTTTTGGGGCTTGTTCCATGATATTGGTTTGGAACAATATTACGAATGACTTTTATTCTGGAAAAGATGCCGAGAACCGAATCATTACCTTAGTTATAACCATATCTTATCTTTGAAATCGTAAAAAGTTCTTTCTCTTTTGGCTCTTCTTAGAGGGGATACCATTATCGGTACGAGGGGATATCATCACTGGAATTTACATATTTCAGTTATCTTTTCCAGTACTTGTATAAATCGGCTAGGGTTAAGATGTTTCTATTTTAATTCAAAATGATTTCTTCAAATAATCATTTAATGACATTCAACAACCGAAAACGCCGATCAGAAAGCAGACTAACTGTTATAAAAACATTCTCTATGATTAATTAATCATCTATGGTTCAATGTATTAAAAATAATAAAATTAAATTATCTATAGAAAATATTAGTTTTGCGCTATTTTTCTGGTTAATTGTATTGTTAATACCAATCGCCTACTTGAGAATTTAAATCCATGGCCTAACATTTAACATTCAATCATCATTTTCCAATACCTTTTGATTTTTCCATCTTTATTCATTATTTCAAGCCAGAGAATTTGAATTTATTACTGCAGTTGGGGCTTGGTATTATTTTTCATTTGTAATAGAAATTCAATAAGCAATATGACAAATGTGAAAGTTATAATTCCTGAGAATAACTGAAATCGTAATGCTATCGGCGACGCAAATACACTAAATGAAAAATTAAGTCCCCAAAAACAAGTTACTATTACCAAAACTTTACCTAAATCCTTATTTGTATTATAACCTTTTAAAAATACAAAACTAATAATGCCGAGTAAAAAAATAATATTTAAGGCTGCCATTAATCCTGGAAAAACAAATAAAATATTCACTTTAAAATCAGAGAAAATTGAATATATTTTCTCTGATTTATAATCAAACCAAATTTTAGCAATGGGATCAACATGGTCAACTCCTGTACTATATTTTTCAAGATACTCAATCGGTGGAGAATAATATCTTGATGCATTTGGGAGCAAAAAGTATTTAATAAATGCAAGCGGATAACTTTTTATAATGAACCATCCAAATTCCTCATAAAATGGGGCTATTCTCGCCCAAGATTTAAATTCATAAATGTTTTGAGTACTATCAACTAATCCTAAATATTGTCTTAAAGGAAGTCGTGGTGTCCACATATAAACTGTACTAATTTTCAGTTGTTCTTCAGGATATTTGATATTATTTCTGGCTGAATCAAAATATTCTCTAATAATCTTATTTAATTTATAGAATTTGGAGGGAACATCTTTGACTTTACTGTTATCAATAGACCGATATGCATACATAGCATTATTAGCTAACTGCCATCCTGAGAATGGCGAAAATTGCTTATATCCAGTTAATTCATAGTATTTTTGTTTATTAAAATTTATAAATGTTCCTAATAAGAATGCGACTAATGCAATTCCCCACATTTTTAATAAAAAATTTCTTCTATATAATAAAAAAGAAACGACAAGAATAGTTGGATAATACAAGGCATTATATCTTATCGTAAATAGTATAAATACAACTAATGCATTAAGTGTAATAATTTTTATATTAGGTTGATAAATACACCATAACAGTAAATTGTACCATAATAAGCTTAGAGATAGAAATAGTGAATCACTTGAGATATAATTTGCGAGATAAAGAAAAATTGGATTGAATAAGATAGAACCAAACAATATAATTCTTGATATTTTAGAAGGATTGTAAAAATAAAATATTGTAAAAACAAAAGACATTGCATTTAACTGGAGTAAAACATACTGGAAAACCACCAAGATTGTATCAGAGTGGGAAAATACACTAAAAAGCCTTAAAAACTTAGGGTATCCTATTGGATGAATACCAATATCATCATTAAAAAAAGCTGAGGTAATGTATGTATATGAATCTGCGTTAATAAAACTAGCAAAAGGATAACAATATTTAAATAATAATAATTGAATTATTATTCCGAATGTTCCTACTATGACCAATTTTTTATTTAGCGAATCTTTAAAGATAAAGTCTTTATAGGTAATTCTATCTTTTTCTATTATTTTGTTTAAAAGGTTTCTCTCTTTTTTTATCTCCCCTTGATCAACTTTTTCACTATGCTCATGATAATCTTTTTGTGTATTTTGGGAACACATATTGATGTGGAAATTTTTAATGGATGATTAAAGGAATATACTTAAAACTTCATAAAGTTAGCTAATCATTGTATTTGAGAGATTAGGAGTTCGCGAAATAAATTTAACATAAAATAAAGTAATAGGTGTATTTGGGAATACTATTTCGTTAAGTGTTAAAATCTAAAATCGAGATTTGTCTTGTCCGGCGAAAATTTTACACATTGTCAAGTCCTGAAAAAGTTTACAGCTTGGGAAATGAAAAAATTTATATCTCAAAAGACGTTTATAAAATGACAAATATAAATGATTATAAGATATTGTCATTTTCGTAGTTATACGAATTGACAGTATTTGTGATCAATCAATATAGTAATTTCATATTGAGAATCATTTTTTTAAACCCTTGCAATTCTCCTGCAATTCCTGCTCTTTATGATAATTCCGCCTTCTTTTCCCATGTTTCTTTAATAGCTTATCTAATTGATGAGCTTTATGAGGTGTCAAGTAATTACAACTCATATGAGGCCGAAGAATATTATAGGTTTGAATGGCAGCCTGCTTACTAAGAGCACTTCTACATGAGATTGAATATTCCGTTTAGTTGAAAATCTTTTTCAATATTCCATTTATTCTCTCAGCCACAGCATTTTTATAAGGATCTCCGTTTTCTGTCATACTTATGAGTATTTCATGACAACCCGGTTCTTCATCAATTTTGGTGATAGATGAGGTTCATTAATATTTGAGAAGAGTATAACAAACAACCCCAAATGAATTTCGGACTTCTTTTCTTGGATTGGAATAAGCCATTTAATACTACGGCTGTAAACATTATAAAGGTCATTATATCTGCGAGTTGAATCCAGATTTAAGACTGCTAAATGGCCGAAGTGTTCTCGAAAAAGTTCCGCTGTACATAAATAGTCAAAAATAAAGGATTTACCTGCTATTGGCAATGAAATATTAATTAATCTAAATTGTAAAAAAATCTTTTGTAAAAATGTGAAATGTGATCGGATAATATTTACCGAGCGATTTCAGAATAAAATTAAACCGTATTCGTGGATGAGCGATCGTCTGGTTAACCTATTACTTAAAACTGGTTTATTAGCTGGAGGCAAGTATGCCTCCGGGAAGTTTAATATTGAAAACAATTTTTCATACTAGCTTTGCGTAAGGCCTTCTATATGCTGAAGATTATTAACCTTTCCAGTTATATGGCAGCAAGGTTTTGATCTGATTGATAGGCATTTCATTGATATCCCTACTCAGAACATCCTTCAGCCAGTTATGTGGATTAACATTGTTCAGTTTGCAGGTCACCAGTAAAGAGTAAAGTAATCCTGCTCTTTGTGCAGCATCATGAGAACCACAGAAGAGATGGTTTTTTCGCCCTACTGCAACATTTCTCATGCATCTCTCGATCGCATTGTTGTCGATCATAAGATTACCAGTATGGGCATAAAGACTTAATTTCTCCCACCTCTTTATACTATAAGCAAACGCTTGTGCAATAAGGGATTTTGGTCTGAGTTGCTGGTATTCATTTTTCATCCATTCACCCAATGTTTTAAGTATAGGTAGACTTTCCTTATTACGGCGGTCTTTTTTTTGTTCTTCATTCAGCTGTTCTTCCTGGCATGCTTGTTCAATCCCATACAGTTTTGCAATCTCCTGTAAAGCATAGGATGCCAGTTGTTCATTATTACTTCGCGCATCATAAATCTTACGGCGCGCATGAGCCATGCAGTAAAATACTGTAATATTCTCTAATGATAACTCGTCGTACACAGCGTAACCATCAGCCTGGAGATGGCCTTTAAAATATTCAGAGGTCTTTCACCTCCACGACCAGGCTGGTAATCATAATAAATCATTTTGCTATCACCCATCAGGAAGGTCCAAAAGTAGCCTTTATGAGTTTCTTTTTGCTTAGTTCTATCCAACACCGCAATGCCAGTCTCGTCAGCATGCCAGTAGTTATACTTGTACATTTCCTTCAGATGGATAGTACCAGGAGGCATTAATGCCTTTGCTACCAACCCTACCCAATCACCCATTGTGGAGTAAGGTATTATAACGCCATTGCGTTTAAAAGCTTCTATCTGCCGATTCAGCGGCTTATGGTCAACTAATTTATCAACTGTTATCTGAGCAAGCAATGCTGGATCTGCAAGGCATCTGTTTATGGCCCAAACCGGCAGAGACGCTTTTATAATAACCTCCTTTCCCTTTTGGGAGGCAATTGTCCTGCGATAAACATTTACTACAGTGCGGTTAACAAAGATCTCTCCAGGCTTCCAGCTTAAGGTCTCTCTTACTTCTTCTCCTACTTTCACACAATCACTAACATCTTCTGTGGGTTCCAGTATTGTTGTTTCCCGCCTCAGATGATCAGGAAGCCTGGTTCCGTCATCAGAGGCGGCTATATTAGTACCAGCTATTTTAGTTTTGGTATAGCTTATCTTTTTGACTTCGGATAGATTTGTCGCAGGAGCTATCAGTTCCGCGTTAAACCCTAACTCTGGCTGTAAATTGGATACAGCTGAGGGTAAAAAACGTTCAGATTTAAACCCCTTTAACAATTTCGTTAATTGCTGTAGCTGGTACTGAAGCTGGGTTACCTGGTCCTGCAGACTTTGATTGCTTTTCTGCTGCTGCTCAAGGCTTTTATTTAACTGCTGAACCATCATAATTGATGCTTCATACAGCTCCTTGTAATTGATATTTGCAGCAGATTCTGACATTGCCCAAAGATAACATTGATATGCTTTGATACAAGTTGGCTGCGTCATTTTTTATACACCAGAGAAGTGGATAAATCGTAATGAATAATTGATTTTGCAGGACAGGTTCATTCCTTAAAACAAAAAAGATAACCCCCTGATGATGTTAGCTAACAATTGCTGTCATAATATCTATTTAGCCCTCAGGTGCTGTATATCGCTTTCTATAAAATGCCTTTTTCAGAGAGACTCCCTGTAGTATCAAAGAAAGCTGTTTACTGGATATCTCGCTATGGGTACCTTCCATAAATCCGGAAGGTAATTCGAATGTGCCCTCTTCTAATCGCTTGTAATACATACCAAAACCATCACCCTCCCATTGCAATAGCTTGATGTGCGTTTGGCGGCGATTGAGAAATATAAAAACATCACCGGACTCTATCGGCATTTTGAGTTCGTTAGTGATAAGTCCACTCAATCCATCAAAGCTTTTTCTTACGTCTGCCCATTTAGAATACAGCAGATATCTTGTTCCTGAATGAATCTGCAGCATAACTACCCAATTAATTCCTTTAGAAAAGAGGCTGGTACCGGACGATAAATTTTCATGCCTTTGTATTCAGCAAAAATGCCAGATTCAATGGGGCCTACTACATCCGGAGTTATCTGCAGTAAAGTAAAACTACCATTGTCATTATGAGATTCTAAGTTCCTTTGCTGGTACTTTTTCTGCCAGTAAAACCAGTTGCCAGAAGCAACTCCATGTCTGGCACAAAAGGATTTAACGGGCTGGCCACTGGTGGCTTGCTCAGCGATAAATGAAAACATATACTCCTCCTTATTGACTTGTGATTTCTTAGTTCTCATGATCTATTATTGATCATGGAAGTTAGAGAACTTACGTCTTTTCATTTTCCAACTGCCCGGAGGCATACGGAGGCAATGCTGGTAACAGAATAAGCAGGATACATAATATTAGTACAAACACCTCGACAATTCTACGTCTTATCTATAATGCTCCTTTGATCAGGCCAATCACCCCAAGGTTCCTGGAATAGATGATTAGACTTATAAAAAAGGTGATCGATATGATAACGCACTTCGTAGATATGGAAATACGACTGATCATAGAACTTCTACCAGACAGATATTCAGGTACAATTAAAAAATGGCTGATTGATAATCCAAGAGTAGAAATCATTACGAGACCGATATTCCAATTATGCGAAAGGAGCTACAGAGAGTTGTCCAGAAGCCACACAAGTAGCTGACAGGTTCAATTTATTACAAAATCTCAGTGAAGCCTTTAAAAAGATACTTGAACGTAATTATAAGATTTATAAGAAGGTTTTAGATAAGAGCAGTACAATTGGATATTGCGATATCAATATTATAGCGGTACCAACACCTACCCGCCCTGATAAGAAATCCTTGGGATATAAAGGAGGCATCTAAATGGCGAATCACTTTGTAAAATTGCTATTTGGATTAAGCTTAATAGAGAAACTGTCCCCAAATATTTGCGGCTGGAAGAGCCTCCTAAAAAATTACTACCTAAGAAATTTGATTTTTCAGAATTTACGAACCAAATCCTTGAGATTATCCAGGCCAACGAGAGTATTACCACAAAATTTTTGATTGCAGAATAAAGAAGAATTGGGTATTGTGGAGGACAAGCCACAGCATATAAAATTCATAAAGGAGAAGTTCAATTTGAGAGAACGAACAAGCCTACGTCCACTTAATCGCTCATTATACTTTCCGACCAAAGCTGCCTTACCATTATCTAAATCTCCATCAAAACTGAGTCCGGTTGAGAATGAAGTGGTTAATGATTTGTATTCAGCAATACCCGATATCAGGCAGGCAGGCATTTTACCACGACAATTAAGGAGTATGTTAGTTTTAAACAAAGAGAGGTAAACTAACCCAACGACTTAAGAACTGGATGGAAAAAGCACTTAAATGCACCACGTCCGAAATTAAATCTTTTGCGAAAGGTATATTATCTGACTTTACAGCTGTACATAATGCCATCCTATTGAAATGGAGTAACGGGCCGGTTGAGGGTCAAATCAATAAACTGAAAACAATAAAACGTCAAATCTACGGAAGATGTAGTTTGGAACTTCTGAAACGGAGGCTAGTTATCCAACTGGATTAAATTTCTTAAGTTAATTGTATCACCAAAATTGATGAAGAACCTTTGCAATGAATATAATACTCCCCTAAAAACGGACAGTAAGTTTAAGTGGAAAAACATCTTAAATTTACAATATGAACAAGGGAAGAAGAAAGTTCAATGCAGCGTTTAAAGCGAAAGTAGCTATCGAAGCCTTAAAGGAACAGCTGACCTTAGCAGAGCTGGCCGAGAAGTATGATATACATCCTACTCAGATAACTGAGTTGAAGAAGCAACTGCTTTCAGGGTCAGAGGATGTGTTTGACCAGGGAAAGAAGGCAGGTAGCGATGCCTCAGATCATCAGGAAGAAAAAGACGAACTATATAAGCAAATCGGTCAACTCAAGGTAGAGGTCGACTGGTTGAAAAAAAAATCTGAGCAGGCATTTGGGAAAAACTGGAAAGATGGCTTTAGTAAATAAGGAGGACAGTGAGCTCAGTATTGTACGTCAGTGTCAATTGCTGGAAGTATCTCGTAGCAGCCATTACCATGAGCCCAAAGGAGAAAGCAAATTAAACCTGGAGCTGATGGAGCAGATAGACCGTATGCATTTGGAACATCCCTATTTTGGGGCAGAGCGCATGGCAAAACATCTGAGTACACCAGAGCTACATGTTAATGTGAAGCGGATAAGGCGATTGATGCGGAAAATGGATATTTCGGCCATATATCCCGCCCCTAATACAAGTGAGGCATGTAAGTGGCACAAAACATATCCATACCTGCTTCGGAACCTGAAAATAGACCGGAATAATATGGTTTGGAGTATGGATATAACTTATATTCCAATGCCGAAGGGTTTTATGTACCTGTGTGCGATTATAGACTGGAATAGCCGCTATCTGTTATCCTGGACACTCAGCAATACCATGACAGTGGAATTTTGTCTGGAAGCGCTTGAAAAGGCCATTTCTATTTATGGAGCACCAGAGATCTTAAATACGGATCAGGGCAGCCAGTTTACAAGTGAAGACTTTACAACAGCTGTATTAAGTGCTGAAATTCGCCTAAGCATGGATGGAGTAGGACGAGCCACAGACAATATCACAATCGAGCGATTTTGGCGTAGCATCAAGTATGAGAATATCTATCTCAATGCTTATGATAGTACGCTGGATTTATACAAGGGAATTCACAGGTATGTGGAATTCTACAACTGGGAACGAAAACATCAAGGCCTGGAATATAAGACTCCTGCTGAGGTTTATGGAGCAGCTGATAAGTTATCCACATATCCACAGATATCAACAAAAAGAAAAAAAGAACCAAAAAAAGAAAAAGGTTATAATAGTAGTAATAGATTTGATTCTTTAATTAATAATTCACCTATTGCTGTCTAATAAATGGGGAGTATATAAGAAGTCATGGTTTACTTTCACTGAATTATCCACTAATTTTTCGTTCGCATCAAGGCGTTTTTCTATTCAACGGAGTGGAACTTCACACAGACTAATGATTTTTCAGGACGTAAGATTAATAATTTTCCATTAAAAACCAGATTGACTGTTACTACTAAATAAGTATTTCCTCCATTCCTCAAAAGAGCCCTGGCTATTTATTAGTTAGATTTTGCTAACAAATCATCTAGCATTAATATAGAAAAAACCGTCATTATATGCATAGGGAATAACAAATATCTCAATTCTATTTGTGACGCAAATACATTAAAGCTAAAATTAATTACCCAAAAAAAGATAAAAAGGAAAACAAATTTTTTCAGGTAATTATTTTGCCGTCTCTTTCCAATAAAAAATAACACTATAACCAGCCAAGAAATAAAATTAATTAGCATAGCCCACAAAGGATACAATCCATAAATTCCATCTAAAACATTAATATCAACTAACCTTGTTTTGATAAGAATACTTTTATAATTAAACCAATCAACGATATAGTGTGATATTATATTATCATACCCCCCATTATACATCGAGAGAGAATACATAGGGGGAACAAACCATGAATGAATGTGGGGAATAATTACATTTTTAAAAAACTCTACAGGATACTGAATAATAATCCATACTGCATATTCTTTATAAAATGGAGCAGCAGTTGCCCAATGTTTAAGATCCCTCGACTGCTCTTTTCCTGCAAATGTTTGCCAAAAATAAATCCACAATGGAGATTTCTCATCCCACATATAGCGATCAAATGCTTTCTGTTTTTCCATATGATTTGTGGAGTCTTTTGATGCATTAATAAAATAGCACCTGACTAAACTATCCAATTTTTCAAATTTTTCGGGTACTTTTTTATGCTTAGATTCTGGAACATACCGATAAGAGTAAAGTGCATTATTAGCCATTTGCCAACCTGAAAATGGTGCAAATTGACGTGTACCACATAACTGGTAATATTTTTGTTCATTATAAATTATAAAGCCGCCAATAAATACAATAATAAGGACCAATCCCGTGAGCTTTAATTTCAAATTAGCATTAGAAATGAATAAAGCAAAACAACTTACAACCGGATAGAATATTGTATTAAATCTAATTGTAAATGCAAGAAATAATACTATTGTATGCCAAAAAACTACTTTCGGTGTAGGTTGATAAATAATCCAAAGCAACAATGTAAACCAAATAATACCTAATGATAAACAAAGATTATCACTTGATATAGTATTTGAAATAAGAGGAAATAATGGGTTTAACAAAATAGCCAATATTAAGTATTTTCTTATTTTTTTTTCAGGTAGAAAAAAATAATATAATGTGAAGTTTAATGATAAAGCCGCCGCTTGTAGGAAAAAATACTGAAACGCTACAAGAATAAGATCAGAATTTGTAAACGCGCTAAATATTCTCAGAAACATTGAATAGCCAATAGGATGTATCGCTTCTTTTGCATTCTCTTGCGCATCCTTAATATAAATCCACGAATCTCCGCCTAAGAAATTTGGAAAAGGATAAATGTACTTATAGATTATAAATTGAATAATAATAATTATAGCTGCTGTAAATAGATAAACCCTGTTTTCTCGCCTGTGAAATACAAAATGACTTAATGAAGTTGGATTACTTAGCATGTAGCCGTCCTGAATAAATCTCATAGTTAGATAAATTTTAAAATTTCAGACCCTTAATTCGGACAAGAACAGGGCTAACCTAAATATCAGACTATCTATAATAACCTGATTCCAACACCTTTGTTCTTAAATTAAGTGCTATTAATTATTTAGTGTCTTTATTACAGGTTTTCCAAAAAATATTAACATTGCCTAATTAATTGAGCCTTACTCATACAATATAATAAACTACACTGCTTCCATTCTGCAATACAATTATATTGTCACATACCATAAATATTTAATAATATTAAAATAAATGAAAGCTACCGCTATTCTTTATCCAGAATACGTTCAAACATCAGCGATAAAACTTCATAAACTAGTATTATTATAAAAAAAATGCGATCAATATTAGTTGTAGCTATTCTAAAAATTGGTTCGTAATCATTAAACGAAATATATACTTCAACTCCTTTATACAACTTGAATATACATGCTAATAAGATAAACTACGGAATTGAGATTATACTCGTACTTAAAAAATTACTTTGTCTCCAAATTTCCAATTCAAAACATCAAGTAATTTAATTATTCTCAATTACGACAAATGATTACAGAACTTAAATGGGATAAAGAGAATACTTTGCAACAATTACTTTTTTCCCTCAAAAATAGATCCTATGCAATAATTACAGTATTACTTTCGCTAGCGATATGGATTTTATTCAGGCATATTTATCCAAAGCCATTTATAACAGCTGACAGCTATTTTTACATTTTATCGGCCAACAACAATTATTATGCAGGTTATTGGCCCATTGGCTACCCTAAATTCATAAGATTAATAATTTCATTGTCCCATTCTACTTATCTATTGGTAACTATTCAATTTGTTATCAGTCAGATTTCCCTTTTCTTATTTTTCATATCAATACGAACAATATTTATTTTAGGAAACCTATCATCCTACATTCTTTTTACTTTCACAATAATAAATCCAATATTTATTTTTGCAAATAACCACATAATGTCTGATATCCTATTTATGGATTTCAGTTTACTTTGGATTACTCAACTTCTATGGATAATTGTATATCCTAAACCATTTATGCTGATAAGTCAGGCTCTCCTATTATTGATTGCATTTGTTATTCGGTATAATGCAATTTACTACCCATTATTAACCTTACTCGTCTATTTTTTAAGTACTTTTTCAGCCTGGAAGAAATTTATAGGGATAGTTATAACCTATATTCCCTTACTAATTTTCATTCAGTTTACCAGGATAAAAATGGAGGAATTAGGAGGTGTTCGAATTTTTTCATCTGCCGCAGGTTGGAAACAAGCCAATAATGCTCTTTACATGTATTCTCATATTGCAGAAAATGACACATCATTTGTACCTAAAAAATTAAAAGAGTTGCATCTGATTACAAAAGGTTATTTCAAAAAACAACACACTGATATAGATCTTTATCATATAGAAAGTGAACCAAGCCTTGGTTGCTTTTATATGAATTCAAACGAATCACCCTTAACAAAATATATAGTTCTAAAAAATGGGGAAAAAGAAGATTTACTAAACTTTAATGACAAAATACAATTTAGCGCCTTTTTACTACAATATGGAAATTATCTTATTTTCAAACATCCAATATCATTTGTAAAATTTGTTATTATTCCGAATATTGTAGCATATATTACTCCGTTTCCAGAAGTTTATGGACGTAATTTCCAAATTTATGATTCAATGGATCATGATATAGGAAAATTAACCAAAAAATGGTTCAAGATTGATTTCAATTATACCCCTTCCCGTTATCTATTTTTAAGAGAAAAAATATTATCTCCATTCACAATTATTTTTTCAATAATTAATCTTGTATTCATTGCTTATTTAATTTTCACCTTTTTTAGAATCTTAAAAAAAGGAATAAAACAGAATGTCACTAATTATTCTCTACTAGTATTAACCTTCACTTGCATTTTCAACTTCTTATTCACAATTATCACAACCACTTCTGTCATTCGTTTTCAGTTTTACAGCATTATATTAGAATTTACAACTCTAGTAATAATAACTTCTCTAATATATAAATCGGACAAAGAGTAGCCTTCGTCATTGAGTCATTAGTGTGGCGAACCAGAACGTAAAGTTTCATTTATTATTGATAATTAATTATGTAACATATGTCGCCAGATCTCGTAACCTGGTTATTGCTTTTATAAGCTCGATCTTCTTTTTCTTTTAATAAATAGAGGAACTCCGTAAACACGAAGTTCCTCTAATTTATACCTAATTAACCCACAGGAATCACAACCTCCATAACCGTCTCATTCCCCGGCAAATCCACAGCACTCGCCACAACCCTACTTCCCTGCACTCCATCATTCAGCACACTCGCCGTATACAACCAATCCAGCCCATTACTCTGCTGCAACGCATCCCCCTGCTCAAGCACCACACCACCAGCATTCGTAATCTTCACCCTCACACCAGCCACCTTGAAATCATCAAACGCTCTAACCGTGATCTTACTTCCAATCTCACCCGTATACAACCCAGTATTAATCCCCTGGATCTCTGGTGCTTTAAAAGCATCTCTCACCGCCACATTATACGCCGATTGATCCTTCTTCGCCGCCTTTTCATACTCCGCTTTCAACTCCGGATCATTCATCACCGCCTTCCCATACACAATCGCATTCTTAAACCGATTCTGCACTTCTTGCTGTTTCTCCGTCGGCGGAGTAGTACTCCCACCTCGATGTTTCCCTAACAGAATCGTTCCGGATCTCTTCCTAGTAATCGTCAACATTTTCCCTAGCGATCCACTTGAATCCTTTAAAATTAAATTATCTGATTTAGCCATAAAAAATCGTTTTAAAATTAATCAATACGCTTCGAATGTTGCTCGAACGTTGCTCTTTCTTCGACGCTTGTTCGACACTAGTTCGTCGCTTGTTCGAATAACAGTCATCCAGTGAAATGAAAGGTGCCTCTCTCCCATTCCGGGCACGGCCTGTATAACTGCCTTCATGGCTGCAATATTAGTAAGGTAACAAACGCGAAAATTAAAAATTCCTTGGTGAAGCGATAAGTGATGGTTGGGGAAGCGATAAGTGGAGGTTGAGTGCAGAAAACATTACATGATAATATTCAATTTGCTAAGAAATTTTTCAGCAAAAGATCTTGACAGGGGAATGTCCCTGTCAAGAATTCTAATTGAATCAGCAGTAAAACTACTGATATGCTCTAATGCTACTATGTAAGTGCGATGTACCCGGCAAAAGAGCGCCACGGGTAATTGCTCCTCCAGCTGACTGAGTGTACTGCTTACCAGGTGTACACCCTCCTGTGTGATGATCTTAGACCATCCGCCACTGGCCTCGACCAGTATGACGACTCGGCTATCAACACGCGTGAATAGCCCTTCATTTTTGTGAATGAACAAAATGTTATTCATAGTTTAAAATTGGGTTTATTTCCCGAAGCGCAAGTTCCAGAAGCGATCGATAAGTATGTCGGGGTTAATTCGATGGAATTTGCTAAGGAATTCACCGAAGGTTAACAAGTACTCAGGCGGTTTGCCTAATTTATCACATACTTTATTTTTAATTCTGTTCGCATGCCTGCGAGAAAAATCTGCAATAATTGCGATTTCTTTTACAGAAATCGTTTCATTTTTAAGTCGGTCAAATTTGCCATTCTTGCCAAATTTGCCTTTTGGGTCAAAAACCACGTTGTTTGTGTTTTGGAATTTAAATTTATGTTGTTTGTGTTTTACGTGGCAGAGCAAATATATAAATATTCGTTCTTATCACGAACATTTCAAATCAAAAAAAAATTCAAATGAACATGCAATTTTATCGTAAACGTTTGCTTAGCAGGCGTAAAAGGAGAACTATTTTTTTTCAAAAAAAGAGAAAAATAAACTCAGAACTCATCCATGCAGCAAGAACCGCAAAGCTAATACGGACAATAACTTGCGCCGGTCCGATCATCCTGCAAAATGATCGCAGTAGATTCAGACGCATTGCAAAGTTCCTATTGCAAAAAGTAATTAAAGCAGACAAATTCAATGCGCCTGGTGAACGAAATGTGTGCAATGGTGATCTGAAATTATTAGAAGGATTTGAGTTGAATGATGATATACCATTATCAGAAATACTACAAGCGCAATACACAAGTTGTATAGATGTGAATAGTGGATCTATGCGTATATATTTCCCATCATTCATTCCTTCGAAACAACTCATCATCCCCGATAATGCTACGCATTGCAAAATAATCGCAGTGGGTGCATCTCTAAACTTTAATTATTACAATGCTACAATTGAATCTGATTCGTCTCCACTCATCTCATTGATTGAAGACCAGGTGCCATCATTTTCATTGAATCTACAGTTATCGCCGGGAGATGGACATGCTATGATGCTCGTATTGGGCATCAGCTATATCGATCTTCCTACAAGCAATGGCGATGTGGTACCACTCTGCCAGGCAGCTCAAATTCTGAGAGTAGAAAGCAGTTTTACATTCGTCTCCAGCAAAAAAGGAGATAAGATGCCCGCAATGAATCTTAATGAAGAAACATCATTTTAAAAACTAAAATTTCACAGTATGACAACAACTTTTCACCCACTTATGTATTTACGCATTTCATTACTGAAATACCTTGACAATCCTGAAGAATACAGTGGAGAATTGTATAATGAAGCTATGGCCGCTATTTTACAAATGCACGATGCCATGACAAATTTTATGTTATCGGACAAAGACAACAGTATTCTTAAACGCTACATGCGTACCTGGCAGGAACAGATAAGACTATTGTTTGACGAAATTCCATACTCATGGATTGAGAATATGGATTTGAATGAACAGCCTAACGAGGCTGATAATGTATCCGATCAAAAATATAATATCTGCTTTGAATGTTTCCGCTTAATAAAGGAAATGGAATTAGCGTATCCAGCCTTCTTTGATGATAGCTGTATTCCACCTTCATTATACCTTGTATTGGAAAAATCCAGACACCATCACAATTGGGCCTTAGTATCAAAATGGTTTAATAAAAGGAAAGAAAAGTATAATACAGTATGGCAACTCATTAATAGCTACCTGGAACGCATCTGGGATGTCAATGTCAGGTTCTCTTATAAAGAGATCGCTTACGGATTTAATTTCATTGATCAGCTCCTGCATAACATACAGAAACCAGGACATACATTTAATACGAAGGCGCTTTACTCTTTTCTCATCTATTTAAACTTCAATGATATTGGTTTATTAAACAACATTACCAATAACATAAGGGAAGACATGGAGTACACGATGACAGATGTTGAAAAAGTTGCTGCCCTGGAAGATTTACAACAGGAATTTGAGAGCGCTCTCATAAGAGCAGATTGCATTCTAGATCCAGGCAATCCACCCATTACGACAATGTTAAGCAGATGGGTAAAAAGGGAATTAAAGGCCCTTCGGAGCTGATACAATTTAAAACCAAAATAGAATAATTATGAATTACATTATTCATTTGAATGCCTTCCTGAAAATGGCGGCAGAAGCAAAATGGATAGGGGTACATCACTATGCCCTATACATGTCACTATTTCACATCTGGAATAAAACAGGTTTTCGAAAGGCATTTAGTGTAAAAAGAAACGATGCGATGAAAGCTGCTAAAATCGGTTCAAAGGCCACTTACTACCGTTGTCTCAAAGACTTTGAAACAGCGAAACTGTTGAAATATAACGTTGGAACATCTCCATTTACACCTGCTGAAATCGAAATGCAACCGTTAGTGAACATGCAGGATTATGGTACAGTAAACGGCCCTGGAGAGGGCCCGCGAAAACAAAATAATGGGAAGCTAACTGTCTCACCAGAAGGACCATTTTCACAAACTAATAATGCAAATTGTTCAGATAGTGTGTCAAACGGTCCCAGCATGGATGATGTAATCAAACTTTTCATGGTGCATGAGTATGAAACCGGATTAGCCTTACGATTCTGGTATCAATACCAGGCGCTCGGTTGGAAATTAGGTAATACGCCAATTGTAAACTGGATAGCATTAGCTCATAAGTGGGTGTTAAATGCAAATTTTCCTAATCCTAAAAATCCCAACAACAATGATCAAAATTACGACGAGTCTTTTTAACTATAAGCAAATACTACCTATGTTGGCGGAAAAGGGTAGACAACTCTTTGGTCCGCATTTCAGAATCTATCCGGAGGATTTGGAAGTGATCATACCTATCGTTGCCTGGATATTGCGTGATGAAGAAGTAACGAAGCAATTTGAAATTGATCTACGCAAAGGAATATACCTGGGAGGACCGGTAGGAACAGGTAAAACGCAGATCATGCAGTTACTAAGGTGCATAATTCCCGATCCTATGAATTACGAGGTAAAGCATTGTGATCGTATTAGCGAGGAATACACTTTAAAAGGGCCTTCGATGCTGTATAACTATATCGGAACAGAGAACAATGATAAATACAATCATCGTATCTGGTGTTTTGATGACCTGGGAGCAGAGCATACAGCGCATCATTACGGTAGTAGCTGTCAGGTGATGAAGAAGATTCTGTTAAGGAGGTATGACTTGTTTACACAGTTTGGAACACTTACACATGTGACATCAAGATTGACAACAGGGGCGATAGAGAAGAAGTATGGTACAGATGTAAGGAGTAGAATGAGGGAGATGTTTAACAGAATTACATTTAATAAGGAAGCCAGGGATAAGAGAGGATTGGTATTATGTAGCTAAACCTGACAACAAAAAAACATCACATAAATTAAATTTCACATTGAATAATTATTTAATTTCATGTAGGTTAACAAATATCTATATTCTTTATTTAGGTATTTGAATGAACACGGTAGCAGGTCTTTTTTAGGACGCTGCCTATTTAAAAGTGTAAACACGAAGGGAATGTAAATAAGTCAATATCCCTGACTTTATTTACGTTCCCTTACTTTTACCACTCATCCAAAATCTTCAATCATTAACCTCGCGTTAACTACTCCCCATTTTATTATCAATAGATTTGAACTGGTATCAACAATTGTCATGTCATGTAACCTATAGGGGGTATATCTATGTTACACAAAAAAGATGAGGAACTGCTCGAGGAAATTCGCCAGGGCAATCAGGCAACCTTTGCCGAGGTTTACAACCACTACCAACCACTGCTATTAATGGAGGCTTACTACAAGATAAGATCTTATCCTGAGGCCGAAGATATGGTGCAGGAGATCTTTACCTCGCTCTGGAACAGAAGGACCGAGCTGAGTACCAGTATTCCACTGAAACATTATCTGTACAAAGCGGTGCATTTGCAGTATGCTTACAAATGTCGCAAGAGTGAGGTAGCCAGAAAATTCATCCAGCACACCCTATATGTATCCAGGGATGTAGCTACCAATACCTTATTAGAAAACAAAGAAATCTTACGTCAGATCAAGACGGCGGTGTCCGCAGTGTCCGCCCCTGCTACACGTAGGGCATTCGAACTGCTGTACATAGAGGACAAATCGCACAAAGAAGTTGCTGCTGAAATGAACATCCAACCTCAGGTTGTAAAGAACCAGGTAAGCCGGGCGCTTAAAATAATTCGCTCTCAGCTAAATAAAGTAATGTGAAAATGTTACTTTGAGGCTGCATCAGCAATTTTAAGTCATCATGAAAACAGATTTAGAACTGATCCACCGCTTGGTATTGGAAGAACTGGCTGGCGTTATCAGTGATGAAGACCTCGCTTACCTCAAAAAAACTATTCGGGAAGACCCTGAAGCTTTCCGTGTTTGGGAGGAAACAAGGTCGATTCTTGATACTCCTGATGTAAAAGCCTTCCTGGAAAAGCCGCGTCCAATCGATGCAATTTTTAACGCTACCATAAGGCCTAAACGCAATGGATTCTGGGGATTTTCCCTCAGTTTGGTTGCGGTGCTGGTGGTAAGCCTTTGTGTTTATTTTTTTTATCCAAACCCCCAAAATGAGCCCATTGCAAAACCATTCAACGTAAAAAATATTCGATTAGACCTGCCGGGGAGTGAGACAGTTGATCTTTCTGAGCAGCAGGGAGATGTGAAGGTGAATAGCTTTTCATTGAAGAATGATAATAAATCTCTTTCTGTAAAGGCGGATTATGCTTCAGCAAGGTTAGCGACACTCACTATTCCTGAAGGGAAGGATTATAAGCTGACACTAGATGATGGTACGATAATTTGGTTAAATTCAGCTACAACCTTGCGGTTCCCTATTACATTCCTGGATGCAACCAGGGAAATTTATCTAAATGGGGAAGCTTATTTGGAAGTAGCTAAAAACACCAAGCCATTTATTGTTCATCTGCAGGACGCCAGTATTAAGGTACTGGGAACGTCTTTCAATGTGAACACCTATAACCCTAATAAAATCCAAGTGGCCCTGGTTAACGGGGCCATTAGGATGGAAATGCTGAATGATTCTGTTCAATTGATTCCAGGTCAACTAATGACGGTTCTTCCCGGAAAAGCAGCAGAGATATGTACATTTGATGAAGAAACTCTGCTAAGTTGGCGAAAAGGGGTATATCTTTTCCATGATACTTATCTTTCTGAAATAACGCAAGTATTACCCCGATGGTTTGGTAAAACTGTAATAATGGATTATCCTGCCAGGAAGAATGTAAGGTTTACCGGAGTAATCAACAGAAATAAACCTTTAGAAGAATCGCTTGAATTGTTAAAAGCTACAAATGGGTTAGACTATTATATTAAAAAAGATACCATTCACATTAAATAATAAATTTCATTATAGAATCCAATTTGACTTGTATACTTCTTAGATAAGCTTTGAACCCACTTATTCCTCTAATTTACGACACTTTATTTATAAGATAGACCTTCCTCCGGACAAGTCTTCTCTATGTGTTAGAGTAAGTGCTAAGCCTAATTACATAGGAAACGACGAATTTCTAGTCATAAATTTGAGTTTAACACTGTTATACCTTGTACTCATATGGATCTTTAATCCTGGTAAAGAACTCTATAATCTAAACAATTATCCTTATTAGGATAATGCAAGAATATATTAACAAATTCGATAGGAAGCTTAATGAAATCCCAAATTGATATTTTAGATCCTCCCTTTTCAATCCAAGTATGTAATGGTAGCTCGTAGCAGGTATCTTCCAAACTATATCCTAGCAAAAGAAATCTTTTAAATATCTCTACATCAAATAGCCACCTAGACACAAAAGGAACAATAAATATCTTATTAGCTATTTCAGGCTCAAAAAACTTAGCGCCACACTGACTATCATATATCGGCTGATCTAAATAAATACTTACCAAAGTTGCCATAACCCGACCTAGATAATGCCGTGTATTAAAACGATGAATATGAGCGCCAATTCTCAAAATTCTGGAACCAAAAATCATCTTATAATTATGTTGAGAAAATACATATTTAATAATCTCAACTTCACTAAAAGGAGTAGCAAGATCCGCATCCATAAATCCAATTAAATTATTGGATGTTTCTTTTAATGCCAGTAAAACACCTAACCTAATAGCCTCTGCTTTGCCTACATTATTTGGCAAATTCAAAATCAAAACCTGTTGAGGAAATTTATTTAAAAAATTAGTTAAAACTAACAATGTATTATCTGTACTACCATCATTTACAAATATTATACAATCCTTATTAGAAGATAAAAAATTCTGATACTCACATATTGACAATCTTTGCCCCTCATTGTAACAAGGAATGATAATAGTAAAAAGACGCATAACCAAATAATTTTAACAAAATGCTACTTTTATTCCATAGGGAAGGTTTGCTTTGAGTATACACCTAAATAATCATTTAATAACAATACAAGAATCAGACAAGCAGTCAAAGGGAAAATTTGATATCTCATCACGATTATATTAGCAAATACACTAAAACAAAAATTTAATATTAATAACAACCAAACTGAAATAATCGAAAATGTAAATTTCCTTGATGTAGTATTTAAACCATTTTTGTATATAAATAAAATGCTGGCTGCAAAAGAAAAAACGTTTAAAAATAAAAATAGATAAGGTAAATAAGATAAAATCCGCCCCTGAAGTGAGGATGAAATTACTCTTAAATTTAAACTTTTATAATCAAACCAATAAGCAACGATAGGTTCCGTTGTTCCTAGACCAAGATTGTATAATTTCAGTTTTTCCATCGGTGGAAGCACATAATTCCACGTATTCATCAAAATAAAATACCGAAAGAATTCAAACGGATGCCTTTTAACAATAAATTTTCCATATTTATCAAAGATCGGAGCAACCTTCGCCCAAGAGGAGAGGTCATCAATATTTTTATAATGTAACTGCATAAATATTTTAAGAGGAGAATTTCTTTGTCTTATAAAATAATTCCCAACATATGTTGATAAAATCCGATACTGAGCTGGAACCTGTTCAAAGAAATTCCTCGCTATCTGATCCAACTCTGCTGTTTCGGATGTTGGAAAAGCATTAATATCCTCATTTACATATTCTCTAATATACAAGGCATTATTTCCCCACTGCCACCCGCCCAGAATAGGAGGAAACTGCGAAACACCACTTATATCTTTGGCAGCATTAGAAACAATTATAATTACCGGAATAATTAAAATTGGGCCAAGCACAATACCTACTATTTTTTTCATTAGATCCTGTCTGGAAAGTAGAACAGCTATAGTTGTTATAACAGGATAAAACAATGCATTATATCTAAAAGTAAATGCTATCCCAAATGTCAAGGAAGCTACAATGATATGTTTCCAACCTGGTTTATTTATTATCCATAATAGCTCCGCTAACCATAACACACTAAGGGCTGAAAATAATCCGTCACTGGAAATATAATTGGCAAGGTATAAACTCAAAGGGTTAAAAAAGAAAAAAGCGATCAAAACTACTCTTGTAAATCTACTAGTAGGATAAAAGTAAGTAATCGTCTTATACATGTACCAGCCGGCAAATTCAATAATCAGATATTGAAACAAATTTAAGATATAAGCAGAGTGAGTGGCTTTATGGAATAGCAATAGGAATTTACTATACCCTACTGGCCAAATACTGATATTTATATTTAAATAGGCCGCTTCTATGTAACTCCAGCTATCAGAAAAAAAATCAGGAAATGGATAGAAAAATTTAAAAATAAAAAACTGAATCAACGTAAATAAAAAGATACCCCAAAATAAAATACTATATCCTCCAAATAGATGTAAAATAAATGAAGAAGACTGTGATTCTCCTTTCGGGGATAAACCGAATCTATCAAAATTACCCATAATAGAAACCGCTGAAATATTTTTAGGGTTAATAGCTTCCATAATCAATGCATTAAATAATATACATCAAGGATGATTTAGAATATAATTGCCATAATTCTGTTATCAAAAAAGCCCAATTACTATTCTATTTTGGTAAACCAATATTTATTGTCCATTACTATTTAACAATTTCATTCTTTGCCAAACCATATCTTCTTTACAAGGAAACTTCTTAAATAAATTCTTATAGCATTGATACCGATGATAATTATAAAATACTCCTATTATTGAGAAAATTACGGTAATCGTAAGAAGTACTCTTAACTTATGCATCGCCTATTATTTTGAATAGTATTTTATTTATCAAAAAGGTTAACGCATTAAACCATTTCTGGCTGTTTAAATATATTTTATAATCACTATAAAAAGTTTGGAGATCACAACCTTATGTAGGAGACAATATGATTCTTCTATAACTTATCTGTATAGATATCTGAATTAGCATAGGAAGTTTATTTTTCACAGTACAGTGATATGCTTATAGTATTCAGAAATTAAAACTATTTGATTTATTTAGTACTGCCATTTATTTCTAAAAACATCTATTATTACCTTGATCCTGAAGCTACTTTATTTTTTGAAATGGTAAAATTGGCCAAGCTTATTCTTCTTTTTACTATCCCGTATTTTAAAATGCAGTAAATTGTTCTCACTCCGTCTTTCCAATTAATTGTTTTTCCTTCTTTATAAGTGCGGCCATAGTATGATATACCAACTTCATAAATTTTTACATGCCGAATTTTTGCAACTTTTAGGGTAATTTCGGGGTCGAATCCAAATCTTTTTTCTTTTAATGTCAATTTCTGAACAAGATGAGTTTTGAATACTTTATACCCTGTGCACATATCAGTCAAATTCAAGTTTGCACAAAAGTTAGCTATAAATGTTAAAATTTTATTCCCGATTGTATGCCAAAAAAACAGTATTCGATGAGGATTTCCTCCAATAAATCTGGAACCGTATACTACATCTGCAATGCCATCTACTAATGGCAAAAGCAACATATTGTACTCATATGGATCATATTCAAGGTCTGCATCCTGGATCAACATAAACTCACCTGTCGCTTGTGAAATACCGATATGAACAGCAGCCCCCTTTCCACTATTGACTGTTAGTGAATGATATTTTATCAGCAAATCTGGATGAGTTGAGATATAATCTAAAATGAGTTTCTCAGAGTTATCTCTAGATTGATCATTAATAATAATTACCTCTTTTTCTATATCCTGGATAAGCTTAACACGCCGAATCTTTTCCAGGATTTGAATAATTGTTCTTTCTTCATTATAAACTGGAATAATAATAGATAATCTTAAACGAAGTTTTTCATACAGTACCTTTTCACCAGGCAGTAGATTATTATCAGAAAGAACATATTGCATAATCTAGTTTTATCAATGATCATATATTTAATTACGCTATCATTGTGTTAAAAGTCAAAATTTTTCAATTGATTACCAATCTGTTAGTTGAAATATTACAATTGAGTATGCAGGAATAAATGATCTAAGGAAATTTCTTCAATAATAGTATAAGTTGTCCAAAGCTCATCCATAGAAATTGTCTCCAACAGTCTAAATCTCTGGTTTTATAATTTCCAGAACTCCTATTGACAATGGCATGAATATATTTATGTGATATTAATACCATGATTTAGCTGAACACATATTTTATCCAGTCACAACTTATTGATTTAATCCACTTACAACAATGGGTAATTATTGTAAAATCAATTCATTGTAACCATAAAAAATCGGCTAACGCAATACCTGCAATATTTTCAATGAACTTTTGATTATTTTAACAAAACGCTAGTGATTCAATTATTATCGAGTTAACATGAAATTATTAAGAAAATTAACTTACATAATGATTTTGGGTGATCCAATCAAAGGTTTTGACAAGTTACCAATTCATACTGCATTATTTCTTCAATTGATTTTAATGAATTGGTTTTCTATTAAATAGTCTCTTTATATAGACTATTTTAGAATTAGCAAGGTCGGGAACTTGCATATTACTCAAAAGTGAATTTCCAGCACCGCAACATTGAACAAAGTGTATCGATTTCCAACATTTTGCTCACATAATATTTCCTCATTGAGTTTATGTTGCTCCTAACTTTTATTAGAAGCAAGAATACATTTTTCTAATAATTGGCGAACCTTTAAGTTTCAGTTTTGCCTCCTCACAGGAAACATACAGATTAATTCTCCGCATCCAATATTAAAATATTACATCGCTAGAATAGGTGATGAAGTAATAGATATAGCGATTATTTCATTACCCAGCGCTTCAACTCATTTCCCAAGTAATTTTTCACAACAATCAAACTATATATGATCGAATATTTTAGGGGCATAAATAACTAAAAAGAAGCAAAACAACCAAAAAGCAATTGAAATATGAATAGAATGATCCTTATAGAAAATTCTAACAGGCGTACCAGAATTATCTTCTACAAAAACAATTTGTAGATAACGAAACAAACCACTAATTACAAAAAAACTAGTAAAATATAAATTTCCATTTCTAAATCTGGATATGGAATCGGGAGACATCGTATAAATAAGATAGGAAATAATAATTGCAGAAGATACTATTGTTAATAATACATTTAGAAACACTCTTGTCCGGGTAAAATAAAGGTATAAAAATAAAAAAGGGGCAATTACGCCCCAATAGTTTATAATTTTGGGTTACCACACTCAAAACATAAACTTGGATAAAGATAGAAAATTTCCCGGACACCCGGTTTTGTCACAAATATTAGAATTAATACCTACCGGGTTAATACAATCTGCTAATCGAAAACATCAGGCAAACCGATATTATAAGCGTTTGCCACTGCGGATCCACCTGGTTAGCCTGCTATATGGTGTATTTAGCTATTGCAATGGACTTCGGGAAATTTGTGAGGGCATGCTGGCCTGTGAAGGGAAACTAGCCCATCTCGGTCTTGACAAGGCTCCTGCTAGAAGTACCCTTTCGGATGCCAATACCAACCTGTAAATGGTAAATAATAATGCAGCAAAAATGGTAAATATGAATGCAGCAGATTCGATAACAATACTGCAGCAAGAATGGTAACAATGGTACAGCAAAATCGGTAACAATTGTTACACAATCCGGCAAAAGTAGTCTGTTATCAGGAACCTTCAAAAATAGTTTTACGATTCTTCAATCTGTAACTTTCACCACTAAAGTTTATGACTTCACAATGGTAAAGTAGCCGGTCCAGTAAAGCCGTAGCTATGACCTCATCATCCAGCTGTTTGCTCCAGTCTGAAGGCTTCTTATTTGTAGTGATGATTATTGACGTAGATTCATAAATCTGATTGATAAAATTGAAAAATGATATTGCCAGGTTCTTCTCCAGCGGGAAGAGCATAATATCATCAATAACGAGAAGGTTAGCCTTTAATAGTCGTTTATATTCAACCTGCTGGGTTTTAACAAAGTCCTTCGTCTTAAGCATATTTACCAGGTCATCCATTCTTCTGAAGTAGGCGTTATATCCAGCCTTTACAGCATCCTGACACAAACCTGCAGCTAAAAATGTCTTGCCAGTTCCACTCGGCCCCATCAGAACAATATTAAATAATTGATCTACCCAATTCAATTCTCTAAGTTGCTTTAAGCGACCAGGACTAATTTCATCCTCTGATCCTGTTTTGTAATGATTCAGGTCTGACATCTGAGGTAACCAGGCTGCCTTTTCCCGTTTGTTCAAGTCTTTTACAGAGCGGTGTGTTGCTTCCGTTTCCAGTATTTGGCTTAGGAACTTTACATATCCCATCTCTTGTTGTTCTGCTTCAGTGATTAATGCCTTTATTCCATTGCTAATACCACCCAGCCTAAAAGCTGTACATAATTCGCGGATTCGTTGCTTTTCTGTTTCCATATAATTTTGTGATTTAAAAATGAGCGGCCACGCTTTGCCTGGCCGCTTTATCGGATTTAATTGAAGATTATATCATAGTTGATCAACTTGCTCCTGGCTGGTTCTGTGTTGGCTTTTTGTTGAACAGGAGCTGTTAATGGGTTATTGGTGATCGTATTTGCAGGGACTATTTCTTGTTGTTGTAGCTTCCCAAGATGCTCTGCAACAGACTTAAAATCAGACGCACTGTAGATATGATATTGGCTACAATAGTACAAGGTTTCAAGCGCTAAGACTGGTTCCAGCTTATTTACTATAGTCTTTAGCAATTGTATCTGATCGCGTATATATCGCGGTTTCTCTGTCTTAAGTTGGAAGACCCATCCCAATGCCTCCTTCTGATCAGTAAAAAGAGTCGCAAACTCTTGCATCATCTCCAGGATTGCCCGGGATTTGTCTCTACCATGGTCAGTTTGTAAGATCTTCTGTCCTTTAAGTGGTGAGATTATATGGCGACAAAGCTCTTGTTTTTCGGTATTTAAAATAACTAATTCCTGTTCTTCCCTGATCACCAGTACCCGGCTTTGACGATCTTTATATGTGCCAAGTGGCAATGAGTAAAAATTACTTTTCCAACTGATTGTGTTATCTTTTCGTACAGCATAGGAACTATATTCTGGTTCCATCATTTTAACAGGGGTATAGGGATATAGAAAGGTCACTTCATTTTCCATTTCTTCAGCTGGTATTAACTTTGTGGTGCCGTGGATTAATGCATTGGCTGTACGTTTGAGCCAGGCCAGTACTTCTTCATTCACCAACTGAACATCTTTAAAAAATCGCCCATATAGAAAATTTCTTTTCACATACTTTACGACATTTTCTATTTTCCCCTTGGACTCAGGATCTGCCGCACGGCAGAAATAGGTTTTAAGAGGTCGCTGAGAGATATACTGCCGAAAATGTTCGGTAAGGATCAGATCTCCCCAATTCTCGTCAACCATAAATAATCGGTCCTGGTCATAGACAAGTTCCTGAGGCATGCCCCCAAAATGGCTAAAAGCTCTCTCATGTGCTTCTATAACCGTAATGGTAGTAAATGGTCGATCTGTAAATAATACGTATTTAAAGCGCGAGCGGGATAGACTCATACAGAAAAACTGTACTTTGCGCGTTCGTCCTTCAGTAGTTCGCATGTTATAAAAGCCAAAATCAACCTGAGCTTGCTGCCCATAAGGTAGTTCTGCTACCATCTGATATTGCCGGGTTGGCTCTTCCACAGAAAGGCTGTACTTAGCCCTGATGGCCATAACAAAATTATAAACTGTTTTAGGGCTGATTGGTCCAAAACCGGGAAACTGTTCTTTTAATAAATCATGGATTTGAGCAGAAGATGTATCTGGAAGACTTCTCAGGCGATTATATATAAAATCTTCAAATTCCAGAAGTAGTTTCTTTCGACCCTTTTTCTGTTGGCTGATAGTTAAAAAATCCTCCTCACTCATTGAGAGTTGCAGTTTGACCGTACGCCAGTTTAGTCCTGTTATCCTGGAAATTGATCGAATAGAGTGTTTATCCCGGTAAAGTTGATGAATACGCTGGTAAGTCATAAGTTTGTTTAAATAGTTCATTTAACCCTGTCTTTGTGATGATTGACAAAGGTTGAAAAAATCCCTCCGGGAACAATCCTGGGGGGATGAACTATGTAACAACTGTAATCTTAGTGATGCATTAATGTTACCATTATTGCTGTAGCATTGTTACCGAATCTGCTGCACTCATATTTACCATTTTTGCTGCATTATTATTTACTGCTTACACAACCGAAAGTACCTGGTCTTTGAAACGATTTATTATGGATTACTGAAGAAATATAACTCATTTATATCGGACAGCCGACTGAAAGGGTTAAGTATTCGGAATTTGAAAATCATTGATAGTACAACGATTTCATTGTTCAGTGAGATACTACAAGGCGTAGGCCGTAACCGATTGGACGGTTCCCGGAAAAAGGGAGGCATCAAAGTACATACCCTAATGGATGCATTTAGCGGAGTCACAGAGTTTGTGAGGATTACCCCTGCCAAAGAGCATGACCGTAAGTTCCTGTATCACCTGAAGTTGAAGGAAGGTAGTTGGATAGTTTTTGATAAGGCATATAATACATATCACCATTTTGCCAAATGGACTGCTCAAAAGGTGTGGTTCGTTAGCCGAATGAAAGACAATGCTGTATTTCATGTAACAAAAGTGCTGGTGGATAAAACGAAGAAAAAGCAAGCCATTGGCGTTATAAAAGAGCAATATATCACAGTGGGTATTAAAACAAATGGAACTGTGACTGAACGGCTAAAGCTGCGACGGGTTATTTATAAAGCCAAAGATGGGAAAAGATATATTTATATAACCAATGATTTTACTTTACCGGCATCCAAGATAGCTACTATCTATAAAAATCGATGGATGATAGAGCTGCTCTTTAAGCAGATTAAGCAGAACTTCCCATTACGATACTTTTGGGGAGAAAGTGATAATGCTATCAAAATGCAGGTCTATTGTGTACTAATCGCTCAGTTGCTAATGGTCGTGATCCGGAAAAAGGCGGCTACTAAAAAATCATTTGCGAATATGATTACCGTAATCCGATTGCATTTAATGAGTTATGTGGACCTGCTTGAGTTTATAAAAGACACTTATAAAGCATGGAGGAAAACACATAATGCGTCATTTGCCTTTTCCACGTAATTAAATAGAGGGGAGCTCCCCTTGAAATCGCAACATTAAATTTTAACCCTGTATGCCTTGACTGCAAAGCATACAGGAATATTTTACCCCGGAGTTACCCGGACAACAATGATTTAGAAATATTAATTTATATCCCTTCGACGCAGTCCTCATTATAACATTGTTATAATAATATCATATCCTCTCTTAGCTATCGAAATAAATAAAGCTAGTAATAAAATCATAATTATTAACCATTGAGTAACCATTACCACCTTCAACTCTAAGAACAAAACCGATAGCAATTACTAATACATCCCAAATAGGAAAGTTCTTTAATAAAAAACAGTAAAGATATTAATGATAAAATATAGATTTAATATCAAGATAAATTAATTGGAGCGCCAGATGTAGATACAATCGCTATAAATAAGCAAATTAGAAAGAGTAGAAATGCATTAAGAACCGAAATCTCGCCTGAAGCTATAGGGCGTTTACATTTTTCCGGATGAAGTTTGTCAAATTTCACGTCAATAATGTCATTAATGATATATATACTACTTGCAACTAAACTAAAGGATATTACTCCAATCAGCACAGAAAAAAACCTGGACAAATCAAAAATTTCTCCTGCAAAAAATAGAGAAATATAAAAATGAATTTTTAACCCAATGAGATGGTCTTAAAATTTTCAAGTAGATCATTTTTAATAGCTATAATATTTAAACCACTATATAGCCACTTAAAGTCAAAAACGGATGAATAAACAATTAATAACTCCGCATATGAAACACGTATCTAATATACGGCTGTTTCTATTTTCTACACGTTGGAAACAAAGAATATTTTCTTATAGTACACAGAGATAAGGATGCAATTGCTATAATGAATACTAGTTCTCGCGATTATGTTCATTAAATTCACTTTGTACCATATGCACCTGAATTTTTTTCTCATAATAGCGGCCAAACTTGCTAAGGTTTAAAATCGAAGACCTTACTGGTATCACTAACCACACCTCAAATAGTGAAATCATAAAATTGTTGTGAGGTTTGATTTTATTGAGGTTTGGCAGTTATTGATAATCCATTTAAAATTGCATCAACAAGGTTTTAAACCTTGCCAAAGGCATTGAGATTAGTACTAGATATACTTTCTCAAATGATTTTTCAATATAGCTCAGAGCAAACACTTCCTTAATTATCTACATTGTTTCTCAATATCAATTTTGTGAATAAAAACTACCGGAGTATTGATATATTTTTAATTATCTAATTCCTGAAATTATCTTGAGTTTGTTCCAACAATTTTAATGCCTAAATACCCAATAGATTGGCTTATAATTTAAGTCATATTCTTTGTATAATGATTAACTATTTGTTTTCTACAGATATACTTTTACGATATCAAGATATTATTATTTATCCTAAGTATATTTCATATACAGATTTGTAAGTTTACAGTGTTAAAGTAAAAAATGAATTCACTCTTTATTTTTAAGATATAACAGCTCATATCTTACTTATCTTCCAGTTATTTCTAATTGATGAAATATTTATCGAGATAAAAAAGTACAAATATTTCTCTATATTTTGATCTATAATTTTATTTACCCAGATATTAATTAAAATTTAGGGGGTTAAAAAAAAATATTTTATACTATGAAAAATAATTTTATTCTTAGTGCCATCGGTTTAATAACCATTGTGGGTGCTGCATTAGCGTTTAAATCCCAACACAGATTTAATGGTACATTATTTTGTTACACTACTATTGGTGACAGTAGTAAATTCACTGCAGTACTCGCTACAAAGTATTCGCAGAACGTTTTTAGTGGTCACACTCTATTCTGTACAGTTCCTGGAATTAATGTTGCATATAAACAGTTGCAAGTTGAACCAAAACTATAATACAACTAAAATTATCTTTCTTCCAAGATAAAGCGTAAAACGGTTGCCTTCTATGTTTATAGAGGAAGCCGTTTTAAAAAAAATTCCTGTCGAAGATGTTCTTTTTCAATAGAGGTCGAAAGAAAATCTATTTACCAAGTTATTCGACATAATACGTCTCTCTCCAAATTAACTCTTTTTAGTTCTCATTCAAATTAGTGATTTTTCAAGGCAATTGAATTGATACACCATGTAATTCAGCCTTCACACATAAAATATCCATCCACTGTATGGTATTTCATCATCCCTTTTAACTTTGTTAGCTACCCTTTGATTACATCAATATAAGGATCTAACTAATGTTGCAGCTAATCTCTTATAAATCCAAGACCATTATTAATTTCTAACTCATGTGTCAAATCCAGCATTTCAATTAACCTTTCCAGTACCCGTATAACTCGTAGGACTGTAAAGATATATTTATTTCAATCTACAAGGGTTTCCCTGTCGTAATCATCTATAACATTCAACAACCGAAAACATCAACCATCAATCAAGCCATCAGACATGAGGTCCATAATCCACTGTTTCTGGACTCTGGAACTGTCACTGGCTGCTTAATCCGTTCAGGAAATCTTCGTTTGATCGTGCCTATAATGCTCAATTTTAACAGCTTACGCACTTCATAAAGTCGTTTATGATATCATGGATGACTTTTTCAGAAGATGCTAACACTTTCATAAGCCGAGAGAACTATGTTTCTTTATCAGCTCTTTTAGAGAACCCATGAGCAGAGTAACATTATTTCTACACATTGGAATCAAAGAATAATTTCTTATAGTAAACTGAGATCAGGATGCATTTACTATGATGTATATTAGTCTCCGCGATAACTTTTATTAGGTTAACATCACTCCCAAACACACATCTACATTAAGATCGATTTAAGTAAGATAACAAAATATCAATTCAAAAAGAAATTCTTTCGCTCATTTGAGCCAATATATAAATCTATAAATAATTTAATTATGCAGTCTTCTGTTTTTAAATTAAATAGGCACATCATTATATCTATTTCACTAATACTCCTCTTGGCACCATTGTTTTTTGGGGAGTATTATATTCTTCTATACACAAAAGGTATTTTTTCCTATTCATTGGACGATCCGTTTATTCATATGGCAATAGCCAAAAATATAGTACTACATAATACATGGGGAGTTACTAAATATGAGTTTGCATCTGCATCCTCCTCCATATTATATCCATTAGTATTAGCAATCTTTTTCAAATTTTTTGGGGTAAATATAATTGCACCTTTTATCATAAATATAATAGCGGCAATTATATTAATAATCTTAATCCAAAAGAGATATCATAAATTAGGAATACCTCCAATTTTTCAATTATTAGGATTAACTGGAATAATATTTCTTACCCCACTTGCTTATATAATAAGCACTGGAATGGAGCACACGCTTCAAATCTTATTCTGCTATTTAATTATTTTTTCTTTTGCTGATTGGATTACACATGAAATTAAAAATGGAAATAAGAAATGGAAAATCCCATTACCCTTATATATATATGGTATGCTTGTCACCAGCATAAGATACGAGGGCATTTTTATCATAATAACAGTATGCTTAATCTTGTTTTTCTTAGGTAAAATAATACCTGTTATAATATATGGTTTTATTTCTGTTTGTCCTGTATTAATATATGGCTTTTACTCTAAACTCCATGGTGGATTCTTTCTTCCCAATTCTGTAATACTAAAATCCGATAATTTATCGCTATCAGCCAACAGCTTAGTTACTTTTTTCACAAGGATTCCTGAAAAATTATATTACCCTCATGCTATGATGCATGACCTATTAATACAAAAAACATTGATAATTTTACCTCTCCTATATTTTCTATTTAAAAATAAAATACCTGATAAAACTAACATAAGGTATTGTATAATATTAATTACTGCAATCACTGTCACTCATCTCCTATTTGCAAAAATTGATTTCTCCTACAGATACGAGTCATATCTAATCGTAATGTGCCTTGTCCTTGTCTTTTGCATTATTCCTTATATTAGTTTTGACTTTGAAAACTTTAAAATTAATAGCTCATCAATTATAAGTATTGGACTTTCAGTGTACTTAGTGATCCCATTTCTTGAAAGAGGTTTCGATTCATCAAGTACTATTGTGCCTATTAGTAAAAGATATTTTAATCAAAACTATAGTATGGCACAATTTATACATAAATATTATGATGGTGTTCCCATCGCTGTTTACGATTTAGGCGAAGTATCTTACTTCAATAACAATAGTTATATTTTAGATATAGGGGGATTAGGAAATAATGAAGTAGCCAAAAGCTATCATGGAGGATATTATAACTACAATTTTATTAATAATATTGTAAAAGAGAAAGATATAAAAATTGCAGCTGTATTTGATATTTCTATTCCATCCCAAATCCAATCAAAATGGAAAAAAGTTGCAACGTGGCATTCTCTTGATTTTGAAATTCCACATTATGATTTGCAATTTTATGCAGTAGATTCGACCTATACAGCCAATTTACTAGCTAACCTAAAAAACTATGAGAAAGTAGTTCCCAAAAATGAGATTATAACCTATTATGAATAAATATTTAACAATTCGAATGTTATTTTTCATGAATAAACGCAAATACTCACCTATAATGCAAATAATCATGGGAAGACATAACATGAAAATATTTATTATATGAAAATTAAATTATTGCTGTTTCTCATTTTAATAATTCTTACTTCAAATAGTTACTCTCAACCTAGCCAAGGATATAATAAAAATTACTATCCATTATCGTCTGGTAATATTATTTCAGATAAGAATTTTTATTTAATCGCAGTACTTAGCAAATATCCCCAGGTAACTGATTTACTAAAGGGCAATAAAGAATTATCGAAAATTTTAACAAAGAACCTTCATCGAATCCATGAAATATCAATTGATAGCAGTGAGAAAATAAATTGTGATTCAATATTCAATGAATTCTTATGGCGAAGCAATGATTCAGCCAAACTAATTCGAATTTTAGACGAGTTATACACAACAAACAATCGCTCAATAGACTCTTTAATAAATACCCATTTAAGACCTTCTGGATATTATCAGAGATACATCAATTTGACTAACAAAGATTATTTTATCAAAGTTTGGAATCAATACTTCTATGGAATTAATAATATAATTAGGCAATATGGAATAGGGCAAAAAATTCATTATCCTAGAATTGACTCAGTTAGTTATCCTGTAAAAGGAGAATATTATCAGGTTTTCTTAAAATCAATGCTAACATTCATCGATTCGAAAGCAGATAATTTTACAGTTTTTTTTCAGCCCTCTCTTCAAATCGCTTTACGTCTATTAGATTACAATGATCGCGATGAGCCTGCTAGATTTGAACCATTAGAAAGTGGTGAAAATAAAAAAGCTATTGAGTATATAAAAAATATCAACTGGAATAAATACCAATATTCTTGCATAATGATTCCAGGGGAAGGGCCCGAATTATACACAACTCCAATTTCTCCCGGAGGTAAATTACGCTGTGAATTAGCTGCAGACAGATTTGCAAAGGGCTTTGCTCCATTAATTATTTTGAGTGGGGGCTATGTGCACCCTTTTCATACCCCCTATTGTGAAGCTTACGAAATGAAGAAATATCTAATTAATAAATACAATATACCAGAACAAGCAATAATTATTGAACCTCAGGCAAGACACACTACAACTAATTTCAGGAATGCTAATAGATTAATAATAAGATATAATATACCTACTGAAAAATCCGCATTATGTGTAACTACAAGTGACCAATCGGCATATATATTAACTCAAGATTTTGATGATAGGAATATAGAAGAACTTGGATATATTCCTTATTATAAAAAGACAAAAATATCGTCTCAAGATATCTCATTTTTCCCCATAATTGAAAGCTTACATATGGATCCACATGATCCCTTAGATCCTTAATGAGTTATATATCAAGCTCAAAACCGTATGTACACCTTTTGTATACCTACGAAAGGATAGCCAAACATTTATTTATTGCTCGCACAATAAGTACCAATTTGATAATAATTTCTTTTTCATTTTAGTCAGCATTAGGGTGACTGTAGAATCTGAAAAAATCAGGTTAATTATAATATTGTATTTTTATATCATCGGATAATTTACTCTTAAAACTGTTTAAATTATGCTTTAGCTCCAAGGCTAATGTGGAATCAATTGCATAAAGTTGGAAATCAGTGTTAAAATAATTAATATGATAAGCAGAATGCCATGAGGCAACTTTAACCCATCTAGCTTTTTGTAAGGGTAAACAATATTCATCAAACAACACAGCTAATGTAACTTTTCTTTCCTCCAATTTTTTACAATAAAAATCAAGTGTATTATAATTTCCTTTCACACTTTTTGTGACATCCGTATTTCCAAGACCGCCAAAATCTAAGTTGTTTCCTTTATTATAATATGCAATTACTCCTAAATCATTAATTGCCGTGTTAGTATTATCATAATATTCATGCAAAAACATTCCTACTAAATAATTACGATTAAAAGTATATTTGCAAGCATCAGATGTAAAACGAAATGCATCCCATGACCTGAAAATAAATGGTATAACCAAAAATAGGCCTATAGATATTAATATCATTTTAGACCATTCCCATGAAAAGATGTTATTATCGATTTTTGAAGTTAAAATAAAAGAGTGTATATATATTATGGTTAATCCAACAAAATATGCTTCATACCTAAAAAACCATCCCATTCTGCCAAAAAAAATATGAGTAATAATGGTTCCGAATAAAATAAATATCCCAAAATGATAGTACATTTTATTTCTAGAAGAAGCGATAAATAACACATAAGAAAGTGGCAATAATAATAATGTTTGTTTTGGAACAATTTGACTCCAATTATATGCTGTGGAATATAGCTTCACCCAAACTCCTTCTGAAATAAATTCAGTGAATGATATTAAATCATGTGGGATACCACTAGATTTCATTAGTACTGAATTAGGAAGAAAAAGGCCCCCTTTTGAGATTGAATAAAAGCCAAATAAAACAATAGGTGCTATGGAAATAAAAAGTAACAGCAACGATCTTAAATATAGTTTACGGAATAGTAAAATCGAAAAACCAATAACAATAATAAACACACCTTCATACCTAATACTTGTTAACAAACAACCTAAAACCAGGATCTTCCCCAAAATATACCGATCACTAACATCTGAGCCATAGCTTCCCAAATATTTAGCTAAATAATCTATAAATAAAAAAGATATTAACAAATGTAATGTATGTTCCATTCCAAGAATCACTAAAACAGGTAACGGAGTTAAGAAAATTAATGAAAGCAGAATAAAAATTTGACCAATTGGTTTTATCCGGTTTTGATTAAGCCATCGTTGTAAAATAATAATCAGGACAAGAGAAGCAATTAAATTTATTGCAAAAGGAATTATTGTATAGAATCCAAAAACTTTAAATAATAATGCTATCAGGATGGGATATAAGATTGAAGAAGATGAAGAACAAAATTCATATGGTGTAGGGCCCCAAATATGGTGCAAAACTAAGTTTTTCGCTATCGACATATGAATAAATGGATCCTCTATAATATATGTCCAAACACCTTTTGTATATTTTAATACTCCCATTTCTATAATAAATATGGGTAGTAATAATGCTGAAACTGCAATAAATACTACCCATGTGGGATTAATATTTTCATGGTATTTGGACATATTAATTGGCATTACATTTTTATAACTAGTGTTTCGTTAAATATCAAATGACGTAAATATAATGTATATTTGAAGAAATATTTCCGGAGATGATACGCTATACCGTTAAATTAACAAAGAGTGAAGTTGAAGAATTACACAGCATAATAAATAAAGGTTCACATACTTCTCAAACCTTTCGTATGGCTTATATTCTATTAAATTGTGATGAGGGGAAGTACTCGGAAAAAGTGACCAACGAGCAAATAAGTAAAGTCTTGAAAGTTGGGATGCGCACAATAGATCGGGTTAAGAAGAAATTTATTGAAGAAGGCTTTGAAGGGGTATTAGAAAGACGGCCTTCAAATCGTATTTACGAGTCTAAAGTGGATGGAGATATAGAAGCGAAGTTAGTCACATTATGCTGTAGTGAGCCACCTAAAGGATTTGCTAGATGGTCATTACGGCTCCTGGCAGACAAGATGGTTGAATTAAAGTATGTAGAAAAGATCTCTCATGTAACAGTAAGAAAGGTCTTAAAAAAAATGAACTTAAGCCCTGGAAATCAAAAGGGTGGGTAATCCCACCGCATTGTAATAGCGAATTTGTGGCAAAGATGGAGAACGTGTTAGATGTATATAAAAGGCCTTATAATGCTGATTATCCTGTTATTTGCATGGACGAGTCGCCAAAACAGTTAGTCGATGAAGTGAGACAACCAGTTGCTATGAAGCCTGGTCAGGAAAGAAGAGTAGATTACGAGTACGTTAGACATGGCATGGTAAATATATTTATAGCAAATGAACCATTGAAAGGGAAGCGTTTTGTGGAGGTAACAGCATTCAAAGCCAGAAAGGATTGGGCAATGTTTATTAAAGAAATCGCAGATAAGAAATATCCCAAAGCGAAAAAGATAACCCTGGTGATGGATAATTTCAAAACGCACACGGGTGCTGCATTTTATGAGACCTTTGAACCCAAAGAAGCAAAAAGGCTGTGTGACAGATTTGAATTCATCTATACCCCAAAACATGGAAGCTGGTTAAATATGGCCGAAATAGAATTGCACGTATTGAATGGACAATGCCTGAACAGGCATATATCTACAATCGAGAAGGTAAAAGAAGAGGTCACTGAATGGCAAACTAATCGAAACAATAAGAACAGCCAAATAAACTGGCAATTCACAAACAAAGAAGCAAGAGTGATGTTAAAAAGATTGTATCCGTCAATTAATAATTAACCTAACACTAGAATAGTCCTTTCAAATATAAGATGTAAGCCTGCACTTGGATATCATTAATTAATAATGATTTTTCTTATAGGAATATTGCCGTAAACCACATCAACATTAACTTTCCCATCTTTAAATATTACATTCCCAAATCCAGTATTGGTAGAAAGAAAAGATGTAAAATTACCCACTTTGGATCCAACAAATAACGTACTGTCAACGGCATCGAATCTTACTCCCGTTAAAGCTTCCAACAATGAGTAGCTGGACATTGCCCGGGCATACCAATGTCCACATTCATACTCATCAAAAGGATTTCTTACTTTTCCATCATATCTTTTTCTACATGTCTTGACAATATTTAAACCTTCCTTAATCTGACCATTAAAAATTAAATTGGAAGCTACTTCATATTCAACCCCGGTCCAAACCTCATCAGAATAAATGAATGGAAGTGACAGCTTACCTCCATTAGGCCAGGAACATAAAAGTAAACCACCATCCTGTCCCATAGCATAAGTAGCTCTTTGTGGATTACTATGATTTGATAAATCTACTTTATAGTTATACTTATATACAGACACCAAGTGTTTTTTGACCTTAGCAGGATCAATTACATTGGACAAACCACATACCCGAGCCATCCATTCTCCAACCAATCCATCACTTAAGCAACCACCTCCATATTGATATTTAGGACCCTCTTTCTCAATTAATTTTAATGCATCTTCTGAATAATCTTTTCCATCTATTTGCTTTGCTACCTCTATCGGATCTTTTGCACTCAAACCTATCCATTTAGTCTTTTGATAAAAATAATCTCCATTAAAAAGTTGACTTTCAAAGGTAATTTTCCCTTTATTAAATAAATCACGATAAAATTTCGAATCTTCTCCTAAATAATCTTCAATTATAGAAAATGCCTTTAGCGCCCCAAGATAAAAGCTTGAACACATAGGATCAGGGCCCCAAAATTCAATATCATATGTATTATGATGTGGCTCTTCCAAGGTTCCTGTATGTCTGGGATCCCAGGTATCAATGCAATAATCCAAACTCTTCTTTACTTTAGAAAAAATAGATCTTAACCATATGCTATCTCCATTAATCCTCCATTCTCTGTAAGTTTTCATAATTCCTCCCAATTGGCCATCAGCGGCTGCATAAAAATTATGACCTACAGGTTGTATAGGTAAAGCAGATCGAAAGGTTTGATGCCCAAATGAATTTTGATTTTCCCCAAACTCAGTATTCCTTAAGCTTTTTTCTAAATGGGGAAATAGATGAGAAAGAGCCTGAGCATAATTCCAAACATGAGTACATGATCCATGGCAACTTCCAAAGTCATCGCCACAACCTTCCCAAGCCCAAAACCGACCGTCAAATTGTCTTAATACTGTTGGAGTTTTTAAAATTGTCAAATTTGCCGATACAGCTTCGATTACTTCTGGAGGAAGACTACTGTTATAAAATGCATTGGTAAAAAGATTGGTGTTTTTCCTTAATGTATCATAGTTTTTCAACCAAAAATCAGAGACTTCTTTGATATTTTTAAATTTACTGCTATACCAAGGTTTATAAAATTCAGATGATAATTCCCTTGGTTGAACGTCGACTGTTGTATCTGAGTTTTTTGTTGATTGCTGCCCAAATCTCCATTTCGTATCAGGCACATACCAAGCCATATATACACGAATCAATTTCTCTTCACCAGGCTTAAGTTTAAATGGAATAAATAAAGAAGCCCCAGGTGCATCTTTTTCCACAGTAGAGGTACTAGAAATTTTACCATCTAATAAAGAATTCCAAATCATTGTTAACGGATCAAACCAACCACCTCTAAACCAAGAGTAATTTATACTTGTAGATACCTCATCTGTAAATATAGCAAAGTCTCCATTAAAGTCCTGCCGTGTACCAGAACCTTCTTGTGACAATACAAATCCTTTAGGTATAGCATCTATATAATTTTTCCCAATCGAGCTATCATATTGATAAGGCGATTGAGGAATTGTCATAAAATTTGTCGAATTATAGGAAAAAGTATAATCCTGAGTCTTATTACTTGTATTCTTAAATTTATACTCTAATGCACCTAAAGGAAGGCTTGAATTATTTTCGTCACCTGGAATAAATGGACTCCAACCAGTGATAACCACTTCTAGTGGTAATGATTTATCTTTTAAAGTTACTATACCAAAAGGAAACTTTGCTAAAAATTCCGAATATTGAAATCTTGGAAGACCCCAATCAGATCCTGGAGCACCAACTCCAGCACTCCTCATACCATACTTTTTTCTATCGGGAACCGGACCTTCTAATACTTTAGTTCCATCTTTTAGCCCTTTAATATTTATAGCTGCGAACATTGTAGGTTCATTAAATATTTGAGGGTTGTTTCGAACAGACATGTGGGAAATAGCTCCTGTTCCTTCAAGGCAGAACATCCCAGCCCCAATACCACCTATAGGAAATGCAATTTGCTTAATATAATCTCCAGTGTATTTATCATTAAGGTAATGATACGAATTTAGGGCTTGGGAGGTTGGAGATTGAGCAAGCACAGAATTTAAAATACAAACAAATAAGCTACTTAATAAAATCTTATTTAAAGGCATATAATTAAATTGTAATAACAAATTAGAAATAAGATTTCTAATTAAAAGGATTAATATTGCCTAAGACTATAATTTGTAACATTTATCATCTCATTTTTTATGAATTATTTTTTTTGCTGTCCATTTTATAATAATCGAAGCGAATTGTAAAACGAATATAACCTCAATAGTAATTGTAAATAACAGATATCGTAAGACCACTTCTGATGCTAAAATGTTAAATCCAAAATCAATAATCCATGTTATTATTCCCAAAGCAATAAACTTTCGTTGTTCAATATTTATAAGTTTCAACCCACCTATAAAAATAAACACAGATAACATTAACAAAAATATCACATGTAATTTAAATACAATTGAAGGGAAAAAAGAGAATAAATTTGATCTAAATTGAATCGCCTCTACATTGACTTCTAAAGTCTTAAAATGAAACCATTTTTTTGTATAGTTAGAAATATTATCGCGCCTTAAAAAAAATGTAGATAGTGTAATATATAGTTCCGCAGGAGGTGAAAAATATCTAATTACATTGGGAATAATAAAGAATTTTAAATAGGCTACTGGACTGCCTTTTAATAAATATTTACCATAATCTCCATAAAGCCCGCCCACCCTCATGAATGACTTAACATCATCTACATTGGATTCACTATGAAAAACTGAATTTTTATAAATTACTAAAGGGGAATAACTCATAAAAACATAAAACCCGCCGGGCATTGGATCGTTTGTAAATAGAGTTTGCTTTCTATGGGCCGAATTATAATATCTCCGAACAATACTATCCAGTTCTCTATATTTATTAGGAATTATCCTTTGATCAGTTCTATAAATATTCTCGTATACATACAATGTGTTGTTTGCAATTTTCCAACCTCCAAATGGAGAAAATTGGGATTGCCCAGTAATTTGTTTAACCTGGTTTTGAGTAAAGAAAACAAATAATAACACTATTGCCAATTGGAATACTACACCTAAAGCCTTATAAATAAATCTGTACTGACTTAATAAAAATGCAAAGGCTCCTAGTATTGGATAATACAAAGCATGATATCTCAAAGACAAAGCCACTCCAATAAATATTCCATTTAGTATAATTAGATATTGATTTGGTCTAATAATTATTTTTACCAATATTGTAAACCAGACAATGCTAACCGAATAAAATAACCCATCTGCCATTATTAAGTTACAAGTATAGGGAATTATTGGATTAAACGAGAAGATTATCAATGTCACAAATGCCCATTTTGGAAGTTCTATCAAGTTGGCAATTGTAAAAATTAAATATAGAAATGATAACTGAAAAATTTCATATTGAATAGTCGTGAACAGGAGGTCGGAATGAGATAAAACACCGATCAGCCTAATAAAATATGAATACCCAATTGGCCAAAGGTTAATATTCAATCTCTCTGTAGCCCCCATTACATAATAATAAGAGTCCAAAACCATATTGGGATATGGATATATTATTTTAAAGGAAATCCAGATAACGATATTAACAACAATTGAAATCAATATTGTCTTTCTGTAACTATACGCAACTTTCATATTAATGATTCTGGATAAGGTAATAATAGGTGCCAGTAATATAAAATGTAAGTATTGAAATTATGGCCCGATCATATAATCTAAAAAATCTTTACAATAAATAATTGTAAAAAAGGTCAATATCCATAATACAACTGAGATTTGAATGAATCGATCTGTATAAAACACTTTAACAGGAGATCCTGTGTCATGATATACATATGTTAACTGTAAATATCTAAATAGCCCGCTCAATACGAAAACAAAAGTATAATATAACTTGTGACTACCCATTCTTAAAATTGTATCTGGAGAAAGAGTGTATATCAAATAGGAAATAACAATAGCGGATGCTACCAATGCTAATAAAACATTTAAGAAATCAAGATTATAACCTTTATTGGCCTTTCGAATTTCTTTACCTAAGGTAAGACTAATTAAAACTTCATCCCGACGCTTGGCTATTGCTAAAAAGAGAGCTAACAAAAACACCATAACTATTATCCACTCAGACAAAGCAACTGCTGCTATAACACCTCCGGCAATCAGTCTTAAAACAAAGCCAGTTGCTAAAATAAAAATATCAAGGACTGAAATATTTTTAAGCCCAATTGAGTAAAATAAATTGACAATAAAATAAATGTCCAATACTATTAAAAATCTTATTGTAAGAATGCATCCCAAAGTATGGCTCAATACTATCAAACTACAAATAATAATAGCGGCTATTTTCTTAGATATCAATCCGGAAGCTAATGGTCTATTACATTTCACAGGGTGCATCTTATCAAAATTAATGTCAAACCAATCATTTACTATATAAATTGAGCTAGCCATAAAACTAAATGCTAGCGAACCTATAAATAAAAAAAATAATCCTTTTAGATTAAAAAAACTTCCAGAAAAAAAATAAGGAACAAACAAAAACAAATTTTTCACCCAATGTTTGGGTCTCAATAATATTAGGTATTTCACTTCATTGTAAAATTAAAATAGGTTGAGTCTGAAAATGATTAATAATAAAAAGTGATAAAATAGAAAAACTAGCAATAGATTAACACTAATAAAATTGAATTTAAAATAAATAAGTGCTATAGAAATGCATTAACAGATCCGATTTCTTCCTATTCAAAACTTTTATCTACATAAATCATCTATAACAGAACATTAAATCTGAACCTAGAGCACTGCTATCACTTATCTTATTCTCATGCTAAAAAATGCTTTCTAAATAATAAGTGGTTATAACAACTCAATAATTCAAAACTGGCATTATTAAACAAAAACATTAACTTATGCCTTTGAAACGATTAATTAAGTCGTAGTAAAGAAATATCATTTTTCTCGGACAACTGGCTGAAAGTAGGAGGTATTTGGAGTCTAAAAATTATTAACAATACAACGATTCTGTTAATCAATGAGACAAACAATTTGTAAGTCATAATAAATTGGTGGTCTACCAAATGAGATAAATCGAGATCATGTCCTGATAGATGCGTTCAGTTTAGTAATAGAGTATTTCCGTAAACACCAAAGAACCTGAGTGAAATTCATATATCTTCTAAAGCATTCTGACAGTAATTGATTGTTTCTTTGATAAGGATGTCATAAAAAGGGGCAATGATGGTACTAGATCTATTGGCAGAAATATCATTTATATAGTGAAATATTTATTTTGTCAGCTGAGATTAATTTAATTTTAAATTCAATCTTATTGTAGGGGGGAAATTGGGGCGACCAGCGTAAAGTTATATTTAATAAAAAGAGCCTGGAATATATTTAATCACATAGCTCGCCTCAATTCATCCAACTCACACCCATAATACATCTTAAACTCTCTATTCAGCGTCTGCCAATTGGTATACCCCGCTGCATTTGCTATCGTTGAAAGTGGCGTAGATTTCTCTGTCAATAATTCAAACACCATTATCATCTTAGTCATCCGGATAAACCCATTCAAGGAAATAGAGTAATGTTTTAGAAAACTTCCCATCAACTCTCCTATCGGCAAATCAAACATACTTGCCAGCTGTGAATTCGTGAAAGATTGATAAGGATGTTCTAACAGGAGGTTAAATAATTGGGTTAACACGTCTAAATGGAGCACATTATCCACCTCAATGGGCAGTTGTAGATCCTGCTGAGCAAAGTTTAATAACAGATCCAGACAACAACGGTATATAAAATGTTCAGCAGGTATACCAATATGCCGACAGCTGATAGCTCGCTGAAGTAAATAACTGCATACAGCATTGATATGATAAGGGTATTTATTCAATGGGCCACTGATACCGTTCGATTCCAATTTCGCTAAACGACTAAGACCAGGATGTAATCTGGCTAGGTTCTTCAAAACATTCGGAAGAAAATTTACATGACAGGAAAGAAGCCTTTGCCCGCTCACCATTGGCACCTTATGTAAATCAGATTCTAAGTTAAAAAGATTACATTCTCTCTCTTCCAGGTTGAATGATTTATCCTCATATAACTCTACCTGAAGACTAGTGTCATACATAAAATGCAAAGCCCAGATATGCATAGGGGTGTATGGGCAAAGGATAAATGCTTCATTTGCAAACACTTCCTGTAACCAAAAGGAAAATGGACCAACCTGCTTATGCTGACTGAGTATTTCACAATATTCATCCTTTTCAAAATATACCCCTGCATAAGGTAGGATTAATTGTAAATATTCTTCTGGTATAGAAGATACATCATCATAAGCTTCATCTGTTCTTTCTATATAGAAAAGTTTTTCAGCTTTTCCTGCCGGATGTGTTATCATAGCAGTAATTTCAGTTATCTTCTTTAATGGCAGTGTTAACTTTGAGCGTTCTATTGTTTTTTGGCTAATCTGAGTATTGCTATATAACATTGCGGTGAGCAAAGCTTGGTAACATATTCCACAGTTGTATAATTATATATTATAACTGTATTATAAAATTGCCTTTATTGCAATCCCATTCAAACCGTTTTATATCTATATGTATTACTCTAAGTATCCATTATTCATCCTATTTGCGTGCTTCTTTTGCTTTACCAAAGTATTTTCACAGGAAATTATTCCTTTGTATGCCACCGGCAAGGTACCTAATGCTATAAACGGCGATATTCCAACCCTGACAGTTTACAAGCCGGAAAATGGAAAGAGTGATGGTACTGGAATTATCATTTGCTCAGGTGGAGCCTATTTAGGTGTAGCAGATGTAGTGGAGGGCATACCTGCAGCAAAGAAGCTGACGACTGCTGGCATTACCTGTTTCCTGTTGCAATATAGGGTGCCTGATGGCTCTAAAATGACACATAAGGAGACTGTTCCTGTCATGGATGCCCAAAGAGCTATTCAATACGTGCGGGAGCATGCAAAGGAATTCAAAATTGACAAAAACAAACTGGGGATTATGGGCTTCTCTGCCGGTGGTCACCTGGTCTCTACGCTTTGTACACACCTCAATGATATTTACATTGATAACCCTACAAACATCAACCTAAAGCCAGATTTCATGGCGCTGATCTATCCTGTCATTAGTTTCACTGACAGCCTCACACATATTGTCTCCCGTTTACAGTTGATTGGCCCGGACATTACTTCTGAAAAAATACACTATTATTCTAATGAGTTGCATGTATCACATAGTACACCTCCCACATTCATTGTTCATGCCATGGATGATGATGGGGTAAGCGTTAAAAACTCCCTGTACTTCTATGCAGCATTGCAACAACATCAGGTGCCCGCAAAATTATTCCTGTATGCGAAAGGAAGACATGCATTTGGAGCATATAATAAAGAAGCGACTATTCAATGGATTGATCCTTTTATTGAATGGATTAATAAGAATTAAAGTCTATTTAAGCAATAATAAAAATTAATAGTAATCGATTCATTTATTTTATCCTAAAAATATCTTAATAACAAGTTTATTATTTTAACCCCTAATGTATCCTCAAAATAAATGAATAAATTTAGACAGTCATAAGGTTAAATAGAATTCACTAATTGTCAATTCTGAAAAATGTAGTGCTCATTATTTTCTTTCTATTTAAATGAATTATGACATCTTATTTTCATAAGGTGCTAATATAAATATGTCTGCGGTTCAGTTAAACTACTCTTATTTCAAGCAAATATTAATAACATAAATTTAGCTTTTTCAGAAAAAGCATTTATCCCATGAAAAAGGCAAATTTTATTCTAAGTGTTATTGGCTTCTTGAGCATTGTAGGCGCCGCATTAGCGTTTAAAGCCCAACATAGATTTAGTGGTGCTTACTTTTGCTATACTACTGTGGGGCACATAACCCCTAATTTTCAAATTATATACACTCCAATACCAGGTGTAAGGTATTCAACAGCGCACGCAGAGAAAACATTATTATGCGCCCTTCCAGTACAAAATATTGTTTATGAATTAGTAAGAGTTAATCTGGACGAGTAACTAAAACTCATTTTTAGTTAAAACATAAAATCATAAGTTCCCAGATTATGATTTTATCCCGATAAGGATTGACAGAACTATAATCTGTAGTTCTGTTAAACTGCTATCATTTCAAGCAGATATTAATAACATGAATTTAGCTTTTTCAGAAAAAGCATTTATACCATGAAAAAGACAAATTTTATCCTAAGTATTATTGGTTTATTAAGTATTATAGGAGGTGCAGTAGCATTTAAATCCCAACATAGATTTATTGGTGCCCTCTTTTGCTATACTACAGTGGGTCGCATTACCCCTAATTTTCAAATTGTATACGCTCCAATCTCTACGAGATATTCAACAACACACCCAGAAGCAACATTATTTTGTGCTATTCCAGGCCCAAATGTTACTTATCAGTCAGTAAGAGTTAATCAAGACATGTAACTGAAAATTGCGTTTTAGTTAAAGCATGGACTTATATGGTTACCTTCTAATTAAATAGAGGTAACCATATTAAAATAAAATCCCTATATTGAAATAATTCCCCTTCAACAATACTTTAAATGTAGATAATACAATTAATTACAGCGAATCAATAAATTCTAATATTCCCTAGATTCATATATTATAAGATGTATCAAGTTAGAGACTATTCTCTAACTTGATCAATTTCGAAAAACCTTATACAACTATATATCTATTACTAAAACTCCACTTTTAAGGAATACCATTTTTTTCATAAATTAATGTTACTTTTTCCAGGATCTGCAATAGTATTATTTGTGCTTTTAAAGCCTCCTCATTTTCCAATTAAAATCAATACTTTCAATGAAAAGAAATTTTGTAACCCTATTCTTTACTGTTATTTATCTTTTTATATGCTCTTTCCTACAGGCACAAACAGTCTATCATGTATCGACTAAAAGTGGAAATGATGGAAATGACGGATCCTCAACTAAACCTTTTAAAACAATTAGTGCTGCCAGCCTAAAATCAAAACCTGGAGACATTATCAATGTACATGAAGGAACTTATAGAGAAGAAATAAACCCTGCCATAGGTGGTAACTCAGATAATATGAGAATTACCTATCAGGCAGCAAAAAATGAAACGGTTGTAATCAAAGGTTCTGAAATCATTAAAGGATGGGAGAAACTAGGAGAGAATACATGGAAAGTAAATGTGTCCAATAAACTATTTGGAAATTTTAATCCATATAAAGATACTATTTACGGCGATTGGTTTTATGGTAAAAAAAGACCAAATCATACAGGAGAGGTTTACCTGGATGAAGCAAGGTTGACTGAGGCTGCTACTAAAGCAGAAGTAATGAAAAAGCAGGATGGAGAGCTATATTGGTTTGGGGAAGTAGGTATAGACAGTACAACTATCTGGGCACAATTTGGAAACGCAAACCCTAATCAACATACCGCAGAAATCAATGTAAGGCAAAGCATCTTCTATCCCAGAAAAACCGGCATTAACTATATCACCGTCCGCGGCTTTATCATGCGCCATGCCGCTACACCATGGGCACCTCCTACCGCAGAGCAAATTGGTTTAATTGGTACCAATTGGAGCAAAGGCTGGATCATTGAAAACAACGAAATAAGTGATTCCAAATGTTCCGGCATTGCTTTAGGAAAATACGGTGACGAATGGGATAATAAAGCTGAATCAGCAGAAGGCTATGTCGGCACTATCAACCGAGCCTTAAAAAATGGCTGGAATAAAGATAATATCGGTCACCACATAGTAAGACATAATAAAATTTATAACTGCGAGCAGGCTGGTATAGTAGGTAGTTTAGGATGTTCCTTCAGCACTGTAACAGATAACATTATCTACAATATCCATATCAGGAAATTATTCACAGGAGCAGAAATGTCTGCCATTAAATTTCACGGTGCCATTGACATGGAAATCAGCAGGAATTTAATCTATCATAATGATCGTGGTATCTGGCTGGATTGGATGGCGCAAGGCACCAGGGTTTCTCAAAATTTACTATTTGACAATGGGAATTATGATCTTTTCCTGGAAGTAGATCATGGACCATTCATCATTGACAACAATATATTCTTATCTCCCAGATGCCAAAGAGTACTGGCTCAGGGTGGTACTTATGCACATAACCTGTTCGCCGGTTATATGTTTATCGAAAATTTTGATGACAGGCTCACCCCATTCATGAAACAGCATTCAACTGAAATTGCCGGGTTACAAAGCAACCCTCCAGGTGATTTCAGGTATTACAATAATATATTCGTTGGATACACCAGTAACCTGCGTAATTATGATACCGCATCACTACCCTTATGGATGGATGGAAATGTATTTATAGCAGGTGCTCAACCAGCTGATAAAGAGACATTCCCGGTTTGGAGCAATATATATAACCCCAATCTAAGTATCGTCTCTAAAAACGACGGTCTCTATCTCTCCATCAAACTAGACAAAACCTGGAAAGAATTCCAACACCGGAGACTAGTAAAAACCGACATGCTAGGTCGCACCATCTATTCAAACCTCCCATTCGAAGCCCCCGATGGCTCGCCTATCACCCTGGACACTGATTACCTGAACCAGAAACGTGATAACACCAACCCATTCCCCGGCCCATTCGAATGGAAAGACAACACCAACAATACACAACTCATAAAAGTCTGGTCAAACTGGAGTAAGGCGCACTAGCGCCTTACTCTCCAAAAAATCTACTTCAAAAACACATCCCACCCATACCACTCCTCCAACCTCCCCCTCATCTCCTCCACCCCCTTAAACCCCGTCACCTTCACAATATCCTCCATCTTCGACCTCCCCTCCACCACCAAATGCCACACCATCATCATCTTCACCATATTCACATACTCCCCTATCGATATCGCAAAATGCTGCCTAAACCCATGATCTATCTCCTCCAACGGTATATTATACATATACGCCAAATAAGGCAATGAATGATCCTTATGCGGATGATCACTCAAATAATTAAACAAATTATGATAACTATCCGCATTCAACATACTCGTATACACAAACGGCTGCAACGCATCCGCATGCTGATTCGCAAAATTCAAAAGAATATCCGTCACACATCGTTGCCTAAAATGCAGCCCCGCCTGCCCCCCATACTTACAAGTCATCACCTGCTGTATCAACTTATCACACACCCCATTCACATGATAAGGCCTTGAATTAATCCTCGTAGACACCCTCGGATGCACGCCGTGCATCATCACATCTAACTGCGGATATTTCTTCACCAACTCCGCCAAAACCACCGGCTGAATATTAATATGAAAAGAAAACACCTTCTTCTCCGCCGCCATCGGTATCCGATGCAACTGCCCAGGGAACAGATAAAACCCGCTACACTCCCGCTCATCCAACGTATACCCTGCCTTCGGCACCGCCAGACTATCCTCAAACATAAACTGCAAAGTAAACACCGGCACCGGTGTATAAGACCGTATCAATATATTATCCTTGGCCAATACATCATGCAGCCAAACAGAAAACGGTCCTAACAGCAAATGCTGTGATAACATATCACACTCCGCATCCTGCCTAAAATATACGCCCGCATCAGGTAAAAGTAATGCCTGGTATTCAATCGGAATATCTGCAGGAGACGAATATTTAAAAATGGTTCTTTCGAGTGGTAAACTTTTATTCACGTTATATAATGTGGAATGCATGGTGAATGTAAATGGGGTTCCAGTAAATAAAAATGGATGTTATTTGAGATGCAGTACGCTGTCTTTGTCAAAATAATATTCTAAGCGACCCATAAATTTTAATCCTTCCAGAAAGCTGGTTATCGGCTTATTTCTGTCCATCGCACCACTAAAACGGCGATCCCCTGCCGCCGGGGTATCATTCACTACTTCCACCCCATACCATCTTGAAATAAGGCCGGCAAGGGCCGTTAAAGTTGTATCACTAAAGAGGAATACGCCACTCCGCCATGCCAACACATCCTCCGCTTCAAAAGGCGCCTCCGTCAATTTCGTTCCGGGATTATAACACACCGCAAAACCAGGATGTAATAACAAAGAATCATCCCCGGTCCTCATCCGCACAGCTCCACTCACCAATGACACCGTCACCTTACCATACGTATTCACATTAAACTCCGTTCCCAATACCTCAATCGCGCCATTCGCCACATGCACAATAAAAGGCCGCGCAGCATCCTTCGCTACTTTCACATACGCCTCTCCGTTAATCCTGATCTCCCTGCTAATATCATCAAACGCCATTGGAAACGTCATTTTCGAACCCGCATTCAATTGCACCGTACTCCCATCTGCCAATATAATTGTATACTCCTTTCCCGCAGGCACCACTAAACTCGCCCGCCCCTCACCACCGGTATAGGATAAACGATTCGAATCATTCCGAAGCACCACATTTCCCACCTGTTGCACCGCAGCACCCAATTGCACCACCTCCCCATCCGGCATCTCCAAAGTTACCTCCCTGGAAACGGCAGCCATTGCATGCTCACTCCCCGCAGGTGCAAATAATAGATAAGCACCTAAAAGCACCAACACAGACGCCGCAATACTAAGCACAGTCAACATCCGCCGCCGCTTCTTCTCCCGCACCCGCTCCCAGACCATATCTACTGTCAGCGTTTCCGGCAACCTATCCAAAACAGGATTGTTCCCATACTCCGCATATAAGTCATTACGAATGGCAAGCGCTTCCGGATCCTGCGCAAGGATATTTTTGAGGGTAGCACTATCTTCCGGTGTAATGACTCCTGCTATCTCATCCAACACTAATTGTTCTAAATATTCCGGACTTACAGACATTGTAAAATGTGAATAATGTGGAAATTATTGGTTTCAGGCTATCATCCCCAATGTATAGCCATAATCGTTACAAAATACTCAATTTTCAGGATAAGCGGTGTTTCAGGTTCTTTCGCAGAATTTTTAATGCCCGATGTATGTGGTTTTTGACAGACTGTACATTAATATCCATCTCCACAGCGATTTCCCGTAAGCTCTTGTCCTGTAAGTAAAGCTGCTCAAATGCCAGTCTACTGGCTGGGGTAATACTATTCATTGCATCTTCTAATTGTTGTCCCAATTCTTTATTTTCTATAGGAAGTTTTGATGTCTCGGTATCTGCCGTCCAGGTGTAATACTGCCTGTGATTCCTCGCAGAATTACACTTGCGGAGGTGGTCTACAACCTTATTACGTACCACCCTTACCAGGTATGGCTTCAGACAGTCGCCTATTTGTAAGGTCGCTCTTTTATTCCACAACCACAGGAACACCTCCTGCACAATATCATTCGACTCCTCTTCCTGCTGTAAACGGCTATACGCTTCAAGAAATAAACGTTTTCGGTAACGCTCAAATATTACATTGAACGCCTCCTCACTATTTGCTTGCAGTAACAAAAATAATTGCTCGTCGTTATAGCTGCTTAAATTTTGCATAACGATAATTGTATTTCAGCCTTGTTGTGTAACTATCCCCCGTTGGTTTCTCACATGACTCACATTGATCAGACTGACACAATATATAAATTTTAATTTATCCCAAATAGTTCGTTCTACTAATTATTCCCACTAAACTAGTAAATAGCGGTTAGACTTAGGTTAACTTATTGTTAATGGGAGCAGAGTTTGTCTATGACCGGCAATAGGTATCACCTGTCAGGATATATTATTGCTGACAACAGGTGAAATATTTTACGTGAAATTTATAAAGGGAATGCAGCACAATGATAGGTCACACGACTAATTTCAATTCTTCTCTCAGGACTTTCAAAGCCCGGCTGGTTTGGTTTCTCACCACCTGTGTACAAATATTTAAGCTCGATGCTATCTCACTACAACTTTTATCCTCCATGTATGCCAGTTCAAATATTTTACGGCAGGCAGGAGCGCTGATCTTTTGTAGTGCATGATAGATCTGATGACCTAATTCTTTGCTTTCCAGGTAATGTAATCCGCATTCTTCCTGCAGGCTATTCCAAAGGTAGTTTTCATACTTTCTGGCAACAGCTTTGGTTCTGCACTTGTACGCATACTGAAAATGTACTGCCTTCAAAAAATAGTGTTTCACAGGAATCCCCGACGGGATATGGTTTCGCCGGTGCCAGAACGATGCAAAGATCTCCTGGACAATGTCTTCGGCTTCCTGGTGGTTCAATAGTTTTTTTCTCGCAACAGCCAGCATGACTGAATAGTAACGGGTGTAGAGTATGGTAAAGGCGCCTTCCCCTCCTTTCTTTACCAGCTCTAACAATTCTGAGTCGGTTAAATGTAACATAGCTGCTCCTTAATCGGAGACTGCGGCAAAAAGTACTGTTGGAACTTATTGAGTAAGGGCACTCACTTCAATGAGTAGTTCCTATTCAGTGCATTAAAAATCATGTCAGACAGGTGCTTGAAATAATTATCTAAGACATCTTCATTCTCTCCTAAAATATCAAAGGAATTAACTGCATAAACCCGGAGGCCTGATTAATTTTGTAAGACGGACGTATTACTGGTAGAATCCACACTATCATTACTATAGGTAGAATCAGTTAATATGAGACAATATTTATTGTATTTCCAGAAAGCGATCGGATCGATCAAACGCAATTCACGATCCTGAATAACAAAGGAAGATGATTGTCTTACAGGATATACCCCTTTAATAGGATATGGGGCATTATATATCAGTCTGCCTTCAGGATAGGTCACTACCTCCGTATCTAATGCACTGTACACCTCTTCGATCGGCAATTGCCTCAATAGATTTTCCTTGATGAAAGAAACGTGGACTACGCTTCCCTTTGTAACTCTATCCGCATATTCAGTCATCACCCCACGCAGTTGGTCTCTTTCAGTTGTAACCGAGTCCAACTCTATAGAAAGCAAAGCAACCTTTTGGACAAGGGTATCCACTTGAAATTGAAGGTAAACGTTATTGTCTGTTTGCTGGCAGCCATCAGACTTTAATAGCAGCATAATAAATACTCCTCCCAATAGCAAAAATATTTTTCTTTTCATACCAGGAAACTAAAAGGAATTTGCCCTCTAAAGCTATTAGAATCTATGTTTATGAATCCCCACTTATTACTGATACCAAAACGGATTTCAACGATCCCTTTTTCTCTGTTATAATAGGAAGAAGAACGTATTTTGGAGCTTTTGTCCCTATATATCTCATTGACAGGGAGGAACATCTCCGTATTTGCACTTTTACTTGCTCCATTCTGATTTAGTATTTTCCTGGCTGCCTGAGACACCCCGTCTATCTCATTCTTTTGGAAGGTAGCGACATTTTCATACAGGCCATTGCTGTTAAGGCTGTACATCGGCACATCATATTTGCCGGACTTATTGTAATTCGATACCGATTTTACCGGATATAAAAAACTATTGCTTCCAACAGCAACAACATTAGACGGATACATTTGCTTATCTCTATAAGCTTCATTTCTACGATGAATCTCATCTTTGTTTTCATCATTCATGCCGACCAATTCCTTAATAAGCTCTTCGATCGGTTTTAAAAAAACGTCCATAATAATGGCTTCTGCTAATTTGGCCAGCAGTTCAATAAACCAGGGGTCTTGTGCCAGTAAGGATTGAGGAGAAAGGAGAGCACCACCGGCTAATAGGCTAGTCGCTTTTAAAAAATCTTTACGATCCATGTGACAATCTTTGGAGAATACAATAAACAAATAGAACAAATCAGGCCATTCAATAAATATTATTAGTAACTGTCAAGCCTGAAAAATGGTTATCAGCTTGAATGTTGCAGAAAGGCGGGGAAGATAACATACAATGAAGCGTTAATGAAGAGATCATAAATTATATTTATTAATATATTATTTCTCCATCCATTGCCCCTATTCAACGATTATTGGAAAAATGACCCGCTCATCGCAACCCTATCTCTAATTCCTAAATAATGTACCTATCTCCAAATTATTTCACTCGCTTTATCTCCTAATTTTGTACTAACGAAAGCTTTTTTCATTTCTATCATCCATTTCTAGTTTCCCACCTAATAGCTACATTCTGGTTAGAAATTTTGCTTTTTTCTTCATCAAAGATCCCATTGGAACACTTGAGTAACTTCGGGATAGTATCCCGGAGTTACTTTTGTTAATGCCCCCTCACATCGCCCTCCTTAACTCATCCAATTGACCCCTATAATACTTCCTAAAAACCCTATTCAAATTCCGCTAGTTATCCTACCCCGCAGCACTCGCTATCGCCGAAAGGGATATACCCATATTCATTATAATAAGCGGAAAGAACTGTAATCCTGACAATTCCTCAAAAGCCCGAAAATCACAATTCCTTACCAACACTGGCAAGATTAAAGAACCATCAGCTGTCGCCCGCTTAAAGAATTCCCCCGACTCTTCTTTTCGGATAAAAGGAGAAGATAGATGAGCTGCACTCACCAATATAATAGCCGCATCTGCTTTCCGGATATTCTCCCCGATCGTCGCTTTCCAATCCGCGCCCATACCAATATCCTTATCCCGCAAAAACTCAATCTTTGCACCTGTTTTCACAGACAAGTGATCCTGCAATCCTTCTATCAACAGAACGCATCCTTACTACTATAAGAAACAAAAATCCGGATCTTCCTTTTTTTTGCACCACCTTTTTTATATCGATTATCTTTATCAAGTTTCAGTACATGAACCTACTCTTTCTTCTACTACCCGCCCATTACCCATGCTTCATCTTATAATCACTGATCTGCATAAATGCCAGTTTAAACTCAAACGCCACATCATCAAGATTCCCCACCCGCCTTGTAAAATCTGATAATTCCTGAGGTCCTGTATTATGTTCATCATACAACTTCGAAGCAGCCAGATACTCCGCCAGCGTATCAATATTAAATCGCAAATATGATGTAGCCAATGATTCCCTTCGCGTCAGTATCCCATTATCGACAAATCGTTGAATAGGATCACCAGCCATATTGCCATACACCTCAAATATCGCCTTCCAGGCATCCCTCTCCAGAAAATCCTGCGGCAGGAAATTATTCGCTACAGACATCCTGCCTAACAATTCCGCTATCTGCAGCATTTCCTGCTTAGGTAGATAGTTAGCCGCTGCGGGATTTTTCGGATTAACATGCACCAGGTACTGATAATATACATCCGGTATAGAATCGGGCATTTCAGTTAGTATTGTTTGAAAATCCCTTTCATCATTCCCCTCTTTTTTCAAAGCAATTTCTATAATCAGTTTTACCAATATCGGGGTCACGGGTGTCCTGCTATTATGCCCTTCTATGATATTCACTATTTTTTCAGCAAATGAAAGTTGCTCCCGGCTATTCTGTAATGGATGGCCGGGATAAATATTGAGATAGGTAGTTATAAAATGTAACAGGTTGTTCGAATTAAGCGGAGAAGGATATAAATAAATCCCTTCCTTCACTTGCAGATCAATCGGCTGTCGCGCCGTAATGATTAATGCATTGACAGGCGTAGTGGTATGAAGCGTTTTAAAATAGTCTTGTATTGCGGAAGGCCGTTCAGATAATGAATCCACAACAATCACCAGATGTTGATTTTTCAATAGCAATTTTACGAAGTCCTCATGAATTGCATAATCATTTTGCCAGGAACGGAGTATGCCGGTAATTTCTTTCAGTACATCTGTGCAATCAGTTTCAAGCAGTATTGGCAGCCTGGGTATCCAGCCAGGAACCCCGTTACGGGTAGCATGTATCACCCACCGGCATATCGCTACAGCCAGTGAGGTCTTGCCGGTTCCCCCCGGACCAATGATCTGTATAATTGTACGTTTGGGATTAAAAAGCTGGCCTAACATCTCCTCATCAGGCTTCTCAATCAATCTGCCCGTTACCGGATCATTCAATTTAACAGGTAAAGAAACATAGTATGACCTGAGTTGTGTTATTTCACTTTTCTCATATTTATTAGCAGCAGTAGCAGCAAAAAGCATTACCCAGGCATTTTGCACCCTGGCAGTGGCGACCAGTTTTCTTAATGGAAACAATACATTCACGAATCCAACAATCAACTGAAACCGTGGATGTATCGAAATCAATTGTTGTAAAATCTCTGCATGATAGATCCGGAGAAAAACAAGCGGATAAAAATACCAGGTCAATAGCCAGAAAGCATAATATAACACAATCGTTCCCATTAGTATGATCCACACCTTATTATTCAACCAGAAATTGTTCCCCAAAGTAATATAAGGATGACCATTTTCATCTTTCACGATGAAGCTTTCCCGGGCGCGGCCATCTTCGGTGTATACATCCACCCGTAAACAAATTTTGTTGGCGCTTTCCATCCCGGGTATCACCCGAAGGCTACTAGCGACTTCAATATTCGTATTAAGCAGCAAAATAGCTTCCTGCAGATTTATTTTAGCCTTTACCGGCGTTCCATACACCCTTACCCAATTGTTTTCCTGATATTCTTTGCTGTAAGGCCTGGCATAAAATTCAATCCGGTAATTATCATTTAAAGCAACTTTTTTAGTGGTTTGCAGTACGAGATTCAAGTCGATTCCGTGAGGATTGATCGGAGGAGTGGGTGTATACCTCACCTTATCAATTACAGGATACTTCTCTTCTTTAGTGGTGAGTCTAAAAATTGTATTCCGGTTTATACAGAAAAGATCGTCATCTAATGCCACCATATTAATCAGCTTATCTGTACGGTTGATCCTGATGTAATTTTTATCCTCATTTTCATTATACACAAATCCATTATCCGCAAGCATCACTATACCCTTAAAAAAGAACAGTTTTTTAAGGGTCTCGTTATGTAGATAAGTATCCTCTTCCTCCCAATCGCCATCGCCTTGTTTATGAAATACGCGACCAGTGGTTCCCAATGCATAAATATTGTCTCCCTGGCCATTGATATCATTGAAATGAATACTGGCAGCATGGTTGATTTGTATCTCCCAGGGATTATTCCCCTTTTTACAGATAATTGTACCTTGATAATTCTCTCCTGTTTTATCTTTTCCTGCCCAGTCGCCAGAAGCGCCTGCAGCAAATATTGTATCCTTATATCCATATAACGCATGATAGTGATCAACACCATGATGAACATCTTCATTTGACCAATTACCAGCGGAGTCTTTATGAAAAATTACTCCCCGCTGGTCTTTTACGCCCAGTACCCATAGTTGGCCGTTCCAGCCATATATATCCATAAAATCGACTTCACTTGCGCCTGTATTAATTGACCGCCAGGCATCTTCATTTTCTTTTTTATGTAGTATCACCGAATGCGTGCCTATAATCCATATATCATCCCCATAGCCTTTTATCTTCACGAAATTAGCAGCACTCATCACCTGGCTTTTCCAGGCAGTATCTGTCTTGTGTCGCCATGTAATAGTGCCATTGTTACCAACCAGGTAAATGCTCTTATCATTTTCGTACAGGTCGGTAAACAAAACATCTCCTGCATGACTGTTCTCTGACTGCCATTGCCCGTCCGCCAGCCGATGATAAAATAGACCATTTCTACCAGCTACTAAAATATCCTTATTGAACTTGAAAATGGCCGTTAGGGGTGTATCAGGGAAAGTCGCTGCTATTTTATTCCATGTATTATTGTTGGATCTTGCAAGCAATGTTGCATAATTCCCGGCAGCAAAGACCGTATCTCCCCTGGCACTGATATCTTTGATGTGGTGGCTTTTCTCAGGTCCGGCTTCTTTGATCCAGGTGCCATTCCCATTGTTATGAAAAATAAGACCATCGCTACAGCCGATCCATATATCATGCCCTTTTCCATACATGCAAGTGGCCGTGACATCCAGGTATCCGTTTCCTTCTTTGATCCATCGTCCGCCAGGCAATCGGTGTAGGATCAACCCATTTTTACCAGCTGCATATACCTCTTCCCGGGTACCATAGCTGCATAAAATATCAGCAGTGTCGCTGATGTTTTCCTTTTTCCATTCCGAGTCTCCATTATTATAAAAGATGTTCCCGCCGGAGCCCATTACCCACGCATGTTTGTTATACTGGTACATGGTATAGAAACGTTCGTTTTTATCAGCACTTAAAATCACCTTCCATCCGGTGTCTGTTTTATTATATAAAAATCTCCCGGCAAGCGCCCATAGCTCATTGTCGTTTCCATATAATTTAGATATACCCGTGCCAGTGATAGTCTGTTGCTCCCAGGTTCCGCTTTTCGTTTTATGCCATATCGAGCCATTGTTACCTGCTGCCGCCCATACTTCATTATTGGAAGCATATACAGCGGTGAACCAAAGCGTGTCATTATCGAACTTTTCACGTACCCATCGGCCGGAGCCTTTTTTATGAAATAAGGTTGAATGAGTGCCAGCGGCATAGATGTCATTGCCGGAGCCGGTTAATACTGTAAATTGTGTATAGTCAAATGTGAGCGTTTCTCTTTTCCATGTTTGGTTGCCGGCACAGGAATAGATAGTACCAAAAGGAGAGAGTGCATAAGTATTGCCGGATGTATCGGTATGCAAGGCTATAAATCCGGCACCCATTTCAACGCTCATGACCCAGTTTCTGTTAAATTGATTTCCCTGGGGGATGCCGTGTCCTACTTCGGTAGTTACTTCTGGCGGTGTATTGTTGTCTTCTGAAGAATCAGGCTGTTCTTTGCTTGATATTATATTGCAGCTGCAAATAAGAATAGCGATTAGCAACCATAAGAGCTTAGGGATGGCATATCGATTGAGGTTAGTATACATTGGATTACTTTTAAATTTTCATGATGATGATATCAATACATCACATAACAGGTTTGATGGAATCTCGTTTGGGCAGTAAGGATAAGGGAAATTTCTGGGTGAATTTCAACACAGTGATAAACTAGGTATTTAATTTCAAAAAAGAATGGTTTCGCGGGGAGCTGTAATGAAAGGCTTTCAGCAATGCTGAAAACCCCTATTACAGCGTAGCAGAAAATGTATTTTTCTAACCAATTACTACCTGATCTGACGAATGTTGCTTTTCGCCAATTTTGGAACTTTGAACCAGATCTTTTTCTGTATCAATCAGCTTTTTTATCAATTGCAGTATGCTTTCCGCAAAAATATTATTTAAAAAATCAGAGGATAATTCGTTGCTAAAATAATTTGATGTCCAGATAATATCGTAGTTACATTTTGAAAACATACTATCTATCCAATCAACAGTCATTCCACTTGTACGGGATGCACATATAATAATATCACAGTTCAGCTCAGCGAAATCTGCTAAGCTTTTCTGCAAGCGGCTGTTAGGGTCTCCCTGGCTTTCAATACCAATTATTACTTCTCCAATTTTGACTAATACGTTGATATCCCCGTCTGAAATAATGAATTCTATAGTTGCTTGTGGGAAATAAGTATGAATATTATTTACAATGGCCTTGATTGATGAGGACTTTCCTGTACTGGCAGTGCCATTAATGGCGATTAGTGTCTTTTGCATAGAAACGGGGTGATTTATTAAATACCTGTAAATTTCTATGTTAATTGCTTTCGCCCTAAAATAATAACATGTTATTCAATAGGGGGAATAAAAAAATAACACTCAACCTAAACATCATTAACAATTGGTTATCACTAATTTAAACTAATAAAATGCATGAATTTTTAATTTATTTGCTTGCAAAACGATCTATTTTACGCTATATATAAAGGTGTAAATTGAAATGAAAAAACTGCAGGCACTAAAAAAAGCATTTGAAGAAAGGTAAAATGTATCGCCGTGCTAAATTAGCTCAATGGACAAGCGGCATTGATCGCCAACTAGCTGCACTTGTAAATGAAGGGTCTCGATGTTTTTTGAGTATAATACAATAACATCTATGCTACTACCTAATTAATTGAACTAAGGCTCATACGCGAAATATCGAATCCACGCCAAAAGATCTTCAACCAATAAATAAACCCTGGTACATGGGTTTGATTCTAAAAACGTCTTCCCATTATGTGCAACTTCAAGCAATTTGGCTCTTCGAATAGCTGCTGCCTGATCTCCTCTCTCATTAATTGGCGTCAAAACACTTGCATTCCCATGTTCATACTGAAAACCTCCATATCCAGGGAGCGCTTTGATGCTATCTTCCAACATCCTGTAAATGTCTCTTCTTGGTATAGCAGTATCAGCGGATAATCCTATTAAATGAAGTAATAACCAAACTTCAAAAACTTCATTACTTGGCGCCAATTTCATATTCTTCTCCTGACCGGCCATTTCAAACGCCTCCTTAAATCGTTGAATACGTTTTTCATTGAGATCTGCATCATCCTTGTCAAAGACAACCCATGTAATATCCACGTCTTTTCCAGCATTTGTCGCCAGTCTGACTTTTTCTTCAATAGCTCTTTCAACTACACCTTTTGGATCTCTCCCGGTACCTATAGCTTCTAAATAGATAGAGTCTTCTGGTATCTGTTCCTTAAAATGTTCAAAATATCTTTTTTCAGTATTCTCATCCTCACATACTATAAGGAACAAATACTGATACTTCCTAAACCGTTTAGGCCGTTCTTCTGTTTCACTTTTCTTAAACGATTTAACCTTTCCTTTCTTCGCCATCCATATCAGTTTTTGTTGATTTGAATCGCCCTAAAAAAGGAACGGCACCATAACGTCCTTCAAAGTACCTCTTCTCCTTGTCTGTATCTGGCCGCTCCTTTTCATTCTTGCCACCATTACTTTCCAGGTATATAAAATCAGATAATGAGAAGATTTCTGTTGCTTCCCAATTATTTTTTTCGGTAAAATAGATCTGATCTCTGCGAAGCTCTGAATAGGTTAATAAGTTCGTATCATGAGTAGCAAAAACAAGCTGCGCGTTATTGGGATTTGTCTCCTTATTCAAAAAATAGTTGACAGTATGCAGCGTCAACAAAGGATGCATTTTCGCCTCGATTTCATCAATAATTAATACCCCTCCATTTTTAATAGCCGACAATATGGGGCCACTCAGATGAAATGCCTTATGCGTACCTTTGGATTCCCTATCATCAAACCTCCAGGATATTGTATCTCCTGTCGCTTTACCATCAGCAGCATAGGTTTTATGTTTTGAATTGACCTGATATCCTTGTCTGCCAGATAATGTCTTGATCAATCTATTTCTTGTACCCTCATCAAGATCCGGAGGTAAATCAGATTCATCAAAATCCTTTTTAGATATATCAATACCTATAAAACCAAGGTTCAAACAATCCAGGAATTTTTCAATTTCAGACCGGTCCGCTAAATCATCCCACATACTGACAGTTCTAAATTCCTGCTTTTCTGTATCAATCCCATCAATATGATTATAATTTTGAAGCCACTGAAAAATCTCCTTAGCTTCTTCTACATTCAACATATCACAGGTAGAAAGAAACAATGCATTGGGCCTTGTAGCTTCAATAGCCGCATCAATTATTTTCACATTTCCCTTAAAGCCGGATGATGGATCAATTGTATCCTTTTCGCGTAAAAACAATGGCACTTCTCTTCCTGTTGCTTTTCTGTAAAGCCATTCCTTAGTGATTTCTTCTTTCGAATATTCTACTCCATATCGGTATCTAACCTCACTAATTATAAAGGTAATTTCAAATTTTGTTGGTTTATCCTCCCAGCCTGCACTCAAAAGAAAAGGATCGTAAGGTAGTTTAGTAGTGGAAGATGAGCGCGCAGATGCTTGTATAATTACATCAAATACCCTCATCGCTTTTAACAAATTACTTTTTCCGCTGGCATTTGCGCCGTAAATAGCAATTGCGTTTAGGGCCTTATGGTTGCCTTTACTAAATATATTATCTGGATAATCCTTTTGCTTAGGGGCTGGAATCAAACTCAAAATTTGTTCTTCAGCAATAGATCGGTAGTTGGACACCTTAAATTCTATCAACATGGCTTATTTTGAATTATTTTCTCAAAATTACGAATGTTCGCTGGCGATTTAAAATAATTCTTTAATAATTAAATGTATCAACTACTATACCCGAGCATTATCACAAATTGATTACCAACCACTTAACAAATACATTTCCCAAAACTTCCCATTCACCGCCCTATACACCCTATGCGCCAATTCTTATAACATAACCCGTCTACCATCGTTCCCCCATCTTCCTATGCCCCACTAATCCATCAAATGCCCTAATTTATTCCCTATTTATGCCCATAATGAAGATTAAATAACGCTCCTTATTATCTAAATATTTATTAATCCGTTTAAAAGCTTTTCCCATAAATGATAACGAGAGTAAATATTAACATAGTTGGGATAACATAGATATTCGCGCTCTACTAATTGAGCATTTGTATTTAAACTTACATTATCCCTACATAATTTTCCATATACATGTTACATTTTCCCCCCAACCGTAACATCCCATATTACCCTCTTTCCATTGTTCCAAGAGGCTTTCCATCGTTATCAACATTAAATTATATTCATAAAAATGATAAATCGTCTCAGTTTACTCTTCATCTCCCAGCTATTATGCGTCCAACTTTTCGCGCAAGTCAAAGTAGACCAACTCCTGACAGAAAACCTGAAAAATCCTGAAAGCGTTGAAAACACCACGCCTCGCTTCAGCTGGAAACTAAACACGACACAAGCGAACACCACGCAAACAGCTTACGAGCTAACCGTACTCCAAGGCAACACCCCCCTCTGGAACAGCGGAAAAGTAAACTCAGACCAATCGATTTTCGTTCCTTACGCAGGTACCACCCTACAATCCGGCAATAAATACACCTGGAAAGTCCGCGTATGGGATAATAAACAAAAGGCCTCTGCCTGGTCTACGCCTGCTTATTTCAGGTTAGCATTGGCTAAATCTGACTGGAAAGCAAAATGGATCGAACCGGGTTACGAAGAAGACACCATCCTACGCCCTTCGCCTATATTTAAAAAATCATTCCGCGCTGATAAAAAAATCGCCTCCGCAGTCGCCTACATCACCTGCCACGGTGTATACGAAGGCAGCATCAACGGCAAAAGAATCGGCGATGCCTACCTTGCCCCTGGCTTCACAGACTACGTAAAACGCCTGCAATACCAGGCATACGATGTAACAAATCTTCTCCAAAACGGCGACAACAATATCGAACTCACCCTCGGCTCCGGCTGGTACAGAGGCATCGTAGGCTGGTGGAATCAAGCCAACCACTATGGTAAAACCCTCGCGCTTTTATACCAAATGGAAATCACCTATACCGATGATACAAAAGAAACGATCATCTCTGATGAGAATTGGAAATCTACCACCGGCAAAATCGCCTATTCAGAATTATACAATGGCGAAACAATAGACAACCGCAAAGAATCCAGCACATGGCACCCGGTGAAAGTTGTAAATTACTCTTTCGACAACCTCGTACCAACCACCAGCGAACTCGTTACCAAACACGAAACTTTCAAACCTGCCGCCGTCATCACCACACCAAAAGGTGAAACGGTGATTGACTTCGGTCAGAACCTCTCAGGCTTTATACATTTCAAAGCCAGCGGCAAAGCCGGCGACAGCATTATATTAGAACACGGTGAAGTACTCGACAAAGCAGGTAATTTCTACAACGCTAACCTGCGCACTGCCGCAGCAAAAGATGTATTCATTTTAAGCGGTAAAGGCGAAGAATACTTCGAACCACATTTCACCTACCATGGCTTCCGCTATGTACGTGTAAGCGGTTCCGTTAAACCAGTACAAACCGAAGCCGTCACACTTTATTCCGATTGCCCACTCACCGGGGATTTTGAGTGCTCCAATCCCATGATCAATCAATTACAACATAACATCCTCTGGAGCCAGAACGATAACTTTGTAGACATCCCTACCGATTGCCCACAGCGTGATGAACGTCTCGGCTGGACAGGCGATGCACAAACCTTCTCCAAAACTGCCGCCTTCAATCGCAATGTGAACAACTTCTTTGCAAAGTGGTTGAAAGACTTAGCTGCGGATCAACTTCCCAACGGTGCAGTGCCTTTTGTAGTACCTAACTTAATGGGAGATGCAGCCGGCGCCGCTGGTTGGGCAGATGCTGCCACTGTAATTCCATGGACGATCTACCAGGCATACGGCGACAAAAAGATACTTGCCGATCAATACCCTTCCATGAAAGCATGGGTAGATTTCATCCAGAGCCGTACGCACAATGATCTCTGGGATAACGGTTTCCAGTTTGGCGACTGGCTCTCTTATCGCGCCGATGGACTCACTGAAAACACTGCTAATACAGATTCCTATCTCGTTGCACAATGTTATTACGCCTACTCCACGCAATTGCTCATCAACGCCGCAAAGACCTTAGGCAAACAGGAAGATGTGGATAAATACAGTGCCTTATTAAAAAGGATCAAAGAGGCGTTCTTCACAGAATACGTCACTCCCAAAGGTCGTATCATGTCGAATACCCAAACAGCTTATGTACTGGCATTGCAATTCGATCTCTTACCAGAAAATCTTCGTCCTATCGCAGCAAGAAACCTCGCTGCGAATATCGCCAGTTATAAGTATCACCTGACCACAGGTTTCCTGGGTACTTATTTCCTGACGAACGTACTTTCTAATCACGGCTACATTGACGTAGCCTATAAATTATTATTGCAGGACACCTATCCTTCCTGGTTATATCCTGTAAAGATGAACGCGACAACCATCTGGGAGCGTTGGGATGGCATGCGCCCTGACAGCACTTTCCAGACGACTGATATGAACTCTTTCAATCACTATTCTTATGGTGCCATTGGAGAATGGATGTATAGAGTAGTGGCGGGGATAGACATGGATCCCTCTGTACCCGGGTATAAAAAGATCCGTATCAAACCACAGCCTGGTGGTAATCTGAGTTATGCAAAAGCTAGTCTCGAAACGGGTTATGGCAAAGTGGGCGTAGACTGGAAAATTAATGATGGCAAATTCACGATGGATGTAGAAATTCCTGCAAATACAACGGCAGAGATCTTTGTGCCGGTGAATGATGGCTATGAAAAAAAGAACGTTGGTTCAGGCAAATATCATTATGAATCAGCTAGTACAACATTTCAGAACAAGAGTTTAACAGTCAAAGAGAAATAATGAAAGGCAAGGGAATAATCATCATAGCAGCTACAATATTATCAGGTTTCTTCGTTAAAGCACAGGAATATCATTGGAAAGGGAGCTGGATCACCTATACAGAAGACACCACTTTCAGGCCAGCTCCTTTATTTAGAAAAGCCTTTCCTATTCACAAGGAGCTGAAAAAGGCGACGGCCTACATCTGTGGGGTAGGCCATAATATATTGACCATAAATGGAAGCCTGGTAACGGATGCGGTATTGAGCCAGGAATTTACACGCTTTGATAAAACCTTGTTATATAACACTTATGATGTGACCAGGCTACTTTCAAAGGGGAATAACTGTGTAGGCCTTGAGTTAGGCAATGGTCGATACAATGTACAAAGCTATACTATCTGGAACTTTGATAAAATCCGCTGGCGTAAATCGCCCCGACTTCTTTTTAACCTGGCCCTGGAATATACGGATGGCACTGTGGAAACCTTATCTTCAGATAGCTCCTGGACCTGTGCTACTGGACCGGGTCTTTTTAACAGCACAAATGCAGGTGAGATCTACGATGCAAGATTAGAAATCCCAGGATGGAATACAGCGGCATTCAATGATAATAACTGGAAACATGCATTGACGACGAATTCTCCCGGGGGTATTTTGAAGCCATCTGAGATCCCCCCTATTCGCGTAATCCGTAGGATCCAACCTGTTTCAGTGAAAGATATGGGTAATAATACCTGGTTGGTAGATATGGGGGAGAATTTCTCTGGTATGGCTGCTCTGACAGTGAATGGGAACGCAGGAGATACTGTCACACTTCACTATGGAGAAGTCCTAACGCCTGATGGACAATTTGACTTGATCCATAATGCGGATCAGATGGCGCCTTACCAAAATGACCTCTCCTTCCAAACAGATAAATACATCCTCAAAGGCGGTGGACCGGAAACCTATACTGCGCGATTTACCTACCATGGGTATCAATATGTATTAGTACACGGCGCTAAGCCATCACTTGAAGGACTATTTTACAGCACCGACTTCAAACCTGCGGGGCATTTCAGTAGTTCGGATACCATGCTGAATAAACTCTATGCTGCAGCGATTCAATCTTATCGTAGCAATTTCCATAGCATTCCTACAGACTGCCCTACCCGTGAAAAAAACGGCTGGACAGGTGATGCGCATGTAGCAGCGGAGATGGGATTATTTAATTTCCATACGGCAGCTGTGTATAAAAAATGGCTGGCGGATGTGAGAGATGTACAAGCCACAGACGGCAACTTACCCGGTATTGCGCCTACCTTAAGTATCGGCTTTCATTGGGAAAATGCGGAAGATGACGGCTTTGGTCCTGCATGGGGAGCGGCTTTGCCGATAATAACCTGGTATTTGTATGTATATGAAGGAGATACTGCTGTGATCAAAGAAAACTATAATGCGATCAAAAAATACGCAGAACGCCTGGTGAAAATGTCTGATCATTACCTTTATAAGACAGGCTTCGGCGATTGGCTGTATATAAAAGAAACGCCAATGCCGCTGGTGTCTACGGGGTATTTTTATACTTGTATTCGGTTGTTATCTAAGATGGCTGGGGTAGTAGGGAATAAGGAGGATCAACAACATTATGGGGTGATTTCGGATAGTATTCGGGTAGCTTATAATAAAACCTTCGGGAATGTAGATACTACACAAACAGCGTTAAGTTGTCCTCTATACCTGCAACTCACTCCTGAAAAAGACAAAAAAGTTATCGCTTCCAAACTCGCTGCTTCAATTACTAAAAATAACTACCACCCCACCTTCGGTATGCATGGTGCTAAATTCACCTTATCAGCATTGAGTGATAACGGCTATGCAGATGTCGCATACAAGATGCTGACAGATACCGCCTACCCCAGCTGGGGGCATTGGATTGCCAATGGGGCAACTACATTATATGAAGACTGGGATAGCAAATTCTCTCACAACCATGTGATTTTTGGGGATTTTTGTGCATGGTATTTTAAAGCATTGGGAGGGATACAGCCGGATGAAAAAGCTCCTGGGTTTAAACATTTCTTCATTAAGCCAGTTTTTCCTAAAGGACTAGATTGGGTGGATGTAACCCATGAAACAAAATACGGCAATATAGGCGTGAGATGGGAGCGAAAAGGAAAGAATATTCATTTATCTGTAACTATACCAGAAGGTACCACAGCTGATGTAAGGGCAATGGGATATAAGAAGGTATTACAGCCAGGACAGCATGAAATAAAAGTGAATGAATAATTGCCAGTCGATCCAAATCTGACTTAATAACATTTATATTTCCCCAAAAAGGTATTGCGTTTTATCCAGCATTATGTATCTGTAAATGATAAGGTTTTGAATATGGCATTTGTGGAAATCATACAATTGATTAATTTCTCTCTTCCTGCATTTGAAAATGTGTCAGATGAACACCATAAAGCAGGGAGAAAAGTACAAGATAAAACCTTATCGAAATATTTATAAAGTTGGAATAAAGCTTCCTACTTCTAGCCTCTTTCTAAGGGTTGATGACCTATGATATGCTATTTACGTTTCTTATCTCTATCCACAAGAGGTAGGGCATTGACCTGCGCCAGGGATTCTGTTTAGATTCAATTAATGTTACATCAACTTTACAACTTATTCCTCTGGTTACTCTATATTATTCACATCAGGCAACTGCTCAATCACATCTAATTCATCTTCCAGAATAATAAACCGCAGATTTAAATTTATAATCTTCTCATATGAAATGGAGAAAATATCCCCTGGAATTTGCAATGCCGTAGTGGGTTCAGTCTCGCTCTCATTTCCATTTTCGCCTGGTTTTAATTTTCTCCGAACTACATCTCCAATATAAATTCTTTCTAATTTTTCACCATCACAAACAAAATCTACTAAAAATCCGGAATAAATCATTGTACACTCCTTTGTATCAACTACAGCATCTACAAATACTAAATCAAAATTTTCAATATTATTTTCTATACCATTAAAAAAATACCACCATCTATTATTCAGTCGTAATAAATTATTTTGCCCATTATTCAATTTTAACCTTAATACAATAAATCTTAATATTCGGCCAAATAAGATGAATAAAACAAGCATGCAAAAATTATAGATTGCAAATTGCCTAATATAAATGCCAAATTCATTATTGGTAATTTTCTTTTCTACATCCTTAATTTCTCCTCCCAACAGTTTTAAAAATATATCAAATCTAATTTCTTGCTTTATAAAAGCAATTGCCAACGAATGAACAAATAAGGATATAATTGCCGTTATTAGAATTCCATCTAGCAAACTAAATTTTGGACCAGATCGTGGGAATTGGCCATAAGAAAAGCTAATGTAAAGTGCAATGGGGGGAATTAAAAGAATGAAAATAATTACCGCGCTTAACGCAATATTCATAACGTATAATCTTCTAAATAATGGAGTTATTTTTTCGTCGAAGAAGTAGAGTTTTGGGCACTCTTAATTGTCACTGAATAGTTATCAACCTTGACGGTTAGCCCATTTCTGTCAAATAGGTTACGCCCTTCTCTAACAATTGCACTTGCAATTTTAGAAGAAGAATAACCTCTTTGAAGTAATGCCTTCCCTTTGGATGATATTTTTACATTTGACATAATGCTAAATTAATGAAAATAACCTGGATCTACAAGATTAAAATTTCCTCAAACAAAGAAAACAGCATTATTACTGAATACATAACTACGTAATAATCAAAACTTAAATCCATATTTCAATAATATCAGCAATCACTAAAATTGAAAATGATATTATCAATTTAGTATTAGAACTTTAGTAAATATTTGAGTTGCTTGGTGTTAAATACTTTGCATTCTCTGGATACAAATAAAAAATGCCTCCAGAAATATATCTGAAAGCATTTTGGCTTTTATCTTTTTTCGTTAATTAAGAATGCTGTGAAATGAAAACTACCATTTTTCACCAATCATCCCCTCCATCCACATCACAATCATACGGCCTCCACTTCACCTCCACATGTGGCAACAACTCCTTCATCATCTCCGCCACCGGCTTTGAATTAAAATACCACTCCACATCATACCCACATTCCATCCCAATCAACATCTGCCGGATACTCTGTTCCAAAAACCTATCCAATGTCTCCTTTTTCCGCTTCTTCATTTTCTCTCCCAGGTTCTTATTCAACATCCACTCAAAACCTGTTTTTACTTCTATCAGCAAATCCCCTCTCACCGCATCAAAATCAGCAGTCAACCCTTCCGGAGTCGTTACCCTATATTCAAGACGTGTACCACTGAATAATTTCGCATAATCAGAGTGACAAGGGAATCTACCAAATTTCGCCTCTATCCATTCTGTTCTACATCTACTTTTAGTATCATCATCTACATCATCCCATGGAGATGTATGTGGGAATGGATTGGGGTATGTAATATCACGAGGTTTCGGGGATGTCTTCTTTTTAGTACGTTTATTAGGCGTTGCATCAGGGGCTACAGGCGTTGAGGGCTTAGTAGTAGGAGCCGCCGGTTTAACTGGTGCTGGAGCCGGTTTCGTAGTAGGTTTTGCTGGTGTCACCGGTGCAGGAACTGGCGTAACCGGTGTCGTCTTAGGCACTGGTGGCGTTGCAGGCTTTACTGGTGCTGGTGCCGGCTTTGTGCCAGGCGTAGGTGTTGCCGGTTTAACCGGAGCAGGAGCAGGTGTTGTCTTAGGCACAGCTGGTGTAGCTGGCTTCACAGGCGTAGTCGGCGTCAATGGCTTCAGCGGTCCTCTCCATGAAGTAATCGGGCCCCAGGGATTTTGTTGAAATGGATTCGGCTGTGTCCATGGTTGTGAAAAAGGCCCATCACCCAATGATCCACCTTTCCCCCATGGATTATTATTCAATGGTGCCTTTGGCTGATGACAATTCGCAATACACACACCTAATGGCGCTGGCAATATTGTAATACCCTTACTTTGCAACTCAGCCTGGAAATTCGCATAACTAACCAGGCTTACTGCCGCCACTATCACAATCACCCCTACCGCCACCGGTATCGCCACCGTGGCCACTCCCGCCCCTGCAGCTGGCGCTGCCACAGTCGCACCGCCTTCAAGCGCTGTTACCGCTGCTGTTCCTTCAACCGCACCAGCCACCGCAGCTCCTTCTGTAGCTGTAGCTGCCGTAGATGCCCCACCCTGCAAAAGCGTTAATGACGCCGTACCCGGTGTAGCCGTTGCCGCAGTCGCACCACCTTCCAGTACTGTGAGCGTAGCCCCTCCCTGCGTTGCTGCAGTGGCCGTTGTTGCTGTTGCAGTTCCTTCTACTGCTGTCGCAGCAGCTGCCGTACTCCTTACAAACCCTGCTGCTAATGGAGCACCTGCTACCATCGGCCTCATATCCGCAGGCTGTGTTCCAGGAGCCTTGGCAGGTGCCGGAGCTGGCGCCTGTGGCTGCTTATCCAGCCCTATCGTTATCCTTCCTGATCGATACATTTCATACGCCTCCTGCTCTGTAATCACCTTTTCGCACTCTCCCCACACCCTACAAAGCTGCACGGCATTCGCCTCCTTCACCAACCCTGCCTGGCGATAAGAACTTTCCACGCCCTCTCCATATTTTTCATATGGCACCGCCGTTGAAACACCCCCATCAGCAGGCGCTCTTTGCACAGCACCACCCGTCTTTCCCTGCTGCTGTGTATGCGTCAACTCATGCGCCAACAAATGTTTCCCTTCCTTACTCTGCGGATTATACTGCCCGCTATTAAAATAAATATCACTACCATGCGTAAAAGCCTTCGCCTGGATCGTACTACTCATAGACGTTGCTGCCGCATTATTATGAATCCTTACATGCGATAGATCTGTCTGAAAAGCGCCCTCCATAAAACTCCGGGTATCAGCAGCCATTGGCATACCAGCACCTTTTGTATCTGCTAGTTTCGACTCAAACTGCGGAGGAGCCTGGATCCCTCCTTCCGCCGCCTCTTTCCGCATTACACCCTGCTCTTTCTTATCTTCTTCCTCACATTTCGCACACTTCCGCTGAACAGCCGGCGCTTTCGCAGCACTATCCGGCATTAAACTTACCTTGTCTGCCACGGCATCAGCTTCCTGTTCATACTTATCTCCCGGACTGTTTACATTTAATTTCGCTTGTACAACCGGCGCAAAAAACGATGAGGACTGTTGCTCTCCGAAGAAAGCGGACGATGAAGAAGAATGTGACGATTCTCTTTGGGGATTTGCATATAACATAACAAACATTTTAATATCCAATATGCCATTCTCGTTAGCAAATTGAATAACAAACTTCTTTAATAATTATACTTCAACTCTTGGGGTAATCGAATATACATAGATTCTACGCTTTGGCAAATTAAACTTCACCATGTGGTATAGGCTTTTATCTAGTGGAAAAACATTTCTAAGAACTCATTTCATAATTACTATTTATGTATTGATTATCAGCTGGAAATACCTATTTATGAAGTGGGTTCTAAGTAATGCCAGCAAAAAATAGCAAAATAAATAGAAGACACCACATATGCTGATTACATCCTACGTATTTCAATAAAATTGAAAGCACAAATCTCCTTAAGAAAAATTAACTTACAATTCCCCAAAAACCTACATATCAATCATCTCCTCATAATGATATCTCCCCGACCCCACCATCTCCTTTTCATAATTCCCCATCTCCCCCTTCGGCACAAAAATCTCCGCACTAGTATTCTCCGGCACCTGCACATCCAAAATGAATTTCTTATCCACCACCTTCCACTCCACCTTCACCTCCCCATAATACGTTTGCAAGCCCGCCTTCACATAACTAATCCCCACACCCGGATGCGGCATAATCCTGATCTTCTTATATCCCACCCCCGTCGTATCCGTATCAATCCCCGCCATCACCCTATACATCCAATCACCCACCGCACCATATGAATAATGATTAAATGAATTCATATCGGCCAACTGAAAACTACCATCCGGCTTAATTCCATCCCATCTCTCCCATATCGTTGTAGCCCCCATTTTTACGGGATACAACCACGAAGGATATGTCTGCTGCAACAATAATTTATAAGCAATATCAGTATACCCAAATCTCGATAACACATGCGGTAAAAATGGCACACCCAAAAATCCAGTTGTCAGGTGATAATCATAACTCACTATATTATCCGCTAACATCTTCGCTGCTATCGGCCTGAACGCCTCCGGCAATAAATCAAACTGCAATGCCAATACATAAGACGTCTGTGTATTCGAAAGAATCCGTCCATTAGGTGTCACATATTCCTTGCAAAAAGCATCTTTAATTTTTGAAGAAATCACTGTATACTTTTCCACATCCTCCGTCTTATTTAACACCCTCGCCGCATTGATCAACAACTGCGTTGAATACGCATAATACGCCTGCGCCACCAGGTACACATCCGTCAATGCAGAACGATCCACCTCATTATACCCTGACCGATACGACAACCAATCACCAAACTGAAAATTCTTCCGCCACAATCCATTCACACTCTGCGCCGTCACACAATCCACCCATGCTTTCATGTGCGGATACATATCTGACAATACCTTTTTATCACCATAAGCCAAATAAATATTCCATGGAATGATCGTCACTGCATCCGACCAACCCGCAGCACCATTCCTTGAATTCTCATCTACACTACTAAAAATATCAGGAATAATAAAAGGCACCACCCCATTCGGAAACTGTGCCACCGCCAGATCCTGCAACCACTTCGCAAAGAAATTATTCACCTGCCTGTTGAAAGTTGCCGTCCTTGAAAATACCTGCGCATCCCCTGTCCAACCGAATCTTTCATTTCTCTGCGGACAATCAGTCGGCACATCCAGGAAGTTACCATTCTGACTCCACACTATATTATGCTGCAATTGATTAACCAAAGAATCAGAACATTCAAAATACCCCGTCTGCGGCATATCAGAATAAATCGCAACAGCCTCAATTTGATTTGCCTGAATCGAAGAAGGATCAAAGTCTTTAAGCCCCGTAATTCTTACATATCTAAACCCATGAAAAGTAAAATGCGGTTCAAAAAAATCAAGCCCTTTCAAAATATAAATATCCCTCTGCCTCGCAGAACGCAAATTATCCGTATAAAAATTTCCTTCCTGGTCTAAGGTCTCCGCATGTTCTATAGAGATCATACTCCCCGCTGCACCCTTAATATTCAAACGTGTAAAACCAACAAGATTCTGTCCGAAGTCTACAATCGTCTCCCCATTAGGCGCTTTAAAAATCCTAAGTGGTTTAAACGTTTCATGCGCTCGAATCGGTTCATTGATCGTAGCAATCAGGTTATCAAAAGAAATATCCAACACCTTAACAGTAGAAGCAGGCTTCGGATTAAAAGTATGATCTATGATCTCTCCATTATAAATTTCCGCATATCGGATCTGACTCTCAGCCGCTTTCCAGGAAGTATCACTGGTAATGTATTCCTTAGATCCATCCGTATACTGCACTTCCGCCTGGAAAAGCAATGCGGACAACTTACCATACATATTCTGCTGGCCCCACCATCCTAGTTTTCCTCTATACCATCCAGTACCAACTGTAACGTGTATATCATTATTCCCCTTTTGCAGTAGATTGGTAATATCATACACCTGGTATTGCAAACGTTGATCATAAGTAGTCCAACCCGGAGTCAATACATCATTACCGATTTTCTGATCATTAATAGTAGCATCATACACTCCATGACAAGTGATGTAAGCAATAGCAGATTTGATCGTCTTAGCAGGATGAAAGCGCTTCATAAAAGTAGGAGATGGACGCATGATGCTATCTTCTTTATACCCCGGGGTTATCCATTGCGCTTTCCAGTCGTTTGGCGCCAGCAAGCCCATTCTAAATGAACCGGTATTGGTTGCCTGTTTACCTTTATTATCCCAAACATTCACCGTCCATTTATACTGCATACCCGATTTCAACGCAGGACCGGCATAGCTAATATTTACAGATTGATCGGAATCCACTTTCCCGCTTTTCCAGATCAGCGCCTTCCCCTCATATACTTTCATCTCATACGCCTTTTGCAAAACACCTTTCCCGGGGCTTTGCAATTGCCAGGTAAAACGTGGCGCTTTATTGTCAACACTTGCTGGATTGGGCAGGTTTTCAGTAAGCAGATGAATGACTTTCAACTGGCTGAATGCAGTGTTGGTAAAAAAAGAAATCAGCACTGTGATCACCCATAATTTTATGGTCGCTTGAGGTGACATATATATTCTTTAATTGATAGCTCTTTGTCTAATTAATGTAATTACTTTCACTGCGAAATGGTAACACACGGAAATGGGGTATATTATTATTTTCCGGGTATTGCAATTAATCAATCGTTATGAGAAAACTACTATTCCTGTTTTTAACAGCTACTTACCTTCCATTGATGATCCATGCCCAGGAAATCATCCCTCTTTATAAAGACTCGATCCCTGGCGCTCTTCCGGCAAAAATAGAACTGCCGGATTTAACCATTTATCTTCCCAAAGATGTAAAACATCCTACAACGGGGATCCTGATCATCCCTGGTGGTGGGTATGGCTTCGTTTCCTCCACCAAAGAAGGATCAGAAATCGCCAGCTACTTCGCTAAAAAAGGAGTGGCAGCCTTTGTACTTAAATACAGGCTTCCCAGCGATGCGACGATGAGAGATAAAAAGACCGGCCCTATCCAGGATGCACAGCGGGCGCTGCAAATAATCCGGCTGAATGCAGAGAAATGGGGAGTAGATAATAGTAAAATAGGTGTGATAGGATTTTCCGCCGGTGGACACCTGGCTTCCACACTGGGCACACATTTCAATAAATCATTTATTACAAAAGACGCGACAACAAGCCTGCGCCCCGATTTCATGATCCTGGTATATCCTGTGATCACCATGAAAAAGGAATTGACACATGCAGGGTCAAGAATGAACCTGTTAGGTAAAGCCGCTACTGAAGAAGATGTCAATTATTTCTCAAACGAGGAACAGGTAACACCCACGACACCGCCTACTTATCTCACACATGCCGGTGATGATAAAGTGGTGTCTGTGCAGAACAGCATTGCCTTTTACCAGGCATTGTTAAAAAATCATGTATCCGCAGAAATGCTCTTAGTCCCGCAAGGAGACCACGGTTTTATCTTCCAGATAAAACAAGAGGAGTACATGGATCCCATATTTCTGTGGATGCGAAAAGGTGGTTGGCTAGATGAATAAGCTTTTTTCTTCACCAAACAGGGCCTTCCCAATCATGAGGAAAGGGTCATTCATGACGAGTTAATCAGGTATCATGAATTCCTTTTCATGAATGAGAAGACACTGTAGTTATTTTTTCAGTTGGTTTTACAGTGGAATTACTCTTTTCTGTTGGCGGTAAGAATTGTTTCTTTCCCCTGCCATGCAATTCAGGGGTAATGCCATCAAACAATTTAAATTGTGCTAAGCCCATTCTTTGCAGGAAGCATTTCATGCTCACTGCCAATACACCCATACCATAAATAGCGCTGCGTCTAAAATTGATAGAAGAAGCTTCTTCAAAGTATTTAGTAGGACAGGTTACTTCAGCGATGTCGAAACCTTTGTAACAGATCTGCCCGAGCATTTCGTTGTCGAAAACGAAGTCGTCAGAATTAGATTCCCAGGGGATTGCTTCCAACACACTTCTATCAAATGCACGATAGCCGGTATGGTATTCTGACAATTTCTGACGCATCAACGTATTCTGACTGATGGTGAGGAATCGGTTAAAGAAGTATTTGTAATAAGGCATGCCCCCTTTGAGTGCGCCGCGGCCCAGGATGCGGGACCCGAGGACAACAGGGTATACACCTTTTGCGATGATGGAAGCCATGGCTTCGATTAAAAGAGGGGTGTACTGATAGTCGGGGTGAAGCATGATGATGATGTCAGCACCGAGTTCTAACGCGCGTTTGTAGCAGGATTTCTGGTTGCCACCATATCCCTTGTTTTTCTCATGACAGATAATATGCACGATACCGATTTCCTTGGCTACTGCGACAGTGTTATCTTTGCTGGCATCGTCTACGAGGATGACGTCGTCAACGAGGGAGCGATCAATTTCATCGTAGGTAATTTTTAAGGTTTTGCCTGCATTGTACGCTGGTAATACAACAAGGATTTTCTTACCATTTATCATAAGCTATGATTGACAAGGTTAACAATGTATAGTCAATCAAATTTATTAGAAGAGGGTGCATTAGATCTTCATTGAGGAGGATTGAAGATATTACTCTCTATGTCCAAGGAGGAGGGCGGGGTGTCTATAGTTTCATTTTGGAGGAGCGGTAGATAACCATAAAGTATCCACCCACCAAAGTTATTTCTAACAACAAATAATCATCCATCGTATCGAACATTTCTCTACTTTCAAACTACCAAACATCGTTAACCCCATTCAACCATCATGCGCAACAATTTTGTATCCCTCATCGATGCATTCTATGCAAAAATGACCAGGGACCTCAACATATCCCCTGGCCATATCGCCACTTATCTTGCCCTCGTCAATCTCTGGACGCTGCATAGCTATTCGCCCACATTCATCATAAAACCTGAAGAAATCATCGCATATGCGAAGCTGGAAAGTTTCCAGGAGCTCCGTGACTGCCTGAAATATATTGAAAAAGCCAAATATATCAAGACCTATTCTACCAGGATTCCAACGAACGGTATCGGCATCAAACTCATCTCTCTGTACAAAATTGATAAGAACAGCAATCAAAATAATAATCGAATTACAAAATAGGTAATCAAATGATAATCAATAAATAATCCAATTTAACTTAGGTTTTTCATAATAATTATTTACCCTTTAATGATCAGCCCCCCTTAGACCGTGGGCTGAAATATAAAACCTGGAGCTTAGGATATTTCTATATCTCAAGCTCTTTTTTACGCCCAAAACCAGGTCTCAAAAAAATTTTAAACTTTTTTTCATTTCGCATCATACTTTTTGAATTTCTGCTTTGTCTTACTTATACCCTCTAAAATGAACCAGGTTGATATTCATGTCAGCCATGCTCTTTGCTTTCCCTTTTTAACCTGGAAGACACCTGGACATAAATAGAACCAGGAGTCACGTATGCGGAAAAGCTGCATACAACTACGGACCTCATCATAAACCAGTTGTCTCACCATACGAAGGCAACAAACCCGAAATTGTTTGAAATAATTACCCATTTCACCCATTCAGCCACCGCGGAGAGAGATTCTTCGGAACGGTGGCTGATCGGTGATATTTCTTCTACTTAAAATATAAGGACTGGATTTCTGCTATTAAACTCAATTCATTCTACCAACAATCACCTAAACTAATCATGTTGCAGTAATCGTATTCTTTCTTTCAAACACCTCTCCCAACAGGCAATAAAATAAACTGATCTCCAAATAACCACTTAAAAATGGCCACCTTTTGCCCACTCCTCCCTGCCAAATCCACTCCCACGTTCAAAAACCACCCGAAAATCGCTCTCCGCAACATCATCCGCCATAAATCCGAAGATGTATAAACAACATGTACCCCACATGCAGGCACCTTTATCGCGCCACCCATCACCAGCATTCACTTATCACTTGCTGCGCAGGTCGACCTGCCAGGACATGGGAATGTCCAATATGTGAAGATCTTCTTCATCGCTGCTATCTTCATCTCTATCGTCGCCTGTATCAACTTCATGAACCTATTCATTACACGCGCTGCAAGAAGCAGGCTTACGAAAAGTGTTAGGCGCAGTAAGAGGGCAATTGATCAGGCAGTTTCTAATAGCGTCATTATCGATCTCTTTCTTCTTCAGCATTGATCATCGTTTACCTATTCCTGCTGGTATTCAATTTACTAGCGGATAAAGACATGGTTTTACATGTAAAAGGTATTGGTATCTTATCCGGTATCGCGCTTGTTACTGGTTTAATTGCCGATATCTATCCCGCACTGATTCTTTCAGGGTCGCCGCCTATCAAAGTGTTGAAAAACAATCAAATCTTCCCGGTGGAAATCTGATCTTCCGGAATGGATTGGTGATTGTTCAATTCACTTCCCAGGGAATTCACTAAATTAGTGACCATGCACAACTCACTCCTCCTCGCCAGCATCCTCGGCCCAATCCTCATCGCCCTCTCCATCTCCGAATACCTCAATTTCAAAATCTGGGAAAACACCCACCCCACCCTCGTATACCTAAACGGCCTAATCCTCCTCACTGGCGGCATTATCATCATTCGCATCCACAATAGCTGGATCCCCGCATGGCCCACTCTCATCACCCTCACAGGATGGCTTATCACCCTCGCAGGCCTTGGCCGCATGTTCTTCCCCACCGCAAAACAACTCCCAAAAAACTACCTATCTATTTCAATTATCGCAACACTCCTGATTATAGGCATCGTACTATCTATCAAAGCCTACGGCCCCGCCAGCTGATGATTTCATCAGAAAACCATCCTACTCTCTCCCATTGAAAAAATTATATTTTTCTAATCCATTTCAATACTTTTACCCCCTCAGGTCTCAAATTATTAACACATTCCACATCATCCCATTATGAATAAGCTTCTTAGCCTTTTATTCGTATCCCAGGTGATCTATTTCCACCTCTCCGCGCAGGTTCAAGTAAAACAACTGCTTACGGAAGGATTAAAAGATCCACAAAGTATTGACAACGTTCATCCTCGTTTCTCCTGGAAACTGAGCACCGAACAAAAAAACACACTTCAATCGGCCTATGAAATCACGATTTTAGATGGAAAGAAACCTACGTGGACGAGCGGCAAGATTTCGTCTGACGAGACACTGCACGTGCCCTACGAAGGCGCTGCCCTCACTCCCGGCAAACAATACTCCTGGAAAGTAAAGATCTGGGATAACCACGGTCATACCACCACCTCTTCCGAACCTGCATATTTCCGTATGGGAATCACAGAATGGAAAGCAAAATGGATCGAACCCGGTTACCAGGAAGCCGCCAGCAACCGTCCATGCCCTATTTTCAAAACCAGTTTTCACCCTGGTAAGAAAGTAGCTTCCGCCATCGCTTATATCACCAGTCATGGGCTATACGAAGCACAGATCAATGGTAAAAAAGTAGGTGATGGTCTCCTCACACCAGGTTTTACCAGTTACAATAAACGCCTGCAATACCAGGTATATGATGTCACCAACTTACTGCAAGCAGGTGATAACAATATTGAGATCACCGTCGCCTCCGGCTGGTACAGGGGTACCATCGGATGGGGCACTGATAAGTATGGTAAAACTCTCGGTGTACTCTACCAGATGGAAGTAACGTATACCGATGGTACGAAAGAAACAGTCATCTCCGACGGCAACTGGAAATCAGGTACCGGCAAGATTACCTACGCTGAAATCTATAATGGCGAATGGCAGGATAACCGCAAAGAAACAACCAACTGGAGCGGCGTGAAAGTCCTCGACATTCCCACCAATAATCTCGTTGCCAGTGTAAGCCCTCCCGTTACAAAACAGGAAGTGTTCAGCAACATCAAACGCATCAAAACACCTGCCGGTGAAGACGTTATCGACTTTGGTCAGAACCTCTCCGGCTTCGTTCACTTCAAAGCAAGTGGCAATGCAGGCGATAGCATCATCTTAGAACACGGCGAGATCCTGGATAAGAAAGGGAACTTCTACAACGCCAACCTGCGCAGCGCTGCCGCCACCGACATCTTTGTATTAAGTGGCAAAGGCGAAGAGTTCTTCGAACCACATTTCACCTTCCATGGATTCAGGTATGTAAGAGTGCGTACCAAAGCAAAGATGACGAACATCGAAGCCGTAGCGACCTATTCAAACATTCCTGCTACCGGGGTTTTTGAATGTTCTAATTCAATGATCAACCAACTCCAGCATAATATCCAATGGAGCCAGGTGGACAACTTCGTAGACATCCCTACCGACTGCCCACAGCGTGATGAACGTCTCGGCTGGACAGGTGATGCACAGGCTTTTGTACAGACATCTACCTTCAATCGCAACGTAAACACCTTCTTCTTAAAATGGCTCCGCGACCTGGCGGCTGATCAACTGCAGAACGGCTCCGTGCCTTTTGTCATTCCAAATGTATTGGGTAGTGATGCGTCAGGTTCTGCTGGCTGGGGCGATGCTGCAACTGTCGTTCCCTGGACCATGTACCAGGCATACAGCGATAAGCGTTTGTTAGAAAATCAATATCCTTCCATGAAGGCATGGGTTGATTTCATCCAGTCAAACTCACCTAAGAACATGTGGGCAACAGGCTCTCACTTCGGTGACTGGTTATCTTATAAATCCGAAAATCGTTCTGCCGACACCTATACTTATATCACTACACAATGCTATTATGCATTGTCTACCCAACTGGTCATCAATGCGGCCCGCGTATTAGGCAAGCAGGATGACGTGAATAAGTACTCCGCATTACTGCAAAAGATCAAAGATGCATTTGTAGCAGAATACGTCACTGCAAATGGACGTATCATGTCTAACACACAGACATCTTATGTACTGGCTTTAGCCTTCGATATGTTACCAGAACATATGCGCCCGATGGCTGCGAAAAACCTGGCAGATGATATCGCGAGTTATAATAATCACCTGACAACCGGCTTCCTGGGTACGTACTTATTATCAAATACCCTGACGAGATTCGGCTATACAGATGTTGCTTATAAACTGTTATTGCAGGATACCTATCCTTCCTGGCTCTACCCGGTGAAGATGGGCGCAACTACCATATGGGAGCGCTGGGATGGCATGAAGACGGATAGTACATTCCAGACGATAGAGATGAATTCATTTAATCACTATGCTTATGGTGCGATTGGCGATTGGATGTATAAGAATATAGCGGGGATTAATATGGATTCTTCCAGTACCGGGTTTAAGAAGATCGTGATCAGGCCGAGGTTAGGCGGCAATCTGACTTATGCAAAGGCGAGTTATGAGAGTGGATATGGAAAGATCGCGGTAGATTGGAAAATAAAGGATGGTAATATGTTTAGTATGGATGTGGAGATTCCTGCTAATACGACGGCGGAGATTTATGTGCCGGGTAAAGAAGGCAAGGAAGCGGTTGGATCCGGGAAGTATCATTATGAGGCGACGATTAATAAGAATTAGAATAAAGAGGGTGTCTCATTTCATTTATGAGACACCCTATATTATTTTGTAAGCAATACCATCCTGGTCATTACGCCCTTAGCGTCAATTTTGAAGCTGTAATGCTGGACATTCTTTCCTTATGCTGAAAATCAGGTTTGGTTGCAATCACATGATTATTCTTAGCCGGGTTAGGAAATAGACTAAGTATGTATTCATCGCATTCACCAGACTTCCATAACACCCAAAACTAACCTGAACAAGCTTCTCTAACCTTCCATCCCCCCTTCCCGGCCAATTTATATCTCCCTACTACCTGCCAAAATCCTATATTTAGGCCTGATTGCTATCAACAGGAGGATTTTATGGAAAATAAAAAGAGTCTTACGGAATTTATATCCGATTTCGAGCGAACACTAAGACATATATTTTACGAAAAGAACGACATCAATCAGCTAAGCCTTCAGCGTGGCTTACCTGACAACATTTGGAAGGACATCATGGACATGTCCCCTTTATCAGTCGCTATACCCACAGCGTATGGCGGGAGAGGTTGCAATGTGAAAGAATGCCTCTCGCTACTCTCCGCGGCCGCTTATGAGTCCCTCCCCCTATCCCTTACTTTCGGAATTAACATCGCTTTATTTTTGGAACCACTTTCCAAATACGGTAATGACAAGGTAAAAAAGGAAGTCTTTGACAACTTCCTCCATCACCAGGCCATGGGCGGACTGATGATCACCGAGCCTGACTTCGGCAGCGATGCCCTGAATATGATGACCGCCTACAAGGAAGAGGAAAATAGCTATAAGATAAAAGGTTCCAAGCACTGGCAAGGTTTAACCGGCCAGGCTGATTACTGGTTGATTGCCGCAAGGCGGGAACAGGGAGATGGTAATTTGTCCAGAGATGTGGATTTCTTCCTGGCTGACAATAACCGTAAAGAGCAGACCATCATCGTTGAATCATATTACAATAACCTCGGTTTGTACATGATTCCTTATGGCCTGAACAAAATAGACATCGAAGTACCGAAGGAACACCTCCTTATTCCAGAAAGTACAGGTATCAAGATGATGCTGGATATCCTGCACAGAAGCCGGATGCAGTTCCCTGGCATGGGCATGGGCTTTATCAAACGAATGTTGGACGAAGCCCTGGGGCATACCAAGAACAGGATTGTAGGTGCGGGTAACCTGTACGCGATGGACTCTATCAAGTTCCAGCTTTCCAGAATCCAGACGGCCTTTACCATCTGTTCCGCCATGTGTTTTAAAAGCAGCCGGATGAGTGGCATTGAACATAACCTGGCTACTGAAGGGCTGGAAGCGAATAGTATGAAGGCCCTCGTGACGGACCTGATGCATGAGTCAGCGCAGTTGTGCCTGCAATTGTCCGGGGCAAATGGATATAAGATCAGCCATATAGCGGGCAGAGGTATTGTGGATAGCAGGCCGTTCCAGATCTTTGAAGGATCGAACGAGATGCTGTATACCCAGATAGCAGAGGCCGTGAGCAAGAAGATGAAACGTCAACAAACCACGGGCCTATACGATTTTCTGTCTACCTTCCCGCTGACGCATCGGTCTGCGGAGTACTTCAAAGAACAGCTTGCCGTAAACGTAACAGAGACATTGACCCAAAGGAAGCTGGTAGACCTGGGTAAGATCGTGAGCAGACTGATTTGCACTGATTATGTCCTGGAGATGGAGGATGCAGGGTTTAGGAAGGACCTGGTGGAAAATTGTATCGGGAATGTGCGGATGGAGATTGCGCATTTAGTATCCAACCTCGGCATTAAGAATCTGTCTACGCCGGTAGATCAGTACCAGGAGGGTAGCAACTGGTTGAATCTGTTTTAAGTGTAAATGAGACCTTTTTTGACGCAAATGCCTAACTGATAATCATTTAACAATCCTATTATACCCGCTTTCGACAATAAGATATATAACTCATATATAAGAAGTCCTGACCTGTAAGGTCTTTGCCAACATAAGCGCTCTCCCGGGCGCTTATGTTTGTTCCGTGGCAAAAAAAACGTACCTTTGTCACGATTTAGCATCTGTCTGGCACTTTAATAATGCTAATGCTTATCCATCACTAAAACAGCGATCCAGACTAATATTGCACTACATTTTTTTCTGATCAATTGAGATGATAGTTAACCTTGTATTGGATACTATTATTACTATCTATTATCTATTGATTAATTATTAACATGGATCGATTCCAATGTATCCTCGGAGAAAATTGATCCTTTTGTATCACCAATCTATTTTACTATGGCAATAAGCTGGAATAAAAAGACAAAAGAAAATAAAAAAAGACTTGCAAAACAGCAGAAGGAAGAGCGGAAAGAAGAGCGGAAGAAGAATGCTGTAAAAGGCGGCAACCTGGAAGATATGATGGCATATCTGGATGAGGATGGTAATTTGACGACTGTTCCACCAGATGAGAGAGAGAAGTTGAAGAAACAGGAAGACGAGCAGAAGTAATTTCAGACCATATTCCTTTTCCAATTCCGCAGCAATCTCCATCGGATTCAATGCGGAGTTGGCCTATGGTCTATCAATTTTGATAACTGATAAGGTTTTTAATCTCTCAATACCATTTCAGATTGATATTTCGATTCCTGAACAGCATCGAAAGCATTCATTACCGCCCAAGCGCCCCCATCAACATCTCAGGATAACACGTGCCTTTTACACCCCCCGCAGGCAGAACAGCATCAAAAACATTCATTCTACCGCCCAAGCGCCCCCATCAACATCTCAGGATAACACGTGCCTTTTACACCCCCCGCAGGCAGAACAGCATCAAAAACATTCATTCTACCGCCCAAGCGCCCCCATCAACATCTCAGGATAACACGTGCCTTTTACACCCCCCGCAGGCAGAACAGCATCAAAAACATTCATTCTACCGCCCAAGTGCCCCCATCAACATCTCAGGATAACGTGTGCCTGATACAATCCCCGCAGGCATAACCGCATTTATACTTTGCAATTCATCCTTCGTCAATTGCAAATCTCCCGCAGCAATATTCTCTTCCAATTTCCTGATTTGCTTTGTACCAGGAATAGCAATAATATTCTCACTCTGCGCGAGGATCCAGGCTAATGCTAATTGCGCAGGTGTACAACCTTTTTGCGAAGCGATTACTTTTATCTTCTCCACCAACTCAAGATTCTTATAAAAGTTCTCCCCCTGAAAACGCGGCATGTTCACACGATTATCTTTCAGGTCTTCGGGTGATTTCACCTCACCACTCAGGAAACCTCTGCTCAAAGGAGAGTACGCGACAATACCAATACCAAGTTCGCGGGCGGTAGGGAGCACTTCTGCTTCAATCTCCCTGCTCCAGAGAGAGTATTCAATTTGTAAAGCTGTAATAGGTGCTACTGCAGCAGCTTTCCGGAGTGTGGAGGCGGAGGTTTCAGATAAACCAATGTAACGGATAACACCTTTATCCACCATATCTGCTAATGCACCAACAGTATCTTCAATAGGTACATTAGGATCAACACGACCAGGTGTATAAAGGTCGATATAGTCTGTTTGCAGACGTTGTAAACTATAGAGGATCGCATTCCTTAAATAGTCAGGATGCGCGTTTACCGGCCCGAAGGTAAAGCCTTTATTAGCAGCGGGCGCCATGAGCTGGCTTGTTTTTACAGAAAGAAATGCCTTGTCGCGATTCCCTTTAATAGCTTTACCGATGAGAGTCTCGTTGTGGCCTGTACGATAGTAATCGGCAGTGTCGAAGAAGTTGTTGCCCAGTTCAAGTGCGCGGTGAATAGTGGCTATAGATTGTTGTTCATCTGCAATGCCATAGGCACCGGACATACTCATGCATCCAAGTCCGATAGCGGATACGATTGGGCCGTTTGTTCCAAGTTTTCTGTTCATGATGTTCATTTTTACAAATGTCAGCTGCAACAGGAAAAAAGGGCCGGACAAAACGTATTAGTTCCCTGACAAATCCTGCACAAACTCCCCTATCGTCTGTCCCGTCACCTTCTTGAACAAGCGTGAAAAATACTCCGGGTCATTGAATCCCAACTCATAAGCCAGCTCTTTAATACTGGACTGCTTATTATAATACAATCTCCGCTTTGCCTCCAGGATAAGCCGGTTCGTAATAAACTCCTTCGGACTCAAACCTGAATACTGCTTCACCATATTATACAAGCTATTAGGATTCAAAGCGAGTTCTTCTGCAATCTCAATAATACTGGGATGCTCAGTAAGATTATTTTCTATCAATAATTTAAACCGGATGAATGCAGACAGTCTATCATTTGCAGGCCGTTTTTCCACCGCGAAATAAGCAGCGTTAATCTCTGTCAACAAACTATTCAGATGCGCCAGGATCAGCTCTGGATCAGTATCCATCCTGCTTAATAAGCCAAGCAACATTTCAAAGATAGACTTCAGTCTTGCCGCTGCAGCAGGGCTGAATTGGATCTTTTGATTATTCAGTGGATTAATGAGAAAAGGGTATTGTCTTGGTAAGAGCGACAGGCTGCTTTCATCAAAACCCAGCTTAAAAAAGTTAGTACCTTTTTTGCCATCGGGTACATGGTGAATCTGGTGCGGAAGTACAAATAACAATTGATCAGCCGTCACATCAAATTGCTGTAAGTCTATACCATGGCGGGTTGTACCTTCCAAAACAAAGAGCAGGAAATAATACGGTTTACGAAGCAAGGGTGTATAATCACCCATCAACGCCGTTTCCAGGCTCCCGAATGTCGGAGAGACAATGCGGATGGGGAGCTTGTTATTTTGTGTATGTTGTTGCAGGAATGAACCCATATTGTAAATGTAGAGAATAATGCAATACGATCAGGAATAATGCTTTCAACTACTTTATGGCTGGGGTTGATGCTTGAAATTAAATAGCCATAGCTACTATCATCTTTGTATAGAATCCCATTGTTCTGTAATACCAATTGCAGATTATTCGAAAAATTATGCAACTGGGGATGTTCATCCGTAAAGCCATCATAACCCGTTAAATCACTAAAATCAAACACTTCTTGTTTGCCCACCTGTTGCATACTTACCTGGCAGGTTTATTATGCTCCTGAATTATTCTATCTGTATGTTAAGACTTTAAACCGATGAAGATGCTGCCTGTTTGGCCATTACCAACACATTTCAGCCAGGCGCTTAGTTAATTCATTTTAATGGAGGATTTATATCACTATTGAGAGATAAATAACTATTGTCATCAATAGGGTAAAATCAATTCAAACGAACTTATTTCTGAAAAAATCCGTGGTTGATTACCTGGATGTAGTTTACCTTTTATCCTTAAATAGGAATCAGCAGTCATGTGAGAAATATCAGCCTTCTGGTACTGTTCTGCATCTAATATTATGCGAGCGCGAATAACCTCGCTATCTTTGTATAAATTCAGAATAACCTCTCCGGATCTTTTATTATCACTCCCCATGTCTCCAGAAAGATGTTCAACTGTTGCCATAAAAACATCCTCCAATTTTTGTTCCTCAGATCTTTTTAATTCTCTTCGAACATCATCTATTCTGGAAAAATAGTCCTTTTGAATCTTTATTTGATTATGAACTGTAAAATTTGCCGGTAATCTCACTGATCCTGCCCATGTAAAGTTTACATATAGATCAAAATCTTCATGCTCTTCCTTAAAATTTGTTACAGCCTTGCACAGATTAGAGGAAATTTGAGGATTGGGTTCACTTTTAATAGTTTCTACTAATGCGTCTAAGGTATCAGCTTGGATTGCTGATACCAGTTTATTTAAACCATTATTGATTACGAGCGTTGTTTGCCGGATAAATGGAAAATCATCTTCAAAAAGGCGTCCCTGCAACTCCATCGCCCTAACCGGAGCCGAAACCTTGATAACAAAACTTCCAGTTTCAGTATGACGAAATTTTGATTTATCAATTAATTCAAGCGCTTCGGATCTCGATAATCTTGGATGATGAATTTGCGGTTTCAGCACCGTACATGCCGCCGAAAGGAACAATTCTTTCGCACCATTCAGCGCTGACACGGCATAAGATAATGGAATAAAAGTTTCTTCATTCCTGGTGTCAACAATCCGGAATCTCAGTGTATCATCCTTAATTTCCTCTATGGCAGCGACAATATTATTAATCGTTCTTTGCTGAATCTCTGCCAACTTATGTATTACAATATTCACTGCATCAGAATAATCTGGCTGAGCTGAATCTATTGGAAATACCAATTGCCGACGTGGGTGATGTGGATGATTTAAAACAAATAATCCATCATCAAGCGCTTCAGCTACTTGCAGCCAACCCTGAGATTTAGCATAATCACGAATATCAGTTGAGCTTATATTTTGAAAAACATTCATTCCGGCAATTGATAAATTAAACTTTCATTCCTGCTTCTTGTAGCCAATATTTCTCTTAAACTATTACTATTGAAGATTTGATTTTGAGGAATGTAAATCGTTTGACCACCCTCATTTTCTGATTCAGGAGCGCCCCTCAAACTAACCCAATAAGCACACTTTTTTAGCATCAATTCTTCTTCTGTAATATTAAGCCAATGTTTTGGAAATTCATGGCAAAGCAGGGATCATCGCGCTTGGATTCTTCAAGCTACGCTGGCTGGGCACTGGCATAAAATCAATGGATGCCAGTCACCAGGAAATCGAAATATTACATGGAAAAGCCGAAGATGACGTCTGGTTCTATTCCACTTTTATCTCCCTGACCGTTTCATTGCCCGGCAAGTCAACTAATACTATTTTCACCGTAGCACTGGGCGGCAGACTAGCTGCTTTATAATACCAATCAACCCCATTTCTGCCTAAAGTAGCCTTTCCTCTTTCGAGGATGCTGCCTGCTGCATCTATTACCAGTACATCCACTTCTGCTACCCTGAATTCGTCGTTTGCAGTCACGATCACAGTCGTGTCTTCAAAACGGATATCCTGCACTTCCGGGGAGTGATAAGCGTCTTTAATAGCCATGTTCCAGGCATTCTGCCCGGGGCCGGTTTTGGATTGATAATATGCCTTTAAGTCGGGGTCCTGCAGGATGACTTTGGCATAAGCGGCCGCTACCTTCATTTTATAACGGGCTTCCAGCTGTTTCGTTGTCGGCTTATTGTTTGACGGGCCGCGTTTCTTCGCGATGATGATCTGCCCGTTTCTCTCATAGATCGTGAACTGGTCGCCGAGGCTTCCCCGTACGACCTGGAAGAGCACACTGTCTGTTATTAACGCCATAAAATTGGTTTTTTGAGGTTACTATATCAATGTAAATATTCAATCCGAATATAGCCTTTCCTTTATTCATTTTTGTCACTAATTGAGTATTACTACGTCATTATAAGGTCACCTCAATATCGATTTGATATTGAAGTGACCTTAAGCTGTCCTTATAATAACCTTTTAGCATTATAGATAAACAAAAGCTAGCCCCCGGAAGCACTCGGCTCCCGGGGGCTAGCTATAGAATGTTAAAATTATATCGTTCCTGTCGTCATTTCCTTCACCACATAATCCATTATATCATTCCCTTCTTCATCTCCTTCACCGCATAATCCACAGCTCTCGCCGTCAGCGCCATATACGTCAAACTCGGATTCTGGGTACTGGTCGATGTCATACAGGCACCATCGGTTACAAATACATTCTTCACCAGGTGCATTTGGTTCCATTTATTCAGCAAAGATGTTTTCGGGTCATGCCCCATTCTCACCCCACCCATTTCATGAATATCCAGGCCCGGTGCCTGTTTGGAATCATGGGTTTTCAGATCTGTAAAACCAGCTTTGGTATACATATCCGTCATTTGTTCGAAGAAGTCTTTTATCATCTTCTCATCATTATCATCATACCCGATATCAGCATGCAATAATGGAATACCCCATTCATCTTTCTGAGCCTTATCCAGGAATAAACGGCTTTGCTCTTTCGGAATCGTTTCTCCCATCATATGCGAACCTACAAACCATGGACCCAGCTCTTTTTTAGAGAGATGATCTTTTAGCTGTGTACCAAAACCATCATGCTTCGAATACGACGGACGCATGGAATAGAAACCAGCCGCATAGCCACGTAAAAAATCCGTCTCCTGTTTGACGAGGTTTCTGAATCGCGGGATATAAGCACTGGTCGGGCGTTTTCCATCAGTCGTATAATCGAGTAATCCTTCGTATTTACCGGTAATGACTGCACGATAATTATGAAATGCAAAATACTTTCCTAACAATCCATTGTCATTACCCAGTCCATTTGGAAAACGATCGGATGTAGAATTCAGCAGGATGATATTTGTATTCACCGCAGCGGCATTTACAAAGATCACCGGTGCGAAGTATTCAGTGGCTGCATGTGTTTTTGCATCGATTACACGTACACCTGTAGCCTTGCCTTTTGCTGCATCGTAAATGATAGAATGTACGACGGAATCGGGTTTCAGGGTAAGATGACCGGTCTTCTCCGCCCATGGAATCGTAGAAGCATTGCTGCTGAAATACCCGCCAAACGGGCAACCCCGCTGGCACAGATCACGTTTCTGACACTGCACTCTGCCTTGTTGTTTATGGATCTCCTGTGCTTGTGTCACATGTGCACAGCGACCATAAATAACGTGCCGGTCTTTATAATTTTTACCAACAAAATCTTTGAAGTATTCCTCTACTTTCGTGAGGTCCATCGGTGGCAGGAATTCGCCATCGGGCAAACCGGGTAAGTTATCTTTATTACCTGAGATCCCTGCAAACTTCTCCACATAGCTATACCAGGGGGCAATGTCTTCATAGCGGATAGGCCAGTCAACCGCAAAACCATCCCTGGCAGGGCCTTCAAAATCGTAGTTGCTCCACCGTTGCGTCTGCCGGGCCCATAGCAGGGATTTACCGCCTACCTGGTAACCGCGGATCCAGTCGAAGGGCTTGTCCTGCACATAAGGATGTTCCTTATCTTTTACAAAGAAATGCAGTGCATCTTCCTTGAATGCGTAGCATTTACTCACTACCGGGTTGTCGTCCTTTTGTTGTTGGGTCAACTGTCCACGATGCGCAAATTCCCATGGCATCAGGTTGGTGGTAGGATAATCTTTAATGTGCTTAACGTCTCTACCTCTTTCGAGCACTAAAGTCTTCAAGCCTTTTTCCGTGAACTCTTTAGCTGCCCAGCCGCCGCTGATACCCGATCCGATCACGATCGCATCGAAGTTGTGGCTGGTATCGCCTGTATTTATATTTGGCATACAATTTATCCTTTATTAACTAATACACTTCCGTGGAATCGCCCTGGTACGAGCTCGTAGGGGAATACCTTTGTGAGATAATATTCAGAGCCGGTATAACCCTGAATTAATAAGTCTTTGTAAGTATGATAAAATGAGGAGGTGGGAGATGCATCAGGAGCAGTCTCTTCCATTTTTTTAAGGAAGGTTTCGTCTCCTTTTTTCCATTCCTGCTGAAAGGCTTTGAGGCCGGTTTTGAATTTCTCCTGGTCTGCTTTTGAGTAGCAGTCATCCATCAGGGTCATTGCGTACTGGTCGGCCTTGACTTGCCTGGCTCCGGGCTTATCGCCACCGGGTATCAGGACATCGGCAAGGGAAATTAGGGTCGCTTCCTCATCACTACTTAGGTCGATATTTTTCACTTTAAATTCCGGTGGCTTTTTGTCGTGGAGACACGAGGGCAAAACAGCAAGACCGGCAGATACGAACAGGACCTGTTTTAAAACGGTTCGTCTGGATACAAGCATTGGCGCGTTAGTTTTTCATTACGAGCAATAAGGTAGCAGGAAGATCTGGTATTTCCAAACATTTGGGATGAGTGGGGCATTGCCGTAAAGATGCAGGCAGAATTACTTTCCATAAACTTTCATATCCCAGAGCATGCCGCCAAATGTAGCGCCAATGATCATGTTGAATAACTGATACCGTAATACAACGGGAGAAGCTAACACACTAAAACCGATATTGACGAACCAGTAATAAGTGACGATGGTGAGTGCATACCGGAAGTGTTCGTTGGCGATGGCGCGGCCTTCCTGGTATAGATACCTTACCCAGCCGATGGCGAAGATAAGGAGGAGCATGAGCATGAGGTAAGGGTAGAAATTGAATAGTTGCAGTTCTGCGCCTGCGCGTTTATAAACATGATTGTCTTTGTAATGGAACCACTCTTTTGCGACATTTTGAATGGTATCTATGCCGTCATTATATACGGCGAGGTTTTCTGCAGGAGGGAGCATGTATTGCAGGAGATTGGGCCAGATATAATACTGGATATAGGCAACGGGATAGCGTGCGATTAAGTACTTGCCATAGTCATTGAGGAGGGGGGCTACCTGCGCCATCTTATGTAAATGCGCAGCGTTGTCAGAGATATTTTGAGCACCGGGTTCGGGTTGTAAAGGAGAGCCCGGATCCCAGATGAAGAAGGCCATGATAGGCCTGTGAGGTCTTTGAGGCATGGGCACGGAATCGAGCCAGTGGTTGACGCGGGAGTGAATGTTTTTGAACTGGGCGGGAACGGGGTCTTTAGATCTTTTATCAGCGGGGATGTGCGCATAGGCATACACCGCATTGTTGCCCATTTGCCAGCCACTGAACACGGAGAATTGCCGGCGGCCCATGTGGGTTTCTGTTTGCCGGGTGGTGTATAAGATAAAGGCGCCAACGAGGAGGATGGTCGTGACGATGGCGGAGATCTTAATTTTGTTCGGGTATTGGCAAAATACAATAACGGTCATGCTGATCATGGGGTAAATGAGTGCATGGTACCTGACCGTAAATGCGAGGAGTAATACTACTATGTGCAGGGATAATAGCAGCAGGGTGGGCTTGTAAGTAAGGCGGAATAATTGTGCCATCCACAAGAGACTGATCCCGATAAAATACACGTCGCTGGTAACGTAATTACTTAAGTAGAGAATAGCGGGATTGAGGAAGATGAAAATGAACATGGTCCATTGCAGCCATTTGCTGCAGGGTCTGAGCGCGAGGAGGGTGTGGAAATAGAATAGTCCGCAGCAATGATAAATGAATAATTGCAGGAAGATGAGCAGGTGATCGCTGTGAGAAAAGAAGCCGGCAAAACGGATCAGTTTTGCATAGCCTACGGGCCAAAGATTAGCGTCGATATTGGTAGCCGCGCTTCGCAGGTAATTGTAGGAGTCCTGCATGAAATTAGGAAACGGGTAGAGGTATTTGATTAAAATAAACTGCAGGACCATGGTCAATCCTGCTAAAGATCGCATTCTCATCATACGGCAGGAATTTAATTCATTCATTGAATATAAAGTTAGGAGATCCGGCATTCAATCATTGAAAAATTTAAATGAATCTTTAACCAAATGTTAACTATTCCCAAGATTTACTTTATTAGTTTAGCAGCAGGAAATAAAATATGCCAGCATGCATAAAGACCTTATCAGGGTATATGAAGAACAGGCCCCAAATGAATTATCCCATTTTTTTTACGACAATGCCATCGCGATAGACCAGTTGATTCAGCAATATGAGTCCTGGAACCTTGCCAATATGCGGCGGCAGCTGCAACGTATTCATGAGATAAAGAGAGGTATTCGTGTACTTACGGGGAATCATGGATGGACGGATATTGACGGCCTGGATATTTGTTACCAGTTTTTGCGGCCGGGAGTGCCGGCTATAAACATAGAAGCGGGGTTCACGGCAACGCGTACACAGGCAGCGGGTGAATTTGTGATTAATATAACGACGACTGGCATACAGGCCTGGAATTATTACGAGGATCAGTTGCTGCAGGCGTATACGGTTTATGAGCCAGTCATTGCGGTACAGAAGACGATATTGCAGGTGTCGGCCATTGCCGGAGACGAGCACGATAAGATCATGGAGGAACTCTTACAGGTATACGATTTTTTGCAGACCCTGTGTGGTCAGGTTCAGGGGTACAAGGTGACAGTACCTGGTTTATCCCAATCATAATCAATTCATTATCATAAATTTCACATATTACCCCCTTTTCTTTGCGATAGCAATTCGTTTATTTATTTTATCTTTTTTATTTTATTAACAAGTCATTAACCACTCGCCCAAATCATTTTATTAGTTTAGCATTATGCTGATCAATGGCGATAAAAAGGGTAGGTATTAAAATGGAAAAGATAAATTAGTACTGGTATTGGAACATAATTTTTTGCTGTAGTGGAGCGTATTAAACCCCAATCGTTTGAATACCTGGCATTGTTCGAACCCTGCTGACAGGCTACCTGAAATTTGATCATCATATTCAAATCGCACATTTCATGTGACAGTGTTAACTGCCTTTTTAGAGGCATCATCAAGATCGCCGTTAAACAAACACGATTATGTACCCAATATTACATGATGAAAATAAGCTGCTTTTAATTGACCGCTTCATTACAGAGTATGTTCATGCGGGTCATGTGCCTACGGAGTACCTGCAATTGGTGATTCCGAATGCGGGCTTGTATTTTGAGTCGGACAGTGATTTTGATATGTTATCGCAGCATATGCAGTTGGGTTATTTTTCAGTGTGGTTACATGATATTTTTGCGAAGAAGGATATTGTATTGTGTCCGTATTCACCGTATCATTTGTGGGCATTGCATTTTATGTATGAGGATACTTTGAGGACGGAGTCGATCAAGATACCGGAGTTTATGCTGGAGGAGCGGCAGTGTAATTTGTTCAATTTGTATTCGGAGATGCACAGGGTGCCGATGAAGGCGGGGCAGAAGGTGTTGTCATTTCATATAAATATAATGCCGTCCAATGTGCCGAAGTTGGTGCAGCAGTACCCGGGATTGTATAACCTGGCGAATAAGCGGTTGGAGAAGTTTAGCGGGATGATAAATGACAGGCCTTACAGGATAAATGCGGTGTGTAATTATTTGATCCAAAGTATAGTCTCGTGTAAGTATGTGGAGGAGGTAGCGCAGTATTATTTGCATAGGTGTTGTGTGGATTTGTTTTTGAATTTTTCATTGCAGGATGCGACGCCACCGCCGACGATCCAGTTGTTTACGCCGATACAGACGGTGATGTTGCACCAGGTGTTTAATTATGTGACGACGAATCCGCATATGCAGCATAGTGTGGCGGAGTTGGCGAATATGTTTAATATGCCGGGGGCGCAGTTGGCGCAGGGGTTCAGACATCATTTTTGTATTGGGATCACGCCGTTTATAAATATGGTGCGGATGATGCATGTGTATAATAGTATTATGCAGAAATCGATTACGCTGGGGATGGTGGCGGCGGCTACGGGGTATAGGAATACGGTGGATATGTTGAAGGAGGTGGATGGGTATTATGAGTGTAATGTAATGGTGATGAGGAGGGAGCAGTAGTTGAATTAAATACAGATAAAGTGTTCGGAAATTCCGAATAGTACAATAGGGCAATTCCGGATTGCCTGGTAAAGGTTAACCCGATCCGGCATTATGCCTTTCGGGCGGGTTTCAATTGTTTGCAATAAATAAAATTAGCCGGGCAGGAATGCCCGGCCATTATGGATATAGACTAAAAAATTCAATCAATGTGCAATGCTAGACTTTTGTTATCAAAAATCGGTTAATGCGGAGTTAATAATCTCAGATTTTTTCTCTTTTACTCACATTATTTATCATTTGTAATTAATTGTTGATCATACAAATCCTTTACCCTATTCCATCCCGGGCGATGGCTGGTTTAAAAATGAACGAAATGAACAGGCCGCATGATGTATATTTTCCTATATTGCATTTACTATCAGGATCACCTATACCTGGTACCCTCCAAATAACTATGACTAAAATTTACTATTGTTAACCATTAGCGCTAACACATTATGAAAACTCCCTTGAACCCGCTGAATCAGCTGGTAGAAAGCCTACAATTTCTTAAACAACCAGAAGACGATATCACACCATATGAACTGATTGCGTCCATACACCAGGGAACTATCAATGCCATCAGTCATCTGAAAGCAGCACTGGAAACATGCCGGTTAAACGGGCTGCATGAACAGGCCATGCAACGTTATATCCTCATCTGTCAGCAAAGGTTATGTGCCGTGATGAATGAATTACCAACGGCCTGGCTGAATACAGAATTGTCCTCCTCGCATACGATACAGGAGAACACTGCATTGTTACGGGCTGATATTTGTTTTCAGCTGGATGAGTTTCTAATTTACCTGAGAGACACCTTCCCTGCTTATTTCAATCGGTTGCTACCATTACCCAATATTCATAAGGAGATTATCAGGCAGCAGTTGCTACCGGGTATTCCGCTTATAAAAAGGTGGTTTGATATAACAGAGGAGAGTTGCCATGACCTGCAGGATTTGATCCTTGACATGTTTGATCAGCTGGAGCCGGCGTCGCCTCAGCGCCTGAATGATGCGAAACTGCAGTTTTTGGTACAACTACATCAGCATTTACTACGCCTGCTGGACCAGGAGAATTATAATTTACAGCATCACCAGTTGCAGTATGTGCTGTTCTGCCTGAACTGTAATACAACGGATTTTTATCATTATTGTACGACCTGGCTGAACAGGCAATTGCATAAGGTGAATTCACTGGAAGAGCAAATGAAGTTGCTGAAAGATACGTATACGGATATGCAGCAATTGCAGTTGCGCTCAGGACAGGCGTATTGTCCGGATGCGCCGCCGATCAGGGATCTGCTGCAGGAGTGGTTGGTGGTGGAGATCAAATTCCTGGAGCGGAAAATGAAGGAGGAGCCGGGCTTATTGATCACGCATGAGAAGATCCACACGAATATGTCGGTGTCGATGATAGCGTTGATGCTGCGGCTGCTGCGGGCGATGGGGCAGTTGTCGCAGAAACATGTGGAAGAGGCGTTCAGGTTATTGCCAAGGTATTTTATGGCGAGGCGGAACGAGACGTTTACAGAGAGTATATTCAGGGCGAAATATAAGGAGCTAACGAGTAGTACATTGAGCAGGATAGTAGGGATAGGGCAGGAATTGCTGAAGATGCTGAAGCCGGAGGAGCGGACGAGCAAGACGAGGCGATCGTCTTTGTGATATAAATTTTCAGCCCCCTCGGATTTAGATCCGAGGGGGCTGAAATATGCTTATGTCTTCTTTTAAACAGTTTTAATCCTGCGAAGCAGGGCTTCTTTGTTTTACTTTTTCAGTTACGATTACTTCTTCTTTTTCTTCTTCTTCACTTTTTCCATCTCCTCATTATGCTGATCTAAGAGCAGTTGCCAGTTATCATTCGGAATATCCTCAGAGAAACTGATCGTCTGCCGATAATCATTCTTATCAATCTTCATCACCGTGATTTCCTTTCCTAAATATTTCTGGATCTCATCCAGCACCGGCTTCTCCTCATCACTACAAAACGATACGGCCTGTCCTTTCTGCACCCCACGGCCAGTACGCCCTACCCTATGTACATAATTCTCCGGCACATCCGGCAAATCATAATTCACCACATAATCCACATTCGGAATATCTATCCCTCTCGCATTCACGTCAGTTGTGATCAACAATTTCACCTTCCCACTCTTAAAATCTTCCATGGCCTCCAGGCGGTTCTCCTGCTCCTTACCACCATGCATCACCAGGGCCGGGATCTCCACCCTCTCCATGGCCGCCTGTACACGCTCAGCACGCACCTTTGTTCTCACGAACACCAGGATCTTCCCTTCCGGGAACTCCTTCACCAATCTCTCCAGGAAGAAACGCTTATCATCCATACTTACAAATGCCACGGCATGCTGTACGTTCTTTGACACCGGATCTTCAGGGGAAATCTGGATCCTGATCGGATTCCTTACCACAGAATAAGCCAGGTCTTTAATATCCGTATCAATGGTCGCGGAGAAGAAAAGGGTCTGGTGCCTGCGGCCCATATGTTTTAGTACATCCCTGATATCACGGATGAAACCCAGGTCCAGCATATGATCCGCTTCATCCAGGATCAGGGTTTCGGTAAAACTAAGGTCTATAAATCCCCTGCTGATGAGGTCAAACATCCTGCCTGGGGTGGCGATGAGTACATCAACCCCTTTGGCCAGTTTTTCCAGCTGCGGGCCTTCGTCTACGCCACCAAAAAGGCCTAATATATTGAGTTTGGTATACTTGGCAATGGTAACGAATACTTCGGCGATCTGGATGGCCAGTTCACGGGTAGGTACCATTACGACACATCTTACCTCTCCTTTGGTTTTTTTAGGGAGTCTTGAGAGCTTTTGTTGCAGCAAATGCAGCACCGGGATGGCGAAGGCAGCGGTTTTTCCGGTACCGGTCTGGGCTATCGCCATTACGTCATCCCCCTTCAATATAGATGGGATCGCCTTAAATTGGATATCTGTCGGGCGTTTGAATCCCAATTCCTCCAGGCTTCTTTTTATCTCCGGGGAAATACGATACTGTTCAAATTTCATGTTGCAAAGATATGGGATGTAGGGGGAATGTGGGGGGGTGGGGGAAGATGGTTTTTTGGGGGAGGGTGTGAGGGGGTGTTTTGGGGGGAAGGCGTTTTCGGGGGGAATTGGAGGATGATGTTTTTTTGGGGAGGGTGTGATGGGGAAATTGGAGGATGATGTTTTTTGGGGGGGGGGGTGATGGGAGAATTGGAGGAGGATGTTTTTTTGGGAGGAGAGTGTGAGGGGAGAATTGGAGGAGGATGTTTTTTGGGGTGGGGGTGATGGGGGAGAGTTGGAGGAAGATGTTTTTTGGGGGTGGGTGTGATGGGAGAGGAGGAGGAGGATGTTTTTTGGGGGAGGGTGTGATGGGGGAATTGGAGGAAGATGTTTTTTTGGAGGAAGGTGTGAGGGGGAATTGGAGGAAGATGTTTTTTTGGAAGAGGGTGTGATGGGAGAGTTGGAGGAGGATGTTTTTTGGGGGTGGGTGTGAGGGGGAATTGGAGGAAGATGTTTTTTGGGAGGAGAATGTGAGGGAAAGGAAGGAGTAAATATGATTTTAGGAAGGAGGTTTTTGATAAAACGTTTTTGAGTTTTGATTTTAAAAATATCAGAATAATAAGGGTATGTTTTTATTTTTTTAATTAAAAACAATCGCCGTAAATTCAATACTGCAAAGGTTTTTAAACTAAAAACATTTTAAATTATGAATGTCAATTTGCAAGAGGAAAAGCAAACAATTCTAGCGGCGATGGACCGTACAAAACGGGGTTGCTGGGCAACGCCCCTGGAATTATCCAGGATCTCCGGCATCGACCTAGAGCGTGTATTAAGGGTAGTCTACAATTCTTATGAGTTCCTGCAATGTTCTTATCTGAGTGACGATGGACTTCCCATGTTCACCTCAAGAAAGATTTATAAGGAAAGAGCTCCATTGTGGAACAAATTTTTAAGTTTTATAAAAAGCGAATATGTTTAAGATTCCAATTTCCATTATTTTTTGCATGTCAGGGGCTTTAGGAGCCCTGATTATTAAGTTTATTGACGACTCAACGTTAAAGCCGGAAGATAGGCCTGATTTCCGCTCACTACTGTACTATACAAGAGGCGCGGCATGGCTTTTACTGGCTGGCATTATTGGTTTTGTTTATTTTGATAACGAACCAATTTTCAGTAATAAGTCTATTTATTTCCATACGGGTGCCTCCGCACCTGTAATTGTAAAGGCATTGAAAGATTCAATCCCTTCACAGATTAAATCACAAATGAAATAAATAGCAAGCAATATCAGTTTAACCCCTAAAAAATTTCCCCCTTAATCCCTAACTTGCCTACACAAAACACTTCCCATTGGCAAAAGCAAAGGCAAAAATAATCTCCGGCATACCAACACGCTCTCCACTCTCCCGGTTCTTCACCAATCTCCACCCGGTTAAAAGAATACTGATCGCCCTGCTGTCCTGCGGCCTCGTCTGGCTCTTCATCAAAAATGAATCCATCACTGCCCTACTCAGAATCATGATCCTCTGGGATGTATTCTCCCTTGTATTCTGCGCCCAATGCCTTTACATCTTCTTCAACCGCACCACCAATGAAATCCGTGCATACGCCAGACAGGAAGATGGCAGTCGCCTCATGGTATTTGTCCTGATAGTTATTGCCTGCTTTGCAAGCATGCTCATGGTGCTCCTCCTCATGTTATCCACCGAATCAAGAGAAGCCGGCCTGGTATTATACCTGCCTGTAGCGGTAGCGGGTATACTTTTATCATGGGTCATGATCCATTGCATGTTTGCAATTCACTACGCCCACATCTATTATGATGATGACGAGGAAGACAATACCCGTCATATTGGTGGATTAGAATTCCCGCAGGAAAAGCATCCGGATTACCTGGATTTCGCTTATTTCTCTTTTGTGATTGGCATGACCTTCCAGGTTTCAGACGTGGAGATCAGTAATAAAAAATTAAGAAGACTGGCTTTACTACATGGATTGCTGGCATTTGGAATGAATACCTTTGTGGTGGCATTAACGATCAACCTGGTAGCAGGTCTGAAAGGATAAGGGATTTACTCCAAACTCCATCAACCTGGTGGCCGTCTGGAAGGATAAGGGACTTACTCCAAACTCCATCAACCTGGCAGCCCGTCTGAAAGGATAAGGGTTTACTCCAAACTCCAAAATGCCTGCGTTGCCAGCACTTCCGCTCTTCTTAGCATCTTCTTTTCCCTCAATGGCCGCACTATGCCCCAATACACCTGTTCAATATACTCCCATCCAAACGCCGCTGTACTAAACACGATCATTATCCCTGCAAATAACTGTAATCCCATAAAAAACGAAATTCCTACATGCAGCAACACCACTCCCACGTACGCATATACCCTTGTTTTTCTCCACCAGATAAACACAGGATAACCGATTTCAATCAACAAAGTACTCCAGCAAATCAACTTCGCCAGCCATGGATAGTCCGCCAACCAGCGCATATCAAATCTTGCAAACTGCCCCTGCATGAATGTTTGCCAGATCGCTTCCCCATTCCACCATTGTGCTCCCATTGCCTTTTCCAGGCCGGAAGCTAAGTAGACAATACATAAATGGATCTGCAATACCCTTATTGACAGCGTATTCCATTCACTCACACTACTCTCACTATTCTTCCATGTAAATGAATCGCCCACCGGCATCAGTATGCAATAGAACAAAGCAATGTGTAAGAATGTCTCTACCCCATAGGCAGCCATAAATCCTGTATTGATAAACATCAGGTGTAAACCCCAGGCCAGTGTAGCGGCTGCTCTTGTTGACATCCCCAATAACAGGAAGATTAAACAGACCAGGTATACCGCCATTAATATATACACCATGCTATCGCCGGGTATGCCTATCGCCGTAGCTAAGGGCTGTAGCCAGGATAACTGGGGCATGAGGGGGGATACGATTCCTTTGCTGAGTGACCAGGGGATTAATCCATTTACGCCGTATAACATTACGACATTGCCCAGGAGCCAACATCCCTGGATTAATCCAATGAATGCGATGGCGATTCTAAAAAAAGCTAGTGGCTCGCCAGAGCGGGGGGAGAAAAAGAAGCGGTGTAATACACCGGAATAGCTGTTCATAAAAACTGTTATTATAGATGAAGGAAATCATCTCCGGTAGGGGGTATTGATTGGCTTAGTAGTAGTTATTGATGCAAGGCTTTAAGTAGGCTATTAATGCAGGACTTAAAGCAAGCTACTGATGCAAGACTTAAAGCAAGCAACGATGCAAAACTTAAAGTAAGCTACTGATGCAAGACTTAAAGCAAGCCACCGATACAAGACTTAGAGCAAGTCTACCGATGCAAAACTTAAAGTAAGCTACTGATGCACGACTTAAAGCAAGCTGCTGATGCACGACTTTAAGCAAGTCTACCGATGCAAGGCTTAAAGCAAGCCACCGATGCAAAACTTAAAGCAAGTCTACCGATGCAAAACTTAAAGCAAGCCATAATAAATAATAGCCATGATGCAAAACCAATCCTCCTACCGGATATGTTTATTGATTGAAATTATTTTTATCATCTCTCCCAATTACCAGGCATATTCAACAGATGACTGTTATTCCTAAATGTTTCATTAACAAATATTCATACCCATTCACTCCCTATTCTTTCTATAATCTTTCACCAAAAACGGCTCCCACTTTGCCTCCACCCCATTCCTAAAATCCTTCATCTCCGGCACCAACTTACTCACCACCGTCACCCGCACCATCGTGCCATCGGGCGCCTCCTTCAACACATACGCCGCACAACTCCTCGCCAGCAACGGCTGCGCTTCCTCAATACTGAAAAAATTATAAATCGTCTGAATCCTCCTGTTACACTCGCTATTATTACCTTCCAATCTCATTACATGCTGAGATTTTCCATCTGCCACCGTGTACAACACCGCAATTTCATTCCCGATATGCGGGGCGAAAAAACTAAAAATATTCCCGGCGCCGGTAAAGTCGCCATAACCTGATAACCAGGTCGTATGCTTACTCCATTCTTTGAAATGAGCAGCATGCAAAGCGACTACCAACAAGTGGAAAAGCGCGATGCCCATCCAACAAATATGCTTCCACGTTATCATAAAAAAGGTTAAAATGAAGCGTGTAAAAAGTTAAAAAAGAGAGGCCAGCTGAAAACAGCGTATAAAATTTTACAGCTGGCCCCGGGGTAAGTAGGAATGGGTGGATGAAAGATCAAAGATCGAAATGGGGTTAATGAATCACCAATCTTCTCCTGTCCTTTCATCTACCATCAACCAGACCTTATTTCACAATTACTATTTATGTATTGATTATCAACTGGAAATACCTATTTATGAAATAAGTTCTAGAACTCATTTCATCATTACCATTTAAGTATTGATTATCAATCATAAAGGCCTATTTATGAAATGAGTTCTAGTTAATCCCTAATATCGCGGCACCTGCAACTTCTTCTATATTGAGTTTTTCAAACCCTTTATCAAGACTTACAAAATTCGCCCTGATATCCCGCAACACAATCGGGTCAAAACATCCAATCATATTCGGGAACTTCCTTCTCAATATATCTTCCCATCTCAAACTGGTATAAATCGTCAGCTTAGCACCCGCACTTGCAGGCACCTGGGTAATATCTCCCAATCCATAAAATCCTCTTGTAAAGTAAGGCAGTGCCGTACCCTGTGGCAGTGATAACCTGAACTTTTCCAGGGGAGCCTTCGCCAACACTTTCGTATCTACTGCATCCGCCTGTAATTTGCTGGCCGCAGTCAGGAAGGTCTTGGTGGCCAATACCTGCTCACTGGCAGACAATTCAGTAATTGTCAGGTCTGCAAAGGTTTTGCTATCCACTTTCTGTATCAATTCTGCCGCTCTTTTAGCTATATCCAGGTAAGGAATCATGGTAGGACAGGTCTTGATCCAAATCTTTTTAAACGGCGCTTTGGTGTATCCAATCCTTGCCAGGTACGGAAAAGGAATCGGGGTTTTTCCATCGCCGAATTGGGTTTCATCGGAAAGACCGCCGTAAGATGCTTTGGTGATGTAGTTATTTGCCGGTAATCCATCGAAAGTGAGCAGATAGGTTTCCGGTTTAAGGTCCTTTAATATGGCATCCATTTCATCACTGCCATCAGCAGCTGTTACGGCTAATTCTGAAGTTGGACGAAGGGAAGCCTGTTCTTTCTTGCAGGAAAACATGGTCAGTACAGCTAAGCCAGCTATACCGGCTAAGAGGTTGCGTTTCATTTTTTGGGGTTTGAGGTTTTTAGATAACAATTGTTTACCGCACAAAAGTCATGGAATTACCGCTTGCCCACAAGCAGAAAAATACTTGTTTTCACAACGTAGAAATACGCAAATATGGGGTTAACAAGTCAAGGGGTGGGGTGTGATAAATATAGTCCACCGGTATTTGTTATGCTAAAATTTTCAATGAGATATGAGTGTTGTGAAATGTTTGAAAAGAATGTGAGCTATGCACTTAGACATAGCCCACGATCCTGTAGTCATTCCACAACTTTCTTTGATGAATGACGGGTGAGGCTGTTAACAATGGAATACGTCATTCGAAAAATCTTTGAATGGATTGTGAGCTATGTGATTAGACATGCCCACGAACCAGGAGTTATACTACAATTACGTTGGATGAAAGGTGAGCTATACCATAAAGTACGGCCCACCATATTATCTATTTATTCGAAAACAGTTGAAAAGTAAGTTATACCCCACCGGGCATAACTTACTCACATTAGGGGTTCTTACAAACTCTTTGGACGAATGGCAAACTATACCATAAAATATAGCCCGCCATCTTTATTTTTATTCACTTTAGAACAGATGAAAGGCCAGCTACGCCCGAAGGCATTGCTCACTCAATTTGGGGCAACATCATCTCTCTTGAACAATAGATGAAGGGAGCAGGAGAGCTACACCCAAAGGCATAGCACTCCTGTACTATCAACTTTACATCCGTCTTACTTAATTAATAATAACGCAGCGGTCATATAGGTTGTAGCCAAAATCACCTGATCCACACAATCTTCCCACCTTTGCTGGACTTATAAGTTTTGGAAGACGCATCATAATAGTACGTACAGGTACCAAAATGATCAAACTGACATTCGTAATCATATCCTTCGATACCTGCTTCTACGTAAGCAGTTCCATTCCAGTAATATTGAGTTTCCTCGCGGTGATCCTTTGCGAAAGAGCTGGCAATAGCGGAACCGGTACCTACTACAACAGCCAGTGTCATTAACGATAGTTTTAAATTTTGATTCATGGGTTTACATTTTGTGAGTGATAGGGTCAACAAAACTGGGTACGTACTTTTAAATTATGGATGATCAAGGCCGTAAAACAATGAAGCGAAGATATAATAGTCTGCTGCAATACCGCCGCAGTTTGACACAAGATCTTATTTTAACTTTTCCTGTACCCCTTCTCTGCTAAAACGGACTAATATTGAGCTTTACGTCAAAGCAGCTGCATCCGCCATCCATGTATATTTCAAATTCAATAAGTGTTTTCAATACACCTTAGTTTTAAAAATATTTTACTTTTTAAAAATATCTCATTAGCTTTGCGTCAAATTAACACAAAGACCCCATGCCATCTTTCAGTAGTTATAAAAACCCATCGCTGGCAGCAGATCTCGTTGTGTTTGGTTATCAACAAGGTACCCTCTCTATCCTGCTCCTAAACAGGAATACTGAGCCTTTTAAAGATAAATGGGTACTCCCAGGCGCCTTCCTCCTTATGGAAGAACGGCTCCACGATACCTGTGCCCGTGTGCTGAAAACCAAACTTGGTATGGATGACCTCTACCTGGAGCAACTCTTTACCTACGACGCCCCTGATCGTGACCCCAGGGGCCGTGCGATCGCTGTTGCTCACTATGCCCTGGTAAACCCTGCAAAGTTTGCCATTACTGCAGGTACGATGGCGAATGACGTGAAGTGGTTCAATGTGAAGGAGTTACCAGCGCTCGGTTTTGATCATGATATCATTGCGGCAGATGCATTGAAACGTTTACAGCATAAAATCCTCCATTATCCTGTAGGTTTCGAATTGCTCAATGATGTCTTTACCATGCCGGAGCTGCATGCCCTGTATGAATGTATTCTGGATATCAGTATTGACAGAAGGAATTTTCGACGGAAAATACTGGATGCGGGATATATTATTAGTATAGGGAAGAAGAGGGAAGGATTGAATAACAGGCATCCGGATCTTTATGAATTTAATAAAGAGTTGAAAAGCATTCATTTGAGTTTTGGCTAGGCCCAACTGTTTTCTTCGGAGAAAAATTCACCTGGCCCCAAACCCCATTTTACAACAGACCCTTTCAAAATTTTATTATGATGACGAACGACAATAATATAATGACATACGACACCAACTGGCTCATTGCCCAACAGCCAACACCCAAGTTCTGCTTCTTCTGGAAACCTGAGATTTCCGAAGATGGGAGTATCACTGAATCCTGTTTAGGCCAGTGGTGGGTAGCCCCTTTCACCGTGAATGGAAAAACATACCTCACCGCTGAACACTGGATGATGGCCGGCAAAGCCACCCTCTTTGGCGATACTGAAATAGAGAAAAAAATCCTTGCCAGCCCCTCTCCTGCTACAGTGAAAGCATTGGGAAGAAAAGTTGCCAACTTTGATCCTGCTAAGTGGGATGCTGCGAAAAGAGAGATCGTGAGACAGGGAAATATTTACAAATTCACACAACATCCGGAGCTGAAAGCATTCCTGTTAAGTACAGGGAAGGATGTACTGGTAGAAGCCAGCCCCCTGGACAGGATTTGGGGGATTGGTTTGTCTGCGACAAATGAAAATGCTGCACATCCTGAAAAGTGGAGGGGCCAGAATCTCCTCGGGTATGCTTTGATGGAAGTGAGAGATGTGTTAAAGTAATGAGTGGTATACTCAAAACCTAATTTAAATGAATCAAAAAGAAACATCAAAATTCCTCAGCCTGATCCTCCGCCACCAACCGGAACTCATCGGACTGAAACTCGATACCAACGGCTGGGCGGATGTAGACACCCTACTCGCCCTGGCCGCACGCCGTAAACGTATCACCAAAGCAGAACTCGAAACCATCGTGGCTGAAAGTGACAAACAACGCTTCGCCTTCAACGAAGATCGTACTAAAATCAGGGCCAACCAGGGGCATTCCATTCATGTAGACCTGGAACTCCCCGTCACCACACCTCCCGAGTTCCTCTTTCATGGTACCACCGGCGCCTTTGTATCTGACATTCTAAAAACAGGTATTCAAAAAATGAGCCGCCAATATGTACACCTCAGCGTTGACAAATCGACTGCTACCAAAGTAGGGAGTCGCAGAGGAGTTCCCGTCATCCTTACGATTCGTAGTGGTGATATGTACAGAGATGGTATTCCATTTTTTGTATCTGCCAATGGTGTGTGGCTCACTGATCATGTGCCGGCTAAATACATTTCACAGTGATAACCGGGGTAAAATGAGGGCATTATCGCTGACTATGTACCGGCTAAATCCAATTTACAATGACCACTCCAATCAAATCAGCCCTCCTGGGCCTTGCCGTTGGCGACGCCCTGGGGGTTCCTGTAGAATTCCAGTCACGCGATACCCTTGCCAAACATCCCGTTACCTCCATGCGGGCATACGGCTCACATAACCAAGCTGCCGGCACCTGGTCTGATGATAGCTCCCTCACCTTCTGCCTCGCGGAAACCCTCGCAAAAGGATATGAGCTCCAGGACCTCGCCAACCGCTTTATCAACTGGCGCGACCATGCTTACTGGACCCCGCACGGCCATGTATTTGACATCGGCAACACCACCAATACCGCCATCTATCTCCTTTCGCAAGGCACCCCACCCACCCAGGCAGGAGAAGATACCGAAGACAGCAATGGTAATGGTTCCCTCATGCGTATCCTGCCGCTCTTATTTTATATCAAAGACCTTGATATTCATGCGCGCTATCAGCATGTGCGGGATGTTTCCAGCCTCACACACCGCCATATCCGCTCCATTGCCTGTTGCTTTATCTACCTCGAAATCGCCCTCCATATCCTGAAAGGCGAACAACCTGCAGCTGCTTATCTCAATGCCATCACTGATGTAAATAAATACTTCAGCGAACAAGCATTAATGGATCAGCAAGAGTTGGAAATATTAGCACCTATACTCTCGGGATCATTGATCGATAAAACGATCGATGACATTCACGGTACCGGCTATGTGGTGCGCACACTTGAAGCTGCCATCTGGCTCCTGATCCATACCAATAGTTATGCTGAAGCCGTACTGACCGCTGTCAATCTCGGCAATGACACCGATACCACCGCAGCAGTGACCGGTGGAATCGCTGGTCTGCACTACGGTTGGGAAGAAATTCCTGCCGAATGGTTAAACATTTTAGCAGGAAAGGAGAGAATTGAAAATCTGATTACTAACTTGCAGGTCAAATTCAATATGTAATGGCCCGGACGTTTGTAATTGGAGATATTCATGGTGCATTGAAAGCATTGGAACAGCTGATAGGACAACTCCTGTTGCAACCGTCGGACAAACTCATTTTTCTTGGCGATTTTGTAGATGGCTGGTCTCAGTCTGCAGAAGTGGTTGAATACCTGATGGCATTGCAACAGCAATATGACTGCATCATCATTAAAGGGAATCATGATGCCTGGGTAGAACGCTGGCTGAATGGCGAAGACCCGGATCCTGTATGGCACCGGAATGGCGGCAAAGAAACGATTGCCAGTTATGCAAAGGTCTCTCCCGAACAACGCATGGTACACCTGGAATGGCTGAATCGTCTCAGGTTGTATTATGTAGATGATCAGAACAGGCTGTTCCTCCATGCAGGTTTTGCCAGTATGCATGGCCCGGAAAAAGAACATTATGATACCAACTTCTACTGGGATCGGTCTTTGTGGGAAATGGCCCTCTGTATGGATAAGCGGATTAAGAAAGATTCATTACTATACCCGAAAAGATTATTACTCTATAAAGAAATTTTCATTGGTCATACACCTACCGTAAATTATGATGTGACCACCCCGATGAATGCATGTAATGTGTGGAATGTAGATACCGGCGCGGCTTTCATGGGAAGGATCTCTGCTATGGAGATTGATTCAAAAGAGTTTTGGCAGAGTGACCCTGCTTATGTTTTTTATCCTGGTGAAAAAGGACGCAATAAATAAACACTTGTATCAAAAGTAAAACTTCCCGGATTAAAATCAGGCAAAGCATGGAGCACGTTTTTGTCTATAAAATGTCTCCACTGGCTTCAATTTACCTTTGATACAAGCTCTTATTTTATACCCATTTCTTTCTTTGCTAAAGTAAGCTGTTCATCATGCGGATCTTCCTGGTAATAATACACTATGCCATCTTCTACTACTATCCTGTGCTGTAAATCTTCATCACTCAAATAATTACACCCGTTATACACCAGCCATGGATCAGAGAGCTGCTTCCAGCCAGCTTTTGTAAATGCCCAGGTACTCATCACATAAGTACATCCATGCAAGGGCGCCTGGTATACTGAAATATCATCTCTGCCATCACTGTTCAAATCTCCTTCATTAATCAACCGGATCTCTCCATAGCCCGTTACCAATGGCCTGATCCCAGGATTAGAAAAGCGGATCACATATTCATCCTGCCCTTCCTTTTCCATCGCCTTTCTGTACAATACACCATATGCCTCATCCTGGTTGCCATCTCCATCAAAATCGCCGTTAATACGGATCGTATCAGGCACTACCTGCGGAGTTTCAGGGGGTGCGCCAACAGCCATTACACCGGTATCTACTTTCGTTGACAGACTTAAAAAAGAGTCTGGAGTAGCAGCTTTATTTTTCCCCGGGGAGTTGCACGCGAGCACACCTGGGATAAGGATATAAAGAAGGTTTTTATACATGGATTTAGCTTATTCCAACAAAAGTATTAATTTCATTTTGATAATACATAATCCATATGCTCACGACTACTTTGAAAACGCTCTTTCGCAGAGATCTTGAAAAACTGGTTGAAGAACTTTCATTGTATAAGAATGAAAGTAAGATCTGGTATACGGAAAAAGGCATCAGTAACAGCGCGGGGAATCTTGCCCTGCACCTGGTGGGTAACCTGAATACGTTCATTGGCTTGCACCTGGGAAACACGGGGTATGTTCGTCACCGTGAGTTGGAGTTTTCACAGAAGGATGTACCTCGGGCGACGCTGACAAAGATGATTGAAGATACAATTGTGGTGATTGAGAAAGCCCTGGATGGCCTGACGCAGGAACAGGTAGAAGCATTATACCCGATCGAAGTATTTGGAGGGCCGATTTATACAGGGCATTTCCTGGTGCATTTAAGCGGTCACCTGATGTACCACTTAGGCCAGGTGAATTATCACAGACGGTTGTTAGATTTTTAATTAAATAACTCCATTCTTTATTACAGCAGATGGATAAAATCTCACATTATGCAACTACTGCATGAAGTTTCACTTTATTACAGCTGCTGCATGAAGTTTCACTTTATTACAGCAACTGCATGAAATTTCACCTTATTACAGCAGGTGCATGAAGTTTTACTTTATTACAGTCGCTACATGAAGTTTCACTTTATTACAGCAGGTGCATAAAATCTCACTTTATGCACCTGCTGTAATACATTTTATCCCTTCTGCATCAAGACTATAGCCATTGTCCACTGCGCCCACTTATCAGTGTAATGCATTGGCCCGCAAACGTTTGCGTAAATATATCTGTCCGTTGCTGATCACCTGCCAAACATTTCCATGTAAATTCAGGTAAAATAACTCTCCACTATGAAAACACTTCTACTAGCGCTGCTATGTTTGGCAGGAGCGTGCCTCTCCTATGCGCAAACCCTCTACGTTTCCCCCAGCGGATCTGCCTCGAACCCCGGCACCAGCATCAATGCCCCCACTACGCTTGCCAACGCACTGGCAACGGTGACTGCCGGAAGCACTATTTATCTAAGAGGCGGAACTTATAGTTTAAGCGCCTCCGTTATTATTACTGCAAGTAACAATGGTACCTCTTCCGCCTACAAGAATGTAGTGGCGTATACTGGTGAAACCCCGGTACTGAATTTCTCTGCTATGGCAATTGCCGATGCCAACCGGGGCGTGATCCTGGATGGCGATTACTGGCACTGGACAGGTATTACCATCCAGGGCGCCGGTGATAATGGAATGCTCTTAGCCGGCAATAGTAACATCATTGAAAAATGTATTTTTAAAGGCAATCACGATAGCGGTTTACAACTCAGCCGTTATGTGACCTCCAACACTACCCTCGCCTCATGGCCTGCTAACAACACCATTCTGAACTGCGAAGCGTATGACAACCAGGATCCTGACAATGAAGATGCGGATGGCTTTGCTGCAAAACTTACCTGTGGTACAGGGAATGTTTTCAATGGCTGTATCTCTCACAACAATATTGATGATGGATACGATTTGTATGCGAAAGATGAAACGGGGCCTATTGGTCCGGTAACATTGATTAATTGCCTTGCTTATGGTAACGGTACGTTGAGTAACGGCAGTACATCAGGTGGTGGTGATAAGAATGGATTTAAATTAGGTGGTAGTGGTATTGCGGTGGCACATATTGTACGTCGTTGTGTAGCCTTTAATAATGGCCACCATGGCTTTACGGACAATAATAATCCCGGCGCAATTGAAGTAACGAACAATACCAGTTATAATAATGCGGAGTCTAATTTCAATTTCCGTTCTGGTAGTACGGCTACTTTCAAAAACAATCTTTCTTACAATGCAGGTTCTTCTGATGCCACCAATGGCACGGATGTAACCCCTACCAATGTGTGGTGGAAAAGTGGTGCCAGTTCTAATACAGGAGGCCTCGTTGTGAGCAGTGCAGACTTTCAAAGTCTGACACCATCGGTGACAAAGAACAGTGATGGGAGTCCGAACCTGGGGAGTTTCCTGGCATTGGCCAGTGGCAGCGATATGATTGATAAAGGTGTGACTTCGACTGGTATTACTTATTCCGGTTCTGCACCTGATATAGGAGCCAGGGAATCTGGTGGAAGTACAAATCCTTCTACTTATACGGTGAGTGTAACGGTATCTCCTTCAGCGGGTGGTACCGTGACATTGAGTCCGGGTGGTGGTGCTTATACATCCGGCACGGTTGTTACGCTGACAGCAACGCCTGCCGGCGGGTATACATTTAATGGCTGGAGTGGTAGTGCGAGCGGTACATCAACAACGACTACGGTAACGGTTACATCAAATCTATCTGTTACGGCAAGTTTTAACAGTAGCGGTACTGGTGGTGGATCTACATTGCATATAGATGATGCTGCTTCGGCTACTGGCGGTTATTGCAGTGCGGATGGCAGCAGGCAAAATACGTATACCGGTGCAGATGGCGGGTATTATATCAACCTGAGTAATGCTGCTGCTAAGGGTGTGAATTATAGTGTGAGTGTGCCTTCGGCAGGAACTTATTCATTTGTATGGCGCTATTCAAATGGAGGTGCGACGGTATCAACAACGGCGAAATTATTAGTGAATGGTAGTACAGCGGTGGCAAGTGTGTCATTTCCCAAGACCAGCAGCTGGACCTCATGGGCTACCACGGGAGCGGTGACAGCGACTTTGGCAGCGGGTGTGAATACCATTAGAATTGAAACACTTTCATCTACAGAATTTGCGGTGATTGATTGGCTGGAGGTAACGGGTAACAGTCCGGCAGCGGGGGTATGTAGTGCAACCGCATCGTCGGCAAGGTTAGCACCGAAACTGGAAATCACGGAGACGAAGATCTATCCTAATCCGGCAAAGAATACGGCGGCGATTAGTTTTTATAATGAGCAAGCAGAGCGGGTGCAGATCAGGGTATATTCATCAAATGGGCAATTGTTGAAGACAGTGGTGGATAAAGAGTTCCCGGCAGGGGCGAACCAGTTTACAATGGATGTGAGTAGTTGGCCACAGTCATTGTATTTGGTAAAAGTTGAAAAGGGAGCGGGTAGTAATACCTTGAAATTGATAAAACAATAGGTGACAGGCCTCGCCTTTTGCTGTATTCAGCAGGGGCGGGGTTCTATTTTTTGCCTGTCCGCTCTGTTTGGTATTTTGTGAGGTGACGAGGTTTATTTTATGGAAGACCCTTCCTTTGGGTATTTTGCGAGGTAACGGGGTATATTTTATGAGAGACCTTTCCTTTTAGTGTTTTGTGAGGTGAACTTATCAGCAATCCGTTACCAGGAAAACTCTGATTGTTATGTCATTTGTTGTTAATCCCAGGAGTAATCACACCCCCTTCCATCAGCCTTAAATTCATACGCCCATCCCCCAATAGCGCGTAAACCACTGCCATCATCAAGGTCATTTTCCCAGGTACCGGGTAGCGCAGCAGCTGCATACATTAAAATTCGAATGATGCAATTAAATAACTATAATTCCTCCCTAATTATTATTATTTTACTATCAACCAGGAAGTATTAGTATAATAACCCATACATCAACCAAAATGTCAATTTCAAGAAGGGAGTTCCTTACCAAAACGGGAACAATGGCTGCTGCCTATCCGGCCATGCTGGCTCTAGGGATGTTAAAAGAGGCCCCTGCTCATGCTTTTTCACTTGATGGAAGTGGTAAAGGTAAGCACATCATCATCTTAGGTGCTGGTCTGGCAGGCATGGCTGCTGCCTATGAATTATTAAAGCTCGGCTATCAGTGTACCATCCTGGAGGCACGTGAGCGATCGGGAGGACGTGTGTGGAGCATCCGGAAAGGGGCTACGCACCGGGAAACCGATCTTCCGCTACAGACAGCCAAATTTGATGAAGGACTTTATTTCAATGCGGGGCCTTCGAGAATTCCTCATCACCATGCGCTGACCTTACATTATTGCCGGGAACTGCAGGTGCCAATCCAGGTGTATAACAACATTAACGAGGCGGCATATTTTTTTGCTGAGGGTAAAGGCTCACTTTCCAATAAGAAGATCCGGGTTCGGGAAATCCACAATGATCTTCGGGGCTATACTGCAGAACTCCTTGCCAAGGCGATTGACCAGCACAAACTGGATACGGGTCTTAGTACTGAAGATACGCAGAAAATACTGGAATACCTGCGGGCAGAAGGTGGTTTGGACATTGATAAACTATACAAAGCGTCTGACAGGCGGGGCTACCTGGAAGGCCCTGGTGCCGGGGATCTGCCGGGGAAAATAGCGTCGCCGCATAGTCTGGCAGATATTATTAATTCCGGCCTGGCTGATCCTGATTTCTACAATGTATCTGAATATGTGTATGAACTACAAATGACCATGTTCCAGGCGATTGGCGGCAATGACCAGATTACAAAAGCCTTTGAGAAGAAGGTAGGCCAATGTATTCATTTTGGTTGCGAGGTGACGGGGATCCATAACCAGGAGGAAGGGGTGAAGATTAGTTATAAGGATGGAAAAGGATCGAAAGAGTTGACAGCGGATTATTGTATTTGCACGATCCCCACACCGGTGCTGAGTAATGTGGATAACAATTTCTCATCTGATGTGAGCAGGGCGATTGATTACATTCCTTATATGGTGACGGGGAAGATAGGGATGCAGTTTAAGCGGAGGTTCTGGGAAGAGGATGAACATATATATGGCGGGATTACACATACGAACAATGAGCTGACACAGATCTTTTATCCTTCTTATGATTATTTATCGAAGAAGGGGATTTTGTTAGGCTATTACAATTTTAATGAGAAAGCACGACAGACAGGGAACCTGTCGCACCAGCAGCGGGAGAAGCTGGCAATGGATAAAGGGCGTTTGATCCATCCGCAGTATGATAAGGAGTTTGAAAATTCATTTTCTGTGAGCTGGCATAAGACGCCTTATAGTATGGGCGGATGGGCGCTGTATAATAATACAACCAGGCAATCACATTATAAAAGCCTTTTGCAGGCGGATAAGCGGGTGTATTTCGCAGGGGAGCATACGACTTATCTGAATGCATGGATGGCAGGAGCATTGGAATCAGCAAGAAGGACAGTGACGGATTTACATGCAAGGGTTTCTGAGCAAAGGATTTCTTATCCCATTACAACCAATATCTAAAAACTCATGACGATGCGTACCACCAACAAATCTATTAACAGGCGGGAATGGCTGAAGACCACCGCCCTATTTACAGGAGGCTTAACCATGCTACCGGGCGTATTGCAGGCGGGAGCTTTAGCGGAGGGACCTGCTGAAGAGGCATCTGCTACTTTTGATGCGTTAACCCTTCCTGGAACATCCGCCTCTTCCAATTTACACAATGCTGAAAGGCTCTCCGGCTTACAGGCGGATGCCGCTTCAGCAGCACGTATACCAGGGCCACTCAAAGCACGCTTATTCGCCAACGAAAACCCATTCGGCCCATCTTCAATAGCCAAGAAAGCAATGATAGATTGTATGGATAATGGCTACCAATACCCGTTCATGTTACTTAAAGACCTGGAGGCAAAGATCTGTGCTTATGAAGGGATTGATGCAAACATGCTGATGACGAGTGCGGGATCATCTCCATTGCTATTAGGCTCTGCGATCACCTTATTGAGCAATGGCGGCAATATTGTGAGTGCAGATCCTACTTATGATGACTTACCTACCCGCTGTGAAAAGATAAAAGCTACCTGGATTAAAGTGCCTTTAAAACCAGACTATACACATGACCTGGATGCCATGGAAAAGGCAATAACCGCGGAGACGAAATTGGTGTATATCTGTAATCCGAATAACCCAACGGGTACAATTGTAGATGTGGCGAAACTGAAAGATTTCTGTGAACGGGTGTCTAAAAAAGTACCTGTGTTTGTAGATGAAGCTTACATTGATTATCTCCCTGATCCTGCTGCGACAACATTGATAGATGGGGTAAAGAAAGGGCAAAACATTATCATCGCCCGTACATTTTCTAAAGTATATGGTTTGGCAGGATTGCGGGTGGGTTATGTAATAGCGCAGCCTGCGATGATAGAATTATTAGGGCATTATGCAGCAGCGGGTGGCTATGCCTTGTCATTGCCGGCTATTACGGCGGCATTAGCGAGCTATAATGATAAAGCTTATATCGATGAGGTGAAGAAAAAAATGGAAGCCAGTAAGCATTTCTTGTACGAGACTTTGAAAAGCGAGGGATATAGCTATATACCGTCTTATACAAACTTTGTGATGTTTCCCTTGAAAATGGAGGGGCAGCGGTTTGTAGAGGAGATGTATAAGCGGGAAGTTGGATTACGTAACTGGAAATTAAACAACCAGGACTGGTGCAGGATCAGCATTGGCCGGATGGATGAAATGCAGGCATTTGCAACTGCTTTTAAAGAATTATCTTAAATAAGAATATGCGCACATTATTATTATCATTGAGCTGTATGTTTTGGGTGGCTACAGCGATTGCACAATCAAGACCTATCCGGACAGATGAATATGAAAAAGCGAAGACATTTACGGTGAAGGACCTGGACAACGATACTTATGTGAAGTTTAATAATGCTTATGTATTGGATCGTTATGAGATGCGGAAGCCGTATATTATAACGGGGGATGATGGATTGAAAAAAAGAATTGACTTGTATCGTTTAGTGGCGAAGGATAGTATGCAGAATATTGGAACGGTGATATTTTATACGAATGAGAAGGGCGTATTATATACGGCAGTGTTACCGATATTTAATAGTAATGCGGAGATATGGAATAAATATTTTGAGGATATACATGCGATAGATAAGGTGGAGAAGAATTACGTATTAAAATTGTCTTATGTGCTTTCGCGGGAGTTTAGTTTTCAATTGTACAAGGGCATGAATGCGGGAAAGGATGTGAAGGCGGAGGCGGGAACGTATGGAACGGATATTTGTTTTCCGGGAGAGGAAGAGGTGATGTTGGCAGATGGGGGAAAGAAGGTGTTGAAAGATATTTTGCCGGGGGATAGGATCATTAGTCTGGATGCGGCGACGCATAGGACGAGTGTGATGAAGGTGAAAGAGTTGGTGGTGCATGAGGCGAAGAATTATGCGATCACACAATTGCTGGCGGTGCATGTAGAGGTGGATGAGATACGTGAGGCGCATGTGGTGAGGATATCAGGGAAAGTGTTGCAGGCAACGCCAAATCATCCGGTGCAGACCTCGGCGGGGAAGAAGCGGATAGGTGAGGTGAGAGATGGGGAGGAGTTGTTGTGTATGGATGAGAAGGGGGAGCGGGTGATGAGTTATGTGGTGGTGAGTAAGACGGAGAAGGCTGGTGGTATGCAGGCGGTGTATAATATTGTTGCGGAGGGAGAGGGAACGTTTATGATGAATGATGTGATGGTTTTGCAGAAGTGATATTTTTCTTTCTTTAAAAATCCCGTGTTTGCAAGGAGCAAATACGGGATTTTTAAAAATAATAACATCTATTGTTGTAACATGGTATCCGTGGCTGGTGCCACTTCCTCACTATCTCCCACCGCATTTTCGAATTCTATCCTGCTCGTCTCCGACAAATCCTTCCTCAGCTCCATCTCCTTCGTATTCTTAACAAAATCCCCCTTTTGTATAATACAGATCGCCCCATACACATTATTCATACTCAACTGCACCCACACCTCTGCCCCTCTATTCCTCAACACATAAGTATTCAACTCAATCCCTCCAAAACCCACTGTAAACCCTCGCTCCTTGTCATAAATCTCCACATCTCCCACTCTCTCCATCTCCGCCTTCGTAGGTATATCCGTACTCACTTTCACACCACCCACACTCTTTATCATCCTGTCAAAACTCTTTTCCACCCTCGAAATACTAAACATCGCCGGCCTACTCTCCTCTCTCACCAACTCCGCCTTAAACGACCTCCCTTCTACCGGCAATAATTTTCCATCTGCAAGAAAGTATTCCTCACCACGATCTTTCAGTTTCACGTTTCTATACTGATAACCCTTAGGCGCAGGAAAGAATGGGAAATTGCCCAGGTCTATATTCGTACTGGGAATCTTGTTCATATCAAATGCAGCACGTGCTACAGTAGGATAAGTTTCTGCTGTATCGGCAGTGACCATTGTATCAGTGACAGTGCTATCTCTATGAACCATAGGCTGTTTGTGCGGTTGGCAGGCAGGGCATAGGTACAATAGAGGGATTAGAGCACAGAGATACCGTTTCATAGAATGCATAAATTTGGCTGACATTAAACAACAATCATGCTAATTAAAGTTGGATAGCTAGGATAACAAATATAATACGCTCATATTCAATATACAAGAGGCCAGCCAAAAAGATTCGGCTGACCTCAGGATTATTTAGGATTTACAATTTATGGAATGATGGATGCAGATTGGGGGATGCAGATGGTGGAGGAATTTGATTCACTCAAAAAACCACTACACGCCTACGCTCACCGGTGTATGCTCATAACCAGCAAAAGTGATTGAAGCTGTTGCCCTTCCTGCACACAAACTCCTCAATGTCGTCACATAACCAAACAACTCTGCCAAAGGCACATCTGCCTTGATTACCTGGGCATTCCCTCTCATCTCCATATGACGGATCATTCCTCTCCTTCTATTCAAATCACCCGTTACAACACCTGTATATTCTTCAGGCGTTGTGACTTCCACACTCATCACAGGTTCCAACAATCGCGGGTTGGCTTTCGCCGCAGCGGTTCTAAACCCAATGATTGCAGCGTGTTCAAAGTCTAAGGCATGAGAATCATTCTCATGGATCTGACCATCCAGCAATCGCACTTTCATAGATTGCATCGGGTACCCGGATAATACGCCCGTCTTCATCGCTTCTTCAAAACCTTTTTGCACAGAAGGGATGTATTCTTTTGGAATAGCACCACCTTTTATCTCATTTACAAATTCCAGTCCTGCCAATCCATCAGTTCCCGGACCCAGCTCAAACTGAATCACGGCGAAACTACCACTACCGCCATTTTGTTTCTTATACACTTCTTTGTGGATCACCGATGTGGTGAACACCTCTTTGTAAGCGATCTGCGGTTGTCCTTTGCTCACTTCCAACTGATAGTTGTTTGCAATCTTTTCAAGAACTACTTCCAGGTGTAATTCACCCATACCTTTCAGGATGGTTTGACCGGAAGCTGGATCTATACTCACTTGCAGCGTTGGATCTTCATCCACCAGTTTTGCCAGCACTTCACCTAAGCGGTTCGCGTCTTTTGCGAGTTTTGCTTCTATGGCGTAACCGATCATGGGTTCCGGGAAGTCAATGCTTTCTAAAGAAACGGGATGTGCGGGATCAGATAACGTATCACCTGTACGCACTTCTTTCAATCCTACGACAGCACCAATATCACCTGCACCGATTTCGTCTACGGCTTCGAATTTATCAGACATGATGCGGAGTAATCTGCTGATACGGACTTTCTTATTGGTACGGCTATTCCATACCATGTCTCCGGTATGCAGGGCACCTGTGTACACGCGTACCAGGGTCAGTTTGCCGGCATAGTCATCGGCCATGATCTTGAAGGCCAGGGCGGTTAGCGGACTATCGTTTAGAGAAACAGGATGGCTTTCATTCTTCGCAGAAGAAGACTCGTTTTCATTCTCAACAAGAACAGATTCCTTTTCAACGTTCGTAGATGAAGACTCGTTTCCATTCTCAGCAAAAGCTGGCACACTTTCCGCCTTCAATTTTCCCATCTCTTCCGGCGAAGGCAAATAACGCACCACCGCATCCAACAAAGGCTGTACACCTTTATTCCTATAAGCAGCTGCTGCCAATACGGGGATCAATACACGATGTAATGTCGCCTTCCTCAACGCTGCATACAAATCTTCCGCGCTCACAGCAGCCGGATCTTCCGTATACTTTTCGAAGATCTGTTCATCAACCAATGACAACTCTTCCAGTAAATTCTTTCTCGCCTGCAAGACCGCCTCCTGCAAATGCGCAGGGATCTCCGTCACCACAAACTGCTTTCCATCATCACTATTCCACACATATGCCTGCATTGTAATCAAATCAACCACACCAGAGAAATTGTCCTCCGCACCGACCGGTATCTGCACCGGCACCGCATTCGCCTGCAGCATCTCCCTGATCTCCTGCACTACATGCAGGAAATTCGCTCCCTGCCTGTCCATCTTATTGATCAACACGATTCGGGGCACTTCATACTTATCCGCTTGTCTCCACACCGTTTCTGATTGTGGCTGCACACCCGACTTCGCGCAGAACACCACTACACCGCCATCCAATACACGCAGCGAACGTTCTACTTCTGCCGTGAAATCAACGTGTCCGGGGGTATCAATCAGGTTGATCTGATGATCGTTCCAGTAGGTAGTGATCGCAGCAGATGAAATGGTGATACCACGCTTCTCTTCCTGCGGATCGCTGTCCATGACAGTGTTTCCTTCATCCACACTACCTAATTTATGTGTCAAACCCGTGTAATACAACATACGTTCTGTGACGGTGGTTTTACCAGCATCGACATGGGCCATGATTCCTATATTCCTATATTGAGATAAACGTTTCATAAAATAAATGATAAAAAAAAGCGCCTCCCGTTTGGTAACGAGAGGCGCTTGCTATGTGCAAATGCATTCCCTGTTACCGGACTAGCCTGGTAATAATGATTATCAATGTTAAAATTGTCAGGAGCATCATGCTGTTAAATAATTGAAATACAATAAGATTAAATTTGACTCGCGGGGGAGACAAGGCTTATGTAAAAAAACAATAAATGCAATGTGGGAGTGTGTAGATGATACAACATATCCGGGTGCAAGGCTGCCTCCCCGTCTTAAATAAAGACAATACAAGTACTGGCAATTACTGCCCTTATTACTGTACGATATGTGTTGTGCGTAAACATAGTGCAAATTTATAAAGAAAATCTATTAAAACAAAATTCACATAGATAGGGCCGGGGAAAATGGAAGTCTGGCTTTGCCTGCGGCAATATAAAAACACAAATATTTTGTCGTAATTTACTGGCTATGAGCCAGGATCGGAAATCACCACATATATTAAACACCTCTACGAACTTATTAGGGTTTTGCCTGATTGTACTGACATCGATAAAGGTTGCGGGATTCAATCACGTCACCATCATTGATGATATTACAGGGGTAGCAGCTCTGCTATTAATGGCTAGTTGTTTGTTGTCGTTTCTTTCCCTCCGCTCTTCAAAACCTATGTGGAGTGAAAAACTGGAAACGGTAGCTGATTACATTTTTCTATCAGCATTAATATGCATCAGTATTACCATCATCTTCGTGTCTTTCAATTTGTTGAAGTGATGTCCTTATTCACAAGCAGATAAGCAGAATTTTATAAGATCTAATCCCTGTTCGCATCCATGATCTCATCATTCTCCACTTTTAGCATAAAATAAGGAAATGGTGATTTCTTCTTTTGTAACAGCACCACAAATGGCTTATCAAAAACCAGATTGGGTGGGCGCATGACTTCAACTGAATCCGTAGACACTGCTTCAATGATTGCAGAATCAACCACTCTCGCCCCCTCCTGATCCAATGTAAAAAGCGTTTTTTGCCGGGCTGTCATTATTTTATAAGGTTTCCCTTTTGCTTTAAAATCAATCCCTTCCAACTCTTTAAAATGCTCCTCCTCCTGGAATTTCAATACCGGGATCTTCAGGGAAGCATATGCTTTTATATTCGTTCCCTTCCTGATAGCCCCCTGGATCTGCTGCAGGATGACATGCAATTGTGCTCCTTTATTGAACCCTTTTGCCAATATAATGTCTGAAGACTTATCCTTCGAATCCAGGCTCATTACAAAATGATCCTCATCTCTATAATACACCAGGTGCGTTTCTGCAACTATCTCCGGATCATAGTCCACCATCCCAAAGGCCTTCACCGCTTTGCCATTAAATGTAAAGGGCTCCTTCAAGGGTTGCATCGGCACATCAAAACCTAATTCCCGCTGAAAATTCACCAGCATGGTAATTTCTGCCCCCTTGATCCGCACATCCCGCTTAAATTCTTTCGGCCCCAATATATCCCCGGATACCGGGCTATCATTCATCCACTTCACCGCCTTTGCCTTATTATTGATCGGCGCCCCTACCTGTTGCTTCATTTCATTCCACGCCAATGTAAAACTCGCCGCAAATGCTACATTTTTATTAGCATCTATCAGCGTAAGCATATTAGGTACTATCTGTGATCTTGAATAATATCTCGTTTTCCTACAGGCGGACATCAGCACCATGGCCGCCAGCAAATAGGGATATAAAGTTTTCATAACTCTAAGTTATGACAAAAACGGCTACCTTTACCCTAATGCTCAACAGGGTCATATTTTTCATCGCCAGTCAAACGCACATTCTGGATCTCGCGGGGCCAGTACAGGTCTTTTACGAGTCAGCGGAATATGGGCATCCTTGTGAGATCATCTACCTTTCTGACCAACCTGAAAAAGCCTGTTCTTCCGGGCTCATGATAGGCCAACTCCAACACATCAACGATGTTCGCATCCGGCAGGAGGATATTATCTTCATTCCTGGTTTCCAGTTAAAAGCTGACAACCAGGCCCTGAAAAACTGGCTGATAAACATTGCTCATATTGGCGCTACCCTTTGCTCGGTATGTACAGGATCTTTTGCACTCGCTGCTGCCGGTGTTCTGAATGGACAGGGCTGCACCACTCACTGGAAATATACCCAACGACTACAGGATGAGTACCCTGAAACAAAAGTGTTTACCAACCGGCTCTTTGTAAAAAGTGGGAATATCTACACCAGTGCAGGGATCACCACAGGGATCGATCTCGCCCTCTTTATTATTGAAGAACGCCATGGACCTGCTTTTGCGTGGCAACTGGCGGCGGAATTAGTGGTGTATATCAGAAGAGATGGAGATGATTCACAGCAAAGCGTTTACCTGCGATACCGCAGGCATATCAATAATCATATTCACCAGGTACAGGATTATATTATTCATCACCTTGACCAGAAATTATCATTGGATCTGCTGGCAGCCCGGGTGCATACCGGTTCCAGGAACCTCACCAGGATGTTTAAGGCAGCTACCGGGATTACGATTGGACAGTATATTGATCAACTACGGGTGGAAAAAGCGGTGAATCTATTGAAAGAGAAGAACAAAGTGACGATTGTAGCGCAGCAATGCGGGTTTAAGAGTGTGGTGCAATTGAGGTCGATGGTGAAGAAGTATACGGGGGAATTGCCGTCGAAGATGTCCTGATACTTTCCATTCTTGTCCTTCTCACTCCCTTTTCCCTCCCCTACCTTTACCCCCATAAAAATACCGCCATGATGAAACGGATCATTTCAATCCTTCTTTTTACCCTGCTGACCGCCTTTGCCAGCGCACAAACCTACGTTTGCCCACCCTGCAATGGACCCAGCTGCGACACTCTTACTTTTACCCAGGCAGGCAAATGCCCACATTGCGGCATGCAACTGATCAAAAAAAACCAGGACATCAAAAAACTGAATGTCTGCTTCTACCTCTATGATGGCATAGAAGTACTGGATTTTGCCGGTCCACTGGAAGTTTTCTCCTATGCAGGCTGCAACATCTCCATCGTGTCAAAGACCACAGCCCCGCTCCATGCACAGGGGGTACTGAAAGTACTGCCTACCTATAGCATTGAAAATGCTCCTCCGGCAGACATCTTCGTGACCTTCGGCGGCAATGACGAGGTAGCATCCAATGACCCCGAAGTGATTAAATGGATTCAATCCAGGATACCGGATACGAAGTATTTTATGTCTGTATGTACAGGTGCCTTCATTCTAGGCAAGGCAGGCATCCTGGATCATAAAACTGTGACCACTTTCCACAATAGTATTGAAAACCTGCGGAAAGCATTGCCTAATAGCACCGTACTGGCAGACAAAAGATTTGTGGAGGATGGAAATGTGTTGACGACTGCAGGGATTTCTGCTGGAATTGATGGGGCACTGCACCTTGTTGAAAAACTGAGAGGGCATGATGCCGCAATGCAGATTGCCAAACAAATGGAATATGATAAATGGGTGCCGGGTGAAGGCCTGGTGGTGAAAACAAAGGATTGATCCTGAATAAATAAATTTAAAAGAGGAGCTTGTTTTAAAAGTAATCTGGAGGCATTAAACATTTCATAAACACAATTTTTCTGCGCCGGGTATCCGGATTAAATCCGGGTAACTTTACTTTTGATACAAGCTCCCCTCCTGAAATAGCTTATACTGCAATTGCTTCTTTGTTATACTTATTCCGATACTCCACCGGCGACAAGCCCGTTTTCCGCTTAAACACCGTTCTAAACGCCTTATTATCCGCATATCCCACCTCGCACATCACCTCATTGATATTCTTCCTGCTGGTCTCAAATCCTTTCTTTGCGGCCTCTATTTTGACTCTCTGAATATATTCAGATACCGTATTACTCGTCGCTTTCTTAAATCGCCTTTCAAAACTCCGCCTTCCCATGGTACACAGGGCAGCTAACTGATCTACCGAAATCCTCTCCTGGAAATTTTGCTCAATGAAATCCTGTGCCCGTTTAATTTCATCATCCTGATGATCCCGCTGCCCGCGGAACATAATAAAGGGTGACTGGCTGAACCTGTCAATTTCAATGGCAAAGAATTTCGCACAAAAGATCGCCATTTCCCGGTCGGTATATTTTTCCACCAGGTACAGGAGCAGATTCCAGAATGAATTGGCTCCTCCACTGGAATAGATGCCATTCTCATCGGTGATGATCCTGTCAGAGACCATTTCTACATCCGGGAACATTTTCCTGAACAGGGGAACTGACTGCCAGTGCGTACTACATTTTTTACCCGCCAGCAAACCCGTAGCTGCCAGCAGAAATGCACCTACGCACAGACTCGAGACTTCAGCACCACGTTCATACTGCGCCCTGATCCATGGAAAGAAATCGCTGTTGGCAGCAATGACATTATCCATATCCCCGTTTACTGCAGGAATAATGATCAGGTCAGTATTGAAATTATCCTGGATACTCAGGTCCGGGCTTACTTTAGCAAATCCATCATATACCAATGCATCATGGGTCATGCCCACAAACTGGATGGTGAATAAGGGTTCATCGCCCCGTTCGATGAGGAAACGATTTACATTAAAAAACATTTTGTGTGCGCCTTCAATACAGCCCAGGGACGCGGCACCTCTGGGGATTAATATAGATATGTGTTTCATGGTTGTAGGTGGTGTTCTTCCAGCCCTAAGTTAAGGAAAAATGTAAACTGATGGAAAAGCAGGGTATTGTAGCTTATTGTAAATCTTCAATTTAAATATGCAATGATCTCTCTTTGCACCCCCGCTATCTCCATAATCAATTCAGTACCATAAGCAGTGGCTGGTGTCTGATAACCGGCTTTATAATCTTTATTCAGGATCTTCTTTGTAATCAGCAATGCGGTCAGTGCTGTCAATGTATACGCCTCCGGCACCACCATATTAGCAGTGAGCGTATCCCCGTTGGCGTTACTCACCTGTGCCCAGATCAATGCATTTGTTTTATCGCGGGTGGCCTTATCCGGACCTGGTGATTGCATTTTGACAATGCTATTTGCAATGCCACGTACCAGTTTAGTTTTCAACAACCAGTTATAAGCAGCCTGTCCTTTCAGGAAGTACCACGCCGCCTTATTGATATTGATATAGGTTGCTATATTCGGGATACCTGTGGAAACATAAGCAGTACTCAGGTCACCCCATGGCAGGCTCATTGTAAAGATCTTTTTATGCAAGCCCGGGAACTGCACATACATCCCTCTTTTACCAACAGGTTCTTCCACTAATTTTCCATCAATCCTGGATAAACCCGGCAAGCCTAATTTGAGCACGGTATTAATCGCCGTTCCTCTTGACAAGGCACTGTTCAGTACTGCAAATGCGATCTTTAAGGAACGGGCATCCGGCATTTGTTGTTTGAGCCATAATGCCAGGCAATCAGTAGGTACTACATCATAACCGGCGCCAGGCAGGAGCATAACACCTTTTTCCTTTGCAGCATTATCGTAGGTACGGATCATGTCATAGATGATGGCATCGCCATTCAGATCGAGGTAATGACGGCCTTCAGCAATACAGGCTTCTACTAATTGCTTAGCCGTAAAATCATAGGGCCCGGCGGCATTTACCACCACGCTGACCTCCTGTAATGCCTGCTGCATAGCAGGTTGATCATCCAATGCAAAAACTTTCACAGGGAGGTTCAACTCAGCACCCAGTTTGTCCAGTGCCTGTTTATTTCTGCCGGCAAGGATAGGTTGCAGGCCGAAGTCTGCCGCATAGCGGGCTATCAATTCTCCGGTATAGCCGTTTGCTCCATAGAGCAGGAATGTATGATCCAACATGGGAGAAATTTACAAATATTCTTTGTTATACTCTCATATAATCGCCCTGCCATTCTTTTACAGCACGTTTGATCTCTCCAGGAGATAGGTTCTTTTCTTATTGTTTTGTGTTCCCATGAGATAAATGTAAATAATTTATTCACGCGCTCACCCTGGATGGAGCCACACCATATGCTTTCTTAAACACAAATGAAAAATGCGAGAGATCCTTAAACCCTACTTCCAGGTATACATCTGTAGACTTCCAACCCTTTTCTTTTATCAGATAATAAGCATCTTCCAGTCTCTTCTGCTGTAGCCACTTACCCGGTGTGGTATGAAATACCTTTTCAAAATCTCTTTTAAATGTCGCCAGACTCCTCCCTGTCAGGTACGCAAACCGGCTGATATCCACATTGAATTTATAATGCTCATTCATATAGGCTTCCAGGTCGATCTTTCCCGGTGCACTAAAATCAAATAACAAATTCTTCAGCTCAGGTTTTAATTGCAATAACAACATGGCTGCTTCCTTCACTTTCATCATCGTCAATATAGGGCTATGTACACCCTGGCCATCTATATAAGGCTGCAATGAATCCCTGTAGTGCGTCAATAATTTATGCTCCGGTAAATGAAAATTCCTTTCACCCTTAAAAATACCATCTGCTTTTACACCTGTTTCCTGGCTTAAGCTATGCAGCAGTTCCTGGTCCATTCTAATACCTACAGTCTTAAAATCGCCGCCAGTAGCAGGGGGGATCTTGACGAACTTGGCTAACTGGTTCCTGGCAAAGAAGCGGAAATCGCCTGCTTTAAATGCATAATGCTTACCATCCAGAAACACATCCTGGGTACCGGCAACCACGTACCCCAGTACATGCTCCCCGATGAAATTCTCGCCTTCCCTGCTTACCTGGTGATAACAGGATACCAGTATTCTATCCTTTTCTAACATACGCTATCATTAAGACCAGCAGGGCTTACACATCCCTGCCGGTTTGTATATTATCCTTTGATGATCGTCTTAGGTTCTACGTATTCTTCCAATCCAAAGGTACCATATTCCCTGCCGATCCCTGATTGTTTAAACCCACCAAATGGTGCCATGGGATCATGTTGCAAACTATTCACCATTACTCTGCCAGCTACTATCTGCTCAGCCACTTTCCAGGCCCGCGCTTCATTTGTACTGCTTACATATGCTGCCAGTCCGTAAGTGGTATCATTCGCCATGGCGATCGCTTCTTCCTCTGTTTTGTATGTCAATACAGAAATCACAGGTCCAAAGATCTCTTCTCTCGCAATCTTCATATCAGGTGTTACATTAGCAAACACGGTAGGCTTTACAAAGTTACCACCCTCTAATCCTTCAGGATGACCAGGACCACCAGCCAATACTTCGGCACCCTGTTCTATGCCTGATTGAATATAACTTTGCACACGTTCATATTGTTTTACACTGACCATAGGGCCGATGGCGGTATTGGCATCTGTAGGGTCACCAACTTTTGTAGCTGCTACGGCGTGTTTCAATAATTCCTTCACTTCATCAAAACGTGTTTCCGGTACTAACAATCTTGTACCTGCGATGCATGCCTGCCCACTATTCATAAAACCTGCGGCAACTGCCATAGGAATGGCGGTGCTCAGATCGGCATCATCCAGGATAATATTCGGAGACTTGCCACCCAGTTCCAGTGTTACTCTCTTCATAGTATCCACCGCGGCTCTGGCAATGGTCTTGCCGACAGCAGTAGATCCGGTAAAGGAGATCTTGGCTACATCCGGATGACGGGTTAGTTCAGCACCCACTACATTTCCCAAACCATTTACAATATTGAAGATGCCTGCAGGCAATCCCGCTTCATGAAAGGCTTCCAATACTACCTGTGTTTGCAGGGCACTCATTTCACTAGGCTTGATCACTACTGTACAACCTGCGGATATCGCAGTGGCTAACTTACCACAAATGTAATTTGCATTTGCATTCCATGGGGTAATGATGCCGACTACTCCCAGGGGTTCCATTCTTACCTGGGAACGACCTGCTTTGCGTTCAAATTCGAAATCATACAATACTTCCTGTGCATGGAGGAATGCTGCCAGCGCCATTTCGGTACTTGCTTTAGCACGGGATACCGGTGCGCCATATTCTTCAATAGTTGCAGCGCTGAGGTCATCGATCCTTTTGTGCAGCGCGTCGTGTAGTTTTTGTAAATATTTAATCCGGGTAGTCCGGGAAGATTGTGAAAAGGTTTTAAACGCTTCCTTTGCGCTGGCAATGGCTAATTGTGCATCGGTTTCGTCACCGAGTCTTACCTGGCCGATGAGTTGGTTGGTAGCCGGATTGATCAGGTCAAACATTTCCTGTCCGTGAGGAGTAACAAAGGCTCCGTTGATATAAATTTTATCTATCGTTTTCATAATTGATATTTTGATAGATCAAAGGTAGGACGGGAAGGGGGTATGCTGTTTTGTTCTAAAGCTCAGATTTGTTTGTTATAAGGTTCATTCTCCTTTCAGCAACCTGTTCAAACTTCTTACACTGATGCCCATATACCCTGCGAGGTCTTGTTTTGTAAATTCAATCTGCTGTGCAGCCAGCATTTTCTGTAATTGGGGGAGTAATTCTGCCATGGTATATAATTGCTGACGGGCCATCTTCACCGAAGAATTCGCTACCCGTGTAGCCAGCAAGCGCAGTACGAGTGTATTGAAAGCAGGTATGGTTTGTAAAAAGTATTGAAATTGGCCAACCCCCATTGCGTATAACACAACAGGGGTCACCGCATCTACGCTGCAGACTGTCTTAGTGCCCCGGATGGCTTCTACCTCTCCCAGCATTTCTCCTTCTCCCAGGAATTCCAAGATATATTCCTTGCCATTCTCTTCCGTGATCAATGGTTTCACCAGGCCCGATTTAATAATATATACCTGCAGGATCTCCTGCTCCTGGAATATAAAGCGTTGGCCGGCATCAAATTGCCGGATGGTGATGGCAGCTCCTGCCGCAGGCAGCATATTGTGGATCAGTTGTAATAAGTCAAGGTTTGTTTGAATCATGTTGTAAATTGGGACAAATGTCCTGCGATTAAGTTTTACCTAAGGTAAATTTACATTCTCAAATGAATTTATGAAAATACTCATCACTGGCAGCACCGGACATCTTGGCGAAGCATTGGTAAGAACCCTTGCTCCGCAGGGTCATGACATTGTTTCTATAGATATACAGGCTTCTTCATTCACTACGCATACGGGTAGTATTGCCAATCCTGTACTTATACAGGAATGTATGAAAGGTGTGGATATTGTGTTACATACAGCTACGCTACATAAGCCTCATGTTGGCACGCATTCCCGCCAGGAGTTCATTGATACTAATATCACAGGTACTTTGCAATTGCTGGAAGCGGCGAGTGCCAACAAGGTAAAGGCATTCATCTTCACCAGTACGACCAGTGTATTTGGCGATGCCTTGATTCCCCCTCCGGGAGAGCCGGCAGCCTGGATCACAGAAGAAGTAGCACCGCAACCCAAGAACATTTATGGGGTTACGAAAACTGCTGCAGAGGATCTTTGCCAGCTTTTTTACCGTAATCAAAAATTACCCGTACTTATTTTGCGTACTTCCCGTTTCTTTCCGGAACAGGATGATAATAAAGGGATGCGTGATGCATTTGCAGATGATAATCTTAAAGCACTGGAATACCTGTATCGTCGTGTAGATGTGGAGGATGTGGTGTCTGCGCATATTGCAGCCATGCATCGTGCACAGGAGATTGGTTTTGGGAAATATATTATTAGTGCAACGACGCCTTTTACAACAGCAGATCTGCCTTTATTAAGAGCACATGCACCGCAGGTAATACAAGGAATATACCCGGAGGCGGCGGGTATCTTTGCGCAGCATAACTGGCAGTTCCTGCCATATATAGACCGCGTATACGTGAATGAGAAAGCGCGTAGGGAATTGCATTGGCAACCACAACATGATTTTGGTGCTCTGCTGCAAAAACTAAAACAGGGTCAAAGCATCAAAAGTAAACTGGCTGATGTGATAGGGGCGAAAGGTTATCACAGCGAGTCTTTTTCCGAGGGGCCTTATCCTGTTCACTAAATAAAGAAGCCTGCATTTGTTCAATGCAGGCTTCTTCATTATTATAAAAATCCTTATTATCATACAACATCTTTGCTGATCACCGTCCAGTCTTTATTTCCAAATCCTTTTGCGATCCACTCATCCATCACTTGTGCTACTACAGGTATCACGTTCAGATTCGTACCAGCTTTAGCGGTGCTATCGATAAAGATGCCTGCATCTTTTCTTGCCATATTCAGTTCCCATGATGGATCGTCGTAAGGTGCAGACAAGATCCTCTTTAAGCGGGAAGTGACACCCATACCAGGATTCCAGTCTGCCAGCAGGGTCAGGATATCATCTCCATTTACACCCAGTGCCTTGCCTACTGACAGCATATCCGTGAGGCCCGCGGTCAGGCATATTAAAAATGAATTACCCACCAGCTTCATCGCAGCGGCTTTCCCGGTTTCTTCGCCAAAGTTCAGCAGCTTACCCGTCATCGGAGCTAACACGGGCTCCAGTTTATTCACAACAGCCTGATCACCTGATACGAGCATATAGCCAGAGCTATCGAGTGCATTGCCAGGGCCCATGAACACAGGTGCGTGCAGGTAAGTAAAACCTTTGTCTTTCCATTCTTTAGTACGTGCCACCGCACCTTCTACGGTAGTGGTAGTATGATCAATGATCACGGTGCCTGGTTTAAATCCCGGTGCAGCGGCGGCCAGTACTTCATTCACAGCTGCGTCATCTTTTACGACTATATGTACATAATCAGCACCCTTCACAGCATCTGCCACATTGGTAAAAGCCTTTGCGCCAAAAGCTTCCAGTGCGGTAGCTCTTGAAGTGGTTCTGTTCCATACCTGTACCTGCTCTCCTTTGTTAATTAAAGCCTTCGTGAAATTTGATCCTAAAAGGCCCATACCTAAGAATGCTCTCATAATTTCCGTTATTTTTAATGAAGTTACGAAATTTCATTTGTTAGACTTGTTGGGTAATGTAGTTGTGTACCAGTTTAAATTTTCCATTTTTAAAAATCACCCAAGCCCCGCCTGCCTAATTAAATTCAAAAGTTGTAGTTTGATTCCCCTCAATTATATTCCTATCTTAGCACTCATGTTAAAGTTTAGTTTAAAGTATTTTTTGCTGGCCCTGGCACTTTTTATTACAGAGGTATTGATAGCCCTATATGTACACGACTCCTTCATCCGCCCATATGTAGGTGATTATCTCGTTGTTATTTTTATTTATTGCGTGGTGAGAAGTATTTACCAGGCACCGGTAAAGCCTGTTGCCGCAGGGGTGCTAATCTTTTCTTACCTGATTGAGATGGGGCAATATTTTAACCTGGTGGGGATGCTTGGGTTACAACATAACAGGGCAGCCAGGATTATTATAGGCACCAGCTTTGCATGGAGTGATATTGTGGCGTATACTTTAGGTATACTGACCGTGTTACTCGTGGAGAAAAAACGATAGTATACACGAAATTCTATTTTTGTTTGCTGACGGCATGGATGATACCATTGCTAACCCATGCCCAGTCTAATGTGGGATCTGCGATAGCCTGCGCGTAGCACCATTAAGACCGGAGGCAATGACGGTGTTGGCTACTATTAAAAATGATACGAGTTCACTGGTGCAAAAAGCGGAGGCATATTATAAAACTGATTACGGACTTGCGCCTTATATTCCTTAATTTTGGGTATATTTTTTATACCAATGAAGATAACCCATACCTTACTCCTGCTGTTTTTAACCTTCTCAGCAAAGTCACAGCAACTATTCTGGCGTATTACTGGCCCACATACGCCACACCCATCATACTTATTAGGTACTACCTATAGCACCGGGCCGGCTGCTTTTAATTTTAACGATTCGGTATTGATTGCTTTACAGCAAGCGCAGGGCTTTGCAATGGAGGTGGATTATGACTCGCTCTTTGAGGGGATAAGACGGGCAAAGTATGAAGGAGAAGAGGAGGAAGGGAATCCAATACGTGCTTACCTTAGTAAAGAAGAATACGACTTTGCCGATAAGCTGGTATATGAAAAGAATCACCAGCATATCGAAGATTTTCATTCTAAACACCTGGCGGTTATTGCTTCCCGGATCACGGGTGAAAATCTGCTGCCATTGGTAGGTGATGAATATCCGCAATTCTGGCTTTCTCTGCAAGCGGATAAACTAGGTAAAACTACCTATCATTTGGAGAAAGTGAAGAACCAGCTGGACTTACTTTTTCCTAAAACGGTCACGCCTGGATTTAAAAAGGAGTTCCTCATTAAAATAGGATATCTGAAGACGGATGGTTCTGCTCCGGATCTGCACCTGGAAAGTCGTGATGAAGAGATGGCTGTAAACTTCGCAAAGCATTTCGAAACTGAATCTGTATTCGCAGCAGTAGATAGTGTGCATATTTCAGGTTTGGTAAAACAATTGCGTCAGCAGGGATATACGGTGACTGCCGTGAATGCACCTACGACAGCAATTGCAAAGCAGGAACGTGAGAAATTGGATAAGATGACATGGTTTACACTGAATAAGAAAGAAGAGGGATTTAGTGTGGAACTGCCTTTTTATCCTAAACAGGTTAAATCTGATGGACGGACTAACGAGCGATATTATATTGGCGGTGATAATTCAAGTGGAGGTATAGTTGCCATCCAGGATATCATGGACCAGCGCCTTTCACAGGATACGATATTTAAAAACAACCTTGCCAATTACACCCGGAAATTTAAAGGGGTCGCTATTGCAACTACACCCATTACTTTCAAAGGGCATACTGGTATAGCAGCTTCAGCCGGGGCAAAAGAAGGAATATGGGCACTTCGCATGTTCATTGTAAATAACAGGCTTTTTTCATTCATGTATGGAGGAAAAGACACCAGCAGTCGTGACCGGTTCTTTAACTCAGTAATGTTTTACGATTATACACCACAGGTAGTATATGATACTTTTGCTATTACTAAGGCCGGTTTATCAGTGGTAATGCCCAGCAACAGGTTTGCATATCGGGAAGCAACTTATACAGATACTTACAAGGCTGTAGACAATGAACATCATATTTCCTATTACCTGAACACGTATCTTCCTCCAGCTGGCGGACAAAATGATGATGGACGATTTGAGCTGTTATATCCACCTAAGAGTGTTATTGAAAACTGCCAGAAGACTGATTCCATTAACTATCTAAGAAATGGTTTAGCTGCGTACACAGTAAAATACAAACATGCCGATGGATTGATTTCCCGTAAAGATGTGATAAAAAGAGGCTCTGCAGTCTTTACATTGATTAGTACTTATCATCCTAACAGTACTGATAGTAGCTATGCAAAGCGCTTCTTTAATAGTTTTCAGTTGGCACCATTTCAAAAAAAAGCATCCTGGCAAACATTTACTGACAATGACAGCAGTTTTACCGTGAAGACGCCGGTAAAATTGAGATATAATTCTATGGTAAATGGCTGGGAAAATCTTGTGCCGGATAAAAGAATGATATATGCAGCATGGGATACCGCTACACAATCCAGGTACAGGATCTCAGTTATGTCATTTGAAAAATACGAACAGAAAGGGCCGGCATATACTTCAGAAAACTTCATCACCCCGGATTCCAATCAGGTTGTCATCAATACCAAATCATATAAAGGTATCGTTCCTGCCTGGGAAGTAGAATTACAGGATAAAGATCATCATACAAGAGAATATAGAAAAGCATTCATCTCCGGTCAAACGGCTTATATCATTCAGGCATTCCTGCCGGAAGAGCTGGCGAAATCAGGTGATGGACAACAATTCCTCAGTTCCTTTAGGCTATTAAAGCGCGAAGGTGCTACGCTGCAGGATAATAAACTGGCTATACTGATACAGGATCTGAAAAGCAAAGATGAGGAAGTTGCTGAGAAGGCGAACGAACGCTTTGCTTACTATCATGCAAATGCAGATGAAATACCAATTGTATTAAATGGTATACGTGATACGGCAATTAGTGAAGCAATGAAAGTTGATATCTTCCGTGCATTGGATGAGGTACCTAAAAATAATGTAGTTCATGAAGCAGAGCTACTGTTTTCCACATTAACAGACAATGATGCCAAACTGAAACTACTGAATCTATTGAGTGGATTACCTGTAGATTCTGCCATAAGGGTGTTCATCCGTTTAGCTGCAAAGACAGATATTACAAGTGAAGCATTCAGTAATGACCTGCCATTTAATGATAGTCTTTACTACAGGTATATGCCTGCTATTATTGACACAGCAATTCAACATCCTGCATTTCTAAATGCCTTTATCAATTTCTCATGGAATGATTCTATCTGGTTACAGCCTAAATATGGGTTAAAAAAACTGGTGCCGGTGTTGATAAAGAAATTCTATAGTGAAGCTGATAAATTTTACGCTGGTGAGATAGATGATTATTTCCACTCCCTGAGCAGCACAGCTTATATATTGGCGGCACCAGGTATGCCGGATGATGTGGTGAGAGGTTTTCAAAGGATGGTGACAGATAGTTTCCTGCAAATGCAGTGCACAGCCATTCTGGGGCTTATTAACCAGGGGATTACAGTGGATACAGCTATTATTGGAAAGGTATTACGTAATATAAAATTTGGGCATGAATTGATCAATAACCTGGAGCGGGATCATCAGATTGATGTAATCAAGCCATTACTTACACAGGATATAGTGGCCAGAACCAGCATTGCTGAGAACAAGTTCCTGTGGTTTGAAAACCTTGTGGGGATTGAATTCTTGTATAGTGTACCTGTGAAGGATGAAGTGCTGTTGCTTTATTGCAGGTACAAAGGTCAGCGTTCAAAAACCTATTTTCTATGTGGGCCGTTTTCCAAAGATGCGACTAAACCGGTTCCTTTGCATCCAAGGATAGTACAGGAAATTGGGGATAAATACCCTGATAAAAAAGAAGTAACAGAGAAAGCTTTAGAGCTGTATAATAAATAAATAAGAAAGAAACATCCAGTTGATAAAGAAGCCTGCAGGTGATAATGCCTGCAGGCTTCTTCCTTTTTTTTCAGTCAGAAATAATATCTTTAATTATCTATAACCATCAATTTCGCCAAAATCTGATCTACATGAGAAAATTGTTTTTACTACCCATTGTTCTGGCTTTTTTTGTTGCCTGCCAGAACCGGGTCAATGAAAAGCCCTTTATTGCTATTGAAGGGATTGACTCGACCATCAAGCCAGGAGATGATTTCTATAATTATGTAAATCTAAAATGGTACGATACTGCGCAGATACCACCCAGTCAATCCGGTGTAGGTGCGTATCGGTTTATGAACTATCAGCAACGATTGAAGTTGCAGGGGATACTTGATAGTGTATCAAAAAGTAGTAATCCTGCTGGAAGTCTGGAGCAAAAGATCGGAGATTTCTATGCATCAGGAATGGATACGAATACGATCAATCAGCGGGGTTTTGAGCCACTGAAAGCGGGTTTGTCAAAGATAAATGCGATTGGCAGTGTTTCGGAGATGCTTGTTTTTATAGCAGAACAAACCAAATTGTCCAACTCATCTCTGATTGAATTTCAGGTTTCAGCGGATCAGGATAATAGTAGTATGAATATAGGGCATCTTTACCAGACTGGTATTGGTATGCCTGATAGGGATTATTATTTTAAAACGGATACTGCAACCCTTGCTATACAACAGGCGTATAAAAAATGTATTACTGAGTTGTTTACATTGACTGGAACTGAGGCGGCTTTAGCGGAGAAAAATGCATTACTTGTTTATAATATTCAAAAGCAATTGGCGACGGCGCATAAGACGAATATTGAATTGCGGGATATCAAAAACAATTTCCATAAAATAGCGCTGACGGATTTAAATAAGCAGCAACCTAATATAGGATGGGCGAGTTATTTTCAACACCTGGGTGCTTCTTTCGATTCACTGGATGTAGCACAGCCGGGGTATTATGAAAAACTGAATACCTTGCTCAAAACGGTTCCGCTGGAGGATTGGAAATTATACCTGAGCATAAATTACATTAGCAGTTATGCAGATTACCTGAGCAAACCTTTCGTAGATGTAGCTTTTGCATACAACAAAGCCCTTACCGGGCAGGCGGTGCAAAAAACTCGTGGTGAGAGTATGTCTGGTGTGGTAGATACTTATCTTGGTATGGCATTAGGGCAGTTATACACAAAGCTCTATTTTCCGGAGTCAGCGAAAACCCGTATGCTGGAATTGGTGAATAACCTGCAGAAAGCGTTTTCTAACCGCGTAGATCATCTTGACTGGATGAGCGATAGCACGAAGCAAAAAGCTAAAGAGAAATTATTTGCGATCACTAAAAAGATCGGGTATCCTGATAAGTGGAGGGATTATAAAAATGTGAGCATCGTGAAGGGTAAGTATTTTGAGAATGTAGTATCTGCGGCGGCGAACAATTTCCAATACAATCTCGGCAAACTTGGAAAGCCGGTGGATAAAACAGAGTGGTTCACTACACCTTCCACTGTAACGGCTTATAACAATCCGTATGCAAATGAGATTGTATTCCCTGCCGGCATTTTACAGCCGCCATATTTTGATAATAATGCAGATGATGCACTGAACTATGGTGGTATCGGTATGGTAATAGGACATGAGATGACGCATACATTTGATGACCAGGGCGCACAGTTTGATAAAAATGGTAATGTAAAAAGCTGGTGGACAGCGGAAGACTATGCAAAGTTCAAAGCTAAAACACAACAGGTGGTTGATCTTTACAGCCAGTTCACCGTATTGGATAGCATGCATGTAAAAGGGGCACTTACAGTAGGGGAGAATACAGCGGATCTCAGCGGAATTGCTGTAGCGTATGATGCTTTTAAAATGACGAAGCAGGGGCAGGATACGACGAAGATTGGTGGCTTTACACCTGATCAGCGGTTCTTCTTTTCAATAGCCAGGATCTGGCGGGTAAAGATGAAGGATGAGTATATGAGGTATTGGGTGAATAATGATCCGCATTCACCGCCTATGTGGAGAGTGAATGGGCCATTGATGAACATAGCAGCTTTTTATACGGCGTTTCATGTGCAGCCGGGGGATAAGATGTATTTGGAGGAAGGGAAGCGGATAAAGATCTGGTAAATAGCCAGGATCACTTTTTCATACCTGGCAATTCATAGATCATAAAAAAAGCGCTTTTGCCATTACAGCAAAAGCGCTTTTAGGTTTTGTCAATTACGATTACATCCGTATCAGTTTCACACTTTCTTTACGCGTACCCACAGCGTTAGCAATCTTCACTATCCAGGTACCTACCGGCACCTTACTAATATCCACACTAATCATTTGCGCACCTTTTGCACCTGCTGTATACACCTTTCTCACCACCGGTCCGTTTCCATCCACACTCCACAATTCCAGCACCAGCTGTTCACCAGCTTTCGCCCCTACTTTCACCTGCAAGGTGCCACCCGTAGCCGGGTTAGGATACACTGCCACAGGCACCGCATCGTTCGTTGCTGCAGCTGTAGCCGCCAGCGCCGCTACTTTTGCACTGCTGCTACAAGCACCCAGTGGCTGCCACCAATAATCTGCTGTACCCGGTGTAACATTATACAATCCATTTGCCAGTGATACATACAGGTTACCATTATAGACGACCTTATCACCTGCATTGTACACAGCAGGATAAGGCTGATAAGTAGCCACACCCGCGCAATTACCACCATTGTTGGAAGAACCTGACACTGTAATGCTCACAGCACTACTTGTAGTAGAGGCACCACCGTTATCCGTTGCTTTTGCGGTCAGGGAATAAGTTCCTGCAGCTACGCTTGTCCAGCTATAGGTATAAGGAGAAGAAGTAGCAGTACCCAATAAGGTAGCGCCGTTATAGAATTCAACTTTTGTAATAGAACCATCGGAATCCGCAGCTGTAGCAGTCATACTCACGGATGCAGGAGCTGTATAAGCAGCCCCACCTGCTGGTGAAGAAATGCTTACGGTAGGTGCCTTATTAGTACCTGTTGAAGAACCACAATCACTTACATAAGCCCATACCTGGCCATCACCTGTATGCGTATCGGGTTGTTCATTCTGTGTCCACCATTTAGCTGTATACAATTTATTGTTATACACCACCTGTGCACCACCCAGGTAAACACCTGCTGCCGTCCAGGTAGCTACACCCGCGCAATTGCCGGTATTGCTGCCACCACCTACTACGATGGTCACTGTTGAACTGGTGGTTGTTGCACCTTTGTTATCAGTCGCTTTTGCAGTCAGGGAATAAGTACCTGCTGCTACGCCTGCCCAGCTATAAGTATAAGGAGTAGCCGTTGCTGTACCTAACAAGGTAGCGCCATTGTAGAATTCAACTTTTGCCACACTACCATCTGCATCTGCTGCGGTAGCTGTAATGGAGATAGTTGCACCTGCGGTAAATGTTGCATTGTTTGCCGGAGAAGAAATGCTCACGGTTGGTGACTGGTTACCGCTACCTCCAGTTTTTACAACTACTTCATCATGAATAGCTGACAGCAGTGAATAAGTACCTGTTGCATCCTGGGTCAGTTCCCAGATCATGATACCACTACCCTGGTCATAAGCCAGGTCTACTTTACTCTTCATGGTAGTAATACCATTATACCCCACACCATTATATGTATCTGCATAAGGGCTGGCACCTCTTGCGATCAGCGCAGCATAGCTTTCCCATGAAGGACGGCCATAGAAAGGCACACCTAATACACATTTGGATGCAGGCAGGCCTTTGCCTTTCCAGTAAGATATAGATTGAGAAGCATAGGTATAGGTAGAGTGATCATAATTATTATAATCATACGCCATCAGGTTCAGAAAATCTACCTGTGAAAATACGCTGCTCAGTACACCATCGCCACCTGTACCTACTACAGCGGCAGTGAGTAATTTACCCTGTGCATGCAAAGAAGTGGCAAGGGCTGTCATGAGGGATACATAGTTGTTCGCAGACGTTCCTGCATCCGGATACTCCCAGTCAATGTCCACGCCATCCAGGTTGTACTGGCTCACGAAGTTCATCATGTTCGTAACGAAGTTAGAACGGTAAGTACTGTTGCCCGCCAGTGATTCAAAACCACTGTCATCACCATTGTTCCAGCCGCCGACAGAGATGAGTACCTTTACATTATTGGCATGTGCCAGTGATACAAGGCTCTGCAATTTAGAAGCACCATCAATGGCTTGTAATCCACCTGTAGCCGTAGGCAGGAGGAATGCATAGTTGATGTGAGTGAGTTTGCTGTACTGAACAGCATTCACATCGCCTTGCCAGGAAGGCATGTAGCCGATTACTCTAAACTGTGCCTGGGATAAAAATGAGGCGATAAGTAACAGACAGGATAGTATTCCTGCTCTTATCATTTGTTTTGTTTTCATTCATTTGGTTTTTTAAGGAATGGTTATTAAGAGTTTGCTCAGTAGTCGTGCGGGAAGGGCAACAGTACTATATTTGGGGTAAAAAAAATGCTTCCACCTAATGGCAGAAGCATCTTATATAAAAGCAATTTTCTTTGATTAATACAGGTATCTGAACTTTATCGTTCCTTCTATTTCTTTCAATCCTTTTAGTACCTGCTTGTCATATTCCGCAGTTACATCCGTGATCACATAACCGATCTGGTTGTTCGTCATCAGGAACTGGCTGATGATATTAATACCTCTCTCTGCAAATACCTGGTTCACTTTCGCAATCATACCAGGTGCATTGCGATGAATACCAATCAGGCGATGTGCATTCTCCACTTCCGGCAATTGCAGGTATGGGAAATTACTGCTCTTGAAAGTATCTCCGTTGTTGATAAATTTCGCTACTCTTTTTGCGACAGACAATGGCTTCTTCAGGTTATCAAATACAACGACACCGCGGATGGTGCAGGCATCATAATCGATCATGTCCTTACCATTGCCCAGGTAACCAATTACTTTCAGCTTAGGGGCCTGTTCCAGCAATGCGACATCCACTTTGGTGCCTGCTGCCAGTAAAAGAATACCTGCATCAGCAATTGCCTCCGGGGAGGTCTCTATGGCAAAACCATCTTTCTTCAGGAAGTGAACCGCCTCCTGATCTGCTTCACCCAGTACCACACAGGTAATCCTGTTCTTAGGATAGGAGAGCGCACTCGGTAAGTTATTCACATACAGGAATTCATCAAAACTCGGTGTCACATGGTCTGCTTTCTCTGCAACTGCCTTTCTCTTAATATTCTCTGTAAATGCAAAGAACTTCTTGATCATGCCAAACTCCTTCAGCTGGAAGTCAGAATGCCCGTCGCCAATACCATAGATATCGCCGGCTAATTGCATGTCCTTCAGGAGTTTTACCTTACCACCTTCGTCAGAAAGGGGGTTGGTTTCGTCAAAACCGATGATTTTACCATCAGCATCGAACACAAAAGTATTAGCGTATATATTCTCTTTTTTGATATGATAAGGGAGCACTACCGGGGTGATGAACTCCTTGAAGCCACCGGATACGATCAATACATCGTCTGCATGGTGTTTGAAGAACTTTTTGTTCCTGGAGAAAGAGACGGAAACCTGTTTTTTCAGGTGTTTGATCAGCAATGCCAGATGCTCTCTGCTGGCTTCCAGGAGCTTTACCCTGCCGGAAAGGCTTTCCCTGAATGAGAGTTTCCCTTCCATGGCCAGGTTAGTCAGATCTTCAATCTTTTTGTAGATAGCCTCCCGATCCGGGTGGTCCTGTAATGAAATGCGCGCCAGCTCATCCAATGCTTCGACCTGCGTAAAAGTGCTGTCGAAATCGATAATATAATAGTTTTTATTCACAGATCAATTGGTTTAAAAGCTACGCTCAGTGGGGGTAGCTTCCCAAAACAGGCAATAAAACTACAAATGAAAGTGGAATTTTTTAAGGGAAATTATAAAAGGGCACAAAAAAGCGGGCCTTCACTTTCGTTGAAAGCCCGCTTTTTTAATTAAAAATATTTGCTTAGGCTAAATACTCCTTCAGGGAGATGGTCATGAGGTGCGTCCAGCCACGGCTGAAGCTGTCTGCAGCGAAGTCCGGATGCCTGGGGAAACTATCCAAACCTTCGTGCGTTAACTTTAATTTTGTCTTATCACCTTCGTCAAACAGTTCGAAAGTTACGGTGGAATAACCTTCATAATCCTTGTATTGCCAACTATATTGTAATTTCTGCAGGGGTACTGCAATGGTTACTTCGCAGAGATGAATGTATTGTTCTCCTTTATGGCCCTGGCCGGGAAAACTAAATTTGAATCCGCGTTCTGCTTTAAAATCATCGAGGTTAAAATACCATTGTTTCATCTTCTCCTTGTCAGTAAGGGCCTGCCATACTTTTTCCACAGGCGCATTGAAAGTTTCTTCAATTACAATTACCTGGTTGCTCATTTCTTTTTGGATTTACGGGGTGATGAATTGTCTTCAAGAAAGTTTTTCAGTGCCTGTATTTTAGTTTTCCAGAATGATTCATACTGAGTGATCCATTCCTGTACTTCCTGTAATTTCTCCAGCCTGGCTGCGCAGTATCTTTCCCTGCCTTGTTGCCGGATCTCGATAAGACCGCATTCTACCAGGATCTTTATGTGCAGGGAAATAGCTTGTCTGCTCACATCAAAATTCTCTGCAATGGCGTTGAGATGACGGGGTTCGTGGGCAATCAGGTGAATGATTTCCCGCCGGGTAGGGTCCGCTATCGCCTGGAATACATCTCTTCTGGCTTCCATAAATAAGCAAGCATTTGCTTGCAAATATATGCGCAAGGATTTACTTGCACAAATTATTAAAAAGGGTTTGTATTAAAAAATCCCCCGGCAGTTGTTGTAAGCAACTACCGGGGGATGCTGGAAGTGGCATGCGGCCGCCTTCATTAAAATGATATCTTACTATTTAGTCAATCCACCCACCATTGTGATCCGGCTGCTCACCTTAAACGAGGTATCGGCTATCCTGCCATCACTGATATATAAGCCTGTTTTATACAAGCCGCCTAAATTACCATAAGTAGCGACCACCGTATCACTGCCTACATTACCATACACACTTCCTCCTCTAAACAAATCACATTGCGCATCTGTCACCACTTTTGAGGAAGCATATAACACGGTGTAAAAAAATTCATCCGGCTGGAAAGTCATGATTTCTTTTCCATTATTAATACGGCCTACATGCATCACCTTTGATGAACCACCTAGCACCAGGGCATTGACAGTAGATGAATTTGCATCGGGTACACTGGTTGTTTTACCAGCACCCAATACATTGCCACCTGTGATCTTAAATGTTCCTGAAGGACAATCAATGCCTGAGGCGATGCTGGTGTAAGAATACGCAATCAAAGCACCTCCGGTAATCGTCAGATTGCCATCGGTATGCAAACCATAATATCCTTTGCAACCTACATAACCACCATTGATGTAAATATTCTTCTTCGCACTCACACCAGGATTATCAGCTGTTGCGCTGCTATAAATTACATATGCATCTACATTTCCTTTATTAACCGTCAGATCACCTGCACTCTGCAGCCCCTTACCCAAAGTAGACCTGATATAAATACTACCGCCATTAATATTGATATAAGGATCAGTACCTTCCACTGCAAGTGTAGTCAATCCTAATTTGCGGATATCCACTTCCAGGCTGCCACCATTTACAATGGCTGCACCACCTTCTACCACAATCCCATTTGCACTGTTGCCCACTTTTGCATACCCACCATCTGCAATAAAATTAGCCGTATGAATGCCATCACCCACAGCATCTGCATATAGCTTACCGGAACGAAGGCGCACCCGCTGATCAGAACAGATAGCATGTTGATATAGACCAGATACACTTAGCACACCATCTCCGCTAAAGATCACTGGCCCCTCAGCAAAGAGTGTTCCTTTCTGATCTTCGTTACTGGCGGCATAAACAGCACCGTCTTTCAATGTACTGGTTGTGCCGGCACCCAATACAATGAAGGCACGCTTAGTAGATTGCAGGTTCAATGCAGGACCATCGCTATTCGTAATGGTCACACTATTGAGGTTTACCTTATAATCGTTATTACTATAAATCTTTACGGAACCATCCGTAGTAGTACCTGACAATTCATATTGCACACCGGCTACAGAAGATGTAATGGTTATGTCGCCCAGGTTTTGTGTGATAATGACACCTTTGCCATCGAGCGGATTATTGATCGTCACAGAACTACCGAAGTTAATAGTCACCGTGCTGGTAAACGTAGTATTGTCTACCAGGTCAGCGGCATCAGCACCAGTGGCTGCAGATCCTTCCGGGGTACCGGAAGTAAAAACACTATCCACCATTGAATAGTTGTTATCAGGCGGTACTTCCGCGGATGATTTCTTACAACTGGTAGACAAAGTAAGCGTTGCACCCAACAGGGTTATGCAAAAGGGTAAATAGGATAATTTCATAGGAATAAATAATTCACGTATGTAAAAATAATTAAATTTATCACATTACCTCACCTGGTAGGCCTCTGCTTTCAAAGCTTTGTGAATATCCATCGTACCGAATTGATTGTCATGTATAAATAAATTGCTGATTACCCGGCCCACCCCGTAAATGGCTAGTCCATTCTTTGCCCCGCTCACCTTATTGCCTTCTATAATCGCATCCTGTACATCATTGATCTCGCCACCGGGAGATACCCGGATATAGCTTTTTCCACTCAGCACATTCCCTCTCACCAATGAACCAATATTCAGCCCGGTATAACCAGAACCAATAATATTGATCTGTTGTTCGCCCCGGAATCGATCTTTCTGATCTAACTGTGGCGTATAAGTGCCATCGCTCAATTCACAGTTTACAATATCAATATACCAGTTAGGCTGTCTGCCATAATTCAAATAGGAACCTTTACCTACAATGCCTGCACTGCGTTGCATTTTCAATCCTGCAATCACACAGTTCTGCGCAGAGCCATAGAATTGATAAGCCCCTGCATCGGTAGCCGAGTTATTTACAAAGTAGAGATGATCACGGATAGTGGTGATACTAATTTCAGAACCGGTATCTGGTGGCACCAAAAATGGCTCATCCAGTTCGATCCTATCCATGGTATGTTTCACAATTCTCCTGAACTGACCGGCGCCTTTGCCATCGATGATGAAGAGGCCACCACCAATCCATTTGTTGGCCGCCCACTGAAAGGTCTTGCCATCAGCAGCAAGGGTAATACTATTCCCACTCACACTGCCTACCTTGCCGAAATAGCCGCCACTGCCACCATCCAGGGTCATCACTTCCCTGTCATTGATATAATTGAATGGCGTGATATTCCTGGCTTCGTACAGGTCATAACTTTCATTGACAGTGGCACCATATCCATAACCGTTAGTCTGCTTATGACAATCTTCGAAGATGAGGCCCTGGGGATGGATCTTCATATAGGTCTTTAGACTGCCCCCTGTTTTTTCAAAACGGCAACGCTGGATAAATCCGCTGACACCAATAAAGGAGAACATGCCGGCTGATTTAAACACACAATCTCTTAGTCTGATACCAGGCCCTTTTAGCTGGATACCGGTTTTGTTCCATTTACTATCCAGCTCGGAAACTGCGTTGCCAATATCCTGTAGCACAGTAAGCCGTTCCAGGATCACATGACCATTACCGCTATTCATGATAATGCCGAGTGCACGGCCTGCCTGGATACTGAGGTCTGTAATACCAAAGTGATCGCTGCCACTGAAAAGGGTTTGTGCACTGACAGGTTTAAAATTTAATACCGTTCCTTTTTGTCCTTTTATCATCACGCCCGTTGGGATGTTGAATCCATCTGATAAGACATAGTTCCCAGCGGGGATGTTTACAATACCACCATCGCCTGCAGCACTCAAAGTCCTCTTAAAAGCTTCGGTATCATCCTGCGATCCATCGCCTTTTGCGCCGTATGTTTTTACATTGTACACCTGGGTTTTCCACAGTTCCTTATTCACAATATTGATGGAGAGGGGTGCACTCCAGGCAGTTTTGCCACCTGATCCATTGTGGTAAAACAATTGATATTTGCCTTGCTGAATGGTAGTGGGGATGCTTACTTTCACAGAATAATCATCATACACGCTATCTACTTTTACGGGAATGGTTTTACCTGCATTTATTAGCATCACCTGGCCCTTGCCACCTTTGCGAAACAGGTTCTTTCCCTGAATGCGGAGTACATCGCCCGCAGCGGCAGCATTATAGCCATCATCGCTGATCACCCAATTCACAATCGGTACATTGACATAGAAACCGGAGACGGAGCCTTTATTATCTGTCATGCGGACACAATACACGCCTTGTTGAAATGCAGCTGGAATAATGACCTTGACAGATTGTTCGTTTTGCTGTATTTTATCCACAGCCATCATTCTTTCGCCGGCACTGATTTTACTGCTCTTAGGGTCGGGCAGGTGATCGGCTGCGGGCAATGAAACGTAGCTGGGAGTGGTATTATCGACTCGTTCATCTGCAAGTCTGCCGACTTCGATCTTTGCAACCTGGTCCATGTATTCCCCTCTTATTAACACTGTTTGTCCGGGTGCAGTAGCGGCAGTGGTAACCTGGAAAAGTTGTGGTGTGTGCTGAGCAAATACTGGTAATGAAAAGATAATGGTGGCTAGAAAAAAGAGACGTTGCATAGTGGTAAAGATTATTACTGGTTTCAGTAAACCCGGTCCTATACTATATATGCGCAGAAACTGTGCCACCTGTGCTTACAACAATGAGATTTGCTACCTTTGCATATCAAACCCATCCAAACAATGAAAAGTATAACTGTCTTTTGTGGCTCCAGCAATGGTACTGACAATGTATTTATGGAACAAGCCTTTCAGCTTGGTAAGACCCTTGGAGAAAATAAAATCGGACTTGTATATGGGGGTGCAAAAGTAGGCTTGATGGGAGCAGTAGCAGATGGTGCGCTGTCAGCAGGAGGAACAGTAATTGGAGTGATCCCTGATTTTTTAAAATCAAAGGAAATAGCCCATACAGGTTTGACAGAACTCCTGATTGTAGATAGCATGCATACCAGGAAAATGCGGATGAATGAACTGTGTGAGGGGGTGATAACATTACCGGGGGGCTATGGAACGATGGAAGAGTTTTTTGAAATGCTGACCTGGGCACAGTTGGGCCTGCATAAGAAACCGATTGGCATACTGAATATAAACGGGTATTACGATGCAATGATCACCCTGGTGGAGACGATGGTGGAGAAAGGTTTTTTGAAGGAGGTCAACCGGGATATGCTCTTGATAAGTGATGATATTGATACCTTGTTGGAGAAGATGAGGAACTATGTGCCGCCGGTAGTAGGAAAATGGATTAACAAAGAAGAAGTATAATGCTGATGGTACCAGGTGATTGATCACTCATTGCGATAAATCACCCGGTGCTGGTATTCTCCCTGCACAACTTTTCCGTAGACAATCCTGGTCCATCCATTCTCATGCCCGTGGTTATTTGCAATCAGGTAACCTTTGTGCGCATCTATCTTAATCACTTTGTGCGCATCAATATACCGGCCTTTCACCTTACAGAACACGATATCCCCAATCTTATACACATCTGCTTTTACAAAGGTCAGGTTACTGCCACTCTTCAAAATGGGGAGCATCGAGCTGCCAAATGCTTTCATCTTTCCGGTTCCATGCTGGAGCAACTCACTCTTTAATCGTTCAAATTTGTTCATATTTCTAAATTTTGATGCCCAAATGTCCATTTCGACTGCGCAGCTTTTTTGCGCAGTATTATAATTATTTATATATTTAGCATAGTAAAATCCCTATACCTATGAACGCCAGCATTGTTATTGACGATGAAATCGCCCATCTAAGCGGGTTGATGTTCACTGCCCCTGATCAATTCTTTGAGCAAACTAAAAAGTTCGCAGCACAGCTTACATCAAACGATCTTCCCCTGCTGCGCAGCCGTTTTCATGCGGGTTTGCCCATTCCGGAAAATGTAGACAAGGCATCCCTTGGGCTTTCAGGCTGGCTATCAGCTTGCCAGTACACCATTTTTGAGCTCATCTATCACATTGGGATCGCTGCGGTTCCTATGCTGAAAGAGGTGGCCTATGGTGAATATGATTGGACCCAGGCCAGTGCGCTTGAAATATTGACAAGGTTCTATATGGATGGGAAATTGCCAGTTGAGATCATTGACGAGATTGATTCTAATCTTGCTAAAATGCGATATGAATCACACTTGTACTATGCGCAAGCTTTGATAGCTTTGAGGCGGAAAGACCGGCGTTATGAAACGCAGGTTATTCAGCGGATCAAAAACGAAGATCTGCATGAAGCCATCAAAGAAATTATGGATGTAAAATGACATATGAGCGGCCATTAAATGAACAGGAAGCTGCCTATTTTAAAGGCAAAATAAGACACAGGAACTGGTGCAGAATAGCTATCTGGCCACTACTGGGTGCTTTGATAGGTTTGATGACACAAGCCTGGCAGGGTATCATCTTCTTCCTGGCCATGGGTACCTGGCTCACGTTCTTTATCAATTTCCATTATCGTGAAATCTGGAGTTTCCTGCAGAAAAACCGGATTACGGTGCTGCCGATACGGGCCACCAAATACCTGAAAGCGAAAGAAGACCTGGGTGATGGAGAATTGTATTTTTTTCAGTTGACAGACGATACGATTATCCAGGTGAACATCCATGGAGAGATAGAACCAACGGATGATTTTGAAATCATTACGGGCTATGGCATGCATGACCAGGTTATTTATCAAAGGTTTATTCACATTGGCGATCCCATTCCTCTTGTAGCAGATGTACATGATTCATTGACTAATATACCTATTGAATTTACGGAACACCATGCTTATAGTATGGCTCATGGAAAAATTGAAGATCTTCTCGTGTAAATCTACTTTTCCAACATAACCATTCAACTACTTAAACATTTTCCCTCCCCATACTCCCGTTCTTTGCCCTAACAAAAACTTCATCTCATGATTCCATCAGTTGAAACGATGATAGCGCAATATGTGAGTACCTGGAATGCCTCGGACCTCGATGCGTACAAAGCCGGCTTTGCCTCCTGCTGGGCACCGGAAGCCATTTATACCGATCCCGGCCATGCCATGGTGCAAGGCGTAGCAGCGCTTGCAGACCTGGCGCTATTTTCCTGGAACAAATTTCCTGGCAGACAATTCCACATTATCAAACGCCCTGTATTTCACCATAACAGCGGCCGTTATTACTGGAAAGTAGCCCTCCCCGAAGGCCCAAGGGAAGGACTCGACTACTTCGAATTCAATGACCAGTTCCAGATCACCCGCCTTGTCAGCTTTTTTTAATATCTTTTTGCTTAAAAGAAAACATGTACCAGCGGCTCCTCGCCAATTTTGCCATGCACATCTCTATGGATCAACCTGAGACAGATCTTGTATTGGCAAAACTCCAGACCCGGCAGGTAAAGAAAAACGCCTACCTCCTGCGTGAGGGAGACATCTGCCGGCAGATCTATTTTGTCAATGAAGGATGTTTGCGATTATTTCATACAGATAGCAAAGGCGAAGATCACAATGTATTATTCTGCCCGGAAAACTGGTGGATCAATGATATGGCTAGTTTTTCCGGGCAACAACCTGCCTTTTATAATATAGGCGCCTTGGAAGATAGTGAGGTATTCTTTTTCTCTTATGATGAACTGGAAGCGCTTTATCTCACAGTGCCTAAACTGGAACGCTTTTTCCGCATCCTGATCCAGAATGGATTTTATATGTATCAACGGCGGGTGACGGCCAATTTATCTTTGACAGCAGAAGAACGATACGCCCGGTTTAGCCGGCAATATCCAGGTTTGGAGCAAAGAATTACACAGAAACAAATTGCTGCATACCTGGGTATTACGCCTGCATTTCTAAGTATGATCAGGGGCAGGAAATCATAATTTCTGACACTTAACCAGGAAGAAAGGGTAATTCTCTGTCACCTCGCTTACCTCGAACAGCCCTGCATTGCCGAACTCCGCCTGAATAGACGCCCTGTCATAAAAATACATATTCACACCACCGAACATTTCGTAACGGTCCTTACTGAGCAGGGTGCCTGTTCCATAAGTAGGGGCGGCTTTCGATATAACGGTGAACACCATATAGCCCCCTGTATGCAGCTGTGCATAACAATCCCTGATCAGTTTCTGCCGTTCAGGAGCATCCAGCAAATGAATGAGTGCATAACAAAAGATCCCCTCATATTTTTCATAATCAAATGGCATGTCGGTTACAGAACCATGATAGATCATCATCTCATTTCCATAATGTTTCCGGGCCATTTTAATGGCAGTTTGAGAGATTTCAATCCCTGTTACTTTCATCCCGTTCTCTCTTAGCACCTGCGCATTCCGGCCATAGCCAAACCCTGGTACAAGCACGTTCCTCACACCATGCCGCAGGAAGAAGTCCTTTGTTAAGATAGCTGATTTGGCAGGCTCAAAGCCCCACATCTCCTGCTTTTCGGTAAAACTCTTTTCCCAGAATTCCGGGGTTTCATTTGTCATAATTGGCTACCTTTATTGAAATAATTCTAATAATGTCTTTTACGCATACGTCAAAAATATCTCCTGCACACTATATAAAATTCCTCTACGGTCAATATTATAAAAAGCCTGCCATCATTCTCATACATCTCATTGCGTTATACTTTCTTTCCCGCATTATTCAGGGTACTGCCAGTATTCCCTCATTCGAGTTTTACTATGTCATTTTCAGCATTGTCTTCCCTAACTTAATGATCTTTCTGAACCTGAAGAAACCGGGTGTTAAAAAGTATGTGTATGCACCTATGCAATATACATTTTCAGATGAGACGATACTGATTCAGGGAGTGGATTTCAAAACGGAGTTGAAATGGTCTGCCATCCGGAAGGTGACGGTGATGAAACACCTGCTTTTTTTGAAGACATCCAGAACGAATGGTACTTTGTTTGATAAAAGTTTGCTGACACCGGAAGAGATGGAATTTATCAGGGAGCGGGTACAAAATACTATTTCCCAATGACTTCTTTTCTGTGTGCTAATCCCAGTTCTACCAGGTTCGATATCACCTCCCGCATTGACCGTCCATAGGCAGTCAGTTCGTACTCCACTGTGACATCATCCATACTGCGATGTACAATATGATGTTCTTCCAGATCTTTCAGCACTGATGATAATACCTTGGCAGAAACCCCACCTGGTATTTCGGTCTGTAAATCCTTAAAACGGCGTTTGTCATATTGCAGTAGCAGGAGGATCACTTCCATTTTCCATTTGCCATTGAGCAGGTCCAGGATGTCTTTTGCGACTCCCAGTTTCTGGTTGCAGTCCTTGTCGGAACTGAGCATTGCCTGTATTGGACACCCTTTCATGCTATAAAAATAAATCTTTTATCTTATGCAGGGTACATATTTACCAGGCGGGTTCAAAGAAAGGGGTGAGGATTCATCGATTTAATCAGCGGTTGATTCAATAAAGAGATTATAAAGCAGGAAGTTCTATATCTTAAAAAGCCATCACCTATTCTACGCTTCTATAAACCAGCGTCTCCCTATACACCACCGGCGACACCTCCGCATTATTCTTAAAAAACCTACTGAAATAAAACTCATCACTAAATCCCAGCTCAAACGCAATGCGCTTCACCGGCTTCACCGTCATATACAATTCCCGCTTTGCCTCCGTCATGATCCGCTCCGCAATCAACCCACCCAAAGTTCTGTTGAAATGCGTTTTACTCAATTTATTCAATGCCTTCGGGGTAATATTTAACAAGCCGGCATAGTATCCCGGGCTATGCTCTTTTCTATAATCCCGCTCTATCGCATCTTTCAATGACTGCAAAATGAAGGGCTCATTACCCACAGGTACCAGCCCTTCCTGCCTTTCTACTTTCATCCTGGATGCATTGATCAGAAAGATCTTTAAGAACGCCATTACCACCTCATACTGTGCCAATGCAGGCCTTGACAGCTCCGCTTCGATCTGTTTAACAATATTCAACAAAGCGCTCATTTCTGAAGCCGTTAATTGCATTAAAGGCGGCGCATAGATATTATTAAATAATACCCCATTGCAAGCTACTTCTTCTTCATGTTTATAAATACAAAAGAAATCAGGATGGAAATTGATCAAAATCCCCTCCACCGCTCCTTTCACCTGGAAGGGTTGATACAAGCCCAGGGCCAGCAGGGCATTCTCCTGAAAAGTATATTCAAACAGTTGTCCACTCCCTTTTGTCACCAACAGGATGTTATAATAATTATAACCTTTCTGCTCCTGCAATGACGTCACTTCATCAAAGCGCGACACCCTGAAAGCCATATGGCCTGTTTGCGAACTAACTAATGTATACATCCAATAAAGTTAGAAAAGTTTTCGCTCCGAAGCTGCAATCGCCAGGTCATTAATACAGGCAAAGCGTCTTTGCATCAAACCGCTCTCATCAAATTCCCAGTTCTCATTACCATAACTGCGATACCATTGGCCTTGCGCATCATGCCATTCATATTCAAACCGCACTGCAATCCGGTTGTCCATAAATGCCCATAGTTCTTTTTTCAATTTGTAGTCCAGTTCCCGCTCCCATTTACGCTGTAAAAAAGTCTTTACTGCTGCGCGGCCATTGATAAATTCATGCCGGTTGCGCCATTCAGTATCTACTGTATAAGCCAGGCAAACTTTTTCAGGATCTTTTGTATTCCAGGCGTCTTCGGCTTTCTGTACCTTTTGTAAAGCTGTCTCTAATGTAAAGTGCATCATTTTTTTTTATTGCAAAATTGCATTTTTGCAGCATGTAAGTACATGGACAAATGGATGGAGTACATGGACAATTCAGCCTTAACACCTTTAAGCTTTCACCGGCACCTTAAGATTGGCCCCAGGAGGAGGCATACGTACGCATGATTAGCTGCACTGGAGGTGCAAAAAGAACTGGTGGATTCCGCCAGTATATAAGGTAGGGGAAAATTCACCTATCTTTACGCCATCATGCAACACATTCCCATCAGGACAAATCCAGGCTTCAGCATCCGCGATATTAAGGGTATGGACATGGTTCAATCCCTTCACCGGCATGATTTCTACTATTTACTCATCTTACAGAAAGGCGCAGGCACCCATAGTATTGACTTTACAGATTATACAATCAGGGATCATTCCATTTTTCTGCTTCGCCCCGGCCAGGTGCACCTCATTCACCTACATCCCGGCAGCACGGGTTACCTGATTCAATTTCATCAAAGCTTCGATCCCAGCCCCCTATTGCGCAACGCTGCCCAGCAAAATCATTATCAACTTGAAAATTCAGCTATTTGGTGCACACAAATCCTCGAAGAATTTACCCGTCAAAATGACAAATACGAAGAAGTAATCAAATCATTGCTGCACATATTATTCATCCAGCTCATCCGCACACAACAAACACCTGCTACTAACGACCAACTACAAACGCTGCAGGACCTGATTGCCACTAACATCCATCAATATAAACAAGTCTCCGACTACGCAGCATTATTACATCTATCTTCCTACCAACTCAACGCGATTACAAAATCTGCCCTCGGCAAAACCTGCTCCACACTCATCAATGATCACATCATCCTCGAAGCAAAACGCCAACTCCTCGCCACCACTAATTTAGTCAATGAAATCGCCTGGCACTTAGGCTATGAAGACGTTTCCTACTTTATCCGCTTCTTCAAAAAACACAGCGGTTATTCTCCCGAAGCCTTCCGGCAAAAGTTTAAATAAGTCCTGTTCAATTTCATTTTTGTCCTATCAGCGGCTTTCTGCTGATCACTAACTTTGATACATGACAAACGAACAATACAAAACCAGGTGGGATGAGCGCTACCGCGAAACCGATTTCGCTTACGGCAAAACACCGAATCTCTTCTTCAAAACACACTTAGATCAATTAGACAAAGGCTGCATCCTCATGCCTGCAGATGGCGAAGGCAGAAATGGGGTATACGCCGCTGTTACCGGCTGGCAGGTGACATCTACCGACCTTAGTCCGGAAGGAAAAATCAAGGCATTGCAATTAGCAGCAGAATTCCACACGACGCTCACTTACGTCACGGGGGATCTCGAAACACTGCAATTCGAACCCGCATCTTTTGATGCCATTGGTTTGATCTATGCACATTTTCTTCCTGAAAAGAAATCTATTTTACACAGGCAATTAGATACCTATTTAAAACCAGGTGGTACCATTATTTTCGAAGCATTCAGTAAGAATCACAAAGCCAATGCACAGGTAGGCGGCCCTACAGAAATAGCATGGCTCTTTTCTGAGGATGAGATCAGGGAGGATTTTAGCAACTACGACATCCTGTTATTAAAAGAGGAAGTAGTTGGCCTGGAAGAAGGTAAATATCACATGGGGCAGGGAACTGTACTGAGATTTATAGGCAAAAAGAAGCCAGCCTTGTAAAAGGCGGCTTCAAGCGTTTATAACACTATTCCTATTTAAAATAATTCAACTCCATATCCCGGATCAATCCCATCTCTTTTGGCTGCCATCCCAGTTTTTCCTTTGTCAATTTACCTGAACTCGGCTGATCCATTGACCACATCATTCCAAAGAATCCCATAGCGGCAGCTGCCTCTTCCGCACTAATACTCTTTAAAGGAATATTCAGCTGCTTCGCCATCACACCCGCCAGCTCCTTCGTAGTGATGCCTTCCTCTGCTACCGCATGATAAATAGCCCCCGGAGTAGATTGCTCTACTGCCAGCACAAACAACCTTGCTGCATCATCACGATGTACTGCCGGCCACCGGCTCTGCCCTTCACCAATATAGAATGCTCCACCACCCTTTTTGGCCGCATTGATCACAATAGGAATAAAACCCTGGTCACCATCCCCATGTACAGTAGGTGTCAATCTTACCAGGGAAGCATTTCCACCACCTGCCACTACCGCAGCCACCGCCTCTTCTGTAGCAACACGGGGCAATACATCTGCATTCACCAATGGCTGATCACGCTCTGTCGTTACAGTTCCCCTTGCTATCAGGGCAGTTCCTGAGGCAACTACGATCGGGCCTTTCACCACTTCTCCCAAAGCCTCAATCACCTTTCTATCCAGCTCACATGATTTCTTAAAATTGGCAAAGTCATGGATAAACCCTGTATGTATCACAGCATCTGCCTTTGCAGCACCACTTTTAATGCTTTCCAGGTCTTCCAGTTCACCTCTATGTACCTCTACACCTGCTGCTACCAGTTTTTGCGCAGCGGCCTCCGTACGTGCCAAACCTATGGGATGATGTCCTGCCTTCAATAGTTCCTTGACAATGGCTGAGCCAATAAAGCCCGTAGCACCGGTCATAAATACGCGCATAAAGTTTTGATTTTATACTACAAATTTGACACAGGAAGGGGTTTCAAAACAAGGTCATTTGACACAATTTTATTACTTTCAGGGTATGTTTGATCGTCTGGAAGCAATATTAACCGCTCAGCATTCCCTTAGCACTGAAGAGTTGCAGGAGATCTATTCGCGGGCACTGGTCAGGAAAGTACGCAGGAAACAATTACTGCTGCAGGAAGGGGAAGTCTGTATGTATAAGATGTTCGTAGCCGAAGGCTTGCTGAAGACATATTATATTAAAGATAACGGTTCAGAGCATATCATGCGTTTTTCCCCGGAAGGGAATTGGTGTGCAGATGCCAGGAGTATGGCGGATCAAACGGCGTCTAAATTGAATATAGAAGTGATGGAGGATAGTGTTGTTTTGTTATGGACGCATGAGGTGCTGAGCGACCTGGTGAAAAAAATACCAGGTTTACAGGAGTATACGAATTACCTGATCAGTCAGAGTTTGTATTCCAGTTATGAAAGGATCCTGAGTAATATTAGTGCGACTTCAGAAGAGAAATACCAGGAGTTTGTGAATAAGTATCCTGACTTAATTAATAGGGTGCCTTTACATATGATTGCTTCTTATTTAGGGGTATCGAGGGAGACGCTGAGCAGGATCAGGCATGCGCGGGTAAAGCTGTCTCATTGATCTAAGCTGGACTATCTCCATTATCCCAAATGGACTACCCAAATCATCCGGTCATCTATTACATTTGCCCCATGACATTTAATATCCAACCCACCTTAGAAAACGATCAGATCCTCCTTGCTCCTTTGCAGGCAAGTGATTACGATGCTTTATATGCCGTAGCTTCGGACCCCGCTATCTGGGCACAACATCCACAAAACGACCGCTGGAAAGAAGAGGTATTCCGGGAGTTTTTCGATGCCGCTCTCAGAAGCCATGGTGCTTTTAAAATCATAGACAAAGTGACTGGTGAAATTGCTGGCAGCACCCGGTATTATGAATATGATGCAGGTAAAAACACCATTCACATCGGCTATACTTTCTATGCTACTAAATATTGGGGAACCGGGTTTAACAAAGCGGTAAAGAAGCTAATGCTGGAGTATATCTTTCAATATGTAGATGCCGTAGGTTTCCATGTAGGTGTGAATAATATCCGTTCACAGATTGCTGTAAGCCGCTTAGGTGCTGTTAAAGTAGCGCAGGTAGACATGGCCTATGCTTATGGACCGAACAGGCAGAACTTCGTATATAACTTGTCTAAAAATGATTATTTGCATTGACAGGGTCAGTCATCTTTATAGAATTTGGCTTCCAACACTTCACCAATGACAATTTTGAATCCATAAGATCTCCCAGGTATTCATAGGTAAATATTTCACCTCCATTTTTAAACACCTTCGGCGACTTCCCCGCTATAGGAATCACCAGTTTGCCGGCTTTTACTTTAAACTGTCCAGGCGTACTCAGGTATTTAGTACCTTTGCAATGAGTATATTGCGCGGCAGGGATTTCGGTATAGTTATAGGTGATCTTTTGTGGAAGTGGCCCCCTGCAAAAGCAGCAGTACAAACAATAATTTCATAGTAATAAATATAGCGTTTTTTATTTCAAAGGTGCATGACGAACGAAATCCAGCTAGCATTCTACAAGCAGATAAGCACCTACCTTCAACAATTAAAGGTAGATGAAAACATCGTGGACGACATCCGGCAGGACATCTTCCTGAAAGCCCATGATGCTATTGACACGCTCAAAGATCACAAGAAAATTGTTTCCTGGCTAAAAGTCATCACTTACAATGCCGTCGTAGATCATTACAGGAAATCTAAACGCACAGTACCTGTCATCGATACAAATGATTTTAAGAACGAAGGCAATGAACACCTGATCAAATGCATTGGATTGCTGATTAAAACGCTTCCTGAAGAACAAAAACATGTGATGGAGGCCATCGAAGTAAATGGTATCTCCCAGGTGGAATATGCCCAACAACACCATCTCCCACTCAGCACAGTGAAATCACGCGTACAGAGAGCCAGGAAGAAAATAAAGGAGACGGTGATGAGTAGCTGTTTTTTGAGAACAGATAAATTCGGTAATGTGACCGATTATAATCCTCCGAAAGAAATTCTTTAATCCCTGCGTCTTTTTTCCCGGCACCCCGTCTATCTCTATAAAAATAATGAGAAAGATGCTAATCAGTGCTTTATTACTTTTAATTGCCGCTATAGCGGTCCTGTTCCTCTACACTTACAGATGGAACATCATCCATCCAAACAAGTCTCACAGTTTTCACATCGATGGCTATGAACGCAGCTTCATTTATCATGTACCGAAACACATCCACCCGAATCCCAAACTAGTCATCGTCTACCATGGCTCGAAACTCAAATCCTTCATGATGCAAATTTTGACCGGCCATGAATTCGATCTGCTAGCCGATAAAAATCAGGATGCTATTATCGTATATCCACAGGGGTATATGGGTAACTGGAATGATGGCAGAAAGTCATCACCTTTCCCTGCCAAGCAATTAAACATAGATGATGTTACCTTCACGAAACAGCTCATCAACTACTTCGAAGAACAATATCACATCAACACAAGCCAGGTCTACGCCGTGGGTTTCTCTAACGGGGGGCAAATGGCATTCAGGCTGGCAGCCTCCCAACCTGGTTTATTTGCAGCCTATGCCACAATAGGGTCTACACTGCCAGCTCCGGAAAACAATCTCTTTGCAGGTCATCATCAGCAAGCCGTGTCCATCATCCTCATCAATGGTCAGCAGGATGGCATCGTTCCCTACAATGGCGGGGAAATTACCCTGGATGGTAAAAGCTATGGCATGGCAGAAAGCGCCCCCGTTACAGCAGCTTATTGGCGGGATGCCGCTGGTGCTACGGAGATCTCCACTGTACAATTCGGGCACACCGCCACGCAAACAAATTACTACAACAAAGACAATCAAAAGAAAGTGAGTTTTGTCACTATCAAAGACGGCGGTCATAATATACCCAACAGGAATTTCCGCATTTACATTCCACTTCTCGGGTACATTAATAAAGATGTAGATGCACCGCTTGTGATATGGGATTTCTTCTTCAAAGATCCCATATATTTGTCTCATGGAAAATAAATCCGCACACTGGGAGCATGTATATGAAACCAAGGGGCCGGCAGAGGTAAGCTGGACCCAGGATATACCGCAAACTTCGCTGGACTATATTAAAGAATGCCAGCTATCCAAGGATGCTAACATCATTGATATAGGTGGTGGAGATAGCAAACTGGTCGATTTCCTGCTGGAAGAAGGCTATAGGAATATTACTGTACTTGATATATCAAAGGCGGCGCTTGAAAAAGCACAACAACGGCTGGGCGCAAAAGCAGCCCTTGTCAAATGGATCGTGCAGGATATTACCACATTTTCTCCTGAAATGACTTACGATTGCTGGCATGACAGGGCAGCCTTTCACTTTATGACAACGCCTGAACAGATCCGGCAATACCTGTCCGTTGCTGCGGCCCACGTAAAGAAAAATGGATATGCCATTATCGGTACCTTTTCAGAGCAGGGTCCGGAAAAATGTAGTGGGCTACCAGTTACCCGTTATTCAGAAAATGCGTTGACCGATACCTTACAACTACATTTTGAAAAGATAAAGTGTATAACAGAAAATCATACTACGCCGTTCAACACGACGCAAAACTTTTTATTCTGTTCATTTAGGAAAAAGTAAATTATGCCAAAAGAGATAGAACGGAAATTCCTGCTCGATCTTGCCCGCTGGCAAGCGGTTGAAAAGCCAGCCGGCGAACATTTCCGGCAAGGATACTTAGTCACCGACCCGCAGAAAACAATTCGTGTCAGGCTAACAGATACTTGCGGCTACCTTACGATCAAAGGGATTTCTACCGGTGCTACCAGGCTGGAATACGAATATGAAATTCCCACAGCAGAAGCAAAAGAGCTCTTGGATAATTTCGCCATTGCCGAGCTTTCAAAAATCAGGTACAAAATCACCTATCAGCATAAAATATGGGAAGTAGATGAATTCCTGGGAGCCAATAAAGGACTGTTCGTTGCTGAGATTGAATTACAAAGTGAGGATGAACAATTTGATCTGCCAACATGGGTGACGAAAGAAGTAACCGGTGAAGAGAAATACTATAATTCAAATTTAACCACACATCCTTATCAAAACTGGTAAGCCAACATGATCATCTCATTTGACCTCGATGATACCCTGATACCTGGTACTAAACAATTCGCAACTTTGGAACGTAGTTTTCTACAAAAGCTATGGAAGGTAGAAAAGCTGCGCATGGGTACGATTGAATTGATGAAAGCCTGCCAGGCAAAAGGGCATAAAGTATATGTATACACAACTTCGTATCGCCCTCCACGCAGAATCTGGTGGATGTTTTATTTGTACGGGATCAAACTGGATAAAGTGATTAACCAGCAGGTGCATAACCAGTTTGTGCGCATGCCCACAAAACCATCCAAATATCCCCCGGCTTTTAATATTGATCTGCATATTGATGATTCGAAAGGAGTGGAGATGGAAGGGCAGCAATATAATTTCAAAACGATTATAGTGAGGGAAGATAATCCTAACTGGGCAGAAGAGATCCTGGCAGCAATAGGATAGGCATCCTATTAGCTATTAAAATTCATAGCATTCGCGAAACCGGGCCATCATTCATGGAATGAGCCCGGTTTTTGATAGATATCTCACTTAAATTCCAGTAATATGATCAGACCTATTCAACTTTGTGCGACTGTAATAGCATTAACCCTTGCGTCGTGTAGCTCGCCATCCGGCGATCATATCAATCCTCCAGGCGATAGCACGTCTACAGGTACTGACAGCCTGCTCGCTCCCGTGGAAACCAAAGCACCCAATTCCGATTACAAACCCGCCTTCAAAGGCCAGACCCGCATAGGTGGTGTGAAAACAAAAACACCCTATGAATTCAAAGTCCTTAGTACCGGGCTCGAGAATCCATGGGGTATCACACAATTACCCGACGGCCGCCTCCTCATCACAGAGAAAAAAGGAGATCTTCGCATCGCCACCACCAGTGGAGAACTGAGTGCACCCATCACCGGCCTGCCAACTGTCAATTCAGATGGCCAGGGTGGTCTCTTAGGTATTCGCGTAGATCCTGATTTCAGCAAAAACAGGATGGTATACTGGGTATTTTCTGACCCATTGCCAGATGGTAACCTGACTGCTGTAGCCAGGGGGAAACTCTCCGCTAATGAGAAGACCATAGAAGGCGCTACGGTTATTTATAAAGCCACCCCTGCTTACAAAGGTACTCTCCATTATGGTGGAAGAATCGTGTTTGATAAAAATGGGAATCTCTTTATCAGCACCGGTGAGCGCTCTGACCTTCAGACAAGACCACAGGCTCAACAACTGAATTCAGCACTGGGCAAGGTATTACACATCACGAAAGACGGCCAGCCGGTGGAAGGCAATCCATTCTTTGGCCAGGCAGATAAACGACCTGAAATATGGAGCTATGGACATAGAAATGTGCAGGGCCTTGCTTTCCATCCTGAAACCGGCGACCTGTGGGAGACTGAATTTGGCCCAAGAGGCGGTGATGAAGTGAATCGTATTGTAGCCGGGAAAAACTTTGGCTGGGCAACCATTACTTATGGTATTGAATACTCAGGTGAAAAAGTGGGTGATGGTATTCAGCAGAAAGATGGTATGGAACAGCCTGTATATTATTATGATCCGGTGATCAGTCCAAGTGGTATTACATTCTATTCCGGTACTGCGATTCCTGAGTGGAAGAATAACCTGTTTATTGGTTCATTGAGTGGCATGCACATAGCACGCCTGGTGATCAAGGATAATAAAGTGGTGGGAGAAGAGAGACTGCTGGCGGAAGAGCAGCAGCGATTCAGAGATATTACAGAAGGGAAGGATGGTGCTTTGTATGCGATCACTGATGCAGGGAGATTGTATAGTATACATAAGAAATAATTATGGCGATCGGTTTTTTGCTAAAATGAAACAGGCGCATTCGGGGATAAAGAAGCTGCTGCCTTTCTAAAAATGAACCATTTTCATTCCTGCTAATGATTTGATTTTTATAAATGATTTGATTTTTGCAAAAAACCGATTGATTCCTTTAAACATCACCCGCTAATACGCTGTTAACTTTGCTGTATAAATTTAAAATAATGGCAAACAAAATAGCACTCATCACCGGCGGCAGCCGCGGCATAGGCCGCGACTCAGCGCTACAACTAGCCGGTAAAGGATTAGACATCATCATCACTTATAATACCCGTGCAACAGATGCCCAGGCAGTCGTTGCACAAATCGAAGGCACCGGACGTAAAGCTGCTGCTTTACAACTCAATACCGGTGTGATCAGCAGTTTTGACGACTTCACTGCGCAACTGCAAAATACCTTAAGTACCCACTTCGGCACAGATCATTTCGACTACTTAGTCAACAACGCTGGTCAGGGTGGATACAGCGCCATCACCGAAGTAAACGAAGCCTTCTTCGACGACCTGCTGAACGTGCATTTCAAAGGGGTGTATTTCTTAACACAAAAACTCATCCCCTTCCTGAATGAGGGTGGTGGCATTGTGAATATTTCATCCGGGCTCACCCGCGTATCATTCCCAGGTTCATCTGTTTACGCTTCTCTCAAGACTGCAGTTGAAACCTTCACCCGCTACCTGGCAAAAGAACTCGGCAGCAAAGGGATCAGGGCAAATGTGGTAGCTCCCGGCGCTACCATGACAGATTTCGGCGGTGCACATTTAAGAGGCAATGCCGATTTACAAAAGAATGTAAGCAGCATTACTGCACTAGGCAGAGTAGGCACAGCAGAAGACATCGGTGGCGCTGTCGCCTTCCTTTGTACGGACGATGCCCGCTGGGTGAATGGACAAAGAATAGAAGTATCCGGAGGGATGTTTGTATAAATATGAGGGGTTGACTAAAATTGGCCCCCCCTCTCGGGTGGGTGATGGAGACGAGATGGCTTTTACGCAATTCTAAGCGCCTTCATTTTACTTTTTAGTCAACCCATTAAGTATCTTTATAGTATGCTGACCAATACCTCGCTCGAAGACTTTTACAAACGTAATGCAGCCTCCTACCCCCCAGGCATTACTAAGGATACAGGGCATTTCAATGTCTTTGATCCGCAAACCCTCTTTGACAAAAAAACAGGTACCCGCATCATGCCCTATAGCCGCAGAGCTTATTATAAGATCAGCTGGCTGAATGGGAAAAGCCGCGCAGAGTATGCGGATAAAGTTATAGAGGTAGAAAAAAACGCTTTACTCTTTGCTACGCCCAAAATCCCTTATCACTGGATCCCGGCTGACAGCAATCAATTTGGTTTATTCTGCATCTTCACGGCCGATTTTCTTATGCCGAGGAAGTCAGGCGTCGTGCTTGAAGAATTACCATTATTCCAGCCAGGTCATGTGCCTTTATTTCATTTGAGTGATGAAGAAGCAACTGAAGTAGCTTATATTTTTAAAAAGATGCAGAAGGAACTGGCTTCCGACTATAGATTCAAATTTGACCTGCTGCGTAACCTGGTCATGGAGTTGATCCACTATGGGCAAAAACTACAACCGCTTACAGCATTGAATACAACACACAATGCATCTCAACGGATCTCTATGTTATTCTTAGAATTACTGGAAAGGCAATTCCCGCTTGAATCCCCGGAACAAAGGTTAAGTCTGCGCACCCCGAAGGAATACGCAGACCGCCTGGCAGTTCATGTTAACCACCTGAATAAAGTATTAAAGGAATCTACCGGCCACACAACTTCTGAGCTCATTAGCAAACGACTGGTAGAAGAAGCGAAAATTTTGCTGAAGCAAACTACCTGGAGTGTAGCAGACATTGCTTATGCTTTAGGTTTTGATGAAGTCTCTCACTTTTCTAATTATTTCAAAAAACAAACAGCAGCGGCGCCACTTAGTTTCAGGATATAATTCTCAAAACAAAAGGCTTCAAACACCGGCCTTCAATCACTTGTCTTCAATCACTGCCCTCAATCACCGGACATCAATCACCTGTCTTCAATTACCTCAAATTCCTGCGCTCATGACATCAATTCCCCCAACTCTTCTCCAACCAACAGTTTCAATTTCCTAATTTTCGCTACCGCCTTTTCAAATCCTTTTTCATCCCCTGCTTTATGCATTAACAAAGCCTGAGTTTCATAAAAAGGATTCAACACACTCTTATCTTCAATCGCAGCAATCGTCTTCATACATGCCTTGCTATGTTTCAGTCCCTCCACAACATTTCCCTCTTCATAACAACGATAAGCCAGGTTATTATGCGCCGCCCGCAAGGCAGCCCGGATTGGATTATGCGCTTCTAAATACTCCCACAAAGTCACCTTACCCAATTCCGCAATCATCCGCTCACATACTGCCAATGACGCTGATTGTTGGCCAGCCTCGTACAATGCATATCTCTGGTGATCCCACACATAGGCCCACAAACGCATCTCATCGCTCTGCGCATCAGTTAGCATTTTCTCTATCTCCTGCAACAAACTAATTGCAGCTTCGTATTGTTTATCCTGCACCAACAATGATGCTTCCATCATCTGCTTATCAAATGTAGCCTGGTTAAACTCATACACACCCGGCACCTCCGGCAGCTGAAACGCTGCATAAGGATACTTTATCCACTCCTGGTCATCCAGTTCAGCAGCCTTCGCAATCTCCTGTGATTGTTTCCACAACTCCTTCGCGCTATTCGTATCTCCCTGCAAGTGAGCTGCCCATCCTATATAATACACCGCCTCGTGCCTGTATTCATCCTGTACCTTTTCCAACTTCTTTAGCGCCTGCTCATACTCCCCATTTAAAATTAAACCAAGGCCCCAGTTCACCCATATAAAACCCTTATCTACCCTATTCGCAAATCGCTTGTCCACCATCTCAAAAGTCGCCGCATAATGCTGATGAGGTACATATATACTCATAGCAGGTTCCCTCGCTACCACCGCTGCACAAAACTCCGGATCACGTAATTCAAGCGGTACATACTTAAAATTATCTGCACTTCCTGCTACAGCATAAGAACAGATCTTCAAGCTACGCATGCCCAACGGCACAGCATCTAACTCATCATAATCTCCAGCACTAAATACCTTTTCACAAAGCGCCGGTGTTAAAAATTCTTTTGGCACATAAGGAAAATCACATGTATTCTTTTTTAAAGCTGCCTCCACTATAGCAGGAGTAATGTATCGTGCATCTACGTTATACAGACGTTCATCTGCTTTCAGCGCTTTGATGATAAAAGCTTCATCCCAGAAACAAGCCCATACATTGTCGAATGTAGTATAGTCAAATTCCTTCCTGGCTAAATATTCATTGGTAATATCTTTTCGCGCCTCCCAGGCAGCAGGCACTTCGGCCAGGTATTTTTTATAGTACGCATAACTATGCTTATTGATCTGCCGCACATCTACCTGGTCGATTGTATTTTCCAGGATGTGTTTCGCCATATCCATCACATCACTGCTTGCACCATATTTCCAGCGATCCCTGTTATTCCGGTCTACTATAAACGGCCATTCCCGCTCCTGGCCATACTTTGCAACTGCATATTCATACACTTCCTTACTCACCAGTTTTGCCGGAATATTATTGATCACCTGGATGCCCAGATCTATTGCCTGGATGATATATTCGTAGGTATAATACTTCTTAGGAAAGTCCTTACAATGCACATCACTCAGATTACCACCAGCAATCAGCGCAATATTCATGCGCTCATCCTTAAATGCATCCGGCACATACCGATAGTTGTATTGATTGAACACAACCTGGTTGAAACAAAGCTCATACGTCTTCTTATCATCCGGCAGGAATTCCAGGTCCACTCCATCCCGGTGTCTCGCAAACACTTCATCATTCAAAAACTCCGCAGGTATATCCTGGTAACGAAGTGGCGACTCCCTGTCTACTGCCTGTAAAATAATCTCCTGTGTAATCAATGCAGGACTCACCAATGACACGATATGACCCGGTTCATTTTCATTCTCCAATACCTTGGACAACATCTCACTCGTACGGAACTCCTCCGGCACATGCAGGAAAGTATCAAATGATGCCGGTTTATTATAAAAATATGCCTGCCAATACGCCTGGTCTTTTACCACCTTTGATGGTCCTTCTGCATCCCAGTTCACCTGCACATTATCCCCATAAAAATAATGCAGGTTCGTATGCTCCTCATATGGCTTCGCCTGTTTATTATAATAACTTGCCGTATCATAATGCTCAATCGCCGTCTTCTTATCACCCTGCAAATAATACACTAATCCCAGCAACCAGTAATTTGAAAATACAGACCTGATCTCCACAGACTTCTCCAGCACCCTCTTCGCTTCATCCAGTTTTCCTTTCAGGATCAACGCCTCTCCTAATACCCGCAGGGGAAAATAATCCGTATCCCGCGCCTGCTTAGCAATCGCAATCGCTTCATCATAATTTCCTAATCGTACGGCACACAAGGCCGCCCGTCCAATACAACCATAATCATAACGTAGTTTATCAGGCGATAAAGGAATCCCCTGTTTAAAATACACAAGCGCCTGTGCATATGCCTTTGCAGCAAATAACACTTCACCAGCCTTGTAATAAGCTAAATAATATCCCGGTGCTGCAGCAATCGCTGCTTTATAACCATGATATGCCTCCGATGCTTCTCCGCGGCCAACCGCGTACATGGCATCCTCTGTCAACCTGATCCCTTCCTCCGTCACACCATCCTTCCACACAGGTTGATTATCCCTCAGTGCATGATATAAATCACTCGTATCCAGGCCCAGCATATCATCGTTTGCTGACTCCACTACATAGCAGTACTCAGACCTAAACGCCAACGCGTAATTATGCCAGGCAAGGAACGTGTTTTTTGTTTTATAGAAATTCAGTGAATCCTGGTTGTACAATGCAGTAATAACAGTATCAGGGCTAAACTCAAAACAATCTAAATCATAAAACCAGGAAACAAAATGCGGCGCGTTTATCTTTCTGAATGGCATCGTATGCACCACTTCATCATCCTGCCCCCAGGCTATCGCTAAATAACGAACGGTTTCAGTACCTCCCGTATGCTGCAATGCTGACAGGTTCAGGTAAGCAGTCGTTACATTGCCCATTACATAATAAGAGATACCCAGTCTTCCGGCTACGGTCAGGTTACCAGTTACCACCAATAAACCACCCACGCTATCCAGGTCTTTATTCACCTGTAAATCACCTTCATGCACAAAGATGTCCCCATAGTCATCAAAGTATTCTTCTTCTGAATCATAGCCGTGATTGCCATCCCAGTTATCAAATAACTGGTCCACATCCAGGAGCTCCAATACCTCGGTATAAGACATCTCTTTAAAATCATATTCATCTTCCGGTGAATCACCTGATTCTGAATCAGTAGCTTCCTCCTCCGCCAATTCCTCAGCAGCATCCACCCTTCGCTCCGTCACCTTAAAATTTGCCACCGCTTTCGCTTCCATCACCGGCTCCAGCAAACGCATAAACTCCTCCTCACTATAATGCTGAAATTCCTTCTCAAAATGAATCTGGTAAACCCCTACGCAATTATTCACCATCACCCACTTTTCCTTTCCATTAATAATCATTCCCAACACCATTGTAGCCTGCGATAAAAAATCAAGCTCCTCATCCAGCGCCGCAAAATGACACCCGTAAATTTGACAATAAAAAGAAAGGAATCCATACAGGTTATTCGCATTCTGACCATTCTGATCAAATGCATACAGGACACAAACAAAATCATCTTTATCAAAAAAGAAAGATCCTTTTTCGCGCCAGTAGGCCTGGAACGCCTCATCCAGCGGGAATCCCACTACTTCCGCCATCTCGCTGATGTTCTCAGCAGATACCGGTGTGATCTCTACCTTGTCGGGAAACTGCGCTTCCAGCATCCGGGCCAGCGCTATCGGATCATTGTACAACTCTTTGGGAGGCAGGTCTTCAACAAGCGGGGTATAACCTTTCTTTGTTTTTTCTGCTATCAGCTTTTCTGCTGCTTTCATACATTCCTCTACGGTAGGAAATAACTTCGTCTGCATTTGTCCCTGCGTACCATATTTTCCAAATGTTACGGTCAGACTTGTAAGGTTAAATTCAATGTCCCAGAATTTGTGTGAACTATTGTCCTGATAAATGAATTTCTTCTTCATGTAGTAATGGGGGCTTAGGTTTTACGGCGCCAAATTATATAAATAATTTTAATAACCTATGCCCCCATTCTACAATGATTAAATTTTATATCTCAGCCCTCCATAAAACATCCGTCCAATCACCGGCCCCCATACCATACCTGCATCAAAACCAGCACCAAATGGCTGGCCCGCATTGATCACCGGGTCTTTCTGATAGAAATTTGTGAGGTTCTCTGCCCCAACATAAATATCCAGTTTCTTCATAAATGTCTTGCTCACCTGGGCATTCATCGTTACATAACCTTTTGAAAAGGCTTCCGGACTTACAGCAGTCACGGGTATACGCTTAGGACCATTGTAATTCACGGTGTAATCAAATTTCCAGGTCTTTACCCCATAGGCCAGGTTCGCAAACACACGATGCTTAGCTGTCAGCGGTCTTTGTTTCAGCACACCACTATAAGTCGTCTTCACATCAAAATAACGGTAAGCCACTCTTACATCCAGCTTGGGTAAAGGCTCCGCAGAAATCTCCGCCTGCATACTATTGGAATAAGACTTCCCATCCAGGTTATAGAACTTCACTGCTGCCGGGTTTTCCAGGTCTACCACCACCTGGTCATTGAAATCATTCCTGAAATAATCCACACTCACCATCGCATCTCTACCGAATAATGTCAGCTTTTGATCTACACTAATCCCTTTATTCCAGGCTACTTCAGGATTTAAACCATATGCCTTCCCGTCGGAAGTACCCAGGATGCTAATGTTCCTCGCACTTGCCATCACACTCATATTCTCTGCCAGGATATTCGCTGTCCGCTGACCTCTGCCCGCACTCACACGTATAGTAGTTCCCTGCACCGGCTCATACCGCACATGGATACGCGGAGTGAGGAAAAAACCAAACAGGCTATTATTATCTGCACGCAAACCAGCGACTACATTGAAATGCTGCACAGGTGAATAAGTGTATTCAAAGAAAGCGCCCGGTACCACTTCCGTTCTTTTATACTTCAGTGCATTCAGAGACTCATTATAATCATCATTCAAAAAGCTGAGCCCTGTTCTGAACTTATGGGTAGTGCTCCCAATGATAGACTGGTAGATCAGGTTCGCATACACGCTCTTCTGATCACCATCGTACTTCGTCACCCCAAAGAAGGAATTTTGGGTATGACTAATACCGGCTAACTGCAAACCGATGCTTTTATAAGGCTTGCTGGGAAAGGTATAACCGATCTTAGCAAAGGCCTCGTAACGATCTGTATTAATACCCAGTCCATACAGGGAAGAACCGGATTTATAATCGATCTGTCCGCCCTTTTTTTCATCCTTCAGCACCTTCACCCCAAAGATGGTCATGAACCCTTTTCCATTATCATACTTCCACCTGTTCACCGCACTGAACAAATTCCCGGTAGGTACATCTCTAAAACCGTCTTTGGTAAAATCCACTTTCTTGTTCGCCAGGAAGTCATCGTGCAACAACAAACCTACGGACCATTTTGAATTGATCTTCTGGGCCAGGTTCAGATTCACATCCGTCTTGCCAAAATCATTTACATATACATTAGCATATAATTGTTCACTGTTCTCAGGTTTCTTTAATTCCACATTGATTTGTCCGGCAATGCTTTCATAACCGTTTGCTACAGAACCAATTCCTTTTGTCAGTTGAATACTTTCTACCCATGGACCTGCTATTGAATTCAAGCCCAATGGTGTAGCCAGTCCTCTTGGCCCAGGCAGGTTTTCCACTGTTAACTGGGTATAATTGCCACTCAGACCTAATAACTGGATCTGTTTAGATCCAGTTATCGCATCATTATAAGATACATCCACAGATGGATTGGTTTCAAAGCTCTCACTCAGGTTACAACAAGCTGCTTTCAACAATTCCTTGCTGGTGATCACCTCAGTTCTGGCAGTAGCCAGGGAGGAGATCTGCGTAGTTTTCACCCTTGAGTTCACGGTAAATTCCTTTAACTGCTGCTCATTCACGCGGTAATGACAACATTCAGGTAATGCATTGTAGGCCTTTGCGCTGGCTTTTTTGTCTTCTACATCGTGCCCTACTTTCAGGATACGTTCTTTGACAGTATTTAAATTTGTCTGTTTAGCATCGTATTCCAGTTGCAGGATCTTCGTTGCCACATCCCAATGCGCCATGCTTACACCAGTGCCTTTGGCAGCGGTTTCGATCCTTTGCTGACATTGTTCGCAGGCACCGGCTACAGGAATGGAGGCAGGATGCTGAACAGCGGCTGCAAGCTGTGGGGCGGTGTTGCTAACGGAAGAATTAGCAGGTGTATTACTTGAAATACCACCTGCTGCATGCTGCTCTTCAGCCACACTCACCCTATACTTACAACATCCCGGCAGCGCATTATACGCCTTATCAGCCGCCTTCTTTCCATCCACATCATGCCCCACCTTCAAAATCCGCTCTTCAATCTTATCCAGGTTCGTTTGCGTAGAATCAAATTCCAGGTGCAGGGTTTTACTCTCCACATCCCAATGCGCCATGCTCACACCCTTGCCCTTTGCGGCGGTTTCAATTCTTCGCTGACATTGATCGCATTCACCAGATACAGGTACAGAAACGTGTTTTTGAGCGGATACTATAGTAGAAAAGCATAATAGGGAACCTATTAGCATAATAAGCTTATACATAAAATTAACTGTATTCGTAATAAATTAAAATGAGGATAATAGAGGAGACGATAGGGTTATCAAACTCTATAAATACAGTTCAGGATATATATGGGGGTACTATTATATAGTGGTGGCCCGTTTCCATAATTAAAATGGAAAGGCTGATCCAATACGGGTTCAATATGCCAGTTATTCAACTGCAGGTTCGCCAGCGTAAAGAAGAATGTAGCCGGGATATTCACATCAGTAGCAGAGAAATGGCTATCCTCCACTTTCAGGGTTTTAAAGGCGGTCTCGCAACAACCTTTATGCTGCTTATCCATGTCACAATGGTGTTCTGCAGCACTCGCCAGTCCAAGGGAGACTTCCTTCAGTTTGCCACAACAATAAAACTGCTTTACACCCAGACCTACAAGGGTCAGGGAGTAAAGCAGTAATAAACATATTGCGGTTACCCTTTTCATGTACTACAAAGGTACAACTCCGGGTGTATATAATTTCAGATAAAATGTATATTATTTCAACAGGCCTTCTTTCTACTTTTCAGGAAATCTGGCCACACCGCATTATAAGTTATGCAAAATCAGAACGTTAACTGTTGGATAATCGTCGGATCCTGGATCTCCTTATCCCTTGCCAGCAACAATACCTTAGACATTACTTCGGCTGATTTCGGATCATCATCTGCAAATGGCAGGAACAATCGTCCACGCTGCTGGGAATGCACCGGCAAAATAGACAGGTATCTTCCCGGCATCATGTGCACGATCGCACTACCCAGGTGTACACTGTAATCTCCGTATTGCCCCTTGATCTTCGCATGGTTGCCCACTACACTCACATTATCCAGTTTAAACAATCTCGCCGTTTCTTTCAGTAATACCGCCCGCATTTCGATCGTTGAATGACTTGCCTCCGGATCTACCCCACCCACATGTGCTACACTCACTACCAGGTCAATATCACGCATCACCTCACTGAAAATGCGCGGGTTAATATCTTTGAAAGCGACATTCTTATAAGTCTTCAGGTCATGGAAGATCACCTGTTCCAGCACCGGGCTCTCCACTTCCGCAGGTGAGAACCAGTTTGCCTCCGCATACATTTTCACCACAAAACCTTCCTGGTGGAAAGCTTTCTGCAAGCCTTCCTCATGGTCTACTTTCCAGCCCCTGGATTTCAGTAATGCCACTGTCTTTGCAGGCTGCACCTGGTGTCCTGCATAGCGGCGGGAAATGGATTGCTCTTCCAGTTCCTCTGCCAATGGGGTATACAGTTCGCGGAAGATCTGTTTGAAAGGCTGCTGTAACTGGTGTTCAAAGCAATAATGCTGGTAATCACTCCAGGTAGCATTGGCATATAAATCAGCGCAGTGTGCGATACGGATCTTATCATCCGCCGCTATTTTCGTGATCTTCTTTGCAGCAGATACCAATGTATTATGTTGCCAGAAACCATCCCCCTTATCCGTTACAAATACCAGTTTTTCCAGGTGCTTCGCAATCACAGGATGTGTGAATAGGTTAGCCAGTTCTTCCGCTTCAAAAGCATCGCCGCGTACCATCGCTTCTTCCAGTGATTTGCGGGAACGGCGGAACTGCTCTTTCAGTGTTTTCTTAAACTCATTTAGTTCCAGCACCTTCTTATCTTTCTTATACTTAGCAGGGATAGCGGCTAATTTTTTATCTCCTTTAAAAGCCACCACATCTGCTTCACCATCTGCTTCGATGATGAGCCCTATCAATACATCATCATATTGAACCTGTGTTTCCTTAGATAAAATATTCTGCACCTGTTTGGTTTCCATCGCCCAGCTCAGGCGCATCGGATCTGCATATCCTGCATTGCGTGCCAGGTTCTCCATTGCAATACGAATGGCTATTCCTTCGCTGGTTTGCTTTTGTGCACCAAACTGCCTGCTTTCTTTCTTGAATTGCTGGAGGTATTCATATCTGCCCAGGATATCCTTTTGCGGATTCGCCTTACTCAATGGGATCAGGCCATACATACGCAGGTAATCCTGGTCCCTTTTCTCTTTCACTTTTTGCGTCACCTCTTTGATCTTCAGATCACCGGTGATCACATCGGCATACAAACGGGCCCTGCGATGTCCATTCCCGTCACTGATATATTTAGCAGCGTTGTATACTTTCTGCCAGCGCTCTTTCCCTATTTCTTTATATGCCTGCTGGAACCAGCCTTTATCTACAGCACCATCTTTAAAGTCCTGCAGATCGATAGCTGTATATAAGGCTACCGCACTTTCAAAATCTGCGTTCCTGGCAGAATAGGCATCAGATTTCGTATGCACATGCAACCACCAGATAGCTGTATCCAGGCCTTTCCAGTTCAGGTAACCACTGACCAGTTTTTGCCATTGCGGGGCATACACTGCTGCCTCTATCAATCGTTCTTCTTTTACACCAATCGCCTGCATCGCAGCATCAAATTGCGCCTGCGTATCGGTAGTTACAGGATAACATCTCTTCAGTAAAGAAGAGAATAACTGTTGTTTACTCTTATGATCAGCAGTATAAATATATCCTTTGTGCAGGGAGTCCTTACCAAGGCCAGCCAGTATCTGTGCAAAACGATGCGTGCCTTCCAGTCTTTCAATCTCCGCAACAAAAGATGATACCGGGGTAGCAGAGTCACCACGTTTTAGTTCGATATCCAGGAAATGTTCTCTTACCCGGAGATACATACCCTCCAGGAACGGATACCGGGTAAAGTAATCGCGCTGTACGGTGTTCCTGCGGGATGTGGATAAGTCGCGGATCACGCTGCGTGAAATAATCCCCCTGTACATTTCGCTTTCAGAAATAATGCCCAGGCTAAATGCTTTACAGAACAGGTCCAGTGGTGGTATAGATACCGGGATATTTTCTTTCAGTCCGCTAAACTGGCGCCAGTGATATAATTGCCATACAGCGCCCACTAAATGATCCGGGAGCTGTGATACATACATCTTTTGCAGGAACCAGTTCAGGCTCTGCTCGGACTGCCAGCCATAATTATAACGCCCTTTAGTAAGACGATCTTCAGGAATATTAGCAAACAAACGGCTGTTTGCGCCAATCAGGTATTCGAACATTTCAGTATAAGGGAAGATCAAACGCAAAGCACTGATGGCATTCGTGATCAAATGTAATTTCCCCGTACGCACTTCTTTGGTGATATCTGTCGGCAGGTAATCGTTCATCTTTGGAATGTACTCAAATACAAAGGGGTCTGCCTGGTTAAATCCATAATGATAGTGCTGTAGCAAAGCAATACCATCTAACAGGAACAGGTCTCTTGCATGTAAGCCGGATGCTTCAAACCATTGTTTCCATACATCAGGTAATGGGTAGGCAGCGTACTGCTCTGCAGGTGTGATCCCTTCGGGCAACCTATAATATTTACTACGAAAAGTGTTTCCCAGCAACATCTTGTACTTTGCGCCGTCATAAGTCTCCACTTCGTATTCGTGGTCCTCGTTAGCAAGGAATAGGTCAATCAGTTTTTTGATCTCCTGCTGAATGTGAGTGACGGATTGCGTGAAACCAAATGGTTGTATCGCAATACATTTACTATAGTAATCCTGCTCATCAACTACGGGTTTGACTGGCTCCTGTATCTGTGCAGGATCATACAAACCATATCCATTCTCTTCATTATATACAATAGTCCCATTTTCACTTGTCAGCTCCTTTAAAAGAATCTCTTCCTTCGTAGAAATATTCTTTCTGTCTTTGAACGCATCCAGCAATGGCTGGATTTCAGTGTTGAGACGATCGCTTTGTTTACACTGGCGGGCTATATCCAGGCCAGCCAGGCGTTGTTCCGCATCGCCCTGCAGGAGCGCAGTCACGGCCTGTAACAGGAGTGCATCCGACTGGTTTACCAGGATAGCGATACTTCTGCCTCTCATACTGCTACTCTTGCGTTTGAGCAGTTCGATCAGCACATTATTTTCTTCTTCATTCAATTGTAAAGTATCCAGCACATTGAAAGCTGATTTTTGCAGGAACTCGCCTTTTTCCTTCAGCATGCGCATGGAAAATGTGCGCTGGAATTCAGTAATGGGGTTCCTGGGTTTGGAATAATCCCAATAGTATTCGGCATATCCCGGCAGCATTAACCTTGCCAGGGTCTCCTTTACATCCAGGGCCATCTCTTCATAATAAGAGAGCACAATATCCAGTCGTTCCTGGTTTTCTAACACCAGGGAGAGCATGGCAGAGAGTACATTGCTCCTGCTATAGGAAACATTCAGCCAGGAAAAAGCAATACCGTTGTAACTTTTCTCTTTCACTTCAGTGCGTTGCAGCAACTGGTGCAGTTTATCAAACAGGCCAGGGTAGTAGGTATCATAGTACTTCGCATTATAGTACATCCGCTGGATCAGCATGGTTACCGTCAGGCCGTTTACAGCCAGGCTTTCATCTTCCAGTCCAGCCATGATCACCGGCAGATCCAGCTGAAAATGACCGGCTTCGATGGCAAACTTCACCGCAATCAACCGTTTCTCTTCATTTTTCACCTGCATTAGTTCCTGCAGGTAAGGCAATGTCTGCTCTACATCATACACGCCCTGAGCCCAGAGGGCCATATATACATCTGCGTTATTCTTACTTTTAATGCCTTCGGGGATCTGTGTGGTATCAAACATGTAAGTACATGCCTTGTTCAGGAAAGCATTGATAGCAGATTCTTTTTCCGCTTCCCAGCTTACACCGGCCCATACATCAATGGCGCGGATCACAGCGGCAAAACGTGCCAGTTTATTATCCGTGATCACCTTCAGCATATGCCTGAAAGCGCCGATGGTGCTGGTATCAATCGATTCAACAATGCTTTGTCTCAGGCCTTCCTGCCGCTGTGCAGCAATTAATAGTTTCTCAACCAGTTGCCAGCAGTCCTCCCGTTCACTCATCAGGAGGGCTTTAATAATATTGTGGGTTACCTTCCCGGTCTCCTCTTTGTTGTACACAATGTCTTCCAGCAATTTATACACTTCCTCATTCCCATCATCCAGTGCAGCGGCCCATATATAATACAGGCAGTAGGAAGATTGCTGATGATCCCAGATGATCTGTTCCCGGATCGTAGTATCGTAGGCGATATGTGAATATTGCACATTATATTCCTTGTGAAAAACCTGGAAGACGGTATTCAACAGGAAATTCAGCTGATTGGGCAGGTACAATTCCTTCTTGCCCGGTGAGCGGAAAGAACGGCGGTAATAGCCTTTCTGATAAGTGAGGCGGGGGAATTTCTTCCATGCGATCCGTACATACACTGCTTTTTCATCCCCATAAATATAGCGGAGCAGGTTATACATTTCGGGATCATCCCATTCATTATCAGGCAGTAATTTCAACATCCCCTCATAGCGTTTACTACCGAATTTAATTTCGTCAGTATAATCATTGTGGTTCACTTTATAGTCCTCTAATTGTCCCAATAAAACAAGGGCTACTTCAGCGTTGCGTGGTGTAAGCAGGTCGTGTGTGGCTTCGCCTTTGTACACGGACAGCAAAGTGTTGATCAGGGTTTTCTCAAAATCAGGGATAATCCTCGTGGCGAGGAATTCTTTTGCATTCATCTTAAAAATGGTTTAAAGGTCCGGCTACCAAATGCTGCCGGCAAGAAATGTTAATCGAATAAAGGTGATAATTGTATCAGGGTTAAGGTCGAAATGATCACTTAAATGTTTCAGTTCTTCCTCGTTGGCAAATATGGCATACATACCATCTTCAAAAGCAAGTAGTGCTGTTTCCTGTGCTTTGGTCAGATCCGCCTTTTCTTCATTGTAAATGCTACCAAAACCGATCTTCCCATTAGCGGCTTGTCCCTCCATTTGATCAGTAGTCAGGTATTGGAGCGCATTGGCTCCCGGCTTTTTAGCATTGTAAGCAGCTACCTGTTGTTTGACTACAGCAGTGATCAGGTCCTTCACAGTAGGATTGGGGCCAATGTCATCCAGCTCTATTTTTTGTTTATCAAGAATGGCATGCTTCCGTCCCGCTTGTTTAATGTTGATTATAACGAACATTAGGGTTAAAGTTTAAACAATACGGCGGCAATATATAAAAATTTTTTTATAACTCTGGTCATTTTTGTCATTCTTTGTTATGCTAAAATGGCTGTTTTTTGTTCTGGCATAAAAGATGATAATTATCATAATAAAAAGGGATTAAACATGGCTAATCAAACTGCAATACTTGCTGGTGGATGTTTTTGGGGGGTAGAGGAACTCATCCGTGAGCTGCCGGGCGTGATCAATACACATGTGGGTTATACGGGTGGCGATGTGAAGAATGCGACTTACAGGAATCACGGAACGCATGCGGAGGGGATAAAGATTGAGTTTAATGATGAGGTGATTTCGTATCGTACATTATTGGAGTTCTTTTTTCAGATTCATAATCCGACTACGAAGAATCGCCAGGGCAATGATATAGGTACCTCATACCGTTCAGCTATCTTTTACCTGGATGCGGCGCAGCAGGAAACAGCGAAGGAATTAATAAAAGAGTTGGATGCGGCGAAGATTTATCATAGTCCAATTGTGACAGAGGTAGTACCGGCAGGTGATTTCTGGGATGCGGAAGAAGAGCACCAGGATTATTTACAGAAACATCCGAATGGGTATACTTGCCATTATATCAGGCCGGAATGGGAGTTGAAGAAATAGAGAGGTTTAAGTATTCTTATAGAAATGATTTATTCATCCCTGCCAGCGAAAACTGGCAGGGATTTTTGTTTTTTATCGCCTGCGTTTCTACTTACTTTTTCCTTGAAATTGTGCTGCTTATCCAACTAGCTCAACATTCCATGAAAGCAATTCATCTTCTGCTGGCTACCACAGTACTACATATCAGCACCTTTAAAGAAAAGAAGGCAGAATCAGTTATTCAGAAGGCTTTGCTCCCGGGAGGCGACACCTATAGCTATTTAAACCCACTTTTGAATTAGGAGTAAGCTCCCCTGCCGGGTGTCTGTATGGATTTTTCAATGATGACAGGACCCACTTTCTCCGTTGGGCATATTCTTCCGGAGTGGAAGGCCAGTGTCCATGTGTTCCATCCTTCTTGGCTTGCGCTATCGCTTCTTCTAAAAAGTTAAAATATTGTGCCATGTTAAAATCAATTTAAGTTGTTATTGAATGTTTTGAATGTATCAAATGTTGCTGGCGTATAGTACAGGTCTCCAATTTCATCAACAGGATAATAGTATCTATGCTGATACAAAGCCGCGATCAGCGACTTAGAATACCTTATCCACGTAAGGCCACTCAATCAAAAACCATATCGACTTTTTCAAGCGATCAATATGTGCTTTTAAATGATCATTATATAAATCTTTTGCGAACTCCAATGACACGTGAAATATTTTCTGTAACAATGGAATTATCACACCCCGTATCTCAGGATTGGAACAAATAATGGTTCTACTATTCATAGAAAAGCTGGTCTAAAAAAACAAACAATGATATTTTAATATGCGCGTTGTGTATATAAAGTTAAACACTTTCTCTCCTGATAAAAAAATAAATTTTCCCTTTTTCTAAACTTCACATAACTGCCCCCATCGTTTTAATTCCTCTATTAACGGAATGATCACAAAAGCTCATCTTTCTTAAAAAAGAAGCCGCGATCACCTTCTTCACACAATCAACTTATACCCCGCACCCCTGATACTCATCAGCTGCACACCTGGTTCATTCTTCAACATCTTCCGCAAGTGCGACATAAAAACATCCATACTACGTGCATTATAATACGTGTCATCTCCCCAGATCTTCAGCAGCGGCACCTGCCTTGGCACCAGGGTATTTTTGTTTTGTAATAACAGTTCTAATAAAGCCGCCTCTTTATAAGACAAGGTATACCTCGTTACCGATGTGACCAGTTCCTGCGACACCGGGTCCAGTTTACAACCACCAAACGTATACACGGACCCGGTATCCTGCTGCTTTGCCCCAAACCGGCTCAGTAAAGACTCCATCCTGATCAGCAATTCACCCATATTAAATGGCTTGCGCAAATAATCATTTCCGCCACTCTTAAAGCCTTTAATCACATCCTCCGGCAAAGATTTCGCACTCAGAAATATAATCGGTACGCCTGTATCCAGTTTCCTGATATCCTCCGCCAGGGTATACCCATCCTTTAATGGCATCATCACATCCAATACACAAATATCCGGCGGCGTTTTTTGAAACATCTCCAAAGCCTGACGACCATCCGTTGCCAACACGACCTCATATCCACTCTGCCCCAAACCATCACTGATGATCTGCGCCAGCGTTAACTCATCTTCCGCATATAAAACTTTATACTTCATTATCAATAGGTAGTTCTAAAATAATAACTTAATCTTTTCAAACATTTTCACACTTCATCCCAAACCGGCATTTCTACAATAATCACTTAATCCTCTCACAAATTTTCACACTTCATCTTAAACAGGCATTTCTACTATAATCATCTCATCCTCAGCCTTCATTATAAACAGGCAATTCTACAATAACCATCTCATCCCCACACTTCATCCCAAACCGGCATTTCTACAATAACCACTTCCTCCTCAGCCTTCATTATAAACAGGCAATTCTATTATAATCATCTCATCCTCAGCCTTCATTATAAACAGGCAATTCTACAATAACCATCTCATCCCCACACTTCATCCCAAACCGGCATTTCTACAATAACCACTTCCTCCTCAGCCTTCATTATAAACAGGCAATTCTATTATAAACTCACTCCCTTTCCCCAACTCACTCTGCACCCGAATCTTTCCACCATGCTTCTCCACTATCTGCTTCACATAATTCAACCCCAGCCCAGAGCCTTTCACATTATGCACATCCACATTATCCTGCACCCGAAAAAACCTTTCAAAAATCCTTGCCTGGTAAATCTTTGCAATCCCCGGCCCATTATCCTTCACACTAATCACAATATGCTCTGCCGTACAATAACAACTTACATCCACCTGCACAGTATTTCCTCCATACTTCAGCGCATTATCTATCAGATTATAAAACACATTTGTCAGATGCACCGGATCTCCATCCAGGAAACAAGGCTCCTCCGAAGGATGGTAATGGATCCCCGCTGACTGATGCTGTAACTGCATTGACCTCACCACCTGCTCCAATCCCTGCTGCACATCATACAATTCTGACCTTAACCTCGTCTGACCACTATCCACTTCATCCAGGTTCAATACCTTTTCTATCATCATATGCAAGCGGTGCAATTCCGTTTTACTGATATTGATATACTGCAACAACTTTTCCGGATCATTCGTCAGCTGGTACCGCGTAATCGCATCCAGCGCAGCTTCCATCACAGCCACCGGCGTTTTTAACTCATGCGTCATATTGCTCGTAAATGCAATCCTCGCCTGAGCATATACCTGCTGATGCTTCATTAACCTAAACACAAAATAAAAAGCTGCCCCGGTTAATAACAACATAAAAAATGAAGACAACAAAAAATACCGCATCCTATAAAACACAAACTCCCGCAACGAAGGTACCACCAACTGAAAGTTATTATACAAGCGGATATTATAACTAAACTGCTCACTATGATAATCCGCTTCACGCACCTCCGCCGCCGTATGATTATTCCGGATCGCCCCCGTTTCCCAATCATACTTCATAATAAAGAAATGCACCTTTATCTGGCTCTTCAGCAGCTCCTGTTCTACCAGGCTATCCAACCGGTTATACTCCACAGCATCCATATCCAGCTGCTGCTGCATCGTTTCATCTTCGCCAAAGATTCGTTCTACCTTATGCTTTTTCCGCTCATATTTCTTGTTAGGGATCCTGATACTAATATCCACAATAGAGCTATCGTCCTTTACATTCGATTCAAAACGGCTCGTTACCTTATGCCCTCTCATCCTGCTATACGCCTCCTTAAACTGAATCCACTCCGGCGACTGAAAGAAATCCAGGAAATTCTTATTCTCCTCGTTCCCCGGCAGCATACTCAGGTAATTACTACTACTCACCACACGCGCCACCACCTCATCCAGGTCACGCTTTACCTGCACCTGCTGCGAACTATATAACTGTCGCAGCCACACTACCTGCAACAACACGCTGACGATCATGGCCACTACCACTAAAGGATATGCATATTTTTTAGAAAACCATTTCATGCTACAAAGATGGGTAGTTTTTTATTGTACAAGTGCCCCGAAAATACGATTTAACCTTATTTAACCTAGTTTAACCGGCCTTAATATCACATGGAAGTATGTTTGCTTTATGAAAACGATCCACATACTCCTCCTGACATTACTGCCTCTTTTTGCAGCCGCACAGTCCAACATTACCGGCACTGTTACCGATGCCGAAGGTCATTTGCTCGATGGCGTAACTATTACCCTTAGCCAGCAAAATAAATATATCGCCACCGCCATTACCGACCTTGGCCATTTTACCCTCAAAGGCCTGGCCAAAGGGAACTATACCCTCGCCGCCATGTCCATGGGCTATCAATCCTATACCCAAACGCTTTCAGTACCCACTGATTCCATCACCATTCTACTGCAACCTGATCATAAACAATTACAAGGCATCACCGTTTCCGCTGCCAAACCAGTGATCGAGCGCAAAACCGACCGCATTGTCTTCAATGTTGAAAACAGCATCATTGCCAACGGCGGCACCTCCTGGGATGCCCTGAGCAAGGCCCCCGGTGTGACTGTAAACGCTGATAACTCCATCTCCGCCTACCGCAAAGGCGTGGAAGTATATATGGATGGTAAACCCCTCCACCTCTCCGGCGATGACCTGGTGAGCTACCTGCAGGGCCTGCCTTCCTCCACGATCACCCGGATCGAAGTGCTCACCAATCCACCCGCCAGTTTCGAAGCACAAGGTGGCTCCGTGATCAACATTGTCACTAAGAAAGTAAAGAAACAAGGCCTCAACGTAGCACTGAATGCTAACTACATCCAGGGCATCTACGGCTCCTACAATGGTAGCGCTACCTTCAACTACCGACAGGGTAAAGTGAACATCTACGGCAACTATGGCTATGGCCATAAACACACCTATATGGATAATAAAACCGACATCAATTTCGGTGACTCCTACTGGAGAACCAATGATCATAATATACAGACCTCCAACACGCATAACTATCGCCTGGGCCTGGACTACCAGTTGACCGACAACCAGATCCTCGGTGTACTCGTTACCGGTAATAACCGCGCTGGCCAAAGTGATGGCGACATCCCTACCCATATCTACAGTGCTGATAAATCTACGATCGACTCTACCTTACAAACCAATTCTACCGATAAAAAAGGTGGTAGCGGTTATACCTATAATATTAACTACAGCCTGAAAATGGATAGTGGCAAACGTAGCTTAAACCTTGACCTGGATTATGCCCCCTACGAAACCAGTAGTTATGCACATGTGAACAGCACCTCTTCTTCCGCCAGTGACTACCACATTTACACACCTACTACCCAACACATCAACATCCTCTCCGGAAAGGCTGACTATACCTATACCTTAGGTAAATGGAATGTGAGCTCCGGTCTTAAATACAGCAGCATCAAAAGTGATAATAAATTTACCTTCATAGAAGGTGATGTACTGATGCCTGATAAAAGCAATCACTTTGAATATACTGAAAATACATCCGCACTATATACCAATCTCTCCGCCACTTTCAATAAACTGACGGTACAAGGCGGTCTAAGAGCTGAATACACAAATACCCGTGGTTATTCTATCACACTCGATTCGTTGAATAAACGCAGCTACTTCAAACTGTTCCCGACCTTATTCTTACAATACAAACTCAATGACAACAACCAGTTACAATTAACATACGGCTATCGCATAGACAGACCTGAATATGCACGGATGAACCCTGCAAGACATTATTCATCTCCTTACAATTACTATGTGGGTAACCCCGCACTACAACCAGCCTTTGTACATAACCTGGAACTAGGCTACACTTACAAAGAAAATTATACCATCACGGCGAACTATACCTCCATCAATAATATATTCACTAACGTGACAGTGCAGGATAATACTACTAAGAACTACTACATCACCCACCAGAACCTGGGTTTAAGTATGAATGCAGGCATCCGTATTGCTGCTGCTTTCCACCCAACTAACTGGTGGGATATCAATGCAGAAGCAGGCGGATATTATCAACAGGAAAAATCAGCCTACCTGCAGGGTCATTACAATCTGAAAATGTTCACGTACGATGCCCGCTTAAATCAAACTTTTACCATCAATAAAAAGCATGGTATCGCGGCTGAAATCACCGCACAGTTCATTGGCCCTGGCATTCAGAACATCTACCATTATGAAAGTCTGAGTGAAATAGACCTGGGGATGAAAGCAAATGTATTGAAAGGCAAAGGAACGATTCGCCTCACCGCTAATGATATCTTCAATGCATTCACCTACCGTGTAAATATCAATTACCTCGATCAGCAAAGTTTCTTCTATCATAAAACAGAATCAAGACTGGCTACACTGAGTTTCTCTTACCGTCTGGGTAAAGATATCAAGGCTGCGAGAAGCAGGAATACCGCTAGTGAAGAAGAAAAACAACGTGCACAGTAAACGGAGCTTTTTAACAGGACTTAAATAAACTGCCCACTTTTTCTCCTTTACCGCTGGCAAATAAGATGACTGCCAGCAACGTACCGGGGGAAAAGTGGGCATACATGATGGAAGAAGAAAGTTCAGTTAAAAATTACTAACTTCCCGTATCAACATTCACAACTACATACCGTCTCCAGCCCTGCAGCCTTACATAGATGGTTTCCGCATCATCGAAAGTGAGGCACTGGTTATCAACAGGGTATTACCGGGCATCGTTCCCGTGCTGGCGCTGCGCTTAAAAGGAAGTACTTCGTCAGAGAACGCATCCCTGCCTGAATTTATGGTTTCAGGATTAAGAAAAACACCCCGCCTGATTCAATACAATGCAGGCACCACCAATCTGCTGATATTATTTAAAGAAGGAGGGATCAATGCATTTTTTAACATCCCTGCAAACGAGTTGTTCAATGAAAGTATTTCACTGGACCACCTGGCAGAAATCTCTTTCTTAGAAGATCAGTTAGGCAATGCGCAAGACAATGATCAATGCATAGCCATCGCAGAAAAATTCCTTCTGCAACAATTCAGATCCTCCAGCACTGACCTTTTAATAAAGGAAGCTACATCCGCTATCAGGCAGCAGCAGGGCAATCTTTCCATTACCCAACTCGCCTCTTCTCTCTACATCAGCCAGGATGCCTTCGAAAAACGTTTTCGTAAAGTGATCGGCACTACTCCCAAACAATTTGCGACCCTCGTGCGCATGCAGGCCATCGTAAAAAGCCCCGTTCCAAAGGACCTCACCAACCTTGCCCTGGAAGCTGGTTATTTCGACCAGGCACATTTCAACAAAGCATTCAAACAATTCACCGGACTCACACCATCCGGGTTCTTCAAGTCGCCCCCTCAGTGGTAAATCAATGATTTTTTACAATTTCCCTGCTGCTTAGCAACGCATCTTTGCTTCATGAAACACTTATTCATCGCATTGCTGCTCTTAACAGGTGCAGCCCACGCACAAACCAAACAAACCATGAAAGCATTTGTCCTGCTGGTAAAAGTACCTTCCACTTACACAACAGCCTTAGCAAAATCAGTGAACCCCAAATGGGAACAAGCCATTGCTGACTGGAAAGCCTCCGGCCATTACATCACCAGCTTTGCCTACCCGGGAGAAAGCAGAACTATCAATCAACAGGCAACAAAGGAAAATGAGCGGCAGGTAAGCAGCATCCTGCTCCGTGCAGAAAATATAGAGGAGGCCACTGAACTGGCGAAAGCCTGTCCTGTATTAGCATACGGAGGTAGTGTAGAAATCAGGGAACTTCCGAAAGGCGTACCCCAGATCTTTGAACCAGTAGCCTCCGCTCAATAAAAGGTTTGATTTTCTTAACTTTGCAGAATGGCAACAAGCACTTTTTCCAGCATACCCACCTGTATTGGGGCAGACTTAAAATCCAAAGGTTTCAAAGTACAGGAGGTATCTGGCATCATTCCGGCTGCTGAAATTCACGCAAGAAGAGATTATTTTAAAATAATCATGGTAAGGGGGGATTTCACGCTCAGGTTCGGAGACAAAAGTATAGCAATGGATGGTACCTATCTTTTCTTCGCCAATCCAAAAGTACAGCATACCATCATCCCCCGTTCCCAGGAGCGCTCCGGCTATGCCTGCGTGTTCACCGAAGATTTTGTCGCCGGCAGGGAACTGACCGAGCTCCTGCAAAATTCCCCCTTATTCCGCTCTGCAGAATTTCCGGTACTGGCACTCAATGAAGACCAGGTCGGGTTTCTAACAGGGATCTTTAAAAAAATGCTTGCTGTTTATGACAGTGATTATGAACACAGAGATGACCTCTTCCGCAACTGCATTGAACTCATCATTCACGAAGCCCTCCAGATCCAACCCGTGAACCTGGACCTGAGAGAACACAATGCAGCAGCCCGCATCACCCGGTCCTTTTTAGAACTCCTGGAAAAACAGTTCCCGATCGACAATCCTGCAGAGCCACTCAAACTACGTACTGCACAGCACTTTGCCCAATCACTATCAGTACATACCAATTACCTGAACCGTACAGTCAAAGCAGTCACCGGCAAACCCACCTCCGTACTCATTGCCGAAAGGATCACTGCCGAAGCCAAAGCCCTGCTTCAGCATACCAACTGGAGCGTAGCGGACATCGCTTATGGCCTGGGCTTTGAATACCCCACTTATTTCAATAACTATTTCAAAAGGATCACCGGCACTACCCCAAACGCAATCAGGTTTGAAAATCATAAATAAGCCTGCTTATATTACTTCGCATGAAATATGCCTAAATGAGGGTATCCTGCATTGATAAATAATCCTTAGTCCATTCGGGGCTGACTGAAACGTAAAGTGAAAGCGCTGGGAATTGCGTAAAAGCCATTCCGTCTCCATCACCCACCCCGAGAGGGAATACCCTTTTTAGTCGACCCAACATGCAAGGCTTGAGATCTATGACGCTCTCACCCGAAAACTAATGCTACTTTATCACTAAACCGGTACTTTTATATCACGATAAGTACACCTCAATATCCTTTGGATAATGAAGTGTACTTATCGTGTACTTATGGTGATCTTTTAATGTAGGTATCCCTTCGAGTTCGGGGGCCTAATAGAGTGCTACCAGTTTAATATGCAGCGGCCCCGCATTCCCGGTGATCATTAAGCGCCATTCCTCACCAGCCACCGGGTTAAAGGTCTGTAAGCGCTTATGCCCTACAGATTCCCCGGTAGCTACCTCCTTCCAGTCATCATGCACCTTTACCTGCAGACTATAAGACAGGATATTCTCTCCATACTCCAGGTCCTCCATTATCATTAGTTCTCTGACAGCCTTTCCGCTCCTGTTTTTAAGCTCAATAATGGATCTGGTCAAATCACTGCGCTGGGCCAGGGGAGCTGAAAAACCATGCTTTAAATGGCGGCCAAAGCTATCAAATACCAGGGAGTCTGCTTTGGGTATTAACCCACTTGTATCTACCACCATTCCAACCAGCATATTTGTATTGCGGCCCACACTCTTATAATATTTCTCCACCAGTTCTTTTACTGAAAACAGGTCCTTGTCTTCCCCCGCTTTCCACAACCAACCGCCATTCCAGGCATAGTTTTTACGGATAGGAAAATCAGATTCTCCCGGGCACCAGTATTTACCTTCCGGATCACCATGCAAACCATCTATTTTCACGGCACCATCAGAAGCTGTCGTTTCATTTGCCCGGCTCCATTGTGGATAAGCAGCAAAACCATCTTCATTACCGATCCAGCGAATGGTATTTCCGGCTTTTAATGGGCCCTGGAATAGAATGGCCTGTGGTTGTTTTTCACGGATCATCTTTAATACGTCTGCTTCCAGCCCATCCTGTAAACCGCCATCAAACCAGATTTCGAACATAGGACCGTAGTTACTCCAGATCTCATTTAATTGCGCCAGTACGGCTTTATTATAGGCTTCATCGTGTTGGGTGCCGAGATACGTGTTGGTATTAGTGTTATAATACAGGCCAGGTTGTAGCCCATACTTCTTACAGGAAGCAATAAATGCCTGCAGAATATCTTGCTGGTAAGGTGTATGGCCTACATTATATGCATGCACGGCAGAAGGCCAGAGGCAAAAGCCCGTACCATGCTTCACCGTTAGGATGGCATACTTAGCACCTGCAGCTTTTGCAGTCTTTACCCATTGGTCTGTATTGAGTTTGGAAGGGTTGAAAACCGATAATGGAGGAAGCGTTTCTTTCTTTTTATAATCAAAGGATGCAGGTGCAAAGATGTTGATATCCAGGTGGATAATTACACCTATCTCGGCATCTGCCCATGCTATCTGGTCTTTAGAGGGTAGAACCTGTTGAGCGAAAGATGGCAGCTGGGCAACAATGACGAGTATCAAGATAACGGACAACCTCTTCATAACGAATTCCTAGTTTCTATAAACTTACCTAATTTTGTTACTTTATCCTATATATTTATGGCTGTTTATTAACCCAATGAGTTTGTTTTAACCTTTCTTTATTAGGGTAAAAGGAAATATTATCCATATGGAAATTACAAATTATCGGCTGCGCCCTGTTCCACAAAAATTACCATTAAGAAAATCGGCTACATCCTTCCGCCTATTGGCTACTTTTTGAAAAGCTGCCTGTCTCACCTTTGTACGATGAAAGTTACATTGATCACAGGTGCCTCCGGCGGCATCGGCGAAGCCTTCGCCCGGCAACTGGCCAAAGAAGGCCACAATTTATTGTTGATAGCAAGGTCTGTCAATAAACTAAAATCCCTCTGCGGGGAACTCAGCCAACAATACAAGATCACCGCACACTATCTCCCCATCGACCTCGCACAGCAGGGCAGTGATGCACGCATTGCTGCCGAAGTACGTGATAAAAACCTGGAGGTAGACTGGCTGATCAATAATGCCGGCATTGGTAGCGGGGGCGATCTGCTGGAATATACCATGGATGAATACCGCAACATGATGCACCTGAATATGGATGCCATGGTAGCCCTCACACATCAGTTCCTGCCGGCCATGCGTGCACGAAAAAGCGGTACCATTATCAATGTAGGTTCTATGGCAGGGTTTAATGGCATCCCTTATATGAATGTATACGCAGCTACCAAAGGATTCGTGATGTACTTTACGGAAGCACTCTGGGAAGAGAATAGGCTGTACAATATTCATGCGATGCTCTTATGCCCGGGTGCGACAGCAACAGGTTTCTTTGATGCCGCCAAAATAGGCAGTGAACGCAAAAGCAGTTTCTCCACTAAAAAAATGGAAACACCGGAACAGGTGGTTGCTGCTGCCATGAAAGGATTGCAAAAGAAATCCATGCTGACCATCAGCGGTTTTCAGAATAAGGTAATGAAAGCGCTGTTGAGGTTCATTCCTGTAAAAGCAGGCATGAAAATGTATGGAAATATGATGCGGAAAAATCTGAACTTAGAGATAAAGTAAGGTATGCTACACATTAAAAGCATTTCACAATACTACGCGGCCACCAATTTGGGTAAACCGAAACATCCCCTGATCGGGATATACCAGTTCCACGAAATGCCGGAATTTGAGATTGATGAAAACCTGCGTTTTACACTTAGCTACTACGTGATCACGATCAAATACAATTGCGAATGCAAATCACAATATGGCCAGACCAATTATGATTTTGATGAAGGCGTAATGGGTTTTACAGCGCCGAACCAGGTAATGGGTGTGAATAAGGACTTTGCTTTCCCAAAAGCAGGATGGTGCCTGATGGTGCATCCTGATTTACTACAGGGTACAGCGCTGGCGCGGAAAATAAAGCAATATGATTTCTTTCATTATGAAGTGAACGAAGCGCTGATATTATCGGCAGATGAAGAACGGGATGTGGAAGAATTATTCAAAAAGATCCGGCAGGAGATCAACAGACCAATTGATAAATTCAGCCAGGATGTACTGATCGCACAATTAGATCTCTTGTTAACTTACAGTAATCGTTTTTATGACAGGCAGTTCATCACCCGGCGACCATTGAACAATACCCTGCTGTCTTCATTTGAAACATTGCTGGAAGATTTTTTTGCGAACAAAAGTACACATGCAGGCTTACCGGCAGTGAGTTACTTTGCAGATCAGTTGCACCTATCAGCTAAGTACTTCAGCGATATGCTGAAACAACTTACCGGCTTGACAGCACAACAGCATATACATGAAAAAGTGATTGAAAACGCGAAAGAGAAATTGTCTACAACGGCTTTATCTGTCAGTGAGATCGCTTATGAACTGGGCTTTGAGCACTCACAGTCATTTAGTAAATTCTTCAAAGCAAAGACACAGCAAAGTCCACAGGAGTTTAGACAATCTATCAATTAAGTTGTAGCTTTAACCATATGCCACTCAAAAGAATTTCTGAACAGAACTCCTACACAATCGAAGAGGATTTTATTTATCTCACGAAAAGCGACTCGGACTTCCAACAAGGGGTTGGCAAAGCAATGCTGGCAGTCATTCATCTGTTAAATCAGCACTTTCCTGATGAGACGATCTGGTGCATGACCTCTCATGACAGGGTGATTCTATTAAAGCAGGATGACTGGCAAACGCCGAAGTATGTTATCTTCAGTGCCCTCGACATCAAGCAATACTCCATTGAGTACCGCATGCCTGCAGAGATCAGCCCCTGGCAAGGCGCCTATGTAAGAGGTAGTGCCAATTCACCTGATCAGGCATTGGAATACATCCTGATTGCCCTGAATAATTCCGATTACTGGGCATCCTAATGCAATACTAAATCACAATTAATCTCCACATCATCTACCACAGCTCCCATTTTCTGGTAAAACTCAATGGCATTCCTGTTCCAGTTAGATACCTGCCACCTGACCTTTTTACAATTCCGGGATCGGGCCAGTTCTATCAATGTCTGTAGCAATGCCTTGCCTATACCTTGCTTCCTATAGCCTGGTTGCAGGTACAGGTCATCCAGGTAAAGGGCCTTGCCACTCCATGAATAATAAGACCAGAAGAAAGTGGCAAACCCGACAATGACACCATTGGACTCTGCAACAAATGCCTGGAACAGGTCTTTGTCAGCCGCCATCTGGGCAGGCGTAATACTCACTTTATCTGATGATTGCTGAAACGAGGCGAACTCGCGGATTAACAAAAATATAGCGGGAAAATCTTTCTCCCCTGCGAGCCGGATAGAAAATGCTTGCATAATTTTGTGGTCTGAAATTTTGAAAGGTACCAATGAAAGGTAATAAAATTAAGCGCATGATCGCCTTATTTTTCTGCATCGCATTATCTGTATTTTGCTTAAATACCCGCATGATAGCCATTGATTGGATGGGCAGTTTGTGTATCTTGGCTACGGTATTCCTGCCCAGCTACCAAAAACGGATTGCCGCCCACGTTCAATGAAATTCAGATCACTGTTAACGATTTGTTGCCTGTATACGATTGTCGCTGTTGGCCAGACAGCCATCCAGGTAGATCTTAAAAATGAAAAAGGTCCGCTGAAACCCATCTGGGCCTGGTTTGGCTATGATGAGCCGAATTATACCTATATGAAGGATGGGAAGAAACTGTTGTCAGAACTGGCGGCACTGAGCCCCGTTCCTGTTTATGTGCGGGCACATAACCTGATGAATACAGGCGATGGAGCAGCTGCCCTGAAATGGGGCTCTACCAATATGTATACGGAAGATGCCAATGGGAATCCTGTTTATAACTGGCGGATCGTTGATTCTATTTTCGACACCTACATCTCCCGGAAAATGAAACCACTGGCGCAAATTGGCTTTATGCCGGAGGCCTTATCCACACATCCTACGCCTTACAGGCATTACTGGCAACCCGGCCATGATTACAAAGAGATTTGTACCGGCTGGGCGTATCCTCCAAAGGACTATAATAAGTGGGAGGAACTGATCTATCAATGGGTAAAACATTGCGTAGCGCGCTATGGAAAGGCGGAAGTAGAAAGCTGGTATTGGGAGCTCTGGAACGAGGCAGATGGATATTATTTAATGGTGGATGATAAAATTCCGACTTATTGCAAGATGTATGATTATGCTTCAGCGGGCGTAAGGCGGGCATTGCCAACAGCCAGGATTGGTGGTCCTCACGCCACAGGAGGAGCAGGTGAGTTTATGCGCAGGTTTATTATTCATTGTCTGAAAGAGAAGAATGCAGCTACCGGGCAGATTGGGGCACCCTTAGATTTCCTGGCATTTCATGCAAAAGGGGCACCGGTATTTACAGAGAACAAAGTGCGGATGGGCATGAATAACCAGTTGAAAGATGTAAATCGTCATTTGAAAATCATCTCTTCTTTCCCTGAGTTGAAGAACATCCCTATCATCATTGGGGAATCAGATCCCGAGGGTTGCGCGGCCTGCGGTATGAAAACGGATCCGCAGAATGCGTATAGAAACGGTACGATGTATGCCAGTTATACAGCAGCTTCTATAGCCCGGATCATGGAATTGAATGACAGCTATGGTACCAATATCATTGGAGCGGTGAACTGGTCTTTTGAATTTGAAAACCAGCCCTGGTTTTATGGATTTAGAGAATTGGCAACGAATGGTGTGGATAAACCGGTGTTGAATGTGTTTAGGATGATGGGGATGATGAGTGGGAACCGGCTGGTGATAGGAGGTGACCTGGCGTATGATGCGCAGGCAATTATGGCCAATGGGGTGAGAGGAGAGAAGACGGATGTCAATGCATTAGCGGCTGCATCTTCTAAAGCAGTTTCAGTGTTGCTCTGGAACTATCATGATGATGATATTACTACAGGAGAAGTGATCGTAACATTAAGCCTTGCAAACATTCCAGCCACGAAAGCGGTGTTACACCATTATCGCATCGACCAGGAGCATAGCAATGCGTATGAGGTGTGGAAGAAAATGGGATCACCGGCAGCACCAACTCCTGCACAATATACCACGCTGGAAAAGGCGGGGCAATTAGCGGAGCTGGGCATGCCTCAAAGAATAAAAATCGGCGCCGGTGCGTATAAAATGAAAATCACCCTGCCCAGGCAGGCGGTATCACTCATCAAAATTACCTACGAATAATTTTGTCTGCTCACTACAGATCCCCTTTATTATCAATCTTTCCTTGCGTTAGATCTATCGCGGCATCCTGCCATGCAGTATCTTCCGGGTAAAAGGCCGTTCGCAGATAAGCCCATGTCAATTGCTGTACAGCTGCTACTCTTTCCGGGTTCTCATCAGAAGTCTCCACAACATGGTAACCGGAAATTCCTCCCAGCAAATGCTCGCCACCATATAAAGTCAGCAATGATTTAGGCCCCGGACTCATGGTATAAGGATCCGTAAACCAATCCCAGCCACGCACCGTTAGTGGTGAAATATCTTTATCGCCCGCCACCACTAATGCCGGTTTCTTCATGCCACTGAAATCAGGATTCATGAAGGGGTAATTTGCTGCTGCAAAAGGGCTCAGATCCGCACCACCATTACCGGCGGCTGTCAGCAGAACACCTACCTGGACGCGTGCATCAGACATATCATCCTCTTCACCTATCACACGCATTCCTAATAACAAGCCACTGGTGTGTGCACCAAAAGAATGTCCAACCGCTGCAATGCGAGAAGTATCCACACGCTCCTGCAATCCTGGCACTACATCGATAATATCATCCAGCTGATCCAATACCTGTTTCATATCGGCTACACGAATTTTCCAGATATCAGGTGTTCTGGGGTCATCCGGACTTACACCTATTCTTTTGGAATCGAGGAAACTGGGTTGTATAACCACAAAACCACGAGCTGCCCAGTAATTTACCAATGGGGCATAGCCATCCAAAGAATTACCAAAACCATGTGCGAATAAAATAACAGGGAGCTGTGCACCTTTTATTGGCGCTGAAATCCGAACCTGTAGGTCTATACCACGTCCGGGTGCAGGAAGCACAACAGGACTAACTGAAATAACTTGTTCCATGAATTTTTTTTTGCAAAGCTCCGGCGAAATTCGGCATGTCTGATATGACAATCAAACCAATCATTAAGATTTTCAAACCCCTGCTTTCCTTTTTTCAAAATGATGGACTATGCACAGGGAAGATGGTCCGCTGTTAAATAAACTGTGATTTACTATCTTTACGAACAGATCACTTACAACATCGTCGTAAATGAAATTCGTAATAACTGTCGTGCGACTTTTAACTCTTAGCACATCAGTATTTACCCAAACTGAAAATGATGAGGGTGCAAATGCTTAGAGACCATATTGAAAAAATACTCCCCCTCACAGATGAAGAATTTTCATTTGTGCAGACGTTCTTTACCACCAGGAAGTATAAGAAACACCAGTACCTGATACAGGAAGGCGACGAAGTAAAGAATTGTTACCTGGTCATTTCCGGGCTCTTAAAACTGGTCTATAATGATGATAACGACAAAGACCATATCGTGTCCTTTGCCATGGAAGACTGGTGGGAGAGTGACTATTATGCGTTTTATACCCAATCGCAGGCCACCATGTCTTTAACGTGTATAGAAGACACGGAAGTCTATTGTTTCTCCTTCGAAAATTATAAAAAGCTCTGTGCAGCGTTGCCTAAAATGGAACGGTTCTTTTTACAGAAATCTACTTTTGGTTTCCTGGCAGCACAGCGGCGTATCCTCTCCCTCCTGACATCTAATGCTAAAGAAAGATATGAGCAGTTGCTCAAACAACATCCCTCTTTATTACAAAGGGTGCCTAAAAGTCTGCTGGCGAAATATCTTGGCGTATCCCGGGAAACCCTGAGTCGCCTGGTGTGACCTACATCACAGGATAATAGTGAGGTATGTCAAGGGGGTGTTTCCCTAGCAATGCTGAGCTTTGCGGTATGGAAATAAGAAACATCAATCCCTGGACCTGGCAGGATGAACGCAGTTACGTACAGGCCGTAGAAGTAAAGAACGTAAACAGTACATTGTATTGTGCAGGACAAGCCGCCGTATTTCCGGACGGCAGCTCCAGTACCGAAGACATGAAAGGCCAGTTGACCCACGCGATCGCCAACCTGGAACAGGTGATCCTGGCAGCCGGATATGAGCCGAAAGGCATCGTCCGATTGAATATCTACACAACCTCCTCAGCCGCGCTATGGCCTCATTTTTCCATACTCCAGGAGTGGATAGCAAAACATGGCATCCGGCAGGCGTCCACCTTATTTGAGGTAAAATCTCTTTTCGAAACATTGCAGGTAGAACTGGAGGCTACAGTAGTAAAATAATCCTAATTTTGTGCCTATGAGTTACTACATCCGTATATTGGGCACACAAGACCCGGACATTCATCTCGATGATATTTCAGAAGAGCTGGACGCAGAAGCGCTGACGGCTCAATTTGGGGTTCCTAAAAATGAGAAACCTGAAAAATGGACGGCTTTCGAATTGAAGAATGAGAAAGGTAAACTCCTGGCAACGGTGGAAAGGAATCCGGTGACGACAGAAGGTATTGGCAAAGAGGAACTGGATGAATTCAAACAGAGCATCCTGGAGTTCCAGCCTGCTTCAGCAGCTAAGTGGCTGAACGATTACTTTGACACGGTGAAAGTGATATATGCAATAGAGTTATTGCCAATCGGTCTGGAGCCGGAAAACTATCATATCATTACTACGACGCAGGGCATTATCTGGGAACTGGTCAATGGTATTTTGCAGGCGGACGAGGAAGGATTTACCAATGAAGAGGGCTATCATATATTGTGGCAGTTTCCTGATGATGCAGATGGAGAATGGAATTGCGCGGTGCTGAATGAGAAAGGGGAATGGGAGAATTTCAATATGGATCTGGCAGATGGAAAACAGCGAGAGGAGTTTAAAGCAGGGAAGGTGCCGGCGGCGGCAAAAAGACTGAAATAAGTTTTATCATCTTCTTAACAGGAAGAGGAGATGCCAGCCACAGTTTTACAATAGCCATAAAATAAAGCCGGTTAATTTTCATAAAAGTAGTTCATCCAACTTTTACGTTTATGAAAGCATTTTACCTGCTTTCTACCTTGCTGCTTGCCGGCTTATTTTCTCAGGCCCAATCATTCACGCTGAAAATCAGTTTACCGGATAGCTTTCCTATAGAAAAGCTGGTGGTGAATGATGGGGATGGTTGGAATGATGAAGATTTGTTGGCTTTATAACGTCATAAACCGGCATGCTTTTTCCGGTATTAATATTATGAAAAAGAAACGGGTGCTGAAAATAATTCGCCGGTATTATAATCGACTCGACAAGAAGAGCCGGCAGATGTCACCTGGATATGCCCCGAAAGTCATTCACCAATTCAGGACAAAATATAAGCAACTAAAAGCCTTTTTGCACATGGTGCATGTGCCTGGTATTCCAGGGAAGTTAAAAGACTTTTATCACCAGCTTGGTATACTGCGCGACCTGCAATTGCAGGAGCAGTATACCAGGAATGATGCCCCTCATTTACCCAGTTATAGAAAGATAATACACAAGCAGGCAGAACAATCTAAATCACAGTTGGCCGATATACTTGTTAAAAAACCGGTAAAAAAAGCGCGGAAGAAGACCTTGATAGCAGTGAAAAGCGGTTTCAGCCATAAAAGGTATCAACGGTATTTAGAAAGCCAAACGGCTGCGGTGCAGGAAATACTGCAACCGGTGAGTTATAGTGACGCGGATCTGCATACGATCAGGAAATTATTTAAGGAATTATCGAATAATGAGCAGCTGAAAAAATCACCTTTGCAGGATCAGCTGGGTGCATTCCAGGATAAGCGAAATGCATTGCGCTTGTTCAGGCAGTATCACCCTGCCCGGATGTCGAAAAAAGAAAGGGTTTATTTAGAAAAGAAAGAGAAAGCTTTGGTAGCGGAAAAGAAGACGATGAAGGCACAATTGATCAGGGAGTTAAAGTCAATTTTATAATTTCTCAATACGGATTGCATTTTCATATTACAAATTGAATTTTCATCTTACGGATTCCACTTCTCTAATCATGGATTGAGTTTCTCTTATCACGGATTGAATTTTCATCTTACGGATTCCATTTCCCTTATCACGGATTGAATTCTATTATCACGGATTGCATTGGCCCCAGGTTTGATATATAGCTTTGTAACCAATAGTAAGAATAATCATGGGAAACAATAGTTTGTACCCGTACCAGGAACGTGACCTCAATATCCTATTTGATAAACTCTCTCATGCATCCAAAGGCTATAGGATTCTTTATCAATTACCAACGGGTGGAGGCAAGACAAGGATCTTTTCTGAGATTGCCAGGTGGTATGTGGAAAACTTTCATAAACAGGTAATGGTATTGACGCACCGGACCGAACTATGTAAGCAGACGGCGACTACATTGACAAGGATCGGGATCAAAAACAAAGTGATCAATAGCACGGTGAAGCAATTGCGTAAACGGGAAGAACATGCCTGTTATGTGGCGATGGTAGAGACCTTGCGAAACCGTTTGAAACAGGGGATTATTAATCCTGCCAATATAGGATTGGTGATCATTGATGAAGCACATCACAATGCATTCCAGAAATTGTTGAATAAATTCCCGCGTGCGATCGTGGTGGGTGTTACGGCAACACCACTGAGTTCAAATGCAGATCTGCCAATGAACAAAACTTACCAGGAATTGATTGTGGGCGAGAGCATCAGCGGTCTGATCAAACAGCGCTACCTGGCAAAGCCGGTGAGCTGGCGGTATGATGTGGAATTGAATTCACTGAAGACAGGGATCTATGGAGATTTCACCATCAGTACTTCGGATGAATTATATTCATCCAGGGCAATGCTGGAATTACTTTTACATGCTTATGAAACGCATTCGAAAAATAAGAAGACGCTGATCTTTAACAATGGGATCTTTACCTCCAGGAATGTGTGTAAAATGTTCCAGGACGCGGGGTATCCGATCAGGCATTTGGACAATCGTCATTCGCCGGCGGAGCGGGAAGAGATTTTGAAATGGTATAAGAAAACGAAAGCTGCGATCCTGACATCTGTCTCGATCCTGACGACGGGCTTTGACGAGCCATCGATACAAACGATTATTCTGAATCGTGCCACGACATCATTGACATTGTACCACCAGATGATTGGGCGTGGGTCGCGGAGTTTGCCTAAGAAGAAGAATTTTACCATCATCGATTTGGGAAATAATATAGATCGGTTTGGAGAGTGGCAGGCACCGATGGATTGGCAATTGATCTTTGAAAGACCGGAGGCGTATATAGAAAGTATGCATTACTTATCTACAACGGAAGCGCGGGTGATATCTTCGGATCTTCGTTCTAAATTTCCGAATACATTGCAGTTATCATTTGATATACAGGAGGCGCATCAGCGTGTGATAGAGGCGGGGCAGAAGCCATTGACGGTGATCAGGGATGCGATCCGGCAACATGCGATAATGTGTATAGAGAATAGTGATACGATTAGCCAGGCACTGGAACTGACTGAATTATTGGATCAGGAGATACAGTGGCGGGTGAAGCAGTATGGGAAGTGTTTGGGCAAGGTGACGAGGAATTATACGGATTGGCTGGTGGCGGATTATAAGGAGCGGTTGAAGACATTGATTCAGAAAATTATGCAGAAAGGGAAGCCGAAGGCGGCGTAAATTGTTTTGAAATCACACGCAACTATAATAAAACATGCCAGTTTAAAATCAATATAACACGCAGAAAATCATCACAAAAAAAGACCTGCAGCAATTGCTACAGGTCTTCTCTCATATCGGCATAGTCTTACAACTTTCCGAAAATTACTCTACAGTGATCGTCACTTCATTCACCTTCGTCAGCCCACTCACACCTTCACCCTGATACACTACTTTGTAAGTACCTGGGGTCTCAATCTTGTAGCCCATCAGCAAATCGATTTCAGCAGACACACTACCTTTCGCAGGCACTTTGATATAAGTATCTGCCGGTGGAGGCGTTACTCTCTTCGCCATTGCACCTTTGTACTGTACTGCCTCGCCTTTGCTGTTAGTCACTTCGAAGAAAGAATTTAAAAACCTTTGTTCGAATGGCGTATGCCATTTACAAAATGCCTGCTCTTTGGTGGTAGGGTTATTCACAGTAAACTTCACCAGAATGGGTTTACCTGCTTTTACCTTTGCGGGCGCAAACATTACTGTTTCCAGTACAGGAATACTGCTATCAGCAGCTACAGGTTCAGCTACGGCAGCAGTGGTTTCCTGCACCTGTTGGGTCGTATTATGTTGTGTACTTTGAGACTGCTGGCATGCAGTGAAAGAAAATACAGACAGTATAACTGCCATTGCGATGAACTGGTTTTTCATTTAGATCATTTATAGGGGGAAATTAATCCTTTTTGAACACAAGAATATATTTCCTGAAGAAATACTTCCATGGCATCGCGATAACGGGCAAAGGCACCAAAGCAAATACCATAAACATACCACTTGCAGGAGAATCCATTAAGTGGCCTGCCTGCCATAACGGCAACGCCACTATGATGAGCCAGATGGATTTGTACAAAATCTCCAGCATGACGATAGCCAGCATTCTAAGTGGTTGAAAAATACCGAAAAAAGATAATAGGGAATAAGATGCCCAGATGGAAAAATTCATTGCTTCCGCTGGATCCCATGCTCCTTTATGTGTGAAAATAAAGGTCCAGGCATCCTTGCCGAGAAATACGAACATCAAAACATACAATAATCTTAATAAATAGATTTTGTAAATGGGAACGCCTTCCCAACGCTGACTGGTCATAATGGAAGTATAGGTTGAATGAAAAACTGGTTTTGAATTTATAGGTGATCTACACGGGTAAAAGGTTGCAAAGGCAGTTTATAACTGGCACTCATTTCATAAATAGGATTTCCAACTGATAATCAATGCATAAATAGTAATTATAAAATGAGTTCTATTATCCTTTTTTATCGCTATTACAATAAGCACATCCTAAATTAAATGCCCTCCATGATTACAGCTACAGGCAAGCAGGCCATTACAATGATTACTGAAAAACATTTCCCTTCATGATTACTGCTACATATATACTGTCATTGTACTACCAATCCAGTCATACATCACAAAGACTGCTGAAACACAATACAAACCGTAGTTGGATCCAACACTGCAAACTCCTTCAATCCCCATGGCTGCTGCTTCACATAATTCAGATTCGGATGCAGAATATCTGGCCGCCTTGCTTTAATATCCGCATACACCGCTTCAATATCATCAGTAGCAATCCTGATTTCAGGCCTGCTATCTTTAGCAGCCAGCTCCGGTTCTACCATTAATTGAAAAGTAGCATTATCCCTGTTTACGATATACAATACTTCATCATGGTATCCTAATTCAAACCCCAGCCCATCAATAAAGAAATCAAGCGCCTGCTGAATGTCTGCATAAAAAACTTTGGGTAATACGGCGATCAGGCTCATATAGTTAACAATTTAAACGAGCTACAATATAATATTAATTCAACACATTGTTTTAAGCGGCTAAGATCGGCAAGGACGGTCCACAATTATTTAAAAACTTATGTAGAAAAAGCCGGAAAATGCACAAACCCAGAATAGCAAGGGTAATTTTAACCGGGAGCATCATCAGCCTCCCAACTACCTCTCTGGCAACACGGCCTCCACCGGCTTCTCAAACTTCTCCGCATTAAAAATCCGCGCCCGGTGCTGCAATCCCCAATCCGCCAAACTATCCGTCAACTCCTTCAAGGTCTTCCCATATTGCGATAATTTATAAGTCACCGTCACCGGCTGTGTCTCTGACACCTCCCTGATAATCAGCCCATTCATCTCGAGATCCTTCAATTCCCTGCTCAGCACCTTCCCTGCTATCCCATTCAAATCTTTCAACAATTCTGAATACCGCATAGGCTTATAACAAAGATGCGCAATCAGGATCACCTTCCATTTTCCACCCAGAATATGAAGCGTATCATCAATCGCGCGCACTCTTTTCATACACTCGCTGAATGTCGGATATCCTAAATTCTCATTTTCCATATACAAAATTGGTTACTTTTTTGTCACCTGATGTCCCGTATGTCACCATCAATAAGCCCCCTAAAGTTACTTAATTACCGAAAGTGAATTTACATTTGTTGAAAATTGGACGAATATGAGTTTAATAGACGATTTACAATGGCGCTATGCCACTAAAAAGATGAATGGTGCGAAAGTACCTCAGGAGAAATTAGATTATATTCTGGAAGCGGCGCGCCTGGCACCCTCTTCTTCCGGTTTACAGCCGTATAAAATCATCGTAATTTCCGACAAGGCATTACTGGAAAAAATAAAAGGTATCGCATTTAATCAGAGCCAGATCGCCGACTGCTCTCACCTGCTGGTTTGGGCCGCCTGGGATGGATATAGTGATGCAAGGATCAGCAATGTATTCAATGCAACGATGGATGAGCGTGGATTACCACATGACACCATGGACAACTATAAAAGCGTGATATTAAACATGTATGAACCAAAGGGCCAGGATTGGCAGGCTCATCATGCGGCAAAGCAGAGTTATATCTCCTTTGCAATGGCTATTGCAGCAGCTGCAGAGCAGAAAGTAGATGCGACACCGATGGAAGGATTTGTGCCTGAGCAGTTAGATGAACTGTTACAATTGAATGGTACAGGGTATAAGAGTACGGTGATCCTGCCTTTGGGATATAGAGAAGCAGCGAATGACTGGCTGGTGAATATGAAGAAAGTGCGTACGCCTAAAGCGGATTTCATTACTGAAATGACGACTGCAGATGCTGCGCAGACAGATGGTGCACCTGTTACACTGAATCTGGAAACGATCGTAAAGAAATAGAATTTAATAGGGCTATCTGTTTATTTTCAAATAGATAGCCCTTTAAAACTGTTCATATTATATTCTCTTCAATTCAAAGGTCCACTACCCCAGGTAAACAATTCCTACAGCGCCGTCACTTTATCAACTCATACACCGGTAACCTTCAAATACCGCAGCCCTGGTATCCCGATTTGCTACAGCGCCATTACTTCACCAACTCATACACCGGTAACCTTCAAATATCCACAGCACCTGGTATCCCAATTTCCTACAGCGGCATCACTTTATCAACTCATACACCGGTAACCTATCCAATGGCACCGTCTGCTCAATCGTTCCCGGCCCCTTCAACACCTCTCCTTTATCACTCCTCCACTTCCCCTTCGGCAACACGACAGACTGCTTCCCATCCTTCGTCATCACAGGCGCCACCAGGTACTTATCCCCTAACATAAACTGCCCCTTCGCGGCTGCAAACCCCTGCCCCGGAAACTCATACTCCATACTCCTCACAATAGGCACCCCGCTCACAGCAGAAGCCTTCGCCAACTCCAAAATATAAGGCGTGTACTTTCCCCTGATCTCCACCGTTTTCTTCACCATCGCAAGATGCTCCTTACTCAACACCCTCCACGGCGCCACTGAAAACTGCATCATCGGCATCAATGCAGAACACTGTGCAGAACGTACCACTAGCTCCTCATCCAATTTATCTCTCCCAATAAAAGACCCAAACTCCCCACCGCCAATCATATCCGGACAGGTAAAATTATACCCCAACAAACCCGCCAGCGTAATATGCGGAATCAGCTTCTGCAAATCCACCCACGTATGCTGCTTATCCCTCAAGCGCTGCACAAGCGGTTCTCCCCCCATCTTCCACATAGCCCGATACTCATTCAATGCATAATGCAGGCCTATTTCTCCCCACAAACGACTTTGCTCATTAGGCGTAGCCTTCGCAAAGGAAACCGCATCAGCCGGATAAAAATCAGCATCCCCGGCATCCAACTTAAAACCATCCAGGTGATAAGTCTGCACCATATAATCCAGTCTGCCGCTAAACCACTCCTTTGCAGTGGGATTCGTGAAATCCATCACCGCGCTATATCCATTCCACCAGCTCAGGATCGCAGGGTTCACCGTATCCTTCATCAACAGCAACTTCTTGCTCAACAGCTCCCTGAATACTTCTGTATCCGGAGACACAAAAGGACTTATCCACAGCATCACCTTAAAACCCATCTTATGCAAACTATCCACCATCGCCGCCGCATTCTCAAATCGATCTTTTCTAAAATCAAACCTGCCGTAATAGTCTCCCCAGTTATCATCAATCATCAGTACACCGGCAGGAAAACCGTTGGCAAGAATGGCATTTGCATACCTAAGAATATCAGCCTGGTTCTGATTATATACCAGTTCAATCCACGTATTGTACTGAGGTCTGGTAATCAATAATGTATCCGGCAATTTTCCCTTCGCAGGAAAATGTTTCTTCGCCGCATTGGAAAAAGCATCTTTCAGGTTGTGCCCCAGCGAATCCACTTCAACAGGCGCAATTGCATTTGAAATCTCCAATACATTGCCATGTACTGCAAATTGAAAAGGCTCATCACTCCAGATATACCGCCCACTGCTGGACAGCAAAAGAGGAGCTGCCTGGTTCCCACCTGTATTCGCAAAGAGGTTAAATGAATAACCATCTTTCAGCGGCATCTGCTGCCCTTCGGTAACAGCGCCTCCGTACCAGTGTTCTCCGTTCTTAATTTGAATAGTTTTCGTTTGTGCGTATACGCAATTACAGATACTTGCGATTAGAATGGCTGAAATAACTTTTCCCAAGGGCATGAATTGGTTGTTTTACATTCTAAAATAACCTTAATTAGGGAGAGTGTTGCTACGCAACCGGTTGTGTAAATTTATAGTATATTTAAATGAAGATTGTAGACGTAAAAAAGAAGTAGCAGGACAATTGAAAAAAGAGGATGAAAACAAAAATACATTCATTCTCAATCCGATAACTGCACAATCATTTAAAAATCAATTACTTGTTCCCTCCAAAAAGTCTTAGTAACTTCATAACAATCACTAATTATTATGTTACATAGCAATGAATTCCTTACGCCACGTTTAACGGGTAAGCGCTTTGACGACCACACAATTCCATTGGATTTGCTGGAAGACTTTGCCGCACTGGAAGAGTTGTTCATAGAAGTAGCTAAATGGATCTACCTGAATGAAAATCCAGATAGAAAACGCGTTCCGAGAGGGTTTACCAATGAAGTAGCATTAAAATTATCATCGATCGAAAATGGCAGTGCTGTTCCAAAAATCATGCTTGTTACTTCATTCATAGGCCTATTTCCTAACAATAATTTTGAATACTACGAAAAAGCCAGGGAGAATATTTTAAAATCAATAGATGCTGCAAACAGAGGTGAAGAGGTAACAAGATATATTCCGGACAACCTACTGGTTTATTTCAATCGTATAGGAAAACGTCTTAGAGATGATGAAACGATTGATTTTAGTCCAGGTTCCGGATTGCAGGCTAAACTTAATAGAACTACCCGTAGAAAGCTGGTGCTCGCATCATCGAATATTCATGAAGTGACCATTGAAACTATGATCCGGGGTACCATCCCTGAAGCTGATAAAAGCAAAAAAACGTTCACACTTATGACTAATAGCGGTCAAAGAATCCTGGCTAAATTGCAGGGAGTTCATTCAACTACAATACTGGATGCCTTTAACAGCTATGAATCAAAAACAAGGGTAATGATATCCGGGCTCGGACGTTTTGACAAACAGGATAGGTTAGTCAGCTTTGAATCTATAGATCATATTTCTGTTCTTGATCCTTTAGATGTTCCGTCCAGGTTAGAAGAACTTGCCAGTTTGGAACCAGGGTGGTTAAATGGAGAAGGAATAGCATTGCAGAAAGAAAACCTGGATTGGTTTGCCGAAATATTCGAAACTAATTACGATCCAGCATTACCACTGCCTCATTTATATCCCACTCCTACTGGTGGAATTCAGGCTGAATGGTCTTCTTTCACTCATGATATAAGTTTAAATATTGATCTACCTAAGAAATCTGCATTTTACCAATCATGGAATCGTATTAGTGACGAGCTTGACGAGCTGACATTAAAACTATCAGAGGACAGTGACTGGCAATTGCTTAATCAAAAGCTTACACAACTTTATAAAGAATAGTAAATGCACCAAACCACTTTATTATTAAGACAAGTTCATCCATCTTTTGTACAAGCCAACAAAATATCGTCACAGGTATTTAGCATAACATCCCAGGTATTTAGGCCGACGCCAAAGGATCAGAACCAGCTTTCCGTTTACAACAGCAATAAATATACTCCCCAGGAGTCTCATGCTCATTTCACTGCTATTGATACCAGCTATAAATCTCATGGAGTAGTTGCCGTAAGCGTGCAGGAATGTGATATGGAAGGCCTTAAATGCGAAGAAAACAATATTCCGTTTGATGGCCATTCTTTCATTGATTTCAATATGCTTTCAGGTAGTCAAATTGAGAAGAAAGCGAAAAAGTTAAGGAACTACGCAATGGAAAGAGGCTGGCTATACGAACAAAGTGGTGAAAATTAAGCGTTAATTATAAAGAGGTTGTTTCAATAGTAATTTGAAGGCATTGAGAATTGCATTAATTAAACTCTCCGCCAGGTATCCTCATTAATCCGGGGAATTTTACTTTTGATACAACCTCTTTAATCATACAAACTATCATACCAATCATCCTGCTGCGCATTCCCATCCTTTATAATAAATGGCTTCAAATTAATTCTATAATATCTCGCCAACACCACCATTACCAATTCAGCAACCAATTCCTGCGCATCTTTCAGAGACATCATATCCTGGATCTCCTCATGCCTGATTCTGCGCTGATGGGCATCCATGGCCTGTGTAAAGCGAGCCAATGTTGCTTCTGAAAAACCAGATAAGATCAGCTCATCACCTTTCTCCATCAAAAATGCAAGTACATGATCATACGCTTTCCGCAAACTCTTCACATCCATACCTTCGCTAAGCGCCAATAACAGCTCTTTTATAAACACATCTCCCGGCACCAGTTTCAACAGGTGCGCAGCCGGGTGTTCATCTTCTTCAATTGGTGAACGGTAAGCAGAAAAATCAATATCAACATGTGCTTTAACACCTCTTTCTACATTCGCCATTCTAAACGTATTCACATCAATCACCGATGTGAAACTGATCTTATTCACCTTATCCTTATTTTCAAAAAGCAGGTACGATACCCCATCAATAAACTTCACCAGGTAACAGGCCTGTTCATATACCTGTGAGTCCGCAGTGGAGGCCAGGTATGCGGAACTAAAAACATACAGGGGTTGCCCGTCATTGTAAAAACACCAGATCCTGAAACCTTTATCAGTCAGGGTTTCTGTTAACCCAACAATGAAATTGTCAGCGATATCTATTTCGAATGCCCAATTTGCCATTGCATTGAATGAATTAGTCTGCATCAAATGTACAGAAATCAGGAATAGCCCTTGCCATTTTACTGTTTATAGCCGGAGTGCGATCCCTGTTTTTCATTTACGCCATGATCCAACGGGCAAGCGGACCAAAAGGGAAAAGCTGGCTGGAGAATACAGCGCTACCTGGGTGATTAGAATGGAACAGACGGGCTTATTATCAACAAGTTTGAGGAGTTTATGAGAGAGGTAAAAAGGAGACAACAATGTTAGTACAGATGAGTGATGACGATGATAATTCTATATTCACGCTTCATGTGGGGGATTTATAACGGGAGCATTAGAAAAATATCCATAAAAAAAGGGGATCAGTTACCTGATCCCCTTTTTCATAAACTTACTACTTCTCAATCGCAATCATTTTCGGCGCACTCGCCACAAACTCATCCAACACCCCGTCCGCAATCTTAATCGCTCCACCAAAACGCGTCGCACCAGGTATCGTCTGCATCGCCGCCGCTTCTGCAGCCAACTTCTTCGCATTCGCAAAATAACGACCCGCTGCATTACTTCCATGATCAGCAGCTTCCAGCCCTGCAGCTGTCAACTGCAGCGCTCTTCCCCACAACTGCATCGCATCCAGCCATGGACGTGCATCCACAGCAAAAGATGTATCCACTATCCCAGCCCTGATAATATCAGGTGCACTTGCAAACACCGCTGCATGCCTGATCAGATCTGCAATCGCCTGACGCCTGGTAACCACATCGCCATTTGCAATGGCATCCCGCACACCATCCAGCATCGCTTTCAGCTTTGGAGCCTGCTCCTGCCATGGCTGACTACCAAAAGTCGGCGCCAGATGCTGGGTATCAAAGAAAGTAAGCAGTGCGGCAGTCGTCTGCTCATCACCACCCGCCAGTTCTCTTGCAGCAAAAAGCCAGGTCCGCTCCGCATCATATCCTTTATCATTCCAAGCAAAGGCAACTACCCCAGTTACTGCAGCACGGCTTGGTGCCTCCTGGTTCATTGGGTTGGACAGGATACCTTCCAGCTCTTTAGATAAACCCGCTTCACGCTTTACATAAGGAGCTACCAATAAACGACCTACTGATTCACCATAGTCATTCACCGGATAGTTATCCCATAACAGTGTCTTACGACCAAAAGCCTTTGTAGCCGCTTTTGCATCAGGCACAGAGATGGCAGGTGGCACAACATCAGTACCCGTCCATTGCACAACTACCTGTGAATCCAGGTTTTTACGTAATGCTGCTTTGTACGGAGATTCTTTTGCATCATAATATTCTGTTGGCACCATAATTAAATCAGGTGCAGTCGGATCAGCTTTCTTAATGCTGGCCTGCAATGCATTCAGCAGTTTTGCCTGCGCAATACCTGCTGCTTCAGCACTTGAAGGACCAAAAGTTACCTTGTCAAGGTCGCAATTCCACTTTTTATATTCGATATCATCGAGGGCTACATAAAAACTATGTACACCAATAGCACGCAGGGCATTGAACTTGCGCACCAGTGTCTGCAGATCGCTGGTGTCAGAGAAACAAACGGTAGGACCAGGTGAAATCGCATACACAAAGTTGATATGGTTCTTAGCCGCATTCGCCACCAGTTTACCCAGCTCAGTCAGGGTTGCAGCGGGATAAGCATCGCGCCAGCGATCCCTGGCATAAGGATCATCTTTTGGACTATAGATATATGTATTGGCTTTTACAGTAGCGAGGAAGTCGAGATGCTTCGCACGATCAGCCATAGACCATGGTTTTCCATAGAACCCTTCAATCGTACCTCGGATCGGCATCGCAGGATGATCTTTGATCACCAGAGCAGGAATAGCAGCACGCTGCACGAGTTGACGTAAAGTCTGGGCAGCATGGAATAAACCATCCGCATCATAGCCGGCAAGGGTTATCAATGCGCCATTGCCTATCACAGTGCTGGCAATCGTGTAACCTTCAACATTACTATCCAGCACAGCGCCACTCTTAGAAAGCGCAGTACGTACGATCGCCGCATCGCCCGTTCCGAGAACAATGTGCGGGTAGTCAAATACCTGTGGCAACTGCCGTGCATTCGTTACAGTTTCAACGCCTGCAGCCATCAGTAACTTACGCACCAGTGTTGTAGTGGCAGTATCTACGCCGGGAGCAGTAATCAGTACAACCGATTTCCCCAGTGTGAAGGCACCTTTTCCAAGTTCGATGGATACCGGGGCCGGGAAAATAGCAGGTAAGGTAGCAGCTTGCGCAAATGCCGGACTGGCTTGCGGAGAATGTTGAACCGTTTGAGCCAAAGCAGCGCTGCAGCCGAACATCACAACGGTTAAACAGGTGAATAACATTTTCATTCCTCTTACGTGTTTAGAGACCTATAATGATGGTAAGATAGTAACTGGAATGGCAAAAAATGCCTTTAGCGCCTGCCTGGAATGGAAATGGGCAAAATGATATAATGATTGAACAATTAATCATCAAAGCCTCCCCTTACTTCCCCAGGTAATTCACAATAATCTTACTAATAGTATCCGCCTTATTAAAAACCATCAAATGTCCACCGCCTTTAATTTGGTAATCCGGATGCACCCGCCTGGTAGTAATCACCCTGTCAGCAGTTCCATTTATTTGAATCGTCCTTTCCGGCGGCACCTTATTATTCCAATAAGCAATACTCTTCAATGCCCAACGGAAAAAATTGACATCCGTGTCTTTTAATAAATTCGTCAATGTCTCTTTATCATTAGGCGACCAGGCGCCAAAATATCGATAGGTGAGAAAATTAGTCCGCTGTATTAAGGCTCCCGGAATAAGATGATAAAAACCCAGTTTCATCCAGAAAAACTGTATCCTGTTCAATTCATTCTTAGTTCTGACGGAAGAAATCAGCACCATTTTATCCACCTTCACCAGCTTCGCCACTTCCACAGCAACAATCCCACCAAAGGAAAGTCCGATGATATCCGGGTTTTCTTCAGTAACCTGGGGCCTGATCCTCGCTGCATACTGCTCAATGGTTTCATGTCGCAATGCAGGGATCCAGTTTATATAAACTTTATGATACCCTGGCAATTCAAGGTTCATAAATATACTTGAGTCTGCCCCTATACCACTAAAAAGGTAAACAGTTTTCTGTGCTTTATGAGCTGTATCCTTCGGTATTTGCCCCTTCACCAGGAGGCTGGTGAGCATACAAAAACCAACAAAAATCACTTTCACACTGTGCGCCATAGATCTTCTTCCTTCTTGCCTGACAGGCATTTTTAATACGGTGTTATTTAAATCGTTCAGTCTACATAGTATACTTACATACTGTAGCCTGCTGTAGTAGAAGTCCCTTTAGGATAGTAAACATATTATTTATTGGAAGGGTTCCACAGGAACTCCCCACGGGAGCATTACCTATGGCAAGTTTGGTACCATTTTCTTACATGGGATCTATCTAAAGCTTTTTGGGAGAAGTTATCAGGTGATTTAAGGGGGGAATTAAAAAAAGTGCCGTCGAATTATTGATTTGAAGACGCTTCCATTTAGTCGGGCACTTTTTCGAACGCGCTGATAGAATATTAATTTTACTAACCAATATTTACGCAATTTATTATCAAAAAGACAATAACAGTTAAACCATAAAAATATAATAATCAATTATTTAAAAACTAATATTTCTCTTTGTTCAGAGAAAAGAGATATTTTATTTGCCTGAGTTAACGAGGACATTAATGGATCCGGTGTGGAGATCATTTTACAAGAATAAGCAAATACATATCTATAAATGCTTCTCACTAATAATGCTGTATAAAATCGAAAATAAAAAACATTACTTTTATTTTTGACAAACAGCATAATGAAATTTAACTTATTCAATCGAAAATCGGGTAAAATGATTACCCCTTCGACAAAAGTCTATAGAAAGCAAATAATCGAAGGATTTTCAATTCCTGCAATCATTCATAATAGCAATTATTTTTTTGTCGACCTAGATGTTTATGAAAACGGCCGGGTTCAATGCTGGAACTTTGAGGACTTTGAACATTTTAAGAAAGACGTTCAACGCGGCTGGGTTTCCTTAAACGTTCCGGACAATGAAGAAATTTCAATTCATGGTTTAGGAAGTTGGACAATACAAAATGGAAATTGGCAATTTAATAAGGAGACCTTTCTCGACTACGTAAAAGAGTTAATCAAGTATCTTAACCCAAGGTTAGAAAACATTTATACATACAGTGAGAAAAAAATCAACGGTGTCAGGATCGGTGAAAACGGAAACGGAACGATTTACAAAGAAAAGACGCCAAATGACTTTTTTTCAAACAAAATAGATGGCGAAAGCGTGAATCTATTTTACAAAACAAACGATGTATTTAATTTAGTAAAAGCAAATGTCTTTGCAGATGGAAGTTTGGAGCTTTCACGACTAGAGAGCCCAATAACTTTAAATATTGAAGAATTTGAAAGGCTTGTACACGAAAGTGTTTTATTAACTGACATTCCAATTGGTTCGATAGTTCACATTTATGGGCTTGGAAAATTCTCCATTCAAGAAACGCATTACATTACATCAATTCAAGACAAACTATTAGAAATAAAAGATATTCAAAAACAATTGAAAGGAGAACCGACAACAATAGAGTTTTGTCGACAAGTCCACCAAAAGTTTTTAGCCAGTCCGACAAAAAATGCCAAAGAGGAATTACGGATTGCTTACGAAAGTATACCAACCCACCAGAGAATGTATGTTGGGGACATGGATACAAAAGATATTGAAGTGCGAATGATAATTTATGGAGACCAGGAAATTGAGAATTGGTCTCATTACATATTAGCAAAAGAAAGGGGGGAAGAACTGCCAACGATTATAGTTCCGAAACCCAATGATGAACAAAACGACGGATAACTATCCGTGAGGCGAACCAAATAATCCTTTTTTTAACAGGTTAAAGAATTTTAGAAAGGTCTGGCGCCTGAACTGCATTTCAGAAAGTGATAAAAACGAGACAAGGCAGCAGAAATGCTGCCTTGTCTCGTTTTTAGTTGAATCCTACAACATCCAGCCACAATTTATAAACACACTGTTGGCTGTAGTTTAATTCGATATTGACTAAAGTTGCTTAGTATTAATTTGGTACAAAATGTGACGTCTAAGCCTACTATTTTGTTCAACCTTGGGATGGTCAAATTCCCCTACGTAGTTCATACCAATTCTTCTCATTACGTTTTCTGACTTCACATTTATTATTGAAGTAAATGAAACGACTTTATCAAATTCCAGAATGTCAAAACCATATTTCAAACAAGCATTAGCGGCTTCTGTTGCAAAGCCTTGTCCCCAAGCTTCTTTTTTATATCGCCAACCAATTTCAACACAGGGAGTAAAAAATGCGTCAAATGTTGGAACAGCAAATCCGGTAAAACCAATAATTTTTTTTGTTAGTTTGTTTTCAACTGCAAAGAGCCCAAATCCATTTTCGTCAAAATGCAATTTGATTCTTTGCACCATTTCTGATGTTTCCCTATCTGTCAAGCTTTTAGGGAAAAACCTCATTACGTCTACGTCTTTGTTCATCTCTGCAAATGGTTGGATGTCTGAATCAAGCCACCGTCTTAAACCAAGTCGTTCAGTTGTTAGTATATAATCGCTCATTTTATTTCTCTATAAGACCTCTTACGAAGTTGTCAAATTATAGCCAACTCATAAATTTAAGTAATAGTCGTACATTTCTTCTACAGTGAAAGATAATACTTTCACTGTAGAAGAAATACTTCTTACCAAATTTTCGGAATATCCGGTTGAGTAACAAAATTGCCGTGAGAAATCCTGCTATAAAACTGATTATTATGGAAATAATGCTTTATAATTGGGAGAATTGAGAACCTTTGATAAGGTACAAAGGGGAGTTTTATTAGCTTTTAATAATCAGTATGATTGAGCCAAATGCATTAAAGATAATTGTTGAAGATGAAAATATATATTTTACTCAGAAAGATCCCTCTAAGGTAATATCCCGGGAGCTTTTAAGAGATTTAGTGCGAGAGTATTTTAGTATTACGAATACATTAATAGTTACCTGTTTTGTGTTTGACAGCCTTGATTTGGCTATAGGGGAAAAGATTAATACATTAATGCACACTTTAAGGGCCAACACTTACAAAAAGCATAAATCTGATTTTGGACTGTATTGGAAAATTGACATTCATCAGTTGGAAGATGCCCTTCAGCTATGTATGGAGCTTTGGAGCTGTTATGAATTTGTAGGGCTTGATTTCTTTTCCCTCGCAGATCAGGAGGAGCTTGACAGATTAATAACATTTAACGGCTATCGGAACGAACAGTTGAAAAACTTTAACGGTTATGCAGTGATTTATATTCGCGATGATGCTTATGAGAAGGTAGTAGGTGTATTGAAAAGCCCAACATTAAGGTATCCTGATTGGTATTATGGAATAAAAAAGACAAGTTGGTAGGAGATTTCACAAAAAAGGAGACCAATTACCTGATCTCCTTTTTACCGGTTTTTTGTCGGGGTGACCGGACACTTTTCGAACTTTTTGGTCGAAGATTTGGCCAAAATCCACCAATTCCACCCAAAGATCAAAACATAAATCTGGCAAATCATATAACATAAGCTGATCCTACAAACGGCCTATTTAAAATTATAAACATTAATTTGCCTTCAAACAATTTTTATGACAAGTGATATACAGGGAAAATTCGAAGTAATTGAAAGTTTTGGTATTGCCAGCAGAAATGAATTTTATATGATCGGACAATTAAAGGAAGGAGAAATTTTTGAAAACTGGTTTGTGCGTATCCATTTGAATTCATCTCTTAAATTAACGTTGAGAATTAAGGCAGTTGAAGAAATTGCACTGGCTAGTGATGGTAGCAAGTATAAATTGATTATAATTGATACGCAGGAACATGATAGCCAAGACTTTTTGTTAGGTTTAGGAGTAGGAAGCGAAATGGTCGAAATTGGAATAGAAGGAGAGGATTAAGACATGGTGATAACAAAATCAAACAAAAAATGGTATAACCAAGCATTACCTGACTTATTTATACCATTCTTTACATTGTCGGGGTGACCCGACAATGTAAAGAACTTTCTAATAGCAGATTTAAACATAATTGAGCAATTATGTACTAAAAGCAACATCATTAATTCGAAATAAACAAATTAACCTGTTGCCCCATAAGTAGCATCAAAATATTCTTTTAGGTTTGGACCTTTTACATGGGCTGACATTATGCGCTTAAATTTGTACACGAAGCTTTAAGTGATGGTTTGAGGATTGAAGTGAAACAATTGAGCTATCCTTTTTTGTAAATTGAGCCGAATAACCCTATAATATTTGAAAATTTGGATAATCAGTGAAAGTGATCTGTTAAAAACCTCCCAAATGGGTTTATAATCATAAAATTCATAATCAAATAAATGTCAGACCAAACAAATGATTTTAGATTTAAAATAATTAACAATAGCATCAGATGTTTTGCCATTGTCAATATTGACGTGTCACCCAATTTATCCGGTCTAAATGAAATAATAGAAAACTATTCCGGGAAGGGGTTTTATAGTCAGGGTTATATCGAAGAGGTTCCAAAATCCGGCTATCAATCCTGGAAACATGCAGCAATAAAGGGTTTAGAATTTGCCTTTTCAATTGTTGATACAAATTGGACAGTTCAAATAAATAAAATAGCGGGACTAAGCTTCACAGATACAAACCCGGCTATAGTAGGTTATACTATAATGATGGCCTTCTTTGACAAAATAGGCTTGCAGTTTGACATTGAGCAGATGGGTAAAATTGAAGATTTAATTTCAAGAAGCTGGAACAAACCGTATAAAGAACTTATCCCTGATTTTTTCAACCTGACATTTACAGAATATAAATAAACCTGAAAATCCTGAATAAACTAATGATCGTATTATAGCATGTAATATTGCCTAAAACTTATAATTAATAATGATAGAAGAAGAAATTAATTAATTGCGCTGTCATTAAGATTTTTCCATACGTCCGGATTATAACAAACCCAATATACCAAAAACAAAAAAGGAGATCAATTGCTTGATCTCCTTTTTTCCGATTCGTCGGGGCGGCAGGATTCGAACCTGCGACCTCCTGCTCCCAAAGCAGGCGCGATACCGGGCTACGCTACGCCCCGAAAAAGGACATCCATATCATGAATACCCCGTTGGGAGCGCAAACCTAACAAATTTTTTGAAAACTTACCACATTCCTATTCTATTTTTTTTCAAAATAACCCCAAAAACCCGGTTTACCTGCCTATCAAACATTCAAAAATCCGCCCTGCCTGCAAAAAATAAGCTTGCAGATGTGATTATCTGCAAGCTTCTCTAAAGGTCTCAATAAACGGTCGATTAAATATTTAGTTCTTAGAAACAAGTATCTTCTTCACATAAAAATCTCCATCATTATCCACCACTTTTAACAACACCACTCCTTTTAAAGTCACCGGAAGATTGATCCGGCATTCATCCCCAGGATTAAATAATTTCTGGAAAACCACCTCACCCAGGATATTTGACAGCGAAACCGCCCGGATATATTTATTCGTATAATCCCCCATTTTATGACTTAAACTTAAGTTGATGACATCAATTGCCGGATTAGGATAAGCAGCCACTTCAATCAACTTCTCTTCCTGTTGGTAAGATTGTATAGTATTGGTAACGCTATTGGTCATCACAGGTTTATACTGATCAAACTGAATGCTGGCAGCATTTACCAACGTCGTTCCCGCCATTATTCCCTTATCAGGCGAAACTGAAAAAGAGATATACCCCTGGCTACCATTCGCATCTGATACCGAATCAGTCAGATAAATGTTCTGGAAATGGAAAGTCAGCCTGTTCCCAGACAATGCCATACTTACCCCCGGATGACTGGATGCAACGACCTTCAGCGTTGAAAGATCCAGGCCCTCCGGCAGTTCGTCTATAATATAAACGTCCGAAGCCGGATGATTCCCTATATTCTGGAACTTGATTGTATAGGTTAACACATCAGATGACATGATATAGCCACCCTTACCATACCCAACCGGAGCCACTTCCATCTCGTTGGGATCAATAGCCCCCACAACAGTGTAAGTGGCCTTACTTTGATTATTTGAATAGTCGCAATCGTTAACGGCCCCGTCTATCCAGGCATTAAAAGTGATCGTATCCCCGATATTTACAGTTGAACTTACTGAATGATTAAAACTGATCAACCGATCCTCATATGCGCCCATATCGCTCAGATTCCAGGAAACAATTACATATTTAATCCCATTCTCAGTAACGGTCTCTGTTTTAGAGAATGGCTGGGATGCTTGTGATATTGATACCGTAGCCGGCATTTTCAGTTTGGCTACCAGGAACGGAATCTTACTAATCCCTTTATTCGAAACCATCCAGGTAAACTGGTTATTCGTATACCCTTTACGAATAGCTGTACTACCAAAGATTACAGCAGGATCACTACCATTGCAGGAAAGTATTATTGGTAACCAAACAGTATCTGGCTGCTTGCCCAGGGCAATAGTTACATTCATCTTACTGCAGGCAGGTACAACGTTTTTCCCGGGCAATGGCACAATTGTATATGCACCAGCATTTAACCTTGTATAAAAATAGCCTGCTTTATCAGAGAAAATATTATAACTATTATTTACCCTTACACTTCCTTCAGGCACCAATGGCTCCCCGGCATCCCTATGACAGTTATTATTCAGATCATTGTACAACGCGCCAACCAATTTTACAGACTGTGGTTCAGTGACCTGAATTATCTGCCTCGGCGCCACATTCACGATATATTGAATAATACCGCCCGGCCATTTCACCATTATTGAATCGACAGTAGTCGCTTTCCCCAAACCAAAATGTTGTTTATAACTGTTCTGCCCACCAAAACCTGACTGTGAATTTACTTCCCGCATCTGCCAGATGTTGTTTGCTTTTACGAAAACATCGGCACCCACAGCGGACTTATTAGACACTGTACCAGTGAGCTTGATTTCCAACCAGGCATTGCTGTTGCCATTATTAGTAAAAAACCCGTTCACCTGGCCGGAGTGTGTGCTTACGAAAAGATCAAGATCTCCATCATTATCATAATCACTCCATGCAGTTCCCATCGCTTTACCAAAATTGAAGGCAGGTAATTCATCGGTCTTACGCGTAAAATTACCCTTCCCGTCATTTAGGTAAAGAAAAGAACCATTCGAATCGTTAGCTACATATAAATCCTGGTCTCCATCGTTATCAATATCTGCAAACCCACATCCGTGCGAAGTTCCTTTGTCCTTCACCACCACACTATTTACTACTTTAGTAAAGTTGCCGCCACCATTATTGATGTACAGGAAATTCCCCTTCGAGTTAGCATTTGTGACAAAAAGGTCCAGGTCACCGTCATTATCTATATCACCCCAACAGCTTCCTACAGATTGTCCACCATCATTTGAAACTGCATTATCAACCCGGGAGAATTTACCATTCCCCTCATTATGAAACAGTGAATTCTTATAGCCATTCCCGTTAGGAACAAACAAATCCGGGTAACCATCCGCATCATAATCAGCCCAGGTAGGTCCTACTGATTGATTTGCCTGCATTGGAATAACATCATCCAGCTCTTTTTCATATCCACCACTACCAGTACTATGGTATAATTCATTGTAACGGGTAGGGAAATAATTGCAGAGGAAGAGATCTGCTTTGCCATCCTTATCATAATCAGCAAATGCAGCCCCATGATAATAAGATACATTTTTCACAAAAGGCAGATCATTGTTTCTAACAAGCGTACCATTATTATTTACATAAAAAGCATTGGGCTTCCTTGTATTATTGATGACCAACAAATCCAGATCCCCATCATTATCAGCATCCACCCAGGAACCTGCCATTGAAATCGCTGTATCTTTTACAAACGAGTTGGCTGTATGCCGGGCAAAACCACCTTTTTTATCATTGAGATAAAGCAAACAAGGGAAATTACTTCTCCTGTCAGGCACAAAAAGGTCATCATACCCATCATTGTTAACATCCACCCAGTTAGCCGTCCAGGAATCAGTAGAATCCTTGCTAACAAGGTTATCGCTAAAATTTGAAAAGATTAATTTCGAAGCATTCAGCGGATTTACATTCACTACCTCTGTGGTTGACGACTGCTGTAATTGCCCATTTACCATGCCTGTTACAATTGTCTCCACGGTGGAATTCACTGCCTTTTTAATCGGTGCATTCTCATTATCATTCGCAGCCGCGATCATCATCGTTTCTACCTTATACTGACCACCACTTTTCAGGTTGGGTGTATTATCAAATTCTGCTGTAATCTTGTCTTTATCAACATTGATAGTACCGGAGATAGTGGGTGTAGCAGGTCCTGAAAAAGTAGAATTAACAATCTTCAGACCATCTTCTACAATCACCTGTACTTTTGTGCCGGCAACGTCACTTCCTGCATTTATATAAGCAGTTACTTTTACTGTATCTGCAGGTATCGCATTAGAATTGGAAGTGATCGAATATTCGGTAAAGCTTTGTTCAAGGGGAGTTCCAGTGTAACACATCCAGTTATCCTGGAAGTTGGAGTTCATAACAGATATATTGTTATCACTTTCTATCAACAAATAAGGTCTTTCCGGTCCTGATGGAGTGCCGGTACCATTATATATACTCTTCCAGTCACTTAAGGTTAAATAGCAATCCGCATACCGCCCTGGTGCGATTTTGAACACCCGGTTAATTTTCTTGCCTCCAGTATAAGCATCCTTTACAGTCACAACAGCGCCCTTGATTGAAAACATGTAAACATGTGTAAGCAGCTGGCCAAAAGCCTTACCTGTAAACGGATCAACTACGTTATTTTCACTACTCGGAGGGGCCATATAGCTCAGGAACTTGTTCCCCGAAGTCGTTCCATTCTCCGCACTTACCATCGTTGCCATATCACTGGTACCGGGTGCACCGGTTTCAAACCAGTTCCCTTCAAAAACCGACACTCTTTTACCTGCAGTACAGGTAATACGAAATACAGTTGAATAACTGACATTCCCTTCAGTCTTTCCCACCCAATCATTCGCCTGTAAGCGGTTGAGCGTAAAACTTTTTACCGCCACCCAACTACCATTATTATACCGTTCCAGTTTCACAGCATTGGCATCATCCCAGCTAACGATCCTGATTTCCTGCTCACCCCCACTCTGATAGGGTACAGCAAAGTACATCAGCTCTCCCGAAGAACTTCCATTAGATGTGGGTACATATCCGCCACCATCTCTTTCATTACCATACAAGGCACCATATTGAACGGTAATGGGTTTATCGGATATAATCATATAGGTTTCGCCCGCACCCATTATATCTCTCCCATTGGTATACTTGTAGATAATGTCCTCCCCTATATTCAGTTTCCGGGTGAATACAACGCTGTCCTGACCCATTTTGACATCAGTGAACCCGGTATTGGTCTTAGGCTGTGTACTAATCTTTTTGAAAATAACAGTTGTATTATTATCATAGGGAAAAACATTGATATCCCTTTTGGAAGAAGAATACGGAGGGGAGTAAATAATGAATTTCTGACCAATGGATTTTTTATCAGTAGAAGGTACCCAGTCATGCTGCCAGTCACTATTTGTGGATTGAGAAGCATACACAAGTTTATTGCTCTTTACAATAAAGTAATCTCCATCCCATTTAAGGATGCCTCCGGATGCATACCGGGCATCATCATTTATACCATTATCCCTGATATAAAGCACATAACTTTGCCCGGCCATCAGTATGCCGCTTTTGCTATCATCCGTATCGCCGTCAGCGCCATCGTCAATGATCTCAAAAGTGGTGCTATCATAAATAGCAGTGACAATTAATGCCACATCCCGTCGCACAGCATCATTGTTTGGTGGTACGTATATTTGAAAATAAGTAGAAGGTTCGCCTGTAGCGAATAATTTGTTTATTAACAGTATGAGTATAAAAAGTAAAATTCCCTTCTTCATATTGCTTAATTTTCACTAAGCAATACCAGTTTCAATCCAGATTTACAAATATCTGAAAATCAAACACTTACAAAAATGGCATGGACGTTTTTTTTCCACCAGGTGGAAGAATAGTTTCAATTGGGGATAAAATCTTTATAGGGAAAGGGGCTTATTGCTTTATAAACCATTGCGCTGATATGCCAGACGAAGACCTGATTATTAGTAAATACATACCAGGCATCAATTTTTGTACATCTACGACCGTTTTCGAAACAGCCTTCTTATCCTGGATCTTTTTCCCCTGCGCATCATAAATACTCAACAAGGCATTGTCGGCAATATTCACTGTCAGGTAGTCATGTGCAGGATTCGGGTATATAGCAATTGTTTTCTTAGCCTCATCTTTCATCAATGCCATCATCACCTCCAGCTCATCCGCACCAATAGTAGGAACCGGATGCCGCTCATCACCATCATAATCGTCTGTAACAGGAGTGGAAGAGGTACCCGCAACTAATGCACTGTTTCCGCTTAATAAATGCAGATCGGCAGTTGTCGTATCTACAAAAGATACAGGTACAGAGATCGAATGAGCATCCATATTACTGCTATCTTTAAAATCAGCGAAACTGAGTGGTTTATTGTACCATAATCCCACAGTGGCCGGATTTACACTATACAAATCATTATAGTTAGATAATATCCATTCCTGTGCAGGCATGGGCCTTTCATTCACCAGTGCATAATGTTTGCCGGTACCGCCGGTTCTGGTATTATAATAGACATTATTCACGGAAGTAACAGTCGTACCTGTAAACCTTGATTTTCTAAACGCAGCAGAAATGTTAGTACCAGTAGCAGTTCCACCAATTGAAATGCTATTGAAATAAGCGGTAACTGCGGTAGAAATTTGCAACAGGTTAATACCATACACTTCCGTCTTAGCCGGCTCCAGCCTGATCATATTGTTTTGAACAGTAAAAGATCCTGCACCAGATGCGCCGTTTAACAACACACCGCTCACATTACCTGAGCTTGCCAAAGGTGTTCTCAGATCATATATCCTATTTTTGAGCACCTGCAAAACATTGGTATTGCCACTATGCAGGCAGGTGATGCCCGCCACATAAGCCACAGAAGTAGCCGTGTTTTCCAGGTCATAAATCATATTGCCCTGTATTCGCACAGGAGCATTTCGTGGACCCCTGGCACTTATTCCCTGCACAGCAGGAGAATACTGCGTACCTGAATAGGCAGCAGGGTTATGCAGGGAATGAATAGTATTAGTATCCACATAAAAATACTGGTAATAAGTGTTCGTGTTCTCTATGCCTGTTACGATAGCAGCAGTATTCGTGCTGGTAGTATATAAATCATACACATGATTTCGCCTGATAGTATTATTCATATAGGCACTTGCTGATCCGGTTCCAATTACATTATCAGAAAAGATACCCCTTACAGATCCGTTTACGGCACCATTATTATTATACAATCCATATACCTGGTTATCTTCAATGATATTATTGGCGGTAAATGCACCAGCACTGTTCAACCTGAAAGCATAAATCCCGTTTATATTTACATTTGAAGATAAATCACTGACAGTACTATTCCGGCAAAATACCTGCTGATAATTGTTATGAATAAGGGCTATTCCGGCTACAGCGCCACTATCTGCATGAATAGCAAACTGGCGTACGGCGCAATGTTCTATCAAGACAGAATCAGTACCAACATCCTTTGAAATCCCTTTTACCTGCGCGTTAGCCAAGGGTGCATCCGCACTGATTCCGCCTACCTCCATGTTCCTTAATCGCAGGGCAGATTGGCTGCCAAGAGAAAGGTTACTCAATAAAACACCTGTAATATTCATGGCGGTACAGCCAGGGCATTCCACACGTATTACACCGGTATCAGTGACTGATCCAACAATATTCTTTTTTGATTCACCAATTAAATCATTGGTGCGGGAAAATACCATGCCGGTAAATCCCACACTACCTGTGGAAGACAGGAGCTTAAAATTAGTAACTACATTCCCATCAACCTGTCCGCGATTTCTGTTTGAATTACTTCCATCATATAAACCCGTAATACTGATATTATCTCCTGAATAATAAGCAGGATGTCCGCCCGCTTGCGCAGCGCTGCCACCTATATAGTTATCTTTGTTGATATTCCAGTTGGCCGTAGGTTCCAGGTACATAAAGTACTGGCTCTGGTTGATAGTATCTGTCTGGTAAATACTATTCCCGCTCACGGTGATGAAGCCTTCGTGATAGGTGAGATAAATACCTGCGGTAAAAGGGATATCTATGTTTGCAGTATTGTAATTATAAAAACCGTGTACCAGGTTATTGGAAAAAGTATTGTAATAATTATAACCGAGGTTTTGAAGGATAAACCTACCCAGGATACCATATAGCATTCCTCTATTGTTTGCCGGCCTGATATCGTTGTGATCTATTACATTATAGGCGTTTTTAAGCGTAGTATTGACCGCTGTTTCACCCAATACGATGTTCCCGCTTTCTTTCGTTTGTCCGGAGCCCTCAATATTACAATATCGGATGGTGTTCCCCTGGGCGCCATTAATAAAACGGATGGTAGAACTGCGCACAGTCAGGCTACTATGGATATTGGTAATTGTCAGGCTTCTGACGGTATCTGAATCATGGATTCTGCCATCAATAATCACACTATCGGCACCATTCAGGTCAATCATGGCTGAGGGCAGATTACCCCGAAGTGAACAAACGACAGTGGGGCGGATCTTTATGGTAACATAATTGGAAGTGCCTCCGCTTGCATTGAGTTTAGCGGTACTTGTTTCTGTAGTAGAACCTGTGATGGATATATTAATGACACCCTGATGGGTGCCGGCGTTAATGGCGTCGAATGCTCTTTTAAGCGTGGAATAAGTGCTGTCTGGTAAACCAATGCTGGCATTTACTGAAACCTGGGCATGCATGCAAAGCGTACTTATCAGTGATAGTATAAGAAGGAGGTAGCATTTGTACATGGAATAAAGGTTTAACAATTGAGGGATAACATCTTTATTAAATTAAGGAATAAAGTTGTTACAAAAACTACTTGACATAGTAGGATAGAGGAGGGTGTTAAACGCATGCTATAAACTTGTATCCGCTGCCGTAGACAGACTTAATGCGATACCCTTCGGATACTAATTTCCGTTTCAGGTTTTTAATATGCTCATATATGATATCATAGCTCTCCGGATGAATAGCAGATTGTCCATTCAGGTGTTCAGCAATTGTATTTTTAGCAATTACGTTTCCTTTATTAATAATCAGGAATAGAAGCAACTCATATTCTGTTTTCGTAAGACAAATATCGCGATCTGCTATATACACAGCTCTTGATGCTGTATCAATTTTTAATTGCTGGAATACAATGTGAGTAGCTGCTTTCAAAAACCGACTGCGGGTCACAGCTTCAAACCTTGCACTGAGTTCTGCCAAATGAAATGGCTTGGACAGATAATCATCTGCACCTGCTTTAAGAGCCATCACCTTGTCTTCCAAGGAATTTTTTGCAGAAATAACAATCACCCTATCTGATCCTTTTCCTCGTCTAAGATCTTGTAATAAACGCAGTCCATCCTCTCCGTAAAAACTCAGATCTAATAATATACAGTCATAACTGAATTGACCGATCAATGATCGACCTTCATTCATATCAGCAGTCAGTTCACAAAGATTATCCTCTTGTTCCAGGTAACGGCGGATATCCTGTGCGAGCTGCATTTCGGCTGTTACAATTAAAATCTTCATTTGATATAAAGATTCGGGGCAATTCTGAATAAATTCTGTGTTACAGTTATCCGGATTATTCCCAGATTCGGAAAATAGATTCGCTTTTATCAACAAAACTTAACTTTTATGATAAAGTCAAATGCACTACTGTTAGTAGCACTACTACCTGTATTATCATTGTTTGCACAGGATGCACCTAAGCCGGCTGTGAGTGCGTTTCAAAAAAACTTTCCGGCTGCAACTAAAGCGAAATGGGAAAAAGAGAAGAATGATTACGAGGTAATATTCAATTATGAGGCGAAAGAGATGTCTGCAGTGTTTACAAAATCCGGCCAATTCCTGGAGAAGGAGGAAGTGATCACGGCACAACAGCTACCGGCAAAAGTAAGTGCTTATTTGAAGCAACATTACAATAATGCTGTAATCAAAGAAACTGCAAAAATAACGAAGGCGGATGGAAGTATCCAATATGAAGCAGAGGTGAATAAAAAGGATTTGATCTTTAACGGGGAGGGAGAATTGGTGAAGTAATAAGAGGCTTTCCTGTTAATATAAAAAGCGCTTTCAGGCTTTATCTGAAAGCGCTTTTAAAGATATTTCTATTCATTAGTAACAGTATTCCAATACCTGAATTCTTAAGCAGTCAATTTCATTCCCCAGCTTATCCCTTACCAGCTACATTCCTGCGTCATAACATCATCCTTCCCAATGGCAGCAGTTCATTTTAAGCCATACTATTCCACATATTCCAAAATATCCCCCGGCTGACAATTCAACACCTTACATATTGCCTCAAGCGTTTCCAGTCTGATAGCCTTTGCTTTACCGGTTTTTAAAATTGAGAGATTGGACATCGTAATGCCTACTTTTCCACTTAGCTCAGTCAGAGACATCTTACGCCTGGCTAGCATTACATCTATGTTTATGACAATTGGCATAATTATACAGTTAAGTCGTTGTATGTTTGTAATTCTACTCCACGTTGATATATCACTGCTACTACCCATGTAATCGCACCGATAACAAATCCACTACCAACCTCGGATTCCAGTTTAAATGCCAAAGCCGGAACCTGTTGATGCAGATACTGGTTGAAGATGATATTATTGATCACGTTTACGATATCGGCAATTACGAATACAGCAGCTACATTTTTCAAACGTCTTACAATCTTTCCGTTAAATGGAGCATCCAGCTGGAGTTCTTTCAGGATTTTCCTGAACGTCCAGAGCGTAAAGATCCCCATAAGAAAGTGGATTAAAGTCATGAACATTGTATAATATCCAAAAGGAGTCGATGGTGTTATCTGCACATTGTATTCATTTTCAACCAACTGGTAACGCAGCTGTTTGTCTGCTGAAAACACCACTTCAGAAAGGCTTTTCGCTTTGTTAACACCAAAGGCCATTACCTTATAATTATTACTGGTAAACGCAGAATGATTCAATGGGTTATTAGCTGTTATATTTACAATCGAGAAAAAAGAAAAGACGATCGTCCAGCAAAGGAGAAAATAAAACCCTATCGTGGTAAGCACCTTGAAAATTGCGATGATATTTTTAGGTTTCATGAGGTTATAAATTTAGACAAAGAAAAGGAGAGTTTATTGGATTGCAAAATTTATTTATCGTTTTACAATAAATAATTATTGAGAATAAGCAAACTCAAGTGGTTTATTCATTTGACCAGGCAGTTCGATTCTACAAGCTGGATCGAAATTGAATATCTGTTAAAGAGGAATTTTCCGGAACATCATATAATGACAACCAGATAGTAATGGAAGGGTTCTTCAAAGAGAAAGTCGGGTCATTTAAGTCAATCAGGTACCTAATACTGAATGATTATAATTATTCATACCATAAAACCTTTGAATATTATATTCAAATTTACCATTACCGTTTAAAGTTAGTTTCCATTCTTTCGACTCTCCATCTGCACCACTATATCCAGCTTTCCCGACATAAGTTCCTGATATGCCAAACTGAAAACATGGGAACATTGCTAAAGTGTCAAATATTTCATCACAGAACATCGATTAGAACTTTAAGGCACCAAAAATCACTACTAATTCCTTCCCATTCCAAAGACAATCCACCCCACCAATAAACCTATACGATCGTATCCAATCTCTGCAAAGTCGCCTCCTGAATTACCCGAGCATACGCCCGCCGAAAAAACCAGGATCAGATCTTACAATTAAGGAAAGCCACAAGATCAATTAAATAGGCTCGCAAATGCATCTCCATTTAATATAAACCCAACCCAGCCCCCAGGAGAATCAATTCTTTTTAATATCCCGCATTCATTACCTCCCGCCATTTTGTGGCCTATCACTAATCAAATAAACAAAGACTACACAACGGACAAACATTTTGCGATATATGTTTGTTTGATATCTGAACGCTTAACTATAAAGTCTCATTTAGCAGGATTGGCTCCGGGCACTGGGTTTATTTGAGTGTAATAAAGAACATTTCCATATATCCTACGTTTAACAGGAACAATAAGGACACAGAAAGCCTTATTTAGTCACATTCAAATTTGCTTAATATCTCCTTCCTGTACAACCATCGTTTATCCGTTGCTGTAAATTGAATAAACAAATAAGAACCCAATCAGCCTGGAACTACTGAAATAAACAATATGCCTGGCTATTCAATTAGAATACCGCTGATAATAAAAAAATTAAAGAAAATAAACTGAAATCTTTACTAGATTTATACATTCCAAATGTTGTGGCTCCTAAATCCATCTAACTATAGGTAATCTTTGGTGTGAATTAGGATATCTTAAAAAGTGTCATATCTTTAACCTGCATATAGCCCTTACGGTTGCCTACCTCCGGGGATCTAATATTTCAAATTGGTGTTCGTAATTCAGTGAAGCTAAATATTCAGAAAATACGTAATTGCGCGGTGTTGTACTCCTTAGGATAAATAATCTTGATGTCTTACCTTAAATAACAATTAAAAATGAACAAGTACCTCTACACAGCAGTCCTATTGGCAATAGCCGTGGCCTGCTCTAACAACAGTAAACCACCCAAAGAGGATTCCACATCATCAGTAGTTGAAGACAACAGCCTTTCTGGTTCCACAAGTTCTTCCTCATACGATTCATTAAGGGGATCGGGTAAATTTAAGAATGTAGAATTAAGCCCAACCTTGGATCAAAAAATGATTGCAGCAGGCAAAAGCGTGTATGAAGTAAAATGCGCAGCCTGCCATAAGTTGACCACGGAAAAGTTAGTAGGGCCAGGATGGAAAGGTGTTACCACGAGAAAATCTCCAGAATGGATTATGAACTTCGTGACAAATACAGATGAGATGATTGACAAAGATCCTCGTGCGCAGGCAATGCTGGCAGTTTGTATGGTTCGCATGCCCAACCAGCACCTTTCTGACGAAGAAACAAGAAATGTACTCGAATTTATGAGAAACAATGATTCATCTAAATAATTTTCATATGCGCTTATCCTCAATTGCAGTACTACTGCTTGCCATCTCATCCTGCAAGCCTCGCAACGAAGCAGGTGCCATCACTGCCGGCGCTGCTGAAAAAGTGTATGTGGCACCGGGTAAATACGACGAGTTCTACAACTTCGTTTCCGGTGGTTTCAATGGCCAGGTGGCTGTTTATGGACTCCCCTCCGGCCGTCTGCTCAAAATTATCCCTGTATTCTCTGTAATGCCTGAAAATGGCTATGGTTACAGCGAAGAAACCAAGCCCATGCTCGAAACATCTCACGGTTCCCTGCCATGGGATGACCAACACCACCTGGAACTGTCACAGAAAGATGGCAGCCCCGATGGCCGCTGGCTCTTCGCAAATGCAAACAATACGCCAAGGGTAGCACGTATCAACCTCGCTACTTTCAAAACCGAAGAGATCATCGAGCTGCCAAACAGCGCCGGTAACCACTCTTCTCCTTTCTGTACCGAAAATACAGAATACGTTGTAGCCGGTACTCGTTTCAGTGTACCTATTGGCGACAAACAAGATGTGCCTATTGCTGATTACAAAAAATCATTCAATGGTACTATCAGCTTTATTAAGGTTGACAGCAGCAATGGTCGTATGTCCCTGGCTTTCCAGCTGCTGACCCCTGCTATCAACTTTGACCTGAGCCATGCCGGTAAAGGTAAAAGCCGCGACTGGTTCTTCTTCTCCTGCTATAACGTAGAACAGGCACATACCCTGCTTGAAGTAAACGCTTCCCAGCGTGATAAAGACTTCATCATGGCAGTGAACTGGAAGAAAGCTGAAGAATATATCAAAAACAATAAAGGTGTCCTGAAGAACTCCCGTTATGCACACAACGTGTATAATGAAACGACTCACAGTGCGACCTCTACTATCGAAAGCAAGGTGCTGACACTGGATCCTACCCAACTGAAAGATTTCGTGTACTTCATTCCTTGTCCTAAATCTCCACATGGTTGCGATATCGACCCAACTGGTGAATATATCGTAGGTAGCGGTAAACTGGCTGCACTGATCCCTGTATTCTCTTTCGACAAGCTGATGGCTGCGATCGAAAAGAAAGACTTCGATGGCGACTACCAGGGTATCCCTGTTGTTAAATACGAATCCGCCCTGTACGGTGAAGTGCAGAAACCTGGCCTTGGCCCATTACACACCGAGTTCGACGGAAAAGGTAATGCTTATACCTCCTTCTTCGTTTCTTCCGAAGTAGTGAAATGGAACATCAAAGACCTGAAAGTACTCGACAGGAAACCTACCTTCTACTCCGTAGGTCACCTGTGCATTCCAGGCGGTGATACCAAAAAACCATACGGTAAATACCTGATTGCATACAATAAGATTACTAAAGACCGCTATCTGCCTACTGGTCCTGAGCTGGCACAAAGTGCACAGCTGTACGACATCTCCGGCGATAAGATGGAACTGTTGCTGGACTTCCCTACCGTGGGTGAACCTCACTATGCACAGGCACTTCCTGCTGACCTGATCAAGAATAACTCCGTGAAGTATTTCAAGATCGAGGAAAACAAACATCCTTTTGTAACAAGGGGTGAGAAAGAAGCGAAAGTAGTACGTGAAGGTAACAAGGTACATGTGTATATCACTGCTATCCGCTCCCACTTCACACCTGATAATATTGAAGGTGTACGTGTAGGCGATGAAGTATATTTCCACGTTACTAACCAGGAACAGGATTGGGATATTCCTCACGGCTTTGCTGTGAAAGGCGCTGCAAATGCAGAAATCCTGATCATGCCTGGCGAAACCTGTACACTGAAGTGGATACCAGATACCGAGGGCATATTCCCTATCTACTGTACTGACTTTTGTAGCGCACTGCACCAGGAAATGCAGGGTTATGTAAGAGTATCCAAAGCAGGTGCAAACACACCGCTGAAGTACGGTACAAACCTGCCTGACAGTGCAGTAGCCAAAAACTAAACAAACTAAAATGCAAAGAAAATTGTCAACCCGCTTTCGGGCAGTCATTTTCATGCTTTCATTGGCGATGGTGGCAGTGCTCTATTTTCCGATATGGAAAATAGAGCTGGCCGCCCCCCAATACCCGGAAGGCCTTACGTTGAAAATTGCTGCTAATGGATTAACTGGGGATGTCGATATCGTGAATGGACTAAACCATTACATAGGTATGCAGACATTACATACAGAAGATTTCATTGAGTTTAAGGTTTTACCCTTTATCATCGGCGGACTGGCGCTGCTGGGTTTTGTGGTAGCGGTGATGAATAACAGGAAACTGTATTATGCCTGGGTTGCCTTGTTCCTGCTGGTAGCCATTGTATCGATGGTGGACTTTTACAGGTGGGAATATAACTACGGGCACAACCTGAACCCGGAAGCACCGATCAGGGTACCGGGTATGGCGTATCAGCCACCATTGCTGGGTTATAAGCAATTGTTGAATTTCGGGGCTTATTCAATTCCTGACATAGGTGGATGGATCTTTATTGGTGTAGGGGCGATCCTGGTATTGCTATCTTTTAAGTTTAAGAAAGGATTCTTTTTAATAGGCGGTTTGATACTAGGCTTACAAAGTTGTAGCAGCGGACCGGCTCCTATTAAATACGGACAGGATGCCTGTGATTTCTGTAAAATGGGTTTTTCAGATAAAAGATTTGGTGCAGAGATCGTAACAAAGAAGGGGAAAGTATTTAAGTATGATGATGTGCATTGTTTGCTGGCGGCAGTAAAAGCTGGCGGAAAGGAGATCGGTGGGATCTATCTGCTGGACTTTACAGATGGACAGTGGATCAAAGCGGAAGAGAGCAGGTTATTGCATAGCACTTCATTCCATTCTCCAATGGGTAGTGACATCGCAGCTTTTGCAGACAGCGTGAAAATGAAGTCGTTTAACGGAGAATCACTCACATGGAAAGAGCTATATCGATAATATTAATGTGGTTGTTGCCGCTGCAGGCATGGGCAGGTGTATGGACTGTAAAAAGTTCAGTGAAGGCGACCTTGCAGCAGGCAAAAGCAGGTGATACAATCATAGTACCCGCCGGCGTGTATTATGAAAAAGGCCTGGTAATTGACAAAGCCATTTATCTGAAAGGTGTGGGCAAACCAGTGCTGGATGGTGAGAGTAAATATGAGGTGGTATTGATTTTATCCAGCCATGTTACACTGGAAGGATTTGTGATCAGGCATTCAGGCTTTTCTGACTGGAAAGACCTGGCGGGTATTAAATTGGGGAATGTACGCCATGTGACGATCAAAAACAACGTGCTGGAAGAAACCTTTTTTGGTATCTATTGCCAGCAGTCTGATAGCTGTGTGATAACCGGTAATACACTAAAATCCAACGCAAACCAGCGTGTACAGTCAGGCAATGGCATTCACTGCTGGCATTGCGATGGGATGCAGCTGATCGGTAATACAGTAACACAGCACAGGGATGGGATCTACTTTGAATTTGTAACGAATTCACTGATCAAGGGGAATCATAGTTTTAAGAATGTGCGCTATGGCTTGCACTTTATGTTTTCGCACAATGACCACTATGAAGACAATGTGTTTGATCATAATGAAGCAGGTGTATCAGTGATGTTTTCACATGGTGTGGATATGAAGCGGAACAGGTTTGCAGGTAATCAGGGTGGCGGTGCGTATGGGATTTTGCTGAAGGAGATTACAGACAGCAGGATGGAACAGAGCCACTTTGAAGACAATACCGTGGCTATTTATATGGAAGGCACTACAAGAGTGCAGGTATCGGAAAATGTATTCAAAACAAATGGTTGGGCGATGAAGGTACAGGCAAGTTGCGCTGAAAACAAGATCACGCACAACAATTTCTTTGGTAACACATTTGACGTAGCGACCAATGGCTCACTGGTACTAAACCATTTTGACAACAACTACTGGGATAAATATGAGGGCTATGACCTGAACAGGGATGGAAAGGGAGACGTGCCATATCACCCGGTGAGCTTATATGCAATGGTAGCAGATAAGAACCCGGCTGTGATGATGTTATTCCACAGTTTTATGGTAAGTCTGCTGGACCGTACAGAAAAAGTAATGCCGGGTATCACGCCTGTGAACCTGGTGGATCGTGCACCTTTTATGAAACCTATTACACTATGATTTCTTTTACAAACGTCTATAAACGATTTGGCCGGCTGCAGGCGCTGGACAATATTAATCTGTCGTTTTCAGCAAGCAAAAGTATAGCTCTAATTGGGCCTAATGGCAGTGGCAAGACCACCCTGATCAAATGTTTATTGGGAATGGTGGTACCTGATAAGGGGAGCATTTCTATTAAAGGGAAAGAAATTTTAGGCACCTGGTCATACAGGGAAAATATTGGTTACATGCCGCAAATAAGCAGTTATCCCGAAAATATGACCATCTCCCAGGTGTTAGAGATGATGAAGGATATACGGCAATATAACCAGCTTGATGAAGACCTGGTACAGGCATTTAAGTTGCCACAGCTGGCTAATAAACCGATGCGGACATTATCCGGAGGTACGAGGCAGAAAGTAAGTGCCTGCCTGGCATTTTTATTCAATCCTGAAGTACTTGTCCTGGATGAACCTACAGCGGGCCTGGATCCGGTGGCCTCAGGGATTTTGCAGGACAAGATCCTGCAGGAAACAAAGAACGGGAAGCTGGTACTGATCACCTCACACATCCTGTCAGAACTGGATGACCTGGTAGATGAGGTAGCATACCTGCAGGATGGAAAGCTACAGTTTCATAAACAGGTGGCAGAGTTACAGGCAGAAACGGGAGAGCAAAAGTTAGTACGCGCAATGGCTCGTATCATGGAAAACGGAGGACTATGAAAAAGATTATTAAATACGTAGTGCTGGATATATTACGCAACAGGATATTGGTAAGTTATACGGTGTTGTTGCTGGTTGTATCAATGTTGTTGCTGTGCCTGACTGACAATGGAACAAAAGCCTTACTGAGTTTATTGAATATCGTGCTGATTGTATTGCCACTGGTGAGTATTATCTTTTCAACGATCTATTATTATAATGCATCTGCATTTATAGAATTGCTGGTATGCCAGCCTTTGCGGAGAACCAAGATCCTGCTGAGTGTGTATATCGGTTTAGCTTTGTCATTGCTGATTGCATTTTGCATAGGCGTGGGCTTGCCCTTACTGATCTTTGACGGGAGTATGACGGCGGTGTTATTGATATTGGTGGGGATGGCGCTGACAGTGATCTTTTCAGCACTGGCGATATTAGGATCTGTGATGATGAGGGATAAGGCGAGAGGAATTGGTGTAGCGATCCTGTCCTGGTTTTATTTTTCGCTGTTGTATGATGGTCTGGTACTGTTTCTCTTGTTCCAGTTCAGCGATTACCCGCTGGAGAAACCGGCAATAGTAATGGGTGCTTTGAACCCGATCGATTTAGGTAGAATCATTGTTTTATTAAGACTGGACAGTTCTGCGATGATGGGGTATACAGGCGCGGTGTTTGCCTCATTTTTCGGAAGCGTGGGAGGTATGCTTACGGGGTTCGTACTCTTGTTAACATGGATGATTTGGCCCCTATTCTGGGCGCTGCGGCGATTTAATAGAAAAGACCTGTAATCATCAAAGCAATCCTTATTGCTCTTGAAGAGTCTATGCAGCATATACTGTACTGTCAGCTGCGGTAGCTTGCATTGCAGATCAGATTGTCGGCACTAGCCAATAGCCAGTTCTTCAAAACTCAGCCACATCAATCACCTGAAATAATGAAAGGGTATAATAATCAACAGTACTTTGTTGATGTATTATACCCTTGTAAAAAATGCTTTCGTCGCGTTAAATAACGGAAATTTATTAGTAATTAAAATGAATAGAAAAACAGGCTTTCCCTTGCCTGAAAGACACAGCAAATAATAAAAAACAATCAAAATATCTATGAAATAATATATGGAATGACAACCGTGTTATAACATCTAATCTAACTCAAGTAATCGAGATTTCCAAATAAAATGTTAACTAATCTTGAATTATCAATCCCCCGTTGACGGCAGTAGTCTCTCATTAAAAACAAATGGAGCTTGCATCAAAAATAATTTGAAAACATTGAGAAATTCATCAACAAAAATTCTCTCCATCAGGTACCCGGATTAATCCGTGTAATTCTACTTTTGATACAAGCTCCTGTTTTATCTAATAATAACCAGTTTACCTCTATAGATCTTTTTTCTCCCCCTTTCATTCACCTCCAGTATATAACTATACAATCCTGGGCCAGCCCTACGTCCATCCCAGCTATTATCATAATTATCCGACCTGTAAACAAGCACGCCACCACGCAGCAAGTTAAAAACAGAAAGTCTTGAACCAGGATAATTCTCCAATCCCCGGATCACGAACAAATCATTCCTGCCATCTCCATTTGGCGTAAACACATTAGGAATACACAGCCGGATATAACTGGAATCATTATCTGCAATTGAGATCACCACTACACTATCCGAATTAACAGGATAAAACGCACTATCTCCATTTCCGCCATCAATCTGGAGGTTCAAATATTCTGTCGGCTCCACCTGGTTATCATCCAAAATATTAATTGGCAGTGTAGCACTGTGTTGTCCTGCAGGAATAAGCAGGGGAGGCATTGTATAATCAACACCTGCGGTTGCAGTAGTGCCGGTTGCAATAACATGATAATTAACATGTACATCTTCTGCGGCTACAAGGCTATCCGGGTAGGATAATGTCAGGCTCGCTGCAAGCCCCCCTTCCCGGCCATCGGTCGCGGCAGAGATAGCAATAGATCTTCTATCAAAATCATCGTCATACAATGGAACAGTAGCTGCTGGGTTATTATTATAAACGGTGATAGGATCACCTGTTGGCGTGCTTGCACTGACGAGAACGACGTGAATATATTCGTCACCTTCTATGACCTTATCATTAATAGGGTGAATGGGCACTGTTACAGTACCATTATTATACTTTGAAACAGGAATGACAATACTATCCACCGGAAGATAATCTATACCTTCAATCGCAGTTCCTTCCATTTGGATTTTAACAGTGATAGGCTGTATGACAAAATCATCTCCCGTAGGAATTGTATAGAGGGAAATGTACCCATCTACCTGGGGATCTGCCTCCCTTGGACTACCCACATAATTAATGAAGACATTTGCACTTCTTACAGGCTCAATAGTATCGTTATTATCAAATACATAAATAGGTCCATAGGTTGCACCATCATACATCATCTCGAAATCACCGCTGACAATACCTGTGATATCAAAGTATATTAATTCAGTATCTTCCTTCACCTGGTCATCAAGCACGTTGATCACTGCAACAACGTTATGTTGCCCGGAATCAATCCGCAACGTAGGCCCGTCAATATCCCTAAAACCAGCAGTTGTACCGGTACCAAAACTGGCAGATACCCAAATGGGCTGACCTGCTATATAATCGCTGGATAAGCTGGCGGTAATTGTTGCATCAGGCCCGCCTTCCGTTCCATTTGTTGAACCGGTGAATGAAATGATTGCATTTATCAGGTCATCATCGTAAATTCTGAGGGTAGTTGGCGTGGCATCTACTTCCACGCTATCCGACTTATTTGTTGTTGCACTTTGAATTGAGAGTACAACATCAGCATAGTCTTCAACGATCCTGTTTTGGACAGGAATGACCGGGAAAGTGAAGCTGCCATTACCATCTGTAACGGGGATTTTAATACGCTGTGGGAAAGCCTGGTAATGCACACCCGGTACAGCGGTTCCACTGGTTATAAAGTCGACGCTAACCGTATCTGTACCGCTGGCAGTGCCGGTAACGGTGATGGTATAACTACCTCCGGGAAGGCTTTCGTTGGTATTTGCATGATTAGTGATGGCTACGTGATAGTCGGCAGCGGATACAGCGGGGGCACCAACTACTAACATGAGTAGTAATAGTTTCATAATTGGGGGCTTGGGTGGTTAAAAGGATTGCTTACAGTAGGAAATGGCTATTTATAACTGGGCCTGTCTGATGATAGGAAAGATACAATTTTATTGTGTGTGTTTTTACTTCTTTTGTTATGTTCCTTATTAAGCATTAAAAAGGTCTTTCTGTCAATATGATTACATCGAAATCTACAATAAGAAAACCCGGTCAAAGCGACAGGGTTTTCTTATTTATTATATACAAATGATTTTAACTCTAAAATCTATTCTATGGCCCTTAAAACTTACTCCCATACTTTACTACATAGACTTATGATTCAATTAAATCAATCAACCTAAACTTCATATCATCTTGCTCTTGTACAACTAATTGAACAAGATCAGGTGCTTCCCACTTCACATTGTTCCGCAAAAAGCCCAAGAAAAGCTGTAAATCCAAATAGTTATATGCCCCTATAAGAATATTACATTCCAAACACCTTGTACCTCCATACCAATTCTGAGGTAAGCGCACATCATTAACAGATACTATATGAAAACCAGCATCACCTTTGACAAACCCTTTCATCTCTGCAATCACTCTTTCCTCGTCTTCCAAATTGCTAAATGTGATTATTAAGTTAGTTACCTTACTCATATTGTTTAATTAATCTTTCTTAGTCTTAACAGTGTCCTTAAAATCAAACCCATCACCGACAATTCTAAAATTTGTATTCTTCTTAACTTTCCCCCTAAATCTTTTCTCCTAAATTTTAACCATTATAGTATCAGGACCCCGCTTATAATAACCGGTGTCACTTACCACTAATTTCAACAAACTATCGCCCACTAAACTAGCACCTAAGAAATTATTGTATTCTTCAATGTTTTTCACAATTTCAACACGCCCATCATCATATAACTTTCTAATCTGAATAACATTATCTGTTGTTGCTCCTGTAGAAACATAAGTTACGTCGAGACTAAAGTTCTTCCCTTTGACTGGATGTCTCGACAGATTAATACGTTCCACCGGGAATAATGTAAAATTACCAACCTGCCAAATAATAACTAATGCAATAACTATAATAGTTATTAAAATAAACTTCTTCATTTCAATTTTAATTCTTTTTTCCTTTGTTGTATTCCTTCATATATAAGAAGCGGCTTTTGTGCTGTCCTTCATCTCGTTAAACATGGTCTTCATACGTGCCATACCAGCCGCACTCCTGCCAGATTCAAGATATTGAGTAAATGTACTTTTGGCAGAAGTGTTCATGCCACCCAAGCCCAATTTGTTGAAGGGAATGCTATCAGGAACGCGCATACTTTCAGAGCTGCTATTAGGTCCTGCCCGCTGGTTAACAGCCAGGATCACGGCTTGCTTTAAGGCAGGTTGATTTAACAATGCCCGATTCCGAAGATCAGTAGGGAGGGTGTCTGGGCTAACGGATATTCTTACCTGGCATGGCTCGCTGGCTAACGCACGATGCCCGAACACCATCAGTATGCTATAAAGTACCGGTAATGCCACTTTCAGCATTTTACACATGTTTTAATGGTTCAAACGGTAAAGGGAATCATTCAATTCCACAAAAGCTCTTGAATAATAATTAAATACTGTAGTTAATTATGGTACAAACAAAATAGCATAGATTATCACAGAATATCCCAAGATCAGGGATATCGTACAAAATCTTTGATATTAACTTGGGCTATCTTTCCATAGGTATACCTTTATTATTGAATGCAATTAACAACAAAAATCGAAACAGTTATATTATTATACGCATGTTTCTTATAATGATTCATATCATGTTGACACCCCACAAATGGTAGAAATTCAGACTTTTATAGCTGAGGCGCTTTGATACAGCTGGCACCAGCTGAACCCTCCTTTCTCTTTTACCAGTATAGTCCGGGTTTATTTAATCCTCCTCAATACAACCAAACCAATAGCTCCTGCAAAAAATGATGCCACCAGGATACCGTATTTCGCCTGGGTAACAAATGTTTCCTGAGCAAAAGCCAATCCCGTAATAAAAAGAGACATGGTGAATCCAATTCCCGCAAGAATGGCTATTCCGCAGATATGCATCCATTTAGCATTTAAAGGCAGGCTAGCCATCTTCATTTTAACCATCAGCCAGGTAAAAGAAAATACACCAATAAATTTACCACACACCAGGCCAAACATAATCCCCAGGCTAACCGGATTAACTAATGATGAGAAAAAGTCATTGCCTATTACCATTCCGGAGTTGGCTAAAGCAAATAGTGGCATTATAATAAAAGCAACCCATGGGTGGAGAATATTTTCTATTTTCTGCAGGGGAGTTTCAGCATCCAGGCTTAACTGTTTTATCTTCTCTAATGCACCTAACTGCTCCTGGGAGATTAATGAGCCATCCTGTCTCAGCGCTACTTCAAACTCATCCGCATAACAACGTGCATCCCTTAAAAACTCATCTTCATCAATCTTAGGACGCGCGGGAATTGTGAAAGCTACCAATACGCCTGCTATTGTAGCATGTACACCAGACATTAAAAACCCACCCCAGACAACAATACCCAGAATTAAATAGAAAGCGGTATGCCGGATTCCCAATAAATTACCAATGATCATAAGCATCAATACCCCACCAGCAATCACTAAAGGGAAAAAAGCAATATTTGCTGTATAGAAAAATGCAATAACCAATACAGCACCTAAATCATCTGCAACGGCAAGTGCGGAAAGAAAAACCTTGACAGAAGGGGGAATACGATTACCAGCCAGCGACAATAAGGCCAGGGAAAAAGCAATGTCTGTCGCCATAGGAATTCCCCAACCACCAGCTGATGGCAATCCTCCGTTAATTGAGACATAAATCAAAGCAGGTACTAACATTCCCCCCACAGCAGCAACCATTGGTAGTGTTGCCTTTTTCACTGAAGAAAGTTCTCCAGCCATAAATTCACGCTTTAATTCCAGCCCAATTACAAAAAAGAACAAGGCCATCAGCCCATCATTGATCCAAATATGCAAAGGCTTATCAAATGCCATGTTATTAAAACCGACCGATAGGTTTGTCTCCCAAAGGTGCAGGTAACTTTCCCTTGCAGGTGAATTAGCCCATATAATTGCGACTATTACACTTACAAATAAGACGATCCCCCCGGTAAATTCCTGGTGAATAAACCGGCTCACAGGTTTCAGTAAATGATCTATCGGAGTCTTTGCCATCCTTACAGTTTTTATAAATGGTAACTGGAAATAAATATAGAACTCATTTCATAAATAGGTATTTTGAATTGATAATCAATCTCTAAATGATAATTACGAAATAAGTTCTAATAGAATTTATAAGCGGCCCCATTTGTTATATTAGAATAAAAACAACCTGCAATATATCTTATTATTATTTTATAATCACTTTAACAGGCTCCTTTTGAGTCTCGCCTTTGATCAATCCTTCAAATTCATCTGTTCCGATCTTTCCAACGATTTTCAAAATCCATTAAATCAATGTTAGTAAAGCTTTTTCTTAATATTCAGTACAAGGATTTAATAATTATTCCTGGCCCCTCTTTAATTTTTTTTCAAATCCTGTAAGGAAAACGCTTTTTCTCCGACCAAAGGGGAAAACGCTTAAAAATGTATCTGACTACAACATTTAAATCAATTGCCCTTGCTGCAATCCTTCCTTTTTCCCTGGCAGCTTGCAATAAAGACGACAACAATACCAACTCTTCCAGTCAGGTAACCCTTACTGTCGAAAACGTACTTCAGTCCAGGCCCCTGGTAGAATCAGGCACCTTCCAGGGTAGTGGATCACCTGCTGTTATTCAGCCAGGACAGTCAACAACCATCACCTTTTATGCCGCAAAAGGAGAGGCTTTGTCCTTTGCAACTATGTATGGCGCTTCAAATGACCTGTTCTTTGCACCTGCCAATCCGGGCATCCTGGTATACGATAACATGGGTAATCCTATTGAAGGAGATGTTTCTGACCAGGTAAAATTGTGGGATAATGGTACACGCGTCAATCAAAAGCCAGGCGCAGGTGTTACCCATCCCGGCGTCGCGGAAAGTAAAAACATCACCGAAGTTACGACCCTTGACGCTGAAGGCAATACCTACCTTGCCGCCTCAAAACTGGTAACAGCCTCCTTAAAATACAATGGAAATTCTTCCTTCACCCTTACCCTCAAAAACACATCTGGTGGAACTGCAAACGAGACACCGCTCAGCCCTGGAGTATGGAGTATATCATATATTGCAGGGGGGAATTTACTGGCTCCCAATCCTCTGTACCAATCAGGAAAGCCCACTGCCAATGGGTTGACCGATATCGCCGAGGCAGGAAACAACAGCACTTTAGCCACTTATATTCAATCCATTACTGGCATTTTCACCCCTCTTTCACCCATTCTCGTAGTAATATACAATGGCATCGACAATCCTATTTATAAAACCGGCCAGGTAGATGCCGGAAAAGGACTGATGCTACTGGCACAAAAAGGTAACGCTGATACACTTGCAGCCTATTTGAGAACAGTGAAGGGTGTAAAAGCAGCTTACGTTTTACCGGCGCCATCCACGACCGTTCTGCTTCCACAGATTTCCGGGGCAAAGGGCGGAATGGTGTCCATGCAGATAGATGTCACTACCGGTGATCGACTGGCCATTGCAACGATGTATGGCTTCTCCAATGACTGGTTTTTTGCATCGGCAGGTAATGGTGTGGATGCTATGCAAAAAGGGGATATCTCTAATACCATCCAGCTATTTGATGATGGTACAGCAGTTAATCAATTTCCGGGTGCCGGGGTCACACAAGTTAATCTGGCTGGTACTCCATTGAAAGAAAGCCTGCCAATAACGGCCGTTCCAAATCCAAATGCGTTCACTACCCTTCCGGATATTGCCGGTATTATCAAGGTAAACCTGCAATAAGTTAACCATTCATGACCAGGTTGCTCCCATAAGCAGCCTGGTTCCTTTCCAATTATTCAATAGCTACAATCAACATCAATAATGAAATCTATAATGAAATTTCTTGCCTTGCTAATCGTTTCCTGCATATCCTGCATATCAGTGGATGCCTCTTCCCTAAACACTTATATAACCGATACAACTGGAAATAATCAGTATCCCATGGATCCTTCAGACATTAGTCCTTTGCTGATCGGCGAAAAAATCCCAATAGTCCGTATTCCATCAGCGGAAGGGGTTTTATTTGATCTGAATAGTCATATCATGCAGCAGAACACCATCTTAATATTTTATCGCGGCGGTTGGTGCCCCTACTGTAACAAGGCTCTTTCCGGTATACAGGAAATTCAGGATAGTCTTATTAAAATGGGTTACCAGATCATAGCCATCAGTACTGATAGTCCGGAAAATTTAAACATAACAGCCGTCAAACATAAATTGAGGTATACACTTCTTTCTGATGCAGATCTCAACATTGCAAAACAATTTGGTATTGCATTTCAGGCTCCTGAAGGTTATTTAAAAATGCTGGCCCAAAGCACCGGGGGAAAGGATGTCGAACAACTATTGCCGGTTCCTTCCGTTTTCATCATTGACACAAAAGGCATCATCCAGTTTGAATACATCAATCCCGATTTTAAACAACGTATTAGCCCGGATCTTTTACAGGCAGTGGCATCAGCATTAAAGCAAAAGCATTCAGCACAACACATGTAAACAAATGATAGGTAATGATTAATACAGTGCAGTAATTTTTTTATATTTATTTTGTAAGGATTCCCTTTGCTTCCCGACTAAGCCGGAATTATATCGTAAATGAAAAAATACAATTATGCCGAGGGATTCTGATGCAAATATTTTAGATGGGTCCGTAGCCCAAAATCATCTTGCCCCCGAAAATTGGGTCAGACTTCATGCTGATTTTTTATATAATTATGCCATAAACCGGTTGAATAGTGACGAACTTGCCCGGGAGTTGGTACAGGAAACATTTCTCGCAGCACTTGAAAGATCTGCCAATTTCCGGGGTGAAAGCACCGAAAGAACCTGGTTAACGGCGATCCTCAAACATAAGATCATAGACATTTACAGAAGTAGAGCTGCCCGGTTTCCTGCTACTGACAAATGGGGTACCCCTTCCAATGAACCTGAATGGTTTGACCCGGATCTGAATAATTGGAAAAAAGAACACTGGCCAGCTCCATTTAGTGTAAAGGATGATGATTTGTTAGACAACAAAGAATTCATGAAAGTACTGCAGGCTTGTTTAAGTAAACTACCCCCACTTTGGATGTCGGTGTTTAAACTGAAACATATGGAGGACGAGCAGACAGCTACTATCTGTAAACATATGAGACTGACAACCGCTAATTTCTGGGTGATCATTCACCGGGCAAAGGTAAACCTGCGCTCATGTTTGCAAAAAAACTGGATCTGATATGAAAAAGGAGTTAAAAACTGAGGAAGAAAGGATAGCCTATAATTGCAGAAAGGCGACATTGCTCATTGAAAAAAAGCAAAGCATTGAACTGACCAGCAGAGAAAAAATGGAATTACAATTACATCAGGCGGGCTGCTATATCTGCAGGGTGTATGAACATCAGAGCATTTTGATAAACAAAATGATGCATAAAATTTTCAATCCTGCTGGTACTGAATCGAGATTAGATGATGAATTTAAAGCCACGATGCAGCAGAAAATTGATCAAAAACTAAACGATTTATAAAGTAAAGCCCTTTACATCCGGGGTTCTTAAAACCGTAGACGTAGTCATTGGATCAATTTTAGTATGAGAGGATAAAACGATTTGAGTAACGTTTTCCTGTCGTAAAAACAACCAATGAATACTTGCCATTAGAACATATTGGGAATGAGTGAGGTCATATTTTAGCACCGGGGATTTAAACGGGCAACGGATTATCAACACGTATGAATTTGTTTTAACTTTATAAAATGCGAAAAGAAAAAAAACCTCATGTCATTTTAAAAATCTTCAATAGAAATGGGGGAGAAGGTGAGTTTACAAAAATAATCACTGAGGAAAATCAATCTAGTTATACAGCTCAGCTCAAAGGCCTTCCGGAGGAAGAGAAAGGCCTGATCATTTACAAAAAAGATGAAAATAACTGGTTTTTAATTACCAAAAGTAGGGTCAGATTTGCGAGCGAGGGGATAGGATATGAACTATTTCTGGAAGATGTGGATAGTGTTGGTTATTGCAGGGAAAGTTTTGAAGCTTATAGTACTAAGTTTAGACTGTCAGACAAGAACGGTCACGATTATATAGTTCATTTTGACAAAAAGGATGATTTTATAACTATGACACAGACTATCTATTTTTGGAACCAGCGATAGAAATTAACGAATGAAAACTAAAAGGAACCAGTTCATTTTTTTAAAACAATGAAGTATACTATAAGAATGTCATTCATAAGGCTGGACATTGTGTGCGAAGATGTTTTATGGCAAACTTAACCAGACAGTATAATTCGCAAGGAGGCCTGGAGGCCGGTAAATACACCAAATTGGCCCCTCAATATAGATGTGAATGATTTTTTTCGGGCACAAACATATGCCTGATTATATCCGGAAGCTGCTGAATGAAATCTGATGAATCTATGAAACTACCTATTATAATGATTGTTTTGCTGAAGATGCCGTTGTTGAAGAGACTTAAACTCAAAGTCCATCTCTTTAATACCCACAAGATTCTGAATGCCGAATTTTTTCCATACGCCAGGATTATAACAAACCAAATATACCAAAACCGGAAAAAGGAGACCAATTACCTGATCTCCTTTTTCCGGTTTTTTGTCGGGGTGCCCCGACACTTTTCGAACTGTTTTATGAATGATTTAAATATTATTTCACAACATTTGATAAAATTTGGCTAGCCTAATTCCATTTCCCAACTATTCGAAAAATTCGAGTAGTTCAAACACAAATGTTTCAACTATTAATAGCTATCAGTATCGTGCATGGTATGACTATTATTGCCGTGCTGTTGGGCTAGAACTGCCAGCGGAAGCATGATTACTATCCATAAAGACAAACGTTTCATACGATTTATGATTTAGTGTAGATTATCAGTTCCAGCTATGTTTAGCGTGCTGTCAATCCACTTTGCAATCAGCTCCTTTTGGATGGTTGTCAATTTTGCGTTCCGGTGAATCAATGTGTAGGAACTGAGCGGCATTTTACCTTCCATTACCTGCTCTTTCATTCTCTTCATTTTATTACGCTGTCTTTTGGCAGAATAAGTTCTATACTCATCAAGATTAAGTTCCTCTTTTCCATGTTTGATATGCCCAGCCATAAACCAGCCCACAGGCTGAATATTCACGTACCAAGGATAACGCGTATTATTACTATGACAATCATAACAAGCAACCTTGAGTATGGTTTGAACATCAGTCGGAATGTGGTATACCGTCGTTATATTACCTTGGCTGCTTTCGCTGCTGTTCCTATTTTTAGCTGGTTGAAAAAATTGCATAGCAATAAAAATAATCAGTGCAGAAACCAGAACGACCCGGAATTTTCTCATAAAGAAAGTTTGGATTAGTTATGCTAAACGGATAGTCGTTTCCCGTAGAGAAACAGGGCAGGCTGTTTTCCACGGGAAAATTCGGTTTATTGAATCACTTCCTTAACGTAGCCGCAAGTAGGCATTTTAGCACCGAAATATGGGTTCTTCACTTCTTTGGTTTCACTCAGCCACAGCGCACCTTTATTATTGTCGTACATTGGACAATGGTAATGGTATATTGCCTGTCCGCCACCGAAAGCCTTTACTAGTGTATATACATCCTCACTCATTTGGGCAAAGTGTTCGCGCTGATGTTCGATGTTGCCTTCGTTTTTACCTATATGCTCCGCATGTTCCCTTAAATCATCTTCGTTTTCAGCATAAACCTTTTGCTGCTCTGGCGTCATGGCGGCTTTATCCACTTTACTCATTGCTTCCACCATGGCTTTCCCTCCGTTTGCAGCCTCTGCAGAGTTATCTGCAGTCAGTCCGTTTTTTATATGCAGGTAATGCTGCACAACAGCTTTGATAGATGCCACTACTTTAGCATCTACATTGGTGAATTGAGGTTTTACGGCTGCTACAGAATTATCTACCGCAGGAGTTTCTTGTTTCGCGGTTTCACCGGCCATAGCGGCAGTGTCGTGATCATGTCCTTCATGTGATTGATTACCACTATTGTTACAGGCAGTAAAAGCAACGGTGGCAACAACAAGAGCGCCGATGATGATCGTTTTCATTTTCGAAGTTTTGATTGGTTATAAAAATTATTTCACTTTTAACAGTTTCGCATTGATCGCGACGATGATAGTGCTAAGGCTCATTAATACCGCTCCCATTGCAGGGCTCAGCATGAACTTCGGATACAGTATACCTGCCGCGAGTGGAATAGCGACCACATTGTATCCTACCGCCCATATCAGGTTCTGGATCATTTTTCGGTAGGTTTCCCGTCCAAAGGAGATCATCTGTACAACGTCTTTTGGATCACTGTTTACCAGGATAATATCCGCTGTTTCCGCTGCTACATCCGTACCCGAGCCAATGGCGATTCCAACATCTGCCATGGCGAGCGCCGGGGCATCATTAACGCCATCACCCGTCATAGCTACCACTTCTCCTTTGTCCTGAAATTCCTTCACCTTGTTTTGTTTTTCATGAGGAAGCACATTTGCCAGATAACCGTCCATATTGAGTTTGTTGGCAACAGCAGCAGCCACTTGCTCATTATCACCGGTAAGCAGAAATGATTTTATGTTCATGGCTTTCAAAGCGGCAATTACTTCAGCGGCGGATTCCCGGATGCTATCTGCCAGTGTAATGATACCAACTGGTGTATTTTCTATCAATACGAAATTGACAGTATCGGTGGACTGGTCCACATCCGCAGGAATGGGAGGAAGGGTTTTGTTTTCCTGTTTGAAATAATTGGGCCCTGCTGCCACCACGGTTTTACCATTTACTAAGCCGGTAACGCCCACGCCCTGCATGTATTTAAAATCAGTTGAAGGCCACAGTACAAGGTTTTTCTCCCTGAGTTTCTTCATGATACCATGGGCGATATGGTGTTCGGAGTTTTGCTGCAAAGCAGCGGCATATTGTAATATCTCGTCAGCGCTGTAGTCATTCCCCAACGGTATCACTTGTTGTACCTCATGGGAGCCTTTGGTAAGCGTGCCGGTTTTATCGAAGATAACAGTTGTAATTTTATGGGCGTTCTCGAATGCTGTCCGGTTACGGATCAATAACCCATGTATGGCGGATAAGGTAGTGGATATCGCTACTACCAGGGGGATAGCTACTCCCAGTGCATGAGGGCAGGAAGTTACCATCACTGTTACCATTCTTTCGAGGGCAAAGGAAAGCTCTTTGCCGGCGGATAACCACACGATGAATGTGATTACTCCTACACTGATGGAAATGATCGTCAGCCATTTGGCGACCTGATTGGCAAGGTTCTGTGTTTGGGATTTTGCGCCCTGAGCGGATTGTACCATGTTTATGACCTTATTCAAGTAGCTGTCATTTCCGGCGCCGGCAACTTGTATCCGCAATGCACCATCACCATTTACAGCGCCGCCTATTACCTTATTATCCTTGCTTTTCTTTACAGGTACACTTTCCCCGGTGAGCATGCTTTCGTTGATATCGGATTTACCTTCCAGGATCAGTCCATCGGCTGGAATCTTTTCTCCCGGTTTGACGAGGACAATATCCTTGTTCTGTAAATCCTGTAAAGGAATATCGGTAACCTGTCCGTTACGCTCTACATGCACCACGGATGGCATTAGGGCTACCAAAGATTCCAGCGCGCGGGAAGCCGCCATTTGAGATTTCATTTCCAACCAATGCCCCAGCAGCATGATATCAATCAGCGTAGCAAGTTCCCAGAAGAAGTCCATTCCTTTCAAGCCAAACACTACGGCCACGCTGTAAATGTAGGCGGAGGAAATAGCAACGGCCACTAATGTCATCATCCCAGGATTCTTCCATTTCAGTTCCCTTACCATCCCTGCGAGGAATGGCCATCCACCATAGAAATAAATAAAGCTGCTCAAAAGAAGCAACACATACTTATCAGCTGTAAATGTCAGTTCAAAGCCCAGCCACTGCTGAATCATGTGCGATAACAGCAGTATAGGAATGGAGACAGCCAGGCATAACCAGAAGCGTTTCAGGAAGTCTTCGGTATGGTGCCCGGCATGTTCGTCATGCCCACCAGTACTATCATGTCCTTTCTGATGTGGAGATCCCGGCATGCTCATAGCGCCGTGATCATGGCCGGCATGTTCTTGAGTATGATGGGAGTGTCGACCTCTCTGTGAGCTCACTGGCTCATGTCGATGATGCTCATGGTGCTGGTGATCCATCTTTTTATTTTTTTAGGGTGACAGGAAATTCTATACGTACTTTTTCCCAGGCTATGGCAATTTTTCCCAAAATGCGTTTTCCTGGTTAAATATAGTATTGCAATCTCTCAGTAGCTGCACGCTGCTGTGGTTTTACTTTCAATCTTACCACGTCTTCTTTTTCATCATACTCAGTTGCCAGATGCTGCTGCCACTTGGAATTAATAATGACCGTCCACTCACTTTTCCCGGGAATAGTGAATATGGCGTATTTGCCTGCCGGAATAACTTTGTCCGCTATTATAAAAGGCTTTCCGAATACTACGCTTGGTTGTATCCTTTACCAGATTGGGATTGTAGCACACTTCGCGTGATTGTGCTTTAACAGCAACATTTGCCGCAAGCAACAATAACAGGAAAAAAGCGCCACAGATATTTTTCAGATGGAACATGTCCAAATTTTAATTAAAGGATGATGATTTTAGTATTATTGGATGGTTCCTTTCACTTCACCACAGGTTAGCATCTTTTCACCAAAATAAGGATTCTGCATGGCTTTGTCTCTGCTTAGCCAGTAAGCTCCTTTACCATTCATCGCCATTGGGCAGAAATCAATATACAGCCGTCCCTTATCCAAACCAGATTTTTTTGTCAATACGATAAGATCATTGCTTAATGCTGAGAATGCTATACGTAGGGTCTCCAGATCAGCCGTAGCGGCTATTTTTGCGGCATTTAAAGCTATTTTCTCTCCTCCGCTTAAAGACCTGGCACCAGTTTCAATTGCATTACCTGCGAGCCTCGCTCCTTTTACATCTCCTTTTACGACGGCTGAGGTAAGATGATTGTACTGCTCATAAATTGCATTCAGCATATCGTCTTTCAACTGGATTCTCTCACTTTGATCGGTAACAGTAGCATCTATTGCCATCCCTTTTTCCTGTCCGGATGAATCAGCTACATTACTTTCTTTTTCTTTACTAACATTGCCATTGCTACATGCGGCCAGAAATAATACCGCCAATAGTGGAGCTATAGCTGTTTTCACAAATTGCCTCATTGATTTTTAATTTTTATAAAAACGGTTGTTTGCATTACACTTATTGTGTGTTACATGCCGGGCATACCAGCCATCGGATCAGCACCTTTCTTTAAGATGTATTCAGAATACAACAAATAGGTTCCTGTAATCACCACGGTGTCACCAGCCTTCAGCCCATCTGTTATTTCTACTGCATCGAAATTCTCCATACCTGTTTTCACCATACGGGGCTCAAATTTTCCGCGGGCCTTCCCGATCCATACATGAGTACCTTTACCATCTCTGATCACTGCATTTACCGGGAGGCTCAACACATCTCCTTTGCTCTTGACCGGCAATAGGATATTGACCTGTAGCCCAGGTTGCCAGCGGTCACCAGGATTGGTAATACTTCCCCGTATCTGCATTAACTGGCTGCCACTCTGTAATACAGGATTGACAAATTGTACAGTCATAGTCTGTGGTTCATTTTCCCATCCGGCAATGATTACTTTCACGGATTGTCCGATATGGATTGCAGACGCTTCTGCTGGATATACATCAGCTTCAACCCAGAGCTGATTATATCCCTCCAGACGCATGACAGCTCCGCCTTCAGCAACGTATTGACCTTCGGATGCAGTCAGCTCAGACACAACACCGCTAACCGTGGCCGGATAGGTTACATATGGGTTTACTTTTTGAGACTGTACCAAGTGGTTGATCTCCGCATCAGACTGGTCGTATAAAACCAGCTTTTGCCTCGCGGCTTTTTCAATTTGCTGAAAGCGGGTATCATCAGGAAACTGCCTGGTCTGCGCCACCGCTAACAAATACTCCTGCTGCAAAGAGGCCAGCTGTTCGGAGTAGATCTTATACAAGGGTTGTCCTTTATTAACTTTCACGCCTGTTTCCTTTATATACAGCACCTCTATGCGTCCCGGTACTCTGCTGGAAATGACAGCAGATTTTTCCGGATCAGTTACCAGACGGCCATTCAGCTGTTTGAAATTGGATAGTGCTCCTGAGCCAACAACCATCGTGGTGATGTTAGCCAATGCTATCTGGCTTTCACTGAGTGTCAAAGAGGCACCTTTGTTGTTTTTATCAAACGGTACCAGGTCCATACCACATATGGGACAAGTTCCTGGCTTGTCCTGCACTATTTGAGGGTGCATGGGGCAGGTATAAGTCTGTTTCTTTTCTTCAGCCACCTGTTTTTTACCAGGCTCTTTGCAGGCAGCAAAGAATACCGCCGGAACAAAGGCAACTGCCATTAAAAAGTTTTTCCTTTCCATATCGCTACTGCTGCATTTTAATTATTGGTTTTAATAAAGCTCTCACTGTCTACCAGATAAGATGCGTTGGAAGCCACTTTCCAGTTCCCAATACTTGTTATTACCTGTATCATATCTTTCGCCTCTATTCCGGTTTCTACCTGAACAGGAACATACACCTCCTTCTCTTTTCTGAAAACTATGGACTTATTTCCCAGGCGCCACACAGCTTTTTTCGGCAGCCACCAGCCGTCTGAATAAACAACGGGCACGTTAGCCGCCAATAATTGACCAACCTGAAAATTATTCTCACCGAGATAAACCCTGGCCAACGTGAAGTTCAGGCCATTGCGGAACACGGGCTCGATCAGTCCTATTGTGCCGGAACGCATGGCATTATCATCGCTGGTAGGAAAGAATAATAATTTCTGCCCGGTTTTGATTCTGGCTGCGAGTTGCGGCGGAAAAGCAAATTCCGCCACCAGAGCCTTAGCTTGGTAAATAATGAAAAGAGATTCGCCGGCACTCACGTATTGCCCCTCACGCAGAAGTACTGGTGAGGCAGTAGGTGCGGCAGGTGCCGGAGTGGCGGCAGGTGCAACAGCGCTACCGCCGCCCATGCCTCCCATACCATCGCCGGCAGCGGAAGATGCGGCCATAGCAGCAGGTGCCGCAGCGGGTGATGTCGTAGATTTCTCCAGGATATATCCATCACTGCTGCTGTAAACCGGAATCCGATATAGGATATTGCCCGATGCAAGCACTTTGTCTATTTGCGCTGGCTGCATTCCCAATAGTTGTAGACGCTGCCTTGCTCCAGTCAGCATTTCAGGGCTGCCGTGCGCTACATAAAGCAATTCCCGCTGCGCGGCTGCCAAATCCGGAGAGTATATTTCCATGATAAGCTGCCCTTTTCTCACAGGTTGATAATTGTATTTTATCAACAGGCGTTCCACACGGCCACCAACTCTGCTGGAGATACTGGTTTGGTTACGGGTATCGTAAGTAATGATGCCATTTACTTCTGAAGCGTAAATGCGTGTGCCGCTCTCCGGCTGTATCACAGGAATTGTGGCAACCACCTGCGCATTTACAGGTTTGGTCAGGCTGGCAATGCTACTGTCCACTACCAATTCCATGTTAGCTTCCTTCAATACCAGGTCCATACCACAAATAGGGCACTTTCCGGGCTTGCTCAGGATGATCTGTGGATGCATGGGACAAGTATATTGCTGGCCGGCCTTATGTTTTGCATGAGACGACTTATCTGTCTTCGCTTTACAGGCAGCCAGGCCAGATACAGCCACAAACACAGAGAATAATATTTTAACGATATAACTGTTTCTCATAATCTGCTATCATTTCGTAGAGTTTCAATTTTTCATCAAGCACATTCGACTGCATCATAGAGAGCGCTTCCCAGGAATCGATCACATTAGACAAGGCCAGTTTATTTTCCTGGTAGTTCAGAAAGTTGGCATCCAGCGTTTGCCGCAAAGCAGGAATGATTTTACTTTCCATCGCTTCAATGCGTTTCTGCATGGACTGGATCTCATACTGCATACCATATAGCATGCCCTGGGTTTCCTGTAACATCGCCGCGCGTTCTTTTTCCATCGCCTGTACGTTATACTCCATGGCCTTAACCCCGGATTTGTACATCTTAGAGGACCAGGGTGCAATCGGAATGCTGATCATACCCATTGCACTGAAAGCCTTGGGCATCATTGCATATAACGGGTACATATGATCAAAACGAAACTTGAAGTCAGGCTTTTTCTCCTTTTTCATGCTCTCGATGTTCAGTTGCATAGAGTGGATACTTTCATTCATCTTTATGATATCCTTCCGGCTGGCTGCCAGCGTAGCAGTATCATAGGAAGATGCAATCTCAAATACCGGCTGATAAGTGGTATCAATCTCGATCTCCTGGTTGCCAGGCGCATTCATCAGGCTGTTAAGCCATGAGCGGGCCTTTGCGATGGTACCTTCCTGCATCCGGATCATGTTATGATTGTCTTCAATCTTCGCATTTGCCTTGAACACACCGCTAAGCTGGGACTGGTTGTAGGGATAACGCACCTCCTCAATCTTTTTCATGGTTGTCATGATCTTTTCGTTTTCCCTCAGCACAACAATACGCTGCCTTGCGACGAGCCAGTTAAAGTACAGGCGCCTGGCCTGTGCCTTCAGGTCGTTCAGGGTAATATCTCTAGTGGCCTTCTCCACATTTCCCTGCGAAGCAATGAATTTCTTCTTGGCATTCAGTTTCGCAGGGTTAGGAATATCCTGTTCAAGCTGAAGCATCAGGCTACCCTTATCCCTGCTATCCATAATCGTTTGACCGGGATAGGGTGTCATAAATGTTCCTATGCCGACCATCGGGGCCATCCAGGCAGTGGCGGCATCGGCACTGTATTTATAACTTTCGGCTTTCAATCCGTAAGACTGTAACAGAATATTGTTGCGGTCCACCCTTTGCAGCACAGTGTCCAGAGGTAACACAGGAACCTGCTGTGCGACCAGTTGTAGCGGTGCCCCAAGGATGATTAATAGTATATATTTAATGATGTACTTCATGAAGCTCTATTTTTCCGTACTTGCGTAATTCGTATTCTTTCGACATTAAAAAAATCAAAGGAGTTACCAGCAGGATATGCGTGGAAGAGGTAAGTACCCCTCCAATCATGGGAAGCACTATGGGCTTCATCACATCTGTGCCAACTCCCGTTGCCCAGAGAACAGGAACCAGGCCAAAGAGCGAAACGCATACTGTCATTAGCTTAGGTCGTAGACGTTTAGCTGCACCATGTATTACATATTGACGGAGATCTTCTTTTGTAATTGTTTCTGAAGAATTTCCTTTTGTTTTTATGAGCTGTTGCATGGCGTCATTGAGATATATTACCATTACAATCCCCGTTTCCACCGCTATTCCAAATAATGCGATAAAACCCACAGCCACTGCTACAGAAAGGTTTACCCCCCAGAAGTAAATCATATATGCGCCTCCAATTAGCGCGAAAGGCACGGTGATAAGGCTGAGGAAGGCTTCCCGGATTGAGTGGAATGCGAAATACAGGGAAAAGAAGATGATTACCAGTACTACCGGTGCAATCCACATTAACGTTTGCTCGCCCCGGATCAGGTTTTCATACTGGCCGCTCCACTCCAGGTAGTACCCAGCCGGCAATACACCTTTCGCATGGCTCATTTTATTGATGGCCTCTTTGACGGTGCTGCCGAGGTCACGGCCACGTACATTAAAGAGAACGGCACCGCGGAGCATCGCGTTTTCAGAGGTGATCATCGGGGGGCCATCAACAAATTCCACATCAGCCACAGATGATAAGGGTACTTCTCCAACTGAAGGTGACATGATAGGAATGCGTTTAATGCGCTCTACGCTGTTCCGATAATCTTGCGCGAGCCGCACACTGATTGAAAACCGCTGACGGCCTTCGATAGTATTTCCTACAGGGGCGCCACCCAGGGCTGTTTCCACAGTCTGATTTACATCATCCACATTCAGGCCATACCGGGCTAGATCTGCTCTCCGTACATTTATGTTGAGGTATTTACCTCCGGTAACCGGTTCCACATATAGGTCCATAATACCGGTAGTTCCTTCAAGCGCTTTCTTCACACGTTCTGATACAACGGCAATGGAATCCAGGCTTTGGCCGTACACTTTAACCCCAACGTCAGTTCGGACACCCGTGGCCAACATATTGATACGGTTGATTATCGGCTGGGTCCAGCCATTTACAACGCCGGGAATCTGTAGTTTGGCATCTAATTCATTGATGATATCTTTTTTCGTTTTACCTTCTCGCCATTGCGACTTTGGCTTCAGCATAATGATGGTTTCGATCATGCTGATGGGGGAATTGTCGGTAGCGGTGCTGGCCCTCCCGGCCTTGCCCAGCACCTTATCTACTTCAGGAACAGATTTTATGATCTTGTCCTGAACCTGTAAAATACGTTTGGCTTCTGCATTGGAGATATCTGGTAATGTTACAGGCATAAAAATTATGCTCTGCTCATCCAGTGGCGGCATAAATTCACTCCCCAGGCTTTTAAGCAGGGGGATCGTCACTACCAATGCAATTACATTGATGGCTATCGTGGTTTTCCGCCATTTTAATACTCCGTTGATAATAGGTTCATAGACTTTCTCCAGAAACCGGTTTATCGGATTTTCATTATCGGGCCTGAACTTTCCTTTCATAAAAAAGGAAATCAATACTGGTGCGAGTGTAATAACCAAGAAGGCATCCATGATCATAATGAATGTCTTTGTATAAGCAAGTGGGTGGAAAAGTTTTCCTTCCTGGCCAGTCAGCATAAACACAGGAAGAAAAGAGGTAATGATAATGATAGTCGCAAAAAATACCCCTCGGGAAACCTGTTTGCTGGACTGTTCAATAATCTTTAGCCGCTCTTCTTCTGATATCCACTGCGGAGTTTTTTTTAAAATCTTCTTCAGCCGGTTCATAGTTACTTGTTTTTTTGTTCATCCTGCCATTTTGCATAGCGCTCTGCCAGGTGCTTGTAAGCGTTTTCACTCATAATAATCCCATTGTCCACGATCACTCCGATTGCCAATGCGATACCTGTGAGCGACATGATATTGGAGGAAATGCCGAATGCATTCAATAGAATGAAGCTCCCAGCCAGGGTAATCGGGATCTGTATAATGATGCTCAATGCACTGCGCCAGTGAAACAGGAAAATGATCACTACAACAGATACCACCATCATCTCCTCAATAAGTGTATGTTTAATTGAATCAACCGATTCCTTAATCAACTCGCCTCTGTCGTAGACTATATCGAACTTTACACCGTCAGGAAAGCCTTTGGCGACCTCCTTCATCTTGGCTTTCACCTTATCAATTACAGCATCCGCATTCTCGCCATAACGCATCACTACAATACCACCAACACGCTCACCTTGTCCGTTCTGGTCAAAAATCCCAAGCCGTGTTTCGCCGGTCATTTGAACAGCTGCAACATCTGCCACTCGTATTGGAATACTATTCTGAGTTTTGATGGTAATATTTTCTATTTCTGAGACCGATTTCAAATAACCGGAAGTTTTGATAATGTAGCCGATGTCACTCAACTCAAACTTACGTCCACCTGATTCATTGTTATTGGTACGGATGGCGGTAATCACTTCTGCGATGGATAAGCGATAATAAAGTAGCTTGTTAGGATCAACAGTAATCTGATACTGTTTTTGAAAACCACCGAAAGAGGCGATCTCACTTACTCCATCCACATTCTGCAAGGCAAACTTGACGTACCAGTCCTGCAAGGCCCGTTGTTCTCCCAGATCCATACCAGGAGCGTCCAATGTGTACCATAATATGTGTCCCACGCCGGTTCCATCGGGCCCCAGCTGCGGAGTTACTCCGGTTGGCAGAGTTCTGGAGATGGTGCTGAGCCTTTCCAGGACCCTTTCCCGAGCCCAATAAATATCTACATTATCGTTAAAGATTACGTAGATGAAGCTCATTCCAAACATAGAGGTACCCCGCACATATTTAATACGCGGGAGGCCCTGAAGGTTGGTGACCAGCGGATAGGTAACCTGATCCTCTATAAGCTGTGGTCCCCGGCCCATCCATTCTGTAAATACAATCACCTGGTTTTCGGACAAATCCGGTATAGCATCAATAGGATTCTTCTTTACTGCATATACCCCCAAGGCAAACAAAGCTGCTGCCATTACCAGTACGATGAACCTGTTTCGTAATGACCATTCAATAATACGATGTACCATATCTGTGCTTTTCTAAAGGCAGCAGCGCCTTCTGTCGCCACTGCTGCCTGAAATATTTAATTTGAATGCCTGTTATCTGTGGTGATCATGGGTAGGAGCTATTGCTCCGCCGTTGCGATCATATCGACAGCAACCTGGCAGTTTGGCGTATATGGAATCAGAGGCTTTCTCTTTTTCCGTATCATGGCCGGCTCCGGCAACCTTCTTCTGAATGGCATCATTGCTGATCTTTGTGGGATCATAGGAAACAGTCATTACTTTTGTATCCACATTCCAGTCTGCTTTAGTGATACCATCAGCCACTACCGCTTTTTCAATTCTTTTCTTGCACATATTACAATTGCCATACACCTTGAAAGTTTCTGTCTTCACAGTTTGTGCGAATACTTTGGAAGCACCCAAGAAGGTGATCATTAGTACCAGGAGAGAGAATATCTTTTTCATTTTAAAAGTGTTTTATCGAATTACTGATTAATTACAATTCCATTAGGCTTTTTGCCCACAGTTATATCTTTGATTTTGTGTGATCTGTTGTATTTATAATAGATACACCTGCTGCTAACTGGTTGGTAACATAAGCGACACTACCATCGCTGGAGAAAACAACCGCATGGGCACCCGCGCCTGTGTTGAAAACACTACCATGCATCCACTGTTGAGAAGTGCATATCCCCTTACCGTTTGGAGAAAAATCAGCGTTATGATTTATGGCAGGTACCTCCATGCCTTTGATGATATTGCCTTTCCGGCCATCAACTACCAGTACTTTCCCTTTCATCGCACCCAAGTTCCCGGAGTGGCGAGCGCTGAGATCTACGCCTGGCAAGCCGATAGATAGCAGGTGTGTTCCTGAATAATGATAAATGTGATGTGGACACATTGGCATAGCATTACCGGAGCTCATCAGCTCAATAGAGTCGGTTACCGTATTGATATTTATAACAGATATAGTATTGCACTCACCATTCACTACATATGCAGGGGGGTAGGTTATATTCCTTTCAGCCATACCCATATTATCCATTTTGTGTTTTCTGCATGAAACAGCCAATGCGGCTATAAGTAGTATAACGGCAGACGTAGCAAACGCATAACGTTGGCTCAATTTCATAAACTGGCCAGTTTAATTAACCAAAAGAATCAAATAATTATTATCGGGGAGAACTAAGCGAGTACGTGTAACATGGTTGCGGGAAATAGCAACACTCGCCGGAAAGATACGTGGAATCAGATACGGAAGATACTATTTAAAATATGTGGCGGCACCTTACTGCTTCGCGGCGGTGCATTACTAATGGGGTATTCTACAGCCAATGAATAGGCACACCTCCATGGAAATTTGAAGAGTGAAATAGGGGAAATTACGGTATCTAACTGGATGAATTGAAAAGCATTTTCAGCGGCTTTCTGGTCTTTTTCCAGCTTCACTATTTTATGTGCATCTTTACAGCACTTTTTAGAGCATACCTTACTTGCAACAGCCACACATTTGCTGCATTTCTTATTTTCGACATGCCATAATTTTACGTCCACCAGCTTTCCCATGCAGTAATGCATATGCAATGTAGCTCCTGTAGAAGAAAATACATATAGAAAAGCTAATATGAGTGAAACGATTTTTTTCATCCAAGTCAAAAATATAACTAATTCTTCAAATAACAGTCATATAATTTCACCGAGCTAATATATTACCGGAAGGCATATCATAATATTACAAATAGGGATATATTTAGAGCTAGATTATAAAGATGTCAACTGGAGGAAAATGGTCTACGAACTGAGGTATGACTTACATTTAGCCACTTAGTTGATATAACTTTTCTTCCTGTCAAAATACAAAGTAGAGAATGGCATCATTTTGTGGAAATTCCAATAATCTTGTTTCGATTGGGAAAAAGAGTGCAGAAACAAATGAAAACTGTGTGAACACTCAAAAGCTCCTTTACTACGATGAAAAGGTGTGGTGACAACACAAGATATCATCTTATTGTTAAGATCTGTTCTCAAATTGACATTGAGATCAATCCGAAATATCATGGACGATATTCTTGCAAAACAGCCCCCAAATTATAAAAAACTGAAGAAATTACTATTTATTCGAATCTGACCAAATAGAGTTAATACATTTTTTTATATTGGTACTATTACTTTCGCCATTTCTTCAATCGTTTCTTTAACACTCATATAAAGCTTCCTTTTTTCCAACTTTTCTAAAACCCCCGAAGTATCTTCCTCCAGTTTTTCTTCATCAACTTCAATATAAACCTTCGCTGATCTTATGTCCGCATGCCCTAATAGCTTTTGAAGTGTTTCGAGAGGAACACCATTCTTTAAACAAACAGTAGTAGCGAAGGTGTGTCTGGCTGGATATTTCGCACATACTATGCCACTGTTTCGCTTAATTCCATTTCCCAACTATTCGAAAAATTCGAGTAGTTCAAAAACAAATGTTTCAACTATTAATAGCTATCAGTATAAGGTGCTGATTTTACTACTAATTTCGAATTATAGTCCTTTCTGAATTCACGATCAATTGTTTGTATCTGTGTTGAAGCCAGTGGGCTCCTGGTACAAATTATATAACAAGTTCGCTCCTGTTTTTTATTTTTTGAACCTAATTTGGTTATAGTCTGCTTTAATTGCTTAACGGCATGCAGCAAATCCTGCCCCTTCAATTCTATAAAAAATTCAATACCCTTTGCTAAATGCAGATAATCACATCTAAGCCCTTCAGTAATTTCACAACCGTCTACATGAATTTTAATAGATTCTACCTCATCAATATTCTTTAAAATGAGTTTACTCTTTTGTTCTTCAAACGTGAAAATCTTATTCGTTGATGTTAACCTACAATTTTTCATCAAAACTCAATATCTAAAAGTTTTCCAAATTTTATTGCTATATCGTTTGAAATGTTATCTAACACTGTTTGTTTAATGAGGTTAGTTTCAGGATCTACAAGATTTTCCATTTTACCATTACTTATAGAATATGCTGTTAATAACCCTGGTAGAAGTTGCTCTTCTTCAGGAACGATTTTCGATATCTGCTTCGCCTTTTCAGGTTTTATTTCACTCAACCTTCCGGCCTCTAACAAGTTATTAAATGATGATAACAGGTATGGACTATGCGTAGTTACAAATATTTTAAAGTTGAGGTCTTCATAATTAAACACCCTTGCAAGAAGGCGTACAAATGCATTTTGAGCATCGGGAAATAAATGGGCTTCCGGCTCCTCGATATAGATTATCGTCCTTTCAACCGCGTCTATATTATAGCTTAATACACGCAAAAGTACAACCAGTGGCAACGTCTCCTGTTGACCGGATGAAGCTTTTGATAATGGTATTTTTCGCTTATCTGCATGCACCAAATAGTCCTCATCTTTTTCTACTATATAATCTCCATTTAATATCTCTGAAATGAGTTTATCAACAGCTATATCTTCATTTTCTATTAACCCGTCCTTATACCATTTCTTCAGCTGTTCATAATCAGCCCCAAACCCAATAAGGAAAGGGTCAAAAGATTGTTTATTATCACTAATGATGGTAAATATATTCGCAGAAATATTTGCAAAGAAGCTCCTGCCTGCCGGGATAAAATACTGGATTATATCCAACTCATCCCCTATTTCATTCGAAACTAAATGTCGGATGTTTCGTCTGCTTTGTTGCCGCCTCTTTAAAGGGTTCAAACTGGTTAGATCTTCTAATTTCAAAAAATCTAAATGCTGTTTTCTGATCTTAGCAATCGCCTTCTTTAATTTATCTGAATAGTCAAATTTTATCTGATTATCCAGTCTTTCTACATACAGATGAAACTCATTAAAATAATAATCAATCCTAAATTGCCCTTCAGGCCACGTATTTCTGGGAAAAAATTGATAGAACTTATCCTTTTGATTACTATCCAGGTCTTTCTTCGTACCACCCAACAATAGATTACCAACCAGTTCCTGAAAGAAACTCACGAAAAAATAATGCAGCTTCACCGTCACACTCTTCCCACTTCCTTGTGGACCAATAAGAATATTAATAGACTTAAACTCAAAGTCCATCTCCTTAATCCCCGCAAAATTTTGAATACTAATCTTTTCCATACGTCCGGATTATAACAAACCAAATATACCAAAAACAAAAAAGGAGACCAGTTACCTGATCTCCTTTTTTCCGGTTTTTTGTCGGGGCGGCAAGATTCGAACTTGCGACCTCCTGCTCCCAAAGCAGGCGCGATAACCGGCCTACGCTACGCCCCGAAATCCCTTCAACTTCTCTTCCTCACTACCATTCTTCGTCGTTGGGGATGCAAAGATAGGAATTGTTCCATTCATTCCAAATAATTCTTAAAAAAATCTCAAAAAAGTTTCTCCGACCCTCTTCCCAAGAGGAAAATCTACCATTTGTTCCACCCTTCTATATTATTTCTTCGACCATTTCATAAGCCTTGTTCGAATATCCGATACTCATTCTTCGACGCTTGTTCGACACTAGTTCGACGCTTGTTCGAATACCCGCCTTTCCCTAAAAATTTATATTTTTACCCTAATCCTATGAAAATGATTGTCAAAATATCCCTTCGCCAACTATTCCTTGCGGCCTGTCTCCTGACAGCCCTCACCACTTTTGCACAAAAAGCACCTAAACCAGCAGCCATCCACCTCAACCAAAGGGAGATCCGCTTTGATGATAACTGGCTCTTCTCAAAAGACTCCCTGAAAAACGACTTCCGTATTGTTCAGCTACCGCACGACTGGAGTATTGAAGACCTCCCTGGCCAAAATGACAGCACCATCATCGGGCCTTTTTACAAATACAGCCCGCTAAAAGAACAAGGCGCCTATACACTCGGCGGTACCGCCTGGTACCAAAAATCCTTTACCCTTCCCGAGTTACAGGGCCACCTCCTCCATATCCGCTTTGATGGCGTCTACATGAACAGCGATGTCTGGATCAATGGACATCACCTGGGCAATCACCCCTATGGCTATACTCCTTTCACCTATAACCTGACCCCCTATCTTTTACCCGCAGGCAAACCCAACACCATTACCGTAAAGGTTAAAAATGAAGGGCTTACATCCCGCTGGTATACAGGTTCCGGCATCTACCGCCATGTATTCCTGGTCAATTTGCCAGCAGAACACCTGGATGTGGATAACATAGCGATCACTTCAAAATTTGATGCTACCAATGCAACCGTATGTGTCAACACCGCCATTCCGAAGGATACAAAACTCCATATTCGCCTGCTGGACGCCAGCAATATCGTCATTGCTGAATCTGACTCTGAACCCAACAAAAACACCGAAACTAACAACAGCACCACCACCCTCACCATCCCCAACCCCCAACTCTGGTCTCCCGACCTCCCATACCGCTACAAAACCGAAATCAGCCTCATTAAAAACAACACCACCCTCGACCAACTCATTATACCAACCGGCATCCGTGAGATCAAAATCGACCCTAAAACCGGCCTCCTCATAAACGGTATCCACACCCTCCTCAAAGGTGCCAACATCCACCACGACAACGGCCTCCTCGGCGCCGCCGCCTTCGACCGAGCCGAAGAACGAAAAATCATCCTCCTGAAACAAAACGGCTTCAACGCCATCCGCACCGCCCACAACCCTCCCTCTCCCAAATTCCTCGAAGTCTGTGACAGCCTCGGCATGCTCGTCATCGACGAAGCCTTCGACGTCTGGCAACAAGAAAAAACCCCTGCCGACTATTCCCGTTTCTTCCCCAACCACCACACCTCAGACCTCGCATCCATGGTGCGCCGTGACAGAAACCACCCCTCCGTTATTATCTGGAGCATCGGTAACGAAATCCCTGAAAGAATAGAATTCAGAGGTACCCTTGCCGCCCAGGACCTTATTGCCACCATCAAAAGTTTAGATACCACCCGCCCTATCACCGCCGCCTTCAACAATTTCCGCCCCGGTACCACCGATAAATGGGAAGACGCCGACGAAGCCCTTGCACTCCTGGACATAGCAGGATATAACTACATGTGGGATTATTACTACCTGGATAAAAAACGGGTAAAAGACAGGATCATGGTAGGCACCGCTACCAGTGCACAAAACTTACAACACGCCTGGAATCACGTCGAAGGACTGAACTTCATTATCGGAGACTTCGTATGGTCTGGCATGGATTACCTCGGAGAAGCAGGTATCGGCCATTCTATCTATGCCGAAAAAGATAGCCTGCGCCTTTCCTGGCCATGGTTCAACGCCTGGTGCGGTGATCTCGACATTACCGGTGAGAAGAAACCACAATCCTATTACAGGGATATAATTTGGAGAAGAAGCCCGATCGAAATACTGGTACATACTCCGGATACTGTCAATGAAAAAACCAGTTTCTGGGGATGGCCGGATGAATTGCCCCGCTGGTCATATCCCGGTCACCTGAAAAAACCAATGAAAGTAAGGGTGTTTACAAGAGCTAAATATGTGAAACTGGAACAGAACGGAGAAGTGTTGGCTACCAAAGAAACCGGTCAGGATCTGAGTGCAACTTTCGAAGTACTCGTGAAACCAGGAACGATCGTTGCTAATGCCTTAGACAGAAATAAGCAACCAGTAGGAGTGAAGTTCCTGGTATCTACCTCAGAACCCGCAGCAATTGTGTTACGCGCAGATACCAATGTAATCAAAGCCGATGCTGAATCACTGTCATATATAAACGTAGAGGTGATGGATAAGGAAGGAAATGTAGTACCTTATGCTGACCTGCCACTACAAATTAAAATCTCAGGACCCGCTACGCTGGCAGGAGCGGGGAGCGGAGCACCCAATCGCATGGCCAGTTTCCAACAATTAAAACTTACCACTTTCAGGGGAAAAGGCTTGATTATTCTAAGAAATAATGGTCATTCGGGAAAAATAAAAGTGGAAGTAAGCGGAGATCAGCTAAAAACAGGAAGGATCACTGTAAAAGCAAAATAAACGCTCTTAAAAGCAACACTAAATAAACAGGCAGCTGGCAATAAGCAATCGGCCAATTCAAAACTCACCACCCAATCCTTATTGCCAGCTCCCTACCTCAACCCCTTAATGCAACACAATCGCATCATCCCCATCATGCAGTACGATCGGATGCTTGATCCTCCTTCTACCCACCGCTAACAACACCACCGACATCACCGCCGTTCCTGCCATTATCATCGCCATCGGCAATGCCGTATGACTATCAAATAAACTCACACCCACTGACGCCAAAGCCCCAACACCCATCTGCGTTGCTCCCATCAATGCCGCCGCACTACCCGCATGCTTCTTAAATGGCGCTATCGATAACGCCGATGTATTCGGATTCGCAAAACCCACACAACTCAAAAACACAAACAATATCACAATCACCGCCGGCAATTGATACCATCCCTGGTATTCCCCCACCACAAACAATATCCCCGTCAATGCCTGCGCGATCACCGCCACCCGCACCACCTGGTCACTCCTGTAACGACGCAATACCCAGCTATTCACCTGGCTAGACCCGATCAATCCCACCGACAAACCCGCAAAGATCCACCCATACACCGTCTTATCCAGGTGAAAGATCTCCATAAACACCATCGGCGATCCCGATACATAAGCGAACAATCCCGCAAATGCAAATGACCCCGTCAATGTATAAGTATAAAACTGCGGCTCCTTTACTACCGCCACAAAATTGCTAATGATCGGCCCCGGCTTTAATGACATATTCACATCCGGCTCATAACTCTCCGGCAATGAAAACTTACTCGCCAATAATATCAACAGGCCTAATCCGCCTAATATAACGAACACTGCATGCCATCCCAATGCCAGCGTTACATATCCACCCACTGTAGGTGCAATCATAGGAGAAGCCCCAACTACCAGCATCAGCAAAGCAAATACACGGGCATTATCCTGCACGGGGAATAAATCCCTTACCATCGCAATCGCGGCTACCGTAGCCGCACAACTCCCTATCGCCTGGAAGAAACGTAAGATCACCAATCCCTGCAAACTATGCACCATCGCACAACCTCCCGATGCCAGTATATACAAACACAAACCTATATACAAAGGCCTCTTACGACCGAAACGATCTAAAAGAGGGCCATATAATAATTGCCCTGCAGAAATACCAATGAAATAACTGGATAAAGAAAGGCCGACTTCTGCCGTAGTTACTCCCAGGTCTTTTGCAATAGCATCAAAACCGGGTAGATACATGTCAATAGAAAAAGGACCTAATGCTGTCAGTGCACCTAAAATAAAAATAAGAAGGGATTTCCCGCGCGACGAGGATTCCAATGTTTGCATAGCTCGTAATTAAATCGCGAAATTAACCTGCTTTCAATGAAAAACAGCCTTCGCCATATTACTATCAATAAAAAAAGCTTCTGCAAAATCGCAAAAGCTTTTTTTAAAAAACGGATCTATAAATTCATTTCAAAATTATCTTCTTTCAAAAGACGACTCCTTCCAAAACCTAATTCTCAGAAAAACTATTTTCTCCCAAAAGACTCTTCCCCGAAACCATTCCTCCCACAACCTAATATCCCGAAAACTATCCTCTCTCAAAAGCCTTCCAAAACCTAATTCCCAACTCATCACTTAAAAAATCCCCCCGCCGTCGTCATCTTCTCCACCCAGATCCCACATCCCTTCGGCAACACAAACTCACTCAAACCCACTCTATTCCTCCCCGGATTCCAATCATACGTATACCCCATCCGCGTCCATGGATAATGCGCCGCCCCAGCCGGCAATGGCTGAAAATAAGAAGATATAATATACCCATTAAACCAGGCCTTATACTCATCCGTCACACCCACTGACAATACCGGACTAGCATGCGTTGTCGTTACATCCGGATTCCCCGCCGGCCGATACAATTTATTTACCGGTACCCATACCTGCGCTATATACTTATTCCCATTCACAGGCGGCAATCCCAACATCTGACTAACCCCCAACAATGTATCCGATGTCGCACTAAACTGGTTCCCCAACCTGTACTTCATCTGCCTGGGAATAAAAAGCCACATCTCCCCCCAGCTATTATTAATTGAATCTCCCGGAGGAAAACTATTCGGATACTTCATAAATGTACCCATCAGCACATACTGCTGCCCCTTAATCGTCTTCCATTGTAATACAGGATTAGCGGCTACTATCGCCTGCAAAGTATCTATCGTTTTAGTCGTGTCTGCAATCATCGCCTGGTTAATGGACCTGTTATACACTTTGTCCAAAGGTTCATTGCTACCATACCCATTCTGAGTGGTTTTACAAGCTACCGCCAGTACCGCGATCAGCATCAAATTGCGAAAGGTCTTCATATTGGGGTGTAATTTAGTCAAAGTTAACATCACCAGATGTGATATTGTTCAACCTGCCACATTTAAATGTAGGCCAATCTGTTACATTAAAATTTATTAATTTCAGGTACAAACCAAAACACCACAAATCATGGGAAAATTTGTTATCTCTAAAACCAAAAATGGCGAGTTCCATTTTAACCTCAAAGCTGGTAACGGCGAAATCATCCTCACCAGCGAAACCTACACACAAAAAATCAACTGCGAACATGGGATTGAATCAGTTAGAACCAATGCACCCAACGATGCACATTATGACAGGAAAGTAGCCACCAATGGAAAACACTATTTCAACCTGAAAGCCACAAACGGCCAGGTGATAGGCAGCAGTGAAATGTACGAATCAAAACAAGGTATGGAAACAGGAATCACTGCTGTAAAAAACAATGCCCCAACAGCCTCCGTAGAAGAAAAGCTGTAAAACACGACTTTTCAAAAAACAACTAAAATTCAGGAAAGACGAATTTCACCAACGGGAATGAAAACCATTTTCACAGAAAAGGCTGCCCACCAAAGACAGCCTTTTAAAAATCTATCCTAAAAATTGCAGAGAAATGTAGTACTCATTTCATAAATAGAATTGATAATCAATACTTAAGCAGTAATTATGAAATAAGTTCCAGCAACTTCAACAAGATAATTGCAAATAAAACCCCAACTCTAATGAACCCCTTTACAAAAAACACAGCAAAAGCAATTCCTTAAAGCCGGAATAAAATCTCCTATTCCAAATACTTCAATATCGCAATCATATCCTCATCCCCCAATCCTTCCTTCACCGCCCCATTCAGCACCTCACTCAGCGTCACCCCCGCCGGCGTATCCAATCCCTGCTCCCTTGCCAACCTGATATCCTTCGCCAATAACTTCAACGCAAACGCTGCCGCATAATTCCCATTCACAATCCCCGCCGTCTTCACCTTCGTTATCCCACTCCCCACCGCACTTTCATTGATCAACGGCAACAACTGATCCGGCCCAATCCCATGCTTCCGGGCAAATATCACCGCCTCAGCCAGCCCCTGCACCGTTATCCCCAAAAACGCATTGATCGCCAGCTTCGCATAATTCCCAGCTCCACTGGGCCCCAACAAGGTCGCCGATTTACCCAAACTATCAAACACCGGCTTCGCCCGCTCAAAATCCGCCTGCTGACCACCCACTAATATCACCAGCTGCTTATCCTCCGCAGGTTTCACACTACCCGATACCGGCGCATCCAGGTAAGCAATCCCCTTTTCCCCCACACGTGCCGCCATCGCCTTCGTCGTATCCGGCGATACCGTACTCATATCAATCGCCAGCAAACCCGCAGGTATCGGTGCCGCCAAAAACTGCCCCCAGATCTCCTGCAATGCCGCATCATCCGATACCATCGTAATGACACAATCCACCCCCGTCACCAGTTCCGCAGGTGTACCAGCTACCTTTACCCCTGTCTCCTTCGCAAATTCATCAGCTTTGGCTACCGTACGGTTATATACCGTCACCTCAAAGCCTGCCTTTACCAGGTTCCTGACCATAGGTCTCCCCATGTTGCCCAGTCCTGCCCATCCTATTTTCATAAATCCAGTTTAAAAAGAAAATGCCGCAAGTTACTGCGGCATCAGCTTATTGTGCAATTTTTAATTCGGAAGAATTTTCTGCATGTAATGAGATCACATTCCCTCTATACTGCTGATATAAACCAGTCAGTTCATCCATCACCGCATCTTTTGTATGATTATAGCAGTCCAGGTCACCCTCCTTTGCCTTCTCCAGCGTAAAATAATGCTGCCTTACACTCCTGAATGCCCGCAATAAAGTCAACGAAACCTGGGGATCCTTTCCCTGGCGAAGATTGGCAATATGCCTTGTAGTGAGCGTCGAAGCAGCATCCATCAATAGCATCCGCAATTCGAAACAACTGTTCGTATCACGATAATGCTCTGCCGCTATTCGCTCTTTTATCTGCTGTAACTCAATCATAGTACATATGTGTAAAAATCAAAATTAATCAATTTTCAAACCAACACCACCCAGGTAGGATATTAACACAATTTATGTACCAGGCTATTAAATAAAGATAAAATATTATAAGATAGGGGAGGAGGATTTCCACATTCTGAGGGCAAAAAAAACGCCCTTGCCAAAAAGCAAAAGCGTTTTCATATCTGTAACGATTGAATTTTATTTCAGGTAAGACCGCAGGAACCAGGCCCACTCCTCATGCTCCTTCAATACACCAGTCAGGAAATCTGCTGAACCCGTATCCTTATACTCATCCTCCACCTTCTCAATATTCGCACGCACCCCACGAATGATCGTCTCATGGTCATCCAGCAAATTCTTAATCTGCGTCAGCTGATCATTCGTATACTCCCCTTCCTGCAGGTTAGTCAGTTTCAAATAATCCGCCAGCCGGCCTTCCGCATAATGCCCGATCTTACGCACACGCTCCGCTATTCCATCAATCGTTTCTGCTAACTCCGTGTACAATCTTTCATACAACTTATGCAGCTCCATAAAACTTGGACTTTCTATATTCCAGTGGTAATTGCGGGTCTTCGCAAATAACACCTGTTCATCTGCCAGTAATTGATTTAAAATAAGGGCAACAGCCTGTGTGTTTTTTTCGCTGATTCCAATATTAGCTTTCATATCAAAATTGTTTATATTTTATTGAATCTTCAGTTTATCCAGCATTTCAGTTGTCAAAGGATCCGCCGATGGCCCATAACCCGCTACCAATATCCCTTTTAAACCATTCTTACCCGCAATCGCATATACCGCGGCTTCATCCGAAGGATCGGAATCTCCTTCATACCTATACACATCCACGATACTAAAATCATTCACATGGATCCTCTCCTGATGTGAAATGATATAATTTTCCTCCAGATTAAAGTCAATGGTAAAACCTCTTTTCCTCAAAGCGGCGATGGCATTGGAAACAGTATCGTAATGCAATTGGTGTTCCATAAATTACATATTTAAGAAAGTGTGTCTACATTCTTTCGCAGGAACAGGGTATACTTTTTTCAAACAGTATGCTATATTAAGCATTTTTGTCCAAACACAGAAGGCCACCCTCTGATAGCCAATTGTATGCCAGCTCCACTGTATCAATAAAGGAAGGAATGAACATATTTTCAATCAAACAAAGCTAAGTCGCTTATCACCTGCTGTCAATTGATAAAACATATTATCTGTTGTACTTTTCGTGGTTCTCCCTAATTGCTTATCTTTAGTTAGCACCCCACCAATAAATTCATCTTTTATTTTTTATTAAACTAAACCCCCTTAGATGGAAACACCTTACATCGACCTCCATTGCCATCCCGCAATGAAACCCTATGGCAAAAGCTTCAGCCTTTCGCCCACCCGCACCAACAGCCCCGATCCTTCAAAACCTAATAGCCTCTGGTATTATGACCCACCATCACTTACAGACAAGTTGCTTAACTACATCGGTGGTCTTACCAAATTCTCACAGGCCAATGCCACTGCCCTTACCTATGGCAATGTCCACATCGTATGCCCATCATTGTATCCAATGGAAAAATGGTTTGTGAATAACAAGCTTGGTACCGGTGACGTCTCCGATGTACTCAATGATTTTGCACTCGGCATCGGCAAAGAACGGATCAACTTTATTCAGCAGATCACCGATTACTACACCGATCTGAAAGATGAATACAATTTCTATCGCCAATTGCACAACACGATCATCAAAGGCAAATACCGCTACGTACTCGTTAAAAACTACACCGAAATCGAATACTGGCAATCCCTCAATGATGGCATCACCACCATTTGTTTCCTGCTCACCATCGAAGGTCTGCACGCACTCAATACCGGCTTAGAAACCGATCCCAATCCTGATGAAGTACTCACCCATGCAAGAGAATTAAAGCAATGGGAATTCAAACCCTTCTTTGTCACCTTCGCACATCATTTCTGGAATCATCTCTGCGGGCACGCCAAAAGCCTCAGTGGTCTCGTTGCCGATGCCACCGACCAAAGCAAAGGAATCAATACAGGATTTACCGATCTTGGCAAACAAGTGCTGGAAATTCTACTGGACAACACCGACAATAAACGCATCCTCATCGACATCAAACATATGAGTGCACTGGCCCGCAGTGAGTACATCGATTATATAAAAGGTAAAAACATCCCCCTCATCATGAGCCACGCCGCTGCCAATGGCCTGCGCTCAAGAACCGAACCCGTAGTCGATATCCTGGAAACCGGTTACAAACTACTTCAGGAAGACATCAATTTCTACGACGAAGAAATTCTCTTTCTCGCACAATCCAACGGTATCATGGGTTTACAACTCGATGAACGCCGAATAGCCAGCGCAGCTACCTTACACGACACACCGCATTCCCTGTTCAGAAATAAGATCATGCACTATCGCTCCGCACTACTCTGGAACCAGGTCCAGCACATTGCAGAACTGCTCAATACACATGGCCTGTTCGCATGGAATAATATCGCAATCGGCAGCGACTTCGACGGCATCATCGATCCCTTAAATGCATTCTGGACAGCAGAAGAAATGCCTTTTCTCGCTGATTACTTAGAAAGACATGCATATAATTATATGCAGGGAAGGGGAAAGACAGTATTACAATCCTATAACCAGATCTCACCACATGAAATTATCACCCGCATTTTTTCAGATAATGCACTGCGATTTATAAAGACTTATTTTATATAAAACCGCACTTAGACCGGTTAAGAAACACAAAGTTTAATCTTAACCGGTCAATTTTTTTTAGTGTAAAAAAGACCTTTCCATTCACCGCAACAAATCCATTCTTCACCGACAATACCCGCTTCCAATCACGATTCTAAGATACATTTACAACTACGACCAACACAAATATTTAATTAAACATCGTGCCATGGAAAGAAAAATCTTCTTGAAAAACACCCTCGCTGCTTTAGGTTTAGCAGCCGTTGCCCCACTGGCAGTATCGTCGTGTGGAAAAGACACCGATACCACCACCAGTACTACAGACAGTGCTACTACAGACAGCACTACCACCGGAAGCGCTGCTGCTTCCTCCTGCACCGTTACCGCTACCGAAACAGCAGGACCATACCCTACCAAAACCCCATCTTCCTACGTAAGAAGCAACATCGTAGATGGACAAGCGGGTGTACCACTTACGGTGAAGATCACCATCGCTAACACAAAGAACAGTTGTGCTGCACTCTCCGGCGCACTCGTTGACATCTGGCATTGCACCGCCGTTGGCTACTATTCAGAATATGTAGTAAATCCGGGTGGCGGTTATACCAGTGTTGATTACACCTCTTCCCACTTTCTCAGAGGCAGGCAAACTACTGACTCCAATGGTTTAGTTACTTTCACCACTATCTTCCCGGGCTGGTATTCAGGCAGAGCACCGCACATTCATGTGCATGTATATAACAGCAGTGGCACCTCACTGCTCATTACGCAGATCGCATTCCCTACTGATATTTGTAACACCGTATACACCACAGCTTCCGATTACAAAGCACACGGTAAACAGGATACTTCCAACACCTCAGACATGGTATTCAGTGATTCCCTGGCCAATGAACTCGCTACCGTAACAGGCAGCGTTTCCGCTGGCTATACACTGACACACACCGTCTACGTCGCCGCATAAATTCTTATTGGGCCTGACTAAAAAGTAAAATGAAGGCGCTGAGAATTACGTAAAAGCCATTTCGTCTCCATCACCCCCACCCGAGAGGGGGGACCCTTTTTAGTCAGCCCTTCATCCTAACAGTAACAATGAAAAGTATCCGCCTCATATATCGCAAACTCATCGACGCATCGAATACAAAACCCTGGGATCAGCTACTCTTCGAAGGCTCCTGGTATGAATACCTCTTACAGGCACAAACATTCAACCCGGAGAGAAAATATAACACCTTCGCCGAACTGATCGCCCATGTACCCAATGCCGACAGCTTACATTTTCTCGTCACACCCGCTATCATCGGCTACCTCAAACAACTCAACGGCATGGTACCCGATATCACCAACAGCATTGGAAAAACATTCCTGCCTTTTAAGAATTTCAAATTCGAAATTGTCAATTCTGATATCACCGACAAGCGCAAACACCAGGTAGCCGTGAACTTTATTTCTGAACCACTCAGCTGGCATGACACCATCGGGAATCAACTACTGGTAACCGTCAACAATGAACCGGGAAACGGGGAAACCCTCACAGAAATGTTCAGCTTACAACCATTCCTAAGTATTTATTCTATTCAATCATGATCCCACAGTCAAAAGGAAAGATATACCTGTCTGATGAACGTGGCTATAACGAAATGCCCTGGTTCCGGACTTACAATACATTCAACTTTGGCAGGTATTTCAATGAGCATAAACAAGCCTTTGGCGCACTCTATGTACTCAACGAAGATGTATTAGCAGGTGGCAAAGGTTTTCGTATGGAAGTAGAAACAGCAGCAGACATCCTCCTCTTACCAATAGTAGGCGCTATCACCTTCACGACTGATGCGGGGTATAATGGCTTACTGGAAGCCGGGCAGGTACAGGTTTTACACCTCACACCCGGCAATACCTTCGAAATACATAACCCATACGAAAATGAGCTGGTGAAGTTCCTGCAACTATGGATCAAAACACCCATAAGCAATTCAGCTTCATTGAGCACTTTCGATCTCAACCATAAAGATCTGCTGATCCCATTAATCAATACTGATACCTATACATTGTCTATCGGCAAGTTCAATGGAAGGGCAGCAACGACCTACACGTTAAAAGATAAAGGCAAAGGTGTATTTGTATTTAATATAGAAGGGGCTTTTGAAGTGCAGTACAGGTTGCTGCATAATGGCGATGGACTTGGGTTGTGGGAACTCGATGAAGTGGAGCTGGAAGCATTATCCAATGATGCTATCATCCTGCTGTTGGAAGTAGCCATATAAAAAAAAGCCCCGGGTAATCAGTCCGGGGCCGCATTTCGTCACTCTTCCAATTTACCATCTTTTATAAGGAGTTTCTTTTTTTCATACATAATTCCTGCCCTATAGCATTTAGAAGAATGTTATCACTAAGATAAAATATTGTTTATCACTAATTAGTGATGCGAATCAGCGTGCATTGTGATAGTCGTAAGTCACTAAAAAAATCTATCTCCAAATCCAAAGAAAATTACTTTGGTAGGACTAAACGGAATACTCTGATAGAGACAATATGCCATATGCCCAAGCACAACTCCTATACTCAATATCAATATAAACAACCCATGCCTGCGGGCATCTTTATCAAATTTATAAGCAATCGTACCATCAGGTAATTTCCTGTAAGCAGAAAGCAAATAAAGTCCTATTCCAGCCCCTCCTACTGTATTTAATACGGCGGCAATATATCCGCCCCATATGTAATCCACCTCAGGTACTTCGGTTTTTTTCAACTCCTGCAACCGATCCTCATGCATCTCCTTCAGCTCCGCATCACCCAGCGAAATCCCCCGCTCCGCCAGCAACTTCTTTGCAAGCGCATAATCAAACTCTCCCCACTCATCCTTTTTCTTCACCAGGTCCAGCAATTCCGCATTTGTAAAAGATAACAGGTAATAATCATCCTCCACTTCGAGTGTATTGAGGTCAATAGCTGCTTCCAGTAGTGCATTTGCAGCCAGGAATTGGTCCTGCGGAATTTTCACGAAGTAATGCTGAATATTCATTGCGCCTACAATCGGCGTATCAAATATAGCCTTACCCTCTTCCATAGTATTAGGGATGCCGTTTTTGGATAACAATTCCTGCATAGCTGCAGCCTCTTCGCGGGATTCAAAAATACGGTAAGTTATATACGGTGTCATAGTATGACAAAAATAACAATTTATTCTAATTGATCCGGTTCCGCTCTTCCTGCGCCCCGCCCTCCTTATGCGTTGCTTTTGATCCGCCAAATGCCCTGCTATACGTGAGTTTCATAACAGGGAAATAAGAAGACTCCGCAGTATACACTACTTTAGTTTTTAAATCATGTGCTTCCTCCGCCACCTTTCCAAAATAAAATGGGATATGCATGTTTGCAAAAATATCTTCAACAGCAAATTGCAAAGTACCTTTCCCCAGTTCTTTCTTCACACCTGCATTCACTTCTCCAAAACCACCCACTTTCTTTGAGCCATCATAAGAAGGCCCCCAGTAAAAACCTGATAATTCCCCAGACCATCCTTTTTGAAATTTAAACTGCTCGCTGAAATTCACAGTTCCTGTAAAGTATCCCTTCTCTCCGGGAGTACGTGTATAGTCCAGTTTAAATTTCCGGTAAGCCGCCAGCAGGGAATAATTCATACTCCACCACTCCGTGAGCTTCACGGGTATACTTGCCTGGAATACCAGGTTATGCTGCCACAACATATTTTGCGACGACACGATCAACACCGCACTATCAGGTGTCTCCGTCATCTGCCAGCGCGAAATTGGATGATCATCCCTGCTGGCCAGCAGGGAAAATGAATAGCCTTTGATGTTGTAGCCTACCTTAATAATATTGGTGATCGTTGGCCGTAATAAAGGATTCCCCGATTCATAAGAATTAGGGCCCGTATAGGATTTAAACGAAGCCAGATCAGTATAAGCCGGCCGGGTAATGCGTTTATTATAAGAGAAAAACAATTCATTCCCACCCGCAAATGTTTTATTAAAAGATAACACCGGGAACAACTTCCCCATCCTCCGTTCCGTTGCTGACAATCGCGTATCCGCATATTCATACCTGCTGCCTACCGTCAATGCTGTCGTAGCATCCAGCTGCCATTTTACAGAAGCATAGCCGGCGCTGATCAACTCTTTCATCACACCGTCATTCTTTGCATTAGTGCCTGTTACATATTCACCATTCACAAGACTCCTGATACCAGACGCACTTTCTGTACGATTATAACTCCCTTTCACACCAGCTTCCAGTTTCAATTTTTCATTCCATTGCTTTGTATAATCCAGTTTCACCACACCCACCTGGATCAATGAATTGGCATAACCTTCCTGCATCGGTGCAAACAATGTATCGTTATTCCCAATCTCCTGTCCTTTCAGGTTCACAAAGGAATTAACGGCTTTACTGGGCCGGTCTAATGTATAGCGCAGGTAATCTAAATTTAATAGCAAATGCTTTCCTTCCACATAAAAATCTGCAATGGTATTCTTCCATTTCATGTATTCGTTGACATCTACATGATTGTAAAGAATAGAATCAGGCAATACATTAAACATACCACTATTGATATTATGCAAATGCGTATGACTATATCCATACAATAAACTGCCACCCATATGTTTTGCATCAAAACCAAGCCTGGCAGTATGACTGTTTTCCACAGGCTGCATCACACCCGTTACATCAGAGTAAGTCAGGCCACCATACAAAGGCTCCATCGCCGTACCCACTGCATGCCAGTTCGAATTAGCCCTGTTGTGATTATAACTATAAGAGCCATACCATTTATTATACCCTAACTGCACACTGGCGCCAGCCTTCTCTCCCCAGCCATAACCCGCAGTAGCACTGGCATTCCCATTAAAACCAACACGCCCGTTTTTCTTCAGCACAATGTTAATAATACCTGCATCGCCTTCTGAATCATACTTAGCACCCGGCGTAGTAAGTAGCTCAATCTTCTCTATATCATCCGCACGCATACCTCTTAATAACGCGACCACCTGTGTAACAGGCATCCGTAACAATTTCCCATTCAGCATCACCATCACACTACTCTTGCCATTCATAGAGATACTATTATTTCTATGATCAATCATAATACCTGGTGCACGTTCCAACACCTCCAGCGCTGCACTGCCCTTTGAGAGAATACTACTTTCCACATTCACCACCATACCCTCTTCCTGTTGCTGGTAAAGCGGCTTACTTCCCCGCACCACCACCTCTCCTAATTGCCGGCGATTCGGTTGCAATACCTGCACACCCAAATTTCCTATAGATGCAACGTATACATTCAACACCTGAAAGCCAATCGCATTCACCCGCAATACATATGCTCCTGCCGGTACTGCATCAATTTGAAATCCACCCTGTTCATCAGCAACTGCTCCTTTGAAAATGCTGCTATCAGCCGCTTTCAGCAAAATAACATTGGCAAAAGGAACCGGTATTCCTTGCTCATCCTGTAGTTGGCCACTTACCTGCGCCATGGCAGACGAGCAAATTGCGATGAAAGCGCATATCAGAAAAAGAGGTTTCATAATGCATGTTTTCAGCAAAAGAATCTAAAATCTCTCCCGCTGAAAAAAGCGTATGACCACCCGTAGTAAATAATTGATGAAACGCCGTCTTCCCATTCATGTATAACCAGCTGCATTTCACCATTTATCCCGGTTATTTCATATAATTATACCCGCCACCATGCAGGTTTTTCGTAAATTAGGAATATGGAAAAGCATTGGTTATTTCGTTACAGGCTCTACCATCTGCCATTCTGGGTCATGTATCATTATGCCTGGTGGGTGGTGTCTTACGGCGATCCGCTCAGGGCGGCCAATTCCATCCTGTTCACACCACATGCCGTCGAGTTCGCCTTTTATGTCGTCTTCCAGGCAGTAGCCGTGTATTTCAATTTATATTATCTCATTCCCCACTACCTCCAGAAAGGTAAGAACGCTGCCTACATGGGCTACCTGGCCCTCACCCTGGTCACAGCAACACTATGTATAGTAGGCGGATATTATTTAATACCGGCCCCCAGCGATCTTTGCTTTTGGGGTTTTGTAGGCAAAGTCCTGCCCAGTACCATCGCCAGCATGACCCTGGCCATGAGTATCAAACTCGCGAAGCACTGGATGAAAACAAAAGAAAGACAACAATTACTGGAAAAAGAAAAACTGGAAACGGAACTCAGGTTCCTCCGTAACCAGTTTAATCCACATTTCCTGTTCAACAGCATTAATTCCATCTTCTTTCTCATCCATAAAAACCCGGATGTCGCCAGCGCTTCACTCGCTAAATTTTCGGAGTTACTAAGACATCAGTTGTACGAATGCAACGAACATCACATTCCACTCGACAAGGAAATCAATTTCCTGGAGAACTTTATTGAACTGGAAAAACTAAGACAAAATAAGAACACGCGTATACAGGTTCATTTCACTGACAAACCCGTACCACAGCTAACGATAGCACCCTTTATATTAATGACATTTATTGAAAATGCATTCAAGCATGTATCAGGGAATGAGGCGAACTGGATCAATATTTACCTGGAACTGGAAGGAGAAACGCTGGTATTCAGGGTGAGCAACAGTACGACTGACAAGGCTTGCAGCGAATACAGCGGCATCGGCTTACAGAATGTAAAACGAAGACTGGACCTCTTATACCCAAATGCGTACTGCCTGGAAATAAAAGAATCCACAGATCATTTCAGCGTTCAACTGCAAATCACTTCTTTCTCCGGTAATGCAGTGGAGACACTCCCACTTGCAATTTAAACTGCCGGTTAAAATAGGAAACATTGTTAAACCCGCTCTCATAACACACTTCGCTAATCGATACTTCCTGCTGCTGTTGCAGCATCTTGCAGGCATAACTAATGCGCAGGTCATTTACAAAAGCAGATAAGGTCTTCCGGGTATGCTTCTTAAAATACCTGCAAAAGGCTTCATTGGATAAATGTGCGATACCTGCCACCTCCTGTAGTGTAAGATCCTTCTTAAAATTGTCTAAGAGATAGTGATAAATACGGTTCATCCGCTCCGTTTCTTTTTCCACATGGGCCGTCACATGACCGGATAACAATGTATACGGCCCCGCATGCGCCAGTAAATTCAATAAACTAATCAACCCTGCCAATGCCTCCGTTTCATCCCCATTCACCATATCATGCATCTTCCGGGCAGCAGCATCGCGCACATCACTGTTAAATGAAATCCCATACAGGGAACGCTCAAACAAAGCCTTAATATGCCTGAAAATGGGCTTATCAAAAAATCCATCTCCCAGCACATCTTCCCTGAATTGAATCACGATCTGGTGTACCTCCCTGTCTCCCGGCAGGTGTTTATTATAAAAGGTATGAGGCAGATTGGGCCCCAGCAGGCAAAGATCGCCGGGCCAGAAAGGAGCGATACTATCCCCCACATAGCGTTTACCACTACTTTTCATCACATAAATGATCTCATATTCCGGGTGAATATGCAAAGGGAAATCATTATAAGGAAAGCGCTCTTCTTTCACAACAAAGAGCTTTTCGCCCATTATTATATTTTCACTGAAAAAACCCATTAGTCAATACAGTATTAAAACAGGTCAAAAGTGTGCAAAGGATATCCGGTTTAAACCTACATTTTTGAACAAAATTAGCCAAATGCTATTGAAATCGGTGATAGATCATGTTGAATTTAACAGTACCGGCAGCAGGGGAATTCTTGAAAAATAGCACATCCAGGCTGGTGTAAGAGAAAGAATTCCTTAATAATAGGGCTAAGCAGGGAATAACCTGCCAATAACCCGCAGATATCCCGCCTCTTATATAATGCGGGTTAAAGGCGGCTTATAGGCGGGATATAGGCGGGTTATCTGCGGGTTATCTCCCTTTTTACACAGGCGAAGTACCAGGTTTGGCCAGCCGAAGGCCCCCGTTTTAGAAAATAGAAAACTAAATAGTACACGATCATGAAATCGATTCCACTCTGGATAATGTTATCATTATCCATGAAATGTTACGCTCAGGTCTCAATTATCCAGGTAAATGCGAATCAACAGCTTAACCACATCCCTTATTCCCTCTATGGCTCCTGCATAGAAGATGTGAACCACGAGATCTATGGCGGTCTCTACGATCAGCGCCTCTATGGCGAAAGCTTTGAAGAACCGGCCAAAGATGGGGTCAGCAGTATGTGGATACCCATGGGTGAAGGCAGCTTTGCCCCGGATAGTACACAGGCTTACAATGGAAGCAAATGCCAGCTCATCATCAACAAAGGTGGCATCTATAACCAGGGCCTGAATCACTGGGGTATTGCCGTACAAAAAGGGCAGGCCCTGGAAGGGAGTATTTATTTAAAGGGTTCGCAGCCTGCCACCATCGCCCTGCAAAGTGCCGATGGCCGTACTACCTACGCCAGCACAAAAACCGGCCCCGTCACCAATGCATGGAAGAAGTGCAGCTTTGAATTAAAACCCAATGCTACTGATTCCAATGCCCGCTTCGCCATTTATACCGCCGGTGAGGGTAAACTCTGGCTGGACCAGGCTACCTTGATGGCACCCAAAACAGCCCGGTTCAAAGGGCTCCCCATCAGGAAAGATATTGCTGTCAAAATGCAGGAAGAAGGTCTGCGATTCCTGCGCTATGGCGGTACGATGGTCAATGCACCCGGATATCGCTGGAAGAAAATGGTAGGCCCCCGCGACCAACGCCCTCCCTACAAAGGTCATTGGTATCCCTACTCTTCTAATGGCTTCGGCATCCTGGAATTCCTGCAATTCTGTGAGGCCGCTGGTTTTGATGCCGCATTTGCCATCAACATTGAGGAGACTGCTGCCGATGCCCGGGACCTGGTCGAATACCTGAAAGGTTCCGCTAATACCACCTGGGGCCGTAAACGAATAGCCGATGGACACCCTGCTCCCTACAAAGTGAAATATATTGAAATAGGGAATGAAGAAGTACTTTTTGATGGTGACAGGGCAGATCAATATGCTCACTACATAGAACGGTTCAATGAGCTATACGATGCAATTCATAGTAAAGACACCAGCCTGCAACTTGTATGCTCAGTATGGTGGAGAGCCGAATCTCCCAATACTGAAAAGCTGTTCAATGCCATCGACGGCAAAGCCGCTTTCTGGGATCTTCATGTAGGAGGTGATGATCCGCGCGAAGGCCTGAAAGTAGATAAAGACCTCACCCAAATGGAAGCCCTGTTCAAAAAATGGAACCCGCACACTACAATGAAATGCGCCATCTTCGAAGAAAATGGTGGTTTGCACAATCAGCAGCGTGCACTGGGCCATGCCTCTATCCTGAATGCCGTACGCCGTCATGGTGAATTTGTACTCACCTCCTGTGCTGCCAATGCACTACAGGCATTGCACCAGAACGATAATGGCTGGGACCAGGGGCAGATCTTCTTTACACCTGCCAGCGTATGGGGCGTACCACCGTTCTATGCTACTAAAATGGCGGCAGCCAATCACCTGCCCATTGTGTGCAAATCAACTACAGATACCACCCTGGATGTCACCGCGACGATTAGTGAAGATGGTAACACCATCGTCCTGCATATCGTCAATGCATTCAATAAACCCTGCGAGGCACAAGTTATGCTCAATCATTACAAGGCCCGCAATGCCACCATCTGCCAACTCTCCGATGCAGTATATACTGAGCATACAACCACTGCTGACAAATTAAAATATACTTTTCCACCTGCTTCTTATACGATTATCAGATATGAAAATTAAATCCATCCTTCTATTATTACTCCTGTGCAAAATTTCATTTGCACAGATCCATCCATTGCCCCTCACCCAGGTGAGCGTCAACGACCCTTTCTGGTCACCAAAACTCGCCACCTGGTCACATAAAACAGTATACGATGTACTGAATAAACTGGAAGGTAAATACGAACCGGACCGGAAAGACCTGGTTGATGAAAAACAAAAACTGGGGCATACCCGCAATGCTTTTCACAACTTTGACCTGGTAGCCCAGGGCAAAAAGGACATCGGCACACACGATGGCCCTCCCTGGTATGATGGCCTGGTATACGAATCCATCAGGGGTGCTGCAGACCTGCTGGTACAATACCCTGATCCTACACTGGAGCAGCAACTGGATGGCTATATCACACGCATCGCTGCAGCACAGGCCGCAGATCCGGATGCCTACCTAAATACCTATACGACCCTGGTCAATTCCAACAAACGCTGGCAAAATGAACGCTGGCAGCATGACCTCTACAACGCAGGCATGCTGGTAGAAGCAGGCGTACATTATTACAAGGCTACGGGTAAAACCACCTTGCTGACCGTAGCTGTGAAAATGGCCAACTACATTTATACCCAAATGGGTCCTGCGCCAAAGGCAAATATTATTCCCGGTCATGGTGGGCCTGAAGAAGCCTTCCTTAAACTGTACCAGTTATTCAAAGATCACCCTACACTAAAATTAGCCGTTCCCGTTACTCCAGATCATTACTTATCCACAGCACTTTTCTGGATCACTGACAGGGGGCATTACAACAATCCTGATGGCAGTACCCGCGAAAGCTATGGTGCCTACAACCAGGATCAAAGCTCCGTATTCGAACAGCAAACCATCGAAGGGCATGCCGTTCGCGCTACCCTGCTGGCTACAGGTATCACGACTGCTGCGTTACTGAATCATGACCCGGCATATATTACTACTGCTGACAACTACTGGAACAATATGGCGGGCAAACGCACCTTCATCACCGGGGGCCAGGGAGCCATTCCCGAAGACGAGAAGTTCGGCCCGGACTATTACCTCCCCGAATCTGCCTACCTGGAAACCTGTGCTGCTGTCGGTGCCGCATTCTTTAGTGAAAAGATGAATGAGCTGAAAGAAGATGGGAAGTATATGGATGAATTTGAGCGGGTGATTTACAATAATCTCCTGGCAGGTGTTTCGCAGGATGGCACACATTATTTCTATGAAAATCCATTGACCGCCACACATCGCAGTCGCTGGGTATGGCATGATTGCCCTTGCTGTCCGCCAATGTTTTTGAAGATGATAGGCGCATTACCTCAATATATTTATGGAGAGAGTAATAATGGTGTGTATGTAAATTTATTCATCAGCAGCAAAGCCAAACTAAAGAACATCAGCCTGGAACAAACTACCGCATATCCTGCCAATGGTCGTGTACTGCTTAGGGTAACCAGTGCAGGTAGTCAATCCATTCCCCTACATATCCGTATTCCAGGCTGGGCAACAGGCAAAGAAAATCCATTTGATTTATATACATCTTTATTAACAGGTAAAGTGCTTGTAACGGTGAATAAGCAGCCCATAGCTGTAAAAACCCTAAACGGTTATCTCACCATTGCGAGAACCTGGAAAAAGGGAGACACTATTACCATAGATCTTCCTATCACACCCAGGATGGTTTACCCCCATCCAGATATCCGGGAATTAAAAAGAAAAGTGGCCATTGCCGCCGGTCCGGTCGTCTATGCAAAAGAAGGGCCTGACACCATCAAAACCGCACCAGCAAAGGCCAGCATCAATGGCCTGATCCCTTTTTATATGGTCGCCAACAAAGACGACCTGCCCTATAGCGTATGGTTGCAACAATAAAAATTGCATTATTTTAAGCCTGCCACAGGCACCCTCCTAAAAAAACAGCTTCTGCCAAAGGTGGAAGCTGTTCTTTTTTGAAATGGTATTATTATCTTGTTGACACTTAAAATCAACAAGATATGATGAGGGCATTGATTCTACTGTTATGTTTAAACTATTCTCAACTTTCCGCGCAACAAAAAAACTTCCCCATCACCAGCTACGGCGCCAAAGGTGACGGCAAAACCAACAACACCAGCGCTATCCAGGAAGCTATCGACAAAGCTGCTGCTGCCGGTGGTGGCACAGTAGTCGTACCCGCCGGTAAATTCGTGACCGGGGTCATCGCATTAAAATCAGGCGTAACCCTGCACCTCGCTCCCAACGCCTTCCTCCTCGCTACCACCAGCCGTAAAGATTATGGCCCGGGTAAAGCCTCTGCCCTCATTGTGGCAGACAACCAACAGCACATCGCCATCACCGGGAAAGGCACGATCGATGGCCAGGGTGAACTGCTGCTGAAAGACATCTTCGACATGCTGAAAAAAGGCACCTTAAAAGATAAAGAATGGCAGCATTATAACGAATGGGGGCAAATGCGGCCGGAAGAAAACAACCGTCCAAAACTGATTGCATTCACCAATTGCCAACATGTAACTGTAAAAAATGTGACGATCCTGAATGGCCTCTGCTGGATCCAGGACTATGTAAGTTGTACAGACATGATGTTTGACAGCATAAAGGTAATCAGCAATACCTTCCTGAATAATGATGGCATCGACCTGGTAGACTGTAAAAACGTAAAACTCACCAACAGCAGTTTTGATGTGGCAGATGATGGTATCTGCCTGAAATCGCACGATACTGCCGGCCTTTGTGAGAATATCTATATCGCCGACTGTAAGGTCCGTTCCAGCGCCAGCGGTTTTAAAATGGGCACCGCCTCCTGGGGAGGGTTCAAAAACATTACTGTAAAAAACATCTATGTATATAACACATTCCGCTCCGCCATCGCCATCGAAACAGTAGATGGCGGTATCGTGGAAAACATTGATATCAGTAATATCACCGCGAAGAATACCGGTAATGCCATCTTCCTTCGCCTGGGAAAACGCCAGGCACGCCGTGAACCGGGTACCCTCCGCAAGGTGCGCATTTCCAATGTAAAAGCAGACATACCAGCTACTAAGCCAGATGCAGGGTATAATATGGAAGGCCCCCCTGAACTGTTTGAACACAATACTTTCCCTGCCGGGATCTATGGTATTCCAGGCCACATCATCCAGGATGTGACCTTAGAGAATATAGATATTACCTATGCTGAAAAGTCTAAAATGGCGGTGGCCAATATGAACGTGGATTCCCTGCACCGCATCCCGGAGGCGATCAGTGACTACCCTGAGTTTTCCATGTTCAGGGAACTGCCGGCATGGGCTTTCTATGTAAGACATGCGGCTGGCATTACCTTTAAAAATGTAAAACTGAACTATACCGGGGAAGAATTCCGTACAGCCTGTATTTTCGATGACGTGACCAGCTTGAAATTAGAAAAAGTGAAGATTAATAAAGCAGCATCTAAGCCGTTGATTATATTAAATAATGTGAAAGACCCGGTATTGGATGATCCTTCCTTAACTAAGTAAAGGCAAAGAGCTTGTATTAAAAGTAAAACTTCCGGCATTAAGTACCTTCCAATTACTTTTAATACAAGCTCTTTATGCTGAAAATGGTTTTCATTCCTGCTGGTGAATTCCCTCTTTCATGAATGTTCTATTCTGAAATAAATTCCAGTAATCGTTGTCTCGTTACCGTCTGGTTGCCCCAATAAAAAGCATCCATTTCATCCAGTCTCGACAAAGATGCATCTGACTGGTTTGCCAGCCAGCCTACAAATTCCTCCCGGGAGAGAAAGAGCCGCACCTTATCATCCATCATCCCATCCCACAATCCACCATAATAATAAGCACCATTGCGATACTCCAGGCCCATGCCGCAATAATCACGGTGCCCGAATCCAAAACTCCTTGTCTGCAATCGATTTGCTACCTGCTCTGCCAGGGGCAGACCATACAGCTCTGTTTTACTTTCCAGTAACCTGCGCCAGTTTTCCTGTTGCTTACGCACCTCCTGGCCTCTTTTCTTTTGTACCTGTTGTGCCTCCTGCTGTAGCCGGCCCTTACTCACCTGTTTATACACAAACTGGTTCATGGCCAGGTCAGCCTGCACAATCAAACCACCCAGTTCCGGTTCCTGAAATACATATCTGGATACCAGTGAATCGAGCTTTTTATCTGTCGGCCATATCAACACCGGCTTTCCGTCAGTTCTGATTCCGTTCATGGACAGTAGGGCAGGTGCCTGAAAGCGGATACTCCCCCTTATACAATTATATTTCTCCAGTACTACCCGGAGCTGAAGGTCTATGGCTGATTTTAATTCTTCTCTGGACGTCATTAGGATAGCTTTACGAACTAGGTGACAATTTACATTTTCTCAAATTAAAATGATTATCAATTAGTTTTTCTTTTTATTAAGAAAGGGGAAGCGACCCTACATATATAAATTATTCGTCTTGTTTAAAATCAGCCATCCCTTAAAACAAAACCGCTCCTATCAAAAGACAGGAGCGTTTTTTATTATTTACTCACAATCTCAACACTGCCCCGCAACCGGATATCTTTAGAAGAACTCCCTACCATTATTTCAAATTTCCCGGGCTCCACGGTGAAATGATCGTTGATATCCCACAACCCTAATTCATGCTTCCCTAACACAAAACTCACTTCCTTCTCTTCCCCCGGTGCCAGGGTGACTCTTTCAAACCCTCTCAACACCTGCGTATAGGTTATCACACTACTAAATTCGTCATGAATATATAATTGTATCACCTCATCACCTTTTACACTCCCCGTGTTCCTGACCTTACAGCTAACAGTAATATTCCCCTCAGGTCCTTGCTGCGCTGGGGTCACTTTCAGCTCACTATACCCGAATGTAGTATAGCTCAGCCCAAACCCAAATGGATATAAGGCTCCATTCACCGCAGTTTTGGCAGATGCCTCTGAACCGGGCTTGAATGGAAATGCATAGGGGATCTGTCCAACTGATTTAGGGAAAGTCACCGCCAGTTTACCCCCCGGGTTATAATCCCCGAACAAAACGGAGGCAATCGCCTCGCCCCCAAACTCACCCGGGAACCATCCATGAATAATAGCCGGAATATTACGCTGTGCAAAATTGATACTGGCGGCACGGCCATCTAATAATACCAGTACTACAGGTTTGCCGGTAGCATATACGGCCTCCAGTAAACGCTCCTGTACAACGGGCAGATCTAAACTGGTCCGGGAACGGTCTTCCCGCACCGTCTTTTCAGAACCTCCCAGTACAAGGATGGTCAGCTCAGATTTTTTTGCCAGGTCCACCGCTGCATCCAGCATACTTTGCTCAGCACTGTCAGCCGGGAAAGCCAGGATCTCATCCTCCGGGAAATGTTTACCCACTATATCACACCCCTTCTCATAACCCACAGCTGCCCCCGGCAGCATCGCTTTGATACCATCATATACTGTGATCAAAGGCGCATTCGCTGGACCATACCTCGATAACAGTCCTTCTACTTCTTTTGCATTCGGGCCTATTACAGCTACTGATTTCAAAGATTTGCTCAAGGGCAGGGTATGTGCATCATTCTTTAACAATACAATAGATTCCAGGGCTGCCTGCAGCGATAAGGCCTGGGCCGCAGCAGTATGAACCTGGTTCGCATCTCCCCTGTAAGGATTATCAAATAAACCCAAACGGAACTTTACCCTTAGCACCTCAGCCACCCTTTTATCCAGCATCTCCATAGAGACCTTGCCATCTTTGATCGCCTCTCGCAATGGGTTGAGAAAATCTTCAGGGATAGAAAAATCAGTCCTGATATTCACCCCTGCATTTACCGCCATCGCCACCGCATCCTCCATCGTAGGTGCTACCTTATGCTTCTCCGTAATAAATTCCAGCGCCCTGCTATCAGTAGTGACATACCCATTAAAACCCCATTGATGCCTCAGGATATCGGTCAGGAAATAAGAACTTCCCGTCACCGGTACGCCATCATAGTCATTGTAAGAACTCATCACCCCCATAGCATGTGCTTCTTCCACCGCTACCCTGAAAGGTTCCAGGTACAGGGTTTTCATCTCCCTGGGGGCCACATGGGGATCGGTTCTCGTGCCACCATCCCTGCCACCTACCGGTACAGAATATACGGCAAAATGCTTGATCGTAGCCGCCACCCCATTCTTTTGCAAAGCCAGGATCATTTGTTTCCCCAACTGTCCTACCAGGAAAGGATCCTCGCCATACACTTCTTCCGCACGGCCCCAGCGAGGATCCTGTACAATATCAAGTATAGGGGAATAAATATTCGTATAACCTAAGGCGCTGGCTTCCTTGCCTTCCACCATACCAATGTTGTAAATAAGGTTCTTATCCCAGGTCGCTCCCTGCCCGCATTGTGCGGGGAAAGAAGTGGCCCTGTCGTGACATAAACCCCGTATCCCTTCATTGGTAAAGTCTACCGGGATACCCAAACGGGTATTTTCAATAAACCACTTTTGAATCGTATGGATCGTTTCAATATGCTTGCTGTATGGAAAAGCATATGCTGATTTGAACTTACCCACCCCATTATGCTCTTCATCGATATTCCCGATCCCATCTTTCCAGATCTTCGTCTTCCATTCCGGTGTAGGCAGGGCATCTTTCAACACCCTCCCTGAACCGTACAACGTAGCCAGCTGGCAGGTTTTCTCTTCCATCGTCATTTGCGCGATCAGATCACTGATCCGCTCTTCGATATTTGCCTTCGGGTCCTCATACACATCCTTCTTCCCATTTTTGTTAAGATCTATCTGAGCATAAGAAATAGAGTGGAATAGTATAGCACAAAGTATTATTAAAAGCTGCTTCATAATTTATAACTAAAGTCATCATACAAAGGCTGCAAAGTCACTACATCCTTTGCGGTCTCTTTCACTACAGTAATTGCAAATATTTTAATGTTCTTATTCTCCGGCAGCGTAATGTGCTTAGCATGCGCAGGAATCGCTATCCTGTATTTGTACAGGTAGCTATAATTGTACGCCTCATTCTTTGAAGGATATGCCAGGTGCCTGTGAGAAGCAAACCAGGCAATGTTATCCTTTTTCACAAATGGGTCCGCAATGCTTTTCACCGTGATCTCATCCTGCTCAAAACGACGATTGTAATACTGACCGATATAACCTGTCCATTCCTGGATACCTACAGGTGTAATCCTGCCATCAATGTCAAAATTCCCCAGGGTATCCTTATCTGCAACTGCCAGGATATACACAGCATTGTAATCGCCATCCGGCAGCGCTATTTCCTGTCCTTTACAAATCACTGCATTACTATCCTCATCAGCACGACTTCCCATTTTAAACTGCACATCCTCACTCACAATGGTATCCGGCACCAGTTCAGCGGGTATACTATACCGGCCTTTCAGGTTGCCATCATCCCTGTTATTGTCATAGCTGAATGCATCTACATTAAAAGGTAGTGACACAGGGCCCTGCGCCACTACGCTTTTAATTGCTACAGTTGGAGCGAACTTTACAGCAAAAGATCTGATAGCATCATGTCCCATATCAAAAAATACATGCTGCCCATCAAACTTTGCTGTACCGATGCGCTTTTCCTGGCCATTCACTTCATACGCATCTGCGATACCTGCAGAAAACTGTACGGTGACGCCATGTGTATCGATACCCAGCAGCTCGTTTAGTCTCACGATATAATAATCATCCGCCCCTTCCATTTTCTTAAATGCCATCACACCTACCTGTGGTGTGCTAATCGCTAACATAGATACCTGCTTACCATCTTTACCTGCATGTGCATCTGTTTCGAATGCCAGCAATGGCTGATTTAAAGCCTGGCCCTGCCATGGCGTTAAGCCCTTGCGCCAGTCACCTTCATGGGCATAGATGCCGTATTTAAAGGTGTGCCTGCCCCAATCCTGTGTACCCTGAACAACATAGCGCTTATCAGGTTTGGGTGTAAACAGCAGGGTTAAACGCAGGGTGGTATCGTTCGGTTTATCAGATCCATACTTACAATCCTCCAGGATAGATACCCCGAATTGCCCGCTTTTATCTGTCTGATCAAACCACTGATTAGAAGGTGCCTCGTAGGCTTTCTCATGATTGCGGGGCCTTGCAATCGTACCTACACCCATATTATAGGTGGTGCTATCATTTACAGCAGTGAGAGGAAATGCCGCCTTCAGGCTCACACCCTTTGATTGCCAGTCCAGCAGGTTGTCAATCTCAAGACGCTTACATCCGGCGGCAAGACTCAAAACCTGGGTCATCTGTGAGCCCAAACCTTTACGGCTCACGGCAAGTGCTACACGCAGCGGACCATTCTCTACTACGCGCAGGCTCGCTTCCTTGTCCAGGTGATCAAATGGTGGTTTCTGACGCTCATCCCAGTCCATGTTCCATGCAGGCCAGGTATAAGATTTTTCTGTTTGAAAATCCAGTACAGCAGGTTTGCTCAGCAACTCACGCTTTGTAACCTTGTCGTAGATGCTGGCAATATTCCCATCCGCACTGACAGTTACTTTATAAAACTCGTTCTCTAATGAATGCCCGCTCACCTTCAGTTCCGTACTTTGTTTCACACTGCCAATCCTCACATCATACACCGCCAGTCCTACTGAAGGCACCTTTGCCTGGAAAATAAATTTCAGGGCATGCGCTGTACGCTCAATGACCTGGCTGTTCACTACCTTGCCATCAGGTCCATATACCACCACATCTTCCGGCACTTTATCAAATGACAAACTAGCGGTCACCACATCCTCCCTTTCTATAGCCAGCGGATTATATACCACGATAGCACGGCCTTTCACACGGGTATCCATTTCCTTTGTCAAAGTCTTCAATGAATTTTCTAACACCGCAGCAAATCCATTGGCCGCTACATACTCATCATTCCATGCATACTCGTACGCCTTTGGAATAGAAGTACCCGGCAATACATCATGTACCTGGCTGCCTAATACCAATTCCCAGGCATTATTCAATTTCGCAAAAGGGTATGCCGCCCCACCTTTATAATCTGCCATCACCGCCAGTTGCTCAGCCGCTTTTGCCAGCAACTCATTCTTCCTGTTCATTTTCTTCATGAAAGCCTGGGAAGTAATGGAACCGGCGCTATGTTCTGTCAATAACAATTCCCCTTTATATGTGGGTAAGTCCTTTTGTATCTCCGGCGTAATGTCTTTAAAGATCTGGTCAGAAGATGTCAGCAATACCTTAAACTTACTATCCGCATTATTCAAACTTCCTTCCGCATGCTTTACATCATTTTCCCTCGGTGCACCACCCTGGTCTCCTACACCATAATAATGGAAATCAAAGGCATACCCTGATTTCTTCCTGTTATTATCCAATCGCTTGCTCCATCCCTCATCCAGGTCCAGGCGCACAGGTACATGACTTACATAGGAACCTCCATTCAAAGCAGACAGCAGCCCATTGCCATCGGGGCCATACCAGGTACCAATATTAAAAGGAATACCCACCGCAGAACCCCATGTTAACTTCTGTGTGGAAAACCCGATCAACCCTGCATGATGTAATACTGAAGGCAAACTCGCAGGGAATCCAAAACAATCCGGCAACATATAATCCTGGCTGACTACCCCAAATTCTTTCTGAAAGAAATTGTTGCCATACAGCACCTGTCTTAATATTGATTCCGGTGTAGCCATCACAGTTTCTGCCTCATCTACAGATGATCCGGATACATGCCACCTGCCCTTAGCGATATAGTATTTCACCCTTTGATACATATCAGGATAATACTCCTTCATCATATGGTAGCGGCGGGAGCCTGTAAAATTGTAAGCATAGTCCGGATACTTCTCAAACAAAGGAAAGTTCTCCGTCATGATGTTTTTGATATATTCATCGATCACCTGTGGATAATCCCAGTTCCACTCCGTATCCAGGTGTGAATAACCAATCGTATATAATACTTTATCTTTCGCGATATTGTATTTAGTCTGAGCTGTTGAAAATGTAAAACCCAGGAGACCTGCAAAAATTAAGATGTGCTTTTTCATTTAATAGCCTTCGTTTTGTGTCAATACCGCGCCTGTATTCAAGTCAATATCAGACTGCGGTATAGGAAATAAATTTTGATGATCCAGGATACCTACACCAGGGTTCGAGGGATCATTATTGTATTTCCTGACACGCTCCACCAATTTCTTTAACCGCATCAAAGTGAGCATCCGCCATTCTTCTGCATACAATTCCCGCGCTCTTTCATCGAGAATAAAATCGATCGTTACATCACCCGCGCTAATCGTAGCGGCATGCGAACGGCTCCGTACTACATTAATATCATCTGCCGCTTTACCGGCATCACCTAATCCTAAATAGGCCTCCGCCCTCAAGAGATAAGTCTCTGCCAGTCGCATAGCATACAGGTCCTTGTGGTTATACCCACCGCCAGACCTACCTAAGTCAGTATAGTGGTTCAATGGCGCTGCCACTTTCATATAATAAGGAAAGAGATATTGCGTAGTATCTTTCAGTGCACTGGAACGGCTGCTATACAGTTTCCAGTCAATCACCTTACCATTGTAAGAAGAAGCAGGATTATCGAAATAGAAATGCCGCTTGATATTCGCTTCAGCATTTCTGTCATCATTCCAGTCGCCATTCCAGATGTTGTAAGCCAGGTAATTGGTAGGTCTGCACCAGGCTACCGGTCTGCCCAGGGTATCGCTGTAACCGGTGTAAGTGCCATTGTACAACTGGCCCTTGATTGCCTTCACACCATCAGGCGCATTACCCACCCTGTAATAAGCAGGACCAAAGGCACGCTCACCGGAATACTGGCCACCACCTGTGGTATTAGGTTCATTTTGAATCACCCAGATCGCTTCCCTGTTATCACTCAGGTTCTGGTTATCCATGGTAAACAGGTCAAAGAATGCATTCTCACTTGCGAAGATATTCAGCTGTTTGCCGAACCGCTTCGTCATCAATGCGTACCCATAATCATTGATGACATGCGAAGCGGCATCTGCCGCCTCCTGGTACTTTTGACGTGCCAGGTATACATCACTCAGTAAATGCCAGGCAGCACCCTGTGTCAACCTGCCCGCAGCTGCTTCACTTCCTCTCTTAGGTAAATTAGCAGCAGCATATGCCAGGTCCTCTTCAATCAAAGAATAGACAGAATCCTTGCTGGCTCTTACAAAATCAGTTCTCGGTGTAGAGACAGGCTTTGTCAGCAAAGGCACATCACCATACATCGTCACCAAAATGCGATAACTGAATGCCCTGAAAAATTTCGCCTCAGCTATATACCCTGCACGCTGACTGGCATCCGTCCATACAAAATTATCAATCCCCTGCAGCACTGTATTAGCCTGGTATACCAGGTCAAAAGCTTTGGTCCAATATTGTTGCGGTAGTGAACCCGTAGGTACGATCTCCGTATCCCAGTTACACAAAGTACCACCGGCAGGATCTTCGCCATAATAGGCTTCGTCCGTACCCAATGCTACATAACAGAACATATACTTCTCATCCACATTACTGTACCAGTTACGTCCCAGGCTATACAAGCCTACCACCCCCATCTCCACATCACTGGGCGATTCAAAGGCATTGGCACCCGATACAAAATCGATCGGCTTTTCATCCAGCACCTTATTACTACAGGACGCTAAAAACAAGCTAAGCGCTCCCAATAAAATATATTTCATCTTCATTGCTTTCTTTTTTTAAAACGAAGTATTCACACCCCCAATAAAGCTTCTGATCATAGGTGACGTAACACCCGGGCCACCATCAGGATCCCATCCTGCCCATTTGGTCCAGGTATAGAGATTCCTGCCACTCACATAAAAACGCAGGTTATTAAAGCCCCATTTTTTGATCACCTTGTTATTAAAATTGTAAGACAAGGTCACATCCTGCAGGCGTACGAAACTTTTATCCTGGTACACAGAAGGGGCTATCTTAGGATTGTAATACATACCTGGTGCATCATTCACCGGGTTGTCAGGTGTCCAGTATGCACGTACGTTAGGCCTGTTCAAACGATAAGCCTTGTCCGTACCACCTGTTACCAGTACACCAGTATTGCTCGCCATATAATAGCCATTGCCCCCCTGAACAGAGTTCAGGAAAATACTGAGTGAAAAACGTTTATAGCTGAGCGTATTATTGATACTGAAACGATAGTTAGCATCAGTAGAACCTAGTATCTTGCGATCGCCATCAGCAGTGATCTGTGCATCTCCATTCTGATCTTTGATCTTAAACTGACCGGGATAGGAACCCGCCATGATCGTCTTGTTGAACAGATCTTTTTCCTGCCAGATCCCCTGCGTTTCATAACCATACACTGAATTGATAGACTGTCCTACGAACCAGCCATTCCCGATATCCTGGGTAACATTATCATACAGTTTGGTAATCTTATTCCTGTTGATGGCAAATACGAAACCGGTGGTCCAGTTGAAGTCCTTCTGTTTGACATTCTGTGTTTCCAGGCTTACTTCCACACCATGGTTCTTGATACCCCCGATATTATCCCATACACTTGAGTTACCGGAAATAGTAGGGATCGCTCTTTCCACCAGTACATCGGTAGTCGTAGCATTGTACACATCTACACTACCACTGATACGGCTATCCAACACGCGGAAGTCAATACCTGCGTTCACAGATTTTGTTTTCTCCCATCCCAGGTCATCGTTCCCCATAGAGGATGCATAGAGACCGATTGCAGTATTGGCGCCAAATACAGTATTGGTGCTGGACATTTCGGCCTGGCTATTGTACGCACCAATACCCTGGTTCCCATTCGTACCATATGATAATCTTAACTTCAGGAAGTCTAACCATTTCACCTTCATGAATGATTCTTCTGTCATCACCCAGCCCAGTGATACTGAAGGGAAGCTCCCCCATTTCTTATTACTTCCAAACCCGGAATAACCATCCCTTCTTACAGTCGCAGTCAAGAGATAGCGGTCCCTGAATCCATAATTCACCCTTCCCAGGAAAGAGCGTGTATATTCCCTGGAACCTGCGCTGGAACTCGTCTGCACTTCTGCCAGTTCAAGGGCATTATAACCGAGTTTTTCAGAGTTGAAACCCGTACCTGAAGCAGCCGTAGTTTCACTTGTCAGTTCCTCATCACTATGCAATAAGGTGACATCAATGCTATGGATCTTATTAAAGGTATGCTTGTAAGTAATGATATTATTCACCAGCCATTTCGTTTGATTCTTAATGGTCTTACCTGCACTACCATTCACCTGGGAGCCCTCTGCAATTGCTTTTGGGAAATACTGGAAATGACGGTTGAAGATGTAGTTCTTGTTGTAGTTGAACTCGTACTCCAGGCCTTCGATCTTTGGGATCCTCATTCTGCCTTTCAGCACCAGGTTCAGGTTATCGATAGGTTCCTTGTCTGACACATACAAGTGTGCGAGTGGGTGGTAAGCGTAAGACTCGCTGGCAATGTACACGGGGAACTGCCCTGCCTCATTGTATTTATTACCCAGCGGACTTGCAATGAGGGCATTTGCCAGCGAGGTTTCCAGCCCTGAATAATCGCGGTGTGTAAAGGTTGGATCAAATTCTATTTTCAGCCAGTCGGTAATTTTATTTTCAAACTTGGCAAAGAAAGTCAGTCTTTTAAACTGATCGTTGACAATAATACCCTGCTGATCGGCGTAAGATGTAGATAAATAATAGTTGGTTCTTGGTGTCTTTCCTGATACGCTCAGGGAATAAGATTGGATCGGTGCTTTTCTGAAAACTTCATTCAGCCAGTTGATCTGGTAGCCATTCAGGTAATTGGTTTTCTCCTCATCAGTTCTCAGGTAAGAAGCCACCACTTCTTTGTCATTCACATCGGGTCTTACCGGCCTGTTATCAGCACTGGCAGGCCCTGTAGCATACCAGCTATACAGATCCTGCTGATAGTAATAGTCAACAAGTCTGCGGGCATATTGCTCCGCATTCATGATCTTCGTCATTTGGGTATTCGCGTGATCCTGGCTACCATAGTAAGCATTCAGATTGAAGGTAGGCTTATCGGAACTACCGGTTTTAGTAGTGATCACGAGCACCCCGTTCGCAGAGCGGGAACCGTATACAGCAGCGGAACTCGCATCTTTAAGCACATCTACAGAAGCAATATCATTGATGTTCAGATCGGCGGTGGAACCATTAAAGATCACACCATCCAAAATGATCAGCGGCACATCGCTGGCAGATAAAGAGGTTTTACCACGAATAGAAAGGCCCCCTGTTTCTCCCGCCATGCTACCACTTCGTGCATTCAATCCCGGGGTGATGCCCTGTAAGGCTGCTACCAGGTCAGTGGTGGCAGAATTCTCCTTCCCCTTCATATCAATGTGAGAAATGGAGCCGGTGAGGTCTTTTGCTTTTTGCGTACCATAACCTACTACCACGAGTTCGTTCAGTTTGCCCATATCTTCCTGCATGGTCACTGACATATTCGCAGCTGCCGCACGTTCTACGGTAGCAAAGCCGATATAACTAAATACCAGGATCGCATTGTCACTCACCTTAATGGAAAAGTGACCGCTGGCATCGGAATTGGTACCATTGTGTGTACCTTTCTCAATAATGTTTACCCCAATTAAAGGGAGCCCTTTATTGTCGAGCACTCTGCCCGTAATGATTTGTTCCTTTGCATGATAAATGACAATCGTAGTCTTGTAAGTTTTGAAATTGAGCGAGGTCTCTTTGAGAATGTAATGAAGAATGTCAGTAACACTTGTATTATTTGCCTGATAAGTGATAGGGCGTGAGATAGCAACATCCCCGTCATCAAAAGTAATTCCCCAGTTACTTTTTTGTCCAATAATTTCTAAGGCCTGGGAAAGACTGACTTTATTAAATGTAACCGATATCCGGACATTGTCCAGTTCGTTGGCCTGGGCCCTGAGCACATGTGTAACGCTAAGGCAAAAAATACAGGCAAATAGTAATCCCTGCCTTAGCCCCCTAAGGTATTTTTCCATAAATTTGTGCGAATTTTCTAGTGTTATTTTTTCTGTGATTTTGAAAAAGTAATTCTCAGGAATCAATAGCGGAGGTGGTACCAGCACTTCCGTTTTTTTATGCCTGGAATTATGCGGTGTGTAGTGTTGTTCTGTAGCGCATGTTAGCTTTAGTTTGCGGTGATTAGAATTTTATTATCTGCTTGCCGGTAAGAGATCTTATTTGTCATGCTCAGGATCTGCAGCACATCGTCCAGTGAAGTATTAGGTTTGATCACAACCGTAAAAGAAGGCATGTTGGCATTCGGATTTGCAATAACCAGGTCCGTATTATACCATCTTTCCAATTCCGCTACCACGGCAGGTAGCTTCGTTTGATGGAACTGTATTTCCCCTTTTTGCCAGGCTACGATCTGCATAGTATCAGGCACTTTTTCTAAGGTGATTTCCCGGGGGGATAGGGTCAGGCGGTTATTCGCCTTCAGTATACCATAATTTACACCACCGTTTCCGCCTACCGATACACGGCCTTCAGTCACAGTGATCATTGGCCGTTCTTCTCCATAGGCTTTAATATCGAACGAGGTACCCAGTACCCGTGTATAATAATGGCCAAACGAGACAATAAATGGATGGGCATCATCCTTTGTCACACTAAAGTAGGCTTCCCCTTTCAGGGTAATGTTCCGTTCCTTAAATTTCTTTGAATAAGTAATAGAAGATTCACAGTTCAACCATACATGAGAGCCATCCGCTAATACGAAATCCTTATGTTCGCCGGTGCCGGTAGTGATCGTTTCAAGCTCAGTGCCGGTGAATAAAAACTTCAGTGGTAATATTAATAATAGTGCAATCGCGGCCGCCCAATACCATATTTTATAATCAGGTTTTTTATGGATTTTCTTTAATAAGCGCGCATATCTCTCCTCTGCAAGGGTCTGATCAGGGATGACATTAGTGGGGATAGCCTCCCATTCTGCCTGTAAGTAAGCAGAAAACGCCTGGTTGTCTTCAGTTAGCAGCAATTGTTCAATCATTTGCTGCTCTTCTCTGGAACACTCCCCGGAGAAGTATTTTTTCAATTGAGTGGTCGGATCAGGTGGCACAAGAGAGGTGTTTATACTATTAAATACAATGAAAATTGAAAAGAGGTCTATGCGGAGGGAAAATATTTTTTTAGCTGATAATCACGAGGTACATGATCATCAGTACTGCGTCGAACTCGGGATGCAACAGCAGGTATTTCTTCAGTTGTTTGAGGGATTTGATAATCTGGAGCCGTACGGTGTCTTTGGAAATACCCATTTCCTGGGCAATTTCTTCATAGGAGAGCCCATCAAAACGGCTTTTCTGGAAAATTTCACGACAGCGCTCGGGCAGGGTGGCCAGGGCATCGTTCAGGATGCCGACATATTGTTTCCAGATCATATCATGTTCAGGGCAGATATGGAAGGCAAGGTTTTCGATGGTGTCAGGGGTCAGCTGCTGGTGGGTCTTTTGCTGTTTGAGGGTGTTTAATATGGTGTTCTTTGCAATTTTGAAGAGCAGGGCGGAGAATGGCCTGTTTTCGTCTATCTGGGCCCGGTAGTTCCATACTTTCAGGAATACGTCCTGGAGAATTTCCTCGGCAAGCTCCCTGGTGGGCACAATCTTAACAGCATAGCGAAATACGCGGTCCTGGTAGCGGTAGAAGAGCTCCTGAAAAGCGCTTTCCTCATCATTATATTTAATGTTGCGTAATAATGACTCTTCCTCAAGATGTTGATAGTTCCTTCCCATATGACGCTGCAAAATTATAATAAGCGGACAGTAAAGGGGATTAAGGTTAGGTTAATTGTATCTCGTATACAAAATAATATAATCTTTCAGTTTTTCAAGGGGTAAAAAAAATAGCCCCTACCTAAGGCAGGGGCGACAACTATTTCACCTGACCATTTGTCAGTGATTATCCGGTTCAAAATCCAGGGAAACGGAATTCATACAGAACCGCTTACCGGTAGGTGGAGGACCATCGTCAAAAATGTGGCCTAAGTGCGAATTACACCTTGCACATTCCACCTCTATACGCTGCATACCATAGGTGTTATCTTCTTTATAGATTACACTGTTAGGCCGGTCAGCCTCAAAGAAACTAGGCCAACCACAGCTACTGGCAAATTTAGCATCAGAGCGGAACAATTTATTGCCACATACTGCGCAATAATAGGTACCCCTGGTATCTGCATCCCAATATTTACCGGTAAAAGCCCTTTCTGTTGCCTGTTCTCTGGCTACTGCATAGAGGTCAGCCGGCAGGATCTTCTTCCATTCTGCATTGCTGACGTTCAAATGGGTCGTGTCTGTGCGTGAGTAGTGCGGGTTATGCATATCTGGTTTGTTTTTACTTTGCTGAGCGCGGCCGGTGCAGCTGAAAAGCATACAGAGCAGCATGCTCAGGTATCGTGCGTTTCTCATTATTATAGTATTATACTTATAATAACGAAATTCGGACCAAATAAGATTACATGACATTATAGCCAAGCCCTTATTTAACAATATTTTGGGTTCCCGCCACCTGCTCCGGGATTTATCTTGTTAGTTTTACAGTACCCTGTTCCCTCACTGTCTTGCCATAATAATCAGTACCCACTGCCATCCAGATATAAATCCCTTCCGGCACTTTCTTACCCTTCATATTATTACCATCCCAGGCGACCTCACCTTTCCTCGACTTTTGATAGACCTGGTTGCCCATACTATCTAATATATCAAAGGAAGTAATCGTTTTGATCGTTCTTGCATATACCTGCAACACGTCGTTCTGTTTATCTCCATTTGGAGAAAACTCTTCCTGCACCATAAATGCCTTGGGATTAGTCACACTCACTTTCAAGGTATCGGTAGTGGTACAACCATTCTTCATCGTCATCCTGATAAAGAAAGTTTCCGGGGCTTTCAGCGTCACTTTCGGATCAATCACCTTATTATCCGTTAAACCATTATTCGGCAGCCATTCATAGGTAGCACCTTCCATTTTCCGGGCATTTAACTGCAAAGGTTTTCCCGGTTCAGCTTTTACGGCAGGCAATGCCCTGGCAGCGATCGGCTCGGTAATCGTAATATCGTGAATACTTGTTCCTCCCATTGAAGGGCAACTGGGTGGGGTAGCAGTTAATACCACTGTGTAAGTACCTGCCTTCTTATAAGTGAAGCTGGCACTGTTATTCTCACTACTCTGCCCATCGCCGCTATGCCAGCTGTAATCAACAGGGCCGGTAGCCTTGGTTTTGTTGGTAAAATAAACAGAGGTACCGGTACAACCACTTGAATAAGCGAAATCAACTGATGGCAGTAATACCTGTGTCATAGAGATAACATTGGAAGTGCCGGAACAGCCATTCCCATCTACCGCTATCACTTTATAATCTCCGGGCGCCGCCACTCGCAGGGAACTCCCTTTTCCTATAATAGAATCATGCTGCAACCAGGTGAAAGCATATTTCCCTGAAGCACTCAATGGCATTTCCTTTGCGCCACATATCACGGTTCCCCTATCAGCACTGATAGTAGGAGAGGGTAGCATATACACGGTCAGTGCGCCATTCACATAAGTAATGTTATAGTTTTCTGCAACTGCCCCCGAAGGGATCAATATATTGGTAGCATTCACACTAACAGTAGGCCGGGTCTCCAGCACACTATCCGAGTCATCGTATACCCATCCCTTATAGGTCACTGTAAAAACAGGATCTGGTGCACCATAACACCTGGCTGCATTGTTCGCGGTAATCGTAAGCGGTGCTTTGTCAATCACCAGTTTTTCCACCGTACTGTCAGTCGTAAGATCCACTTCACCAGCCTTCATGATCTGCACCATCCATTTGTGATCTTCCAGGAATACCCTTGCCACAGTCGTATCCGAGGAATGCACCTGGATACTATCGCTGAACGTTAGCGGGAAGTCCGGATCGCCGTATTTTTTCTGTCCATATCCTTTTAAACAAATGAAACACAATGCAATGAGTAATCGATTCATATTAAAGATTGCTATACTTTGAAACAAAGATAGCACTCCGACTCATTTATCAAAAATGTCCTCCCACTTCATCGGCGCTCAGCAACCCGGTCTTGATCGCAAACACTGCCAGGCTTACGGAATTGGTAGTACCGGTTTTATCGAGTAAATGCTGCCTGTGCCCCTCTACAGTACGGATACTGATGAATAACTTAGCGGCAATTTCACTGTTCGTCATCCCTTTACAAATAAATGTTAAAACTTCCTTCTCCCTGGGAGTAAGGGAATTTCCATTCATATATGGCTTCTGTATAGACTTTGATTGTACACCGCGCAGCATGGCTTCTCCTATCTTTTCAGTGAAATAAAATCCCTTTGCCGCCACCTCTTCTATTGCTTCCCGCAGGCCATCCTGGTCAATGTCTTTATGCAGGTAACTTCTTGCACCCATCTTCATCATATGAAAAATGAAATTATCGGCAGTATGCATAGACAATGCGATGATCTTCATTTGTGGGTATAGCTGAAGGATCTGTTTACAGGTTTGCATGCCATCGGTCTCCGGCATTTCTATGTCCATCAAAATAATATCTGGTAGTTGAATAGCAAGTGCTGCTAACAATTGCGGGCAGCTTTCCGCTTCAATGATCATGTCAAATTGAGGATAGGTCTTCAGCAGGTTGATAATTCCCTGGCGGAAGAGTTTATGATCATCCACGATGGCAAGTCTGATGGGTGTCACAGCATATGAATTTACAGTAATGGTCATGTATAGCGTGATAGTAACATTTTATAATACCGGCAATCTTACTATAATACAAGTACCCTCTCCCGGTACTGATTGTATTTGCATCTCAGCTTTCAGCATTTCTTTACGGGCTTCAATACTTTTGAGGCCAATTCCTCCTTTCCCTGCTTCCCGGGGATCGAATCCGCAACCATTATCCCGCACACTGAGTTGGATAAAGCGCGCCGTTTGCCGCAGTTCCAGATGCACATCGCTTGCTCCGGAATGCTTAATTGCATTATTCACCAGCTCCTGCACAATACGATACAGCGCCAGTTCCTGCTGCAGTTCCAGCCCACTGATCTCATCTGCATCAAAAGTAAAAGTCAGCGGTGAAGCCTGCGATAATACCGATACCAGGTATTGCAATCCCTCCACCAATCCAAACTTTGTCAATACAGAAGGATATAGATTCAGTGATATATTTTTCAGGTTCTGTATAGTATGGCTCAATATTTCTTTCACGCTGTTAACAAGTTGCTCTTTCTCCGGGTCAGTATGGTTTAGCTGATTCACCAGCAATTTTGCGGTAGACAGAGACGATCCTATTTCATCATGCAGATCGTGCCCGATCCGTACCCGCTCCTTTTCCTGGGCAGCGATACTTGAAGTTAATAATTCACGCTGATATTCATGCTGTACAGATTGCAGGCGGATCTGCTGTGCCAGCAAACGCTTTTGATACACAATGAAAAAAATGATCACCGAAATCGCCAGGAACAGGATGACCAGGATACCACAGAACAACATATACTTCATCTCTAGTTCCTTTGGGGAATCCATAGTGTTAGCGTATAGAAGGTGTACAGTAACATGGTTAATACGGCATGGACATCCCATAGTTGCAAATTAAAGCTCGTAGAATACGAGGAGAAGATATACTCACTAAAAGTAAAAACAATGATATCACAAGGGAAGTAAATGATCAACCCTGCCGACAGCCAGAACATAGGAGCGTATTCCAGGTGAAAGATATTCAATTTTCTGAGTACGCGGTAAAGATATTCCAACACGAAAAAAAGAATGAGGAATCCTTCTACAAAACGCTCCTCCCGGTTGAAACCCTGTAATTTCCCGGTAAGGATCTCAAAGAAGGCGTAGCCGGCAAAACCAGCGGTGAGGAAAGGGATTATCTTTGCGGTTCTGCTGTCATTCAGTTCATGCCTGTACATTGCTGCAAGCAGGCCAAATTCAACAGGTATATAGAGGACGATCAGAAACAGGTTTCCCATCTTAAGCAAAATGAGCAGTCTTGACAGGAGGTCTGTCAGAAAGCCAAAGAGTACGAGGATCCATAGGTAGCGTAAGGGTGCTTGCAATTGTCTGAGACGAAGCCCGCCCACCACGACTGCGATGGTCTCAGGGATCATTACACCATACATAATGATCCGGTCGAAGGGAAGAGACATAATAAACGTTTTAAAGCCTCTCCCGGGCCAGGAGAGGCGAATGAATAATAGTGTGTGTCTATTGATCAATAAGGAGGGCTTGGTGCAGAAATATCATACAAGCCATCGGGATTACCTATCCTGGCCGGCGCATTTTCTCCATCTGCCAGGATCCCCTGCAATACCAGGTTGAAAGTAAAGGTAGGTGCATTGACGTCGGTTACATTAGGTCTGTACAACTCATGCAAGGCAAGACTTACAGACAGCCCGCTGCATTTATATAAAAATGCAGCATCGATAAAGTCTTCCAGTGGGAAATTATACCCTTGCAGGTAACCAAAAATGTTTCTAAAGCGCTCTCTTGAAATAAAGTCATCATTAACAGCCCACTTCTGTAACCAGAGTTCGCCCAGGTTGGTAGGCAACTGACCGTTGGGCACCCCGTCACCTAATTCCTGTGCATAGGGGGTACCCAGGAAAAAGGCAGTAGTAATACCTTCATTTTTATCAGTTCCAAACAGGATGATGTTAAACAGCTCTTCTCCCTCATCATCTCTGGTAATGCAAAAGCGGGCCTTGATAGTAGCGGTCGCTTCTGAAGATACCAGGTACTCAATAGCACTCACGTCAAAATGAACGGCGCTGAGTTTGAAGGATCCTTTGTAGAAATAGTCTCTCATGTCGCCTTTACCATCATCTTCATTCAGAAGGGTAATCCACCGCGAGATGTACTTGTCATAATCTGCCTTGCTAATTAGCGTGATGGGCATGGTTTGTGTTAATGCATGAGACATATTATATAGCTTGATGGTGAAAAAATGCGAAGGGATAGTCGAATTTAGTGTTTACGGAATGCAGTGACACCGCAGGGAGTTTTTATCTTTAGCCATGTTAAAAGGGCGGCGAACCGGGAGTATTCACCGCCCCGTATTCATGGTTTAGGGAGGGAAAGGGTGTCTTTTATTGGTTTAAATGGACAAAAAGCCAGCGATGACGATGTAAAAGTAGAAAATAGGAGGAAGGTGGATAAGAGGGGGAATACCTGAAAAATAAAACAGGTAGTTAGGAGGGGTGAAGTAAGTAGAAATACGGGGGCGCTTATAAAACGATTAATGATGCACCCGCTTATAGCGCACCCTATAATTCCGTTCCCAGAACTTATACCAGGATTTATTTCTAGGATAGCTTCTGTGAGAAGTAGCGTTATTACATACAATAGCCACCAGCAATAAGATGAGTACACCAGACAACACCGGGCTTAATACATACAGGTACCCCAGCGCCTTTATTTTGGCCGTGCCGATATTTGCAATCAGGGCAGTAGCCCCTCCAGGGGGATGCAAAGTTTTAGTAATCTGCATCATTACAATAGCAAGAGAAACAGATAGGGCAGCGGTGAGCCAGATCTCTCCGGGAACCAGTTTATACACGGTCACACCTACCAGGGCACTTACTACGTGGCCACCGATCAGGTTACGGGGTTGTGCAAGCGGACTATTAATAATACCGTATACCAATACAGCAGAGGCACCAAAGGAGCCAATTAAAAAGAGATTGTCAGAAACTGGCAGGAACTTACTATTCAGCAGGCCAATAGCCCCTATTCCAAAAAATGCCCCAATGAATGTCCAGATATGTTCTTTAAGGTCGATCAGTGTTTCATGGTAGATGATCAGCCCGGCCTTGCGCATGTGCCGGCGTAATTTTCGATGTATCATTTCAGCACAAAAATAATCATTTCGCCGAAGGTTCTAAAATCATCAGGAATTATATCAATTTCTTGTCTGCAAACAAGCACTACAAATACATGTGATGTATAAATATTCCTCTCATTTTTCTAAACAAAGTGAATTAACTTTTGTTTTTTGTTAGTAGTCACGAATTCAAAATACCAAATCTTAAAGCCCTCAAAATGAGTACTGCAACCCTCAAAGTAAGCATATGGAGTAAGACCGATCCACTATCATCCCTTGACACCATCCGCATCGAATGCGGAATTGACGAAGATTGCAGCAATCTTATTAAAAAACCGGCTACAGTCTAAAAAAATTAACATTCAAGCCGGTGTATTCCACGATCTCACCGACTGGTATGGAAAAATAATTGCACGGTTGACAAACAACCTGCTTATACAACATTATTCCAGTTTCTTTCTCTCCGTATATCCCTTCCTGGAGAACAAAGAATACGGCTCCCGGAGATGCAGCTCCCGGCGGTTCCAGGGAGAAACTGGATGAATATAATATATAGGAAAGTGAACAAAACTTATTTTCCGGCAATGAGAATTACCCGGAACTAACGCGTCTGCTTACACTCGCACAACAAAACCGGCTGACTATTATTGAAGAGCTATTTGACAGGATTCAGCCCCATCACGGAGATGGGATCCCTGCTTTGGAAAAATTAACAGCTATTCATTTGGGTATTTCGGGCCCGCAGGATCATGGAAGAACAGCATCAATGCTGGAATTTGGAGATGTAATGAAAAGTATGCCGCCATCTTAGCGATTGCACATACATTTCTTATAGTTGCATCATCCAATCTGACGAGAGAAAAATAATCGATCCATTAATTGCGCAACAAGCTGTTGCGCAATTAATGGATCGATTATCATTTGTGGAACAAGCTGCTGCTCAATTTCCAGAAATCCCTAACTTTACCTCAAACCACAGCCTCCCATGCCTCCATTCAATATCGTAGCCTTTAACTCCTCTATCCTTAGCACCTATGCTCCTGCTCTGCAGCTCTTCCGCAGCGCCCAGGCCGAAAAACAAATGCACGAACCCATCGCCACCTACCTCGACTGCCACAACAAACTTCATGGCACCATCATCGTGATCCGTGATCAAAAAAATAACATCACCGTAGAAATGGCACTCGCCATCTTACAAGACGAAATGAACACCCTCCTGCAAAAAGGGAAGATCCAATCATCCGCCATCTTCTACCACTCCTGCTTCACCGGCCAGCCAGGTGATACACCCACCAGCGCCAACAACGCCACCTTCGTTGCCCACGAAGACTACAACGCCATCAGCCTCCTCTACGCCACCCAACAAGGTCAAACCGGCACCATTATCTGCCCCTACATCATCAAAGACAACATCATCCGCCACCAACCCATTCACGGCTTCGACTCCGCCAGCCCATTCGATGCCGAAGCTGCCGAAAAAGAAATCACTTTCGATGAACCCATCGAATATACCGACTTCGAAATCAGGAACGAATACGAAATCGGCATCCGCAATATTGAAAAACCTGATCAAATCTATAACATGGAATGGGAAGGTTTCATCGGTGCCAAAAACTTCGCGCTCCCTGCCATCAAAAGCATCCTCAACAAGGCCATCAGCGCTACCAAAAACGCCACCATTACCTATATCAATGGCAAAATAGGCGTATCATCCCTCGACCTTGGCCCCATCACCATCGTCGGCATCCATGTAGGCAAAAGCTTCTATGCATATCCTGCCATGCGCCCCTCTCATACCTTCGAAGTCACTACCGACTACATTGAAGAAACCTTCCAGAGACGTGGCACCGAAGCTCTCATCGCCGCATCTATCAATAACAAGATCCTCATCAACTTCCTCGCCACCGACTATCTAAAACACCACAGCACCTACCGGTCAGTAAAAACCAACTGGATGAAAATCGGTGCACTCGCACTCTTCATTGATGTACGCCCCGTATTTGAAGACAACACCTTCTGGCCGGAAGACAACTACGGAGACTGTGGTCTGCACCAGTTCATGGGTACCATCATCAATATCAAAACCGTTGCTGTATTAGATGTAAAAGCCTACGTCATCACAACAAACATTGGCTTCGAACTGGATATCTTCGTCAGCGCAGAGAATGTTATGGATGGCCTATTGCAAGCCGGTGGACATATCAGGGGCGTCATCTGCTTCCACGGCGAAATCATCTTTGGATAAAAAACGTATTCACACAAATCCCAATAGCAAGCTACGCATTCACTAACAGTGAAGCGTACACCTATTCCCATACAAAATTCATGAAAAACAAGATTCACTAACAGTGAAGCGTATACCTATTCCCGTACAAAATTCATGAAAAACAAGATTCACCAAGGGGCATAAAAACCCTATCAAGAAAAAAGCCTTCAGATCAAACAGACCTGAAGGCTTCCCGCTTTATTTTTCAAATGCCTTATGCACCTTTTCTACTATCAGCGCGTCATCCAGCGTGAAATCTGCCTGCTGATGAATATCCAGTGAAGAGCTGCCTATCTTCACCGTATACTTCCCTGGTTCCGCAACCCAGGCCTGCTGTGCTTCAATAAAGGATGCCAGATCCCTTGTCTGTAATTGCAAAGTCAGCACTTCGCGCTCTCCGGGTTTCAATACTTTCGTCTTGGCAAAGGCCTTCAGTTCTGCTGCCGGCTTATCAATCGTATTATGCGGAGCCGCCAGGTAAAGCTGTACCACTTCTTTACCCGCTACCCTGCCTGTATTTTTCACAGTCACAGCAACTGTCAATTTATCCTTATCTACTTTCAGATCGCTGTATGCAAATGTGGTATAAGAACCCCCAAACCCAAATGGATAAGATACCGGGATGTTTTTAGTATTGAAATAACGATAGCCTACATAAATACCTTCTTCATAAGTTACATCAGTAGGATTGTCCGCAGGCGTACCTAACCAGTTCTTCGCAGAAGGTGTTTCTTCATACTTCACAGGGAAGGTCATGGTCAGTCTGCCACTGGGATTAACCTGTCCGCTGAAGATGTCAGCAACAGAGTTACCACCTTCCTGGCCCGGTTGCCAACTCAGCAAAATAGCATCCGGTTTATCTTTCCAGCTGGCAGTTTCAATCACGCCACCAATGTTCAGGATCACTACTACCTTCTTTCCTTTTGCATGAAAAGCAGCCGTCACATTTTCAATCAGCGCCACTTCATCAGCTGCCAGGTTAAAGTCTTCATTCACTTTCCTGTCACCACCTTCGCCTGAATTACGGCCTATGGTAATAATTGCCAATGCAGCAGATGCCGCCTTTTTATCAACCAGTGCTTTATCCACATTCATCTCCTTCATACGCTCCGGCAATGCAAGTAAACCTTCTTTCGCCCTGCGGAGAGAATCCTGGTAAAGCGCATGCTTCACATACGGTACATACAATTTCTTCAGCTCCTGGTCTACCTTATAACCGGCATTGCTCAAACCATCAATCAGTGATACCGTATAGGCTTCATTCACATCACCACTACCAGTACCACCAGCAATAAAGTTGTAAGAAGTGACCCCAAATGTCGCAATCTCCTTTGTTTGATTGGTATAAGGAAGCAACTGCCCATCATTCTTTAGAAGGACCATACCCTCGGCTGCTGCGCGACGGGTGATGTTCGCATGCCCTTTCAGATCCGGGTGATTGCTGTAAGCATACTTTGCCATCGCAGGAGAACGCAGTACGAAAGTCAGGATCCTTCTCAGGTCGGTATTCACTACTTCTTTCGGCAGACTACCATCTTTCATCCCATCCAGGATCGCTTTCTTCTGTGCAGGCAAACCCGGCATCAGCAAGTCATTGCCGGCACTAAGCTGTTGTACCACATTGCTGGTACCCCCTTGCAGCGCTGCAAAACCAGCATACCCACCAAACCAGTCCGTCATCACCATCCCTTTGAAACCCCATTCATCACGCAGGATGTCAGTGAGCAGATCCTTTCTTGCAGAAGTGTAAGTACCATTGATCAGGTTGTAAGATGACATCACCGTCCAGGGTTGTGATTCTTTTACGGCAATCTCAAAACCTCTCAGGTAAATTTCACGCATCGTTCTCTCATCAATGTGTTCATTGATAGAAAGCCGGTTGGTCTCCTGGTTATTCGCAGCATAGTGTTTAATAGAAGTACCCACACCATTGGATTGCACCCCATTCACAATAGCCACAGCCATCTTTCCCGCAATCAAAGGATCTTCAGAATAATACTCAAAATTACGCCCACACAGGGGGTTACGCATGATGTTCAGCGCAGGCGCCAGCAAAGCGTCCACACCATATTCTTTTACTTCCTGCCCCATCGCCTTGCCCACTTCTTCCAGCAAGGATGTATTCCAGGTAGAAGCCAAAGCAGTGCCTACCGGAAATGCCGTACAATAAAAAGTTCCCTTTGCATCTTTCCTGATAGGCTTAATACGCAAGCCCGCGGGCCCATCTGCTACAATCACTTCAGGAATCCCCAGTCTTGGAATAGCACAGGTACCCCCGGCAGCACCCGGCACCTTTCCTTCAATCGCACCTGCTACAGGCGTAAGCCCATTAAAACCAGGCATCCCTGTACCGATTAATAAACCAGCTTTTTCATCATCCGTCATTTTGCTGATCAGGTCATCAATACGGTCATCCACCGATAAGCGCTCATCTTCATACCTGTCCAGCTTTCCATTGCCATTCAGATCCCTGAAGGTATATCCGTCAATTGTGATGATTGGTGGAATTGGCTTCCAGCTGATAAGGAGGAATGCCACAGCACCAGTCAGTAAGATCCTTTTCATATATTACAGATTTAATTGTTCTCTATAATTTTCACATCCCATGGTGCTAAGACCAGGGAACTTTTTTGAAGCACGGTTTTGCCTGACAATAATTCCTTTCCTGTTTCATAAGGATAGATCAAAGTCTGCGACGTATCTGAATAGTTAAACAAATAGTGGATGGTATGGCCAGCAGTATTGGTTCCTGTTTTCGTGATCAGTGGGAAATGTAACTGATGATCTATGCCCGCCTCTTTTGCACAATTCTCCATGATCTTTTCACACAGTATATTCCCCGGCATAAACCCGATATACGTTGCAGTACCTTTACCATATTGATTACGGGTTACAGCAGCATAGTTTCCCCACTGCGCATGATCATAATACGCAAGCACTTTTGCTGTGGTAGGTGTTAATAATTCCATCCAGTATTTGATCTCGTTATCCTTCGCGCCAAAGGGATCATTCTTTAAACCTACATGCTCCGGCACTACAAACTCATTGTAATAATTGCCTGTCACAGCATTGATCACACCGGGTTGTGGGGTATAACGCACCTGTACATTTTCATTAGAGAAACCGCTTTTGAAGGTGTAAACGATATGCCCGCCGTTCTCCACATACTGATTCAATCGCTGCAACAACGCATCTGACGCTGCATACAAAGCAGGCACCACAATCAGCTTATACTGATCAAAATTGTCAGAAGATGGATCAATAAAATCCACCCCAATATTCATACGATACAAGGCGTCATAAAATGGTCGCATCACATCATTGTATTTCTCAGGTGTTCCCCAGGAATTATAAGCTGTATTGGCCTCATTACTAAAAAATATAGCTGCTTCATTTTTCTTATGCAAATGCAGCAGGTTCGGACTTAACCGTTCAAAATCCGCCCCGATAGTTATCGCCTCATTGTAAGTAGGATTCGGTGCAAAATCATGACTTAACAATCCTTTCCAATACGTTTCCGCACTATTATGAATAGAAGCCCAGTGCCAGTAACTCACCATATCAGCACCACCTGCCAGGTGACTAAATGCCTGTAATCTTAACTGACCAGGATACGGTGTCCAGTTGGCAAAACCCTGCGCCTCTGTTTCCATCACGAGATAATTCTTTCCACCTTTCATAGAACGGGCCAGGTCACCTCCCAATGAAATCTCAGTACCGGTCAGTTGGTGTTGGCTGGGATGATAGATATCCACACCCGCAATATCCAAAGCCCTGGCTGCCGCAAAATGATCTACCTCATCCTGTATGCCATAGGAATATCCTTTCCAGCTAAGATCAAAGTTTTGTGTAATGAACTGCTCCGGACGTTTATATTCTCTCACAATCTTCGCCTGCCATGCCAGGAACTCCGTTACCAATCCCCGCTGAAACTTTGCAAACTCCGCCTTCACACTCGCATTTACCGATCCATTCACAGATGGAAAATCATCCCAGGCACTAACACGGTTACTCCAATAGTTCAATCCAAAAGCATTGTTCACACTATCGAGTGTAACAAACTTCTTTTTCAGATATTCCACGAAAGCCTTTTGCACATTTGGCCCCGCCGTATTATACGCCTTGGTTTCGTTATCCACCTGGTAGCCAATGATGGCAGGATGATCTTTCACATGCTCCAGGATCTTGCGGATAATGCGTTCTGCATAATACCTGTAATGAGGATTCGTAATATCCATATTCTGCCTTGGCCCAAATTGATTTTGCCCCCAGGGAGTAGCGGCCAGTACATCAGGATACTTCTTCGCCAGCCATGCCGGCACAGCATAGGTAGGGGTACCCACTATTACGCTGATCCCTGCCTTGTGCATGGCATCCAGTACCCTGTCAATATGTGTGAAGTTGTACACACTATCCGAAGGCTCTTCAGTAGCCCAGGTCGATTCGGCAATACGCACCACATTGATGTGTGCAGCTTTCATCATAGCAATATCCTTGTCCAGGCGCTCGTAAGGCATATATTCATCATAATACGCTACCCCGAAAAGCAATTTTTGTCCGAAGGACGACAGGGAAATAAGACAACATGCAGTTAACAATAGTTTTTTCATAACATCAGCATTTATAATTGAGTAATGCCTACAGCCGGATAGGGCATATGTAAGCTACCCTCATAAAATAGGGTAGTCAAATGTATATTAAATGTACAATTGACACCATTAAAAATTCCCTGTCTGCGTGAGGAGTAAAAGACACTATTAACACCCGCTTCACACAGAAGCAATAATAAGGCATTTTAGGAGAACTGCAAATACTTCTTAAGACCCGCGCCTGATCTTCGTCAGGATAGCGAACGATTAATACTGATCTTCGTCAGGATCTGCATTGATGGGAAAAAGTAACTTTGCGTGCCCGTCATGCCAACGGGATACACACATATGGACATAGAACTATTATCGCCTGCTGGCTCATTCGAGGCTATGCAGGCTGCTATCAATGCCGGTGCAAACGCCATTTATTTTGGTGTAGAACAACTCAACATGCGCAGCCGCTCCTCCGGCGGGTTTACCATCAGTGATATTGCAGAAGTAAGTGAACGTTGCCATGCAGCAGGGGTAAAATGCTATCTCACGCTGAACACGGTGATGTATGAATATGATATGCAATTACTGCAGGCAGTACTGAAAACAGTGAAAGAGCACAAAGTAGATGCTGTGATTGCGTCTGACTTTGCCGTGATCCAGTCCTGCGCAATGATGGGAATAACATTACACATTTCCACACAGGCCAATGTGAGTAACCTGGAATCAGTGCAGTTCTTTGCCCGTTTTGCAGATACCATTGTACTGGCAAGAGAACTTACCTTAAAGCAAATTGCATTCATCTGCAATGAGATCAAACGTAAGCAGATCAAAGGTCCGAACGGAGAACTGGTGAAGATCGAAATCTTTGTACACGGTGCATTATGCATGGCAGTTTCAGGAAAATGCTACCTGAGTTTACACAGCAAAAACGCATCTGCCAATCGTGGGGCATGCTTACAAAACTGCCGCCGTAAATACAAAGTATCAGATGCAGAAACAGGTGAGTCACTGGAAATAGACAATGAATACATTATGTCACCACAGGACCTCTGTACAATCAATATACTGGACGAAGTGCTGCAGACAGGCGTAACCGTATTGAAGATAGAAGGTCGCAGTAAAGGGGCGGATTATGTACATACCACTACCAGCTGCTATCGCGAAGCCATTACCGCCATTCAGGAAGGTACTTACAATGCTGCCCGTGTAGAAGAATGGATGACACGTTTATCCACAGTGTATAACCGTGGATTCTGGGAAGGCTATTACCTGGGCAGGGAAATGGGGCAATGGACCAGCAAACCGGATTCTATTGCAACTGAGAAAAAGATCTATGCAGGAAAAGGTGTGCGCTTCTATCCAAGAATTAATGTAGGAGAGTTCTTTATAGAAAAAGGCACACTGCAGGAAGGGGATGAATTGTTATTGACAGGGAATGCTTTCGGTATGGAGAAGATCAGTTTTGACCAGGTATTGGTGAATGGAGAGAAAAAAGATAAGGCGGTAAAAGGCGATAGCATTACATTCCCATTCCCACACAAGGTGACCACAACAGATAAATTATATAAATTGGTAAATGCCTAAGATTATACATTATAGAGATAAATGTATTGGTTGCGGTATTTGTTTTGAAATGCAACCGGAGTTGTGGAGAATGAGCCGTAAAGACGGCAAAGCAGTATTGCTGGGTGCGGAGGAGAAAAGAGAAACAGATGTATTGACGGTCAATAAGCTGTTGCTGCAGGAAGCGAAAATAGTAGCAGCTGCTTGCCCGGTGAAAATAATTAAAACAGTAAATTGAAGAGTGTGCATTAGCACGCTCTTCAATTTGCTTTCTATACACATACCGGATCTATTAAAGCAAACAATCCCATCAGCATCTATATTTTATCGTACCAGCACAATTATCCAAAACAACCGCATCCCCAAAATTCAATCATTTACCATTACAGAATACCTAAATTCCGCTATTCCCCGCCTCTCAAATATTCCGTATTTTTAATCATCCAAAAATTGTTGTTATGTCCCAACTCACAGAAACCATATTCCGCATTGACGAAAAACCCGTCACTCTTTTCAGTTCTTTCACATTAACCCAGCACATCTTTTCTCATCATACATTCACACTCGTCTGCCCCTCCGAAGCGATCGATGGCCAGGCAGGTCTTCTCACAAAGTCAAAAGACCTGATCGGCGCCACCTTCGAAGCCCATATATCCGCCATCAGCACTGATGACAGTGAAACCAGTCCGCTCCTGTTTCGCGGTGTAATTACTGATGTTGAAAGCATACGCCTCACCGGCAAAACAGAAGAAGTCATGCTCACAGGCTACAGCCCTACCATCATTCTCGATAGCGGCCCTCATTGCAAAAGCTGGAAAAAGAAAGACCTGAAAGCAATCCTAAACGATGTAATTGCTGCCTTCCCTGCCGATCAGCTTGCACCTGATATCAACCCAGTGTATGCTGATATTCCCGGTTACACCGTGCAGTATAAAGAAAGTGCCTGGGAGTTCCTGCAACGCATGGCGGCCTCTTACGGGGAATGGTTATACTGGAATGGCAGCAACCTTGTAATAGGGCCTCCAAAAGATAAGAACAAGACCTCACTGATCTATGGCAGTAACCTCAGCCAGTTCGCCATCAGCCTCAAAGCCATCAGCTCTCAGCATAAATATGTAACCTGGGATTACCAGAGCAGCCAGGTATACGTCAGCTCACCTGATGGTGTAGAACAAAGAGCCGGACTGAATCAACTGGGGCAAACCGTCTATACTTCTTCCAACAAATTATATAGCACACAACCCAAACAATGGAATTACCGCTTCGCCAATAACAAAAGTCAACAGGATAAACTGGTTACACTAAGAAGTGCACTGGAAGCCAGCAGAATGGTGCAGTTCACCGGCTTCAGCGGCAATCCACAGGTATCCCTTGGCGACACCGTCGATATCAGTGGCAATAACCTGTATGGAGGCGGAGAAACGGAAGGCTATGGCCAATACCGCATTACCAGCATCAATCACCGGGTAAACGGGAAAGGAAATTATGATAACAACTTCACCGCAATTCCCGCGTCCGTAATATTGCCACCAGTCGAAGTACCCGCAGAACCCGTTTGCGAAACCCAGAGCGCCATTGTTACTGACAACCATGACCCACTGGGCCTCGGCCGCATACAAGTCAGGTTTCACTGGATGAAAGAGACTGAAAAAAGCCCCTGGATCAGGGTGACCACCCCACACGCCGGTGGCGGAAAAGGGCAATTCTTCATTCCGGAAACTGGCGAAGAAACTATAATCGGTTTTGAAGGTGACGTGGCTACAAAACCATTTGTAATAGGTGCAGTATACCACAGAAGTGCGGGTAATACCTATAGCAATGCAGGCAATGATATCAAAGCCCTGCAAAGCCGTAGTGGCAATAAACTGATCCTGAATGATAAAGAAGGAAGTGTGCACCTGGCAGATAAAGGCGGTGCCGATATGAAATTTGACGGTGCAGGAAATGCAACGACCAATGCCAGCAAAAACAGTACGCTCAACGCTGGCACCAATAACCTGATCAATGCAGGGAGCACCAATGTCATCAATGTAGGCGCTACCAAAGATGCTCCACCCACCAGCGTTATATCCATGGATGCAGATGGCACCATCATTCTCGATGGTAAAACAAAGATCCTGATCCAGGTAGGCGAAAACAAGATCGAAATTTCCAAAGAAGGCATATTCACAACCGCCAGTGACGGGAAGATCCATACCATTGCTAAAACAGGTGATGTGAATATAGAAAGCGAAACCGGAGAAGCAAAGTTCAAAGGAAGCGTGAAGACCAACTTAGGTGGTGGTACCAATACATTCGTTATCGGCAGCGATTCTGTAGAAATAAACCAGGCCTGATCATGAAAAGAGCCATTCCATCAAAACATGTAAAGGAATATTACCTTATCACCTCGGCCAATAAAACTATTATCGGTCAGAAGAAACTGGAGTTTGTACAGGATAAGCTGATCAGCTTTACACTGGTAGATCAGCAGGCCACGCATCTTATATTTGAATATAAACTGTATGAACAGGTAATGCAGGGAAGCTCACTGCTTCATTACTATAGTGGTGATATGGATGAGTTGCAATCAACGCTCTTATTCAAAACAGACCTGCAGGGCAATCTCACAGACCTGCTCCAGCTCAATGACCTGAAATTAAAATGGCAGACCGGATTTGAGAAGAACCTGAAAAAGAAATATCCGAAAGAATTTATCACCCCATTGCTGGAAGAAACGGCAAAACTGCTGGAAGATAAACCCAGACTGCTTGAATCGTTCAAAGGATACAGCGCCTGGCGCTTCTTTTTCCAACACTGGTTTCGTGAATTTAATGCAGCGGAAACCGAGCTATTAAACTTACAGCATTACTTTGGCAACACAGATCTGCCATTGCTGCTACAGCGAAAAGTAACAGATCATGCCATCGAAACGACCGGCACCTTGCACGTAGCTGCATTTGATCGCAACGCCTTTTCCAGAACACTAAAAGACCTGACCCACAAATATAACATCGATGCTACCCTGGATCTCACACAGGAAGAACAGTACCAGTTCACACGAAACGGCAGCCTGGAAAACGCGGAACTTTACTTATCCACTGGTGTAGGTACCTGGTACAATGTAACTTCCGCACACCAGCTAAAAAGGCTCTCCAAACAGGAGTTCCAGGAGCAACGCATCGTACTTGAAAATCTTAAAAAGGAGCACGCACTTCCTTTTTAACCGTCATCCATTAAACTCAAGAATATGAGTAAAAAATATATCCCGGACAAATCCTGGCTCACCTGCGATAAAGGGCAATTACCCACGCAAATAACCGTTACACATGATAATAACTCTAAGTTGTACGGTGAGAAGATGGTGAGCGAAGCAGACATGGTGCCGGGTGAAAATATAAAACCCTTTGGACGTTGTAGTGTAACCGGTGGCCCCTGTAAGTTCGATCCCCTCTACTGGGATAAGTGCAACCAGGGCGTGAAAGTGAATTCCTTCAAAATGGTATTTGAAGATGCTAACCTGATTTGTAAAGCAGGAGGTAAGATCAAAGTTGATTTCACCGTACCACAGGGTAGTTATTTCGACTTTGGTTTCACCGGCCTTGGGCTAACCGCGCAGTGGGCCAATTACAAAGGTGCCATTGATTACAACCAACGCGGCGTAATCTACGATGTACAGCACGACAAGGTATCACTGACCACCGATAACGGTAACCATGCCCGGAAAGGGAACTATGGTGAGATGAATGACAATGTATACCACAGGGAAAATGACTGGAGAGATATCAGAAAAGAACACCCTGTCATTGACATCGACAAGCCTACAGCCAGTGGTATTGATGGTGCTTATGAAAAAGGGGGTGTGATGAAGGCCACAGATGGTAAGTATGGAACAGCGCGGATAGAAGAAACCGTACGAAACGGGAAGGAGCTGAGTGAATCCTGGGTAGAAAATCACCTGAACCGTGGTGCCATCACCAGCCCTGCAGATGAACAGGCTATGCGAACCGCAAATCAGAATGGAACCTTACAGCGGGAAGTGATCTATACTGATAAAAATGAAAAAGGTGTCATCCGCGAGGGTTTATCCTCCGAAACACATGACGCTACCGGTGCCAAGGAGACCCGTGGTCAGTTTGAAACGCTGAATATGAAACCACGTTCCATGGCGGGCAAAATGATAGATGCAACCCGGTCCTCCATGCGTAATTCAAAACCCATAAAAGCACTGGCAGGCTCCAATTTTGCAAAGGGCGTACAGGAAAGTACAGCAGCCGTAAGAGCAAATAAAGCCTTGTGGAAAGGGGCACAATTCATGGAGTCCACACCAGCCCTGAGAACTACCGGGAAGGTAGTAGGCAGGGGCCTGATAGTAGTCGGCATCGCCATCGATGCTGCCTTTATATATTCTGCCTATAATGAAGAAGGTGGATTCGGAGACAAAACCCAGCAAGCCACAGGCAGCGCTATTGGCGGCACGGCAGGGGCCTGGGCAGGGGCAGAAATAGGTGCCGTGATAGGTACTGCCATATGCCCCGGAGTTGGTACGGTGATTGGTGGTATAGTAGGCGGTGTGATTGGTGGACTGGCAGGCAGCAGTGCAGGGTCGAAAATAGTCGATTGGTTATTTTAATTATTTTAGCATCAATTGAAATATTATGGGAATATTCGGTAAACTTTTTGGTGGCACCAAAGAAATGACCAACTTCAAGGTTAGGGCACAATACAAAGATGCAAAGTATTTCCAGCAGGAAATAACCCGCTTTGAACAAATCATTGCAAGCTCTCCTGAGCCTACCAGGCCATTTCATTACTGGTCAAGAGCCAGCAAACTCAATATCATCATGGACCTGGAGTATTCACTGGGCAAGCCCTTCGATAGCTTGATGGACATTTATCTGCAGGCGCTTGACAACCTGGTGAAAGGCTGGAACAAAGAAGATCCTACCTACGAAGATTTTCTGAACCTGCTGGCCAAAGGAGTGTTATTAGATATTCCAAACAATGAATTTCAACGCCTCGTTAAGTATTTAGAACAGGCAGACAAAGACGCGCCTCCCGGCTGGAAACCAGATGCACTGGCCTGGTACCTGGTACGGGGCAAGATGAAAGTGCATACCAATGAAGATGTGACCACCACCATGTCTCCGAAAATTGATCAGCGTCTTTTTGACCTGACCCAACTCCCGAAAGCAGCAGCAGAAGTAGCCGTAAAAGAATACCTGGAAGACTGGTATAAATTAAGAAAAGACTCGCCCTGGTATAACTCCCATACAAGAGACAGGGGCTACAGTGGCTATTGGGCCTGGGATGTAGCGGCCGTCGTGAAGCTGATGGGATTAGATGATAGTAGTTTTAGGGATAATCCCTATTATCCGCAAACATAGAAAAAGGGATGTAAAGGCATTGCAATGCCCTCCCGGGTATCGAAATTAAATCCTGTATAGCTAACTTTTGATACAGTCTTTTTCCTGGAAATGGTTTTCATTCCTGTAGGTGAATTCCCGCTTCCAGGAATGTCTTATTCGAAAATAATTTCACCTCTTTTATAATCAATAGAGATTTTCATAAAACCGCCCAAAGCACTCTGCCCAAGCAATAAAGGCGCATCCAGGTTATGCACCACAGATGCCTGCACATTTCTTAAGATACGATCGCCGATCTTTACCGTACGAAGATTGACCACCGTACCTGCTGAAATATTTCCGTTTGCATCTGTAAAATTTGCACTGCCCAGTATATCGTCTTTTGATAATGAACCCTGTTTGTATAGGAACATGGCTTCCGTTTCTGAGATCGATATAATGCTGGCACCTGTATCAAATATGAAATGCATCCTTACATCATTTACTTCCACAGGCACCTGGAATACACCATTCACCTTCTCCATCTTCACGACTGTTCTCCCGCCTTCTACCGTAGTAGGGGGTGGTGTCACCACACTATCCGCAGCGGTACGGTTATGACTTTTCCTTCTTCCTGACTGAGAGCATCCGGAACATCCGGACAGGAAAAGGACGATACCAAGCATTACAAAAAGTTGTTTCATTCAATTTTAATTTCACCGATTTTAGGGACAATTTGAATAAGGATCCGCTGATTCCTGCTTTCTTCTCCAGGTGCATACCGGCCAATACCCCCGGTACCGGAACCTGCCACCTGCACTTCACAAACATTTGGATCAGGCACAATATTCCTGCTTTGCCACAACTTCAATACCGCCCAGGCACGCTTATAGCTCAGGGGAAAGTTATCACTGTAATTATCATTGGAGGCCATCCCCTCTATAATCACCACATACTTAATGTCCTGACCCGCATATTTCACAGCAAGGTCTTTGATCAGTTTACTGATAGACGTTCCTACTTTCGAAAGATAGACTTCATCTGCCGGTTTTAAAATATCCTTCCCCCTGTCAAACTCAATATTCTGCACCAGGGAAAATCGTTTGTACACGGAATCATAAGCAAAATACTCCCTGGGTAACTCTGTCACTGCCGCCTGGATCTCTTTGATCTTCTTTAATTGTTCTTCTGTAGCCCGCTGCTGATACGTGAGTTTCAAAAATGTCAACACATACAATACCAGCATAATAAAAAACAGACTGGTCATCAGATCTGTAAAACTAGGCCAGAAAAACCCTGCTCCTTTTCCCTTCATAACTTAAGATTTTCCGGATCCAAAAAGCTTCTTAATAGAATGGATCACGCCCTTCTCACTATTCTTCTGGATCTGCTCAAGCACCACCAGGGTCTTCGCCATGTTCTTATTCATATCATCCAATGCCTGTTTCAGGCGCTCACCCTGCGATGCAGAACTGTTTTTAAACAGGATCACATCGGACTTCAGTGTCTGCAAATGCTCGAGGTTCCCCAGGTTCGTCCTACTTGCAGACATCGCAGATTTCAATACTTCCGTTTCATCGACAGTGAATTGCTTCACTGCATCACTGGATTTAATGATATGCTGCTTCAACTCCTGGAAGGTGTCTGTAATATGATAACTTACATCTGCCACTGCATTCGCAGCAAATTCCTTTTGCTGTTCCAGTTTATTGAAATGTTCAGACAGGAAATCCAGTAATTGCTGACTTTGATGTAATCGATTATCAATCGTATCTGCGATCACTTTAAAATCACCTGTTCTTGCAAGCAATTCATTCGTCTTGCCCACCATCTGTTGTGAGTTATCCACAAACTGATTGACATTCGTAAGGTACTGGTTGAATTTCTCAAACTGCTCTACCGAAAGGGTCAGCTGTTTCAATACATGAATATTGAACTTTGCCATATCAGCTACCTTGCCGTCATCCAGCATCTGCAAGAGTTCTTTCTGCTCCTGGATCGCCAGCCGGTTATTATCAAAGATGCCATTCAGCTTTCCGAGATTCGCCGTAAACTCCGTGTTAAACTTCATCAGGTTCCGCTGCAGGGAGTCCAGCGTATTGGCTAAACCCTGATTAATGATAGGCAGTAACTGGATCTGGATAAATGTGTATAGATCATTCTTCCTCGATTCGTTGAAACTCCTGGCTCCTTTAAATAACCAGCCGCTATGAATGATCGTACACAGCAAGCCAACAAAGCTCGCGATCATAGCTATTTTCACACCACCGATCAGAGAGCCGATACCGGCATCCAGCATCGCACCACTGGCATTTACATCGATACTGCCACCAAGCTTCGGCATATTGAATAATGCTATCACGATGCCCAGCATAGTACTCATCAAGCCCAGGTATAAGGGCACCCCGACTGACTGGTTGATATCTTCCTCTACTACACTTGTATTTCTTTCAACCACGTCTTTGATCAGGTTAAAGTCAGAAGAAGCCCCGCTGTTGCGAATAAGGTAGTTATTAATAGCATAAAGGATCCTGACAAAGACCTCATTAAGTACAGCATTGCTTTCTATAATGCTGATTTCCTTCCGCTCCAGATAGACGATTCGCCGGCTATCACTGCCATCTGCTTCCTGTTCATTCTGAGAATATTGACTGGAGAAATAATCCACCCTGTATTTATCCCGGTGTGCAAGAATTTCTTTGGGAGATAATGTCTCAAGTGTCATGACAGGCACAAAAAGTTTCGATACGTACAATGCATTTTCTGCAGGAATAATATTTCTGTACAATCTTATCTGCGTCATAGTACGCCAAAAGATATAAAGCTGTATACAGACAATCACCAAAACTATAAAATACTCTATATGCTCAACTTTCATAAGTGATTTTCGCTTTAGTCATAAGAACCCATTTATCCCCCTGTAGTTCCGCTGTTCCTGGTTTTTGTGTAACAATCTTTGTCGCCTTTGCATTATAGGCATTCAGCGCATCACAAACGGGATCAATACTTTTATCGGGATATTGTAATGCCAGCTTAATAGAAGCTTCTCTTTCATCAATGCAGAAACTGGCTTTATTGAAACTATCTTTTACGAAGCGGTAGATAGTAGCCCCTTCTCTGTAAGAAGCAGAGGCCGAGCTCACATTGAATGTGCCATTAGAGTTAGGGGTAGATAGAAAGAAGAATTCCTTCTTTGCTTCTGCTACCGGCTGCTTCTCCTGTACAGGCGCTTTTTGTGCAGGAGAAACAGGTGGCGTTGGAGGTGGAGCTACCAGCCTGTCAATCTTCTCCCGTAATTGTTGTACCAATGCTTCCAAATCAGTTATCCTGGTGATGTAATCCTCCAGTTTTTCTTTGCTGGCATATTTATCTTTACCATTTCCCTTCCCGTCAGACGACATGTTTTCCTGGATCTTTTTCACCTCTTTTTTAATAGGAGAAATTGCAGCTGCTATTTCAGATTCCGCCTTGCTACCTGCAATCTTCACGGCTACATATACCGCAATGCCCCCCAGCAGTAAAGCAAAAACCACAGCATAAACAATCGTCCGCGTACTCAATCCCTCCTCTGCCACTTTCGCCACCTCAGCAGTATGAGGCTTCGCGGCAGGAGTGGCCTGCTGAACATTTACAGTACTATGTCGCCCCGTTGTCTCTGCAGTATTCGTCGCCTGCGCGCCCGCAACATGCACCCACAAAAGACTAATCAATAAAATATAAATAACTTTCATGCTCTTAGTTATTAATTGGAGTTAGTTGTGATAAGGGAGAAGAAAGATGATTGATCGTGCCTATAATAGGATAAAAGAATAGGGTCTCCTCCAGCTCCTTGTCACTTGTCACTCCCTCATCCATTCGCCTGTTATACTCAAGCCCCTCTTCCAGGTAATCCCTCAGATGTTTATTCAGCTCCTCCTTAAAGATCTCCAGCGATTTCTCCGAAACATTGAAGTAATCATTGAAATTATACTGGTTATTCAGACCTATAAAAAAGGTATTAAATTTTTGCACATAAGCAGCTATATCCGCCTTGTTCTCCTCGGTCAGCTGGTCATAAGTCAATTTCCGAATTCCCTTATCTTCCAGGCAGGTCACCGTTGTCTTAATACTCTTCGTATCTATCGATAGATCTTCCGCATTTGACATCAGGCCACCTTTACAAGTAATTTCCTTCGGCATCGCTTTCTCTGTTTCAATACTTAAACCATCTGCATCATAGGCTTCTCCATATACCCCTTCAAAGATCAGTTTAGAAAATGCCGCCAATATCTTCTGATCAGATGTAATAATGTTCAACACCTTGGACCCTGTTCCACTAAACACCAGGTGCTTGGGCAATACCAGGTTCTCATTCTTCATCATCTCTGCAATCTGGTAAATGATAGCTCCATAGAAATAAAGCGCCAGGATCTTTAAATCCTCATCATTCGCCAACAGCTGATTATAAGAAAACAACTTCTTATCCTTAATAGTCGGGTTATTCTCTACCGAAAAGAAGAAAGCATTAATATCTTCTGTCTTATTCTTATCCTTTATAGAAGACAATACCTGTGAAAGATCATAGAGTTTATTCGAATTCAATAGGTTCTCGTAATAAGGCAGATATTTCATAATCATGCCGTTTGAAGTAGCCGCCCCATATTCACTAAAGCCATCGCCAAAAAGCGTATTAGCCGCAAATTTGAAGGAAGTCATCTTCAGCGGTTTATTCCCCTGGAAAACCACAATATCCGTCGTTCCACCACCTATATCAATTGAGACGACAGGTTTGTAAGCACCACCCTGGAGTTTATTAGATGCCTTGAAGTAATAAAAGGGTGCCAGCGATTCCGCAATGCCAATGCTCTGGTTCACCGGATGGAAGTATTTCTGGAACAACTCATTCCAGGTACTCTCCAATGAAGACCTGCGGGCAGGCTTCATACTGGAAGGATAAAACCACACCAGCTTAGTCTGTGAAAGATTGCCCCTGTTTAGTAATACCTTGTTCCGCAACAGCATGATCACCTTCTCAAAATAAGCCCTGATCCGCTTCTCATTTCCCTTTTCCTTACGCGCCCATTTCAGATTGGATGATACCTTGTCTCGCTCAGGCTTCCTTTCATAAATGAATGGAATATTGAAATCGGCAAGTGAGAACGTTTCTGTTTCAATATTCAATGCATGACTTTCGGCAATCACCGTTCTATGCGGGAACCGGAATTCAGAATTTTGCCCGAGGTACTGGGGTACAAATTCGTGATTGATTAACTCCCTGATTGCAATAGCACCTGAATCACCAAAGTTATCCGTTGTTTTGGTGGGATGGAATAAAGTTGCGATCTGCACATCCTCCACTGTAATATCAAATGGTTTGGGAGAACCGTTTCCTATTTTATATTCAATATGCGTGTTGGTTGTACCAAAATCAACTGCAAAACTGAACAGTTCATTTCCCGGGCTATAATGCGGCCAGTGAGGAATTATAATTCCCGATGCACCACCCCCTATAATATTGCTAACCTGTATGTAATCAAATTCCTTATTGAGTACATAGTACTGAGAGCCTGCTTCCAGCGCCTCTATCCGCTTTCTGCTCCGTACCTTCCTGGCTCTTCTCTCAATTGGCGCTGCCGAACTATTTTCAAAAAACTGCAAATCATACTCCGTTCCTCTCAGGTACCCTGCCACATCCCTATCCACCAGCTGTACCCTATAGTAAGCCTCTATATCAGGGTTATTGAGTTTAATAAAAGGGAACAACGTAATCCCAAATTCATGCTGCACAATCACCCCCTTATTCTTCTCTACATCCGGCTTGCCCGGCTGCATCTCATTACTCTGGTAATAGATCCTTTCAAAAATAATATACTCGCCAGCCTTTGCCACCGGCACCCGCAACACTACCTTCACCGAACCCGCAACGCCCTGTCTCATTTCTACAGACGGCTTACCAGGCAATGGATTTAACAAATCTACCGAATCAAAATACTCAAAGAAGGTCTTCGTCAACGGTAGCAAATACCCTTTCGAATCATCCCCAATATCCGTAATCACATTGCCATCAAAGAACTTCTCCTTATTAATCGGGTATACCAGGCGGACCAGGTATGGTTCCAGAAAATCAGTTACCGTCAAATAAGGATACTGCATCTTCACTCCCGGTAACCACCTCCGCTCCATCACCGTCTCCTCATCTACATACGGTACCGTAATCGCATTATCCCAGTTATCATTAATATATCGAAACGGCTTATTCAGGTTATTCTGCAATACCAGCGGCCTCAAAGCTCCCTTATATTTAGCAGCAGCAATCATAAAATCACTCGCCTGAATAGACCCGATAATATTCTCCTTCTTACGCTTCCGCAAAGGCACATCTATTACTTCTATCACCTCTCCACCTATACCCGTGTCCAGCTCAGAATAATTATTCATGAAATCCCCTTCCCTCAGTTCCTTAATCTCCTGGTACAATTTCACATTCGTTCTATCCAGGATCTTCAGGTTCTTATCCAGGTAATCCGCTACCACCCTCATTCTCTCAGGCAATCTTGGATTTGATTTAAACAACAGGTACAAATATTTCTGAAAATCCGGATCCCTCAAATAAAGTGGCGTAAAATGCTCACTAAACGTTTCCTGGTTCTTCGTCAGCTTGATCCGTGCATGCGACAGATCATTTGCTGTCGCAAAGAATAAGGTAGCCGGTGAAGTACAACCGATGATCTTATGATTGTATTCAATCAGGTACAACCTTTTCATCAGGTCAAAATTGTAAGACGCCTTATCCTGCTCCAGGTACAATTCCAGTGTCTCTGCCAGTCTTCTATGCGTATCAGAACCACGTTTCATTTTCATCAGCTCCATCTCCCTATCCCACACAATGATCTTCACTTTATCCTTTACACTATCAATATTGAACAGGATCTCCGCCAGATCCAACGCATCAGACACCAGTTTCTCATCATCCTTCCCCGCCAGCACATCCCCATCTTTCATATAGGCTTTCAGTTCAGGCGACTTCACAATATTGCGAAACGCCGTCTTCACCAGGTCAATCCGCGCAAAGGGGCTGGGAATAGCCGTGGGCAAACTAATTTCACTCCCTCCTTCTGGATCCTTGATCGATTCAATCTCTTTATCAGAATAGGCATCAGAAGCAAACCAATCCTTCCCGCCTTTTTTTGTATATCCGAAATTCTTGTTCATGGCATTAGTTTTTCAAACCGAATTTTGAAGTCAGTATATCCTCCGTTGCTTCAAAAAAGAGCTGCACTAATTTCTGCTGTGCAGAACTATAGCTCTTCCCTTTAGAGAGCTTACTCAGTTTGCTGTCATACATAGCATAATCTACCTTACCGGTAAACCATCCCTTATTCACATTCCTGTTTTTGATAATCGCATCCAGCGGTGCATTCAGATTGAAAGGCGCAAAACCCCTCTTGTTATTACTCATCTCCCTCAGCCATTCCCCAAAGGCATGCAGGAACTCAGAAATATTCGTCCTGTAAAAACGGTCATCCAAAAACTTCTGGTCCAGTTCAGGCGCATCATTACTCCAGGCTTCCTTCCCGGCAGCAGTACTGATATGCTCATCCAAAAATCTCTTGAACAGCACGAACTGAGAAAGTGGTAATTCCGTTTTCCGTTGTGTATAATCTTCAAAATCAGAGAAGGCAATATCTGTCACATCATTGCGGGTCGCAAATTCTTTGTAGACAGGTCTGATCGCTTTGCCCCCATCACATTCCAGGTCGGCATCAGGGATCTCCATAAAGTCAATAATCGCCAGTGCAGCAGCAAACTCCACAAAGTGCGCATCATTCTGCTGGCCATTGTCACCCGGATCATTCTTATAGGGTTTACCACTGTAATCGTCACCTATATAGTAGAGGGCATTCACAGAATTATTACCCGTCACATTATCTTTGTAGTAGTACAGTGCTGCTTTGGTCTTCGCAATAAAATCAGACTTCTGAATCGGGCTATCCGCTTCCTTTTCAATATTGAAATAAGGCATGGCAGTCAGTGCCCCTATCTTTGCATCCTGCAAAAAGCCTTTGCCATCAATATTCCGGTTATTCATCGCATCCCTGATGTTCTTCAGGATGGTAGGGAAGCCTGCAGCACCTGTACCGCCAAAGATGGAACTGATGATGAAAACCCTGTCTTCCGCATTGAAATTGGAGGCAAACTCTTTGAACTCCTCAGAATCTTTGAACTGATTCAGCACCACGCTACCAATATTCGGGTTACCTACGAATCCAATATCCATTTCAATATCCAGCAGGTCTATCTGCTCATGACGTTTATTGATAGACTGACCGGAGAAGAGAATATCTGTCAAAGCTTTATTTGCCGCATCCAGTTGATTGAAGTCAATGTAGTCACGGAACTTTTGCCCGGCTACCTGTTGCAGACTAAAAGCAAAACTACCTGACATCCTGTTTTCAGAACTCACCAGTTTGTTGAGTGTGACAATCCTGGTATTGAAAAAGCCATTCCCTAAACCGGCATGATCCACGATGGCCTGGTAATTGCCCAGTAGTCGTTCAGTCCTCTTCAGGTCTTCGTTAGATTTATGCGGATCGATGATGATAGGTACGATCTCAAATTCATGTTTTGAATTTGCCCGGACGCCGGCAGCGAGTAGCATCGTTAGTGATTTTAACACCCTCGAACCAGTGCCTCCTATTGCGAATATGAACAAACGAGCCATGTGATAATTTTAAGGTTTCCAGAAAGTAGTATGCCTGCAATTAGTGCTGGCCTTTCTGATGAAAGGAATAGAAGTGATCAGTACAAAGAGAAGCAAGCTCCAGATAGCGTTGGATAATCCAAAGCCCAGGCAATCTGCAGTCGTGGGATGCAGGTCCTTGCAATAATCTCCCGCTCTCATCTCATTAAAAGAAATTGAAAAGGCTGCAATGAAATTGATCAGTACAATCACTAGTGCAAACAACCACCAGTGCTGTTTCTTATTCCAGCGGGCACTATCAATGATGTGATATTGTAAACCATAAACAAAGGCAGTCACACCAACCATGATCCAGCCAATATATAAATACCATGGAGTGTTAATATAATCCGTACAGGTAACATCAAATCCTCTCAACATGTCTCCCATATCGGTGGAATAAAGAGGTATCAGTCCGAACCATTCGTATAAACTAGCGAAAAGATCCTTCATAGAAACTATTTTTTAATCTGAATATTAATTTTACTGATCGTGTTAGGTGACTGAGGTGGATAGAAGGCATCGCATACACCATCCACGAGGTATTTAAAGCCGAATGTGCGTTGTTTCTCTGCATTGTCAGCAGCAATATTGGCGTCATCCTCAGAGCTGAGCTGCGCTACCCAGGAAGGCGATTGCCCGATCACACTTAATTCAAGCACCTCATCGCTTAACTCATCCGTACTGATATGCAGCAAATGCGTAAACCCTTTCAATGCAGGGTTATTCTTATCCTGGATCAGTTCAGCTTTCAGGTGGTAATGTTTATCACTCAGCATGTAATTAGCCGGATCCAGGTAATAACTGGCATCCTGTAAGCCTTTTGAAAAATCAACAGCTACATCAAACCCAAATACCCGCTCTGCAGAGGCCGTGGCATTGGTAATAATGCCCTGGGGCAGTTCCTTTGCATCAAAATGCCCGATCTGAGGTTTATACATGATCTTGAAAGCGGGCGCCTGTACATCTTTAATGCCTTGCAGTACCAGCTTATGCGCATATCCGCCTTTAATATTGTCTACGATCTTCTTCTCCAGTATTGCCCGCACTTGGGCAGTACTGCCTATAATCCAGATATAATAGGGCCTTTTGGTACTCAGTTGGATAGGTTTATCCGTCTTATCATAATACACCCCATCAAAGTTCGACTCCAGGTGCACAATAACGGCAGCCAGGTCAAAAGCATGTAACTTCTCGGCAAAGTCAATCTTGATGCCCACACTCTGGTTATTCAGATAGTCATTGGCATTCGCCTTATTCCCCGGACTAAACACGAAGTCAGAGATCAGGATGGCAGCATTCCTGTCATTCACCGTATGCAGTACTGTATTCAGGATACTTTTGAGATCAGATACACTGCGATCGCCGCCTCTGAGTTGAAAGGTAGCCGGCTCGAGCTTTTCGATGAAGTCCTGGATCTCAGGACTCAATGCATTTTTCTTCTGGTAAGGGATTGATTTGTTGATATAGCTGAGGTTCAGGCTATCGCAGATCCCGCTGATCCTGATATCACCCAGGAGGTTATAAATAGCCGTTTCAAAATTGGTCACTCCTTTTACATAGCCATCCATGCTGGCAGAGTTCTCCAGGAACACATTTACGTTAAAGGCCCCGATCTGGCTGGGAGCAGCATCTCCCTGGCTGATCTCAACGGAAGACAGCTTTTTGCTATCCAGGAACTTCCTTAAATAAGCACTCAGCTTCTCGTTGTCGATCTTGCCATCCTGATCTTTAAAGGTCTTAAAAGCCCTGTCGTTCGAACTTGCTGCCAGCTCGGCAAGGGCCTGATATTCCTTTTGATCGATACGTTGATCGCTTTTCGCATCTTCGATCACCTTTTGCTTAAATTCATCAAACTCCGATTTGCACCCAACAACTAGCAGTAGTGCCATCAAACAAAGACGTTTCATTCAGTAATATTTATATGCGTTTGTGTATAGCCCACTACGAAGGTAATCGTCTGATTATGGGTCATGCGAGGATAAGCTGAGTGAAGGATCAATACAGGTATTGGTCAGGTAATTGCATTTATCGACTGAGTAAACGTATTGTCCGGGTATGTGTACATATGCCTGGGTACCACATCAGCTGTCAGGAATACTCATTCCTTTTATCCATTCAACAATCTTTCATTGTTAATCTTCGGCATGGCCTACAGATTGAACATCACGCGGTGTCTTCAAATAAACAATAACGGAAAAATTTTTGTGGACCCATCCGGACGCTCATGTAGGGCTACATCATACAAAATCTCACGCAGCTATTTCATCCTTCCGGGATAGTGGTAAACCGTTTTTTATCACGATGAAGCTAAAGTTACAAGCTCCTGCGGGTTATGCCAAAATTGTTTATCGGTTTTTTTGAAAAAGGCGGGGGAAAATTATTGTATAGCAGGTCAACTTTTATTTAAAAGGTATCTGTAGAGCTGGATTTAATCAGCTCCCCCCAACATATACAAAGTGCCTTAAAATAGCCTGCTTCCAGTTCCCCCTCAAAGAGAAAATAATCCCAGGTCTTTGAAATGTGAAAGATTTTCTTATCTTAGTACCAGCACGTTAGACCAAATTCCATAGAATTATCATTTTTTTCAGGGGACACTAACCAAAATCACCAGATCGTATCAGATTCCAAAACAAGATTGTCACTAAATCTGCCTTATTTATGAAAATAACCATGGGTACCTCGTAATCACTACCTAAAAGATATTTTGTTATTGTGAACTTCTAACCGGTTGCAGGCGCCACCGGCAGGCTAAAGGATTGTACTCAAAAACCATTCACCTCAAAATTTAATCTTTTCTACCATGAAGAGCAGTTTCGTATTGTCTTTTATCCGGTATGCCCTGTGTTTTTTATTCCTCTATACCAGCTTTAACAAGCTGATGGCCTTTGATTATTACTTGTATGATCTGAAAAGATCGCCCCTGTTAGGTAATTACGCAACCATCATTGCAATACTGGTTCCTGGCGCAGAATTGCTGGTAGCAGCGCTCTTGCTGTTAGAGAAAACCATCAGGGGAGGCTTATTGGGTTCATTGGGCCTCATGGTATTGTTTACAATTTACGTGGGTTATGTGTTGCTATATGCAGCTACCAGGCCATGTACATGCGGGGGGATTATACGCAACCTGACATGGCCGCAGCATTTCGTCTTTAATATCTGCTTTTTATTGCTTTCCATTCTTGGCCTGTATTTACAACGCAGGTCTTTAGCTACTTATTTTCACACGGGGGACGCCGAAAAACCATTAGAGTAGGCACTATTATCCATCATTAATTGATTTCTTATGAAGAAGAAAAAGTTACTGATTGCACTGTTTTTGATTTTAGGTGCTGCTGGCGCAGCAAAGGCCACCAAAGCAAGGGATTTTCTTGGCTACATCTATGTAAACGGAGCCTGGATGCAAATCTATGTACCCTTTGATTGCCCTTTCTCTGGTTGGGGTTGTACTTATTCTTATATCGGTATCAGTTACCAGGTTTACTACCAGGCTGGAATAAACTTCCTACCGCTCAGGCCTTAATAGCAAAAGATCCAGGAACAGGTTAACGAAGTTCCTGGATCACTCTTATTTCATTTAGTATCCGGGATTTTGCACCAGGTTGGGTGCACGACGAAGCTCGCTAATAGGTATAGGCCATAATTCCCTGGTGGTATTCCATGGATCTCCACCCTTGGCAGGAGTTACAGTAGACATCACAGCAGCTATTGTACCTGTTCGTTTAAGATCAAACCAGCGATGGCCCTGTTCTGTAAACAACTCTGTTTGCCTTTCTTTCAGAATGGCTTTTATCAGGCCCTTTGCATCCAAAACACCTTCAGTAAATGCAGCTAATCCTGCCCTTTGTCTGATCTTATTCAGATCGGTCAGTGCTGCAGATAAATGGCCCAGATATACTTCACACTCAGCACGTATCAGGTAAATTTCTGCCAGTCTGAGAATCATTGAATACTCTTTTAAATCATCACCAAAATTCACCTTGTACTTATATGGATAATAGTAAGTCACCGCAGGAGAAACGCTCCTATCTGTATAGGAATTGATCCAATGCTTTCTTCTTTGATCCCCCACATCAAAAGCTCTCAATAAATAAGGACTAATAGCCTGTTGTATCCTATACTTCGGTGGCTGGGTAATTATGAACTCATTTCCCTCGGTAGTATTAATGCTACTAACATTTGGTGTACCGGGGCTCAACTGCCAGATGGCTTCTTTGCTATTTTTCAAAAAAACCTGGTCAAGCGGCACCAGCTCATACACTTCATCCATTGCAATGATAGCATTTGCTTGTTCTTCAGCTTCTTCATATTTCCCCATATAAAGATAAACCCTGGCTAATAAAGCAGATACAACAGCCCTGTTAGGCCGGTTACGTTCGGTACTAAGGCTTTTACTATCTGATCCTACATAATTATCTCCCAGATCAATTGCTGCCGTTTGAAGATCAGAGACGATTTGTTGATAAACTTTAGACTGAGAAGTCCTTGAAAGAAGTGCATTTACCTTCGCATCCGTTGTAATTGGTAACGCAATATCACCAAATAAACCTGTCAGGTAAAAAAACCAGTAGGCTCGGATAAAAAGTGCCTCTCCCATTAACTGCTTTTTGACAACCGAATCCAGTTTTTCGGAAGCAGCACACCCCCAGAATACGTCGTTGGCATTCCGGATATATAAATAACATGTACTCCATAAACTATCCAGGTATATACTGCCGGAAGAAATCTTATTCCAATAAAAACCCTGCGTATTCGATTCCCAGGCAAGCTCCAGTTCATCGCTACACAATCCGGTAAACCGGGCAATTTTAGCAGGTGACGCATTCTTGTCAAACATGCCACCATAAATATTATATAATGACATCATAGCGGTCTTATTGTCCTGGTAGATTTTCGATGCTTCTATTTGTGAATCAGGGGTATTTACATCAGCAAACTTGTTACACCCTATAATCCCAAAAAACCAAAGTAAGATCAAACATCGCATTGTGCGATCCCTCATTGTTGCATAATTTATTGTTATAAACTAATACGAAGTCCTGCAACGATTACCCGTTGCGGTGGTTGACGATAGGTACTATGAAAACTTTGCACCTGAGGATCCATTCCTTTATAAGAAGTCCATGTAGCTAAATTTTGCGAGTTCAGGAATAAACTCGCCGATTTTATTTTCACACGGGTACTCCATAACAACGGTAGATCCCAGGATATGGACAAATTTTTTAGTCGTATATATGATGCATCGACAATGCTTGCATCACTCTGATTGTATTGTGTTGCCGCATCTTCCGCAGCCTTACTGCCAGCAGCATATTTCTGCACAATGGCTTCATCTCCCGGTTTTGTCCATCTATGATCATTAGACAATGGCAGGTTACCTCCTGATGAGCTAAAGCTTCCAGGCATCAGGTCCACATTCGGAACATAATAACCGGTTTGCTTTACTAACTGGAAAAACACATCTAATGAAAGCCGCTTATAAGTGAATCGATTCCCCCATCCTGCGAAAAATTTCGGCCCAATGACTTTCGCAGTTCTATCCAGTTTATCCACCTTCAAATCCTGATTCACATCCTTAAATTCTGCAATACCGGTATTGGGATTAATTCCCTTGAACTCGTAAACAAACCGCGCGTTAAGTGGCTGCCCCACTTCATAAATAGATGCATAAATGGAAGATGCAATATTGGGATAGTACACCAGTTTATTATAAGGCACAGTAAGGTTGAAAGCATGCTCCCACCGAAAGTTTTCTCTTTGAATTTGCTGCGCCTCAAACTCCAGTTCCAATCCATGATTCTGAACGACAGCAGGCAAATTCTCTGTCGTATATTTATAGCCGGTAATAGCAGGCAATTCATATTTTATTAATTGATTTCTTGTATGGTTTCTAAAATAATTGGCCGCAAGGGTGTAGCGCTGGTTGAAACAAAGTTCAATACCTACTGATGACTTGATTAAGATCTCCCACTTGTACAGGTAATTGGTCAGCTGTGTACGCTCCAGCCCCGGCACGCCACCATAGCCGGTAGACAATGTATAGGTATCATAAAACTGGTAATCTGAAAATTGATCATTACCCGTCCTTCCAATATTTGCATACACTTTTCCGAAACTGATCAATGGTATATGTCGAAACGCGGGCATATTTGAAAAAATCCATGCAGCCGCCGCACTCCCAAAAAACTCGCTCCGCTTCGCTGCACTAAACCGGCTACTGCCATCATGTCTCCCGGTAAAATTCAGGCAAAGCAAATCTTTATAATTATAACCCAAGCGGGCATAAACACCCTTGTAACGATATACATTTTCATCAGTATTAGTAGTTTTGATAGTCGCCATCGAAACATTTTCAATCAGCGCATCACTTTCAAAATTAGTTGCCACCAACAGGTACTGATGCTGCTTACTCTGTTGCAATGTAATACCCGCCAGCAAATCAATTTTTTGTGCATTACCCAAGTTCAGCGAATAATTAGCCTGGGGTTCTACAATCCAGGACTGATTTACATTCGAACCTTTGCGATGCTCTCTGGCAGCAGAAATTGAGCTATAAAGAGGAGACATTGAACTGGTCGGAATCACCAGTCGCTCATCCAGTTGTATGTAATTGTACCCTAAATTGGCACTGAGTTTCAACTTGGGCAACAACTTATATGTCAACTTAAAACTCCCCAGGAAATGATTAAAGAGCGCCTGGTACCGCTGCCGGAATTGCCCATAAGGATTTTCAAAAGAGGTATCCTCCCAGTTCAAATCACCGCTTGCCGTAAATAAAGACGGTGCATTCGGCGCTAATAAAACCTTCGGCGTAATGTCGCTTACCGGAAGCTGGTTGTCATTATTCATATAATGTAACCCGATGTCTATATTTGTTTTCTTGTCCTCAGAAACATGCAGCACGGACATATCTGCAGATAAAGTAGTACTGGCAAAATTGTGTGAGAACACAGCAGTTTCCCTTCTATAACCACCGCCAAAACTGAATTGTGTTTGTTGATTACCTCCACTCAAAGTGCCACTGGCATTCAGCACATTTGAATGCCCCCCCAGGAATGTTTTCTGCCAGTCAGTATACCTTGTCGTATCCCACCGGGTCAGATCGTAATCATTCATACCTGGCGTCAGCGTATCATTACGCAAAGCCTCATGCCGCATAGCCAGGTATTGCTGTGTATTCATCAGCTTCAGTCCACGGGTAATTTTTCCCTGACCGGAATACACCATCATATTCAAACTAGTCTTACCCGCAGCTGGTCTTTTTGTTTTAACCAGGATAATACCATTCGCACCCCTGCTACCATAAATAGCGGAAGCATCAGCATCTTTCAAAACATCCACACTTTCAATATTCTCCGGTTGTAGCAATTGCATGGAACTAATACTACCTGCTGCATTTGGCAACTGATTAGGGATAGACATCGCCAGGGGAACACCATCTACAATAAATAAGGGGGAATTGCCATTAGCCATACTATTAATACCCTCCACATTGACGCCTATAAAAGAGCCGGCTATACCCGATCCGGGGCTAACAGTTACACCAGCACTTCTGCCATCCAGCGCCATCAGCGGGTCAGATACGGGTTGCCCCTGGATATCACGCGCCTTTATACCGCTCACCCTTCCCGGGTTAAGTTTCCGGGGAACACTATAATACCCCTTGCTGGAAAAAGGCTCCAGTTCATGATATATGCGCAACAAAATACATTTCAGAAAAACACCCTCACTGCAAACAAAATTCCGGGTTTCATAACCCATATAACTAATCATGACCGTATCCAACATTGTCACGCCTGACAACTTAAATGTTCCATCATTACTCGCAACACTGAACTCCTTACGACTTTTAATAAAAATCGTAGCACCTGGCAGCGGACGATTGGCAGTATCAACAACAATACCCCTTAAGTCACGCAAGGCAGTACTATCAGGTAGCAGACTGCTACCATTCTTTTGAGGGAACGTTCTGCGTTCAATATGCACACTATTGCCCTCGATAGTGAAAGCATAAAGATCCTCATTGAGCATTTTCTTCAAAGCATCTTTTAATGGCATCCGGGAACACTTGAAATAAATAGGTCCTACAGCTTGCGAAATACCCCGGTCAATGGTGAGATTACATCTTGTTTTGGTGTGTATGATTAGTTTTACGGCTGACAGGTATTGCCCCTGCAGATCCAGATCGATCAGTTGCGCTTTTAACTGGTTACAAAATAAAAAACAATAAACAATCGTTAAAATTCCTTTCATGTATTAGGATTTATATCACAATTCATAAAAAAATCCCTCACCCACTAACCCGCACAATACGTAATTGTACATGGCTATTTGTCGATGAGGGATATAGGTAAACATAATGGGGGAAGACCGCTTACTCTACAGTAATGACATTGTTGCGCAGAAGTACATTCACTTTGGTAGATCGTGATATTTCTTTCAGCAATTTCGGAAGTGGTTCTTCTTTGCCATACACAGCATCAAGTGTTGGCACATTCTCCATCCGGCTGGAATCGACACCTACATCATACCATCGCGCCAGTTCTTTCAGCGCAGTTTTTAAAGGGGTTTCATTAAAGACAAATTCATTTTTCCAGGAAATAACACTGTTGGGGTCTACCTGCTTCACTTCAAATCCTGCCGCATTCAGTGTGGACTGATCTCCTGGCTGTAATCGTATTTCCTGGTTTTTATTCCGCGTATTGGTCACCTTTACAGCGCCTTCTACTAATGTAGTAACAACATCTTCTCCATTGTAACTCCTCACATTAAAGTGAGTACCGATTACCTGTAATTGCTGCCCGCTACAACTAACAATAAAAGGCCTGTTCCTGTCAGCGCGCACTTCAAAATAGGCTTCACCTTCCAGGAAGACATTTCTTTCTTTGTCTGTCAGTCCTTTCGGATACCTCAGCTTACTGGCGCCATTCAGATAAACGATACTACCATCAGGCAAAACAGTTTTAAAGTCTTTCTTCTGATGAGTGATCGTCGTATCCTTGTTGGCAGCAGCCATGTTCACATCCCTGACTTTAGTAAAAGGCTGGTAATACACCAGGGCTACAATGCCAATGGCGACAGCTGCAATAGCGGTAGCTACGGCCGCCGGACGAATAATGCTACGGGTCCTGGGTTCATATACAGGCATCCGCCTGTTCTTTTCGGCAATCAATTTTTCCCAATCTTCGGCCTTTGTAGTCATGTCCATTGAAAAGCTTTCCGGAAATTTTCTTTCTTCGAGCACCTTATTCAACCAGGAGTTAACAAGGTTCTCTTCATCCTGCGTACATTGCTGAGCAACGTACCGGGCGAGTAAATTCTCTGCTTCTTGAGGGGTCATCGTTGAGGATTTTTGGTTTTTATAGTGGAATAGTAATACTTATATAGGTCAATTTTTTTTCCGGTCCTTTCTGCTGATGAATGCCAGGATCGAACCATAAATCAGTTTTGAAGCATACCTTATAAGTTGAACAGAATCACGGCCGGTTAAGGATTTTGGACGAACCAGAATGATGCTGCTGATGATAATAAGTAATGCAGGCAGCAGTGCCATTATAAAGATATAGTGGTACCAGCTAAAATGTCCGTTCACCATCATGATCACCATATAAGTGGTAGCAAACATCACGGCCATCCAGAAAATGCCTCTCGTTAATAAATGTCTCATAAAATATTTTTGCCTTCTTAGTTTATATACATTCATTGCATGTCAATCCCCTACCATCCGGCAATACGGTTGATGGCTCATGGCTTGGTTTTGAACGCTATTGAGTTATAATTGGGAAAAATGTCTCTTTACTATGGTATCATTCGTTGTTTAACGACTCATACAACTATATATCGTGAAAAAAGGTATTTAGGGTTACGCCTTCAAAAAATAAATTTATAATTTTAGTAAGTGCCTTAGTAACTGGAGGAAACAGAAGATCAATACCAGCTTTACGATCCTGAGTCGCTTCAGCGCTTTATGAAGCTGGTTCTTTACAGTTTCCGGTGAAATATTAAGCCTGTAGGCAATTTCATCGTTATCCAGTTTTTCTTCCCGGCTCATTACAAATATTTTCCGCATCGCCGCTGGCATCTCAGCTTTTATCTTTTCTATAATCCTGTCAAGCTCTTTTGCGATAATGTCCGAATCTGTACTCCTGTCGGCCGTAGAGTTAGTTTCATAATCAGCAAAGCTGATATAGCTCTTCCTTTTCTCCACCTTCTTCAGGTAATCAACCATCTTGTTTTTGGCAATCGCAAAGAGCAAGGCTCTGAAATTATAAACCAAATCCGGGTCTTTTGCGTAGGTAAACAACGCCAGGAAGGTTTCCTGTATCATATCGTCAATATACAGGTGGTTAGCATTATGGGCTATTCTTATGGCGATAGTTTTTACCGGCTCCCAGTAGCGGTTATGTAATTCCTGAAAGGCGGCATGATCAGAGTTGTGGAGCATAATCCGATATAGCTCCAGGTCTTTCAATTGGGAGTAACGTCTCATGGTAAGATTGTTTGGTTGTTTGTTTTTTCTCTGTGAATTTTCCCTGAAAATCGTGGCAAAATTAAACTGAAATATTTCACATGAGCGGGAAAATATCAGCCATTAACAGCAGTTTAACATTACATTAACCCCCATTTTTTTTATCAAAAATATCACATGAATGCATATTACCTTTTCAGTGTGAGTGCAAGAAAAAGGATTTATTTTTATACAACAAAATTCAGTTTGGGGATAAGGTCAATCATTATAAAGATCTAAAATCGCAACAATAAAATCATATACACGTTAAAGTTATCTCACCGGTACATACAAAAAAAATTGCGGGAATAAATGAAATTCCCGCAAATCATCAATAGTTATCCGACTTACTATAAATTCAACACAGAAAATGGCACTCTTACCGCACGTGGCCGATAAATGTCCGGATCAAACTTATTATTATTACACGCCGCTACGCAAGGCTGGTACGTATTAATACAATAAGTAAACAGGAACTCATTATTCGCATTAAACTCCGGATGAATACACGGCGTGTAAAAAAATGGCGTATGCCCCTGCAACCTGTCCGGGATATTATAAATAACATTCGTACCAATAGCATCCCATCCACTCACCGGACTACTACTTGCCGCTCCGTAAATAGCCGTTCCTCCATCACATACCATATTAAAATTCGTTACTATCATCACATACTTCGTATTCACATAGCTAACACTGATCCCTCCTGATGGTGCAGTCACAATCACAGCAGCTGCTGCCGCAGCAGTGCCCCAGGAAGTGCCATTCCAGAATGTCCAGCTCCCCGGACTATTCTGCGGAAACCTTGCCACATACACATCACACTGCCCAATCGTATTAGGCTTCAATTTTCCACCCCACACATACACATAACCATCCAGGTTCTTCACCATCCCTTTCGTAAAATCAATCCCATTAAAATCAGGCAGTGTAGTATACGAAACCGTATTATCTGCCTCATTCAAGGCAGCCAGGATTTCATTTACCAACTGCCCTGTTGAACTACTCATCTCCAGGCAAACAGTATATACCTTATTGCCTATTTCCACACCCGCAGAAGGCCAGAAATAATTACCCGGTGTAACGGACTGGAACAAATCCGGATTACCGTACAACAACAGATTCGTTGTCTGTGCCGGATCCCAGCTATGATTAGCCGGCTGTATCAACACCGTATTATGCTTATTAAAAATACAGGGTACAGTGCCATCTGAATTCAAGTCATCATAAAAAGTATCATTGAATAGCCATACCACCTTGCCATTAGACAAGGGTACTGAAAGTGCACCATCAAAAGCAATAGAACCAGACGTTCGCCGGAAGAATGCCGTAGCACTGGCATCCTGGTATGGGGCTACAGCGGAATTGGAAACAGCCAGATTTTCATTGGCCTCAGGTCGTGGAGCAATCATTTTGGTACAGGCAAAACATAACATGGTTGCTACCATACCAATGGTTAACTGAGTCTTCATAACATAGTATATTTTGTTTTACAGAATAAACAAAACATTAAACAGACACCCCCATACTCAAGCGCTCAATCAGATCCTTCTGTAAAAATCCGTTTGCAGGCAGTCTGCCACCCAAATTATCAGGAATAGGTCCGGCAATATAGACCTTCGCTCCATCCGCTACCTGGCAGAGCCGCTGGCAAAATTCAATAAAATCCTGTTCCGGAAGTGGATTCGTCAGATTTGTAACGATAAAACTAAAACTGCACGTATGCGTAAGCCGTTCAAGGCTCTCATGTGGAACAGACTGCCCCAGGTAAATTGTTTTATACCCCCGGGCTCTCAATACGTAATTATAAAACAATAAGCTGATTTCATGAAGTTCATTTTCCGGAAGAAATAACAATACTGTTCCCAACGCAGGATCTGGCACCCGGCTGATACGCTCAGTGGCCACTATAATCTTATTTCTGATCAGGTTAGATATGAAGTGTTCCTGGGCTGGACTGATCGTACCTATCTGCCACATAATACCAATCCGGTGAAAGAAAGGAAAAATAAACCGGATAATAGCGTTCTCAAACCCCTCCGCCATCAATATTTCCAGGAAAGCCTTGTTAAACAACTGCTCATCCAGGTCAATTAAGCTCAACAGCAAACTGTCACCATACAAATCCGGATGATTTTTAATGGATAACCCCGCTATTTTCTGCGCGATCTCGTCATCCGTCATCTGGCTTATATGTGAAATCTTAAAACCATGCTGCGTTAACATGCTGATATTCAGCAACCTTCTTAAATCCTCGTTGGAATAATACCGGATATTGGTGTCCGTACGCCCTGGTTGCACAATGCCATACCTCTTCTCCCATATCCTAATCGTATGAGCCTTAATACCAGATAAATTTTCAAGGTCCTTAATCGAATACATTTCAGCTGCCATTACCTTCTCTTTTTACCAGGAAATATTTTTTCAAAAGCACTACCCTTGGTAGCCATGCAAAAATAATTTTTTTGTTTAAAGTTCTTTTTAAAACCTTAAACATTATATTTGTTTAAGAATTTCATAAAAAGATCAAACAAAATGAGCCAAAATGTACTGGTCATCGGTGCCGGATTTGCCGGTTTATCTGCTGCTATCACGCTGGCCAGGCAAGGCCATCATGTAACAGTAGTAGAAAAACATGCTACCCCGGGAGGCAGGGCCAGGGCATTCTCTGAGAAAGGCTTCACATTTGACATGGGCCCCAGTTGGTATTGGATGCCGGAAGTAGCCGCTGACTTCTTCAAACGCAATGACCGTTGTATCGAAGACTACTTTTCCCTCATCAGGCTAGACCCATCCTACCAGGTTATTTTCGGCAAGGATGATTCCATTCTCCTGCCGGCTGCCTTCAGCGAAATATGCCAGTTATTCGACAGTATAGAAAGTGGAAGCGGCGAAAAACTCAGGCAATTTATGGCGGAAGCGGAGTATAAATACAAGACCGCTATGAAGACCTACATCAGCAAACCCGGTCTCCGCATTGGTGAGTTGTGCAATGTAGAGGTACTCCAGTCTTTCCTTAAAATGGATATGCTGCAGTCATTCCGTCATCATGTCAAACATTACTTCAAAGATGAACGCCTGCTGCGTATCATTGAATTTCCGATTCTCTTCCTGGGTGCTACTGCCGACAAAATTCCAGCCATGTACAGCATGATGAACTATGCAGACATGCAACTCGGCACCTGGTACCCCAAAGGAGGAATGGCACAGTTGGCCTGGGCTTTTAATAAACTGGCCACGGAGTCAGGTGTCAAACTGTGCCTGAATACAGAAGTGGAAAAACTGGAAGTAGTAAAGGATAAAGTACTGGGTGCATATACCAGCAAAGGTTTTTTCAGCGCGGATGTTGTCGTTTCCGGTGCCGATTATCATCATACTGACAGGCAATTGTTACCAGCGGATAAAAGTAATTACTCAGCAGCTTATTGGGATAAGCGCACAATGGCTCCTTCCTGCCTGATCTATTATATTGGTGTCAATCGTAAAATACCCCGACTGCAGCATCATAACCTGTTTTTCGAACACGATTTGCAGCAACATGCAGCAAGCATTTACACCAAGCCATCATGGCCCACGCATCCGCTATTCTACCTGTGCTGTCCCTCCAAAACCGATGCTACCGTAGCTCCTGCAGGAATGGAAAATCTTTTCTACCTGATCCCTACAGCACCCGGTCTGGAAGATACACCAGCAATAAGAGAGCAATACCTGAAACAGGTTTTAGCTGAAACAGCAGCATATTGCAATGATAAATTTGAACAGGACATCATCTATTGCAGGTCATACGCATATAGCGATTTCATCAGCGATTACCATGCATATAAAGGTAACGCATATGGGTTAGCCAATACTTTAGGACAAACGGCTTTTCTAAAACCATCTATCCGTCATAAGAAAATCAAGAATCTATTTTTCACCGGTCAGCTCACTGTTCCCGGCCCGGGAGTACCGCCTGCAATTCTTTCAGGAGAAATGGTAGCCAATTACATTTCAAGTCTAAAATTCGGCAAACATGAAGTTACTATTTGATAAGTTAAGCGCACAATGTAGTAAATTAACAACAGAGGAATACAGCACTTCGTTCTCACTTGGCATCAGGCTGCTGAATAAAAAATTTCATGCGCCCATTTATGCCATTTATGGATTCGTTCGTTTTGCAGATGAGATAGTCGACTCTTTTCATGATTATGATAAAGCAGCCCTGCTGCGGCATTTCAGAGAAGAAACCTACAGGGCTATCAAAGACCGGATCAGTTTAAATCCTATCTTAAATAGTTTTCAGCAAGTCTTTCATGATTATAATATAGAACAGGAGTTGGTGGACACATTTCTTGATAGTATGGAAATGGACCTCCACCAGCATTTTTATACCCGCAGTATTTATGAGCAATACATACTGGGTAGCGCAGAAGTAGTGGGACTGATGTGCCTGAAGGTTTTTACGGAAAACAATCATGACCTGTATTGCCATTTGCGTGCTGCCGCCATGAAACTGGGAGCAGCCTTTCAAAAGGTGAACTTCCTGCGCGATGTAAAGGCTGACAGCCAGGAACTGGGCAGGCATTATTTCCCCCTGGTCAACCTGAATGATTTTACCAACAAGGATAAATCAGCCATTGAATCTGAAATCGCCAATGATTTCAGAGAAGCACTGCCAGGCATCATGCAACTGCCACTCAGCTCCCGGAAAGGCGTGTACCTTGCCTATACCTATTACCAGGTATTGTTCAAAAAAATCAAAAGCCTGCCAGCGCAACGAATTATGACAGAACGCATCAGGGTGCCTAATACCCATAAAATCGGCATCATGTTACAAACCTTGTTCTTTCCATCAAACCTTATTCAGCAATGAACCACTACCTGATTTTACTATGCACATTGCTGGCCGGTTTTGCCGGGATGGAAGGAATCGCATGGCTTACACATAAATACATCATGCATGGACCGCTCTGGAACCTGCATAGAGATCATCATCGTAAAGATGAAGGGCAGTTCCTGGAAAAAAATGACTTCTTCTTCCTGATCTTTGCCATACCCGGAATCGCATTATTCCTGCTGGGCACCATCTATAAAAGCTTTCCTGTTATAGGACTGGCATCAGGTATTACCCTGTATGGTTTTACTTATTTTATGGTACATGACGTATTCGTGCATCAGCGTTTTAAATGGTTCAGGCATAGCAATCATCCTTATTTAAGAGCACTGAGAAGAGCACATAAAATACATCATAAACACCTGGGAAAAGAACAAGGAGAATGCTTTGGTATGCTGTTTTTCCCGGGTAAATATTTCAGAGAAGTTTCAAACAAGCATAAAAATGAAGTTCACGTACCTGGCGATAGATATTAGCGCGATCATAGTACCATTGATCGCTTCTTTTCATCCCAGGATCAGGTATTATCAACAGTGGGGTATGGCATTCACTTCATTACTGATATCCGGCCTGTTATTCATAATATGGGATATCTATTTTACACACGCCGGTGTATGGGGCTTTAACCAGGATTACCTGCTGGGGATGCAATTGTTCAATTTACCGGTGGAAGAGATCTTATTTTTCCTGTGTATTCCTTATGCCTGCATGTTTTCCTACCATTGCCTCCTGACCCTATGGCCACATGCCTCCGTACCCAGACAGGCAGCGAATTATATATCCTGGCTGCTCATCAGTGGTGGATTAATAACTGCCATCGCCTTTTACAATAACAGTTACACCTGCGCCACATTTCTACTCCTGGTATTATTCATCTTATATGTTCGTAAAAAAAGTTGGACAGGGCAATTTTACCTTTGCTATGGTATCATGTTACTACCATTTGTAATCATCAACGGCATATTGACGGGTAGCTGGATTGCAGCGCCTATTGTTTGGTATAACAGTAATGAAATAATCGGGCTACGTTTACTGACTATTCCGATCGAAGATGTTTTCTACGGCTTAATACTCATCGGTTCACAGGTCGCCTTATATGAAGGTTTTCAAAAAAACAGGAGAATAGCTCCTTTAACACCAATCTGAAATCTTGTTTGCAATCTGCTTCGGTGTTAATACATGTATTGATCCTATCGTATATCAAAAAATGAAATATTTTTAGAAGACACGACAGTTGTTCCTTACTTACAAATTTGTATTAAATTGGAAATGTTACGGTGGTTCATCTCTCCAATGTCAAGTTAATACCGGAATGATACTTAAGAAAATAACTCCAAAACCAGAACTGGCAAAGTTGATCGACAACTTCTGGGTATTTGAAAACGATGCTGGTTTGCCAACGGAAGATAGCAGGATCATTGTGCCGAATGGCAAGGCTAAATTCATATATACCTATTTAAATGGACTCTCTACAATAGATGGTGGTATTCAAACTGATCACCGGGAACATGACATTTTTTTCATTGGCATCTGGGATAAACCTGTTACACTTGTTTCGGGAAGCAAGATAACTGGTACGATTGGTATTGAGCTTACGCCAAATGGTTTGCATCGTTTTACACAATTCTCAGCATTGGAAATCGTAAACAAGATTTACAGTTTTATCGATATTTACGGGGCAGCTGGCAGGCAGTTGCAGGAAAGACTGGCCAATACCGGAAAACTGGAGGATAAAATTGACGTGTTTCAGAATTTTCTTATCAGGATTACGAATATGGTAAACAGGAATAACCTGTTGGTCGATCATTCCGTTCAGTTAATAAAAAACACATCGGGCTTATTGACCATAAACCAGCTCGTGGATAAAATGGGGTACTCAAAGCGTTACCTGGATATGCTTTTTAAAGAGCACCTGGGTATTTCTCCTAAAACTTATGCCTGCCTTGTCCGGTTCCAGCTGTTTTATACGCTTTGGGCTAATACTGATGCAAAAAATTTCTACCAGGAAAACATTTACGACGTGTACTACGATCAGGCCCATTTCATTAAGGAATTTAAAAGATATACGGGTTATTCGCCTCGCAACTATGCACAATTAAAAAATGAGTTCGGAAAGCTCTTTTATAAAAAGTAGGCACTTCCCTTTTTTACAATAATTGTCTGGCAGGTTGCTATAGCTTTGTAGAACAATCGAATCATTTTCCTATTTAAAATTAGTCCAATGACAACACAACAAATAGCAACCCGTTTTAATGAACTGGCGCAGGCAGGCATGTTCGACGAAATTCTCCATGAACTATTTAGCAGCGATGCGAAAAGTATTGAACCAGCCAATGCACCTTTTCCAAGTGTGCAAGGACTGGATAATATTATAGCAAAAGGAAAGCAGTTTCATGATATGATCGAAGAGATGCATGGATCATATACAAATCCAGCTATTGTCGCCGGCTCATTCTTTGCCTGCACCATGGGGATGGATGTTTCATTAAAAGGAATGGGCAGGCATAAATTTGATGAAGTGGCGGTATATGAAGTTAAAGATGGCAAGATTATTTCCGAGCAATTTTTCTTTTAAGATTTGTCAGGAGGAATCTCCTGACAAATAAATAAGAATCAACGCTATATTTTATACCTGGACATAACATTGGCCGGAGGATGAGCAATCTCATTCGCCATAAACTGCATATAAGGCTTCGCATGCCTGAAAAAACGCTTATACCCTGCACACAGGTAATTCAAGCCATGTTCATTATCTGCAGTTGTTAAAAACCTGTTCTTTGGGCATTCTCCCCTGCAATACTTTTGTACCTCACAGGTCTTACATTGCATCGGTAAACTATTATATTTATCCCGGCCAAATTGCTGTTGTTCCGGCAACTGGGCCATTGTCCTGAGTGAGGTCTGGTGAATATTACCCAGTTGATACCTTTTTTACCCACTCATTGAAAACAGTGATCATGAATTGGCCAAACTTCCCCTGCATATACGCAGGGATACTGACACCTGCCAGCGAAAGGACTGTAGGAGCAAAATCCGCGGCATTGACCAGATCATCATTAGTCGTTGCAGCTCTTTCAGCATGTGGCAACCGTATAATGAAAGGAATATGTGTACCCCGTTCCAGGATCTCTCTTTTCATCCAGGGTAGTGATCCACCATGATCACTGTAGAAGAAGATGATCGTATTATCATATAAACCATCCTTTTTAAGCATATTGATCAGGGAGCCTACCTGCTGATCCATTATTTCAATATTGGTCAGCAACCGGACAATATCATGCCTTATTACCTTTGTGTCCGGGTAATAAGGTGGCACCTTCACGTTTTCAGGAAGTACCAACAGGCTGTCTTTACATAAGAATATCTGCGATTCATGCGTGATGAAAAAGTTAAACACAGAAAAGAAGGGTTTGTCTCCAGGCCGGGTACGATAGGAAGCCGCAGGGCCATTCTCATCCCAAACCGTTACCGGTGCTTCGAACTGGTAATCCTGTTTTCATTATTGGTACAATAATATCCGGCCATCCGCAGGTATTCCTGGAAACACTTTACATAATCAGGTATCACAGCGGAATAAGGTGTGATCAACGAATCTTTCTTAGCACCAGAACCACCCGGAAGTGTTCTCATATGTTGTGCACCGATCGATGTCTGGTACATTCCTGTTACAATAGCTGCCCTGCTGGGTGCACAAACACCTGCAGTTGTAAACACATTGGTATATCGGATACCCTCTTTTGCCAGTTGATCTATATTGGGAGTCTTTACTACTTTATCGCCATAGGTAGCCCGCTCAATTAGTACTTCCTTAGAAATCTCAATGAAATCAATATTGGTGCTGGTGCTTCGCCCTCGCCAGGTATTGCTTCTTGCGGGCTATAAGGAACTGTGTTGAATGATCTTTTATTTAGATTTGTATCAAATCCACCGATTCCCTGAACAATAAGTGGTTCAATTATAATAATCAATCCAGGACAGCCTCAGTTTGGCTGATGATTTAGCCATTAACCCGGAATCAGTAACTTTAATTAATGGTCTATCAATAAACAGATCTTTTTTCTCCTATGACCAAAGAACAAACCTTATTTATTTCTGAAGATTACACTGAGTTTTTTTACTGGGTGAAGAAAAGAACAGAAGCATTTTGGAACAAAGGTAATTCCCCGAGCCGTCCTGAGGGGTTTACCTGTCCCGCATGGGCGGAGGGTGCTAAGTGGATTGGAATGACCGATGACCAGATCGATTCCATCGAAGCAAAGTATAGCATCAATTTTACACCGGAACATAGAGCTTTCTTACGCATCCTGCATACAACAGATAGGAAAGAGGTAGATGAGTATGAAGAAGACGGGAAAACAATAACTCATCAAAGATCATTTTTTTACAATTGGATAGAAGAGGAGGAAGAACTTGTTTCCAGATTGTCCTGGCCTTATCGTACCATATTTGATGATGTATCGTCATCCAGCGGGGTATGGTTAAAGTCCTGGGGGCCCAGACCATCGTCTGTAGAAGAGAAGGAGCGCATCTTTGCCGACTGGTATGCGAAGGCACCGAAATTACTCCCGATCAGGTCACACAGGTTTGTAGTTAGTGGGGATGATCTTCATGATCGTCCTGTATTATCTGTTTGGGGGTCTGATACAATTGTGTATGGATGGGATCTCAGATTATATTTGTTAAATGAGATCCCCGGGCACCTGGATCTCATAATTCCGGAGTTTGATGAAGAAGATCAATGTTATTATAGTAAGTATAGAAATGAATTAAAGGAGATATTGGATCTTGAAAGGTTAAAGTTACCGGCCAGGGATATTCCCTATTGGAAGGAATTAATACTATACTGGAGTTCAGGATGGTCAGGTTTTGGATTAAGGTCACCTGGTGATAACGGCGGAAAAACGCTCCTGGCTATCATGCCTACATTCGTGCCAGAGGGCCAGGAAGCTACTCAGAAGACATTCAGAACGCATGAGTAAATGCGTTGCTAATTATGGGTAAAACAAAAACCCCCAATCTTTCGCATTGAAGGCTTACATTTTAGCGCCTACAAGGGGGCAATATTCAAACCACTTTATGGAAAAGCTATCTAAATTTCAAGTCCCTATTAGAACTCATTTCATAAACAGGTATTTTAAATTGATAATCAATACCTAAATGGTAATTACGAAATGAGTTCTAGTAAAATTTATCCATCTTTACTGCTGGAAGCTATTTAAATTTCGACGTCGCTCAATACCCATTAAAAGCAAACAGCAATTATAATGAAAAAGCATCTCTTCCTCGCCCTGCTCTCGTTATCACTTATACCTGTTCCAAAAGATACGATCATAGGCATCGACCATATTCCTGTGGTAGTTAATAACCTTGACAGCGCCACCAATTTCTATAAAAAATTAGGATTCTCTATTAAGCCCGGCAGGTTCCATCAAAACGGTATCCGCAATCAACACATCAAATTTCCAAATGGTACAGAAATTGAACTCATTACAGCACCCCAACCCCTGGATCCACTGACAACCGAATATTACAATTCTTTAAAAGAAGGAGAAGGGCCCGTTTATTTTGGACTCTTTGCCACTAATCCCGAGGAACTAACCAAACAAGTTGACACCAACATTTTACACCCACTCTTTTTCGGTTCCAGAAATCACTCTCCAACCGACAAACCCGAACATTTCGCCCACAGCAACACAGCCTACACCCTCAGTAGTATCTGGCTGGCCACAGATCACATTCCCAGCTACCTTCAGCTTTTTAAAAAGCTCGGAATAAAAATCAAACAGAAAAAAATGTTCTCAGGAATAATTGCGCAAATAGCAATCTTGAAAGAGGGCGAAGTTATTTTATTACCGGCATCCCAACAGTTAATCCCGCATCACCAGGTAATAGGGGCCACTGTAAAGGTTAAAGATCTGAAAAAATTGAAGACGATCTTACAACTGTCAGGTATCAATGGCAGTGAAAGCAAGAACAGTGTATTAATATCTCCGGCACTTACACATGGCATCTATCTTGAATTTAGACAATAGAAAAGGGGAGGCTTTTTAATAAATGTGCTGTCTTAGGATCATGCCACGAAAACGGTTACAGTCAGCGTTATCCAGGAGATGATACTTTCCGGCTTCCATACCGGCCTTTACCGGAACGATATATTGCTTCTATTTCCTCGCATAGTGCCTTGTTATCTATTGAAAGCTTTGATGGTCTCCTTGTTAACCTGGCATAATGGCCGCTGCGGCTCGCTTCAAATACAGTACACATCTTCCCGACGAGGAACCGTGTATAAGACAAAGAGCCTTATATAACGGTGTTTAAAGATCATTTAAAGGGCACTAAAATAGTATCTCAATATCCAATCGATATTCTGGTGATCTTACAATAATATTTTAGTACTCATTTAATGTTAAAGAAGGACCATATCTCACCAGAAAAAGCTAACATTGTATTGTAACCTCAAAATTGTTTGTTATGGCCATAGTAAAAGACAGTTTACTATTAGATAAAGTCCGGGGTGTACTCGGCAATGAGTTCGTGATATACGAACGAAATGGTCAGATCATCATCGCTAAAAAGCGTGGTCCTTCGAAGGGGAAGCCTACCACAAAGCAGTTAGAAGCCAGGTATAAGATGAAAGTGGCAGTAGCTTATGCCAAAGCGATCATTATGGATCCTGAAATAAAGGCGTATTATAAGTCCCTGGCTGGCCCTGGGCAGAATGCTTTTAATATGGCGGTCAGAGATGCTTATCAGTCCCCAGAGATCCAGGATATTCAATTCGAAGCAGAGACCGTGGTTGTGACAGCGAAGAATGAATTCAGGGTAGCGGAGGTGAATGTAAGAGTGGAGGATGCCCAGGGTGTTATCCTGGAGCGGGGAAAGGCCATTTTAAGCCGAAATGGCGTAAGTTGGTCTTATAAGGTAAGCACAGTATCACAAGGTGGAAAACTGGTGATAGTGGCGGTAGATTTGCCTGGGAATGAAACCGTGCGGGAGCTGAAGATGGGATAAAGACATACTTTACGGGAAAATGACCTTGTCATAAACACGTTCCCTCATTCATCTATTGAAAACCTTATTCTTACTGCGGTGATATCACCGCGGCAGTGATCATTTTGTATCGATGGCTCCGCGTTCACTAAGGTACCTATCATGACCAATTGCTATAACCGGGAAGACTACACTGCTACAAAATTATTTCAAGCGGATGAATCTATTGATTCATTCCGGTAATGATCATATCTCAGACAACTTAATTCGTTGTATGAAAGCAAAGAAAATTACGGTTCGCAGTACATTTTACTACAACGTTTGCCTGTTAAGTTCTATCAACAATAATAACTATTAGCGTCAGTTTCAAGTTTTTCACAATACCCGAAAAGGCTCCAAATCTTTCGACGTGAAGGCTTAAAGCTTGCATTATCCATTTTCCTATTATATCTTCGCTTATGATTCCCAGGGTTATCTTTTATCCCTACAACACTCTTAAAAAATATTAAACTCCAAAACCTTGACGATATACTTAGTATCTATAAGGTTATCTTCGTTAGTATAAGTACATTCTCCTTTATCAATTATTGGAATCATGTTAGCTACCATCCCAAGATCTACACACAAAAACTTTGCATAAAATTTCTTATACCTAAGATAGCCGGTACCATCATATACCGCAGTAGCTAAAGCTGTTTCATCATTGAGCACGGTTAAATCATGTAGTTGTTTGTACAATTCTATTACCGACTGCTTATCTGATATCAATTGAGTATAAAGAGTTATTTTTTGCCGATTATAATGGTCCAGGTAATAATACAGACCTTTACGGTACAATTGTTCCAAATTATGCTTTAACAAAGTTGAATCGTAATTTATTATAGCTTGGCTTTCTAAATTATCTAATCGGTTCAAACATTTTAGAGGTGCATCTATTTCACATAAGAAAAGCCCCTCAACAGTATCTACCATTTTTAAATCGGCTAACGGATCACCATTTAATTGACCAAAAGCAAGTTGTGCTATGACCTGCATTATAAAAAACAATGAAATGAACTTTATAATCATGATAGTATTTATCTTATTTAATTGAATTCAGAGGAGGTAACTTATATTCGTCTCCCGTTTTGCCAGCTGATCTTTTTAAAAAATAATCATTAAGCAATAGTTTTGTATTTTCTGGTGTGGGCATTATTAAACCAGGTTCATTACTTTCTAATGTTCTGGTCTCCGGATAATAAGCGAATGCATTTCCACTACCGTCGGTAAAGGGTTTATGATTCAATCTTATCATATTATGAAGTCCAACCTCATGAGCAAGCATTGCCTCAACACCATATCCAAAAGGCGAGTACATGGAAAAAATATCATTAACCACCACCTTATCTTGTTCAAAACCAGTTCCAGAGGTTGCCCAGGTCGCAGCAAGGTTGGAGAATTGTATACTTTATATGCCGGGTTAGTTGATGAATACACTTCACTGTATTCAAGATCAAGTTTGTCATATAACTTCTCATTTGCTAATTTATCAAATCTCACATGAACATCATATTTAACATTTAAAGCAAAACCAACTCCCTGTAACGTGAGTGCTAAAAAGTTGCATGAACTATTCACAACAATATTGAGCGAAATAACCCTTGCTGAGAAATACATCGACGTTTTCCAGCTTCAGTTAAGGAAACTATAGAAAACAATTAATGTATCAAGGGAGGAAAACGGTAAACAATATAAAACAAGATTAACCGAATTAGAACAGAAAATTGAAAATCTGGAAGAGCGGTTTATAGAAGAGAAAATAAATGAGGAGCTGTATGAGAAATTTGTTCAAAAATTTAACCTGAAGAATACCCTCCATTTTATGACACTGTGCAGAAACTAAATCCTTGTTTATTCATTGTCAAATTGGCTTTATCCAGATCAATTTGACACTTAGAGCCAAAGTGAGTATCAAATTGGCTCTAAGTGTCAAATTTTGTGTATTTAAAGCCAAATTGGTAGTTATGGGTAGAATTATTGGTAGGGAAAAAGAATTGAAGGTGCTTGAAGATGTGAAATTTTCTAACAAATCACAATTTGTTGCTGTATATGGCCGGCGAAGGGTTGGTAAAAAATTTTTAATTAGAGAGGCTTTTCAGCAGGATTTTACATTTTACCTTACAGGGGTCGCCCATATAAACCTGCAACAAAATTTGTCTAACTTTCATAGAGCATTACAAAGGTTCAACTCTAATCTATCTACTCCCATTCCGGAAAATTGGTTTGAAGCCTTTGCACAACTGGAAGAACTATTATCCCAAAACAATAAGCAAAAAAAAGTAGTATTTCTGGATGAACTGCCCTGGTTGGATACTGCACAATCTGGGTTTCTTCCCGCACTCGACTATTTCTGGAATTTATTTGCCAGTGCAAGAAATGATGTTATCCTTATTGTATGTGGATCTGCTGCTTCATGGATGATCAATACACTGATTCATAATAAAGGAGGACTCCATAATAGAGTAACACACAGAATACGCCTTGAACCCTTTACCTTAAGGGAATGTGAAACCTTCTTTCAGAGTCGTGGTGGAGTATTTAGCAGATATCAGTTAATTCAATTGTATATGGTGATGGGAGGTGTCCTGTTTTATCTTGATCATGTAGATATTGGCATGAGTGCTACTCTGAATATAAACCGATTGTGTTTTCAGCGGGATGGGCTATTGAAAGAAGAATTTACGGATTTATACACCTCTTTATTCAATAAGGCTGAAAAACACCTTTCAGTAATTGAAACATTAAGCACAAAAGCTAAGGGATTAACACGTTCTGAAATTATTAATAATACAGGGCTGGCTAATGCGGGAAGTACAACAAAAATATTAAACGAATTGGAGGAGAGTGGATTTATAAGGAGGTATACCTCCTTTGGTAAAAAAGAGAAACATAGCCTTTATCAGCTAAGTGATTTTTATTCCTTATTTTATATCAAATTCATACGGGGAAGTCATGCACTGAATGAGAACGAATGGATTAATGGACTTAATACTCCACAGCAGAGAACATGGAGTGGCTATGCATTTGAGCAGGTTTGTTTTGCACATCTGTCGGAAATTAAACATGCTCTTGGCATCAGTGGCGTGCAAACAAGTTGTTCATCATGGATAAATACGGATAACGGGAAAAAGCACCAGATAGATTTGATAATAGACAGAAAGGATGATGTGATAAACGTTTGTGAAATGAAGTTCTCTATTACTTCTTTTACCATAGATAAGAAATATGGGGAAGTATTATCATCTAAAATAGACACTTTTCGAACCGCGACACATACCAATAAATCTATTTTTTTAACTATGATCACTACTTATGGTATAGTAAAAAACGTTTATTCTAATGGCATAGTTCAGAATAGTTTAACGATGGATGATCTTTTTGTATAAATAAATTTTTTGTCAAGAAATAAGTTACATAAGTTTTATCATTTATAATACTCCCGGTTATGCGGAATGCGGCGTTCTCTAAAAGGGCATTTAATGATATGTTAACTTCATTTACGGGGTTAAAGTTTAAAATGTATGTAAGCTGTTTAGCTTACACGCATTTTAAATCTTTCTGCAACCGTACAACTTGCCTATCTTTTCTGATCATGATGCCTCATCTTAATTAAGCGTTAATCCTCTCTAAGTCGTCATAATTCAAAAGCGAACATTGACTGTCCGGTTCTGTAACAAAACATCCAAAAGAAAAATTCATAATATACTATGAAACAATAGTTTATCTATTTGGAATAATGATTGAGGCATTTAATTTACATGACTCTTTATATATGCCGCACGAACCTGTATAACCAAGCCTGCATGGCAACCCTTTTTTCGGGGCTAACACTTGCAATACTTTTGGGATTCGCAAAAAGGGTCGATAAAAAAGCTAACCTGTTTTTAAGTTTAGCGCTGGTTGTAATTGTATTGGAGACTGGTAGGCTTACTTCAATTTTTATACCAGCGCTGGGACCGCTGCTTTATCTATATATACGACAACTAACTTATCCAGAGCGGCAGTTCATCCGGAAAGATATGCTGTATTTTTGCCCTTTACTTATGGCGGGGTGGATGCCGGCTTGGCAGGTTCTAAGTTCGACCATCATCTATTTGTATCTATCGCGCCGGCTGATAGAGGATTTCTATGGCCGGCTGCAGCTGGTGATGATGGACAGACCACGCGTTGCTTTCCGGCGACTGGACAAGGCGTTACATTTGCTGAGCTGGTGTTGTATGTTATCCATGTTTAGTGCTACTTTCTATTTAGCTGTTGTCATTGTACTGATTGGGATAGCGGTGGAAGTGATGTTAAAACCGGGTAGCAATGTTGAGTTAACGACGCCGATAGCTGATAAATCGGATGCAAAAGTGAAAGGCCGGAGACTAAAAGAAATCGTGGCAGCCAATCGGCTCTACGAGGATGCTGAACTTACATTGGCTTCACTTGCCGCGAAGTTGACCATACATCCGCATGAGTTATCCAGGATTATTAACACTGGACTTGATAAGAACTTCAGTGATTTTATAAGCGAATTTCGGGTTCGTGAAGTTGTCCTGAAAATGCATGACCCCGCCTGCGACCAGCTCACGTTATTGGCGATCGCCTATGAGTCCGGGTTTAATTCGAAAACGACTTTCAACCGTGTATTCAAAGAGATGACCGGCAAAACCCCGGTGGAATACAAAAACATGTTGAAAAAAGAGGTGCCAATTGATAAGCTGGCACCCTGGTCTCGAATACGACCAGTATTATTGCGTTCGGAAAGCCAACCAACCTGGGGGCCTGAAACATCCAAACGCAATAACATGATAAGACTTTACCTTAAGATCGCTTACCGCCAGCTGCGTAAGGAAAAAATGTATGCGGCGATCAAAATCGGGGGATTAGCCCTGAGCATCGCTGCTTGTTTGCTGATAGGGCTATATATTCATGATGAGATGAATTATGACCGTATGTATCCTGACGCGGATCGCATTTACCGCCTTTGTGGAGACGGTAAAGTAGACAGAGGATTGGCATGGCCTGCGCCAATGTCGAAGGCTATTCAGAATGATTTCCCTGAAGTTGCCTATGCAGGGCGCATCAGACCAGTTAATTCATACGTGGGTCAGGCAGAGCTGCGCCGCGCCGACCAGGTTCAAAACACTTACGAGCAGGGCATTATTTACGCTGATCAGTCATTCCTGGATGCGTTGCAATTGCCGATGGTATCCGGCGACGGCAGAACTGCTTTAAAGGAGCCACTGACAATGGTTATTTCCAAAACTATGGCCGACAAGTACTATCATGGCCAGGACCCCATTGGCCAGGTAATGTACCTTGACAGTGATAAGTCTCGCCCCTATCGCATCGGCGCTGTGATGGCCGACATTCCTGCAAACTCGCATTTACATCCATTCAACATTTTCATTACATTGACCGGGATGGAATTTGGGGAGAAAGAGCAGGATGACTGGACTTGGTTCAACTATATCCAGTACATTAAACTGAAAGCCGGCACAGATGTGGTAGCATTTGAGAAAAAACTCAACGTTGACATAAGAAAAAATTACTTGCTATCTCAATTCCGCAGAGGGGGCGTAAAAGATCCTGAAAATGAAGTTAAAAAGGTCTCTTTCCACCTGCAACCTGTAAAAGATATTAACCTCCATTCTCAAGAGTTTTCGGATGGAGTAACGAACGGAGATATACGCTTTATCTGGCTATTCGGCGCTATTGCGATATTCATCCTGGCTATTGCGTGCATCAATTTTATCAATCTCTCGACTGCAAAATCGGCTAGCCGCGCCAAAGAGGTAGGTCTGCGCAAAGTTGTGGGCTCATATCGCAGTAGCCTCATTATGCAGTTTCTTACCGAATCGCTGATCTACAGTCTCATTTCGTTTATTTTAGGCATCGTTATAGCGTGGCTGTTATTGCCCTTTTTCAATACCATCGCGTTGAAGTCTCTTATAATGCCATGGCTTGAATGGTGGTTTGTGCCGGTTTTCCTGGCTTCTTCCATCATAGTTGGAGTACTTGCCGGATTATATCCTGCCTTTTATCTTTCGGGCTTCCAGCCGGTGAAGGTATTAAAAGGTAGTATCAGCGTTGGCAGCAAAAGAAACGTATTGCGAAACGGCTTGGTGGTCTTTCAGTTCGCCACTTCCATTATATTGATCATCGGCACCATTGTTATTTACAGCCAGATGCACTTTATCATGAATCACAGGGTGGGCTTTGATAAAGACCAGGTAATAGTATTGCACGGCACAAATACGCTGGGATATCAGAATATCAAAAATTTCAAAACAGCACTAACCCAAATTGCCCCGGTAAAAAGCGTATCGATAAGCGATTATTTACCGATAAATGGCACGCTGCGTAACGAAAATACTTTTGTCAGGGAAGGACGCGAAAAGATCGATCCGGGAGTTGGGGCCCAGTTTTGGCAGGTAGACGAAGATTACCTAAAATCATTGGACATTAAGTTAGTCGAAGGCAGGAATTTCTCTTATGATATGCCAGGTGACACGACAGGAGAATCAGTCATTATCAATCAAGCCATGGTCCAAAAACTTGGTTTGAAAAATCCGGTTGGTACGCGCATAAGCAACGGCGGTGTCCTTACGGTCATCGGCGTTGTACAAGACTTTAACTTCGAATCATTGCGCAGTAATATTTCCCCCTTAGTACTTCACTTCGGTTTCAGTTCATCAATGATGCTGGTGAAGTTCAATGGAGCAAATGTGCAAAATACCGTCGCTGAAGTTTCGGCCCTCTGGGAAAAATTCTCACCTGATCAACCAATTCGCTATACTTTCCTCGATCAGGAGTTCGCCCATATGTATGCTGATGTAATGCACGTCGGCATTATTCTTACAAGTTTCGCAATATTAGCCATTATCATTGCCTGTTTAGGATTATTCGCTCTTTCAGCATTTATGGCCGAACAACGAAGCAAGGAGATCGGTATTCGCAAGGTATTAGGTGCCAGTGTGAGGAATATTACTACATTGTTGTCCGGAGATTTTGTAAAGCTGGTGCTGGTGTCTATCCTTATTGCATCGCCTATTGCGTGGTGGGCTATGAACAGATGGCTCCAGGATTTCGCCTACAGGACACACCTTAGCTGGTGGATATTTGTGGTATCGGGGTTCATTGCTATTCTGATTGCACTCATAACGGTGAGTTTTCAGTCGGTCAAAGCGGCCCTGACCGACCCTGTGAAGAGTTTGAAAACAGAGTGATACCTGTTGTTGACAGAATGAAAGATTTTAAGTTATTGATGAACAACGATTTTAATCTCAAATCCCTCAATTATCTCATTTCCCAACGGGATATTTAATTAGTTTTAAATACATTAAAATATCTGTTTAAACATTCTACAAAATATTAAAGGCTTTCAGATTATTCATCTGAAAGCCTTTAATATTTTGTAGAACCGCTCGGTTTATTTAGCGGGGCGGAGGGAACAAGTTTCGAACTTGTTTGTAGGAGATTTATCTAAAATTCACCGTTTCATTAGAGATATTATTCATTCTGAAACTAGTTATTGATAATTGTGGAATACTCGACCGCCTTGTTACCTCTTAGTTTTGAGTTGAGTTTTGTTGAACTTAAGTGTGCAAAACGAACCTGCCGGATTTCATTCAAAGTGGCCTGACATGGATGCTTCAACATTTGATTTGCTAATCAGCTACCAATAAAATAACTTCATAAAGTGAAGTAAAAGAAGATGATTTTTGGAGTTGTAAATCAATGTCTTAAATTATCATATTGGCCAAAAACACAACCTAATTATACGATATCATTTTAAATGGAAAACGAAAATTCATTTCAATATAACGACATTATTTTCTACAGTACACCTGCAGGAGATATAAGAATAGAAGTAATATTTAATGATGAAACATTTTGGCTTACTCAAAAACGGATGGCTGAATTGTTTGCAGTAGAAGTACCTGCCATTAGTAAGCATCTGAATAATATATATGAGTCGGGAGAGCTTGATAAAGGGTCAACTATTTCCATTTTGGAAACGGTTCAACAGGAAGGGGGAAGGCAGGTAAAACGTAAATTGGAATTTTACAACCTGGATGCAATAATAGCTGTCGGCTACAGGGTAAATTCAATGCAGGCTACTCAATTTAGAATTTGGGCTACCAGGAATCTGAGAGAATTTATCGTTAAGGGTTTTGTGTTAGATGATGAACGCTTGAAACAAGGAAAATCATTTGGCAAAGATTATTTTGACGAACTATTGGAACGTATTCGCGAGATACGGGCAAGTGAACGTAGATTTTATCTCAAAATAACCGATATATATGAACAATGCAGTATCGACTATAGCAAGGGTTCTGAAATAACACAAACCTTCTTCAAGACTGTACAGAATAAATTACATTGGGCTATTACTGGTAAAACAGCTGCTCAAATTATTGCGGAGCGGGCTAATGCTGACAAGCCCAATATGGGGTTGCAAACATGGAAAAATGCGCCGTCCGGTAAGATACTTAAAACAGATATCAGTGTTGCGAAGAATTATCTAATTGAAAAGGAAATTAAGGAACTGGAACGTATTGTAACTATGTATCTTGACTTTGCTGAGTTACAGGCATCGAGGCAGATTTCTATGAAAATGACAGATTGGATAAGTCGTTTGGATGCCTTCCTGCAATTTAACGAATATGAGATACTAAAGGATGCAGGCAAAGTAAGCCATGTAGTCGCTATTAAATTAGCCGGTGAAGAATACCAGAAGTTTAGGATAATACAGGACGAAAATTTTGAGAGCGATTTTGATAAAGAGATTTTAAAGATTACGACATCTTCCGCTAAAGGACGAAAAAAGAATGTCTGATTAATGTCTGCCTGTTGAATTATATCTATAGTTATAAAAATCAAATTTATCAGCTAAAAATCATGAGTGTCGGTTTCGAGTTTCCTCAAAAAAGCCTTCAAATCTCACGACTTGAAGGCTTCTTTATTTTACTGGCTGCGTGGAACAACTTTCGAACCGGTTTACGGATGATTTATTTAAAATGCTTGATTTTATTGGTGAAATGAATAAAATGGCGTTAATATCTCCTGATTGATCAAATTGATATCATTATGGAATAATTCCTGTCTAACATCTATATACAAAGATTATGCGAACAGGAGTTATGCTTTCATTTATACTGCTGGTTTCCTCTTGCTTCCGCAAGCCTCTACCGGTCACTTTCTCTCATACAGGAGGATTTATACTGGAAGATACTTCCCGTAGTGCCAATGAGTATTTACAATCTTTTGAGGATGATGGTTTTCCTATCTATTACCTTGGGCCTTCAAAAGATACTATAAATATTGGAACGCGTTACTGGCGGCGCGGGGAATGTAGGTTCAAAGAATACCCAGCATATTGCATTTTCAGATATTCAACATCTAATGTATCCGTACAAGTCGATACTTCATTTCCTGCATGCGAACCGGTGGAATATCTTAATAAAGAAGGATTCATTGACCATTATTGTGACTCAAACCGTTACTATCATGCTTCAACGGTCATAATACGTAATCTGTACGATACAGCGGTGTCATTGGGGATTACCTTCTGTGTGAGCCAAATGCACAGAGAGATGCTGAATAGCCGTGGACAATGGGTAAAGGTGAATAAGAAATTGTGTGAGGAGTGGATCTGTGGCACGGGACAGCCTAATATCTATTTAATGCCGGGGGAGTTAATTATCTCTAAAGTTGGTCATTTTAATGGAAAACATGCTATACCTTGTCGGTTGGCCTTGGGGCGCAGCAATGCTGTTGCTCAGATATATTCTAATATTTTTAAGGAATATATAAATGATAGTTTATTGCGCGTCATTGAAGGGCTTGAATATAATCAATCGAGTAGGAAGAAAGCCGGTCATGCCGGCTTTCTGTCCTCTCACACCACCGTACGTACCGACCGGTATACGGCGGTTTGTCAGAATAACTTAGTTTGGTGAGTTGTTTTCCAGTAATAGTGATTGGCGAACCCTACATACCCTTGTTTAGTAAAGTAGTCGTTGTTCAAGGCTCGGTGCAGTATTGCACTGTTTGCAATGCGGCAGTAGCCTTTACGACTGTTGCTCCACTCATAAGCTTTACCCACATTAATTCCCAACATTTTCAGGTTTTTCCACCGTGTTGATGGCCTTTTCCATTGTTTCCATATTCCCATTCTTAGACGTGTTCTTACCAACCTGTCCAGTTCTTCCATTCTGCTTTTGGCCGTGGCTATCCGAAAGTAATTCACCCAACCTACTATTATGGCCTCCATCTTCTTTATCTTGTCTTTCACTTTGCCGGGGGCTTTACGCTGCGTTTGATCCTTCATCTTCTCTTTAATCTTTCTCAGCGATTTAGATGCAATGCGCACTGCCCACCCTTTCTCTCTTCGATAAAAAGAGAAACCCAGAAGCGTACTCTCTATCGGACGGCTCACTTTACTTTTTGTACGGTTTACTTTTAGCTTTAGCTTCTTTTCTATGAACTCAGTGATTGTTGACAGCACGCGCGTCGCTGACTTTTCACTTTTCACGTAGATGCTACAGTCATCGCAATACCGTACAAACCGGTGGCTTCTTGCCTCTAACTCTTTGTCCAGTTCGTTTAAAACAATGTTGCTCAGCAGGGGGGAGAGAGGGCTGCCTTGAGGAGTGCCTTCCTTACGTTCTATCACAACCCCATTTTCCATCATCCCGCAATTCAGGTATGAGCGAAGTAGTTTCAGCGTCCTCTTGTCAGCTATCTTTTGGGCCAGAAGCGACATTAGCCGGTCATGGTTCACCCGATCGAAAAACTTGTCTAAGTCCAACTCCACTACCCATTCATAGCCGTCGTTCAGGTTTGTTTGTGCCTGATACAATGCCTGATGAGCGTTCCGGTTTTCTCTAAACCCATAGCTATAATTGGAAAACTCTCCTTCATACTGTGGGCTTAGCCATTGGGATATTGACTGGGTAATTAGCCTGTCGATTACAGTAGGTATTCCCAACATTCTTTTACCGCCGCCATTTTCCTTGTCTATTTCTACTTTCTTAACTGCCTGGGGGCCGTACCTGCCTTCTAAAATACTGGTCCGCAACGTCTGCCAGTTCGTATTCAGGTAGTCACGAAGTTCATCGGTCTGCATACCATCTATACCCCCCGCTCCTTTATTGGCAGTTACCTGCTTAAAGGCTTTTTGTACATTGCGGATATCTAATATTTCTTCCAGCATACTATTACTTTGAAAAAAAAAAAATCATCCCGGCGTCACTCCCATTGATTGCATGATGAGGCTCAACTCCTCCTGTGTTTTACTTTCAGCTTCCGGCTTATCCTCGCACAGGTAGTTTTCCAGTGTTCTTCCGTTGTAATCGCCTCGCTCATAAACGGCTTGTTCATTTTCGCCATTCTAACATTCGGTCCTTCTTCCTTTTGTGAGACTTCTGCTTTTGCCTTCGTTTCGGGATGCAGCTCGTTGCCGGCTTACTATGACCTCGGCTGACTTCTGATGGCACCTTGAAGCCATTCTTTATGCTGACTTCTGTTTCCGCTTCGGTATTCTCTCATACCTCTGCCGGATTGCCAGCAGATCTCCCAGGGTAAGGTTATACGCTTTCCATTCATGTAGCCCCGGTATTTACACAACATGGTTCCGTGCAGTATAGGGCTTTTGTCTGTGATGCGACATCGCCCACCATGCCTTGCCTTGTATACCATTTCTGTTCGTGGGCTCGAATGTTTGCCGCCGGCTTCCTTCAGATTCGTGGTCACCCACGACACCCTTGCCTTTGGCTAATGATACGTACTGCAACGCTCATTCAGGACTTACACCTTAGAGCTTATAACCATGCCTGGCGCACAACAAAAAGCCTTCAGATCACATCTGAAGGCTTTTAATTTCTTAGAGTATGTTTAAAAACTAATTCTACTTATTTTAGAAGTATACTAATGAATGCTACCTGGATGAAAGCCACAGATGATTCAGGTAGCCTTTCATAATCCTTCGACAATCTTCTGAAGTTATTGAGCCAAGCGAATGATCGTTCAACCTGCCATCTACCTTTCTGTGGCACAAAACCCTTTACTGTCGGCGGTTTCTGAGTTATTTCCATCTTCCATTTGTAATAATTCTCAACCATATCGCTAAACTCTCCCTGGTATGCTTTATCTGTACGAATCAGTTTCATCCTATGACTAACCTTTTCAATTTTCCACAGCAAATCAAAACCGCCAATTGAGTCATGAATATTTGCGCCGCTGACACTTATCGCAATTGGTAATCCTAAGCTATCAACAGCAAGATGCCTTTTTCGACCATTGATATGCTTACCGCCATCGATCCCGGTTTCTATACTTACGAATCCAGTTTTCTTTATACTTTGGCTATCGATAGCACTGACAGATGGTGCATAATTTCGCCCCTGATCTATCCGCTCTTTTCTAACCATTTTTAACATCACCTGTTCCAGCACACCTGCTTTTTTCCATTTATTGAAATAATAATAAACTATCTGCCAGTAAGGGAAATCACTGCTTAGATTACGCCATTGACTACCTGTTCTGCAAATCCATAATATAGCATTGAAGATAGTTCGAAGGCTATATTTACGCTTTCTTTTGTCCGTTAATATTTTTTCTATACTTTTCCAGTGCGAATCGGTCAATAATGTGAACTTCGTTCTCATAGTTTGTTTTGTGGTAAATCCAAACTAATTGATCGATTCGTACTTTCCTAATTTTAGCCCATCAGAATTTTAAACATACTCTTAGAGGGACGGCGGGAACGAAGTTCGAACCAGTATTTGGAAGATTTATCTAAGATTCACAAATACCTTAGTAAAATTCATTGCTAGATTTACGGAATACTGTTTCCCTATATTAGAAATTAATCTACGACACCTGTGCCTTCTTTAGATTTTTTTTAACACTTACAATATTGTTTCCAAAGGCAATTAGTAGACTCATCGTACAATTGGCAAATTATGCGCAACCTGAATTTTGAGGAATCTATTTATGATTAAGCATCCGAATAAATAATTTATACTCAAGATCAGGGAGGAGAGATTATCAAAATATTCACCTTGGAATTACCCTTAATGTAATACTGTCTGATGCATTTGTAAAAATATCGACATAACTATATTCTATTCCTCCTTTTAATACTTCAATATCACCAACAGAAGGATTTACTTTTGAAATAACCGCGGTCACTTGTCCATTCTTGCTTGTTTTTCCTATAAAAATCTTGTTGTAAAATACGTCAACATCTTCAAGTCTTTTACCAGTAGAATCGGTGATAGTAATGAAAGATCGATTTGCTAATAGAGCCGGAATATTTCTAAAATTATCAGGATCAGACAGCATTCGTTTAAGAGAGTCTCCTTCGTCCGAAATAAGATTTAATGCTAATAGAAATTTTAGAGTCGAAATGCTTTGCAAATTGTCATTGCTTTCAATCGCCTTAAGAATAAGTGAGGAATTTAGTTTCTGCTTTTCAAGTTGTATTTCATTATTATGTTGGATTATGGTATTGATAAGTGTTCCCAGAATGCCAATTATCGCTCCTATCACTGCTATTAATAAAGATTGGTTGATTCTCTGTTTAGAGGCTAGTGCTTTTTCTTTTTCTCGTATTTGTACTTCAATCAGCTTGTTTTCCAGCTCAATTCTTTGCTTCCTCAAATGGACTTGCGTTTTCGAAGGATTCATGAATGGAATATTTGGAGTAAATTAAACACTGTTAATATAGGTAATTTAATGAATTCTCAGTATAGAAGAAATTTTCGATTTATGTGAGAAGAAAGGCCAAATACAAAAGCCTCCAAATCTTTCGACTTGAAGGCTTTAAAGCTTGCGGAGAAAGAGGGATTCGCCCCCCGGACCTGTTACAGTTGAAATCATCTAAGTCATGACCACCAAATTCGATCTCAAAATCGAGTAGGAAGAAAGCCGGTCATACCGGCTTTCTGTCCTCTCACACCACCGTACGTACCGACCGGTATACGGCGGTTTGTCAGAATAACTTAGTTTGGTGAATTGTTTTCCAGTAATAGTGATTAGCGAACCCTACATACCCTTGTTTAGTAAAGTAGCCGTTGTTCAAGGCTCGGTGCAGTATTGCACTGTTTGCAATGCGGCAGTAGCCCTTACGACTGTTGCTCCACTCATAAGCTTTACCCACATTAATTCCCAACCTTTTCAGGTTTTTCCACCGTGTTGATGGCCTTTTCCATTGTTTCCATATTCCCATTCTTAGACGTGTTCTTACCAACCTGTCCAGTTCTTCCATTCTGCTTTTGGCCGTGGCTATCCGAAAGTAATTCACCCAACCAACTATTATGGACTCCATCTTCTTTATCTTGTCTTTCACTTTGCCGGGGGCTTTACGCTGCGTTTGATCCTTCATCTTCTCTTTAATCTTTTTCAGCGATTTAGATGCAATGCGCACTGCCCACCCTTTCTCTCTTCGATAAAAAGAGAAACCCAGAAGCGTACTCTCTATCGGACGGCTCACTTTACTTTTTGTACGGTTTACTTTTTGCTTTAGCTTCTTTTCTATGAACTCGGTGATTGTTGACAGCACGCGCGTCGCTGACTTTTCACTTTTCACATAGATGCTACAGTCATCGCAATACCGTACAAACCGGTGGCTTCTTGCCTCTAACTCTTTGTCCAGTTCGTTTAAAACAATGTTGCTCATCAGGGGGGATAGCGGGCTGCCTTGAGGGGTGCCTTCCTTACGTGCTATCACAACCCCATTTTCCATCATTCCGCAATTCAGGTATGAGCGCAGTAGTTTCAGTGTCCTCTTGTCAGCTATCTTTTGGGCCAGAAGCGACATTAGCCGGTCATGGTTCACCCGATCGAAAAACTTGTCTAAGTCCAACTCCACTACCCATTCATAGCCGTCGTTCAGGTTTGTTTGTGCCTGATACAATGCCTGATGAGCGTTCCGGTTTTCTCTAAACCCATAGCTATAATTGGAAAACTCCCCTTCATACTGTGGGCTTAGCCATTGGGATATTGACTGGGTAATTAGCCTGTCGATTACAGTAGGTATTCCCAACATTCTTTTACCGCCGCCATTTTCCTTGTCTATTTCTACTTTCTTAACTGCCTGGGGGCCGTATGTGCCTTCTAAAATACTGGTCCGCAACGTCTGCCAGTTCGTATTCAGGTAGTCACGAAGTTCATCGGTCTGCATACCATCTATACCGCCCGCTCCTTTATTGGCAGTTACCTGCTTAAAGGCTTTTTGTACATTGCGGATATCTAATATTTCTTCCAGCATACTATTACTTTGAAAAAAAAAATCATCCCGGCGTCACTCCCATTGGTTGCATGGTGAGGCTCAACTCCTCCTGTGTTTTACTTTCAGCTTCCGGCTTATCCTCGCACAGGTAGTTTTCCAGTGTTCTTCCGTTGTAATCGCCTCGCTCATAAACGGCTTGTTCATTTTCGCCATTCTAACATTCGGTCCTTCTTCCTTTTGTGAGACTTCTGCATTTGCCTTCGTTTCGGGATGCAGCTCGTTGCCGGCTTACTATGACCTCGGCTGACTTCTGATGGCACCTTGAAGCCATTCTTTATTCTGACTTCTGTTTCCGCTTCGGTATTCTCTCATACCTCTGCCGGATTGCCAGCAGATCTCCCAGGGTAAGGTTATACGCTTTCCATTCATGTAGCCCCGGTATTTACACAACATGGTTCCGTACAGTATAGGGCTTTTGTCTGTGATGCGACATCACCCACCATGCCTTGCCTTGTATACCGTTTCTATTCGTGGGCTCGAATGTTTGCCGCCAGCTTCCTTCAGATTCGTGGTCACCCACGACACCCTTGCCTTTGGCTAATGATACGTACTGCAACGCTCATTCAGGACTTACACCCTAGAGCTTATAACCATGCCTGGCGCACATCAAAAAGGCCTCCAGATTATTCATCTGAAGGCCTTCAATCTTCTGCTAAACCTCCCGGTTTATTTAGCGGAGAACGAGGCATTCGCCCCCCCCGGACCTGTTACAGTCAAAAATCATTCATGGTATGACTGGCCAATTTTGTTCTCAGATCATTCTAACCCAACAAGATATTTCCATCTCGAACAGCCCCAAAATCAAAAAAGCCTCCAGATTTCTCATCTGAAGGCCCCTAGTATTTTGCTAAACTATACAGTTTATTTAGCTGGCTACCGGGGACAACTTTCGAACCGATTTGTGGAAGATTTATCTAAAATATATGTTTTTATTAGCGAAACAAGCTATTGAACTCAGGTTATATAAAACTGTTGTGTACTCATCTATTCTGATTTTACGCTAACTCCAAAGCAAGATTGCTCCTGTTTCGATTGACGGGAATCAAGCTATCAATTTCAATATTATGTACTATTAAACCGTATTTATGGTGAATATTTCCACCAAATGACGCGCTTTTGCGGAAAACATTAGTCAGTTATACCTCAATTCTAATTTTATATTAAACTAAAATTGGGAATATTTTCTTCAATATTTGTATTTTCGATGAAAATATGCATCAAAATGAAGTCAAAAAAGCATATTCTTTTTCCTAAGCAGCAGATTCTACTGGAAGATTTTGGTAACAGGATAGCGCTTGCAAGGAAACGTCGTAAATTAACTGCTACTCAAGTTGCAGAGCGTGCAGCTATTGATAGGGGCACACTAAGAGCGATAGAGCAAGGAAGCCCTTCCGTTTCCATTGGCGCGTTTATAAATGTATTAAGAGTCCTGGGTCTTCAGAATGAAATAACAAAATTGCTGGAAGAGGATCCTATTGGAAGAAAACTACAGGATTTGAGATTACTGAATAAGAACTAATTAATATGGCCAAAACTGATATTTGGGTATATGCACATTGGAAAGGCATGGCTCAACCTAAGCTCATTGGTTCGCTTTCCGCAGATTTAGGTAAAACGGGGCAACAATTCAGTTTTAAATACCATAAGGACTGGCTTGAGTCTGCAGAGCAGTTGTTGCTGGATCCGGAAATAGGATGGTATACGGGCACACAATATCCAATAGAAAAGGAGAATTTTGGTGTGTTTGTAGATTCTATGCCAGACACCTGGGGTAGAAGATTAATGCAGAGAAAAGCAGCACAATCAGTAAGAGAAAAAAATGAGCACCGACCACGTTTAACCGATTTGGACTATCTCCTCCAGGTTAGTGACTTTACAAGAATGGGAGCATTGCGCTTCAAACTTCATCCTGATGGACCTTTTTTGAATAACGATAATGAAAAGCCCATTCCCCCATGGGCACATATTCGTGAGCTGCAGCAAAGTGCAGAAAAATTTGAGACAGATGAAGAAGTTAGTAATGAATGGCTTGAATTATTAATTGCGCCTGGCTCTTCATTAGGTGGGGCAAGGCCCAAAGCCAATATCATTGATGAAAAAGGGCAACTCTGGATCGCTAAATTCCCGGCAAAGAATGATACAATTGATAAAGCAGCCTGGGAATATCTTACATACCGTCTAGCTGTGAAATCTGGTATAAAAATGTCAGATTGCAAAGTAGAGCAAATTTATGGACCATATAAGACATTCTTAACAAAACGATTTGATCGGGAAGGTGCTGATCGCATTCATTTTACTTCGGCAATGACAATGTTGGGATATACAGAACAGTTACTTCGTGACAAAACTTCCAGTTACCTTGAAATTGCAGAGTTTATTCAATATCAGGGAGCAGCTCCGATGGAGGACCTTCATCAGCTTTGGCGGCGAATTGTTTTCAATATGAGTGTATCTAATACGGATGATCATCTCCGTAATCATGGTTTCATTCTGACTGACGCAGGCTGGCGACTTTCTCCGGCATATGACTTAAATCCATCAATCGACAAAAATGGTCTTGCATTGAATGTCGATTTGGATGATAACACATTGAACTATAAACTTGCTTTTCAAGTCGGAGATTATTTCCAATTAGGGCAAACTGAAATGACCAGAATTTTAACAGAGGTAACCAGCGTTGTTAGTAATTGGGAACAGGATGCAAAGGGAATTGGAATACCCCGATCGCAAATACAACAGATGGTGCCGGCATTTAGTACCGAATTAATGTAAACTTGTAATCAATAGAATCGTCATATTTCGACCCTTAAATACCTGTTTTACCTTCATCACAGGATAGAATAAGAACATACAATTCAACCATTCCCAATTAGGATTAACTGATAACCTTTTTCATTAACCTTTGAAAAGCTACAGGTATAGCCGAAGAGAAGATTGATATTAAGTAACGGTTGGAAAATCCTATATTCGTATCAATCTCTAACCTTAAAACATATTTAGCATGGCTATTTTTGGAGTTGGTTCTGTTTGGGATGGCAATGTTGAACAAAGAGAATCATTTTTTGAGAATGGAAATTATGAAATTGGATGGAGCCACGATGATGCACAAGATGTTTATTTATCGCTCGCTTACCTAAAGGCTGGAGATATAATCTATTTAAAAAGCAATCAGCCGGGGTCGAGAATAATTAGAGTTAAAGGAATAGGTATAGTTACTCATCCGATTATTCAAAATGTTTTTAATAGAATTTTTGCAGCTGATCCAATGCCTGTAATTGACCCTGTTATTCAAGTTAGATGGGTTAATACGGAGGAGTTTCAAATAGTAATCCCAGAAGAAATTGGTAAGCTAACTGCAATTAGGGCGTCAACCATCTATGAAGAATATCTCCCCTTTGTTCAAAATGCTATAATTAACCGACTCTTCAACTGACAAATCATAATGACTGCCATTGCATATCAATGGGTTGTTACTATATGGTGGTCCCCAGTCTTAGGACCGGTAATCGTTCCTTTTAAGCTTTTAAGTGTTAAATGATTTACTGGGCTTTGCCCTGTGAATCATTTGGCACAAGCCCCCGGCAGGGGATTATGCGGCTTTGGCCATATAGGCTTCTATTGGGGTTGAATAATCCAATGATTGATGCACACGCGTACGATTATAAAAATTAAAATATCCTTTCAGCCCCTGATAGAGCGAAAGACCATCTTCGTGTACGTTCAGGTAAATGTGCTCATATTTAACACTCCTCCACAGTCGTTCGATCCATATATTATCCAGTGCCCGACCTTTCCCGTCCATGCTTATTTTGATTTCATGTTCTTTTAACAGACCGGTAAACACTTCGCTGGTGAACTGACTGCCCTGATCTGTATTAAATATTTCCGGCTTACCGTGTTTCAAAATTGCAACATCTGCAATATCTCTGCACCACTCTGCATTCATGGTATTACTTATGCCCCAGTTGACTACGTAGCGGGTATGTACATCAATAATGGCGCATAAATACATGAAGCCCTTTTTCATCGGAATATATGTAATGTCGCAACACCAAACCTGGTTAGCTTTATTGATATCGATGCCTTTGAGCAGGTAAGGATATATTTTGTGAGATTTATCCGGCTTACTGGTGTTGGGTTCCTGGAATAGTGTGTTCCAGTTTACCAATTTCATCAGACGTCTTATTCTCTTTCTGTTAATATTATACCCTTTTAGACGCAATAAAGCCATCAATCGACGTTCCCCATAGAAAGGTGTCAGAAAGTATTGCGCGTCAAGAATGCGCATTATTTCCAGATTCTCGCTTGTCTCCGATACAGGAACATAATACAAACCACTCCTGTGCAGCTTTAAAAGCTCACATTGACGGCGAATACTAAGGTATGGATGATTTGGTTCAAGCATGGAACGACGGCTGGATAATGACCTGGTTACAATTTTTTTTTCAGGAAGTCATTCTCAACTTTAAGCTGACCTATCTGTGCATACAATTTCTCCAGTTGATCAGCTTGTTGTTCCTGTTGTTTGTTTCCAGATTCTGAATCAAACGCACTGGCAAGTTTGGCTGCCGCCTCTCGTTTCCATGTATTGATTTGTGTGGGATGCAAATCATACTTCTTAGCTAGTTCTTCAACTGTACTACGCTCTTTTAAGGCTTCCATGACTACTTTCGCCTTGAAGTCTCCAGTGAATTTTCTTCTGCTTTGCTTTGTCATTATTTTGGCAATTTAAGATGTTTTTTACAATCTTAATTACCGGTCCAAATTTCGGGTACCATTATACTATTCATACTTTTGATGATGGAAATGGTCATATTGCGGGAGCTATCGCAGAGATGTTGTTAGCTCGTGCGGATCAGAATAAACGGCATTTTTATTCAATGGCTACCCAAATCCCAAAAGAGCATAACGAGTATTATGATGCATTTGAAAAAACACAGACGGGAGACTTAGATATCACAATATGGCTGGAGTGGTTCTTAAATTTTCTATATAGATCGATGGATCGTACTAATCAAACTATAGATAAAATTATAGAACGTAATCATTTCCTAGGAAGTCATCATAATACAACCTTCAATGTTCGAAAACGATAAATGTTGCAAGTACTCTTGGATAACTTCTTTGGGAATCTGAGTGTGTCCAAGTTGGCTAAAAGGACAAAACATCTACTGATAATGCATTGAGGGACATTGAGGATCGGGTTAAAAAGAATATCCTTGAACAAGAGGGTAGCAGGAAAAATACAAGACATCGGCTTAAGCATATTGAATAGCCACCTTGCTCATTTAAATTTGTTGAATACCTCAGGAGGGTGAAAAAGCTGTGTTCCAAATTCAGATACTAAGCCTTATAATAGGACGACCTACTTCGTAAGGATGGGATTAATTACCTACTAAAAATCACTCTTGTCCGGGTAAAATAAAGGTATAAAAATAAAAAAGGGGCAATTACGCCCCAATAGTTTATAATTTTGGGTTACCACACTCAAAACATAAACTTGGATAAAGATAGAAAATTTCCCGGACACCCGGTTTTGTCACAAATATTAGAATTAATACCTACCGGGTTAATACAATCTGCTAATCGAAAACATCAGGCAAACCGATATTATAAGCGTTTGCCACTGCGGATCCACCTGGTTAGCCTGCTATATGGTGTATTTAGCTATTGCAATGGACTTCGGGAAATTTGTGAGGGCATGCTGGCCTGTGAAGGGAAACTAGCCCATCTCGGTCTTGACAAGGCTCCTGCTAGAAGTACCCTTTCGGATGCCAATACCAACCGAAAGTACCTGGTCTTTGAAACGATTTATTATGGATTACTGAAGAAATATAACTCATTTATATCGGACAGCCGACTGAAAGGGTTAAGTATTCGGAATTTGAAAATCATTGATAGTACAACGATTTCATTGTTCAGTGAGATACTACAAGGCGTAGGCCGTAACCGATTGGACGGTTCCCGGAAAAAGGGAGGCATCAAAGTACATACCCTAATGGATGCATTTAGCGGAGTCACAGAGTTTGTGAGGATTACCCCTGCCAAAGAGCATGACCGTAAGTTCCTGTATCACCTGAAGTTGAAGGAAGGTAGTTGGATAGTTTTTGATAAGGCATATAATACATATCACCATTTTGCCAAATGGACTGCTCAAAAGGTGTGGTTCGTTAGCCGAATGAAAGACAATGCTGTATTTCATGTAACAAAAGTGCTGGTGGATAAAACGAAGAAAAAGCAAGCCATTGGCGTTATAAAAGAGCAATATATCACAGTGGGTATTAAAACAAATGGAACTGTGACTGAACGGCTAAAGCTGCGACGGGTTATTTATAAAGCCAAAGATGGGAAAAGATATATTTATATAACCAATGATTTTACTTTACCGGCATCCAAGATAGCTACTATCTATAAAAATCGATGGATGATAGAGCTGCTCTTTAAGCAGATTAAGCAGAACTTCCCATTACGATACTTTTGGGGAGAAAGTGATAATGCTATCAAAATGCAGGTCTATTGTGTACTAATCGCTCAGTTGCTAATGGTCGTGATCCGGAAAAAGGCGGCTACTAAAAAATCATTTGCGAATATGATTACCGTAATCCGATTGCATTTAATGAGTTATGTGGACCTGCTTGAGTTTATAAAAGACACTTATAAAGCATGGAGGAAAACACATAATGCGTCATTTGCCTTTTCCACGTAATTAAATAGAGGGGAGCTCCCCTTGAAATCGCAACATTAAATTTTAACCCTGTATGCCTTGACTGCAAAGCATACAGGAATATTTTACCCCGGAGTTACCCGGACAACAATGACTAAAAATATAAAGAATGGCTATGGATTTTAATTATTTTGAAGAGCACAGAAAGAATGGCTCGCTGAATGAGCTAATTAAGCAAATTAAGTTTTACCATGAAAAGGGGCGATTTTCTGGTGTTCATAATGATCTTATGCATTATGTAGATCAATATGCAGATGATGCAACAAAGAATTTCCTTTATCAACACATTGAAAATTTAAATAGGGTCTGCTGATATAGTAATAAAACATTGTTAATCAATATGATGTGGCTTGTTTTTTGCTGTAGAAGTGTTTGTATATTGAAAGATTCATCTTCAAAATCATGCAGCAATGATACGTTACACTCCTGCAAAACAGTTAACCTTAGAAGGATTTTCAACTCCTTTTTCGCAGCAATTATCCACTACAAACCGATGGGTTATACTAGCTGCAAAGATTCCGTGGGACAAACTGGCGGACGTGTATTATAAAAAAATGCGGGCAGATTTCGGTGCTCCAACATTGAGTGCCCGGATGGTAATAGGTGCAGTGATCATCAAACATATACTTAACATAGATGATCGGGAGGTAGTAGAGCAGATCACGGAAAATATATATCTGCAATATTTTGTAGGCTTAAGCAGTTTTCAACAGGAGGCTCCCTTTGATGCATCATTGATGGTCAGTATTAGAAAAAGATTAGGCATAGATGTGATGTCCAGATTGAATGAGATTATTTTGCAGGAAGCCGGACTAATCAAAGCGAATGAAGAGAAAACAGCGGATACCCGCAGTGAGGATGATCAGGATGGGAATGGTGGAAAGAGTAATAACAATGTCTTGAATGAGCATACAGAGAGCGTAAAAGGAAAGTCATCTGATGGGCTATCAGGAACAGTCATGTTAGATGCGACAGTGTCAGAGCAACAGATCGAATATCCAACAGATATCAAATTATTAAATGAGGGTCGCCGTCAATTGGAAAGGATGATAGAGCGGGGATGTCAGGTAGCAGAACTGGTGATGCCGCGCATGTATCGGAGAATAGCGAGGAAGCAATATTTGAACATTGCCAAAAAAAAGAACAAAAGCAAACGAGATATACGCAGAGGTATCCGACAGCAATTACAATATGTTAAACGAGATTTAAAGTACATCAACTGGCTGATAGAATCAGAAGCTAATTTCAAGGGGGTGCTGAAAATGAAAGACTGGAGGTTAATACGGGTGATCCAGGAAATGTATCGTCAGCAGGCAGAGATGTATAAGAATAGAGAGCATAAAATATCGGATCGGATTGTAAGTATCTATCAACCGCATGTACGTCCAATACCGAGAGGTAAAGACCGTGTATCAACTGAGTTTGGCAGCAAACAACTGGTGATGTTGAAAGATGGCTACACCCATATAGAAAAACTGAGCTGGGATAATTACAATGAAGGTTCATTGTTGACCGAAAGCCTTGAAACATATAAACGCTTGTTTGGGTGCTATCCAGAGCGTGTATTGGGAGATCAGTTGTTCGGCACACGTGAAAACAGACGATTCATGAGTGGAAAAGGGATCCGTTATGTGGGCAAGCCATTGGGTCGGCCCTCATCAAATAGTAAGGAGCAAAAGCGATTATTGCAAAAGGAGATGCCGGAACGAAATGCGATCGAAGGGAAGTTTGGACAGGGGAAAAATGCATATGGACTGGGCAAAATCAAGGCCCGCCTCAAGGATACAGCTGAGAGTTGGGTGATGTCTATATACTTTGTTATGAATCTGCTTAAACTGGCAGCAGGTTCTTTGTTGTCAGTACTGCAGATCTATTACTGGCTGGTAAAGGAGGGCTATTTGACCACAATGGGGAATAGATCCGATACACAATTTATATCCCGGTATCTGAGACATTAAGAAGGGTAAATCGATTCGGTGTAAAAATGAAAAATAACAGATCGGGAACTTATTCAGCAGACCCTATGTAGTGTCTGCTGAAACGGTACAGGTACTAATTGACAGAGTATCGAGTTTGCTAACTTTAGCAGAACAACTTTACAGAGATAAACTAGTGTTAGGTTAATTATTAATTGACGGATACAATCTTTTTAACATCACTCTTGCTTCTTTGTTTGTGAATTGCCAGTTTATTTGGCTGTTCTTATTGTTTCGATTAGTTTGCCATTCAGTGACCTCTTCTTTTACCTTCTCGATTGTAGATATATGCCTGTTCAGGCATTGTCCATTCAATACGTGCAATTCTATTTCGGCCATATTTAACCAGCTTCCATGTTTTGGGGTATAGATGAATTCAAATCTGTCACACAGCCTTTTTGCTTCTTTGGGTTCAAAGGTCTCATAAAATGCAGCACCCGTGTGCGTTTTGAAATTATCCATCACCAGGGTTATCTTTTTCGCTTTGGGATATTTCTTATCTGCGATTTCTTTAATAAACATTGCCCAATCCTTTCTGGCTTTGAATGCTGTTACCTCCACAAAACGCTTCCCTTTCAATGGTTCATTTGCTATAAATATATTTACCATGCCATGTCTAACGTACTCGTAATCTACTCTTCTTTCCTGACCAGGCTTCATAGCAACTGGTTGTCTCACTTCATCGACTAACTGTTTTGGCGACTCGTCCATGCAAATAACAGGATAATCAGCATTATAAGGCCTTTTATATACATCTAACACGTTCTCCATCTTTGCCACAAATTCGCTATTACAATGCGGTGGGATTACCCACCCTTTTGATTTCCAGGGCTTAAGTTCATTTTTTTTAAGACCTTTCTTACTGTTACATGAGAGATCTTTTCTACATACTTTAATTCAACCATCTTGTCTGCCAGGAGCCGTAATGACCATCTAGCAAATCCTTTAGGTGGCTCACTACAGCATAATGTGACTAACTTCGCTTCTATATCTCCATCCACTTTAGACTCGTAAATACGATTTGAAGGCCGTCTTTCTAATACCCCTTCAAAGCCTTCTTCAATAAATTTCTTCTTAACCCGATCTATTGTGCGCATCCCAACTTTCAAGACTTTACTTATTTGCTCGTTGGTCACTTTTTCCGAGTACTTCCCCTCATCACAATTTAATAGAATATAAGCCATACGAAAGGTTTGAGAAGTATGTGAACCTTTATTTATTATGCTGTGTAATTCTTCAACTTCACTCTTTGTTAATTTAACGGTATAGCGTATCATCTCCGGAAATATTTCTTCAAATATACATTATATTTACGTCATTTGATATTTAACGAAACACTAGTTATCCTAACCAATAGTCAATCTATTGCGTTCCCTTTAACTATTAACCATAAGCCAGCCTGATTCTAATACAACCATTTAATGACAATCACCAACAACATTTTCTAATGAAGAAAATCCCAAAGTACATAGAATCGGCCGTTTGGAATAAAGAGGAAATATCAGACCCTTACCAGGTAATAGCAGAAAGCTTTTCTTCTGGTAGTTTGGTTTATTACCGGAAGAATATAAAGAAGATTATCCATTTTTCTTTTTCAGAGTACAGTTGGAAAGAAAATCCAGCGGATATTTTCTATCGTTTCGGCTTAATAGAGAAAATAATTAATGCGGCTTACTTGATTAACAAAGAGCAAAAGAAAAATCCTCTTGATATTCGACCAAGTGATGTTTTTAATCCTAATTTATATAGTTCAAGATGGGGTGTGAACTCTGACTGGGAGAACTTTCCAAGAGCGCTATCAATGAAAGAATTTATGAACCCCTATTTAGTGCTACGTCGTTTTTTTGAATATAGAAAATTGTCAGAATGGAAAGATTTGCTTAGATCATTTTCTGAATCCATTTTTGATACACAGAATATAGAGTATGAAAGTGTAAACAGTTATGATTGTCTAACAATATACTTCCATTTAGTTAAACTGTTAGAGGCTGTACATTTAATTGATGTGCGGGAAATAACTCATATTGAGGGACGTATTAAAAACAAGTTTTCTAAGAGCGTTATTTAGCACAAATAAGACGGTAATACTATTTTAACTCCTTTCAAATATCAATCAATATAAAAGTAAAAGGATTTAACAGGTTTTCATAAGGTAGGTATTATGTAGTCACTCTTTATTGATAAGGCAGTCACTCGGCAATGATAAAGAATCCAATAGTCTGTGTAACAAAATCAAAAATCTATATCACAAATCAAACAATAGAGTGCTAGAAATATTAACATTTTGAACCCGATAAATGAATAATGGTACCCGTTCAGACCCGATTGTACCAGAAGGGGAAAGTGAGTTTTTACGCCGTTGTAGCTTTGCCCTATTAAAACAAATAATATGATAAAACTGACTAGAGAAGAATTTGAAATACCATCCAGTGCAATGCTGGAAGTATGTAGTCTAATCTGTGAACACGAGCTATCGCACCAGATTCTTTCAGTAGATGATGATATGGATATCATCAATATCCAGTTACACTACTCGAAGCAGGAGCGTGAAGTCATTCACCAGATAGAAGACCTGATAGCTGATCATGGGGAAGACGACGAAGAAGACGATGAGTAGTGAGTTACGTTTTTTAACGAAGGGAATGGGTGTATTTATATGCACTCATTTCTTGTTTTAATTAACTCTCTCTACATAACATCTGCGAATACAAACTTATTCAGTATGGACAATAAACACACTGTTCAAATAAATACATCAATGGATGAAATGCTGGAATCAAAAGCATTTGTGCAATTGGATGTTAGCTCAAAGACGGATAACCTTATTCGACTTCCAACAATAGCAGATTTACGAATACTTGCCCGGATATTATTATCAGTTGATCAGCCGAAAATCACTAATGAAAAAATTGTAGACATCTCTTTACCCATTGAAAATATAGCCGCATGAGTAATTTAACTGCATTTTCCCAGTTTGGTAACTATTCAAAAAATGCCAATGTAAAGGTATCCGATCAGGCTGCCATTTTTTATACCCGCGTATCCAGCAAAGAACAGGCAGACCACAATCTTAGTCTGGATATTCAAAGAAAGACAATAGAGGACTATGCACAACGTAGTAACCTCAAAGTCCTAGATTATTTCGGAGGCACCTATGAAAGCGCAAAAACGGATGGTAGAAAGGAATTTATGAGGATGCTGGAATTTATCAGAACACATAAAGGAAAGGTAAGCCACGTACTTGTCTATACCCTTGATCGTTTTTCCAGAACAGGTGGAGCCGCCATTAAGCTAGCAGAGGATTTAAGGAATAAGTATGGGGTAACTGTGTTTGCAGTTACTCAACCCGCAGATACCTCAAACCCTAGTGGCGTATTACAGCAAAGTATACACTTTATATTTAGCCAGTACGATAATCAACTTCGTAAGCAACGGGCAGTAGCTGGCATGAAAGAGAAGTTTGACAAAGGCATTTGGGTTACAAGACCACCACAGGGATATGATATTGTAAAAACGAACGGCCAGAGGAAGATTGTGATAAATGAGGAAGGAAGGAAGCTAAAGAAAGCCTTTATCTGGAAGTCAGAGGGAATGAAAAATGATGAAATCCTGCTCAAATTAAGGGCAATGGGCGTTAAGATGTATAAACAGCAACTTAGCAGAATCTTCCAAAAGCCGTTTTACTGTGGGATTATTAATCATGGTTTGTTAGAAGGAAAGATTGTGGAAGGTGAGCATGAGAAGATGATTAGTCAGGAAGTCTTTCTTAAAATAAATAATATCCATATCAATACACCGGGTTACGGTGTGCCGCATCAAAGGGAGCAAGATGCTATACCATTAAAAGTGTTTATCAAATGTGATACCTGCCACAAACCATTTACAGGATACGTAGTGAAGGCGAAGAGCTTATGGTATTATAAATGCCGTACAGATGGTTGTAAGTGTAATAAGAGCGCCAAACAGATGCATGAGCTATTTGAACAGCTATTAAGCCTCTATTGTATACAGGAAGGTCAGATAGATAGATTTACAGCAATACTTCTGGAAGAATACCACGAAATCAATAAAGAAAGTCTGGAACTGGAAAAGATATTAACCGGACAGTTAAGAGAATTAAACAAAAGGATAGATGATTTAGAAGAAAGCCGCTATGTTCTTAAAGAGATGAGTCAGGAAACCTTTCAAAAATTCTATACCCGGTATAATAAGGAAATAGAAAATATTGCCAAGCAACTGACAGAATGCAAACAAAGCATTTCGAACCCTGAGGAAGCCATCAAAAATGCATTAATTCTTTCATCTAAACTCGCTACTGTATGGCATTCCAGCGACATAGGCAATAAAGAGAAACTGCAAAAATTGCTCTTCCCCGAAGGAATCATCTACGATCGCAAAAATGTGGCATTTCGAACCGGAAAAGTAAATGAAATATTTAAGCGAATCGCAGACCTGTCGGGCAATACAGGCACCAATGAAAAAGGGACAAATCATCACAAGTATGATTTGTCCCTTTCAGCGGACCAGACGGGACTCGAACCCGCGACCTCCGCCGTGACAGGGCGGCATTCTAACCAACTGAACTACTGATCCTTTTTCCCCTTTCGGAACGCGAATGTACATAATTCATTTGAACTACCAAATTTCCTTACCTCTATTATCATGGATTTTTTTCCTCCCATACAAATCCCCCATCACCTGCAGCCCTACATTTCCAATGTCTGATACGCAGCAACACCCTCTGCAACCGTCATCCCCATCTACGCTGATGGCCAGACCGGCATTATCTTCCAGCAATCCGGCATGACCCTCGAAAACCGGGAAGAAACCTCGCTCATTCCTTTGTCTTCGGCCAAACCCTGGACCCAATTACCCTCCACACACAACCCAATTGCCCTGTACCAAGCCTCATCTTTCACCCCCACATCCTCCCCTCCATCTTTCGCCTATACGCAAAAGAACTAACCGATGAATGCATTGACATGTCACTACTACCCGCCCTTCCCAGAATAAATCTCCATGAGCAACTCTGGAATACGGTCTCGACCCAACGTCAATTTGAACTACTATTCGCTTACCTCGAAAAAATGATCAACCCCATAGACGCCAGCATGCAATACGCTACCAGCCATATCCTGGCCACTAAAGGCAAAACATCTCTCAAAAACTTACAGCACCAGCTTAACCTCACAGAACGAACCTTTGAATGCAGATTTGAACAATACGTCGGCATCTCCCCACGCCTATTCTCCAACATCGCCCAGTTCCAGGCAGCCATCCGCATGCCGGATAGTGGCCGATTTTCAAAGCTCTCCGACATCGCCAATGGCTATGCAGACCAGTCTCACTTCATCCGCTGGTTCAAAAAATTCACAGGCCTCACCCCACTGGAACATTGTCGGAATCATTCTATTTTAAAAACCGGTATCTGCTGAGCTTTGTGCTGTAATAAAACAAGCAGATGACACAGCTCCTGATCTTAATTACTTTCCTTTTCCCAAAACTATCCGACTACAAACAAGCCTCCCTGCCTTATGATGTGGCTACACCATTATTTTCCGATTATACCGACAAGGAAAGAAAAATCAGTATTCCCCCAAGCGAAAAAATGATCCTCACTGGCAATGGCTAGCCATCCTCATCCTCGGCTTAATCGCCGGCATTTTCTACTGCTGGTCAATATCAGTAACAAAAGGCCTGGCCTTACTCCCCGACAAAGAATATTTACCAGCCTTTCAAAAACTTAACCAGGCCATCTTAAACCCTTTGTTCTTCATCTGCTTCTTCGGGCCAGTGATATTATTACCTATCTGCATGTACCGTCATTTCAGCATTTACCTGTTGCTGGCTACGCTGAGTTATTATCTCGGTGTTATGGTGGTAACAATACCAGGAAATATCCCCCTGAACAACATGCTGGAAGCATTCACTATCCAGGGGGCAGCTGTAGATGAATTACATCTGATGCGTGCACAGTTTGAACAAAAATGGAACATGCTGAACCACATCAGAACATTGTGTAGCCTCGCCTCATTTATATTAGTTATGATTTAGCAACAGCCCACCTGTTTTTCAACATAGCCCGTATGGGCGCATCCACATACTTCACTATCAGGTAAGCCGTAAGCGCCAATGCAGCCGTTCCGAAAATAATCATCCAGGTCATCGTTGCAAGACCTGGTTTATACTTTTCTACATAACTCATAAACAGCCAGATGAAAGGATAATGGATCATGTAAAGCGGATAAGAAATATCTCCCGAAAACAGGCAGATCTTATGTGTAATCTTATTCGTACCTGCACCGGCACCTAACAGGATCAGGAATGGGAAAAACAACACAACCACCAATGGGTCCAGGTACCAGTTGTACCGCTCTGAAAATGGAATCAGGAATACTGCGAACAACAATATCGCTACAGGAATGAACCCGGTTTTCACCCTCACCTTCCAGCCTAAACGGTAAACCAGTATACCCGCCAGGAAGGAATAAAACACCCGGATAACGCCGCCAATTACGTTGTCACCACCCCAACCTACTCCAAGGAAATTGGATCGTTTGGATTCATAAAACAATAAGCCGGCAGCGATCACAATCAGCACCCACAGGATTTTTTTGGACAATCTTACGAGAATAAAAGCATAGGCAATATTCGCAACGTACTCCCAAAACAAAGACCAGGTAGGCGGATTAAGATGAAAAAGATTGAACCAGCGCTCCTTTACCAATGGATAAGGGATCATGAGACAGGATGTAATAAACAACAGCAATGTCTTATCCCCATAAGTGTGAAAAAGATTGGAGAAAGGATCAAAGATAAAGACCAGCAGCCCTATTACCGATCCGATAGATGCATGATAAGCTGTTTCGAACATTTGATTCTTTTGTACGTGGATTATGAAAATATGAGACCTTCGGTAAAGATTACACTTTATCTGATAAGTTGCAAGTCTTCAAATCCACGTACATAAAACATCTATCTATTTCTCTCTCTGCCCACAGGCTTTCAAATCCATTACAAACTGCTCCACAGCCTCCGCACGCGTATTCCAACTCGTCACCAACCTGATCGCTGCATGCTCCTCATCCAGCTCCTGCCACACATAAAACGCATAGTTCTTCTCCAATGCTTTTATCACCTTCCACGGCAACACAGGAAAGATCTGATTCGTCTTCGACGCTATCAAAAACTCATAACCCGCTTCTTTAATCCCCGCTGATAACTTCCCAGCCATCTCATTCATATAAGCGCCTATAGATAAATAAGTATCCCCTTTAAAAAGCGCTCTAAACTGAATCCCCAACAATCGCCCTTTTGCCAGCAAGGCTCCCCTCATTTTCAAATTATAAGAAAAGTAATCCTGCAAAGATGGATTGTTAATCACAATCGCCTCACCAATCAATGCCCCATTCTTCGTTCCCCCGATATAAAACGCATCTGTATACTTCGTCAGATCCTCGTACCTGATATCTCCCGCCTGCATGCCCGATGCCAGCCTTGCGCCATCTAAAAAAAGCACCAGGCCTTTACGCTGACAATATTCATACAAGGCTATCAGTTCCGCCCGCATATAATGAGTACCTAACTCTGTAGAATTTGAAATATACACCAGTCTTGGGAGTGGCATATGCACCGCTTCTACTTTATCCACAACAGACGCAATCAGGGCTGGTGTGAGTTTACCATCTTTCGCAAAAACAGTTTCAATCTTATGCCCCGTTGCTTCAATAGCCCCCGTCTCATGATGAAAAATATGTCCTGTAGTAGCTGCGATCGCCGATTCGTAAGGTCGCAGTACCGACGAGATAAAAGTAAGATTCGCTTGTGTTCCCCCGGAAACCAGGTGTATAGCAGCTCCTGTATTGCCGATCTTCTGATGGATCAACTCAATAGCCTGCTGTGTATAATCATCATCGCCATAGCCCCCCTGTTGTATCAGGTTGGTATCAGCTAAGGCCTGCAGGATAGCGGGCAAAGCCCCTTCACTGTAGTCGTTTTTAAAACTTATCATAGCGCAAAAGTATAACCCTCAGCAATGCTAAAAATGTAAATTTCTCTCATATCAATGCCGCCATCAACTTAACTCAGAACTTCGCATGGCCAAGGAAACGATGTTCACGGCTCCAGGGAATTGGAACTGTGACACTTAGATGCTTTATTATGATAAAAAAAAGAGGAAGTAAACAGGCGGGGTATCGGGAGTTCCTGCAAAAAAAACATTGCCTCCCTAAGCATCATATTAGATTTATTCTAAAAAATAAGAAAACTTTTAAAAAAATTCATTTTTAAAAATATTTTTTTGTTAAAAAACAAATCTCTAAATTTAATCAACACAGCGAAACAGCTGTATAACATTCAAAATCTAAAGAAGGCCCAAAGTCACACTATCCCAGAATGTCGTTTGAAAAAGAGCAGCTACGAATTGCACTATCTTAATAACCATCTATTATTAGCCCATGTGTATCTTTTGTCAACAAAAATAAACTGACTTAAAAACTCAATCTAAATTGTCTGATTCCCATGTATGTGGGTAAAATCCGTATCGATCCTCAAAATAAACTGTATGAGAATAGCACTATAATCAAAATACAATTTTATCGTGCCCTATTTGCTGTCACATAGTGTGATAAAATTCGTATACCCTATTTTTCCATCCACCACAAATTATTCCAACATATTCTGCAGAACGAGGGTCAGCCGAAAACCTCTGTAAAAGAGTAGGCATTTGTTATCAATCAAATTTAGTCTTTTATTACAAAGGCAAAATGACCATGAAATTTGAACAACTGAACCATCAGCTCTTCGAGCAAATTTCAGCCGAAGACATGAGCAAAATCAATGGGGGTGCTGCACCTGAAATGTTCATCTCATTGACCGACATCCGCAATACTGTCATTATTGAACAGCCTTCTGTTAGCCTCCTTGTTGAACCAGTTGACGCTGGAGATACCGATTGATTTCGATTATGAAGCAGGAATGTCTGGACAGGCATTCCTGCTTAAAATTATGCAGCAATGATCATCATTATAAGCCAGGCAGAAGGTGAACACTCCACTGTTTTTGTGATGGACTGGCTGCACTACAGGCAGGCCAGTTATCGCCGCATTAATGGTAGCGATGCAATACAGCATTTTTCTTATCACATCAGTAACACCGGTGAAAGTGAATTACATGCTTCCGGCGAATACCTGCAGGACATAACCGATACGCCAAACGTAATATGGTACCGGCGCTGGATGGGCAGAAATGTTGCCCTCCGCGATAGCATGCGTTTGGGAGGTGACGATAATTTTATCAATGTTTTTAACTTCATTCGCCACGAACGCAGCACATTGCGCCAGCATTTCATTAGTCAGGTTAAACCCATACATCGGCTCGGCAATCCAGATAAGGATGCCCTGAATAAACTGGATGTACTGACTGCTGCCGGTAAAGCAGGTCTCACCGTGCCCCGCAGCATTGTCACAGCTGACAGGGAAGTATTACAAAACTTCTGCAATACAACCGGACCTGTTATTGTGAAGAGCTTGAAAGATCCAGCCATGCTCTCCTACCAGGGTGATAATTTTGTATCTTATACCGCTGTACTCAACAACGAAGACATCGCAAGCCTGCCTTCGAATTTTTTTCCATCACTCGTACAGGAGCGGGTAGAGAAGGCTTTCGAAATAAGGATATTTTATCTCGATGGTCAATGCTATGCCATGGCCATCTTCTCCCAGTCAAACACACAGACACAGGTAGACTTCAGAAAGTACGACAAAAAGCATCCCAACAGGAATGTGCCATATACTTTACCACCAGAGATTATCAGCAGCCTGCACACCCTCATGCAATCACTCGACCTCAACTGCGGTTCTATTGATATGATTAAGTCACCCGAAGGGAAATACTATTTCCTGGAAATAAACCCTGTAGGACAGTTTGGTATGGTATCCTTTCCCTGCAACTATTTCCTGGAAGAAAAAATAGCCGATTGGTTAATTGAAAAAGATCACCCATGAACTCACTATTTGAAAACCCGGTACAACAGTGGATTACAGAAGAGCTGAGTAAGCAACAGGACAACATCCCGCTTTGTTATTTCAAGCTATCTCAGGCAGAAACCTCCGGGAGTACGCCCTCTACTGAAAAATGTGATTTTTATAACGAGCATCATTACTACTGCGTTCCGCTATATAAATTCGTTTCACAATATTCTTCTATTATATGACCCAGCATATGCAAGCATGGATGCTTTTCGCCTGTTGCGTGCCCGTAAAAGGCAGCAGAAGAAGCCTCATTTATGATCTGCAGAGAGGCCGGTATTATTTTATACCCAATGCGCTTTATGAACTGATAAAGGAGCATGAAGGCAAGCCACTGGAGCTGGCTAAAGCTGCATATAAGCATGAGCACGACGAAGTCATAGACGAATATATTGATTTCCTGTTCCGGAATGAACTCGCATTTTACACAGATACACCCAAGGCTTTTCCGAAAATTTCTATGGAATGGAAATCACCCTATCATATCACGAACGCAATTATTGATAGTGATGCCAGTTCCAATCATCCCTATGATGAAATCATCCGTCAGTTGAGTGAACTGGGATGCGCAGCACTGCAATGCAGATTTTATGATAGCGTGTCAGCCGATCAATTATTGACAATACTCGCTGCTACACAAAATTCCAGGCTAAGATCCGTAGAACTGGTACTTCCCTACACACCCGCTATTACAGACGAAGTACTTGAATCGCTTTTCGTAGCACAACAGCGGCTTAATACAGTGGTTTTGCACAGCGCACCGGAGGCTTCCCGCCAAAATAAAGTGAAGCAGAATGGTGCTGTCATATATCTCACAGAACAAATCACCAGCGCCGCTCATTGTGGTTTTATCAGCGCTGCTCACTTCAGAACAAATATTGAACTTTTCACTGAATCACAACTTCACAATTCCTGCCTGAACAGGAAGGTGGGTATTGATGCAGGCGGCTTTATTAAAAACTGTCCATCGTCAGACCGTAGTTTTGGTCATATACAGGATACACCTATCACAACTGCAATTAAACAAGCCGGGTTTACTCAAAACTGGCAGATATCAAAAGACCAGGTGGCCGTTTGCCGTGATTGTGAATTCAGGTACATGTGTGTGGATTGCCGGGTATTCGTGACGGACGATGCATATAGTAAGCCTTCCAGGTGCAGCTATGATCCCTATACAGCTACCTGGGCCAACGAAGCAGATGATCCTCAGCGTAAACAGTTTAAACGCCTGGAAGCCACAACTGCTGATTAAAAATAAATCCTGCTCATGCGTAAATGTTTTTTCTTTCTCCTGTTTATTGCCATCATGCACCAATATGTAACAGGGCAGATCATTGTTACAGGAAAGGTGTTGGACGCTGGGTCTGGTAGCGGAATTACTGCTGCCAGTATTCACCTGACAGACCTGAAAGGGAAAACATATCCCATCATACAAACGGATAAATCCGGCCACTTCCAGGTGTCTGCCCCGGATACCGGTACCTATTCTCTGCATATCTCTGCTGGTAATTATGCCCAGGCAAAACTTTCCATCTTCCTGGCAAAAGACACTACCCTCACAGATATTCGTTTAAGTAAACAATATGACCTGGGCGAAGTGACCATTAATGGTGCACAGGTCAAGATCAGCCGCAAATTTGATAAAGTAACGGTTGACCTTTACAATACTGTTCTCACCAGTGCCGGTACTGCATTTGACCTGCTGCAGAAAATGCCTTCCGTGATCTTACAACAGGATGGCACTGTCATGCTTCAATCTAAAATAGCGACTGTCATGATTGATGGCAGACCGCTTAATTTAAGTGGCAATGATCTGAAAACATACCTCAATGGTTTGCCCGCTGGTAGTATCAGTAAAGTGGAACTAATACGTAATCCCTCCGCGATGCATGATGCGCAGGATGCTGCAATCATTAATTTAGTGACCAATAAAAGCCTTAAAGCCGGCTGGAATGGCAATATCAGCATAGGCATGACACAAGGACATTATTCCCGTTATTATCCCTCCATAGACTTTAATTACCGCCATAAAAAGATTAACCTGTATGGCGCGTACAGCTATACCCATGTCAAGGAATTAACAAGTACCAGTAGCAGCCGTCCTTTAAGCGCGGATCTGAACCAGGTACTGGATATTGAAACCCGCGCTACGCTGAGTAATAAAACACAAAACCTGAAGTTGGGATTGGATTATACGATCAGCAAAAATAGTTTAATGGGTGTTGTATTGTATGGCAGCTCCAATCGCCTGTCACAGGACCTGACTAGCAATACCCGGTTTACACATGCACAGCTGCAGGACTCCCTCATCAGGTTAGCGACCCTTAGCCACGTGAAGGCATTTTCGCCTTCTGTAAACCTTTATTATAAACTGGTCACTGATACCACCCGGCATAGTGAGCTGACGCTGAACCTGGATTATTGGCACTATAACAGAAAGCCTGAGCAGTATTTCAATAATTCATTTTATGATAACCTGGATAATCCCTACCGGGATAATCTTATTTTAAAGAGCAATACGTCCGGTCTTAATAACATTTATTCGCTGAAAGCAGACTATATCCATCCGCTTAAAAAAGGCAGGTTATTATTTGGTCTTAAAACATATTTGACCAAAAGAGATAATCATTTCATCTGGCAAAATTTTGCAAATGACAAATGGCAGATAGATGATAACATCACGAATCAATTCCTGTATAATGAAAATATAAATGCACTCTATTCCGGTTATGAAAACACCTGGAAGAAAATAAGTCTGCAGCTGATGCTCAGGGCAGAACACACCAATATTCATGGGAAATCAGTGACCATCGATCAGCAATTCAGCAAGCACTACATAGACCTGTTTCCCAGCGTAAACCTGGAATACAACCTTTCTGCGAAAAATCAGTTCAACTTGTCCTACCGAAGAAGCATCAGCCGGCCTGCTTATAACAACCTGGATCCTTTCAGGCAGTTTCAGGACCAATATAACTATACACAGGGCAACTCCCGTTTGTTACCTGCCATTTCAGGCGCATTGGAATTAGGGCATTCTTACAACAATATCCTGTTTACCACCCTCAGTTATACCTGGTCAAAGAATGTCATCTCCATGCTGTACCTGCAGGATCCTGAGAACAATGCACTGACCACCACTTACGATAATCTCTCGGCCACAAAGAGCTGTGAGCTGGATGTTGCTGCAAACCTGGCAATTACAAAGCATTGGACCAGCTCTATCTCTACAGTGCTCACCTATAATTATGTAAACACACTTTTCCGCGAGGCACCGGTTAAAAACGAAGGCTGGGGCTTTAATCTCTTCCTGTTTAATAACCTCCTCTTACCTAAAAACTTCTCTGCCAGTATGGTCATGGCCTACAGTGCCCCTTATAATGGAACTATATTCCAGTATTCAGCCAGTGGATTTATCAACATTGGTATCAATAAAACCTTGTTACATAACCGGGCATCAGTGAACCTGGCAGTAAATGATCAGCTCACGCATGTGAGTTTTCAAAATAAAACGAATTACAATAACCTGATGTATGAGCAACGCATTTTCAGGGATAACAGGACCATTACGCTGACCCTACGTTATAAGCTGGGCAACCTGAAGATAAAGCAGAGTAGTAACAGGAAAACAGGTATTGAATCAGAAAAATCCAGGATGGATAATAAATAACATAATAAATACAGCGACATGTTTAAACGCTTTCCGCATTACAGTCAGTTGGACGAAATGGATTGCGGGCCAACCTGTTTAAAGATTATTGGAAAGTACTATGGTAAGCAATTTAACATAGAATACCTGCGCGCGCTCACGTTCACATCAAGAGAGGGCAGCTCTTTACTGCATGTCAGCGAAGCGGCACAGCAACTGGGATTTAAAACCATCGGCGCAAAAATAAGCTATGAAGACCTGGCAAATTTACCTGTTTTGCCAGCAATCTGTTTTTGGGATAAGAAACACTTTGTGGTGGTCTATAAAATAAAAGGCGATCATGTGTATGTTTCTAACCCGGCAAACGGACTGGTCAGGTATAAGAAGGAGACGTTTTTGTCGCACTGGCTACAAGCTGACGGCAAAGGGATAGCCCTTATGCTGGAGCCAACACCGGTATTCGGGCAAATGCCTGATCATAGCAAAGAAAAGAAGCTGGGCTTTACGCTGGTGAAGCAGCATATGATGCGCTATAAAAAAATCATTTCCCGGATTGTGGCAGGTCTTTTTGCCGCCAGCCTGTTGCAGCTTATGCTGCCTTTCCTTACACAGAATATTGTAGACACCGGCATACGCCAGCACAATTATCACCTGCTGTATCTTATACTCGCTGCGCAACTATGCATATTTCTCGGGCGGACAGTCATTGAAATGGTACGTAGTTATTTACTCTTACACCTGAGTGTCCGCATCGATATCGGTTTACTGGCCGATTTCTTTATTAAGCTGATGAAGCTGCCGATCTCATATTATGACCAACGGAAGAATGGTGATGTCATGCAGCGTATCATAGACCATAACAGGTTGGACAATTTCATTACCTCTGGTGTCCTCTCAGTTCTTTTCTCGGTTATCAACCTGCTCGTATTTGTCACCGTACTTGGATTTTACAACCTTAAAATATTCTCTATTTTTCTTGTTGGCAGCGTGCTTTATTTTATATGGATCAGGTCTTTTTCCAGGCGCAGGGCATATCTTGACTCCCGTCGGTTCGAATGGCTCTCCACGATTACTGAAAAGAATCTTGAGATACTCAATGGCATGCAGGAATTAAAACTGGGGAATGCAGAAAGAAAAAAACGGTGGGAATGGGAACGCCTGCAGGTCAATCAATTCAATATCAATCTTGCATCATTGCGCCTGAAGCAACTTCAAATAGATGGAGCGGCAGTGATCAATGAACTGAAGAATATCCTGATGACGTTTATGGCTGCGCAATTGGTCATGGATGGAGAGATCAGCCTGGGCGTGATGTTGTCTGTCAGCTTTATCACAGGACAGCTCAATGGCCCCATGCTGATTATTACCCAGTTTTTGCAGGACTACCAGGATGCACGGCTTAGTCTTGACAGGATAAACGATGTGCACCAGTTGAAAGAAGAGGAGACCTTACATCCTGTGAAGCATGTTCCATTATATAGTGATCTGCTATTAGAAAATGTTTCCTTCAAATACAGCCGGGCGGCCAATGCACCATTTGTGTTAAAAGACCTTGACCTCGTGATTCCTCACCAGAAGATCACAGCAATAGTAGGAACGAGTGGCAGTGGTAAAACAACCCTTATGAAACTGCTGTTGAAATTTTACCTGCCTGATTCGGGGAGTGTTTCACTAGGTGATGTTCCGCTGGAAACGATTCCCCATCAGCGCTGGCGGGAACAATGCGGGGTAGTGATGCAGGATGGTTATATATTCAATGACACCATTGCGGGGAATATCGCGTTAAGCACTGATGAGGTGGATATGGATAGGTTAATAGAAGCCTGCAAAATTGCTAATATCTATGATTTTATAACGGGTCTTCCATTACATTTCAATACGCCTATTGGCAATACCGGGGTAGGTTTAAGTATGGGCCAGAAACAGCGGATACTGATTGCAAGGGCTGTTTATAAACAGCCGTCCTTCCTGTTTTTTGATGAGGCAACAAGTGCATTGGATGCCAATAATGAAAAGGCTATTATGCAGCACCTGCAACAATTTTTTGCCGGCAGAACGGTGGTGATCATTGCACATAGGCTAAGCACGGTATACAATGCCGATCAGATCATTGTGCTTGAAAAAGGGCAGATTGTAGAGTATGGAAACCATGAACTGCTGGTGCAGAAAAAAGGTAATTATTTTAATCTTATCAGAAATCAATTGGAACTGGGAAAATGATAGAACCTCATTGTAAAGAAGTGGAGCAGATGCTGGAGAGTCCACCCAGAGATGTATATCGCTGGGGGAACAGTATCCTTTTTATTTTCGCTGCGATTGTATGCGCGGTCGTTTTGCTGTTGAAATTCCCTGTTACCGTGGATGTGCCGGTAACGCTGCATTTTGATGCAAAGCAGCATAAATGGATCAATATTACGCCTTTACCGGGAAAACGAATTCCTGGAGAGACGGTGATTCTTTCATTGGATGGGTATCCAGTGGAAAAGAATGGCTTTGTTAGTAGTAGGCTCAATGCTAATGGGGAGTTGGAATTAACGGATCTTTTAACGGAGAAAGGAGTGAGGGTACAGGCAGAAGGGAATGTGAGCGGGAATGCGATGGTTATTATAGGTTATCAATCGCTGGTGGCGAAGGTGGTGGGGAAGAGGTGATGGGGGAATGCTGCCAGGTTAACAAATCCCTTTTCCCGACAGGATTTTTCAATATCATCAGCATTGATATATGGTCCTGTTGTTACAAACTTCTGGATTTCTTTTTACAAGCAATTAAAACTTTTGTTTTTTCATTTCCGATTGAATAACTTTAGTTAATTCATAACCCTAAACCCTTTTGCTATGGCTAATTCCGCCAACTTCCCTTCGTTTGTAACCGGAAATATTTACCCCAGCATTCCAAATACACAATTTCCTGAGCAGGCATTTCCTGAGTTTGATCCATCTAAAAAACCAGTAGGTGTTGCACTATCGGGGGGTGGCCCGAGAGCAATGAGTTGTGCAATGGGGCAAATGCGTGGATTGCTCGACAGTTTTATCGCGGATGCTATCGGGGCGATTTCCTGCGTATCCGGTGGCTCCTGGTTTGGTACCCCATTTAGCTTTGCACCTGCTACTTTCAGTGATGCGATATTACTCGGTACTCAAATACCACCCGCACAGTTGACTATACAGAATTTACAAAACCTGGATGCACGCAATATCTGCTTCCCGCTCACTATCATGGAAAACGTTGCCATTGGAAGTGTATTAGCTTACCAGCACGAAATAAATGATGTGCCTTGGAACAAGCTCTGGAGCCGTATGTTGAATGCTTTTTTCCTCGATTCACTTTTGGTAGGCGATGACCAAACCTTTTTTACACTCAACACTCAAACGCTTAATAATTTACTTGTCCAGAACCAATCTTTAACACATAGCAATTTCTATTTGCTCCGTAACAACCGACCTTTTTACATTGCAGGTGGCACTCAAAACTATCCCACTGGCATTGACCTGGTCATGCGTCATATGGAATATACGGCTATGTATGCAGGCACACCACAACAATGTGGCACCATAGGTCCTGATGGAGAACATTACGGATATGGCTACGTTGATAACATATTATTTGACACATTGCACCCTAAAATGATCAGCGCAAATTCAGCCGCTGCTTATTTAAACCCCAATCCTTACAACTATAAACAAATGCCCTTTCTTTTATGCGATCAAATGGGGAGTAGTAGCTCGGCTCCCGGCAGCTATCTTGATTTTTTCAGCCAACAAGACTGGTTCCCCAGGTTTAATTATTGGTCGCCCAACTATACGGGAAAGGAAAGCACAGAATTTTACAGTTTTACCGACGGAGGCGACCTGGAGAATACCGGTATCATACCTTTATTACGCCGACAGTTTAAATTGATCATAGCCTGTATAAATACCTCCCTCCCCTTAAAAGATATCAACTATAACGACGATAATTATGTCAATGGCATTGATGCACAGATAAGCCGTCTATTTGGAAGACAACCTAATCCTCCCGGTATTATCCCCGACATTCAGGTGTTCAATGATGATGGGAAATTTGATGCATTGACCCATGCTTTCCTTTCGAAAAAAAAGAATGGTCAGCCACTGCTTTATTCAGACACCTATACTATTTATCCAAACAACTATTTTGGCGTTCCGGCTTATCCAAACGGTGAAGATGTACTGGTGCTCTGGATTTATAATGATATGAACAAAGAATGGTATAACCAGTTGCCGCTGCCAATAAAGTCGCTACTAACCAGTACTGCCCCCGATAACTATATGGCCAATTTTCCAAACCTGGCTACGGTATTTCAAAACAAAACAAAAATATTTGGTGAATGGGTGCCGGAAGTACTATTGTACACGCCTGAACAAATAAACCTGCTTGCGAATATGCAGTATTATAACATCATGGGCGATACATCGATAAATTTACTTACAGACTTAATGAAATCGATAAACCCAACTGGCACTGCTCCTCAATCAATTAGCCATTAAATAATAAGGAATTATTATGTCCTTATCGCAGAAGCAGTAACACAGAAATCTTATTATTAGGACTTGTGAAAGAACTAAGACAAGATTTGGGATCATCATCGACAAAGGAAATAAGCCGCTTGACAATGGAGATCCTTTCAGATAGCGGTGTACTGTATCCAGGTAGATATTATCTTATCAGGCGTAAAGATTTAAAGTCGCCAGTGAATCCGCCTTAGATAGTTAACCGCAGTTGAGAGTAAAGTTTTCTACCAGTCAGCAGCGAATGATGCTAGTTGAAGATTTCGCTAATCAATATGTAAACTATCAAGACATCATATACCAAAATTGAAGAGCCTTCAAGTCGACCGATTGAAGGTTCTTCAATTAGGTCATCTATATTTTTTGCGGCTATTTCAGCCTATTTGTACCTTCTGGCTATTTCGCCGGCATAGGTACAGGTACAATGCTGATTGCGCCCGATGTGTCATTTAATAAGTAAGGGCATAGCGTTTTTCATATACCACTCTTATTCATCGGATTTATTTTGAGGTGTCTTTATAAATATCCATCACTACCGGGAGGCCGGTTACTATACCTTTCACACCTGCAACAGTCAAAGTTACCATCAATGCGTCGATAACTTCAGGTTTAGTCGCCCCCTTTTCTTTTGCCATCAAGATATGGAATGATAGCGCCTGGCTATCACCCTGAACAGCCTTCAATGCAATGTATATTAACTGTTTTGTTTTTTCATCCAAGCCATTTGATTTTACTATTGCCTGAATTAGTGTATTAAAAGCATCTGCTATTTCTGGCGCTTCCTTTTTGAATAAGTCCATTGAATTGTATGCTTTGTTTTCCATAATTTTTAAGGATTTTATAGCCCAAATATAATTGTCTTTACAGCGCCGGTCCATGATTAGAATCAGTTATTAGGTAGAGCATAGATGAGAACCAAAGGGCAGGGTATGGAAAGGAAATAGTGAAGAAATTATCAATCTCGTTGATAGAAGCTTTTGGCAAAGGCTAGGATGATAAAACAGTAAGACATTGCCTCCGCTGTGCAGAGATTTATACCTTCATTGGCTGGCAAAATATGAACATTGACTCAGAGGAAGAAGTAGTAGTTTCAAAAAACATCAGGATTAGGAAAAAGCATTATACCCATGAATTCGATGTTTACGAAGGCAGGGATATTACATCGGGTTGGAATAGCGTGTAAGAATACAAATACGCCAATTGAAAAGGGGCAGGTACAGGAACTTGAGTCTAAGATAAGGGATTTGCAAAATGTGATCGGGGTAATTGTATCTGTAAATGGATTTCAACAGGGAGCCGAGGCATATGCAGAAGACAAAGGTATCATTGCATTACATCTAAAAGATTTACCGAACCATGAATTTACTAAAACGGTCATGATTCATTTGTAATGCACAAGTTTTAATACTTTACAGTCACTTTTTTTAATTTCGATATAAGCCGTTCCTCCTTTAGTGTAACCGTTTAATGTTCCCTTGACAACCCAGACGCTAGAATCCCGCAAAGTTACTACGAATGGTTTTTCCTTATAGATCAGTTTCCCGTAATGAGCAAACCAGATATCTTCAGCTATTTTTCTTGCAGTTTTTTCATCTGGTACTACATCGAAATGTTCATAGTCATTTTGTGTTTTATTTGAGTAGACATTATAAGTAATGATCACTGAAGTAATTAAAATAATTGCTAAAAATATCTTCTTCATTTGATTAATTGTAAATGGTAAATATCCTAATAAGGAACGGAATCTTATTTCTACCAAACGGGAAAAATGCGCCGGAAGTATTTCGAACCCTGAAGAAGCAATAAAACAAGCCATACCTCTTTCCAGCAAATCATTGTAAACACTGAGGATTCTGGCTTTTAACAGAGATAGATTTTTATTAATCTCCTGTACTTCTTGTTTATTTCCCTTTACCTGATATTTCCTGCTATCCCATGACATTTTCTCTATAAATAAGCCTGTATTATGATTGAGCCTATTGCCCTCATGGGTGATCCTAACAAATATGGGTATCTGTCCTTTAGAGGTTATCCTCGACTTATACAGAAAATAGGAAATAAAAATTCTATTCGCTTCCATTTTTCAAAAGATGTGTTAGTTCCCTTTCTGAAAAAATGGCCTAAAGCAGCCGATATGTATTTGATTGGTTCATAAGTTAATAGGTCATGTTTTTATGCTACCTCCCAAAAAATGTACTGCTACCTTCTGTGCTACCTCGTAAAATAAGACACACTAAAAACAAGATAAACAGTAAATATCCTCAAACCCTCAACAGCACAAAACTTCCCTAAAACAAAAATGCCCATAGAATTTAATCTATGAGCATTCTAAAATTTCGGCGGGGCGGAGGGAACAAATTTCGAACCAGTTTACGGATGATTTATCTAAAATCCACTCTTTTGTTAGAGATATTCATTACGAAATGAATTATTGATAATTCTTTAATACTCCACCTCCTTATTATATTTTTGAGTTGCGCTTTATTAAATATTAAGTGTGCAAATACGAACCTGCAGAATCATACTCAAGCTGTCCAGAAAGGAGGGTTAAACATTTGATTTGTTAATCAGCCATCAATAAAATAACTTCATAAAGTGAATTAAGAGAAGATGATTTGTAGCGTTGTAAATCACTGTCCTACATTATCATATTTGCCAAAAAAGAATCTAATTAACGCTATCATTCTAAATGGAAAACGAAAATTCATTTCAATATAACGACATTATTTTCTACAGTACACCTGCAGGAGATATAAAAGTAGAAGTAATATTTAATGATGAAACATTTTGGCTTACTCAAAAGCGGATGGCCGAATTATTTGCGGTAGAAGTGCCTGCCATTAGTAAGCATTTAAATAACATATATGAGTCGGGAGAGCTGGATAAAGGTTCAACTATTTCCATTTTGGAAACAGTTCAACAGGAAGGGGGAAGGAAGATAAAACGGAAATTGGAATTTTACAATCTAGATGCAATAATAGCTGTTGGCTACAGGGTAAATTCAATGCAGGCCACTCAATTTAGAATTTGGGCAACCAGGAACTTGAGAGAATTTATTGTTAAGGGGTTTGTGTTAGATGATGAACGTTTGAAACAAGGGAAGTCATTTGGCAAAGATTATTTTGACGAACTATTAGAACGTATTCGTGAGATACGGGCAAGTGAACGTAGATTTTATCTCAAAATAACCGATATATATGAACAGTGCAGTATCGACTATAGCAAAGATTCAGAAATAACACAAGCCTTTTTCAAAACGGTACAGAATAAATTACATTGGGCTATTACAGGTAAAACGGCTGCTCAAATTATTGCAGAGCGGGCTAATGCTGACAAGCCCAACATGGGGTTGCAAACATGGAAAAATGCACCATCTGGTAAAGTACTTAAAACAGATATTAGTGTCGCGAAGAATTATCTAATTGAAAAGGAAATAAAAGAACTGGAACGTATTGTAACTATGTATCTTGACTTTGCTGAATTACAAGCGTCGAGGCACATTTCTATGAAAATGGCAGATTGGATAAGCCGGTTAGATGCCTTTCTGCAATTTAACGAATATCAGATACTAAAAGATGCTGGTACAGTAAGCCATGCAGTCGCTATTAAATTAGCCAGTGAAGAATATCAAAAGTTCAGGATAACCCAGGATGAAAATTTTGAGAGCGATTTTGATAAAGAAATATTAAAGATTACAACATCGTCCGCTAAAAGACGAAAAGAGAATTCCTGATCAACGTTTTGCCTGTTAAGTTTTATTAACAATCATAAATATTAGTGTTAGCTTCAAGTTTTTCAAATTACCCAAAACGCTCCAAATCTTTCAACTTGAATGCTTTTAAGCTATTGGGACCAATCTTAAAATCGGGTTACGGATAATTTATTTAAAATGGTAATGATAATGCGTTTGAAATGAATAAACCTTTCCACTTTTGATCAGGTGTTTTATACGGAATCATAGAAAATTGTATCAAAAAATACCGGAAAAATCCCCTCTTTAAAACTAATAGTACTCCCATAACTTTGTTATTGAATCGGTCACACCATGAATTTAATCTTATGGAAGATGACCATATAATTACTTACAATTCACTAATGATTATGAGTGTAAAAATTACTTGTATTAAAAAGGCTGGGGAACAACATCAGAATCCCTATGTGGCAATAACAAGTCTGACATGGGTTAATGAAGAAACTAAAGCTACAGGAACCTCCACACGTGAAGAAATGTATGACTATATAAAAAAATAAAGGTGGGGTCGCCTATGTCAGGGATAGTCAAGGGAACAAAGCAGAATTAATAGCTCAAATTAGCCCGTCTGGTACGAAATATGTGAAAACCAAGGCCGATAATGTCACTTCTGATAACCTATTGAAGTTACCTGAATGCAATTAATAGTAAGGAGAAAGGTCAACCGATAATTTAGATGACAGCAGGTAGTAACTACATGGCCTAACCTTTTCCTGAAACGACGCTCTTCTTTGGCTACATACACTACTTTACAATGCTGGCACTAGAATTAGAAGCTCATGAAATGAAAATAATATAGGTATAGTAAATGACTGCCATAATTTACATTTCATTATAAGAGGAAGTATTGACAGCATACATGCCCCATGTCTTATAGTGAGTAATTCTGTCTTGAGATGAGTGGCTTTTTATGTAAGTAAGAAAGAGGATCAACAGCAATGGGATTTGCTTGCCTCTGGAAAGTAGTTTATTCCTTGAGATTTAAAACAGATTTTTTTTTAAATATTATTAATGCTGGACAATCGGGTGCTGCTGTAATAAGAATGCAGATCAGCTTCATGAATTCTACAAGATCCTGCTGGCTACCTATGGAGTAATAGAGAAGATTGCAGCGTTGTGTTTGGGAGCTCTCTAACTTTTCCATTCAATTTCGAACGGCTTAAAAAGTTAAAAATAAATAATAGCAAACCCTTGCCAACATGGAACTTCCCTAAAACAAAAATGCCCATAGAACTTAATCCATGAGCATTCTAAAATTTCGGCGGTGAGAGAGGGATTCGAACCCTCGGTACAGTTTGACCCGTACGACGGTTTAGCAAACCGTTCCTTTCGGCCACTCAGGCATCTCACCGAAACTTCCCCCTTAGGGGTTGCAAAAATAATAATATTTCTTAATTCTCCAAAAGCAATTAAAAAAAATTATAAAAATCTCTATTCGTTATCATTATCACAAATTATCCCAGCCCCATTTATATCCCGTATTAATCATTTACCTTACTAATACCTTTGCGAACTGTTTCCGCCTACTCTTTATTTAAAACCTACAACTAATGAAAGTATTCAATGACGTACTTACTGACCCCGTGTACACAAAGTCAGACAAATCAGACCCGGCATTCCAAAAATTACTGAAATCGATGATCCGTGACGAACGCGACCTTCCATTTCTTTACCTCACCATCGAACTCACCCTCACACTGCTCCCCCTGGCCATCCTTTTATTCCTGCCAGTACCTGCCTGGATATGGTGGACCGCTGCCGCTGCTTTTACGTTTTTGAACAATTTCAGGTACAAAGGCTCCTTCGGCCTCATGCTACACTGCACCAGCCACCGGGTACTCTTCGAAAAAAAATACCAGCTCCTGAATCATTACCTCCCCTGGGTAATCGGCCCGCTCTTTGGGCAAACACCTGAAACATATTATAGTCATCACATCGGCATGCACCACCCTGAAAATAACATGCCTGATGACGATTCCTGTACCATGCCCTTTCAACGCGATTCCCTCCGGGGCTTCAGCCGTTACCTGGGTAGCTTTTTCTTTACCGGCATTGTACACCTCGCCATGTATTTCATTAAAAAGAACCGTAAAAAGCTCCTGATCCGCTCCGTAAGAGGGGAGATACTGTATATATTAATGTGTATAGGGCTGTCTTTTGTCAACTTCCCGGCGACCCTGGTGGTGTTCATCCTGCCATTTGTAATTTCCAGGATTGTGATGATGCTCGGTAACTGGGCACAACATGCCTTCATTTGCGCGGAGAATCCGGATAATTCCTATAAAAACAGCATTACCTGTATCAATACTAAGTATAATCATCTATGCTGGAACGACGGCTATCACATCAGCCATCATCTCAAGCCCAGCATGCACTGGACTGAACATCCTCTGTATTTCAGGAAAACCTTGCATGAATACATTGAGAACGAAGCCATCGTATTTGATGGCATTCACTTCCTGCATGTGTGGTTATGGCTGATGACAAAGCGCTACGACCTGCTGGCAAAGCACTATGTGAATATCGGGAACCGGTTTAGTTCAGATGAAGAAGTGATCGCTTTTTTAAAACAACGAACTAAGAAAATTGACCTGGCCACAATACCGGCGGCAAATGTGGCGGTGGCGTAAAACAGGGAAAACATAAAAAGGGAAGTACAGTGGGGAACAAAAAACAACGCTATCTCCCCCTCCCCAAACCACCAAAAATTCTCCCATCTGGCCCAAAAACTGCACGCACTACCAACCTGAACCGCCTGATACTCATCACCCACCTGACAAATTTTTATCAAATCGTTCCCAACAAACTCAATACGGCAGGCCCTCCAACGCCTGCCACCGTCCAATTTCCCCCCATTCTTTCTTTATTATATTATATAATTCTTATGATTATGCATAAACATAAGAATAAGTGCCTAAATTTGCGCTCTAACTTTCGATTTTAAAGTTCAAAAGCAATATGCGCACTGTTACGTTAAAAAGGGTTGTGGTTACCGGGCTTGGGGCCTTGACGCCTATCGGAAATGATGTAAACACTTTCTGGAATAGCCTAAAAACAGGGACCAGCGGTGCCGGTCCTATTACACGATTCGACACTACAGAGTTTAAAACCAAATTCGCATGCGAACTGAAAGGTTTTGACGTAGAAAAGTACATGGATAAGAAAGATGCCCGTAAAATGGACATGTTCACCCAGTACGCAATGGTTGCAGCTCAGGAAGCTGTGGAAGATGCCGGCCTGAACGCTGAAGGCGTTGATAAAACCATGGTCGGTGTTATCTGGGCTTCCGGTAACGGTGGTATGCAGACCTTCGAAGACCAGATCGTGGAATTCGCTCAGGCTAACTTCGTTCCTAAGTTCAATCCTTTCTTCATTCCCAAGCTGATCTCCGACATCGCTGCCGGTCAGATCTCCATGAAATATGGGTTCATGGGCGTTAACTACTGTACGGTATCTGCTTGTGCTTCTTCCACCAGTGCGCTGGTAGACGCCTTCAACTTTATCCGCCTGGGTAAAGCCAACGCTATCGTAGCCGGTGGTTCTGAAGCCCCTGTTACCCGCGCTGGTATCGCAGGTTTCAATGCACTGAAAGCCCTCTCCACCCGCAATGACGATCCTACCTCCGCTTCCCGTCCTTTCGACGCTGACCGTGATGGTTTCGTAATGGGCGAAGGCGCTGGCGCTATCATCCTCGAAGAATACGAACACGCTATCGCAAGAGGTGCCAAAATCTACGCAGAAATGGTAGGTGGTGCAATGTCTGCTGATGCGTATCACCTGACTGCTACCCACCCTGAAGGTCTGGGCGCACGCCTGGGTATGACCCGTGCCCTCGAAGATGCTGAACTGAAACCTGAAGATGTTGATTATATCAACGCTCACGCTACCTCCACCCCACTGGGTGATGCCAGCGAACTGAAAGGTATCATCGGCGTATTCGGTGATCACGTTAATAAACTGAATATCAGTGCTACCAAGTCTATGACGGGTCACCTACTCGGTGCTGCCGGCGCTATCGAAGCCATCGCCAGTATCAAAGCTACCCAGCATAACCTGGTGCCTCCTACCATCAATACTTCTAACCTCGGTGAAGGTATCCCAACCAACATGAACCTCACCATCGGTAAAGCACAGGAACGCGAAGTGAATGTGGCAATGAGTAATACTTTCGGTTTCGGCGGTCACAACGCAATCGTAGTATTTAAGAAGTACAAGGCATAAGATTTACGTAACTTATATATAATGAAAAAGGCTGCATTTAATAAATGTGGCCTTTTTTGTGTGCAGTTTGCACAAATACTGTTCGAATACTGCTCAAATGTTCTTTGAATCTTCTCCGAATATCCTCCGAATCTTCTTCGAATGCTCTTTGAATGCTGTTCGAATGTCCTTCGAATATCCTCCAAATCTCCTTCAAATGTCCTTCGAATGCTCTTCGACACTTCTTCGACACTAGTTCGACGCCTCTTCGATACCTATCCGAACCCTATTCATTATCAATACCAAAATTACACCACAAGATCACGATAAGTACACCTCTATATCCCCCGGATATACAAGTGTACTTATCGTACCCTTATAATGTCAAAATAGCAACGAATTCCGACCGAATCTCCACCCTATCTCCAAACTCTTCACTAAAAATTTTAGCAAAATCACTAATTATGATGTAGCTTAGTATCAAATTAACCAGCCCAAAAAGGCTCGCAAATCAAATATGGCAAAGAAGAAAGAGAATGCATCAACGCCGGTCCTCACACCGGCTACGGCAGATGATCAAATAGCTGTGTTTGGCGCCCGGGTTCACAATCTCAAAAACCTGGACCTCACATTACCTAAAAATAAACTGGTTGTTATCACAGGCATCAGTGGCAGCGGGAAATCCTCCCTGGCATTCGATACCATCTATGCAGAAGGCCAACGCCGCTACATGGAAAGCTTTTCTGCTTACGCCCGCCAGTTCATCGGCGATATGGAACGCCCGGATGTTGATAAAATCACCGGCCTATCCCCGGTTATCTCCATCGAACAAAAAACTACCAACAAAAATCCCCGCTCGACCGTAGGGACCATCACCGAAATATATGACTTCCTCCGCCTGCTCTATGCCCGCGTAGGTATCGCATACTCCTATAATACTGGTAAACGCATGACCCGCTTCTCCGAAGAAGAAATCATGGACCACGTATTTAAAAATTTCCCGAAAAAGAAACTCGTCATCCTCGCCCCACTTATCCGTGGTCGTAAAGGTCACTACCGCGAACTCTTCGAACAGCTCCGTAAACAGGGCTACCTCAAAGTACGCGTGAACGGAGAAATCCTCGACCTCAAAGAAAGAATGCAGGTTGACCGTTACAAAATCCACGACATCGAACTCGTGGTAGACAGAGTACAAGTCCAGGACGATGCCCGTACCCGCATCAGCCAGAGCATTCAAAAAGCCCTGCAAATGGGGAAAGGCCTCCTCTTCATCATGGACAATGACACCAATAAAGTCAGCCAGTACTCCAAACAACTCATGTGTGAAGATACCGGCCTCTCCTACGAAGAACCGTCTCCAAACACATTCTCCTTCAACTCACCCTATGGCGCCTGCCCCCGCTGTAAAGGCCTCGGTACCATCTACCAGATAGATATGGACGCCGTGATCCCCGATCCAAACGTCTCTATCAATGACGGCGGCCTCGGTCCACTCGGCGAAGCCAGGGATACCTATACCTTCAAACAGGTACAGCAACTCGCCAAAAAACATAAATTCTCCCTCACCGCCCCCGTTAGTACCCTGCCCCAGAAAATCATGAACATCCTGCTTTTCGGAGATGAAAATGGTAGCCTGGAAATGGATATGGATTTCGGAGAGAATGGGGAAAACGGATACAATACCGATTTCGAAGGAGTTATCAACACCGTTCGCCGTTACTTCAACGACACCTCCTCCGACGCTGTCCGCAACTGGGCCGAAAGCTTCATGAAACTACATACCTGCCCTGAATGTAATGGCTCACGCCTCAAAAAGGAAAGCCTCTTCTTCAAGGTAGATGAAAAGAATATCTCCGAACTGGGGAACATGGACCTGGATAAACTGGCCATCTGGTTCAAAGACATCGAAAAGCGACTGGATAAGAAACAAAACACCATCGCCAAAGATATCCTCAAAGAAATCAGGGAACGCCTGGGATTCCTCCTCAATGTAGGGCTGACCTACCTCACCCTGAACCGGGCTACCCGCTCACTCAGCGGTGGTGAAAGTCAGCGTATCCGCCTCGCTACCCAGATCGGCTCCCAGCTCATGGGCATCACCTACATCCTGGATGAACCAAGTATCGGTCTCCACCAGCGGGATAACATGCAGCTGATCGATGCCCTTCGCAACCTGCGCGAAATGGGAAATACCGTGATCGTTGTGGAACACGATAAAGACATCATGCTCCATGCCGACCACCTCATTGACGTAGGCCCGGGTGCCGGCGTACACGGTGGCCAGATCATTGCCCAGGGTACACCCAAGCAAATCCTGAAACTCAATACACCTACTGCCGGCTACCTGAACGGGAATGCCGCCGGTGCCCTCCCCGCCGAAAGACGAAAAGGAAACGGGAAATCACTGGAGCTCAAAGGCGCTACCGGCAATAACCTTAAGAACGTAAGTGTGAAACTGCCACTGGGTACCTTCATCTGCGTAACAGGAGTATCTGGTAGCGGAAAGTCTACCCTGATCAATGAAACACTATACCCGATCCTTAGTCAGCACGCCTACGATTCCAAACAGGACCCAATGCCCTACAAAAGCATCAAAGGCCTGGAACATATAGATAAAGTAATCGAAATCGACCAGTCACCGATCGGTAGAACACCCCGTAGTAACCCCGCTACCTATTGCGGGTTCTTTACTGACATCCGTACCCTGTTCTCCCAGGTGCCTGAAGCCAAGATCAGGGGTTATAACGCAGGCCGGTTCTCCTTCAATGTGAAAAGCGGTCGCTGTGATGTTTGTGAAGGAGGGGGGATGAGAGTGATCGAAATGAACTTCCTCCCGGATGTATATGTACATTGTGAAAAATGTAATGGCCGCAGGTATAATCGCGAAACACTGGAAATCAGGTATAAAGGGAAATCTATCTCCGATGTATTGGATATGACTGTAGATGAGGCCGTGGAGTTTTTCCAGCCAGTAACGTATATCTACCGGAAGATCAAAACCTTACAAGATGTAGGCCTGGGTTATATCACGCTGGGGCAGTCCGCAACCACCTTGTCTGGAGGAGAAGCACAACGCGTAAAACTGGCGACTGAATTATCCAAAAAAGATACCGGGAAGACAATTTATATATTGGATGAACCAACGACCGGGCTGCATTTTCAGGATATCCAACTGCTGCTGAATGTATTGAATAAACTCGTAGATAGAGGCAATACAGTGCTGGTGATAGAGCATAACCTGGATGTGATAAAGATGGCTGACCATATCATTGACCTGGGTCCTGAAGGTGGTGCTGGTGGAGGTACAATATTATGTACAGGTACGCCGGAACAGGTAAGTGAGTGTAAAGAGAGCCATACCGCCCGATTCCTGAAACAGGAGTTGAAAGGCCAGCACTAGCTCACAAAAAACAGGGATGCCCATTTAAAATCAAAAAAACATCGCTAACATCTCCCCGAAACAATCAAGGATGTCGTAGACACCAGTGATTGTTTCGGGGTTTTTATATTTATCTTCGCCTCCTGAATTGTTATAACCAATAGGCATGAAATATTTTTCCGGCATTATAGCCCTCCTACTCCTGGTAGTATTTGCGGCTTGTGAGGATGAAACCAAGACCTGTGACCAGACCCTGCTCGCAAATCTTGGTATTAACTTTAAAAAAGACTCACTGAACGGCTTCATCAATAAAGATACGATCTGGCCAAAAGTAAGCCTGTGTGCACTTGGCAAAGACACCCTTATCAGGCGGGAAGCCAGATCCAGTATATATTTCGCACTTGACCCACAGCACGATACCTGCCGTTTCTTCCTGAAACTGGACTCTGCCGCCGTGGCAGATACCCTGACCTTCAGGTATACACGCACCCCTCACTTTATTTCACCAGGCTGCGGATTCACGACTTTTTCTACATTAGATACTGTGATCTGCACCTACCATACAATCAACGCTTTACACATAAATAACCGGGAGGTAACAAGTGGTAATATTCAGAACATTACTTTATACTTTATTTATTAGCCTGTTCGCGGTCTCCGCGCAGGCACAGGTGAAGAAGGATACGATCCCGGCTGCTGTAAAGCGCCCATCCACCACCTCTTTCAAATCGCCATCGGCTAAAGACACCACCAGCCCCAAAGCAAAATCTGCCAAAGATTCTGCCACACTGAAAGCTGGCCCTTTAGCAAATAAAATTGAAGACAGCATCTACCTGTCAAATGGCGGTATCCGCCTCGGCCTCGATATCAGCCGCTTTACTTTGCTGTATTTCCAACCTTACAGAAAAGACGTCACCGTCCAGGCAGATGTACGCCTTGGTCAAAAGATCTATGGCGCCATCGAAACAGGCTGGAACAGCACCTCCCATAGCACCGACACCACCTATTCCTACAAAGGAAGTGGGATCTACAGCACCATCGGTATCGACTACGACTTCATGAAGAAAAAGGAGACTACGGAGCAAAATATGCTCTATGCCGGTATCCGATACGGCTTTGCCCGTAATACCTATGAGGTGTCACATTTTATTATGACCAACGATTACTGGCATACAACTATAGAAGGTAATTACCCTAAAACCACTATTACCGCGCACTGGATCGAACTGGTATTTGGATTAAGAGTGGAAGCAGCTAAAAACCTGTTCCTGGGATGGGGTATAAGAGAAAAGATCATGCTGCATAGCAGCGCCGAAGATTCACATCCCCCTATCGTGATTCCTGGTTATGGCAGTGGCACCAAAAGATCACAGTTTGATATGACTTATACCGTATCTTATATGATACCACTTTACAAAGTGAAAGTGCATGTACCAAGAGACGGGAAAAAATAATTCAGGGGCTGGCTAAAAAGTAAAATGAAGGCGCTGAGAATTGCGTAAAAGCCATTTCGTCTCCATCACCCACCCGAGAGAAGGTGCCCTTTTTAGTCAGTCACTTATTAATTCGCTTATGCTGGTCTTACCATATCAATATGCGGCAACCCGTGGTCATCATACTCCTCACTCACCTGCTCAAAACCCAACTCACTATAAAACTTCAACAAATACGACTGCGCACTGATCTTCACCGCTACCTTTCCATAATGGTCTTCTATCACCGCCAGCGTACGCTTCATCAATTCCTTCCCTGCTCCCTGCCCACGTACTTCCTTCGTCGTTAACACTCTCCCAAAAGCCGCCTCCTCGTATTTCTTCCCCGGACCAAAAATCCTGGTATACGCCACCACTTTTCCGCTTTCGTCCACCCCAAACAGGTGCAGTGCCTCCTGGTCATAATCATCCAGGTCCTCCGCCAAACAATTCTGCTCTATAATAAACACATTGAACCGAACCTGCATGATAGCATACAACTCATTATTTGTTAACTCCTCAAAGGATTTAGTAAACCATTGTATCATACCAGCAAATTTAACAGCTTGCCCGCAGCTGGCAAAAGCCTATTTATTAAGTACTCAGTCCAATGATATTCATCACCCGCCCCTACGAAAACAATTGAAACACAAGCCGGCAGCAGTGCATTTCAATGCCTCCCCAATCAAACAAAAGGGAATTTTAGCAATAAGACCTTATCTTTGACCAGCCTTGTCTGGGTCGGTCATTCATGTCGTTGATACATTGTGCAAATTCATGGACCCGACATCCCATCTTCGTAGCCCTATAGCCGAAGATCCTAAGGCTGAAAAAAGCCAAAAGGGAAAACAAATAGCCTGAGATGTAAGTCAGTTGCCCAAAGCAAATGCTAAACACCAAAAGGCTGGAAAGGGGAAAGGCCAAAAAAACTGGAAAAGGGGAGGACAACAAATGCAACCTGTACATGTTCATAAACGGATTTAACCCAACCCCGGCTCTACCATATTAATTTTTAAAATATATTTTAACATACCTTTATATCTTAAACCAGCATATTCAAATGCATCCCAAAAGAAACATTGCCATCCTTACTGGTATTTTCTGTCTGTTATTGTCATGTTTTACAGCTTGCAAACAATCCAGAAAAGCAATGAACCCTGCCCTGGCAAAATACATCGATGCCTATACCGCCGGTGTAATTTCCAAGCAAAGCACCGTCAGGGTTCAGCTCACCAGCAACGTAAACGTCACTCATACCCAAAATGAGCCTGTCAGCGAGGAACTCTTCGACTTCAGCCCCTCCATCAAGGGTAAAGCCTATTGGGTAGACGCCACCACCATCGAGTTTCGCCCGGATGCCAACCTGACGCCCGGCAAAACCTACACCGCCACTTTTAACCTGGGGAAAGTCCTCAAGGTCGAGAAAGATCTCCGCTCCTTCGACTTCGAATTCCGTATTATGAGCCCATCGTACGAAATCGAAGACCATGGACTTAAATCCGCCAGCACCACATCGCGGGAAAAAATGGTCTACACCGGCGCCATCATTACCGCTGACGCTGAAGACCCACAGCAGATCGAAAAGATCGTGACCGCGAAAGCCGGCAGCAAATCCTTCCCTATCAAATGGGAACACAATGCCGCCGAGCGCACTTCTAAATTCACCATCGAAAATATTACCCGTGGTGCTGAGGGATACAACATCGACCTCACCTGGGACGGCGCTCCTATCAAAGTGGAAACCGCCGGTAAAAAACAAATCGAAGTACCAGCCATCGGTGAATTCAAAGTCCTCGATGTAAAAGCGATCGTTGATCCGGAACAATATGTCCTTGTACAATTCTCCGACCCTGTCAGCATAGCCCAGAACCTCGATGGCCTTATCGGCATCAGCGGCATCAGCGACCTGCGCTATACCATCGAAGGCAGCGAAGTAAAAGTATTCGCGCCTAAACGCCTGGAAGGGAGCTTCTCCGTTGTCATCAACGAAGGGATCCTCAATAGCTTCGACGACAAACTGCTGCAAAGCTTCTCTGCCAACATCGATTTCGAAAATATCCTGCCTTCCGTATCCATCCCCGGCAAAGGGGTGATCCTCCCGGAAAGCAATAAACTGGTCTTCCCCTTCGAAGCTGTCAACCTCAGCGCCGTCGATGTGACCATCATCAAGATTTACGAAAACAACATTCCTCAATACCTGCAAAGGAATGACCTGAATGGTACCCAGGACCTGCGCCGTGTAGGCCGCCCCGTGGTAGAAAAAACCATTCGCCTCGATACCGATAAATCACTCAATCTCCATAAACGTAACCGCTTCTACCTGGATCTGGACAAACTACTCCGTACAGAACCAGGTGCCATCTACCGCGTGACCATCGGCTTCCGCAAAGCATACTCCCTCATGGGCTGTGCTGCCAAAGTAGACGATACCCAAAAGGTGGAAGATCAATCCGAAGAAGAATACTATGGCGATAGCTACGGCGAAAAAATCGACGAAGACGATGACTTCTGGTCTCGCTACGATAGCTACTACCCATACGGTTACAATTGGGAAACCCGCGACGATGCCTGCTCTAACTCTTATTATAACAAAGATAAATGGGCTTCCCGCAACGTTTTCTCTTCCAACATCGGTCTTACTGCCAAGAGAGGTAATGACAATAGTATGCTCATTGCCGTTACTGACATCCGCGATACCAAACCGCTGATGGGCGTAGAACTCGAACTGCTCGACTACCAGAACCAGGTGATTTTCAAAACGAAAAGCGATGGCGATGGTCTTGCAAACTTCGACCTGAAACGCAGACCATACCTGCTGATCGCTAAAAAAGGTGATGAACGAGGCTACCTGAAACTGGATGATGGCAACTCCCTGCCCCTGAGCCGCTTCGACGTGAAAGGTGAAGAAGTACAAAGCGGTATCAAAGGCTTCCTCTACGGGGAACGTGGTGTATGGCGCCCAGGCGATACTCTGTACCTGACCTTCATCCTCGAAGATAAACAGCAGAAACTGCCACCTGATCACCCGGTAACCCTGGAACTGTACAACCCGAAAGGACAACTGTACAAAAGGATCAACTCCCTGCAGTCTGTAAACGGCTTCTACAACTTTATCACCGCTACCAGCCCTGATGACATCACAGGTAACTGGACGGCGAAAGTGAAAGTAGGCGGTGCCCTCTTTACTAAAAACCTGCGCATCGAAACGGTGAAGCCTAACAGGCTGAAAGTAAAACTGGACTTCGGTAGCAGAACTACCCTTTCCAAAGACGATGCCTCCGAAGGTACCCTGAGCGCTCAATGGCTGTTCGGCGCTACCGCCCAGCACCTGAAAGCGAAAGTAGACGTGTCACTCACACAACAAACTACCAGCTTTAAAAACTTTGCTAATTACACCTTCGATGACCCCGTTACCCACTTCGACGCGGAAGACAAAACCATCTTCGAAAGCGCCCTGAGTGAAAACGGTACTGCCCCTGTGAAAGTGAATCTGCCCCTTGGCAAACTCGCTCCGGGTCAGCTGAAGGCTAATTTCGAAATAAAAGTATTTGAGCCAGGTGGCGATTTCAGTATCGACCACTTCTCCATGCCTTACAATCCATTCTCTACGTATGCGGGCATCCGTATGCCGGAAGGTGATCGTACCACAGGCATGCTGCTCACCGATAAACCACATTCCATCAGCATCGTAAATGTGGATAACAATGGTAACCTGGTGCATGGCTCCAGCAGTGTACAGGTAGAGCTTTACAAAGTGCGCTGGCGCTGGTGGTGGGATGAAGATGGTGAAAATGAATTTACCAACTTCACACAGGATAGTTACAACCAATTGCTGAAGAAAGAAACCATTGCCCTGAATAATGGTAAAGGTAGCTGGGATCTGCAGGTCAACTCTCCTGAATGGGGTCGCTACCTCGTAAGAGTAAAAGACCTGAAAAGTGGCCATACCACCGGTAAAGCGGTATACATCGACTACCCGGGCTGGTATGAAAGAGTGCAGAAAGAGAATCCTTCAGAAGCCTCTATGCTCGTATTCACTTCTGATAAGAGTAAGTACAATGTAGGTGAAGACATCAACCTCACTATCCCAAGCAGCGAAGGTGGCCGCGGCCTCATCAGCATTGAATCCGGCAGCAAGGTGCTGAAATCCTTCTGGGTAAATACCAGGAAAGGCCAGACCACCTTTAGCTTCAAGGCTGACAAATCCATGGCACCAAATATATACGTAAACGTTAGCTTACTGCAGCCACATGCACAAACAGCGAACGACCTGCCTATCCGTATGTATGGGATAATACCACTGACTATCGAAGATGCGAACACCATCTTAAGTCCGGTGATCACCATGGCCGACAAACTGGAGCCTGAGCAAAAAGCAAGCATCACCGTATCCGAAGCCAAAGGCAAATCCATGACCTACACCATCGCCATTGTTGATGAAGGTCTCCTGGATCTGACCCGCTTCAAAACGCCTGATCCACATAGCGCCTTCTATGCAAGAGAAGCACTGGGTGTAAAAACCTGGGATATCTTCGACTATGTAATCGGTGCTTATGGTGGCGATATGGAACGTATTCTCAGTATCGGTGGTGACGAAGGGCTGAACAGAAATGCAGGTGCCGCAAAAGCAAACCGCTTCAAACCAGTTGTATTATATATGGGGCCATTCACCCTGAAAGGTGGTGAAAAGAAAACCCATGAATTCAAACTGCCTCCATACATTGGTTCCGTGAAAGCCATGGTAGTAGCGGGTCAGGATGGTGCTTACGGTACTGCTGAAAAAGCAGTGGCTGTGAAAAAACCACTGATGCTGCTCACTACACTACCGCGTGTATTAGGTCCTTCTGAGACCATACAATTGCCGGTGACCGTGTTTGGTTTGGAAAACAATATCAAATCTGCAAGAGTTACACTGGCTACCAGCTCACTGCTGGAAGTAGTAGGTGAAAATACCAAAACTGTTACCTTCAATCAACCGGGGGAACAAATAGTATACTTCGATGTGAAAGTGAAACCAGCTGTAGGTGTAGCCAAAGTAAAGGTAACAGCTACCAGCGGTGCTGCGAAAGCAGAAGAACAAACGGAACTGGAAGTACGAAATCCAAACCCGGTGATCACTACGGTGCAGGATGCAACTGTAGCAGGAGGTCAAAGCTGGAGTGCTGAATACAAACCAGCAGGTATGGCAGGTACCAATACCGGTGTATTGGAAATCTCTACCGTGCCACCTATGAACCTGGCAAAACGACTGGGTTACCTGGTACAATATCCACATGGTTGTGTAGAACAAACGACTTCCGCTGCCTTCCCTCAACTGGTATTGAACCAGCTGGTAGACCTGAAGAGCAGTGAAGCTGCAAACGCAGATCATAATGTGAAAGCAGCCATCAACAGGCTGAAAGGCTTCCAGACTTCTGATGGAGGTTTGGCTTACTGGCCGGGCAATGCTGAAGCAGATGAATGGGGTACTAACTATGCTGGTCACTTCCTGCTGGAAGCACAATCCAGGGGTTATGAACTGCCTGCCAGCATGCTGGAGCAATGGAAGAAATACCAGCGTAATAAAGCAGCTTCATGGACACCACGCAGTACTAATTTCTATGGTGGCGACCTGACACAGGCTTATCGTTTGTACCTGCTGGCACTTGCAAAAGTACCTGAGCTGGGTGCAATGAACAGGCTGAAAGAATTCGCATACCTTTCTGATGCAGCAAAATGGAGACTGGCAGCAGCTTACAAACTGGCAGGTCAGCCAGAAGTAGCGGCTTCCCTGGTGAGGAGCTTACCAACAAGTGTAAAACCTTATAAACAATTAGGTGGCACCTTTGGCTCTGATACCCGTGATAAGGCCATGATCCTGGAAACACTCACAATCCTTGGTCAGCAGGCACGAGCCAATGTACTGGTGAAAGAACTGGCTGCTGATATGTCGAAAGATGATTACTACAGCACACAGACTACTGCCTATACCCTGATTGCCATCGCTAAGTATTGTGGTGTGAATAAGAGTGGTGCGAAAGCAACCTTCACTTACAGGCTGAATGGCAAGGCTACTACCATATCTGCTACTTCTTATATTACCCAGATCCCTGTTGTAACCAATGCAGGAGGTAATGTAAGTGTACAGAACACAGGAGGCAATATCCTCTATGCAAGACTGATCTTACAGGGTCGTCCGGATGCAGGGCAGGAGCCTACCGTGCCTAACAATCCTGAAGTACTGGGCATTACAGTTACTTACAGCACCCGTGATGGTCATGCGCTGGATGTAACAAACCTGCGTCAGGGTACAGACTTTATGGCGACAGTGAAGATCTCAAATCCGGGTAAACGCGGATATTATGAGCAGATGGCATTGACACAGATCTTCCCGAGTGGATGGGAGGTGATCAATACCCGCCTGATGGAAAGCGATAGCGCCTTCCGTAATTCACCATTCACTTATATGGATGTGCGTGATGACAGGGTGTATACTTATTTCAATCTTGAAGAGAATAAGACACATACCTACAATGTGTTGCTGAATGCTGCTTATTTAGGACATTATTACCTGCCGGCTGTGAATTGTGAGGCGATGTATGATAATACCATACATGCCTTCCTGCCAGGTAAATGGGTGGATATAAGTACTAAGTAAACAATTCTTACCTATTTTTGCGAGACCTCGCTTCTGCTGCGGCGGAAGCGAGGTTTTTTCTGAAAACAATGTTATGTGGTTGCGTAAAAGAAAATGGTGGCTGACTGTTGCTGCCATCCTACTGATAATTTATATTTTTTGTCTCCCCTCCCGTTTATTTACGGACCCTACGTCCTTTGTCATAGAAGACAGTAATGGCAGGCTGCTGAGCGCCACCATTGCCACCGATGGGCAATGGCGTTTCCCTGTTGACAAACCTGTTCCCGAAAAGTTTGCCAGATGTATTATTGCCTACGAAGACAAGCGTTTCAATTACCACTGGGGTGTGGATATCATTGCGCTCCTTCGTGCCATTAAACAAAACATACAACATCGTACTGTGATCAGCGGAGGTAGTACACTCTCTATGCAGGTGATCCGCATCTCGCGCAATAAACCCCGTACCATCTTTCAGAAGATGATTGAAGCCGTACAGGCGACACGTCTTGAGTTCTCCTATTCTAAAAAAAGCATCTTACAGTTATATGCCGGCAACGCTCCTTTCGGCGGCAACGTTGTTGGGCTGGAAGCCGCATCCTGGCGTTATTACGGACGTGGTGCCGAACAACTTTCATGGGGTGAAACAGCTGCCCTGGCAGTATTACCAAACAGCCCGGCATTGGTACATCCTGGTCGTAACAGGCAAACATTATTGACTAAAAGAAACCAGCTTTTAAACAGGCTTTGGAAGAATAAAACAATTGACAGCGTTACCTGTGCACTCTCTAAATTAGAGCCTTTGCCTGATCAGCCACAGGCCTTACCACAGGATGCCCCTCATTTGTTAGACAGGTTCCGTAAAGATTACCATTCAGGTACCACCCGCATCAAAACCACGCTGGAAGGCGATCTGCAAAGGAACGTTACAAACATTGTAGAACGCTATCACAATATTTATAAATCCAATGGCATCAACAACGCAGCAGCGATAGTATTAGATGTGGAGACGGGCAATACATTGGCCTATGTGGGTAACATTTATCATCCTGAAGATGCAGAAATGGAAAGCCATGTGGATATTATTCAAAGTCCGCGTAGCCCGGGAAGTACTTTGAAACCGGTGTTATATGCAGCGATGATGACAGATGGCATGTTATTACCACATAGTTTAGTGCCTGATATTCCAACACAAATAGCAGGGTATACACCACAAAACTTTGACCTGGGCTATGATGGCGCAGTACCTGCCAGCAGGGCACTGGCGAGATCACTGAATATTCCGGCTGTGCGTATGCTACAACAATATCGTTATGAACGTTTTCATGCATTGCTGAAGAAAATGGGCATCACAACACTGAAACAACCTGCAGATCATTATGGATTATCCTTGATTTTGGGTGGTGGTGAAACGAATCTCTGGGAGATGTCAGGGATGTATGCAAGCATGGCGCGTACCTTATTGCACCTGGATCAGTACGATGGAAAGTATGATGCGGATGATATCCATGCACCTAACTATATCCATGATTTCAGAAGACCTTCACAATATTCACCGGCAGATTATGGTGTATTAGATGCAGGCGCTATCTGGTATACATTCCAGGCAATGGAAGAAGTGATGAGACCGGGCGAAGAAATGCTCTGGCAACAGTTTTCTTCCTCACAAAGAATAGCCTGGAAAACAGGTACCAGTTTTGGTTTCAGAGATGGATGGGCCATAGGTGTTACGCCCCAATATGTAGTAGGTGTATGGGTAGGGAATGCAGATGGTGAAGGCAGACCCGGTTTAATAGGCGTAGCGACTGCGGCCCCGGTAATGTTCGACATCTTCAGGTTATTGCATACCAGTGGCTGGTTTACTACACCTTATAATAAACTGCGAAAAGTAGAGGTATGTAAGCTGAGTGGCTACAGGGCCAGTGAACTTTGTCCTGACAAGGATTCGCTGTGGGTACCGGTGAATGGCCTGCGTTCAGGGGTGTGTCCTTATCACCAGTTAATACACCTTGATCATACAGGACAATACCGTGTCACAGCGAATTGTGAATCACCGTCACTGATGCAGCATGTTCCCTGGTTTGTATTGCCACCAGCTATGGAGTTTTATTATCGGACCAAACATAACTATGCGGCATTACCTCCTTACAGACCTGATTGTATCGCAACACTATCAGCAGATAAGCCGACGATGGAGGTGATCTATCCAAGACCCAATGCACGTATTTATGTGCCGATAGAGATAGATGGTACTCCGGGAGAGGCAGTGTTTACAGCCACTCACAGGGATACAAAAGCAAAGATCTTCTGGCACCTGGATAATAATTTCATTGGTACTACGGAAGAGTTTCACCAGATGGCATTGCATCCGGTGGCGGGTAAGCATATACTGACATTGGTCGATGAAACAGGGGCTGAAATACATGTACCTTTTGAAATCTTAGCGAAAGAGAAAGAACGATAACTACTTCTCCATTTCTTCAGCATAAAACAGCCGGTTCTTAAATTGAACCGGCTGTTTTATTAATATCCATATTTTTCTTTCCACAAGCTTCTCAGGTGTTTCCTCAACTCATCTTCTCTCGGGTTCTTCCCCGGATCATACAGCTTCATGCCTTTGATCTGCTCCGGCAGGTACTCCTGCGGAGAAAAACTCCCTTCATAATCATGAGAGTATTCATATCCTTTGTTGTACCCCATTTCCTTCATCATCTTCGTAGGCGCATTCCTGATATTCATCGGCACCGGCAGGTCTCCTGTTTTATTCACTACAGACAAGGCATTATTTATTGCCATGTAAGATGCATTACTCTTCGCAGAAGCAGCCAGGTAAGTGGTACACTGAGATAAGATAATCCTCGCTTCCGGATACCCGATCATCGTCACCGCCTGGAAACAACTCGTAGCTAATAACAATGCATTGGGATTCGCATTACCGATATCTTCAGAAGCAGAGATGAGCAATCTCCTTGCAATGAACTTCACATCTTCTCCTCCTTCTATCATCCTTGCGAGATAATATACGGCTGCGTTCGGATCACTCCCCCTGATAGATTTAATAAAAGCAGAGATGATATCGTAATGTTGTTCGCCGGTCTTATCGTAGATAGCTACCCGTTGTTGTGCAATGTCCATCACCTTCTGATCCGTGATCACGATAGGCGATTCCTGTTGCAGGGTATTCACCACCAGCTCAAATAAGTTCAGCAATTTGCGGGCATCACCACCGGAAATATTGAACAGGGCACGGGTTTCTTTCAGTTCTATCTGGCGACTCCCTAACCACTCATCCTTTTCCATCGCCTGATGCAGCAGCTGTAACAGCTGTTCTTCACTCAATGGTTTGAGTACATATACCTGGCTTCTGCTCAGCAGGGCCGCATTCACTTCAAAACTGGGATTTTCCGTCGTTGCACCGATCAGGGTGATGATCCCTTTTTCCACTGCACCCAGCAAGGCATCCTGCTGACTTTTATTAAAACGATGAATTTCATCAATAAACAATACAGCATACCCTTGTCTGCGTGCGATCTCGATCACTTCGCGCACCTCCTTTACACCAGCAGCAATGGCGCTGAGGGTATAAAAGGGTACTTCCAGGGTATGTGCAATGATGTTGGCAATCGTCGTTTTACCTACACCGGGAGGGCCCCACAGGATCATGGAGGGAATCTTCCCCTGTTGCAGGGCTTTACGTAAGATGCTATCTTTTCCGGTCAGGTGTTCTTGTCCCACCAGCTCATCCAGTGTCTGAGGCCGTAACCGCTCTGCTAATGGTTCCATTTAAAAGATTTGAAGGAATTAAAATAAAGGATCCTCGTCCTGCCTGTTCTTGTATTGCTTCAGGAAAGTGTAGGAGAGCATTACGTTCGTTACAATTACTGCTCCAACAATGATGAAGAAAAAGGACATAGGTTTCAGCATTGCTGTCATGGTGGCCCGCTGATCATCCGGGAATTGTTTCATCACCTCTTCCAGTGGTCCCAGGTTACCAGTTTTGAGCATCATAAACAGGGATAAGCCGGACAGCACCATATATCCACCTACAAAGAGGCAGATACCGCCTATGATCCGAATACCCCCTGGGGTGCTTTCTTTCAATACCATATTACTATCTAACAGTGCTTTTTGCAGATGGAGTGATAATATAGCATGAATTAAAATTGCTCCTAATAAGATTCCAAATGAAAGCACCTGAATGCTCCCCGTGGTGAACAGCACAATGATGAGCCCCATGAGGAAAAAGGTCGAGAACATAAGGTTAATTGCAGTCAGTCCTCTGAATAATTTAAACTTAAAAGTCATTGATCTCCGGTTTATCGAGGTACAAACCTACTAAATCTTCCTATTAGCAAGATAAAAACCGCCGTCTGTAAAAATCCATTTCTTTCGCAATCCTTGATTTAGCTATCTTTAAATACTAAACCTGTTTATTTTATGAAGAGCATTTACGCTTTACAACTATCGTTGTTGGCTGCCATCTCCTGGTCTGCCTGCAACAACAGCACTACAACAGAGCAGGCGGGGACAAGCAAGGACACATCAAAAATTCCCGCGTTTGACGTGAGTTCCATTGACAGTACTGTAAAACCCTGCGACGATTTCGACCAGTTTGTAAACGGCAACTGGAAGAAAAACAATCCCGTTCCTTCTACAGAAAGCCGTTGGGGAGCTTTCAATGTTCTTGATAAACAGAACAAAGAAATCAGGCTGAAAGGCATCATCCTGGATCTGGCCAGCAAAACAAACCTGAAAAAAGGTACAGAAGAGCAGCAGATCTCCGATTTTTACCGTTCATTCTATGATACTGTTACCATCGAAAAACTGGGTATCACCCCGTTACAACCTTACCTGGATAAGATTAACGCCATCAAAACTGTGGAAGACTGGGTAAAAGTATCCGGTGAACTCCAGAACCTGGGCATCAGCACTGTAGCCGGTTTCTACATCGGCGCTGACTCACGTAACAGCAAAATGAACGCTGTGTATGAAAACCAGGGCGGTCTCAGCCTCGGCGAAAAGAGCTATTACGAAAGAACTGACAGCGCTACCAAAACTGTACGTGACGAATTCGTAAAGCATGTGGATAAACAATTCTCACAGGCAGGTTTCAAAGATGCAAACCCAGGTCAAACGATCCTGGACTTCGAAACCAAACTGGCAAAACTGCAACTGACCAACGTACAGCTGCGTGATCCGGTAGCTACATATAATAAGGTGGCTTTTGCTGAACTGAAAAAACTGGCGCCGGAATTTAACTGGGATGGTTATGCTGAAGTACAGCAGGTGAAAACCGATACCATTATCCTGGAGAACAAGGCATATGTCACCAATTCAGCGAAACTGGTAAAAGCAACACCGCTGGAAACCCTGAAAACATATGCACGCTGGCAGACGCTGTCTCACTTTGCAGGTCTCCTGCCAAAGGCGATCGACAACGAGAACTTCCATTTCTTCGCAACTGTAATGCGTGGAACAAAGGCTCAGAAACCTCGCCTGGAGCGCTCTATTCGCGCTACAGATGCAACGATGGGCTATCCGCTGGGTAAACTGTTCGTAAAACAATATTTCCCTGAAAGCTCCAAGCAGAAGGTATCTGAAATGATCGAAAATGTACGTGCCGTATATGGTGAAAGGATCGACAGCCTGAAATGGATGAGTCCAGCCACCAAAGAAATGGCGCACAAAAAGCTGAAATCATTTACCTATAAGATCGGTTATCCTGATAAGTGGAAAGATTATTCCAGCATTGATGTGAAACCAGGTACCCTGATCGAGAATGTTATTTCTGCAACCAATTACAAACACAAGGAAGAGATCGATAAGATCGGGAAACCTGTGGATAAATCAGATTGGGAAATGACACCGCAAACCGTGAACGCGTATTACAACCCGCTGAACAACGAGGTGGTATTCCCGGCTGGTATCCTGCAACCTCCTTTTTTCAATGCGAATGCTGATGATGCGATCAACTATGGTGGTATCATTGCGGTGATCGGACATGAATTTACCCATGGCTTTGATGACCAGGGTTCACAATTTGATGCAGAGGGTAACCTGTCAAATTGGTGGACACCTGCAGATCGTAAGAACTTCATGGCATTGGCGAACAGGTATATCCATTTCTTCAATGGTATTGAGGTACTGCCAGGTTTCCATATTAATGGTGCGCTGACAATTGGTGAGAACATTGCGGATCTGGGTGGTCTGACACTGGCTTACCATGCACTGGAGAAATCACTGAAAGGTAAACCAGCGCCAGCGAAGATCGATGGCTTTACCTGGCAGCAGCGTTTCTTCCTGGGTTGGGCGCAGGTTTGGCATGGCAACAGTACTGAAGCTGCATTGCGCAACCAGGTACAGACAGATCCTCACTCTCCGGCCAGCAGCCGTATTGATGGTCCGTTAGCACACCTGAAAGAATTTAATGATGCGTGGGGTTGTACTGGTGGTAAAATGACATTGGCGGATACTGCGAGAGTAGTGATCTGGTAAGATGAACTGTGAATGAGTTTAAAAACGCTTTTGCCTGCGGGCAAAAGCGTTTTGTTTTTAGGGGATACTGTCAATGCTTTTTTTTTGTAATTTTGAGTATCCTTTCACCAGATGTAAAAAAGATCGATATGACAGGCATTATCAGACAATACCGCACGGAATTACGCAACATTTTCATCTTAGCATTGATCGTACTTGCCGTACCTTTCCTTCCTGCTTTTGCTGATCTGGCGCTGACTGCCAAAGGTTTAATTTTTTCAGCCGCTATCATGGGCAGTTTTGTACTGGCGATGGTGATAAAGCTTTACTTCCGCATATTAGTGTTGCGCTTAATTAAAGAAAACTAACATTTGATGAAAAAGACGCTTTACATAGTATTTGCTACTATAGCAGCAGGTGCATTTGCGGCCTGCAATCAACATTCCACTGAGAAAGCTGCCGCAAAGGCAGACTCTGCGATGAGTTCTGTCACTCAGACAACTGAGGATACGACAGCTTTACAGCCGATAGCCGGGAAACTGGGTGATCCGGTATGTGGCATGCCTTATGATACTATGTTCCATGAATTTAGCGTTTATAAGAAAGATACGGTGCATTTTTGTTCTCCAACGTGTAAGCGTGTATTCGATAAGAATCCGGAGAAATTTGCAGCTAAGCTGGGTCTGTAAGATCCAGGATATATCATTATCTGGTATTAGTAACGTTGGGATTATTTCCGGCGGAGAGAGGTGTCATAAGCCCCTTTTGAAGATCATGGGATGCCTGCTCGTCTGGAGTGGTCCAATCCTTTGAAGTACATAAGCATTACTTAGCATAACGCACTGATTGTCAATCAGGCTTTAACATTTCAGAATCGACCAACCGCCTTTTTTCGTCTCCAACCTGATGTAACTTCTTATAGTATTTCGCGTTCTAATTGATCATACAAATATGTGCGCATGAGATCTATATTTACGTGGCTGCTGCTCCTCATGTTATTCTGCAGCTGTGAGAAAAACGATACGGAGGCAACGCCTTCCATAGATGTGACCGGTTCCTGGGAACTGGCCGCCAGTATGAAGCTGCCTGATACTACCTGGCAGTCGGTAAGTGGCGCGGATTCTTCGACCTATTCTTTTGATGGGAATGGGGGAGTGGTGTATGCTACGAAGGCGTGGAGGACGAAAGGGATTTATAAGGTGATAGCAGATGGGAATAAAGTGAAGTTGATTATTAGTACGGATTCCTTGTCACAGTACCTGGAGGTGGAGAGAATCAGTGATTCAACGATACGGGTGGATGATTGGTTGAAAGCGGTGAATAAAGGGTATACGAGCAGGCGATTTGTGAGGGTGGATTAATTTAGGTCTTTGTATTAAATAGAAAATAATTGGGGCTTCATCAACAGTGAGGCTCTTTCTTTTTTAAATAGGCTGATTATAATGAAGCTGTATTTTTTAAGATGAGTATCTTCCTTTTTATATAAAACTGCTTTTTAAGATGAGTGCCTTCCTTATCATATGAAGCTGCTTTTTAAAAATGAGTTTCTTCTTTTTCAGAAAAAGGCGAGGCTGTTTTTTTGAAAAAGCCCATCCCGGATTCTTAAAAAAACATCCCGGGATAATTCCCGGGACGGTCAGTTAAACAGCTTATGAAAATCTACGCTTACGTTCAGATTATTAACCTGAAGGTCGGTAGTTAATATTATGACAGTGTTACCAGAGGATTACCAAGGTATTAACAATTAGTAGTAGCGACATATATGAGATTTGACAAGGTTTCCCCAATAGCAGCCCTTGCTCCTTATATTAAATATTATGTGATCGCTGAGAATACACCGGCTGGGCAGTATACAGTTTTTCCTTCTACAAGTATGGTGATTGGGTTTCAGTATAGCGGATCTTTTTATAAATACTAATAAAAATGGTTACAATACAGGAGATAAAAAATGCGCATGCAAAGGTAAGATCGGGAGTGGATTTCCCTCAATATATCAGGGATTTGAAGGGCTTAGGAATAGTGAGGTATGAGACGTATGTATCAGATGGACATACGGAGTATTGGACTGAGAATGGGGAGACGGTTATTTCCGAGGAAAAGTATGATTTTTTGGAGGTGGAAAAAATGAGTAATGTGGAAGGATTCAGGAGGGGATTGAGGGAGCATCAGGAAGGGAAGAGTGATTATATGGGGTTTTGCAGGATGTGTGCGGAGAATGGGGTGAAGAAGTGGGTGGTGAGTATGGGGGAGATGACGTGTGTATATTTTGATGTGAGCGGGGTGATGATGGTGGAGGAGAGGATACCGGAATAAAGAAAATGATTTATATTTGTGTATAAACTAAAAAGCCAGGTGCTACGAACACCTGACTTTGAGAGCAGCTCAGAAAAAAATTTCCAGAGTGCTATTAGTTTTAGAGCGAACTCGACCAATTTGGTGAGACCGTCAAGGGTTACTAAAAACCTTGACGGTTTTCTATTTTCTCTCATGTTGTTTTGTCGGCTGTTTTGTCAGCCGCCTCACCGCAGAGAAAGCCGCAAGGCGGCTAACCACAGCGATCCTCAACACTAGCTATTAATCGCTACTTCAATAGCACTGATTCGTAGTCATTGCTACAAATCTATCGTAAATAACTATACGACATGCTTTCAAATTCACCGATCAAAATGACGGTTACAAGATCGTCATCATTCCCCCATAACCATCTACAGAAGAGGGTTTACTAATTGAGAATTCAAAGACTAGAATAGAAATATTAATACATTTTTGATACATATATTACCAGTACTTTCTTCAAAAAAAATGAACGTATCAGAGAGAGAATAGAGGAACGGTTATTTTTGAAAAGCGATATGAGAACGGTTTGGGATTGGTAAAATGTCGTAAATTTGAATTAATAAAAATATCCGGGCGCTACTAACACCCGGACATTTCTTAGGCTAGTGAAATAATTTCCACAAAGCCGCCAGTTTTGTGATTACATCCACCACTTTCGTGATGCCTTCCAGGGAGCTACTAGAAACCCTGGAAGGTTTCTTATTTTTCACCATATAAGTACGGCTTTTTATTTAGCCGCCTCCGTTGACAGGCAGCCTATAAGGCGTTTATATAGCCGCTATTACGAATCAATTAATAGCGCTGATTAGTAGTCATTATTACAAATCTATCATAAATAACTATACGACATGCTTTCAAATTCACCGATCAAATACATGTATTTTTTGTCTTAACAACTCCTACCAAATCCTTTATTGACAAGCATTTCAATCACACTACCTGAATAATTAAAACATAATTTTGCTACTCACTTTAAACCTCACATTTCGACAATCTTTTTAAAAAAAGTTTTGCACACGCATTGTAAACAACCTTATCATAACTTTGCATTGAAACAAAATAGCGGCCATTCTTTTTGTATCATTTTGTAGAAAGTCATATCCATCTTTCAAACAAAAAAGGGCGTATCTCACGATACGCCCTTCGACTTTTACATACTTTATCTAACTAGAAACTATACCTCAAACCTAACTGCATCTGATGTCTGCTCGCAAAGAAATCTTTTGAATAAGGTGTACCAGGATTAGACCATGTATACACCGGATTCGTACTTGCAGTACCCGCAGTAGCCGTCTTCAAACCTACACTCGCCATTGAGTTGAACGTGTTTGGAGAGAAATACTGAACACCCCAATTCTTATTAATCAGGTTCGTCACATTTACGATATCATAAGTAAGTGAAATCGTATGCAGGGTCTTTCCACTCTTGAAATTAAAATCCTGCGTGAAACGGAAGTCAGCAGAAGTATTCCATGGTGTACGACCACCATTACGCTCTGTAAACTCACCCTTACGTGTCTTCAGATACTTATCGCCCTCCACATAAGCCCAGAACGCATCCGCCAGTGACTCATTAGCTGCTGTAAAGAATGAACGTGCTTCTGTCTGATCCTTTGGAATATACACCAGGCTCACCTGCTGTGGTGTACCCTGGATGGTGCTGTTTACAAAACCATATGTGAAAGGAACACCAGAAGATGTATTGAAAAACACTGCGAAGTTAGCTACCCAACGATTCTGCTTTGTCCAGTCAACCTTGTAAGATGCTGTTGCAACTACGCGATGACGAATATCAAAGTTAGAATAAGCCAGACCTGGATTGTTAGGATTCAGCGCCTGGTTCAGCTGCCAGTTAGACTCCATTGAGTTACGGATACCATTCGTGATATCTTTAGACTGACCGTAAGTATATGCTACACTTGCATTCAGACCAAACTTCCATGTCTTGTTAGCAGAACCTGTAATGCTGTAACGATAACCCTGTTTAGTATTTGACAACAGGTAAGCGTTTGTATACTTAGAGTTGATCTTAGCACCAGTATAAATAGGCTGCTGGTGTTTAGTATCATATGGCAGATAATATGGATTATCAACCAGGTTTACCTGCTGGAATTTCAGGTCATTGATAGTCTTGGTATAGATAGCTTCAACTGTGAAACGCCATTGGTTAGAAGTAGAATAATCTAACGCTAAGCTGCTTCTCCACATAGATGGCATCTTAAAGTTATTATCGATCATATCCACCTGTGTAGCACCTTTTGCATCATGTACATCTACACCCTGGGCAGTTACGAATTGTGCAGCACCCTGGTTGCCCACCTTTACAGGATTAGAACCCGCAGCAGGTGCATCAGCAGCACTTGTGTAACCAAACTTCTTATCATATGCACCATAAGTTACACCATTGTTGTAGTAAGCATAACCTAACCATGCAAAAGGAATACGACCGGTGAAGATACCAGTACCACCACGCAGTATCAGGCTCTGGTCACCATTGATGTCGAAGTTGAAACCTAAGCGGGGAGAGATCTGTACATTATTCAGGTACTTATTCTTTATATCGCTTGGCTTAGTATATGTATAGGTAGTACCGTAATTTGCGTCGGTAGGAGAACCAGTTGTTTTATCACTCAGCGGTTGCTTGTTAGGCAGGCTGGTATAATCTAAACGGATACCAGGAGTCAGTTTGAAACGATCAGTTACCTGGATCTCATCCTGTGCATACAGGGAGTAAAGGTTGATCTTGAACGCTGCTGGTGGGTTAGCCATGATATAATCACGTGAGTTATCAGTGTAGTTGAAGTTACCACGTACACGGCTAGGCTTATCAGCCAGGAAATTAGCAACGCTGCTATAGTCAACACGGCCGTTCCAGGAGTTTACGAAACCATAAGTGATGTTGTAAAACTCGTTGTGTGTACCGATGTTGATGTTATGTCTTCCTTTGAAGATATTCACGTTATCGGTGAATTCAAAGGTCTTTTGTTTCATGTTGAAGATGGCAGCTTCACGGTCAGTTCCTAAGAAGATGGTACCACCATTGCTCGCGATCTGGATCTGAGGCAGTGAAGGATCAGACAGTGGATCACGATAGTCATGAATGCTGCTGTAACCCAGTATCAAACTGTTGGATACCGTGTTGTTGAAATGGCTTTTCAACTCAGCCACAGTAGATGTCTGGTTATTGGTTTGTTTGTAGTCAATACCGCTGAAACGGAAGTTCTGCTGGTCACGCTCCAGGTTAGTAGCCTCGGAGAGGATGGTATTGTTACGGATAGACAGCTGATGCTTGTCGTTGATGTTCCAGTCTAAACGGTTAAAGAACTTAGTAGAGTTGGAATAGATATTATAGTTACCGTAAGTACCGGCGTTATATTTACCAGTTTTATCCACATCCAGTGCTGCCATGTGGTCAGCAATCTGTTGTGCCTGATCTGCAGTCAGCAAAGTCATGTCAGAAGAACCAGCAGCGAGGATCACAGGATCCTGACGACGGGTGATCTCTTCGTTGGTAAAGAAGAACAATTTGTCTTTGATGATTGGGAAACCAACACGAACACCTGTCTGATATTCATGGAAGCTGGAAGGTTCTTTAGAACCATCACCTGCATTGTTCTTACCAATCATAGATGCATTACGACCAAAAGCGTAAATGGAAGCATGTACTTCGTTTGTACCACTACGTGTTACCGCATTGATACTACCACCCAGGAAGTTACCAATCTTCACATCGTAAGGAGCCAGGTATACCTGGATATCCTGCACGGCATCCAGAGAAACCGGGTTAGTACGGGTAGAGCTACCAGGCTGTCCGGAGCTGTTAGTCTGACCACCCAGTGAAGGGCTAAAGCCGATAGCATCGTTATTGATAGCACCATCCAGGGTTACGTTGTTATAACGGAAGTTAGAACCCAGGAAGGAGTTGTTATTACTTTGTGGGGTACCACGGGTAAAGTCCTGGAAGCTACGGTTCAGGGAAGGCAATGTCTTCAACGCGTTCTGGCCTACACGGAAACCACCTGGTTTACCGGTGTTATTTCCTTTTACTACTACTTCACTCAGTGCAGTAGATTCATCGCGGAGCTGGAAGTTGAAGGTTACGCTACCGAGAGATAAGTTGATATCAGATCTTTCTTCCTTCTTAAATCCGATGAAGGAAACGGTGATGGTATAAGGACCACCAGGATTCAGGTTGTTGATGAGGTAACGGCCCTCGGCATTCGTTTGTCCACCATATTTAGTTCCGGTACCAGTATTTATAGCAAGTACAGTTACACCTGGCAAAGGTTCACCCTTCGCGCTTACTACTTTACCTGTAAGTGTGGATGTAGTGATCTGCGCCTCTACGTTGGTTGCAGCAAGTACAAGGATACTAAATAAAAAAATTACTGAAGAGTAAATCTTATTCACGTCTGTTAAATTTGACGCAAACCTATTCCGACAACATTACGCGTGTGTTAACACAATATTAAATTAATGTTAACGAGCGCATGTAGCAGTATGTACCAACGAATTACGAATGAATTCGATGATAATATGTGAGAAAATAATTTAAAGTTAGCATGAATGGCAAGCCATTATACAGGTGCGGATAAAAAGAATTTGTTAGTTCGCAATAGGTATTCTCTTAGTTCGCAATATGTTCAAAAATAAAGGCTCAATGTTAAGCGAGTGTTACGCTAATATTAACTTTATCTCTGATAGCTGTTAAAATTTTCACAAGAGAAAAAGCCATGGATGCGGGAAACGACTCAAAAAAACAAACGGCTTTGCTAAAACAAAAAGGCTTTAGCATTCAGCTAAAGCCTTTTTGTTATATGTATGTATAGCTATTAATAAGCTGTCTTTTCTGCACCTGCAGTCGTCCAGGTCTTAGTCCAGTCGTTAGTACCATCAAATGCACCAACATAAGTAACTGCAGTGAAACCAGTGGTCAGCTTAGTGAAATCAGCTGCACCCAGTGCAGGAGAACCTGTTTTCAGCAGGAAGCTAGGTGTACCAATGTTAGTGGAAGAAACACCAGCAGAGAACTGATAAGGATTTTCCAGCAGTACATCTGTAGTATTAGGCAGGATGGTAGTATTTGTAGTAGCCCACCATGCACCATATGCAGTAGCATCAGCTGTAGCCCACTCGCTCTTGGTGGCAGATGTAGTGCTACCGGCGATGATGTTGTGAGAGAATACCAGCGTACCTTCTGAAGCGTTAGCAGACGTTTTGTGAGAAACTACTTTGCTGTCATCCAGGTAGAACCCGATAGGGAAACCAATGATCAGTGAGTTATACAGGCTCATTGAAGAGTTACGACGAATCTGCACACCATGCTGGAAGCTGGCGTCTACAGAACCGGTACCAGCAGGGCCTACGATTGTCATGTTAGAGAAAACTGCTTTAGTCTGAGGAGCATTGGTAGAACCAGTTGCATCGTTATCAGACTCAAAACCGTTAGAACCGGATTGGTCAGCAATTGTTCTGTAACGCTGAGACAGTCCGAATTGTACACGGCCAGAGAAACCATTGTCAGTATCGAAATCATCATCCCATGAGTAAGTAGCGATCAGGTGATCACAGTTTACAGTACCACCGAACCATTCGAAAGAATCATCACCGGAACGGTATACCTGTACGTAGCTGATAGTAGTACCACTACCAACACCGCCCATAGTCAGGCCGTTAATTTCGTTATCAGGAGAGTAAGCTACACCGGCGAACTCGATACGTACATATTTCAGTGTACCAGAGTTGTCAGCAGCATCAGTACCGCCATAATAGATATATTGTTTTTCATCGCCACCGTTAGTAGCGACCAGACCACCTTCGATCTTGGCTTCACCACCATTTGCGTTGACCGGTGCTTTACCCAGCAGGATAATACCACCCCAGTCACCTTCTCTGCGTGAGCCAGCTGGCTGTGCAGATGTAAAAATAATTGGTTTATCTACAGTACCTGTAGCATTGATTTTGCCACCACGGGTAACCACCAGGGTACCATTGGAAACCCTGTCACCAGTGATAATTGTACCTGGTTCAATGGTCAGGGTTGCACCGCTCTTTATATATACAAACCCTTTCAGGAAGTATTTTTTGTTAGCGGATAAAGTCATGTTTGTAGTGATATCACCAGAGAGTGTTACGCGCGCAGAATCTGTCGTAGGTGTAGATCCTTTATCATCTTTACTACAAGAGGTCATTGCCCCAAAAGATGCCACTACCAGCAAGCCTAAAAGATACCTTTTCATGGATTGTCGAATTGAATTTAGGTTCAGAAAAATTTAATCTACTTTGATAAATGATATGTAAAAGTCAATGTGAATGAGGTGCCAGGGCGATACTGCTGTAACAGGTAGTCTTCGCCGGAATTGATGCTTCCTTTTTTGTATACAGGATGATCGAATTTGTTGTTACCGTTCTGATCATAGTAGAACTGGTAACGTGCGTTTAACAGGTCTTTGATGTTGAGGCGGAATCCGCTACGCTTGCTCACATTCAGGTTAGCCTGGAAATCCAGCAGGTCTCTTGGGCTTTCATAGATGTTACCAAGTCTGCCGGAACCATCTGCACCACCACCCTCACCTACCAGGTACAGGCGCTGACCGATCCTGTTGTACAGGAGGTTGAAACTTACCTTATCATCAGGCAATGAATAACCAAGGCTTGTATTCACTACATAGTTAGATTGACCGGATAATGGTCTGTCTTTCGCAGTAGTGGTTGTATTGTCAGATACTATAGATTTGATATAGGCTACATTCGCATAGAAAGTTACATTGTCCAGGAAGCTATGCGGTGCAATGAATCCCAGTTTCTTTCTTACTTCTACTTCTGCTCCGATGTTGTATGCATTCGGGTAGTTATAAGGTGTTACATCATACTGACTCAGGCCGGAAGATGTGACCCTGCTTTCTATCGGATTATTGAAATACTTGTAGAACACAGATCCTGATACAACTTCACCTGCTGCAGGGAAGATCTCATAACGCAGGTCCGCATTATCGATCTGGCTGCGTTTCAGATTGATATTACCATTGATGAGAGAAGACATCTCATAATCGTAATAGGCTAAAGGCGCAATCTCGCGCAGTTCTGGTCTTGCTACTGTTCTGTAATAAGAACCACGCAGATTGGAACGTTCATTCAGTGAATAAGTAATATTTGCTGAAGGCAGTACATCCAACCAGTTGTTATCCAGGTTTACAGCTGCATTATTAATTGGCGATTTCAGCTGCATGTTGAAGGATTCAACACGTACACCCCATACGATACGGATCTTGTCAGACAAACGGTTGTCGAGTTGTGCATATCCTGCAGTAGTCAGTGTAGTTGCCCTGTATTCATCAGCTGTAGCAGTGATATCATCCAGCAGATAAAAATCCTGGTCAATTACATCGTTCCCAAACAGGGTACCGATAGGGCGCTGTGCTAAATTCTCACTACCATCTTTGATCGGATCCCTTTTCATACCGATATAACGTGCATGAAAATCTCTGGAACGATATTGTCCTGCTACACCTGCTTTGAAGTTGCTCTTGTTGTCAAGGAAGCGGAAAGGATGTGTATAATTTGCGTTCGCGATATAAATATTTTCATCCAGATCGGAGAACAGCCTGCTGTTGGCTTTACCGACAGAACCAATTTCTGCTATCATTGGTGCAGTCGCATCGTCAATGGCCCTGCCGTAAGATACTTTACGCTGGTCAGGCTGATTGTTGGTAACCTTGTTGTAAGACACTAACCAGTTGATCCTGCTCTGCCCTTGTCCTACCTGGTGATCACCTTCTACAGATGTTTTGAAGAGTGATTTCTGAATCAGGTCAAAGGCGTAGTAGTTCACATACTTGGAGCTACCAATGTTATCACCTGTTCTGTACAGGAAATTATCATCGAAGATTTTGTTGTAGATGTTTCTCCAAACCAGTTTGCTTTTGCCGCTTGTGTACCCAACATTAGCTACAGCACCCAGGTTAGAAGAATATTTATATACATTGTCAGTGTAATCGAAATTGTCATAGTGCCTGGTCATGTCTTTCGCTACTGTTTCATTGTGTGAATAGGTCACACCTGCAATCACACCCAGGCTACCATGTTTCTTTGTATCCCAGTGGTTCCCCCAGCTTCCCTGCAGGTTAATGGAGGGTGCACCATTACGTTCTCTTACGCGGAAATCATTGTTAAGCGATTTCTCAGCTGCACGTACCTGTTCCTGGTTCAGCTGACCATTCTTAATTGCCACAGAAGAAGGGAAGGCTGCCGGCAGCTGACGGCCACCATTATCAAAACCTAAGATATCAGTGCTTGTCTTATATCCGGTTTTAAAAGGCTGGAAAGTAGAAACGGTATTGAAGCCGGTACCTAAGGAGATATCGAAGAATCTTTGTTCAGGAATTTCTTTGGTTTGCACATTGATCACACCACCAGCAAAGTCACCAGGTAATTCAGGTGTAGCAGATTTAGTGATGACAATGTTGTCGATCATATTTGCGGGAATAATATCGAAGGAGAATGCTTTACGGTTAGGTTCTGTACTTGGCAGCACTGCATTATCTACCAGTGCTACGTTGTAACGGTCGCTTAGACCACGTACGATGACGAACTTATTATCCTGGATAGTGGTGCCGCTCACACGTTTTAATACTTCACCGGTACTGCGGTCAGGCGATTTCTTAATTACATCAGCAGAGATACCGTCAGATACTGCGGCGTTGTTTTTCTGTAATGTATATAATGCGTTGATTGTTTCCTGTTTGAAAGAGCCTTTGATCACCACTTCTGAAAGGTTTTTAGAAGTAGGTTCGTCCATGATCACAGGCAGGCTGGTGGCACCACTACCCTTCACAATCACTTCGGTGATTGCTTTGGTCTGATAGCCCATGTATTTGAATTCGAGCGTGTAAGTACCCGGGGCAGCATTCAGTGTATAGTTCCCCGTTACATCAGTCACAGTACCATGTGATGTTCCCTGGATTAATACAGTAACGCCGATTAAAGGTTCCCCCGTTTTCTGGTCAGTTACCTTACCAGTAATTCTTCCATTATCGAAGGCAAAAGATGGCATGACAATGCAAAAAAGTAGGCATACACACGCGAGTGCGGACTCAAAAAGTTGCTTCACAGTAGAATTAGTTCGTTCGTTAGATAGATTGATAGTAAAGCAAAAGTAGAGGGGTAATATAACCGCAGTGTTAACTGAGGGTTACCTGTATGTTAACAGTTTACGTAGATGCGTTATAGGTATAGGAATATAAGGTTTACACAGCGATGTAAATAATCGTCAACAGGAAAAAGGTTGTGGTCCCTGCCTGTTATTATTATGAAGGTTAATTAGGCGCTCGAGCTGAATGTTATATTCATTCCCGTTTGCATAACCTGTTTTGGCAACGTCACTGATGCCTTTGATCAGCTGGAACAGGTGCATGCTTTTGTTGGTGAATGGTTTGTTGTCTTTGTTGCAGAGTTCGAGGGTGAAGTTGAATCTGTCTTCCAGTTCTTCTTCGAATTCGCGAAGGCTTAGGGTTTCGTCGATGGGGTATTCAATGAGCATATTTTCCAGAAAGCCGGCTTCCTGCAAGGTATCAAAAGCATTCGCCGGGGAGTTCCGCATATAAACAGCAATGTTGCACGAGAGTAGCCGTTGGAACTGCATCTGCAAGAGGGATACTGTCATTAAAGGATGTAACTTCAATACTTTCATTTACGTTTGGATTATTATTTCCAGTCTTACTGAATTTGTTTGCAAACTTAGTTCGTGTGTATTAAGTGAATATTAAGGGGGTGTTATCTAATCATAAATATATGTTAAACTATAACATATATAATTTAAGGGTTTAATCTATTATTTAGCCGGCTTGTGGCCGGCTAAATAATATTTTGATTAGCATAAACGATTTTATGAATTTGGGAAGGTCACCGCTTTGGATAGATCGAGATCCCCCCAGATCTGCTGATCTTCCTCTTCTTCTGGCAGTACTACTTTTGCTTTCGTTACAGGGTACTGATAGAGGGTCCATTCCTTATTAACATATTCAAGAGAAGTAAGGCTTTCCACCCAGTCACCAGAGTTCAGGTAGGTCACGGTTTTACCATTGTGTACCATTTCTTTAATGATCGGCTGGTGGATATGCCCGCATGCTACAACGTCAAATCCTTTGTCCACAGCGATTTCAGCTACGATCTGTTCAAAATCGGAGATGAATTTCACTGCCTGTTTTACCCCATGTTTCACCTTTTTGGAAAAACTCATCTTTTCCCTGCCCATGCTTTCCAGGACATTGTTCACGAGGCGGTTGAGGATGATGAGCAGGTCGTAGCCTTTGCCTCCCAGTTTAGCGAGCCATTTGGAGTTTTTCATGGTTACGTCATAAACGTCGCCATGGAAGAACCAGTGTTTTTTACCGTCTACGTCCAGAATGAGTTTATTATCAATAGTAAGGTTGCCCAGACCGAAACCTGCAAATTTGCGGAGGGCTTCGTCGTGGTTACCGGTGAGGTAATATACATCTGTGCCTTTTCCTGTCATTTTCAGGATTCTGCGAATCACCTTGGTATGGGCTTTAGGGAAGTAGCGCTTGCTGAACTGCCAGATGTCGATGATATCGCCATTGAGAATCAGGATCTTAGGATCAATGCTATCAAGGTATTGGACAAGCTCTTTTGCGTGACAGCCGTATATTCCGAGATGTACATCGGAAATAACGACTATATCAAGTGGGCGTTTATCGGACATTGTTTACGCTGGTGAACCGGAATACCTGGTTCATTGTTCTAATGGTGATAAAAAAAGTATTAGCTCGCTGTAGGTGTATGGACCTGTGTGAAAGGGCTTTCCCCGGATAAAACATCCCTGAAAACCAAGCTCGTACACCACAGGTTTTAACAATACAAAGAAAAAATTGCTATATTACTTTTATATTAATCCAGTGTTAAGGAATCATTAAGAAAAATTATTTCTTGGAGGTATTGGTCGCGGAAAGCTATTTTTGCGGCAAATTCAAACTATATAGCGTATGGGAGGCTTTAATTCCTTTGTAAAATTGTTTATTCCTAAGGACAGGGTATTCTATTCATTATTTGAAGATGTAGCTGCCAATCTGGTAGAAATGGGAAAGGTTCTGATAGAGTTGACAAATGCTACAGACCCTGCTGTAAGGAAAGATAAAACGCATCTGATCGAGAGACTGGAGCATAAGAATGACGATTTTACCCATCGCATATTTGTAGAACTGGGCCAGAACTTCATTACTCCTTTCGACCGTGAAGATATTCACCACCTGGCAGCTACTCTTGATGACGTAGCAGATTACATCCACGGTTCTGCAAAGCGACTTGATCTTTACAAAGTAGTAGATATTAATGATAGTGTTCGTAAACTGGCTGATCTGATCTACCAGGGTACCCTGGAACTGCACAAAGCGATCCCGGAACTGAGAAACATGTCTAATATGCGTAATATTACTGATGCCTGTGTAAGGATCAACAGCCTGGAAAACCATGCTGATGATATTTATGACATGGCCATTGCGGACCTGTTTGAGAAGGAATCCAACAATGCAGGTGAACTGCTGAAAATGCGTGAATTGTATCAGGCACTGGAAATTGCTACCGATAAATGCGAAGACTGTGCGAATGTGATCGAATCCATCATCATTAAATATGCATAATAGCCCGGTACTCTAATGGCTTTATGCAAACTTTATTCTAATGGCCTTACTTGTCACAATTATTATATTGGCATTCATCTTTGATTTTATCAACGGGTTTCATGATGCTGCCAACTCTATAGCTACGATCGTTTCCACAAAAGTGCTGACCCCGTTTCAAGCCGTATTGTGGGCTGCTATATTCAACTTTGCCGCTTTTTTTATTTCAAAATACGTTTATGGTGAATTTAAGGTAGGTAATACCATCGCCAAATCAGTATTTGAGCAGTTTATCACGCTGAAAGTGATCTTCTCCGGGCTGATTGCTGCTATTTTATGGAACCTCCTTACCTGGTGGTATGGTATTCCATCCAGCTCTTCCCATACCCTGATTGGTGGTTTTATTGGCTCTGCCGTTGCTGCTGCTCATGGTAACTTTGACGTGATCAACTACGGTAAGGTGATGCCAATCATCTACTTTATTGCACTGGCCCCTTTTATAGGGATGGCCGTCGCCTTTGTGATCACCATTATAATTATGAACGTTTGCCGCAGGGCAAACCCATATAGGGCAGAAAGCTGGTTCAAACGTCTGCAGCTGGTATCTTCAGGTGCACTGAGCCTTGCCCATGGTGGTAATGATGCGCAGAAAGTAATGGGTATTATTGCAGCTGCATTGGTAGCACATGGTTTAATTCCCGATCTGGCGCATGTGCCGAACTGGGTTCCCTTCTCCTGTTTTGCTGCAATTGGTCTGGGTACCATGAGTGGTGGCTGGAAAATTGTAAAAACTATGGGATCCCGTATCACGAAAGTGACCCCACTGGAAGGTGTAGCTGCTGAAACCGCAGGTGCCATTACGCTTTACCTCACAGAAGCACTGGCCATTCCTGTAAGTACTACGCACACCATTACCGGTTCTATTATCGGGGTAGGTGCTACCAAACGTCTTTCAGCAGTACGCTGGGGGGTAACCGTGAGCCTGCTTTGGGCATGGATCCTGACCATTCCGATCAGTGCCTTATTGGCTGCTGCCGTGTATTTCGTCGTGAATCTCTTTATTTAAACGATCTTCGGATCAATATAGCCGGGCCGGCGTGGGAATATAAAAGTTATTTCTCACGCCGGCTTTTTTTATGGATATTTTCCCACTGCTGCTTTTTTTTCTCCCCATCCCCCTATTTTTGTAAGGCTTTTGGAAAACCCAGTATCCTATTATGTCAATAAGGTGGTTTCCGCAAAAGTTCTCTTTATCAGATAGGATTGACTTTTGAGGAAAATGCTTGTTGATGATTGTTTATCATATAATAAACCGAAATGAAAGGTATTATCTTAGCCGGGGGCTCAGGCACTCGTTTACACCCCATTACTTATGCTATCAGTAAACAGATCATGCCGGTGTATGATAAACCGATGATCTACTATCCATTGTCTACGCTGATGTTGGCTGGTATCAGGGAGATCCTTATTATATCCACCCCTCATGACCTGCCTGCGTTCAAGCGTCTCTTTGGAGATGGCAAGCAACTGGGGCTGGATATGACTTATGCTGAACAACCGGAACCTAATGGCCTGGCACAGGCATTTGTGATCGGAAAGGACTTTATCGGGAAGGACAATGTCGCACTGGTATTAGGTGACAATATATTCTATGGTGCAGGTCTGGGTACCCAGCTCGCCAATAATGTAAATGTGCAGGGAGGGATCGTATATGCCTACCAGGTATCAGATCCAGAAAGATATGGGGTAGTCGAGTTTGACGACAAGATGCAGGCGGTATCTATCGAAGAGAAGCCGGCGAAGCCGAAGAGCAACTATGCCGTACCGGGATTATACTTCTATGACAACAATGTGGTAGAGATTGCCGCGAACCTGAAACCCAGCGCCCGTGGTGAATACGAGATCACAGATGTGAACAAGGCTTACCTGGAAGCAGGCAAACTGAAAGTATCTATCCTGCCCCGTGGTACTGCATGGCTCGATACCGGTACCTTCGATTCGATGATGCAGGCATCCCAGTTCGTACAGGTGATAGAGCAAAGACAGGGGATCAAGATCGCCTGTATCGAAGAAATCGCGTACAGACAAGGGTTTATTGACATAGAACAGTTGCACAAACTGGCGGCACCCCTCTTGAAGAGCGGGTATGGCAATTACCTGGAGTCATTACTGAAACAATAATGTTGAGATACATACACCAAAAAATCGCTTTTGCCGCAAGGCAGAAGCGATTTTTTGCGAATAGAAAGATGTATTGCGTAGCATTTCATGAAGCCGGTTGCAGGCCCTTTTCGAAGGCCCATCAACTGCCACAGGCAATTGCCAGGTGATTTTTAGACTAGAAAATTGAAATTGGTTCCAGACTGGCTGACCAATATTTTGAGAATATGGTATTTACGACATAAATTCGTAATTCGCTTTTTGTTACTTTGATACCAACTCTAAAAAACAAATCATATGAAGGTTCTTGTTACCGGCGGTTGTGGCTATATTGGCTCTCACACTATCGTAGATCTGATTAACAATGGATTTGACGTAGTCTCTGTAGACAGCAATATCCGCAGTAGTACACAATTGCTGGAAGGCGTAGAAAAAATCACAGGTAAAAAAGTCCGTAACTACAAAGTTGACCTCTGCAACCTGGAAGATACACACGCCGTATTCCACGAAAACCGTGACATCGTGGGTGTCATTCACTTCGCAGCCCTGAAAACAGTACCAGAATCGGTGGCAGAGCCCCTGTTATATTTCCAGAACAACCTCACTTCACTCACTAACGTACTGAAATGTGTAAAGGAATTCAACATTCCTAACATGGTGTTCTCTTCTTCCTGCTCCGTGTATGGTAATACCACAGCACTGCCTGTAGTAGAAGAAACTCCGCTGGGAGAAGCACAATCTCCTTACGCACGTACCAAACAAATGGGTGAACAGATCATTCAGGATTATAGCCGTGTAAACAGCACACAGTCTATCCTGCTCCGTTATTTCAACCCGGTAGGTGCACATCCTTCTGCCCTGATTGGTGAATTGCCGCTGGGTAAACCTGATAACCTGGTGCCAGTGATCACCCAGACAGCAATCGGTAAAATTCCTAAGCTGACTGTGTTCGGGCATAATTTTGATACCCGCGATGGTAGCTGTATCCGCGATTATATCTATGTAATGGATATCGCGAATGCACATACCAGAGCATTACAATACCTGATCGATAAGAAAAACTCCAATAACTGTGAGGTTTTCAACCTGGGTACCGGTAATGGTGTAACCGTGCTGGAAGCCATCAAGGCATTCGAAAAGATCTCTGGCGTGAAGCTCAATTATGAACTGGGACCTGATCGTCCGGGAGATGTAATTGCGATCTATGCGGATAATACCAAAGCTAAGTCAGAATTGGGCTGGGAGCCTAAAACAGGCATCGAGGATATGATGAGGACTGCATGGCAGTGGGAGGTATCCCTGAGAGACAGAGTGCTGAATAATTAATGTAATACAGACACTTAAAACGAGCATGCCCTTTGCCAACAATAAAAAGATATAACATGCTCATCTTTTTTATTATTTTTAAGGCTCAATACTTATAATAAAGGCTATGGTAAAAGACATTAAACCGTTAAATGAGAAGGAAACCCGCGCAGGATTTGGAGAAGGAATCCTGGAGGCCGGGCGTAGAAATCCAAATGTGGTAGCATTGACTGCTGATCTGCTGGGCTCTATGAAACTGAATGCCTTTATTAAGGAGTTTCCTGATCGTTTTGTACAAGTCGGTATTGCAGAAGCCAACATGATAGGTATCGCTGCTGGTATGACCATTGGCGGTAAGATCCCTTACACTACCACGTTTGCCAACTTTTCAACCGGACGTGTATACGATCAGATTCGTCAGTCCGTTGCTTATTCTGACAAGAATGTGAAGATCTGTGCATCCCATGCAGGTTTAACCCTGGGTGAAGATGGTGCTACTCACCAGATCCTCGAAGATATAGGAATGATGAAGATGCTGCCAGGTATGACTGTGATTGTACCTTGCGATTTTAATCAGACCAAAGCTGCTACTATTGCGATTGCGGAACATCATGGTCCGGTTTACCTGCGTTTTGGCCGTCCAAAATGGCCTAATTTCACGCCGGAAGATCAGAAATTTGAAGTAGGTAAAGCGCAGATCCTGCATGAAGGCACTGATGTTACGCTCTTTGCCTGTGGTCACATGGTATGGCTGTCTATCGAAGCTGGTAAGATCCTGGAAGAAAGAGGTTATAGCGTGGAAATCATCAATATCCACACTATCAAGCCACTGGATGAAGCAGCTGTACTGGCTTCTATTAAGAAGACCGGTTGTGCTGTAACTGCCGAAGAGCACAATGTGCTGGGTGGTTTGGGAGATAGCATTGCGCAGGTAGCTGCACGTAATCATGTAGTGCCTATTGAATATGTAGGTACTGAAGATACGTTTGGTGAGAGTGGTAAGCCACTGGAGCTGCTGAAGAAATATGGTCTGGATGCGGATCATATCGTGGCTGCTGCTGAAAAGGCAATCGCCAGGAAGAAGGCAAAGTAATTTTATTGTAAGGAGCTTTTTATAAGACTGTAGGCTGACTGGTAACGGTCAGCCTATATTTTTTTTATTAAGTCATTCCGGCATTTTCTTTTAAAAAATAACCGAACTACCAGGAAATCCGGAAGATATCTCCTGGTAGTTCGGCGGAAGGAGGGCCAGCTTTCAGCATTCATGGTTTAATATCTATCTCTTATGGGGGATTAAACTTTCCGTGGGAAAAACCATCTTAATAGGTGGTTTTTAATTAAATTCCATTCTTTAACCATTTAACCTTAGTATGGCCATTATCCAGGATGATAAGACATTGCTGAGTTTGTACCGGGATCCTGCCACAAGGGAAAAGGGATTCACGTATATCATTCAGAAATATCAGGAGCGCTTATATTGGCATGTAAGGCGATTGGTGCTGGATCATGACGACGCGAACGACGTTTTACAAAATGTATTTGTAAAAGTATGGAAGAACCTCGAAGGCTTTCGGGAAGATGCCCAGTTATACACATGGCTTTATAAGATAGCTACCAATGAGTGCCTCACCTTCCTGGAAAAACAAAAGAAAAATACATCTGTTTCCCTGTCCGATGTGGAAACAGGGCTTAGTAATACGCTGAAAGCTGATAGTCAGTTTGATGCAAATAAACTGGAATGGAAACTGCAGAGAGCTATTCTTGGACTACCCGAAAAACAAAGGATCGTATTTAACCTGCGGTACTATGACGAGATGCCCTATGAAGAAATGAGTCGTGTGCTGGACACCTCAGAAGGTGCGCTGAAAGCCTCCTACCACCACGCCGTAAAAAAGATAGAAGAATTTATTAAGAACGGCTAAAATTGCGACATTTGCTGAAATTTTGAGGTGAAATCCTTAATTTTTGAGATGAAAGTGAAAAATTCAAAGACGAAACAAGTTAGTCTTTAAACTATTCATATCTTCTGCTGTCTAATTACCATAATGATACCCAAAGGCAACGATATTGCGAACGAACTTCAGGAGCTTATTCCTGGCGCTCAATGGCCACAAGAGGCGCCCCTGTCAGGGGTTCCGGCTGGTTACTTTGAGTCATTGCCAGCAATAATCCTTGATAAAGTGCGTCAGATAGATAGGGAAGAAGAGCTGCCGGAACTTACTGGTATTTCCAAAGACCTCCCTTTCTCCGCCCCGCCGTCAGGGTATTTTGAGCAATTGCCCCAAAAGATCATTGCACTCGTAAACGAAGAGCTGGCCCCGGAATTGACCGGTATATCCCGGACATCTCCCCTTACCCCTCCGCCAAACGGATACTTCGGGCAATTGTCCTCGCAGGTGATGCAAAAGATCAAAATGGAGGAAACCGCTACCGAACTGGCAGCACTCTCTCCACTATTGGCGTCTATGCCTAAGGCAATGCCTTTCTTCCTGCCTGCAGGGTATTTTGAGCAATTCCCTGCCCAATTGCTCCAGCAGATCCAGGAAGAAGAAAGCGTATCTCCTTTTGCAGAGCTGACCAAAACCGCCCCTTTCTCCATGCCTGCAGGCTACTTTGAACAGTTGTCTGCCCAGGTAATACAAAAGGTAAGAAGTGAAGAAGTGGCGGATGAACTGGCTGAAATTTCCCCATTGCTGGCAGGTGTATCCAAAGCAATGCCTTTCTCTGTTCCTGCTGCTTATTTCGATCAGCTGGATGAACAGATCATGGCCCTTGCAAAAGAACCGGCTAAAGTGGTGAACATGCGCCCACGCAGAATGCAGTTCTACAAATGGGCGGCGGCCGCCTGTATGATTGCGCTCCTGGGCACCAGTGGCATATACTACATGCTGCACACCCAGCAAAGAACCGGGGCTGCTGCGACCATTAACCTCGCGGAGGCAAGTTTATCTGATGTAAGTGACCAGGAAATTCTGGAATACCTGCAAAACCACATGGATGCTTTTGACAAGGATGACCTTATGGGAGTGACCGCAGGAACGGGAGCGACAAAAGCGACAACAACAGAGACGACAGCATTGCCGGAAGGATTGTCTACCAAGGACATTGAAAGCTACCTGGAAAACACTGGTTCTTTAAAAGAAGAAAGTCCAATTAAAAACTAAATGAAACATTTTTACATACTGAGCTTATTTTTTATCACCGTCCTTCTGTGTCGGCCCTTACCGGGTATAGCGCAGTCAGGCGGCAGCGATGCTGAGATAAAAGACAAGATCCGGGCAGCAGAAATAGCTTACCTGGCTCAGAAGCTCGATCTTACACCTGATGAAGCCCAAAAATTCTGGCCGGTGTACAACCAGTATACAAAAGAAGTGGAGATCCTGATTGCAGAGCGGAATAACCGCTCTACTGCTGCGAAAGTGGAAAAGACAGATCAAAAAAATAGCGCCCCCAATGCGGAATTGAAATACGACCAGCGCATGCTGGATATCAAAAGCCACTACGATAAAGAATTTCAGAAAGTACTGCCAGCAAATAAAGCAGGGTCGGTGTTCAGGTCAGAAAGAGAATTCAGGAAAGTATTGCTACAACAACTGAAAGAAAGACAGGTTAGAAACATGGGAGGCCCAGGCCCCCGCAGATGGAGAAATTGATAACTATTGATGTGATATAACGAATAAATAATAAGGCCTCCCTTTCCGGGAGGCCTTATTATTCAGGCATAGTGCGCTCTTACTTCTTTCACCTTCCCCTCATGGTTCAACACCATCATTTCCGCAGACAGGCGATTGTCCACACTACGATAATACAGGAGAAAAGAATTTACACCTTCCAATACCTGAATCAGCTCGAAATGCAGATCGGGATATGCCGTTAAGGCTTTTGAGAAATACGCCTGCAAAGCCATTTTTCCCTGGAGATTGCCGGCGGGATCGTTGTTGATCTTAATGATAAAGGGAGAATAAAAAACAACATCTTCTGCATAGTGAGACATAATTGAGTCCAGCTGGTGGGAGTTCCAGGCCTGCAGCCATTCCTGCGCGAAATTGCTCATAGTTTCTTTTTTAAAAAACAAGTTAGAGAACGGGATGACAGGATTATTTGCTGAAAAGCTCATTTTACTGATCGCCATTCCCTGGGCGTCATACCATATGTACGACGAAAAAGGCGATAAAAGTGCGGAATGTTTTCGAAGCCATTGCTGTAGGCAATTTCCTGAATGGAAAGGGTGGTGGTCCTTAGAAGAAAACTGCTTCTTTCCAGTCGTTTTTCCCATACCCAATGCATAGGGCTTTTGAGATAGCGTTGCTGAAAGCGCCTTTTTAAGGTGGCTTTACTCATATAACTCTGGCGGGCCAGGTCTTCTATTTGTATGGGAGTGGTCAGTTCCTCTCCGATGGTTTGTACAGGGAGCTCGCTGGATAATGAGCGGCGAAGCATTTGTAATGCTGTTGCCGGCATGAGTTGCAGGGCCTTTTGTGTTACATAGTTTGCAGGCAGGGAGGACTTTCTGTTGAAAGCGTCTAATAACTCAGCGGAAAAGTTTTGCCAATGAGGCTGAGGTGCTAGCTGCCTGGTCGCTATTTCCACTTCAGCAGAAGGTGGTAACGCTGCAATCCATTCATCCTGCAATACGATATTGATACTTGCATAGCCTTCTTTCCTGCCCAGTATTTCAGAGCAAACCAGGGAGCATGCGGGAATGAGGAATACATCTCCCGCATGCAGGTGGTGAATACGCTGCCCGTCATACATGCGCTTTTGCCCATGTATCACCAGATTGAGGATACTAAGGGGTGTGTATACTTCATGATCTGTTTTGCGGTTATACTCGCTGTAAGCAGCCCAGTTGTATGATCCCTGTCTCCAGACCTGCATGTGTGTATGGCCCGTAAAGCAGAGATTATCATACGCGGTATACATCTATTTGAATTTCGTGAAAGGAGTTTTTGTATCATGATAGAAGAGGAATGTCCATTCATCCGCCTTCCCACGTTTTTTGAACTGTTCGCGGAGTTCCAGGCCACGCTTGCCATCATAATCATACTTCGCAGCAAAACGACGGAGCATGTAAGACATCTGAGGTGCTTCATCACCACCAAAGAAGACTTTACCATCTTCATCATCAATAAGGAATACCTGGTGATAAGGGCAGTGACCGCCGGTTACTTCGTACGAGATATAATCGTCGATAGTGCCATTGCCTTCGGTAAAGATAACGTTGTCGTAATTCTGGAGAAGGGAGATATACTCAGAATTATATGATTTACCATCATGCTCCAGGCCATACTGAAGTTCCTGCCTGTTCACATAATAGGTGGCGTGAGGAAATGTAAGTTGACGCTGACCAGTGATAGTATCTATTGCAGAAACTCCACCGGAGTGATCATTGTGCAGGTGGCTCATCAATACCTTGGTAATTTCCATTGGATTCACACCATTATCGATCAGGTGTTGATGTATTTGCAATACCCCGTCCTTATTGCGGAGGCCCAGACCTGTATCAAAAAGGATGAAATCCTGATTGGTGATGACAAGAAAAGGTTGGATTTCTACCAGCAGGGAACCACCTGATCGTTGCTGCAAGGTGTCTACTGATGGATTGTAAGGAACGAACTTTTTTGTAGCATCTACAGTGAAAGACCCTTCTGATAATGGAATAATACGTGCCATAGTTTCAAATGCCAAAGTGAGGATGCAAAGGTACGGAATAAAAAAAGAACGCTCCCGTCTAAGGCGGGAGCGTTCTTTTTATCTTAATACCATCTGCCTGTCAGCATCCAGTCTCAGCATTATAAATATCAACATTGTAAACGTCATCAGGGAGGATCCACCATAACTCACCAGCGGCAGCGGAATACCAATTACCGGTGCCAGACCTATCGTCATCGATATATTGATGGCCATGTGGAAAAAGACTATGCTGGCCACCCCGTATGCATAGACCCTGCTAAACGTCGATCGCTGTCGCTCCGCCACAAATATGATCCGTAAGAGCAGGGCAATATATAACCCTATAAATATCAATGAGCCAACGAAACCAAAGTCTTCACCCACCGTGCAGAAGATAAAGTCAGTACTTTGTTCAGGTACGAAATCATATCTCGTTTGTGTTCCTTTCAGGTATCCTTTTCCGATCACACCACCAGAACCGATGGCAATCATACTCTGCCTTGTATTGTAAGTAGCTTTCGGATCATTCTCTTTACCCAGCATTACGTTGATACGCTTTACCTGGTAATCTTTCAGCACTTTGGTAAATGCAAATGGTACGATGAACATCACAAACACTGAACAGAATGCATAGACACCTACTATCAGCGCCAGTTTGGAACGATGTCTTCTGATGTCGCGGCGCATGAAATAGATCACCAATGCTGTGATACCTGTGAATATGTAAAAGAGGATATTCTTATCCACCAATAATGCGGACAGGACTAACACGATTCCCGAGAATGCGATCACCAGCAATACCGCAGGCAAACCTTCTCTGTACATCACCAGGAAGAAAGAGAAGTACACCAGCGCCAGACCTGTCTCATCCTGCAAAATGATGATGGCGCAGGGAATGAGTGCCAGTGAGGCAGCGATTAAACGCGCCCGTAGTTTGGTAAAATCTGTCTCCAGTGAGGACAGGTATTTCGCCAGTGCCAGGTTGGTACATAGTTTCGTAAGCTCCGCAGGCTGGAACTGGAACCCACCTATCACTAACCAGGAGTGAGAACCTTTTACGTCTTTACCAATGGCGATCACCAATAGCAATAATAAGATACCGCCTGCATACAGCAAATTTGCCGTAGCGGTAAAGAACTTACTATCTGTAAGCCAGATGATGGTCGCCAATACGGCTGATACGCCTAACCACATTATCTGACGGGAATAGTTCTTATTCAGGTGAATGATATCGTTCCATATATTATCGCCTTCCCTGTACTCTGCAGCAAAGATCGATAAGAGGCCAACGAACACCAATGCCAGATAAAGACCCATGATAGGCCAGTCAATACCTTCTGTCAACTTTAATTGCTGCCGGCGGTTCATCATTAGTTATTCGGAAAATAGAGTTTAAGTATTTGTTCTGTTGTCATTTTAGCTGAAGCTCCGTTCAGGGAATCCAGCTTGGACTTGTCTCTTACCACAGGATCGATGGTTACATCATTCAATGTCTTTGTCATCTGTGGTTTGCGTTTTACTGATATGGTGTCATTCAGGTATTTCTCGATCATTAAGCTGGCAATAGGAGCAGCGTAAGTGGCACCGAAACCTGCATTTTCTACGATTACGGCAATGGCAATCTTAGGATTGTCTCTCGGCGCAAATGCTACGAATACAGAGTGATTCTTCAGTTTGGTAAGCTTACCGTTTACAATGGCATTGTTCTCTGCAGTACCTGTTTTACCACATACAATGATGTTGTCGATACGGGCTATCTGACCAGTACCTCTTTCCACCACATCCTCCATACCATAGATTACTGAACGATAAGACGTATCTGATACGTGGGCTACCACGTGTTTTTCTTTGTATTTATCCAGCAGGTGGGTGTTATCATTATCTATGCTGCTCACAAAGTGAGGTACATAGTAAGAACCATGATTCGCAATGATACACATCGCATTTGCCATCTGTAATGGTGTGGCCACTACCTGGCCCTGACCCATACCTACATACAGTTCTGAACAGGAGTTCCACTGACCGCGATATAATTTATTCATACCTGCAGTATCGATGGCTTTACCACCGGATTCACTCGGAATATCCACACCCAGCCTGTGACCTAAACCAAAGGAAGAAATATAATCATGCCATTTCTGGTGACCTTTCTTTACACCACCCCATTTTGCCGCATCTACTTCCAGCCTGTAGAGGTGAACAAAGTAGGCGTTACAGGAGTTAGCGATGGCCAGTCGCAGGTTAGCTGCGTGTCCGGCATTGTGGTGGGTACAGGCTATCGGGCGTCCGCAATAGGTATATGCGCCAAAACAAGGGAAACCATAACTTGGTGTAATTACACCCTCATCCAGTGCAATCAGTGCCGTCAGCGGTTTCATGGAAGATCCCGGTGGGTAGCCTGCCTGGATAGCACGGTTAAAGAGTGGTTTGGTCGTATCAGTAAATAGACGGCTAAAGTTGCGTGCTCTGAAGGAACCTGTCAGCAGATTCGGGTCGAAGGTAGGTGCACTTACCATAGATAGGATACCTCCTGTCTGCGGATCGATAGCTACTACGCTACCTATCTTGTTACGCATCAGGTGTTCACCGAGTACCTGCAGGTCAACGTCCAGGGAGAGGCGGAGATTCTTACCTGCAATAGCGGCAGTATCGAATTCCCCATGTTCATAAGGGCCTTGGGGGCGGTTCAGGTTATCTTTTACGAGGTATTGGATACCACGCTGGCCCATCAGCACTTCTTCATAAGTTCTTTCCAGGCCGGTCATCCCCAGGTAGTCACCTTGGTTATAGTCGCTGTACTGCGGGCGTTGCATCATCTGGGGAGAGATCTCACCGATATATCCTAAGATATTAGAAGCAGCAGCAAATGGGTAAGAACGGATTTGCCTGGGCACCAGTTCAAACCCGGGCTGGAACATATACATGCTTTCCTGCAGCTTACCGAAGGTTTCGGGGGCGAGCAGGGGAGCGAATACGGATACACGGCGGCTACCATTCTTGAGGATGGAGGCGGTAATACGTTTTCTGAATTCTTCTTTGTTGATATTCAGGATTTCGCACATGTAGGCCGTATCAATATTTTTGACATTGATAGGTGTAACGACCAGGTCGTACATAATATCGTTGCTGAGGATACTACGACCTTTGCGATCGAAGATGATACCACGGCTGGGGTAAACTACTTTGCGGAGTACCGCGTTGGCATCGGCCAGCTTGGAGTATTTCTTCTCGACAATCTGTAAAAAGAAAAGCCTTGTCATGATCAGTACGACCATGCCAAGGAATATAATTTGTATGACCCGTTTTCTGGGTTGGTTATAAACAGACATTTCCCCGGAGATGCATTATTAATAAAGGTATCCTTCTTTATAAAGATACTATACATTTTACTTCCTCGAAAAGAACAACAGCTCATACAGCACGATCAGGAAAATGCTCGCAGCGGTAGAGAAGACGATCTTCAGCAGCAGGTATAAAAAGCTACCTACGTTGAATACCTCCAATGAAAAGAAGATCAGATTGTGAAGGAATACCAGAATAGAAGCATAGATCAGAAACTGAGATACGCCCATACTAGTCATAGATGGGGTTTTCTGTGTAGTTTCGAAACCACCCTGTGGTGACAGGATGTTGATAATAAATGGTCGCAGATAAGCTATAAATACACATGCAGCGGCATGCATACCCATGGTATCCATAAACATGTCGTGGGTAAGGCCCATGAGCAGTGCCAGCAGCATGAGTGCCGGGCGGGGCAGGTTAAAAGGCAGCAACAACACAAAAAGCATGTAAATGTTGAAGCTAACCGACTGATGCAGCAATATCTTGTTCAGAACAAACACCTGCAACAACAGCAAAAGCACAAAACGGATTATATTTCTTAACAGTATGCTCATTGTTTGATCAGCTTGTAAGTTGAATCCTCCAAAGATTTTTGTTCATCCTGCAAGAGGTTGTCAATTACATACACATATTGCAGGTTGTAGAAGTTAGTAGCCAGGCGGATCCTGATATTAAAGGAGGTGCTGGCTTTGTCTACCTCTTCGGTTGATTCTACGTAACCGATCGGGATATTTTCAGGGAAGAAGGCGGAGTAACCGCTGGTGACTACGGTATCCCCTTTTACGAGGTGTACGCTTTTAGGCACATCTTCCATGGTGGCATAGCCGGCTTCACCGCCGTGCCAGCGAACCATCCCCATTTCCTTGCTTTTGCTAAGGCGGGCGCTGGTACCGAAGTTACGACCTCTGGAGAGGAGAGAGAGCACTACTGCGTAATGATCATTTACGCTACGTACGATACCAACCACACCACTTGGGCCAACTACCCCCATATTTGGACGGATGCCATCGGCACTACCACGGTGAATGGTGATATAGTTGATTGGGTTGGTAACTGAGTTGTTGACTACCTTGGCTGCCTTGTACAGGTAGCGGCGTACAGAAGTACTGACCACTTTGCGGATGGTATCAGTGCCATACTGGCGAATGGTATCATTTTTAACAATATTGTCGAGGATAACAGTGTCGAAACTTGTGCGCAGCATATTGTGCAGGCGGGCATTCTCTTTTACCAGACTGTCATTTGTAGCTTTCAGGTGAAAGTAGTATTCTACGTTGTTGTAACGTTCGTATAACCTGGCGCTAATGTTATTGGCGGAATTGAGGTAGGCTGTTTTCTGAAAATCGTTGTTCTGGAAGACCAGCACTAAACAGATCACTTCCAGCAGCAAGAACAGAAAAAAATTAAAGTAGCGCCTTAAGAAAATGATGAGATTACGCACAGGATTTTATTTCTATAAAGAAGCCTGCAAAGCTGACCGTTTTTTTTGACGCTCTGCCTTGCAGGCTACTTTTATTATTGCATTAGGAACGGATACTTACCCACGTGTTTCAGTGCGATACCGGTACCTCTTACCACGGCGCGCAGTGGATCATCTGCCACATGTACCGGCAATTTGATCTTCTGGGTCAGGCGTTTGTCCAGGCCGCGTAACAGGGCACCACCACCGGTCAGGTATAAACCTCTGCGGTAGATATCGGCAGCCAGTTCGGGAGGAGTTGTTTCCAGTGCTTTCAGGATGGCTTCTTCAATCTTGAAGATGGATTTGTCCAGCGCTTCGGCTACTTCCTGGTAGGATACCATGATCTGTTTAGGAATACCGGTTACGAGGTCACGTCCATTTACCGCAACATCATCTGGTGGGTTGTCCAGTTCTTTCAGTGCAGAACCGATCTGGATTTTGATCTGCTCAGCAGTTCTTTCACCGATCAGCAGGCTATGATAGCGGCGCAGGGCTTCCATGATATCGGCAGTGAATTCGTCACCGGCGATACGGATACTCTGGTCGCACACGATACCAGCGAGGGCGATCACGCTAATACCGGTGGTACCACCTCCGATATCGATGATCATGTTACCTACCGGCTCTTCTACGTCAATACCGATACCCAGCGCAGCGGCCATCGGTTCATGTATTAAGAACACTTCCTTAGCGCCTGCCTGTTCAGCAGAGTCGCGTACGGCGCGTTTTTCTACTTCTGTAATGCTGGATGGAATACAGATTACCATACGCCAGCTAGGAGAGAACAAAGGTTTCTTTGGATACACCAGTTTGATCATTTCACGAAGCATTCCTTCTGCTGCGTTAAAGTCCGCGATCACACCATCTTTCAGAGGACGAATGGTACGCAGGTACTCATGCGTTTTCTCGTGCATCATCATGGCTTTTTTACCAACAGCCACGATTTTTCCGCTAGCGCGTTCTATAGCAACAATGGAAGGTTCATCCACCACCACCTGGTCATTGTGAATGATCAGCGTATTAGCTGTACCTAAGTCAATCGCTATTTCCTGAGTTAAAAAATTAAAGAACCCCATTGCTTAATATGGTCAAAATATTATTGTGTGCAAAAATGAATAATTCCAACGAATATACAATCTTAAAATTGTATGTTTTCTCAATAATACAACTATAATATTAAAAAATGTTATTTATTGTATTTGATGAGCCGGTTAGTAGTTGTAACAGTTAAAAACAACCTGTTAGCCGGCATAGTAATGACTCTCGAAAACGCTTAAACGATCGCTCGTTCTTTATAGTATGGTCTTGCTCTCTATGAATGAATGAGTTATGCGACAGTAGTGGTGCCTGCATAGCCACAGGCCTACCCTTGCTGGGCTTACACGAACTCGAATCCAATATCCCTCCTGTAATATTTACCTTCAAAATCAATAGATTCTGCAGTTTGCCGGCTATGCGACAACGCAATACCCAGATCAGAAGCCAGTGAAGTGATGGTGAGTACACGGCCACCATTGGTGAGGATGTCACCACCGGATGCCTTTGTACCTGCCTGGAATACCAGCTGATCCTGCGTTTGGGCAGGAATATTGGTAATGACCTTACCCTTCTCATATGCTTCCGGATATCCCCCGGCTACCAGCATTACTGTGGTGGCCACGCGGCTATCCTCATAAACTTTTTGTGCAGACAGTTTGCCATCTATCACTGATTGAAACAGCTCCAGCAGGTCATTTTGCAGGCGAGGCATTACTACCTCAGTTTCAGGATCTCCCATGCGACAGTTGTATTCTATCACAAACGGAGCGCCATCTACCTTGATCAAACCAAAGAAAATAAAGCCATTGTAAGCTATGTTCTCTTTAGCCAATCCATCTACCGTAGGTTTGACAACCTGTTCGATCACCTGATCCATGAATGCTTTGTCAGCAAATGGAACAGGGGATACAGCTCCCATACCACCGGTATTCAGGCCGGTATCGCCTTCGCCAATACGTTTATAGTCTTTCGCGGAAGGCAGCAGCTGGTAGCTTTTGCCATCCGTGAGCACAAATACAGATAATTCTATGCCAGAAAGGAATTGTTCTACAACAACCTTTTTGCTGGCATCACCAAACTTCGCCTCGCGGATCATTTGTGTGAACTCAGTCACCGCAGCTTCGCGATCTTCCAGGATCACCACCCCTTTACCGGCAGCCAGGCCATCGGCCTTGAGGACGATAGGTGTAGCATGCTGACGAAGATAAGCTACCCCTTCTTCATAGGTACTTTCGTCAAACTCCCTGTAGGCGGCAGTTGGAATATTGTGGCGGCTCATGAACTGCTTTGCAAATGCCTTGCTGCCCTCCAGTTGAGCGGCATAGGCAGAAGGCCCCATTACAGGGATGTGTTTCAAAGCCTCGTCCTGCTGGAAGAAATCGTAGATTCCTTTTACCAGTGGTTCTTCAGAACCTGGTACTACCAGGGTAATGGCGTTTTCAAGACAAAAAGCCTTTATCTTTTTAAAGTCGGACACCGCGATGTCTACATTCTGTCCATGTTGGGCAGTACCGGCATTACCGGGGGCGATGAACAACTGCTCGCATAAAGTGCTTTGAGTCATTTTCCAGGCCAGGGCGTGTTCCCGGCCACCACTTCCTAATAGTAAAATCTTCATATTGTATGTTCAGTGTGTAATTTGAGCGAATTCAGCCATTTCTGCCCCGTTCTTCCAAATTTTTTGCAAAGAAAGGCCAAAATTTAACCAAAAACACCATTTTTCTCGATAAAAAGCCTAATTTATTTATCTTGCCGCCTTCATAGGACTTACTTATCAACAAAACTGAACCAATTATGACTGAAACTGCTGTTGAGCAGCCTGTAATTGCACCAAAACCAAATAGCGGCCACCACAAAGGCCTTTATGTTCTTTTTTTTACTGAGATGTGGGAGCGCTTCGGGTATTACCTGATGATCGGGATCTTCTTCCTATACCTGATAGATCCAACTGCCAATGGCGGTAAAGGCTTTACAAACGGCCACGCTTCTGATCTCGTAGGTACATATATTGCATTGGTTTACCTCTCGCCGTTCATAGGGGGGTTAATGGCCGACAGGTATCTCGGCTATCGTAAAGCGGTAATCTTAGGCGGCTCCCTGCTGGCTGCGGGTTATTTCGGATTGGCCTTTCCCGGCGAAATGGCCATGTACATTTCTCTTACCCTGATCATTATCGGGAATGGTTTCTTCAAGCCAAACATTGGAACCATCCTGGGTAATATCTACAACAGGGAGGACCTGAAACCTAAAAAGGATATTGCCTACAACATCTTCTACATGGGGGTGAATATCGGGGCTTTCATCTGTAACTTCGTAGCCGCTTATCTGCGTAACTCACTGGGTTGGGGCTATGCTTTTGCTGCTGCTGGTGTAGGTATGCTGATTGGCCTGTTCATCTTCATCACCAAATCCAAAGTGATTGCTGAAGGGGATATCCGCAAACCTGTACAGAAGGATGATATGCCTATGAGCAAAATCCTTGGCCTGGTATTGCTGCCAGCTTTCCTTGCTGCGGTACTGGGTTATTTCATGCAGAACTTTATCGGGCATCCGCTGTTTGGTACACCATCCATCGATGCTTTCATGTTTGCATGTGTACCTATCATTATATTTTATATTCGTTTGTATACTACTGCTAATAAGGAAGATAAACGCGGACTGGGTGCGCTGCTTGCCTTCTTTACTGTAGCGATCGTGTTCTGGGTAATCTACAACCAGAATAGTACAGGTCTCACTATCTGGGCTGATCAGTATACTGACCGTTCTATGTCAGAAAGTGTGGAAAAGGTAGCCAAACCAATGGGGATGCTGCAAACCGTGACCACCGACCCTCACCCTGTCACCCAGATCGATGCACAATTCCGTGCAGTGACCGATGGCAAGGGTAATACGATTACGGTACAGGGTCCTGATCCTTATTTCCAGAACCTGCCTAAGGATAAATGGCCAGCCAGCGGGCAAATGAAACTGATTTCTACGGAGATCTTCCAGTCTGCCAACCCTGGATTTATTGTGATATTCACCCTGTTAGTCCTTGGATTCTTTGCATGGCTGGCGAAGAGAGGCAAAGAACCGACTACCCCTGTAAAGGTGGCGATGGGCATCTTCATTGCCGGTTTATCGTCTCTGCTCATGATCTTTGCGGCTTCAATGACAAATGTGTATGTGGATAAGAGCTCTATGGCCTTCCTTGTAGGAACTTATGCCATCTTCACGGTAGGTGAGATTTTGGTAAGCCCTATTGGATTGTCTATGGTATCCAAGCTTTCCCCTCCACGTCTTACAGCCCTGATGATGGGTGGCTGGTACCTGGTGAACTCCATTGCCGGTAAAGTAGCTGGTATGATGGGTACATTCTGGGATAGCTTTACTGACAAGAAGATCTATTTCATGATCCTGACTGTGGCTGCAGCAATTGCGTTTGTAGTGATGATGATGATCAGTAAATGGATTGCCGGTGTCGTAAAAGAGAAGACTGGCGCTTATTGACAAGGTCAAAATCCTATATCAGAAATGCTTCTGCTCCCCGGCAGGAGCATTTTTTTTAGGGGTAAAATGGGTATAAGTCTTATATTGCCCCCCGAACAAAATCTAACTATACCCACCAACACTTACTATGGCAGATAATTTTAAGCCTTTTGTTTCACCAGAGGTGAAGATGAAGGAATTTACGGTCAAGTCCATTTTATTGGGCTGCATGTTTGGTATTATATTCGGTGCCGCAACGGTGTATCTTGCACTGAAAGCGGGTTTAACGGTGTCCGCGTCTATTCCGATTGCCGTTATTGCTATTACGCTTGGCCGGAGATTCTTCAAAACCACCATCCTGGAAAACAATATTATCCAGACCACTGGTTCAGCAGGTGAGTCAATTGCTGCGGGTGTGGTATTTACGTTACCAGGCTTTTTGTTCCTGTCTGATAAGAACAGCGATCAGTATTTTAATTACTTCACGATCCTCATCCTTGCCATCTTTGGGGGTATCCTGGGTACCCTGATGATGATTCCGCTACGCAGATCCCTGATTGTAAAAGAACATGATACCCTGCCTTACCCTGAAGGTACTGCCTGTGGTGATGTATTGATTGCAGGTGAGAAAGGTGGTGATTTTGCTAAAACAGCTTTCTATGGTCTGGGCTTTGCTGTAATATATGCACTGCTGCAAAAGGTTTTCCATGTTATCGCGGAAACGCCTACCTACATGACCAAACAGGTTAATAAATTCTTCCCTTCTGCTAAAATAAGTGCTGATATAACGCCTGAATACCTGGGTGTAGGGTATATCATTGGGCCCCGCATTGCCGGTGTACTGGTAGCGGGTGGTGTATTGTCCTGGCTAGTGCTGATTCCTTTGCTGGCAAGTTTGCTGCCTGGCGACCTGATTGCTACCCAGCTGGTAAAACTCGGTTACCTGGCGGATCTCGCTACTCCTGGAGGAAAAGGTAACTGGAATCCAGCTACCCATACTTTCACTGATTACTCTGCTGCAATCTACTTTGCCTATGTACGCCAGATAGGAGCCGGAGCTGTAGCCGCCGGTGGTTTCATTACGCTGATCAAAACTATCCCTACTATCATATCTTCTTTCAAAGGTAGCCTTGGCTCCCTGAAGAAAGGTGAAGGTGGTGCAGCTGGTACTGCTGAAGTACCCCGTACTGAAAGAGACCTGAATGTGAAACTGGTATTATTTGGTAGCATTGCCCTGATCATCCTGATGGCATTCCTGCCTCAGCTGCCAGGTGATTCTGTTGGCAAAAAACTGCTGGTAGGCCTGCTGGTGGTTGTATTTGGTGCTTTCTTCGTAACTGTATCCAGCCGTATCGTTGGTTTGATCGGTTCTTCCAACAACCCTATTTCTGGTATGACCATCGCTACCCTGATGGGCACCTGCCTGGTGTTCATCGCTGTAGGCTGGAGTGGTAAAGTTTATGAGCCAATGGCACTGGTAGTAGGTGGTATGATCTGTATTGCTGCTGCAAATGCCGGTGGTACATCGCAGGATCTGAAGTCTGGCTACATTGTGGGTGCCACTCCTATGTACCAGCAGTTATCACTCTTCATTGGTGCAATCGTATCTTCTATCGTGATTGGTCTGACAGTGAAATTCCTGGATAAGCCTACTGCTGCAATGATTGCGAATGGTGTTACTGACCACGCAATCGGTAGTACTTATTTCCCGGCTCCACAGGGTACACTGATGGCGACCCTTGCAAAAGGTATCCTCTCTTATAACCTTGACTGGCAGTTTGTACTGGTAGGTGTATTCCTTTCTATTGTAATGGAGCTGTGTGGTATTAAATCATTATCCTTTGCAGTAGGTGCTTACCTGCCATTGTCTACTACTTTACCAATTGCGATTGGTGGCGCTATTCGTGGTGTAGTAGATATGAAAAACAAGAAGAAGAATATTAAATTATCTGCTGAAGAAGAAGAACTGGGCAAAGGTAATCTGTTTGCAACAGGGCTTGTAGCCGGTGGTGCGGTAGCTGGTGTGATCATAGCGATCATGGCTGGTTTCAATGGCACGGCAGCGGCACTGGATGCGCTGAACATGGAGAAGGGGCTTTCTGGTCCATTGGGTGAAGAAGGTTATTATATACTCGGTGTAGCAGGCTTTGCCGCGATGGGATATTATCTCTATCGCATTGCGACAAAAAGCAAAGAAGCCTAATATTTCCTTATAAAAAGGGAAAAAGCGTTTTTGACCGATGGTCAAAAACGCTTTTTTATTTACTTTTAATTATCGATTGACAATTAACTCCTTACATTATTCGTTAGCTACATAAAACCCAAAATCACATGCGCCCATTATTTGCTTTAGCCGGAATTTTGTTGCTGATAAGCGCCTGCAAGCACGATAACAACGAACCAATCAGAAAATATACTTCCTTTCAGGTAGATAGTCTGATTGTACTGGCTGAAAATCCCACTGCAGTGCTCTCTCCAGCGAACCTTACAGATAACGACGCTACTAATGATTACCCTGTTCTCAACATTCATGCTACAGGTAATCATGGTGAGATGGTGCAGTTCAAACTGATTTCTGAAACAGAAAATATTCGACCCGGCGATTATTCTTCTACAATTCAGGGCAACGGTATCCGCCTTGGGTTTGCAGGCCTTTCTTACAATCTACAGGCGAATTATACGTATGGTACGCTGAACTTTCATATCACCAATGTTATGGATACCCTGATTGAAGGATCTTTTGATGGAGAGCTTGTAGATACTTCCGGCACCATTACTCCCAAACCAATGGTGAAGGGTTTTATCAGGGCGGTATTTGTCAGAGACACCCTCTAAATAAATGACAGATAATCGTAGTGTTGTTTTAAGATGGCCTTGTCATCTGCCCCCAACCATTTGTTGAGCAGTGTAGCATACACTCGCTTGAAATCTACTTTGTATTGCAGGTCTCCATCTTTCAGGTTCGTTAAATCAGGCCCCTCATTCAGTAAGCCTTGCTGCTTTAATCCACCTCCTATCAGGAACATATTATTGGCAGTACCATGATCTGTACCATTGCTGGCGTTTTGCGCTACCCTTCTGCCAAATTCCGAAAAGGTCATGACCACTACGTCCTGAAAGCGGTTATTGTTTTTCAGATCACGGGTAAATACAGTTACCGCATCATCCAGTTGTTTGAACAGGTTCTGTTGCTGTGATTGCTGATTGACGTGGGTGTCAAAACTACCATGAGATACATAGTATACCTTGGTACTGATGTCAGACATGATGAGCTTTGAAATTGTGCGCAGACTTTTTCCAAGATGTGTGGATGGATAGTCTTCTTTGGTATCGTATGTTTTAAATTGCTTTTGAATGTAGTTGGCAGATGATAAGGTAGAGCCCAGTGTTTTGTACAGGTAGTCTACATTGGATTCCTCATCCCGATGGTTATGCATCAGATCTCTGTAAAGCGCTGCATTCATGCCGGCACTTAATCTACCAGGATCATTGAAAGCCAATCCTTTCTGGAATTCGCCTTTCATGGCCAGGCTTAAAGTATCATCTATTTCCAGTGCCTGTACGGGTTTATCACAATCTTTACACTGTGCATCCAGGTAGCGGCCTACCCAACCATTGCCCCAGTAATCAGCAGCATTGCTGGCTGTTTGCCAGATGTCCATCGAGCGGAAATGTGAGCGATCAGGATTAGGATAGCCTACGTTTTGCAGGATGCCCATACCACCATCATCATACAATGCTTTCATGCCGACCATGGCAGGGTGAAGACCCGTTTCATCTGTGAGCGACAAGGCCTTTTCTCTTTGTATACCTAAGCTGGGGCGGAGTTGATAATAGATATCGTTGCGATATGGGATGACGGTATTCAGACCATCATTACCACCTGACAACTGGATTATCACAAGTACCTTATTGCCAGGTGGCACCATGGCAGCTGTTGAATGCTCCAATGCCTTCAGGAACTTTGGTACGAACATAGATGCCGAGGCCAGTGAACCCGCTTGTAAAAAACGACGTCTGTTCAGTATTAGCATACAATAAGTTTTAACACAATTGATATTCCGGTGTACTCATCACTGCGATGGTTACTGTTTTAATGAACTGTTCCCTGGATGTAATGTCAGCGTAGTTTTCCAGGATTTGCCTGCTTACGTTTTTACTGTTCTGCAAAAGCGTATCAGCAATTGTGGCAGCGAGATCATCGCGCGTAACATCTTTGTAATCCTGCAGATAATCATCCCAATGAATAAGCCCTTTTATCTTTTTTGCGTATTGCTTTTTTGCAGCTTCATTCACTTCCTGGGTAGTTTTATAACTCCCCATTCCCATTTCCGGTGTGATCTCTTTGGGCTGAATATTGAAATCCTTTTCATAGAGTATCATGGATGGTAACTGCATGCGGTACATGAGACTCGAGCTATCTATCCAGTTGCGGCCACCGGGCCACCCCGCTACGTTTGGCGGGTAGAATAATGTTTGCCCCAATACCTGTTGAAAGGAGATCATCACTTCTTCCCTGTCAAAATCAACAGGGATAGTTCTGCGAAAACCTACCAGTAATTCAATAGGTGATTTGATATGTGTGCCGATAAGCTGACTATCGTAAAACCAGTCTGCCATGAAGATGTTGCGCATCAGTTCTTTGATATCATAACCGGAACTGTAGAATTTATCAGCAAGTGTATTGATTTTCTCAGCATCGGATGTCTGCTCATCTACAAAGAATTTATACACTTTGGCAGTGATGAAATGTGCGGTTGCTTTTTTTTCCAGTAGAATTTTCAACACATCATCACCATTGAAATTTCCTTGTTTACCCAACACGTTTTTTACACCCTCGTCATGTGTTTTTTCCCGGAACACAAAATTACCTTCTTCATCAAAAGCCCATCCTGTGAAGGCTCTGGCAGCTTCCTTTATATCCTGTTCTGTATAGTTACCACGACCCATGGTGAATAATTCCATCACTTCACGTGCGAAATTTTCATTGGGGTGTGCTTTCTTATTTTGTTGATTATTCAGGAACTGCAACATGGCAGGCGTCTTGGAAACAGCGGTGAGCAGATCGCCAAAATTGCCCAGGGCATTGACCCTGATCACATCCAGTAATTGCTGGTTGAACAGCACATTCTGTGTGCGGCAGGCAAAATGTCCGTGCCAGAAGAGGGCCATTTTTTCTCGCAGGGGATGTGTGCTGCGCACCATTTCATTCACCCATGATACGTTCAGGTCTTTGATGCCCTGCGTATTCATTTGCTGCACCATTTTGCGGGTATCTGCATCCAGGTCCTTTTTCTTTTTGTAGTCAGGAAGGTCGGACTGGTCAATGATCCTGATGGGAGTCGTCTCATCTTTGGCTGGGCCGATGAGGATCTTGCTGACAATTTGTTTACGGCGCTTATGGGTCCAATCGGCTATTACGGGATAGCGTTCTCCAAAGCCAGCCCTCCATGCAAGGTGCTGCATCTGTAATTTTTCAGGAACCATAGTTTTATTTTTAGATCAGGATCTGAATCTCCACACAGGATAACTACTACCTTTCTCAAAAATCTCTTTTTCTGATGGCAATTCCACGAATCCATCTGCCTGCAATAAAGCTGCCAGATCTCCGGAACCGTGGTAGGGTGGTGGCAAAGCGATGAGCTGGCCGCTGGCTACAGGGTGCAAACGCACTGGCATGAAATAGGTTAATGGCGGTTTGAAATGTACATCTGTTCCCAGAACAGCATATGGCTCAGGTGCTGCTGTAATTTGTAAGGAGGCTTTGAGCCAGGGTATTACGTAACGATAACAACACATGAACCCGGATACCGGGTTACCTGGTAAAGCAAATATGACCGGACCATTTTCAAAATACCCAAACAGGAAAGGTTTACCCGGGCGCTGTTGTACTTTATGAAATACCTGCTGCATACCCATCTCTTCCAATACCTGTGGCAGGTAATCGTATTTACCTGCCGAAACGGCTCCTGTGCAAATTAATACGTCGTGATCTGATAACGATCTTAATAATTGTTGTATTGCTGTTAAATCATCATTGACATGGTAATACGAAGCATGAATGCCCAGTTCAGTCTGCAATGCAGCAGCAAGTGTATAAGAGTTGGAAGTACGTACCTGGTGAATATCCGGTGTTTCTGATACAGGTACCAGTTCATCGCCGGTAGTGATGATGGCCACTTTGGGGAGGCGGCTTACGCTAACCATTGTTTTGCCTACAGCAGCCAGTACCCCTGTTTCCGCAGCAGAAATACGTGTACCTGCAGCGATCAATACCTGACCAGCAGCAGCATCGGTGCCCTGGCGGTGAATGTGTTGCCCCTGTGCTACCCCAGCTTTGATAGTAAAGCGACGGAAGCCATCATGCTCCGAGACTTCAAGATGTTCATATTGAATAACGGTATCTGTCAGTTCCGGCAAAATCGCGCCGGTCATCACTTCCAGACAATCGGCCATGCTTCCGAGTTGCTTACGCGGCATACCTGCGGCTTGCATGTCTTCTACACCAAATACAGTCTGACCTTTGGCGTAGGCCTCAAAATTAATGGCAATCCCATCCATCGCAACGCGATCATAGGGAGGAAAGTCACGATCGGATAATACGGGTTCGCGCAGGACCCTTCCGGTAGCGGAAGTAAATGGCACCTGCTCCATCCCGAAGTCTCTGGCTATCCCCATGACGGCAGCATAGGCAGCTATGACATCCATTAGCATATGTTAACAGCTTTCTTTGTAAATTTATTCTATTATGAGCAATGATTCAAGTAAACAAGGTTTTTCCCACCTAAATACAGCTGATCAACCAACGATGGTAGATGTAAGCGGCAAAATGGTGACGGAAAGAATTGCGGTGGCAGAAAGCAGGGTCTATTTGCCTGAGGTAATCCGGCAACAATTCAGTGGTTCGGATATTCAAACGGCAAAAGGAGCAGTGTTTCAGACAGCGATCCTGGCAGGTATTATGGCTGCAAAAAAAACGCCAGATCTTATTCCGCTTTGTCATACCTTATTATTGGAAGGTTGTAAAGTAGATATTCAACTGGAGGGGGAAGAAGCAGTAGTAAGGTGTACGATCAAGACTACCGGCAGAACGGGAGTAGAGATGGAAGCATTGACAGGTGCCAGCATTGCAGCTTTGACCATTTATGATATGTGCAAGGCTTTTTCTCATGATATGGAGATCAGGCAAACTAAATTAATCAGTAAAACAGGCGGTAAACGGGATTTCTGATGTCAGCTTTGTATGGATTGATATTATGTGGCGGGCGAAGCCTGCGCATGCAGCAGGACAAGAGTCAGCTGGATTATCACGGGTTGCCTCAATGGCAATACCTGGCGCAGTTACTGGCACCACTCACAGAGAAAGTATACCTCTCCTGCCGGGAAGACCAGGAATTGGAGACAGCGTTAGAAGTAATTATTGATAGTGTGGGGGATGCAGGTCCTGCAACAGGGATATTGAGTGCGTATAAAGCATTCCCGGAGAGAGCATGGTTAGTGCTGGCCTGCGATCTGCCTTTGATCAGTGCACAAAGTCTTGAGTTATTAATTGCTTCACGGGATAGGGCCAGAGAAGCCACAGCTTTTATCAGTTCATTTAAACAATCACCTGAACCATTGATGACAATATGGGAACCAGCGGGATTGAAAAGATTGGATCTTGAAAGAGGATGCCCCCGCAAAACATTGCTGAAAGCGGATATCGCATTAATAGAAAATCCGTTTGCAATAGAACAGTTTAATGCCAATACTCCTGCGGAAAGAGAAGAAGCGATCAAAACGATTATGGATGCGCAGCTACCCAGATAGCACCATCTTCGAAGAATTCTTTTTTCCAGATAGGCACTGTTTGTTTTAATGTATCGATAGCGTATTCACAGGCTTCAAAAGCCACGCCTCTGTGGGGTGCGGCGGCAGCAATGACAACCACTGTTTCGCCAGGCAATTTTTCTCCGGTGATGTGTAGAATAGCGATTCGTTTGATACCTAATGCTGAAATGGTATGACGGGCTATTTTCTCCATTTCGGCAATCGCCATTGGTTCATAGCATTCGAAAAATAACCTGACTACTTTTTTCCCCTGTGTTTCATTGCGCACATTACCCACAAAGAGTACTACACCACCACAATCCGGTGATTCCACAAAGTCCAGTGCCTGTTGCACATTGATATCAGCTGCGATCTTTACCAGGAAGTTCATATTTACATTTTTCATCCGCCACTTACGGGAGGTATTACAGCAATCTCATCACCGGGCAGTAATGCTTGCTCATCATTTGCATACACTTTATTCACCGCTATCATCAGCGAGCGTAGTTCCCGCAAGGCGGGGTATTGTTCATACAGCCATTCTTTCAGTGCTGCTACATCAGCAACCGCAGTAGTGGTGATAGTTGCCGCTCCGGCAATATCTTTTGCAATACCAAATAATAACACACGCATAGTTGTAGATAAAGCTACGATAATGTAGTAATTTACATACATGAAAATAAGAATTCGCGGGAACAGTATCCGCTACAGGTTGGATAAAACTGATATTGCCAGCTTGCAGGAACAGCAGCAGGTAGAAGAAATTACGAGGATTGGCGCCGGCACCCTGCATTTTTCTATACACGCAAAGGCAGGGGAACCTTCCATTGTAATGAATGCGAATAAAGTACAATTATTTTTGCCTGCGGATCAGGTTTCTACATGGACCAGCACTGAACAGGTAGGCTTTAAGCATGAGCTGCCCAATGCCGATGGCTCTGTATTACACCTGCTGATAGAAAAAGATTTTAAATGTCTGACCGAAAGAGATGAGGACGAAAGCCAGGCTTTCAATAATCCTGCGCAGAGTTGCTAATATATGTTGACAGACGCACATAATCGTATTATTAATTATATCAGGCTGGCAGTGACTGATCGCTGTAACCTGCGCTGTACCTATTGCATGCCGGAACAGATGCAGTTTCTGCAGCGAAAGGAACTGCTCACCAATGAGGAAATTCTCACACTTTTAAAACCGCTGGCAGCTGCTGGGATTAATAAATTACGGATTACGGGCGGTGAGCCTTTTCTTCGGAAAGACCTGATGCCATTGCTGGCAGCGTTGAAAGAGTTCATTCCTGATATTTCTATCACTACCAATGGGGTATTAACACAATCTTTTATTCCCCAGTTAAAAGCCTTAGGCATCCAAAAAATCAACCTGAGCCTGGATACCCTGCACAGAGACCGTTTCCTGGAGATCACGAGGAGAGATCAGTTTCCCGCTGTGATGCAGACTTTGCATAGCCTGCTGGAACATGATATGCAGGTAAAACTGAATGTGGTGATCATGGCTGGGGTGAATACGGACGAGCTGCCTGCCTTTGCAGCGCTGACCAAACATACGCCCATATCTGTACGGTTTATTGAAGAAATGCCTTTTAACGGGCAAGGGCATAGTTTTTCAGGTAATCAATGGAATTACCTGCGTATTCTTGACACCTTACAGGAGTTTTTTCCTCTGGAGAAATTGCCGGATGCACCACAGGCTACCAGTATAACCTACCAGATTCCTGGTCATCAGGGGCAGGTAGGCGTCATCCCCGCCTATAGCAGAACATTTTGTGGTACCTGCAACCGTCTCCGCATTACTCCCACAGGAGGATTGAAAACCTGCCTCTATGGTGGGGATGTATTAAATGTAAGGGATCTGCTGCGTAATGGGGCCAACAATGCTTTTATTATGAACGAGATCCGCCATGCCCTTGGGAATAGGGCAATAGATGGTTTTGCAGCAGAACGCCAGAACCAGCACTGGGATAGTATGTCTGTCATAGGCGGATAAATATAAATTTCCAATCCGAGCTTCCCCTTTTCTTTTCCTGACGTACCTTGTGTAAGGTCTGATATCGGATCAATTTGATAATGAAGCGATTAATTGGATGGTTACATCTCTGGCTAGGCCTTTCCTCTGGTCTGGTGGTTATTGTGGTTGCACTGAGTGGCAGCCTGTTGGTGTTTGAAGATGAACTGGAACACCTGTTTCAACCTTCTCTTTTTAGTGTTAATGCACCGGTAGGAGCCGAAAGAATGTCGCTGGATGCTTTGGCAGCGATCGTACACGATCAATACCCAGATTACAAACCGAATAATATTGAAATACAGCCTGTGGCCAACAGCACCGTTACCTTTTACCTGAAAAAGGGAAAGGCAAAAGGGCAATTGCTGATGGTGGTAACAGATCCTTATACCGGGAAAATCACGCATACTGCAGACCAGGATAAACGGTTCTTTGTGGTGGTGAAGAACCTGCACAGGTACCTTTGTATGGGTGAAACGGGTAAGATGATTACAGGTATTTCCTGTAGCATGTTTGCCCTTATCATCATCAGCGGATTAATTCTCTGGTGGCCGAAAAAGAATACCCGTAAGCAGCGGATGAAAGTAAAGTGGAATGCAAGTTTCAAAAGACTGAACTGGGATCTGCATGCGGTGTTTGGTTTCTATATTCACGTAGTTATTTTCATTACTGCACTCACAGGTTTGATATGGAGTTATAAGTGGGTGAATAACCTGCTGTTCTATGCATTTGATGGTAAGCCGCAGGCAAAGGTAGAAGTACCGGAAAGCAAGCCTGTAAAGGGAAATGAGATTGCCTGGTTGGATAAAATAGTAGCAGCAACCAACCAGCGACTAACATACAATGGTATAGTAAATATCCGTTTTCCTGAAAAGAAAGAGCAGGCGATCTCTGTAGGAAAAGAGAATACTGACAGGATCACCACGCATATTGTAGATGTACTGTATTTTCAGTCAGGCAGTGGTGCTTTTGTAGGCGATAAATTATTTGCCAATGATACAAAAGGTACACAGGCGAGAAGATTGGTTTACCCGATTCATACAGGAGGATTGCTTGGCTGGCCAACGAAGATATTGGCTTTTATATGCGCGCTCATTGCCGCATCACTGCCGGTAACGGGATTCCTGATCTGGTGGGGGAAGAAGCAGAAAAAACCTGTTGCAAAAAAACACTCAAGCCCAAAAGCAACTACAGCCTAATTAAATGAAGCATTCATGAAAAATCGCATTCTCCAACGGGCATGAAAATCATTTTCAGAAAAAGGAGGTTTTATTAAAAATAAAAAAACCGGATCCGTGATGCAGCGTGTTTTGTCTACGCAATTCTCAATGCATTAAAAGTACTTTTATCAGTAAGTGTTCATCTGCTCGTCTATATCATAAGCCCAGGCATGTATACCACCTGTTACATTATATACTTTTGGAAAACCGGCCGCATCCAGTTGCTGGGCAATCATCATACTTCTCATACCATGATGGCATAATACTGCGGTAGGTATATCTTTCCTCAGTTGCGGAAGCATACCACCTACCATACGCATTGGAATAAAGATGGCCTGTGGCAGTTTACAAATCTCCCATTCATCGGGTTCTCTTACATCGATTAACTGCACTTCTTTTCCTGCTTCTAACCACTGATGTAATTCCTGTACGCTGAGTGGTTTTACGCCACCTGTATCGCAGGGGATATCGTATTCTTCCATGAGTTGACTAATCGGTTGTCTTACTGGTTTGAACTGAAATACCTGGTGAATATTATTCAATGTATCGATGGTCAGTAACTGATTGGCTAATGGTTCTCCGATCCCACAAATGATCTTCACCACTTCATTTGCCTGATAGGTACCAATGATCCCTGGCAGTACACCTAATACGCCAATATCGCTGCAATTCTGCATCGTACCGGGTGCTGGTGGTTCGGGGAACAGACAGCGATATGTTGCGCTCCCTTTATAGTTGAATACACTTACCTGTCCTTCGTATTTATGAATCGCGCCGTATACAAATGGTTTGTTCAGCAGCACACAGGCATCGTTTACCAGGTAGCGGGTACCGAAGTTGTCAGAACAATCAACGATGACATCGTATGGAGTAAAAATATCCAGGGCATTCTCCGGCGAAAGCCAGGTATCGTGCGGCATGAATTGTACTTCAGGATTGAGTTGCTGTAATCGTTTGATAGCGGAGAAAAGCTTGGATTGGCCCTGTTCTGCGGTGTGGTATAAGACCTGTCTTTGCAGGTTGGTGATGGAAATTGTATCGTGTTCTACAATTCCGATTTTACCTACGCCCATTGCCGTTAGGTATTGTAATACGGGCACTCCCAATCCACCTGCGCCGATCACTAATATAGCTGCGTTATGTAATAATTCTTGTTTGGCAGGACCAAATCCTTCCAGTTTCAATTGTCTGTCATACCTCATGTTACTATGGCTTTACTCGTTTCGACATCAGGATATTATCTACATAAGATCCATCTGGCTGGCGGATGCCTTTTTGCATACGACCATATTCCATATAGCCAAAGTTACGGTATAACTGGATTGCTCTTTCATTATTAGCGAGTACCCCCAGCTGAATGATTTCTAATTGTGGATGTTGTTCTGCCCAGCGGGTGGCAGCCGTCATCATTCTCCTGCCGATGCCCATGTTCCAGTAACTGTGGAGGACACCAATACCCAGGTTGCCGATGTGTGCTTCTTTCGAGAAGGTGTTCTGGCGAATAGAAAGGGTGCCGATGGGTTGATGGCCTGCGAAAGCTAATAGCAACAGGTCGTTTGCATCTTTAGAAAAAGAATGGATGAATTCTCTTTCTTCTTCCACCGTCCAGGAGGCAGCTTCTTCGCGGGTATAAAGGAGGAAGTCTGTTTCGCTCATTAACTGGCGGAAATAGGATAGGAGTACCGGAGCATCGTCCAGTACGGCCTGGCGGAGTTCCAGGATTTGACCATTGGGGAGAAAATGCTGCATATTAGACACAAATGTAATAAGAAATAGGGCTGGATCGCAAGGAATTTGAGGTGGTGATGAAATGGGGGAATAAAAGATCTTGTCATGAAAAAGGGGGGCATTTCTTTAAATAAAAAGGCTATCCCATTTCTGAAATAGCCTTTTCCTTATAATGATACCTTTAATTATGCGATTTTGTCGCTGCCGAAATACGGTCTCAGCACTTCCGGAATCACAATACCTTCTGCTGTCTGGTTGTTTTCCAGGATGCAGGCCAGGATACGTGGCAGGGCCAGGGAGCTACCATTCAGAGAGTGCACCAGCTGAGGTTTGCCAGCACCATCTTTGAATCGGATCTTAGCGCGGTTAGTCTGATAAGATTCGAAGTTAGATACAGAGCTTACTTCCAGCCATTTCTGCTGTGCAGTGCTGTATACTTCGAAATCGTATGTGAGGGCAGAGGTAAAGCTCATATCCCCACCACACAGGCGCAAGATGCGGTAAGGCAGGTTCAGAGACTGAATCAGCTCTTCTACATGTGCTACCATTTCATCCAGCACTTCGTAAGATTTGTCAGGGTGAACAAGCTGTACCAGTTCTACTTTGTCAAACTGATGCAGGCGGTTCAGGCCACGTACATCTTTACCATAGGAGCCGGCTTCACGACGGAAACAAGGCGTATACCCTGTCATGCGTACAGGCAGGTCTGTATCTTTCAGGATCTCATCGCGATAGATGTTGGTAAGTGGTACTTCGGCAGTTGGGATCATATAGAAACCATCTTCGCCGATGTGGTACATCTGACCTTCTTTGTCTGGTAACTGACCAGTGCCATAGGCAGAAGCTTCGTTTACCATGTGAGGCACCTGGTATTCGGTGTAGCCCTTGCTGATATTAAAATCCAGGAAGTACTGGATCATAGCACGTTGTAAGCGGGCACCTTTGTTTTTGTAAACAGGGAAACCGCTACCGGTGATCTTATTACCGAGTTCGAAGTCGATGAGGTCGTATTTTTTAACCAGATCCCAGTGAGGAACAGCTCCTTCATAAAGAGTAGGAATAGTTCCGCCTTTGCCTGTTTCCAGGTTCTCTTCCGGGGTTTTGCCGGGAGGAACGATGGCAGCAGGGAGGTTAGGGAGTTGTACCAATGTATCGTGCAGCAGCTTTTCAGTGGCTATCAGCTCCTCATTGATAGGTTGTAATTTCTCTTTTAATGATGCTACTTCCGATTTGCGCAGATCAGCAGTATCTTTCTGACCCTGAGCCATGAGCTTACCGATTTCTTTTGAAGCGGAGTTTACCTGGGCTTGGGTCTCATCATATTCCAGCGTCAGCTTTTTGCGCTTGTCATCCAGTGCCAGTACTTCCTCAACGATCTGGATTTCTTTGAAGTTTTTCAAAGCCAGACGTTCCAGTACCAGTTCTTTGTTTTGACGAATGAACGGAACTTGTAACATTTTACGATCAATTAATTTTGCCAAAGATAAGAGAAAGCGTTAAAAAACCTCTTCCGCCTTTAGCAGAAGAGGTTTTTTAAGTATTGCGGGGCCTGCGGCCTGCTTTTTAAATTAACTTAAGTATTTTCCTACAATTGGAACCCTTCTACCTACACCAAATGCCTTCGACGATACCCTGATAATAGGGCAGAATTGATTCCTTTTATATTCATTATTATTCACCATTTTGAGCGTACGGGCTACCAGCGCAGCATCAAATCCCTGAGCGATAATCTCTTTGGGGCCTTGTCTGCGTTCTATATATTGGTAAAGTATTTTGTCCAGCACCGCATAATCCGGCAGGCTATCACTATCCTTTTGATTAGGACGTAATTCTGCAGAAGGGGCCTTGTCAATGATGTTCTGGGGAATGATCTCACCATTGCGGTTGATGTACCTTGCCAACGCATATACCTGCATTTTGTACACATCTCCCAATACAGAGAGGCCACCGGCCATATCACCATACAGGGTACCATATCCTGTGGATAACTCACTCTTGTTGGAGGTATTCAGGAGAATGTAACCGAATTTATTGGACAATCCCATCAGCAGATTTCCCCGGATACGGGATTGAGTGTTTTCTTCTGCTACGTTGAATGGCAGGCCCTGGAAATAAGGTTGCAGGGTTTGCAGGAAGGTTTCGTAAATATCATTGATGCGAATGATGTCGTAGGGATTATCTAAGTTTTTAGATAAGGCCACGGCATCATCTACGGAATGTTCTGTTGAATAAGGGGAAGGCATCAGGATCGCACGCACATTTTCCTTGCCCAGTGCTTCTACGGCCAGGGCCAAAACTACTGCGCTATCTATACCACCTGAAGAACCCAGGATGGCTTTTTTGAAGCCCATTTTACGGAAGTAATCCTTGATGCCCAGTAAGATAGCCTGGTGAATGCGATCTATGTTATGGTTAAACAATAATTCTGTAACAGGATGGTAGGGTTTTGCAGGAACAGGGTTGGCTGCATTTTGCAAAGGCTCCAGCTCCAGACCATCGATGGCTTCAGTGAAGTAAGGGAATTCCTTTACAATATTGCCCTGTGCATCGAAGATGAGAGAGCCGCCATCGAATACAATCTCCGTCTGGGAACCGACTGTGTTACAGTAGAACATAGGCAATTTGTACTTGCGTACATTGGCGCGGATGATCTCTTTGCGGTCTTCGTCGTGATCGTAATCAAAAGGAGATGCAGAGAGATTGATCATTACATCCGGTTGTTGCTCCATGAGCTGATCCATGGGACAGATACGGTAAAGCGGGTTGTCTCCCAGGTTCCAGATATCTTCGCAGATGGTGACAGCCAGTTTTTTGCCTTTGAACGGAATGACGTTCCAGGAGAAGGAGGGTTCGAAGTAGCGGTATTCGTCGAATACGTCGTAGGTAGGGAGCAGGGTTTTGTGAATGATCTGCTTTACCTCACCTTCGTATAGAAACCAGGCTGCGTTGAAGAGGTCTTTGCCTTCGGATGCCGGGTTACGGCAGGGGCCACCTACCAGTACGGCTATATTTTGAGTATGTGCCTTTATTTTGTCGATGGCAGCATAGCATTGTTGAATGAAGTCTTCGAATTCCAGGAAGTCTCTGGGAGGGTAGCCACTGACACACAGTTCAGAAAAGACTACGAGGTCTGCGCCCTGCGCTTCCGCTTCCTTGATCCCATTCAGTATCTGCTGGGTATTCCATTCGAAATTGCCTATGTGATAGTTTTGTTGAGCCAGAATAATTTTCATCTGTAATAGCGTTGGACTGACACAAATTTCCTGATTTTAAATTAAAAAATCGCTGTCGCCTTTGGCAACAACGATTTTTTTGGTGTTTTGGCCTGTGGCCAGCCTAAAGAATATTAAAAGAAAAGACCCAATTTCAGGGCAATACTATTCATATTTACCTTTCCATCATTCCACTTTGCGTTCCTTGTCACATCTATAAAGCCATTCCTGTAATCTAGTCCCACCACACCTGTCAAACTCTCTCCCAATGGATATTCTACACCTGCCCCTATTAGTAAACCAATATTCACAGGCTGTGAATCTCTCAGTACATTCACCTTGTTATAAGTCTGTGTCAGGCTTACAACATCGGCACGACCTCTTACCGGGAAACCCAAATAAGTACCGAACTGACCAAAGATATTTACTCCTGGCGCCGTTTCTGCCTTGAGTTTCAATGCCAAAGGCACTTCTACATAAGTCGCCTTGATATTATATTCAGCCGGATTTGCCTTGTATTCGTCCAGGCCTTTCCCTGCATCGTATTTCAGTTTGCTACCTGCAGTGGTGATTTGTAACCCGGTAGCAAAGGCATAATGCCCTTCTTCATCCAGCAGAAAATCGGCCATTACCCCAAAACTGATCCCGAATCTACCTGCATTTCTATCTACTCCGGATTCCTGTGGTACCAGCAATGATACTGTTGGATCCAGCCGAAAACCCAGCCTTACCCGGTGCTCCTTTACATAATAACCACGTTGTGCGTTGCTTATCAATGCAATATTTAAAAGCAGGATCACCAAAAATGCCTTTCTCATGATAATTTTATCTTTTTTTTAATAGAAGGTATATAATATTTTTACTGCTCAGTAGTTTAGTAGAAGTATGCAAAATAAGACTAATAAATTAACCGGTATTTGTCAGCAGATATGGCTCTATATATTCTTATTGTCCTGCCTGACCGCATGTACACATAAAAACGTACCAGATGTAAGTAAAATTGCTATCAGTGTACATATTGACCGTTTTGATCGGGCGCTGGACAAGTTGGATACAGCCAACATCATCCCTGCTTTACAAAAACTGGATCAGCAATATCCTAGTTTCCTGCCTAGTTTTATTGAGCATATTATGAATTTCGGACCTTATTCAGATACAGGTAACCTGGTGTTGCTGCAGACTAAAATGCTTGTTGGAAATAAGGATTTTCGTCTTTTGCAGGATTCTATCAATGTCCATTTTAAGGATGTAAAAAATATTGAAGAGGAACTGGCGCAAAGCTTTAAGTTCATTAAATACTATTTCCCAAAATTCCAGCCACCTACCAAAGTTGTAACTTTTAGTTCTATGATCAGCAATTATGGCGCTGTGACTGTAGATTCTACTTTAGGTATCGGGTTGGATATGTACCTGGGAGCGGATTTCCCGATTTACGCGATGTTGCCGGATTATCCTGGGTATATGGTAAGAAAGTTTTCTCCTGAATACCTGGTACCTAACTGTATACAGGTGCTGGCACAGGAATTATATCCTGGTGGTCAGCCTGGCGATAAGCTGGTGATTCAATTGGTGGATGCTGGCAAGCACCAGTATTTTATGGAACAGGTGATGCCTTATACCGATGACAGTCTGAGACTTGGTTATACCGGTGAGCAGGTGAAATGGTGTTTTGAGAATGAGCAAATGATCTGGCAGTATTTTGTACAGCAGGATCTGTTGTATAAATCTGATTGGCAAAACAATATGCACTTTATGAATGACGGGCCATCTACCCAGGGCATGCCGGAGGGTTCACCGGGAAGAATTGGTTCTTTTGTGGGTTGGAGAATTGTGCAGGCTTACATGAAATCACATCCGGAAGTGACTTTGCAACAACTGATGGATAACAAAGATGCGATGACCATTTTCCAGCAATCCAAATACAGACCGAAATAAAGCATTCATGAAAGAGGGAATGCAAGCCTCTCTTTCAACAAAAGCGGTGGTGCTGAGAAATCAGCCCACCGCATATATATGCTCAACGTAAACAATAAATACCGGATTGGGCAGATTCAGCCTTTCGGCTAAAAGCTATTACGCATTGGAAAATATCCTTTTGCCCAATCCCAGCTCCGCTCTCGTCTTGAAAAAAGAGTACTGGAATAAAAATTTCAGTACCTGTAGCATATCAGTTAACCCCAAATGTCACGAAACGTAATGCCCTATCTCTTTGCTTTATAATTATTTGCTTGTGTTTCCAACGATTACGACACAAATATAAGGACTATTTCCGAAAATAGTACAATATAATATACACATCACAATACTACTTATATTATTAAGTTGATTGTAATAAACTTAGTTTGTTAATTGCAATATGGGTAAAGAAAAGAAGGAGCCTAAAAAGAAGGCGGTGCTTGGTCATTTTGATCACGATATTTTCCTCGAAGAATTAGGAAAACGCATAAAATTTTTAAGAAAAGACCGTGGATTCAGGTCTTACGAGACATTTGCTTATGATATTGACATCTCCCGTGTTGGAATGTCAAGGTACGAATCAGGAAAGTTTGATGATATCCGTCTAAGCACCCTCCTGAAGATCATTGATGGGCTTGAAATGACACCGCAGGAATTCTTTGCGGAAGGTTTTACCGTTATCACGAAGTCTGCTTCTGAATAAATTCATTCAAGCCGCCGTTATTTACCTCTTAGCTGTTTTACCATTTCGGCAGTGACGGTTGTTTCTTCATGATTGAACCTATCCTTGATATATGCCACTATAGATGCTACTGCCTGATCATCCAGGAATGCACCATGTGCCGGCATCACACCATCGAAGGTTTTTCCATTCACAACAATCTTTCCTTTTAATCCATTCAGTACGATGCTGATCAATTGTTCCCTGGTACCTGCAAGATAAGGAGAGCCTGCTAATGCTGGGTAGCGGTTATTATCTCCTTTTCCATCCCGTTGGTGACAGGTAGCGCAATAAGAATTGTATAGCATCCAGCCATGCATTTCACTGGCTTTGCCTACCATATCCAGTAGGGGATCTGGTGTCTTGATATAAGTACGTGATTTTCGTGCTTCCATCGCCGTGAGTTGCCCCGTATTGAAGGTTTGTTTATCGCCTATATACATCACTCTCCATATTCTTCCTTTGTTAGATTCTGCTATGTACAGGGAGCCATCCGGGCCAGTAGCCAGGCCCATGGGGCGATAGCGGGCATCGCTGGTATTGAATACGGTATCTGTGCCGGTGAAGCCATCTGCGAATACTTCCCACTTACCAGTGGGCTTGCCTTTTTCAAAAGGAACAAAACATACGATGTAACCAGCCTGTGGATAAGGCGCTCTGTCTGTAGAGCCGTGAAAAGCCACGAAGCAGCCATTCTTATATCTTTCAGGAAACTGATTGCCTTCGTAGAATAAGAGATCCATTGGTGCCCAGTGGCCGGGAAAGCCCATGAGGGGTACATCAAAACTATCAGCTCTGGCCGTGATCTTTCCATCGCCACCATAAGCGGGCGACAGGATGTTTTTGCCCTGCATATGATCATAATAAGCATAGGGCCAACCAAAATTGGAATGTGGTGTTACTTTCAGCAATGGTTCAGAAGGTAGTACTGCTGCCTGCCAGGCGGAGAATAGATTCGGGTAGCGGTTATGGAAGTTATCCATACCATTCATGGCAACATATAATGTATGGTCCAGCGGACTCCAGGCCAGGCCCAGGGCACTACGAATGCCTGTAGCATACAATTCGCCATCATCCTGTGTCTGCCCTTTTTTGTCGGCATCAAATTGCCAGATACCGCCATGTTTCTGTAGGTCAGGTGCGGGATCAAGGCCTTTGCCACCGGGCATTCCGGCAGGACCTGCAGTGTTTATATCCTGTGCAGCATCTGTAGGTGCACCAAATGGAACATAAATATGGCCATCATGATCGAAGGCCAAAGGTTTTGCGCTATGCCAGTGTTTAAAGAGGGCAGTATCTGTATCGGTGATGATGGTATCTGTTGGGGCATCTGGTATTAACTGACCAGGGCTAAGTTTAGTACGTAATACATATTTAACGGTCGAGAAATACAGATACCCTTTGTAGATATTCATGCCTGCGGGTAACCCTCCTTCATCCTCGTAGTCACCAAAATAAGCCACGACATCTGCTTTGCCATCTCCGTTTTTATCCCTAAGGACTACCGTGCCTCCACGCCCTTCCAGTTGTTCATTGTAGGCTAGTTTCACATAGATATCCCCATTTCCATTTACTGCCAGGTGACGAGCCGGTCCTATACCTTGCGTCACTGTTACTGCAGCAAAACTATCTGGTAAGAGCAGACCTCCGTTATCAGGATCGGGTATGGGTAAAGCAGGAGGATGTACAACAGAAGATTTACAATGGGAAAATGCCAGCAATAGCAGGAGAAGGGAACGAGACATGGAATCTTGATTTTGGTAGACCTGTGCGAAAATAACATTCATGAAAAAGAGAGATTCATCCAAAAAAGATGAAACCTATTTTCAGCAAAATAGCCATCAGGCAGTTGCCTGCCATAGCCAATAAGACCTGTATATTCAGTAAATCAATTTAGCTTAAAGGGCACAATCATTTGAAACTCCGGGATTTTAACCTCGAACAGTTTTTTGTTAAGTTGATTTTCCATCTGGTAGGTACCATACATTTTTCCGATCTCTGTACGCAGGTTGGAACCTGATACGTACTGATAGCTTTCGGTGGGGGCCAGTAGTGGTTGTACACCAACTACGCCTTCTCCTTCTACTTCACGGTGTGTACCGTTAGAGTCAATGATGTACCAGTGACGGCGCAATAACTTTATGGGAAAGGTATTATTGTTTTCGATAGTAATACGGTAGGCGAACATAAATTCACTACCAATCGGATTAGAATAATCCGGTTGATAAAATGTTTCCACGCTGATGGTGATTCCGTCTGTTACTTTTTTTACCATAGAACACCTCCGTTTCACGTAAAAATAAGCAAAATATATCCAGTGTTGTTAAAAATTTAATGCGGGCTCAGACTTTAACACTTTCTTGTAAATTACTTAAATATTTGCCTATCAAGCACTTAACTAAATACCACCCTGCTCGTAATACTTGTATTGTTCTCCGCGGCCCGGGCTGCTACCTCAAAACGGTTTGCGTAGTACCCTACTTTTTTACATTCCCAGAGGTAACGCCAGAGAAAGGGGATCAGGCCCAGCTCCTGGTATTGCATAATATGACACACTTCGTGGCGCACCCACCATGGCTGGCGCAAAAATTCCTTACGGGTTACGCCATGGAGATGAATGGTTTTTCCAATTACCATGGCAATGGATGTGCTTTTCATCCGGCGGGCAGCCAGATGGGCTATGAATGACCTCTCTTTGATATGGCAGACAAGTTTTTCCATTACATTATAAAAATACGAATCAATTTTTTATATCCGTCGCAGCGGCAAAAATCATGCGCAGTCAAGGTATCACCTTAATAAATACAAAATGCTTTTGCCATGAGCAAAAGCATTTTGTATCCAATAGTTAGCTAATTTTCTACAATGAAAATCTCCTGGAGATATTGAATCCCCATCTAAACTGACCTTGTAACCAGGAAGTGGTGGTTTCAGGAATGAACTGATTTTCCAGTATAGCAGTTGAGTTGGTAAAGTTGATATGGAATACGTGTCCACCGGTCTCGATCTCCAATCCTACTGACAGTGGGTTGTACAATTCACGACCTTGTTTCTTGAAATAATCTTTCGTTTGCTGACTGCGGAAGGGGTAGAAGTATTCCACCAGTAATGCCATGCGGTTGCTGAATTTCAAACGGCCGCCGCCGCCAATTGCGAAGACGTCATTTTCGTCCATATACGTTACCCGGTTGCGGTGAACCAATGTAGGTAAGAGTGCCAATGACAGGCTGCGATTGAATTTCCGGCCAATGATCACCTGTCCGGTATAAGATACGCGATCACTGAATTTATCAAAATAGGCAGCATCAGATTTTACGGTGCTGGATGTTGCACCGCTGGCTACGGTATTGCCAAAGAGTGTAACAGTAATGGGTATATGATCATCAGTTGTCTGTGTGATCAGCTGGTACTTGGCCAGGGCTTCATATAGCTGGGTAAGACCGCCAGACCCTTTTGAGCGGGATAAACCCAGCATCAGGCGATCGCTTACCCCATATTCAAATGCGATACGGATATCGGAAGAGTTGTCTAACCCAAACGCTGTTTTACCACCACCGAATTCACCGCCGATATCACCAAAGCGGTGATCTACACGAAAATCCAGTTCATGCTTTTTAAGAGTTTCTATTGAATTGCCCTGAATGATACGGGTCGATTTGAATGTTGCAATAACAGGTTCATGCTTCCTAATACTATCCTGAAACATGTTGGCCAGATCATCCTGCGCAAAAGCGCTCAGGCTGCAGCCACAGCCCAGCAATAACAGATATATTTGCTTCATAGAAGAGTTGTGTGTGTGTGTGTGTTGTTTTAAATGGTTCAGGATGCTGGTAAATAGGCCCCTTTTACGGTGACTTCTATTACCTCTGCAATGTTTTTCACTACGAGCGTTGGTACTTTGATTTTGTGATCTACCAATTTCACATTGAATTTGGCATCGAGGCTTGGTTTACCGTCTTTGACGGTGATGGTTCCTTTTTCGTGATACACTTTATCTACACCGTGCATATTCATTGTGCCTTCTACTATTACAGGATAGGTGCCATCCTTATGCAGGTCGGGCACTTCCAGGATTTTCCCTTTAAATTCTGCAGTAGGATATTTGTCGCTTTCCAGGTAGTTTTCATTGAAGTGTTCTTCCATCAGTGACTTTTTGAATTTAAAAGTGTTGATGGTTACTTTAAAGTATACGGCACCTGTTTTTCCATTGATGGCGGATACGGCTTTATTGGTTACAGCATCAATGTCTTCCATGGGCGTAGCTGAGAAGAAAGACAGGCTTGTGTTTTTGCAGGAATAGATGTCCTGTGCAAGGGTGCGCAGCTGTAACAAGAGCATGGTTGTCAACAGCACAATGCAATTTTTCATTGTTTTACTTTTTTAGGATTTTTTGAATAGCAACTTATTCAGGCATTCCATGAGAGATCCAGCAGTTGATAGAATCTTTCATACCCTGCCTTAATTTGGTAGAACCGGGAGGCATGTCGGCATCCGCACCCGTTACACGTGATTTCCAGAGGGTTTCATTGCTGGCGATGTAAGCCTTGATACCTGCGTAAGTGGTGAAATTTGTAGATGCTGTAGATCCGGTTCCTTTGTGGCATCCTCTGCTTGTACATTTATCTGAAACTGCGGTCAGAATGTAAGCAGAAGTGATAACTGCGGTGTCGCAAGCGTTAACAGTGATTCCTGAGTCGGGAGCTGGTGCTTTTTCGGCAGTACATCCGTAGACGAGCAGGCTTAATAATAACACTGCCAACACAAGTGTTTGGATAGGTCTTTTCATTTGGTCATTCAATGGCAGGTTTTGTCCGGCCAGGTCTTTTTAATATGGTCGCAAGATGGCTATTTTGAGTATTGACACGATTACATGTTGAAACAAATATAGAGGATATATTTATAACTAGTATTTCATTTTTCACGGGAAATTTGGGGGGATTTTTGCGGTGTAAAGGGTGTAGGTTGGTGTCTGCGCCCGTCTGATTTTTAAAGGGCCAGATTACAAAACTGCATTTTTAAAGAATAATGAAATTGATATATACATTACATTTGTTTCTATGAACATAGCGCAGTTATACGAAGTTTATCGCAATCATCCATCTATACAGACTGATACACGCCAGCTTAAGCAAGGCGACATTTTCTTTGCACTGAAAGGCCCCAATTTTAACGGGAACGCCTATGCAGCTGCCGCCCTGGAAGCAGGTGCTGTACTGGCAGTGATAGATGAAGCTGAATATAATACTCAGCCTGAAAGAATGATGTTGACGACAGATGTGCTGTCTACCCTGCAGCAGCTGGCCTTACATCACCGCAAGCAATTGAAAATTCCTTTCCTTGCTATTACTGGTACGAATGGCAAAACGACTACCAAGGAACTGGTAAGCACGGTGCTGGCAGCAGAGTTCAAAACAACCGCCACTATTGGCAATCTCAATAATCATATTGGCGTGCCACTAACCATTCTGCGTATACCTGCAGATGCTGAGATTGCAGTGATTGAAATGGGAGCGAATCATGAACATGAAATAGAAGCTTATTGCAAAATTGCACTGCCTACCCATGGTATCATTACTAATATTGGTAAGGCACACCTGGAGGGTTTTGGTAGTCCTGAAGGCGTGCGTCGTGCCAAGGGTGAGTTGTACGATTTTCTGAGAGCCAATGAGGGTACTGTATTTTTATGTAATGAGTATCCGTATTTGCTTGAAATGAGTAAGGGTATACCACAGGTGATCACTTACGGCCAGAAAGATGCCACATATACAGGTGATCCGATTGCTGATACTGCATTACTGAGTGTGAAAGTAACGAGTAATGAAGCGACCGGATTGATTCCTACACAACTGGTAGGTGCTTATAATTTTCCGAATGTAATGGCAGCAGTCGCTGTAGGTTTATACTTCAACATTCCGGGTGAAACGATTCGTGAAGCGATTGCGGGTTATGTACCTTCCAACAATCGTTCGCAGGTGATCAAACAAGGTACGAATACTGTGATCATGGATGCTTACAATGCAAACCCATCCAGTATGAAAGCGGCAATTGAAAACTTTGCTGGGATTGAAGCTGCACAGAAAGTACTGTTGCTAGGTGGTATGATGGAATTAGGTCCTGATAGTGTAGATGAGCACCAGGCCCTGGTCGATTTATTACAGCGCACTCATTGGCATGCCGTTGTATTGGTAGGTGGTGATTTCAGTAAGGTAAAGCATCCCTACATATATATGGAAACTGCGGCAGCAGCAGCTGAATGGCTGAGGCACCAGGAGTTTACGGATACGTATATATTGATTAAGGGATCGAGAAGTATGGGCATGGAGAAGGTCATTCAGTAAGTTCTTTGTTGTGATCTATTCCTGCTACGGCGGGAATAGATTTTATAATAAAAAAAGAGACCTGCAAGCTAAAAAACCCGCAGGTGTTCATAACCTATGCCAACTTTAGAGTATCTTGAAATACCTTACCTGTATTCATTTTCCAATGAATGAGGCAGATACAATATGTTTAAGGTAATTATTAGTGGTAGTCTTTTTCTTTTGGTTGTGTAATTTAAAATTCTTAGGTATATCGATAATGATCGTTTGCATTTCCCGAACATTCCCAAGTTACAAATCCTAACAAATAACTATGACGATTGTTTAAAAATGTTTTTCTTTTTGAAATTAACGTGTTTCCTACGGTGTCTGTAGAATACCTACGTAACCAGATAAAAGACGGATTTAAAAATTCTGGAAATTCTTAAAAAATTTCCTGGCAGAGTTCTATAAGCACGCCACTGGTATCTTTAGGATGTAAAAAGCATACTAATTTATTGTCGGCCCCCTTCTTTGGTTCGGGATTTAGCAGAGTAAAGCCTGCGGCAGCGAGGCGAGCCATTTCCGTATGAATATCAGCTACATCGAATGCGATGTGGTGCATACCCTCTCCCTTCTTTTCCAAAAAACGCGCAATCACACTTTCGGGGTTTGTTGGTTCCAATAATTCCACTTTTGTTTCACCTTTCCTGAAGAAAGCGGTCCGGACTGCTTCGCTGTCTACCTGCTCCTGTTTATAGCAGGAAGTGTTGAGCAGTGCCTCAAAGAGGGGAATGGATTTCTGTAATGACTGTACAGCAATACCTATATGTTCTACTTTTAGCATGTTAGCAAATTAACACAAAATGGCTAAATCCTGTTCGTGACGAATTCGTACCTTGATGGTAGCAATTCGTTAAATTTGTAGTATAAAATTTTGTGTATGTTGCAACTGCCTGTGTATTTAGATAACAATGCTACTACGCCCCTGGATCCAAGGGTGCTGGAAACGATGCTTCCGTTCTTTACGCAGCATTTTGGCAACGCCAGCAGCCGTCACCATGCTTATGGATGGGCTGCAGAAGCAGCGGTAGATCTGGCAAGAGAGCAGGTAGCTGCCCTGATAGGCGCGGATCCAAAAGAGATCATTTTCACTTCCGGCGCTACTGAAGCCGATAACCTCGCCCTGAAAGGTGTATTTGAAATGTACGCTGACAAGGGGAATCACATTATTACTACCGAAGTAGAACATAAAGCTGTACTCGATACCTGTAAGCACCTTGAAAAGTTGGGCGCATCTGTGACCTACCTGAAGGTGAATCGTGAAGGTATGATCGACCTGAAAGAGCTGGAATCTGCTATAACTGCTAAAACGATTCTCGTAGCTGTAATGTACGCCAACAACGAGATCGGATCAGTTAATCCTATCCGTGAAATCAGTGCGATTGCCAAGCGTCACGGGGTACTTATGATGAGCGATATTACGCAGGCTGCGGGTAAAATTCCTGTAGATGTAAACAAAGATGGCATTGACCTCGCTGCATTTAGCGCACATAAATTATATGGGACTAAAGGCATTGGTGCCTTATATATTCGTCGTAAATCACCCAGAGTAAAGGTTACTGCGCAAATGGATGGTGGCGGACATGAACGGGGTATGCGTTCCGGCACCTTGAATGTGCCTGCTATTGCAGGGTTTGGAAAGGCGTGTGAATTAGCCTTGCATGAAATGGAGGAAGAAGGAAAAAGACTGGGTGCTATGCGTGATAAACTGGAAAATGCGTTATTGCAACTGGAAGAGACTTATGTAAATGGTAGCCGCGCACATCGTTTACCACATGTAAGTAATATTTCATTCAGATATGTAGAAGGAGAGGCACTGCTGATGGGCTTTGGTAAGGAAGTAGCATTGTCTTCCGGCTCTGCCTGTACATCTGCATCGCCGGAACCCAGCTATGTACTGAAAGCACTGGGCCTGGGGGATGACCTTGCCCATTCTTCCCTGCGCTTTGGGTTGGGAAGATTCACAACTGAAGAAGAAATTGACTATACCATCAATGCTGTAACAGCAACCGTGAACAAACTGCGTGAAATCAGCCCCCTGTGGGAAATGTTCAAGGAGGGAGTGGACATGAACGCGATCGAATGGTCGCATGATTGATAATACGGAAAAATCTGGCCGGATGATTGCATAAACCAACTATAGGCGGCCAGGCAGCGGGTTGAAAATGATAATAGCCGCTGGATTATTTGATGCTTTATACTTATGCTTATGTCTTACGCTGAAAGAGTACTGGAGTACTACAACAACCCCAGGAACGCCGGCACGCTGGATAAAAATTCCCAGCATGTAGGTACCGGGTTGGTACATGTCTCGGAATACGTTGATGTGGTGAGGTTCCAGGTAGAAGTAAACCCTGTCACTCACGTAATCAGAGATGCACGATTCAAGACCTTTGGCTGTGGTTCAGCTATCGCGTGTTCTTCTATCGCTACTGAATGGATTAAGGGGAAAACAATTGAAGAGGCCTTCCGACTCGATCACATGGAGATTGTGGAAGCGCTGAGTTTACCGCCTTCAAAAATTCATAGTGCAATTTTAACAGAGGATGCTGTGCGGGCTGCGATTAATGATTACAGAACGAAGAATGGAATGGAGCCTGCAGTGGAAGAGTATGATGAAGAGCCGGCTGACTATTATGATGAAAGGGATTGATTGATTTTTATTTCTTGTCGTATTAAAATACATCCGGGGGGCTCCCCCCGGGTGGTAAAGTTTACTCTCTGCAATATTTTTCTGAAATCTGCGCTATATAGGGGGATTACTATTTAGGCTGAACATGCAATTTGATTGATGAATTATATTCTAACGCTTGCAGCTTAAATAATATATATATTTGCACTTTCAGTCAAATTACTATGCTAGCAATATTCAGAAAGGAAATCCATCAGTTTTTCAGCAGCATCACGGGGTATATCGCTATTATCCTCTTCCTGCTGGCAAATGGCTTATTGCTATTCGTATTCCCCGACACCAGCCTGCTGGACTATGGTTATGCTAACCTGGATCCACTCTTTAACCTGGCGCCGATCATTTACCTGCTTCTTATTCCAGCTATTACCATGCGTTCTTTTGCCGATGAATTCAAATCCGGCACCATGGAAATTCTGAGCACCAAACCTCTCAGCTGGTGGCAGATTGTGAATGGGAAGTTCTTTGCAGGCATCCTGATCGTATTGATATCACTGATTCCTACTTTCGTTTATTATATCGCTATCCGCAAGCTTAGTGCTCCTGATACAGTGTTGGACAACGGTGGCATTGCCGGTTCCTACATCGGCCTTTTCCTGCTGGGAGCCGTTTTCACCGCCATTGGCGTGTGGGCGTCCTCCCTTACCACGAACTCTGTGGTAGCTTTCCTGACCGCTATTTTTACCTGTTTTATATTCTATTATGGATTCGATTCACTGAGCAAGCTGCCTGCCTTTTCCGGTTCGGCGGACTACTACCTGCAAATGGCGGGTATCCGCTTCCATTACACCTCCATCAGCAGAGGTGTGATCGATAGCCGGGATGTAGTCTACTTTCTCAGTATCATTGCACTGATGCTCTATTTAACGAGATTGTCATTACAAAGAAGGATCTGGGATTAAATTTAAGACTGTCACATTAAGTAATTAATCAGATTGTGGTTAACAGTAAGAAAAAATACCTGCAACGGGCAATACTCGTCATAGCTATACTGATAGGCGTTAATATCCTGGCCATGTACGTTCATACAAGATGGGATCTTACCGCCGAAAAGAGATTTACCCTTACTCCCAGTACCCGCCAGCTGCTCAAAGGCCTGGATAGCACTGTCACCATCGAGGTATTCCTCAAAGGTGATTACCCGGCTTCCTTTCGTCAATTGGCGCAATCTACGCAGGAATTGCTGGAAGAATTCAGGGAAGCGGGTGGTAACCGTGTGCAGTTTTCCTTCCAAAACCCGGGTCAGGGCCTGAATGATTCAGATCGGTTAGCCTTCCAGCAATCATTGGCTGAGCAGGGGATCATGCCTTTCAATATGCAGGTGCAGGAAGATGCCAACCAGGGATATTCTGAAAAACTGATCTTCCCGGGTGCCCTTGTACATTATGGCAGCAAAACCCTTGGTATCAATCTCCTGAAAAATCAGGGTGGCCAGGATCCGATGCAAACCATGAATAACTCCGAGGCATTGCTGGAATTTCAGTTTGCCAACGCCATCTATCAGTTAAAACAAAACCACCTGCCACTGGTTGGCTATATGCTCGGCCACCATGAACTATTGGGTGCCGAAGTGCTGGATGCCCTCACCAGTATGCAAAGCAGTTATCTCCTTGACACCATTACCTTACAATACGTTTCCCACATCCCCCAGGATTTTGCAGCCATTGTGTTTGCAAAACCACTTGACCGCTTTAGTGATGAAGATAAGTTGAAGATTGACCAGTATGTAATGAATGGGGGTAAGGTGCTCTGGTTTGTGGATGAACTGAATGTGGGTATGGACAGCCTGCAAAAGCATGATACATATGTGGCTATGGATCGTGATCTCAACCTGGAAGACATCCTGTTCCGCTATGGTGTGAGAATTAACCAGGACCTGATCCAGGATCTGCAATGTGATCGTCTTCCACAGGTAGTGGGGCATGTTGGGGATAAACCACAGTTTGACCTGTTGCCTTTTCCTTATTTCCCCTTGCTTTCTCCAAGTGGTGCCCATCCGATTGTAAAAAATATGGACCTGGTGCTGAGTCATTTTGCCAGTTCAATTGATACGGTGAAGGGTGGGGAAGTCACCAAAACCGTGTTACTTAGCTCCTCTGCCAATTCAAAACTTGAGCGGGCTCCTGTACAGCTTAGCTGGAATGACCTTCGTGTAAAACCGAATCCCCGCCAGTTCCAGAAGCATAATCTACCGGTGGCAGTATTGCTGGAAGGACAGTTTACATCCCTGTTCCGCAACAGACTGAGTGCCGGTGAGCAACAGCTGATAGCCCAGGTAACCCGGAAACCTTTTAAAGATCAAAGTGATTTTAATAAAATGATCGTCGTGAGCGATGGCGATCTTATCACCAACGCTATCTCCCAGAAAAACGGCCCTATGCAAATGGGTGTTAACCTCTTCGATCCCTCGATGGTGTATGCCAATAAGGAGTTCCTGCTCAATTCGCTGGGCTACCTGACCAACAATGCCGGAATAATGGAAGCGAGAAACAAAGAATTGACGCTCCGCCTCCTGGATGCCGAAAAGATCAAGCAAAACAAGTCTGTATGGCAGGCTATTTGTGTCATTTTTCCCGTTCTGCTGATACTCCTGTTCAGGGTGATATTCCAGTTCATCAGGCAGCGGAAATTTGAACGATAAGGGGATACCCGTTTCTAGATTATGGGCCGCCTGGCCTAAAAATCATGAACGGGAAATCTATTGATATGGCTATTAGTAATAATATGGTTCCCACCGAAAAGCACACATTTATAACAATGTGCTAACGGTTATTCCCATATATTTGCCATTCATTCATTTAAAATTGCGGTAACCATGACCCCACATTAGCAGTAGACGTCAACTTTGTTTTAATTAATTCTATTAAGGGAAGTGGAACAATGAGGATGTCAAAGGTCATTGTTCCGGCAAAATAAATTAACCACAAGTGTATAACGCAGAAAGTATCAGCAAGGTGCTGAAAGGTGAACTATTACAGCAAACAGGGAACCCGGAGATTGAACATGTGCTGCTGGATAGCCGGAAGGTAATATATCCAGCCTCCTCTGTTTTCATTCCTTTAGTAAGTTCCCGCAGGAATGCTCATCAATATATTAAAGAACTGTACGAAAAGGGGGTCAGCAACTTCATTGTCAGTGAAGCACCAGACCTGACCCTGTATCCGGCGGCCAACTTTATATTGGTAAAAGATACTATGAGTGCGCTGCAGGCATTAGTAGCTCATCACCGTCAAAAATTTCATATCCCTGTGATCGGTATCACAGGTAGCAATGGTAAGACCATCGTAAAAGAATGGCTGTACCAGCTGCTGGAGAAAGATTACAACATCGTACGCAGTCCAAAGAGCTACAACTCGCAGATCGGGGTTCCCCTGTCTGTATGGCAGATGAAACCTGAGCACCAGCTGGCCATCTTCGAAGCCGGCATCTCCCAACCCGGAGAAATGGAGCACCTGGAAAAGATTATTCGTCCTACCATCGGTATTTTCACCAATATTGGCGAAGCCCATAATGAAGGCTTCCTGAACATCCGCCAGAAGATCAACGAAAAACTGGTATTGTTTTCCAAAAGCGAACTGCTCATTTATTGTAAGGACTACCTGGCACTAAATGAGTGTGTGAACCAGTTTCACAACCTGGTAGGAAAGAAGGAAAACCAGGTAGGTTTACAGCTCTGTACCTGGTCTCGTAAAACGGAGGCCGACCTGCGTGTGATCAGCGTAGAGAAAAATGGCAGCCATTCCCACATCGAGGCTTTATATAAGAATGAGTCACTGAATATTACCATACCTTTTGTGGATGAGGGTTCTATTGAGAATGCGATCCATTGCTGGGTATTGATGCTGCACCTGAAGATCGCTCCTGAAGTGATTCAGCAACGCATGGATCAATTAGGTAATATCGCGATGCGACTGGAGTTGAAACAGGGTATTAACAACTGCTCTGTGATCAATGACAGCTACAATTCCGACTTAGGTTCTCTCAATATAGCGCTGGATTTTCTGCAACAGCAGCAACAGCACCCTACCCGTACCGTAATCCTCAGCGATATTCTGCAAAGTGGCAAGAGCGATGCTTCTCTTTATGAAGAAGTAGCCAGCCTGATGCAACAAAAGAAGATCGATAAACTGATCGGGATCGGTAAAAACATTTTCCGTGAAAAGAAGTGTTTCCAGCAGGTAGAGGGTTTGAAGAGTGCATTCTTCCTGACTACGGAGGAGTTTATCCAGCAATTTAACCAGCAGGATTTTCAGCATGAAACTATTTTGCTGAAGGGGGCACGTGTATTTGAGTTTGAGCGTATAGGTAAGTTGCTGGAGCAAAAAGTACATCAAACGATTCTTGAGATCAACCTCAACGCGGTTGCTCACAACATCAGGCAATACCAGGCATTATTGAAGCCAACTACCAAACTGATGGCGATGGTAAAAGCGTTTTCCTATGGTAGTGGAAGTTTTGAGATTGCAAACCTGTTGCAGTTCCATGGCGTAGATTACCTTGCCGTTGCTTATGCTGATGAAGGTGTTGAATTAAGAAGGACAGGTATTACCATGCCGATCATGGTCATGAACCCCGAACCCAGTTCATTCGATGCGATCCTGCAGTGGAACCTTGAACCTGAGATCTACTCCCTGCATTTGTTACAGCAGTTTGAAGAAGAAGTTCAGATTGCGGGCAAGACCGGTTTCCCGGTACATATAAAACTGGATACCGGTATGCACAGACTTGGCTTCGAGAAGAAAGACATTCCGGAGCTGGCTGCGATGCTGACAGATAATAATTACCTTACAGTCAAATCTATGTTCAGCCACCTGGCAGGTAGTGAAGATCCGGAACTGGATGAGCTGACCAGGCAACAAGGTAAGCTGTTCTATGAAATGAGCTATGAGTTGCAAAAGGCGTTGGGTTATGCGGTGATCAGACATATTTCCAACAGTGCGGCCATCTTACGTCATCCTGATCTGCAACTGGATATGGTGCGACTGGGTATCGGTATGTATGGGGTGGATAGCAGTGACGAAATGCAGGCACAGCTAAGACCAGTAAGTACGCTGAAGACCACTGTTTCACAGGTGAAGCACCTGGATACGGGTGATTTTGTAGGTTATAGTGCAAAATGGCGGGCGAAAGCCCCTGCTATAACGGCAACTGTTCGCATCGGGTATGCAGATGGTTATCCACGCAGTCTCAGCAACGGGGTTGGTAAGATGCTCGTAAGGGGGCAACTGGCACCGGTAGCAGGCATTGTGGCCATGGATATGTTGATGCTGGATGTTACCAATATTCCTGATGTTACCGAAGGTGATGAAGTAATAGTATTTGGCGAATCCTTACCTGTACAGCAATTGGCGACCTGGGCGGGTACTATACCTTACGAAATATTAACAGGAATTTCGCAGCGTGTAAAGCGGGTATATTTCCAGGAATGATTGGAAATTCCGATTTTGCACATTATTATTAATTTTGATAAAAATTATACCCTTTGAAATATCGTCACGTAATATTGATTGTTGTACTGGTGCTGGTAGTAGATCAGGCATTAAAAGTATGGATCAAAACCCATATGAACTTCTCTGATGAGATCATTGTATTCCCTAACTGGTTTAGGATCCACTTCATAGAAAATGATGGAATGGCCTACGGTATGAAGTTTGGCGGTGATTTCGGAAAGATAATCCTGACCTTGTTCCGCTTATTTGCGGTAATCATTGGTTTCAGATATATGAAGAAACTGGTGAAACAGGATTATAGTAAGGGGCTGCTGATCTGTGGCTCGCTGATCCTGGCGGGGGCTGCCGGTAACCTGATCGATAGTCTGTTTTACGGAATGCTCTTCTCTTCTTCCAACTATGCTGATGTAGCACAGTTCCTGCCTCCAGGTGGTGGATATGGTTCTTTCCTGCATGGTAACGTGGTAGATATGCTGTACTTCCCAATCCTGAGAGGTCACTTCCCTACCTGGTTCCCGATCAATGCCGGTGAGTCTTTCGTGTTCTTCAGACCTATCTTCAATGTGGCTGATGCGGCAATTTCAGTAGGTGTGATCACCATCCTGGTATTCCAGAAAAAATTCTTTGCCGCACACCAGGAAAAGGAGCGGGCGCAAAAAGAAAGAGAGCAGGTGGCTGTAAGTAAATAAGCACATAAACTTCTTATATAGCAAAGCTCCGGTCATATGACCGGAGCTTTTTTTATTGGCAGATTTAACAATAAATTTTGAAATACTAAATCGCCGTATTACATTTGTCCACAAATTCTATAGACTAATAGTCGTATTAAAGAATGATAGCTCTAAAGCACTGGCCTGTAATTCATTAAATATTAATTACGACTTAGGTCTTTTACTAACACATATAAATTATATGCAAAACACCAGACGCCCCGTACGTGTAATCTACCTGTGGCTCCTGACCATTCTCCTGCCTCTTTTAGCGCAGGCACAACTTAATGGTTCCTACATCATTTCCGGCAAGATCTCCGGGGATAACAAGGAACCGCTGGCAGGTGCTTCTGTGCAGATTAAAGGTACCTCCTTCGGCGCCATTACTGACACGACCGGTGCATTTCAACTCACCGCAAACACAAAGTTTCCGTTCAAACTGGTGATTCGCCTTATTGGCTATCAACCACAGGAGTTTGATGTAAAAAACAGCGATAGTCGTTTGCAGATACAATTGGTGACCCAGAACCTGCTGGTAAACGAGGTGGTGGTTTCTGCCTCCCGTCAACAGGAAAAACTCATGAAATCTCCTGTAGCTATTGAAAAACTGGATGTGAAAGCCCTGAAAGAAACACCGGCGGCTTCCTTCTACGATGCGATCGGGAACCTGAAAGGGGTGCAGATGACGACTGCTGGTTTGACTTTCAAAGTATTCAACACCCGTGGTTTCAATGTGCCTAACAATTTCCGCTTTATGCAGCTGGTTGATGGTGTGGATAACCAGGCAGCTACTCTGGGTGTTCCCCTGGGTAACGCCATCGGACCTACCGAGTTGGATATCCAGAGTATAGAAGTAACACCAGGTGCTTCTTCTGCATTGTATGGTATGAATGCGATTAACGGGATGTCTAACCTGATCACCAGGAACCCTTTCCAATACCAGGGTATCAGCGTGTATCAGAAGATTGGTGCTAACCACTTTGATGGTAGTGGTGGTAATCCCAAGGCACTGACCGAAACTTCTGTAAGGTATGCACAGGCATTCAAGGATAAATTTGCGTTCAAGATCAACTTCTCTTACATGCAGGGTACTGACTGGTATGCTGATAGTCACAATGACTTCAACCCGGGTACCAAAGCGAATCCTGACTTCCCTACGCTCGTAGGGGCAAATAACGTAGCCAATGACGCATGGAATAAATATGCTGACCAGAGCACTTTCCCGATCACCGATAAGAATGGTAAGGCTTACAACGTATCCCGTACCGGATATTGGGAAAAGGACCTGGTAGGTGATTATACTGTTCGTAACCTGAAATTTGATGGTGGTCTTTATTATAAGATCACACCTAAAGTGCAGCTGTCTTATAATTATCGTGTAGGCAAGATGGATGGTTTCTTCCAGCGTGGTAACCGTATTGGTTTGAAGAATGTAGTGGTGCAGAACCATAAAATAGAATTACAGGGGCAGGATTTCACCATCCGTTCTTATATGTCTCTCGAAAATACTGGTGACTCTTATAATATGAACCCGCTGGCTGATAACCTGGAGAAGTCTTTCAAAACTGATAAAGTGTGGCAGGCAGATTATACCAAGGCCCTGAACGGTGCATTGGATGAGGGTGCAGATATTGCGGCTGCTCACCGTGCTGCACGTACTGCTGCTGATAATGGCAGATGGACACCGGGTACTGCTGCGTTTGATAAACAACTAGCACTGATCAAGAGCATCAATGACTGGGATATATACCCTACCTCCAAGGATAGTACGAATAAAAGCGGGGGAGCTGCATTGTTGCAGATGAGCCATTTCTATCATGCAGAAGGCACCTGGAACCTGCGTAAGTATGTGCATTTTGCGGATGTACTGGTAGGTGCTGATTATCGTACTTACGAGATCATTCCTGATGGTAATAACTTTGTGGATTTCACGAAAGCACTGGCTGACAGGAATACACCGGGTGGTAAACATATATGGTATGGTAAGGCAGGTGGTTTTGTGCAGGGAAGCAAGACTTTCTTCCACGATCAGTTGAAACTGACTGCTTCTGTGAGATATGATAAGAGCCAGCAGTTTGAAGGTAAGTTCAATCCTCGTATTGCTGTGGTGTATACTACGCCGAATCAGCGTCATAATTTCAGGGCCAGCTGGCAGAATGGGTTTAGATTCCCTTCTTTGTTTGAGGCATATTCTTTCGTGAATAATGGAGGGGTGCGTCGTGTAGGTGGTTTGGCATTTATTGAAGATGGACTAGGCTATTTTAAGAATTCCTATCTTACTTCCAGTGCTACCGCGTTTACGACTGCGGTGAATAAGATCACAAATGCGGATCCAACAGTAACGAGAGCGGAAGCTGAGGCGCAGAGTGCTGGTGTGCTGAAAGTCGCGAACCTGGATCCGATCAAACCAGAGCAGATCCATTCATTTGAGGCAGGGTATAAGAGTGTGCTGTTTGAGAATAAAGTGTTTGTGGATGTAGATGCTTATTTTAACAGTTACAAGAATTTCATCGGCCAGGTGGAGGTTGCGGTTCCGAAGACGGGTAATGTGAATGAACCGACACAATCAGTGCTGAATCAGATGTATGATAAGCAATACCAGAACAGGTACAGGGTATGGACGAATAGTAAGTCTACTGTACAGAACTATGGTTTTGCATTAGGGGTGACTTATAATTTTGAGAAAGGATATACACTCAGTGGTAACCTGAATTATAACAACCTGACACAGGATAAGACGAAGGATGATGCGTTGATTCCGGGTTTCAATACACCGAAGTACTTTACGAATGTGAGTTTTGGGAACAGGCAGGTGTTTAAGAATGTAGGCTTCAATGTGGTATGGCACTGGCAGGATACTTTCTACTGGCAGAACCTGTTTGGTAATGGTGATGTGCCGGCTTATAGTACGGTGGATGCGCAGGTGACCTATGGGTTGCCTAAGATCCATACTTCTGTGAAGGTAGGAGGATCGAATATCTTTAATTCGGCTTACTTCCAGTACGTAGGGGGGCCAACGATTAAGGGATTGTATTATGTGGCGATTACTTACGATTTGCCTTTTGCAAAGAAATAAATAAGCAGAAAGGGTTTTGCCTACGGCAAAACCCTTTCTGCTTTGGGAGCTTGCCTGCCGGCGTATTTTCATAGCACCTTTCGGTTATTTTTCCCTTTCTAATAACTTTTTAAGGTTTGCTGCTTGGATAAACCGTTTATTCACACTACCTTAGTCTATAATATCTATAGACTTTATAACTAGAGAATAATGTCGCATAACGAGGAGATCGAGCAATTAGAGAATCAGGTGGCCAGTCCTGAACGCCAGGAGGTACTTATTGACCTTGTCAATGATGACAACCGTAAGAAGCCGGGTTTATGGCTGCTGATCGGTCTTATTGCGGTAGCTGTACTTGCAGGAGTTGGAGTATTATATTATTTCAATACTTCTGAGGCTACCCATACCCGCATCTATGACTTTACGGCGCATTTGTTTACAAGAGAGGTGTTGTTCTACATCTGTGTAGGATTAGCGGCTCAGATGGTGGATGGGGCTTTAGGCATGGCATATGGGGCGACTTCTACCTCCTTACTGCTGGGTTTAGGTATACCTCCGTCTATAGCCAGTGCGAGTGTGCATGTGGCAGAGGTATTTACCACGGGTGCTTCCGGTATTTCTCACTTCCGTTTTGGAAATGTAAATAAGAAACTGTTTATGGGACTGCTGGTACCTGGTATCATTGGGGCTGTAACGGGTGCCTTCTTATTATCCAAGGTGATTGATGGCGATATTATCAAGCCTTTTATGAGTGCCTACCTGTTGATCTTAGGTATTATCGTATTACGTAAGGCTTTTCAGAACAAGAAAGGAAAGAGCAAAACAAAGAGACTGGGCCTGCTGGCGTTGTTTGGTGGTTTTATGGATGCCATTGGCGGTGGAGGATGGGGTCCGGTTGTGACTTCTACTTTATTGAGCAAGGGTCGTTCTGCTCATTATACTATTGGGTCTGTGAATGCAGCGGAGTTTTTTATTTCCCTGAGCAGTGCAGGTACTTTCCTGTTATTTGGTGCCATTACCGGTTGGCCGGTGATCATTGGGTTGATCATTGGTGGAGTCATCGCTTCTCCTTTTGCAGCGCTGCTGGTGAGGAAGATCAAGCGGAAACCACTGATGATTATGGTAGGGATTCTGATTATCCTGACCAGTTTACGAACTATTATTATCGCATCGTTACATCATTAATATTTTTGATAATGGAAAAGGGGTTGTAATGATTACAACCCCTTTTTTTATGCAGATAATTTGATCGCTTTTTGTAGACAATGACTCTTTTTCAATTTAAAAAATGAATCACTTTCAAATTATTTGATTTCGCCCACCATATCGATCGGGTTTACCCACGCATCAAATTCCTCAGGTTTTACATAACCCAGTTTCACCGCCATTTCTTTCAGGGTAGTACCTTCTTTATGTGCTTTCTGCGCAATCTCTGCTGCTTTGTAGTAACCGATTTTGGTATTAAGTGCGGTTACCAGCATCAGCGAGTTGTCTACGTGCTTTTTGATATTTGCATCGATCGGTTCCAGCCCGGTCGCACATTTATCGTTGAAGCTTACGCAACCATCACCGATCAGGCGGGCGGAGTGCAGGAAGTTATAGATCATGACAGGTTTGAACACGTTCAGTTCGAAGTGACCGGTAGCACCTCCAATGTTGATCGCTACATCGTTACCCATTACCTGTGCAGCAATCATGGTGAGGGCTTCACATTGTGTAGGGTTTACTTTACCAGGCATGATGGAAGAACCTGGTTCATTGTCAGGGATGTGGAGTTCGCCGATACCTGAGCGTGGGCCGGAGCTGAGCATACGGATATCGTTTGCGATCTTCATCAGGCTTACTGCTACAGTTTTGAGTGCACCATGCGCTTCTACGATTGCATCGTGAGCTGCCAGGGCTTCAAATTTGTTTTCAGCAGTGATGAAAGGGAGGCTGGTGAGCTTAGCGATGTGTTTTGCTACATTCTCAGAATAGCCAATTGGGGTATTGATGCCCGTACCTACGGCAGTACCACCCAATGCCAGTTCGCTCAGGTGAGCGAGGGTATTGTTGATGGCTCTCAGGCCGTGATCCAGTTGAGATACATAGCCACTGATTTCCTGCCCCAGGGTAAGGGGGGTAGCATCCATGAAGTGGGTACGACCTATTTTCACCACATGCTTGAAGGCTTCAGCCTTTTCAGCCAGGGTAGCGCGCAGCTTCCTGATGCCCGGGATGGTTACCTCGATCAGCATTTTGTAAGCCGCGATGTGCATTGCGGTAGGGAAGGTATCGTTGGATGACTGTGACTTATTCACATCGTCATTCGGGTGTATCACTTTATCTTTATCGGTGAGCTTACCACCATTGTTTACATGGGCACGGTAGGCGATCACTTCATTTACGTTCATGTTGGACTGGGTACCTGAACCGGTCTGCCATACTACCAGCGGGAATTGGTCATTCAGTTTGCCAGCGAGGATTTCATCGCAGGCGTTGCCGATAAGAGTGGCTTTTTCCTGGGAGAGTACGCCAGCATCCAGGTTAGTAAGTGCAGCGGCTTTTTTGAGGTATGCAAATGCCTGGATGATTTCTTTAGGCATTCTGTTAATATCCTGTGCTATCCTGAAATTGTCGATAGAACGTTGGGTTTGAGCACCATAATAAGCGTCAACTGGTACTTGTACCTCGCCCATCGTATCCTTCTCTATTCTATATTCCATAATGCTTGATTTTTTGCGTTACAAACGTACTAAATGTCGGTAAAAAAATGGCTTGTACAGGCTAAAATTGGGGTGAATGAATGAAAAGAGGCCAATGGGGGCTGGCAATGGATGGCCTGTACAAGCGGGCTATGGTAACAATGGCCTGATATAGGATAGGTAAAAATAAGGGAGGGGTGAATGGATAAAAAAGGCCCTGATAGGGCCTGATGGGCTATGGGCAAATGAATGAAACCAGGTTAATGGATGGCCGGACCGGCAAAAAATCTTTGGGGGAAGATGGATGAAGGATGCCTTTTGCAGGCAATTATTTTCGGGGGCGAATGGATGAAGGATGCCTTTGAAAGGCGATGATCTTTCGGGGGTGGATGAAAAATGCCTTTTTTACGGGCAGTGGTTTTCGGGGGCGAATGGATGAATGGTGCTGGTACCGGCTAAAAATTCGGGGGCGAATGAATGAAGCAATGTCAATGAGCGCCAGTACCAGCTGTTATTTTCGGGGGCGAACAGATGAAAAAATAGTTGCAGGAGGGTTCCGGGCTAATCAGCTGGATGGAAACCTGCCTATAATATCCTTTGGGGTCACAATAACGGCTGAGACTATCAACCTTGTAAAGGTCAGCCTTCCCTCCCGGTGCGGTTAAATCCGCTAGCGCACTTCCCGGGAGGGGGGCTTGTTGGGTTGTCCCCCCCAACATATAATGTGACTTTGATAAAGGGGTTAAAGAAATCGATATATCAAAAGTAAGTCAGCCCGCCAGCTACAGGAAATACATTACACCGATCCATCTTTTCAAGGTACGGATAGCAGGATTGCAGGTATTTTTAAAATATGGGGATCAGGATACGGTGATCCATAAGAGGCATATCCTCATTTAAAGTACAAATGCTGATTATTCTCCAGTGAATGAAGCAGGTCTTTTTTCAATGAAAGCGGAAGCGCCTTCCTGCATATCTTTTGTAGCAAAACAGGCAGCAAATTCATTGATTTCCAGCTCATATCCATCTACATCTTTGTCAACCGCACCATTTGCACACTTGATCACTCTTGCAATTGCCAGCGGTGCTTTTGCATGAATTTTTGCGAGTATTTCTCTTGTTTTTGTGAGTAATTCTTCTGGTGCTACTACATGATTCACGAGGCCCCAATGGAAGGCATCCTGAGCATTGATCATATCGGCAGTCATCATCAGTTCCATTGCCTTTCCTTTGCCAATGAGGGTCGTGAGACGTTGGGTACCACCATATCCCGGAATGATGCCAAGGTTCACTTCCGGCTGACCGAATTTTGCATTGGTTGCAGCGATGCGAAAGTGACAGGCCATGGCAAGTTCACAGCCACCACCCAGTGCAAATCCATTTACTGCTGCAATAATAGGTTTGGGGCAATCTTCAATACGCTTGAAGATCATGTGACCTTTGTTCGCCAGTTCTACTCCCTGCTGTGGAGATAAGCTCAGGAATTCTGAAATATCTGCACCGGCCACGAATGCTTTTTCTCCAGTACCAGTGATGACTGCACTTTTTATCTCTCCGTTTTTATATACCTCATCTATGGCAAGAGCTAGTTCTGCCATTACCTGCCGGTTCAGGGCATTCATTTTATCCGGGCGGTTAATGAAGATGAAAAGGGTGTGATTGTCTATGGTAGTATTGATCGTTTGGTACATGGTTTTTCTGTTTGGATAACTAATGTAAGGAATTTTTAGGCGCCATCACTGATAGGATATTAACATTCAACTATTCTACCATACAAGCAAGCCACTCATTAAAAAATCCTTCTCAATCATTGACAGAGAAGGATTTCATAATTTCAATACTCAGTAAATGCTATTGAAATATACAAGCATCGAACTAGCATCGAACTAGCGTCGAACAAGCGAGGGCATAGCATCAAACACGTGAAAATAATATCAGGCTAGTGATGGAGATGCCTAAAATGACCATAATTCTTGATCCACGGATCTCTGAAATCGTAGGTCAGGGTCACCAGGAAAATTTTAGCTGCTACATTACGATAAGGGTAGGTGGCTACACCTGCTACGGTTTGTTTATAATCTTTGTTGAAGAAGTCATTTGGATAGTACTGCACTTTCAGGCCTATACCGGGGTAAAAGCGGAAACCGGCGAACAGGGAGGGCATGAGCAGGGGGGTGCGGTCACTGAACCATTCATTGAATTTCTTTACTTTTTTACCATCTACGAATTGTTTTTCCTTGTAGTTAAAAGCAAGGTCATACTGACCACCCAGGAAGAAAAAGAAATTCTGCCCTCTTACATCTCCTATTTTGATACCGAAAGGCACGCCCAGGGTGTATACACGGCGTTTCAGCTTTATATCCAGCGAATCGCTTGCTTTGGTGATGATCCCAATATTTTTGATGTTGATACCGGAAAAGATGCCGAACCATTTGGTGACATCATAATTATAGTTGCGGCCCATATTAAAGAAGAAGGTAAAACGGGGAACGGTGCTAACATGTTCTCCAGCATATTTTACATCGCCAAAGGTGAGGATCGGACCATCGCCGCCAATGGATGGGTATACGTGCTGGCGGAGTTTTACAGGTTTTTGTTCAGTGGAATCCTGGGCATATACTGCAAAGTAGCACAGGCAGCATATGAGGGCAAACAGGGTGTATTTTAAGTTCATGCTTTCTTCTTTTTTAAAAAAGACGACCGGGTATGCAAAAGGTTACAGAAATTTTAGAAATTTCTGTGCGATGCTACCCATTCGTGGATATAAGTGGCAATATCCTCGGTGCGGGTACCGGGTGGAAATAGTTTGCCAACCCCCATTTCATTGAGTGTGTGCATATCAGTTTCAGGAATGATACCGCCACCAGTCAGCAGTACATCGTCCATGCTTTTTTCTTTCATGATGGCCATAATGCGGGGAAATACGGTCATGTGGGCACCGGAAAGAATGCTAACGCCAATGGCGTCCACGTCTTCCTGGAGCGCTGCGCTCACCACCATTTCCGGTGTTTGGCGAAGGCCGGTGTAAATCACTTCCATGCCGGCGTCGCGGAGGGCGGCGGCGATCACTTTAGCACCACGATCATGGCCATCGAGGCCGACTTTGGCCACGAGGACGCGGATAGGGCGTTGTGAGGGGTTGACCATTTTATTTTGCAGTTTTTCCGTGAATTGATTTCCTAAATGTACGATTCTCTTAAAAAGAGAAAAACCTGTATTAATACAATTTGGTTTTCAAGCCTGCCGCAGGCCATTTCCCCTCAATTTTCGTTACATTTGCCGACCGAAATAATTTAAACCTTATGAGCGAAGAAAGGTCCTTGAACTTCCTTGAACAAATCATCGAAGAGGATATTGCCAACGGGGTCAATGACGGAAGGGTACTGACCCGCTTCCCGCCTGAACCCAATGGCTACCTGCATATCGGGCATGCTAAAAGCATCTGCCTGAACTTTGGACTGGCAAAGAAATACAATGGCCAGACCAATCTTCGGTTCGACGATACCAATCCGGTAACCGAAGACACTGAATATGTGGACTCTATTAAAGCCGATATACAATGGTTGGGCTTCCAATGGGCACAGGAACTCTATGCGTCCGATTATTTCGACCAGATTTACAATTTCGCTGTACAACTGATCAAAAAGGGGCTGGCTTATGTAGACGATTCTACTCCTGAGGAGATCGCTGCATCAAAAGGTACACCTACCCAGATCGGTACACCTACTCCTTACCGTAGCCGTAGTGTTGAAGAGAACCTCGACCTTTTCGAGCGCATGAAAAATGGTGAATTCAAGGATGGTGAAAAAGTATTGCGTGCGAAAATAGATACTGAACAATTTGAGGAAGGTTCTCCGGAACGTTCCAATATGCATATGCGTGACCCTTTGATGTATCGCATCAAGCACGCACATCATCATCGTACCGGCGACAAGTGGTGTATTTACCCCATGTATGACTTTGCTCATGGGCAAAGTGACAGCATTGAAGGTATCACCCATTCCGTGTGTACTTTAGAGTTTATTCCTCACCGTGCTTTGTACAACTGGTTCATTGCGCAGCTGGGTATTTTCCCTTCTCATCAGTATGAGTTTGCCAGGTTGAACCTGACCTATACGGTGATGAGCAAACGTAAACTGCTGCAGCTGGTAAATGAGAAACATGTAAGCGGTTGGGATGATCCCCGTATGCCTACTATCAGTGGCTTGCGCAGAAGGGGTTACACGCCTGCAAGTATCCGGGAGTTCTGTGAAAGAATCGGGATACAGAAACGTGAGAACGTGATTGATGTCAGCCTCCTGGAATTCCTGGTGCGTGATGAGCTGAATAAAACAGCGAATCGTGTGATGGCGGTATTGGATCCTGTGAAACTGGTGATCACTGATTATCCGGATGGACAGGTGGAAGAGATGACGGCGGATAACAACCCGGAAGATCCTGCTTCTGGTACACGTATTATTCCATTCAGCAAGACCTTGTACATCGAGAGAGAAGACTTTATGGAGGAACCTCCTAAGAAGTTCTTCCGTCTGGGCCCGGGCCTGGTAGTGCGCTTGAAGAATGCGTATATCATCAGGGGAGAAAGTTTTGATAAAGATGAGAATGGCAATATAACTACGATCTATGCAACTCATTATCCTGAGAGCAAGAGTGGTGATGATACTTCTGATCTGAAAGTGAAAGGTACGATTCACTGGGTGAGTGCAGCGCATGCAAAGCAGGCAGAAGTAAGGTTGTATGATCGCCTGTTCAATACACCGGATCCAGGTAGTGAAGAAGGTGATTTTAAATCTTATATCAATCCTGATTCATTGACGGTGATTCCGAATGCACTGATCGAGCCATCACTGGTGGATGCGAAGCCGGGTGACAAATTACAGTTCCTGCGGAAGGGCTACTTTACGGTAGATCCGGATAGTACGGGTGAGAAGATGGTGTTTAACAGGACGGTAACGTTGAAGGATACCTGGGCGAAGGAAGCTAAGAAATAAACTTAGTCTTAAATAGAAAAGGGGCTGTATCGTAGGTACGATACAGCCCCTTTTTATTCGGGTTCCTGAAGGAATCGTATAGTATTTTAAACGAAGCTCAAGAGGTATTTTTATTTGTGATACAAGCTCCTTTTTTTGAATACTATTTTATGCGTTGATGGCTTTCAGGCCATTCATGATCCTTTGAATTGTTTCGTGCTTACCCAATGTCTCAGCGATATTAAATACCGGAGGGCCAAACTTACCACCTGTCAGCATAATACGGAAAGGCAATTGCAGTTCACCTACTTTAATATTCATAGCAGCAGCGAGTGTTTTGAAGCTTTCTTCTACTGATGCCAGGGAGAAATCATGCAGTGTTTCGAGTACAGACGCCCAGTCCATAAAGAACTGTGTTTTATCCGCATTCCACTTAGGTTTTACGGCAGTTACATCCCAGTTTTCAGGTGCCTGGAAGAAGAAGAAGCCGTGATTCCATATATCATTGACGAAATCACAACGATCTTTTACTAAGCCAGCGATGGTGGCTACGTATTCAGGTGCCGCCGTGACGCCTTTTTCTTTCAGCACGGGTTCGAACAAGGCTGCCAGTTTGCTATTATCAGCATTCAGCAGGTATTGGTGGTTGAACCATTTTGCTTTTTCGTAATCGAATTTAGCGCCGGATTTGCTTACGCGATCCAGGGAGAAACGGGCAATCAGTTCATCCATGGTAAAGATTTCCTGACCGGAACCGTCATTCCAACCCAGCATTGCCAGCATGTTTACAAATGCTTCAGGCAGGAAACCGTTTTCACGGAAACCTTTGGTAAGCGTTTTTTCTTTGGGATCAATCCAGTTCATAGCATATACAGGGAACCCGAGCCTGTCACCATCACGTTTTGACAATTTACCATTGCCATCAGGTTTCAGGATCAGTGGCAGGTGTGCCCATTGAGGCATGTCTGCTTCCCAGCCCAGGTATTTCCATAGCAACAAGTGAACAGGGGCGGAGGGCAGCCATTCTTCACCACGGAAAGCGTGGGTAATTTTCATGAGATAGTCGTCTACCACCACAGCAAGGTGATAGGTAGGCATACCATCGGCTTTCAGCAGTACTTTGTCATCGACGGTGCTGGTATTGAACTGAACATGGCCACGAATCAGGTCGGTAAAGCTCACTTCCTCGTTTTCCGGCATTTTGATACGGATCACGTGACGGGTGCCATTTTTCAGCAGTTCAGCAGTTTCGGCTTCAGATAAAGAAATGGAATTCTTCATCCGGGCACGGGCAGCATGATTATATTGTGGCGAAGGATTTTCTTCGGTTTTGAGACGGGTGCGCATTTCTTCCAGCTCTTCCGGTGTATCAAAAGCATAATAGGCATGGCCTGCTTTTACCAGTTGCTCGGCGTATTCGCGGTACATAGGTTTACGTTCGCTTTGGCGATATGGGGCATAAGGACCACCTTTTTCAGGGCTTTCATCTGCAATCATACCACACCATTTCAGGCATTCCATGATATATTCCTCTGCACCGGGAACATAACGGGTCTGGTCGGTATCCTCAATACGGAGCACAAATTCACCCTTGTGCTGTTTTGCAAATAAGTAATTGAATAGGACCGTGCGTACACCACCCAGGTGTAATCCGCCGGTAGGACTGGGCGCAAATCGTACCCGAACTTTCTGTTGTTGCATGGCGCAAAGGTAAAATGGAATTACGAATTACGGTTCAAGAAAAACTGATTTAGATCCTATATAGAACAAATACGGTTCAATTTATGCTACCTTTAAAATCAAATCCGAACCCATCCATGTTTTATCTGACTAAGACGCCGGCTATCCTGAAAGCAATTTATAGCAATTGCACCTGGAGCCTTTCTCCTGCAAAGCCATCGGTGTACCTTACTTTTGATGATGGACCGCATCCTACGGCTACTCCTTTTATCCTGGATCTGTTGAAAAAGTACAATGCAAAAGGCACTTTCTTTTGTATTGGGAAGAATGTGGTGGAGTATCCGGAGATTTATCAGCGGATATTGGAGGAGGGGCATACGACGGGGAATCATACCCATAATCATATGAATGGGTGGAAGACGGGAACAGATAAATATGTGGAGAATATGATGGAGGCGCGGAAGTTTATTAATTCTACCTTGTTCAGGCCACCTTATGGGCGGATTACGCCATTTCAGATCAGGCAGATTAAGCGGCTGGTGCCGGGGGCAAAGATTGTGATGTGGGATGTGTTGAGTGCGGATTTTGATACGGAAATAAATGGAGAGGCCTGTGTACAGAACGTGGTGTTCAAGTCAAAACCGGGTTCGATAATAGTTTTTCATGATAGTACGAAGGCGTGGGAGCGGCTGGAGTATGCACTGCCGAGGGTGATGGAATATTTTAAGAAGAAGGGGCTGGAGATGGAAGCGATACCGGTGTAGTGTGGGAATAAAAAACCCAGGTTCCTTGCTCCCCTGTTGGCATTCGCGCTTTCGGGCAATTAGAAACCTGGGCAGTTATTTATTATTTAGGCAGTTTGATTGTCTTCACTTTATCGCCTACTGATACTGTTAAAGAGTCATCACATACACCATTACCATAATCTAAGATAGCGGACATAGCGTTGAATGTAACTGTCGCTTTACCTTTCCCGATAAAAGCACAGCTCAGTTTTCTTTCCAGGGCAGAGGAATCTGCAACTGTGATATAAGCAGTTTTACCGGTTGCATATACCAGGGAGTCAGTACCTGCGTAAGTAAAGATATCATCATACACATCACCCAGGGTTGCAGTACCGGCAGTTTGTGTATAAGTTCCGCGACCTCCAAAGCCTACCGTTGTAGTATCGAGGGTTACAGAACCGCCGGAAATAACGGAGAGGTATTTGTAACCGCTGTTATTGCTGGCATTGGTGATGGTCTGGGTACCAGTGATCGCTTTACCATTTACGGTGTAAGTGAGTGGTTTTATAGTAATTACAGAACCTGTATAGTAGAAGTAACCAGACATTGTGATCTGGATGGTACCTACACGGATACGACCAGATTCGTCAGCACAGCCTGCGTCAAAGCTTACTAATATTGTTTTAGGCCAGTTGTCTTGCTGCACATCATCCACAGTATATTTATAGCAGGATCCAAGTTTGGAATTAATATCATGAGCAGCTTTACGACCTGTTTGAGAATAGCCCGCATCCCGGCACACTTCCTGTGCAACTACGAAAAGGTCATCGAAATAGCCTAATGCAATAGCCTGGTCGCTGGCAGCGGACAGGGTCAAATTATCGTTAGTATTACTTTTAGTCACATCAGTATTGCTCTTGGAGCAAGCATAAAACAAAGTGGCTGTCAATAAAAGGCACATAACACCTGCGAGGATACGGTTAAAGCAAAAATAGCTTCTCATAGGATAAGTATAAATTTTTAATGAGGTTTTGCGGCCGTACTTTTGTACGGGAGATCGCTGATATATTTAATAAATACAAATATAATATTTTTAGGCTTCTATAGGAAAAAATTAATATTTAGGAAAAAATGCAATGGATTGATACACATGCCCATTTATATGGGGAAGATTTTTCTGATGACAGAACGGCGATGATTGAGCGAGCAATTCAGGCGGGCGTATATCAATTAATAATGCCAAATATTGACAGTCAGTCAATTGAAGGAATGCTGGCATTAGAGCATCAGTTTCCGGGGGTATGTATACCTATGATGGGGGTGCATCCTTGTTATGTGAATGATAATGTGGATGAGGAGCTGGCAGTGGTGGAAAGCTGGCTGGAGAAGCGTGCTTTTAAGGCGATTGGGGAGATTGGGCTGGATTTTTACTGGGATAAGACTTTTACAGTGCAGCAATATAAGGCGTTCAGGCGGCAACTGGACCTGGCCCGGCAATATGGTATTCCGGTAGCGATCCACAGCCGGGAGAGCACCCGGGAATGTATAGATGAAGTTCGTGCATTGCAGGATGGCAGGTTGAGTGGGGTATTTCATTGTTTTGGCGGAACGATAGCGGAGGCGCGTGAGATCATTGATCTTGGGTTTTACCTGGGCATTGGAGGTGTGGTGACTTTTAAGAAGTCAGGGCTGGATGTAACGCTGGGGGAGATAGGCATGGAACACATTGTATTAGAGACAGATGCGCCTTACCTGGCACCTGTTCCATATAGGGGGAAAAGGAATGAGAGTTCGTATATTCCATTGATCGGTCAGAAAATTGCAGATATAAAAAATCTAAAAATTGAAGATGTAGCTGCAATAACGACAAGCAATGCGTTGAAATTATTCAAAACTAACTAACTGATTACGCGGTAAATTTGCACGCATTTTTGATACAGCAGATACAGCAGCTTGCAATGAGTAAAATCCTGATTATTTACACGGGCGGAACAGTGGGTATGATCTACGATGAAAAGACAAAGGCTTTGCGGCCGATTGGCTTTAACGAGATCAGGAACAACTTGCCCGAACTATACCGCATGGGCATAGATTTTTATGTGTATGCTTTCAATCCTCCCATCGATTCTTCTGACATGCAGCCGGAAATATGGGTAGAACTGGCTTCTATTATTGAGGACAGGTACGACCGGTATGATGGTTTTGTGATCCTGCATGGGTCTGATACGATGTCGTTTACGGCATCGGCACTGAGTTTTATGTTGGAGAACCTGGCGAAGCCGGTGATTTTGACGGGGTCTCAGTTGCCTATTGGAAAGATCAGGACGGATGCGAAGGAGAACATTATTACGGCGATGGAGATCGCTTCTACCCGTCATAATGGGCATGTGGTGGTACCAGAGGTATGTATTTACTTTGACTTTTCGTTGTTCAGGGGGAATCGTTCCAAGAAGTATAATGCGGAGAAATTCGAGGCTTTTTATTCTATGAACTATGTACCGCTGGCGGAAGCAGGGATTGATATTAAGTATAAGACACAGGCGGTATTGCCATTGCCTACGGCGCCATTGAAGGTGCATAAGCATATGGATGATAATGTGACGGTGTTGAAGATGTTCCCGGGGATTACGAGGAAGGCAGTGGAAGCGATACTGGGGATACAGGGATTGAAAGGGGTGATTATGGAGACGTTTGGTAGTGGGAATACGAATACGCAGCCGTGGTTTATAGATTGTTTGCGTAAGGCGATAGATAAGGGGATTGTGATTGTGGATGTTACGCAGTGTGACGGGGGGTCTGTAGAGCTGGGTAAGTATGAAACAAGTTCTTTATTGGCGCAGATAGGGGTGATTAGTGGGCATGATATGACGTTTGAGGCGGCGATTACGAAATTGATGTTTGTGTTGGGGCAGAATTTGGATGCGGTAGCGACGAGGGAGATGATAGAGACGAGTTTGAGAGGGGAGTTGACGCCGATAAATCATGAATGGTGACGAAGATCAGTTTTATTCTTTCGAGAATATTTTGGAATTGTGGTTGAAATGGCTACCTTTGCCATCCGAAATTCAAGCCACAAACCAAGGAAAGGTGCAGGAGTGGCTGAACTGGCTCGCCTGGAAAGCGGGTATACCGCAAGGTATCAAGGGTTCGAATCCCTTCCTTTCCGCTAAGAGGGACTGATTATCTAAATGATGATCGGTCCCTTTTTCATTTTGGGGTGGATTGCCCGATAGGTGGGCAATCCGTGAGAAAATAAAATTTACTTTTGGGGTTCGAAATGACTCATTTTGGCGGTCGTAGATGATTCCTTGAGGGAAGATGAGAGTTTGGAGTTTTTCTTTGGCACCTGTGTCGCTGGAGCGCCATACCATAGCGAGATTGGAAGAAAGAGATATGGCTTGGTTTATTTCTTCTTCAGGGTTCGAAATACTTCCGGTGCATTTTTCCAATTTGGTGGAAATAAGATTCCGCTCCTTACTGTACCGGGAATAAAACTTGTCGAACGTCTCCTGCCCTATTTCCTTTAGAACATACCTGCTTTCCTCCAAGCCATCGATCTTGTTATCGACCTCCTTTAATTGGGCGGTTAATATTTTCTGTTGTTCCATGTTTTCCCTGTTCATTTCATAATACTCCTCAAGAAGTACCTTTCTAAGGGATCCTGTCTGATTATCATCAAAACAGAATTGACTTAATAACTGCTCAAATAGTTCGTGCATTTTTTTAGCACTTTTATTGCATTTACAACCATCTTTACGGCACTTGTAATACCACAATGACTTTGATTTGACTACATAACCAGTAAATGGCTGGTTACAGGTATCACATTTAATGAAGATTTTAAGAGGCACCGCATCTTGTTCCTTTTTGTGTGGTACTCCATATCCTCCCGTACCTTGATGAATGTTATTGACTTTTAAAAAGATTTCAGGGCTTATCATCTTCTCATGGTCACCTTCCACTATTTTACCTTCCAATAACCCGTGGTTAATCATACCACAATAAAAAGGACGTTTAAATATCTTAGTTAACTGCTGTTTATACATCTTAACTCCCATAGCCTTCAGCCTGGAAATAATTTCCTCATTCTTCATACCCTCGGCCTTCCAGATAAATGCCTTCTTTATCTTTTTACCTACTTCGTTTACAACAATTTTACGTTGACCGTTAATCTTCACAATATCATATCCCTGCGGTGGCTTAGTTACCCAAATACCTTTGTCAAACTTTTCTATCATCCCGGCAACTGCTTTTTGCTTACGCAGCTGATTATCGTACTGACTAAACAAAAAGGTAATATTCTGATGCAATACACCACTAGGATTGGATGTATCAGTTGGCTGAGTTACTGCAAATATTGTAACACCATAATTCTCCCTTAATTCCTCGGCTAATTTAATGGCAGCACCTCCTGTTCGGGAGAAACGATCAAGTGTATAAACTAATATATGGCTCACTTTTCCCTTACGGGTTTTAATAAAGTCCAACATCCGATTAAACTCTTTACGACCATCGGTTTTAGCGCTTTCATAAGTACCTCCAAAGTAACCGATGATACCCAAATTGTTCTTGCGGGCAGATTCTTCGATTGATTTACGCTGAACATCCAGGCTTAAATTATGGTCTGCCTGTTCCTTACTGGATACCCTGGTATATACCACAGCTGCCTGTGCGGCCACTTTAACAGGTTGTTTTTTGGAATAGTTTCCAAATTGTTTAAAAGCGTTAATAATACTCATGCGGCTAATTTTTCAGGTGATGGATTAAGATTTACAAATGGTGTCTCAATGTGTTCTGAGTGGTTAACAGATAGTAGGATCCTCGCGAATATTTTAAGTGTTATTAAAAGCTCAGGGTCTGATATATTTAGGCTTTCAGTATCCTCTGATGGTTCAGTTAACTCAGTGTTGCACATAGGAAGAAATTAAAATGGAAAAAATAATACTCATAATGCAATAGGGAGTATAAAATTAATTACACTCCCTATTACGGATACTACTATTCATCCTGGTCATCATCATCTTCCTCGTCATCGTCACCTTCTTCATCACTGTTATCAGCTATCATATCCTCTATCTTATGAATTACTTTCCTGTCTTGTTTACTATACTGTAGTTCAAGACTGATTGTATCTTCATCCTCATCTACTTCCATGATGGTATGCTCAAGTTCGTGTTCGCAAATTAAACTGCATACATCCAGCATAATATCGGCTGGTATATCAAATACCTGTCTTGTGAGTTTAGTCATAGTTTTTTTTCTACAAAATTACCACCGTCGAAAAAGGCAATGTCCGGATTATGTCGAATTATGTAGTTTTATGTCAAATTTTACCTGATTATGTCGAATTATGTCTAATTAGGTAGACCGCCCATAAAAAAGGGAGCAGTAATGCCTAGTACCAAAAAAACAGACCAAGATTGGGGCAATCCTTTTGATTTCGAATTAAAAACATATTGAAAACACATTGAAAACCGATTGAAAACAATTAAATACTATTGAGCTCCATTTAAAACAAGTTTAAATAGTATTAGCCCTATCTTTGATCTCAGCCCTACCCAATACATCTCTTATGTTAGCATTATAATATTCACAGAGCTTGTATAATCTGGAAGGATAAAAGTTCTTTAATAGCCCCTTTTCTACTTTAGTAATTGTGCGGGGAGACATCTTTGTATCCTTTGCAACCACTTTTATACTTTTCTTTTGATCCTTCCGTAATAAATACAATTCTTCACCAAGGCATTGAGAAAAGTAACTAGTTGGCTGTGTAGTAGAATCTTTGCTTTTGGATGGCCGATTCATTGACTATTTACGTTTAACGGAAAACTAACAGGGAGTGCAGATTCTAAGCTATTCCGTTTTCTCTCGTATAACTTTTCTATTAAGTTTAACAAGGTTATAACCCTATCCATTATCGTTTTTGTGACCTCCGTAGATACCGAATACGTATCCTTATAACGGGCTTCAGTATAGGCTCTATTTAACGTATTAAATAGGTCTGTTTCTTCTTTTGTCAGACACGGGAAGACAACCATTACTTCCAGAGAGATATTACAGGTAAGCTTTAATAAACGAGAAAGATTATGGGTGGTTGGTCGGTAACCTGTGTACGCTCTTAGTATAGCAATGCATGCATGCTCTACCGATTGGTGCAGGTCGAAAACAGTAAGCTCATTCCAGCCATTATTAAAACAATAAGCAGCAGTCTTTAAATAACGCTGTGCCTTGTCAAAGTTCGTGTGCCAATTAGCTTCTATAATATCCTTTAACATGGATGTTTCCATTTCCTGCCGTGGAGTTGACAAAACAAAACCATTACTATAAAGTATTACTCCATAACGAAAAAGAGAAGAAACAAATCGTTTACCATTCTCCAAACCTTTGTTAACAGAATTCATTGGTAGTACAATAATGGTGGCATCAAAACGTAGTGAAAGTGCATATTTTTCTACCATATCAACTATTTCATGTTGCTGTCTTTTTTCCTCATCATCGGTTATTATTAATAAGTCATAGGTTGGAGATGTAGTTTCTATTCGGGTATCTCTATCAAAAAAGCAACTCCAATCACTCATGGTAGTAGTTCGATAACCGTAGCATATTATTTTTAGTGGTAAAAAATTCTTTACAATCTTTTGTATTAACTGTACTAATTGCTCTCTCTGTGGCTTGGCAAGATGTTGGAAGGTTGTTGTGTTCATTTTAATGAATTAAATTATTAGGAATTGAGTTCGGTTGAAATTGATTGTTGATCAGAATTAAAAAGGTGGTTCCCTTGCTGTCACTATTCGCCAGTATAAGATCTCCACCTAAAGAAACAGCATATAGTTTACTGACATATAAGCCTAATCCCATTCCCCCCAAACCTTCGTCAATAGATTGGAACGGCTCAAATAGGAATGGAATTTTATCAGACGGAATACCCTCTCCATGATCAGAAATTTGGAATAATAAACGGCTTACCCCCAAGGAACTGATTTGAATGGAAATGTCGGTGCCGGGAGGGGCAAATTTTAGGGCATTGTCTATGAGGTTCTTTATAATTTGTCCAAGTTTAATTTCATCTGTTATTATATACTCCGGTACTGTGCGTCGAAAAGTGGTTTTGATTTTTACGGAACGAGTAGCGGTGATTACCTTATACTGTTGCAACTGATCCTTAAACCATTGGCGAATATGAATACGTTTCGATAACATTTTAATGGCTAGTTTACCATCTTGGATATTACTAGTTGCCATCATGTTATTTAAAACATGCAGGACATTAATGCCCATTGAGTTAATATGTGATAGGTAGAAATCGGTGTCTTTCTTGCTATCTTTCTCATTAAGTAGCATTTTACTTGCTGTACAAATACCTGCTATCTGTGTTCGCATTTCATGGGCCAACATACCCATAAAGCGGTGCATTGTTTCTAAATCAGCTGGGGATGTCCTTACCCTATTATTTTGTAATAATATCATAATAGAATTTTGAGAGTTTATGACATAGAAAAGCCCTTATCCCTTTACGGAATGTAGCTACCTTAGATAAGTAATTATGGGAAGTTTGGGTTATAACTCTAAAGAAGAAAACGGTTACAGTTGTTATGTTTAATATTCCTTACTTCTGATCTAAGGAGGTAAACAAAAGGATGGATAAGGAGGTAATAGTAATCGCCTATAAGGAATTAGCTTCCTAAGAACTTTTTGTGGGCATAAGAGAAACGAAGGTGTCATAGCAACTCGCATTTATGATAGAAAAATGCGAGCCCCGGATAGTAAGGTATCCTTTAGGCATATTTAAATGCCAATAGGGTTGGACTTACCCGCCCTTTGCCACCCGGGCTCTGACAAAGCCCACCGCTCGAAAGCGGCCAAAGCACAAATGCGTAAGTAAGCCCAACCCTATTAGATATAGGAATTGGGCGTTTTAAACTTACTCGTGCTTTGTGAACTGTCAGATTCGGGTGCCGAGACTCGTCAAAACGTTTACCTCTTATTATATGAAGAAGTACAAATTTACCATATTAAATATAATTCCCATCATACCCGTTTAAAATAGGTACAAATAAGAAACTTTATTATGCAATTATAGCAATTAAATATACTAAAAACGTAAATAAAATATACATATAGTATATTTTAAACAACAAAATGTAAATAACAACTTGTATATCAGTAGGTTTTGCCATTTTTATAAAGTAAAATTTCCCAAAATGACGAAGCAATCTAAACCTACTAAAGCAACTGATGTGAAAAGAGGAAGGAAAGTAAAGACTATTGAAGGTTTACGAGAAGATATTCAGTCAAAGTGTTTATCTATTAAGTCAATTATGGATAGTGGAAATCTAAAAAAAATGAGAGAATTAGAACCTCTTTTTTCTAAGGCAATGGCAGATGAATTAGGCGTAAATCATGGCCGCTTTTTAGATAAATTACGAAATCCTATAAAGTTTTCACTGAAGGACTTACACCGTTTTGCTTATTATGTAGGGTCAATTCCCGAAAAATTCACAGATCAGGCGAATCACGAAATTAAAACAGATAAAGACTTAGCCTCAAAACTGCATAAGTTCAAAGATATACAAGATATGAAGCAATATAATGCGGAACTGTAAGTCGATTCAAGAAAATGTTTACTTAAAATTTGAACCTTAAACAACCTGCAATACACCAAAATATGATTAATCCCGAAGAAATTTACCAGCTTCTACAAAAAGAACAATGGTCAAACATAATTGATATTCTTCATAAAAATAAAAATGAGATTGCGAACGAACCTTCTTTAATCAATGCGGCACAAACTTTTGAAACAGTGTTTCTTCAAAAAGTGCGAGAATATCCTAAAGATAATAAAGATATAAATGGTGTTCTAGGCCTATTATACGTGCTCCATCACGGTAAGTTCTACAAGTTAACAGAAACTAACTTGAAGAAGCTTACAATTGAACTGGCAGAAAGAAGCCCATTCAAAGAAGCCTATAATTATGCAAAGCAATATCCAGATGAGGAAATTTGTAAAGAGATTATTACGAATTACGAATCCATAGTTAATGAAATAGAGGAAGCAAGAGCAATATCACACTCAAAATCAACAATAAATTGGATAGAAGTTTACAACCGACTTTTTGAGTTAATTAATAATCCAGAAGATGTAGCTACTTACTTTTCTGGACCAAGATTTATTAATGCCGTAAGAGAAATACTGCCCTATCATCCTGATTATTCCCAATATATTCAACTACGGGGGCAGGAAGGTAAAAGTACCAGTAGAAGAATATTTTACTATGATATATTAATGGATATTGACGAACTCACTCGAATAAGAATAGTAGACAAAATCACATCAATAGTAAAACCATTTTTACCAGAAAAAGTACAAGCAATTGACATGATTATGGGCAAGAAGGTAATTGACAACGATGTGATTAGTGCAACAAAAACTGAATCCCAAGCAGATAGCAATCCAGTAGTTTTCATTTCTTACTCTTGGGATGATGAAGCCCATAAAGAATGGGTTTTAAATCTTGCTAACAAACTTACCACGGATGGAGTTAAAGTTATATTGGATAGATATTCCCTAACAGCAGGGAAAAGCGTTCCTTTTTTTATAGAACAATCAATATCTCAAGCGCACAAGATCCTGATTATTTTCACACCCAATTATAAACTGAAGGCAGACAAAAGAGCCGGAGGCGTAGGATATGAATATTCCATTATGAATATAGATTTATATAAAAATCAAACTACAAATGAAAAAATAATACCTGTGCTAAGGACAGGGGAAATGAAGGAAAGTATCCCAGAATTTATGCAACAATTTATTCACTTAGATTTGAGGAAAGACGAAAATTTTCATATTAGTTACAGTGATCTAATCAGGGAAATTTATAATGAGCCCGCCATTATACAGCCAGAAATTGGGAATAAACCCAATTTTAATTAATAGCTGCTCAATAACAGAATATATAGTTTACACCAGCATTGTTAAATCACGCATTCTTTATTTTGAATTTTAATAAACTCATTTTTCTACCTTATCTGAGGTTTATAGTAGAGTAATTAACCAAGGACTATATTAAAATGCCTTTCGTATGTCATCCTCTGAGATTTTGACTGTATAAATTCCATTCCCCAATCATAACTCAGGGAGAAATTGTCGAAACTCTTAAATTAAGGCTATTGATTAAATTACAATGCATTAGACTGTATTTACCACTTGTATTATAATTAGAATATAGTATAACCTTCAAAAAAAAAGAAATGGCAAAAAGAGACCCCGAAAAAACTGCCCGAAATAAAATTATTAATAGTCTTTCTGAAGAATTGAAAATATTACTCCCTGAAGTTTTATTAAAAACGGGATTTGATTCAGAATTTTCTTTACATGGAAAGATTGGAGGAAAGTTTGCTGATTATATTGACATAAAAAACGAAGTTATTTACTCATCTGATCACTTTATCAGCCTTTGGTTACAAGGTTATGAAGAGGACCTAAAAGCAAGAGGAAGTAACAAAGAAAATAGCAGTACTTACGACACCTATTTGCTTTTAAGAAAATATAAAGTTTTTAAAGATTATTTATTCCTTTTTTTAGAAAGGACGTATTTGAGAAATTTTGAAGCACTGTCTAAAAAGAGACCCAAAGTTGAGGAAGCTGAAATTTGGATTGGTCAAACGAATGCTAATTACGGGCTGATGGTGACACCAAGATTTGTAAATGGTCAGTGGGAGAATGACAAAAGTGAAATCAGGCACTTTAAAAAGCCATTTTGGAGTATTGGTCATGTACTAGAGACAGGACTATTAATTCCGAATAAAGATGCTAAAATACCCTTTAGGGATATTCCGGAATATTTAAACTTTTTTCAGAACGTAATTGTAAGAGCTTCTGGTTCGAAGTATGAAATGGAGTTAGCAGAGCATTATTCAAATTATGTTATTAACAGTGAAAGACCCGAAAATGTTCCCCTCCTTATTCCTGAATTTAGATATGAAGGGATTGAAGTGGTTCATAAATATAGACTAGACTTTACAATAATTGAACCAAGTGAATTAAATAAGATTGGCTTTGAATTATCTCCTTGGTCAACACATGGTCATCTCACTAAAACAGCTGGATTAACTCAAAAAGCAATTAACGAAATGGCGAGGAATAATTTTGAAAAAGAGATGAAAAAACATAAGGATTTCTTTAAAAAGCATGGAATCTTCGCCCTTATTTATACTGATATTGATTTAACAGATACGGGAAAAATATTTAGTGATATGAAAAAGTACTTAGAACCGAAAAGTTCAGGAAAACAATTGAAGCTTCATATTATGGAGGATTTTTTTAATAAACCTTTAGAAAGGTAAGGCCGTATGATTATGATTTAAATAGCTATTGTTTTTATATTACATGTTAATTTAAAAACATTATGCAAAATGCATCCTGTTAACCATTGCTAATAACTATTGATTTTCTTTGCATTGGAAGGTTCAGCAAATAATTATTTTAAAAATAAATGTATGTTTAAAAATTCAGAAGGTAAACTTGTTCCAAAAGAAGCCAGCATTTTTCCTCTTATAACTTTTGATCCTAAATCGAAGGTTTTCAATTGTGTTGGAACTGGTTTTTTTATAACTCCTTTTGGTGGTTTTGTAACTGCAAAACATGTATTTTTTAAAAATGACGGAACCCATCGCCCAACACTCTATGGAGTACAAAGCTTGGAAGATGGTACACGTGTAGTCCGTACTCTCAAACATCTAGTAGTACATCCAAATGCAGATATTGCAATTGGCATGTTAGGAGATGCCAAAAATAATGACAGGTTTAATCAAAATCCAGTACCAGCATCTGCCTTTTGTTTATCTTTTCAACCCTTGCAGACTGGAGATGCCATAAGTACTTACGCTTTTCCGAATACACAAAATGAATGGCTAGATGATGATCATCAACAATTTACATTTCAAGGTGTATGGTCTTCAGGAATAGTTGAGGATTTTCATCCAAATGGTATGGGACTCTTGCGAAATGCATGTTATCAAACAACAATGAAAATAGATGGCGGTGCTAGTGGAGGACCAGTTTTGCATAATGCGACGGTGGTCGCTGTTAACTCTACAGGAATGGATTTAGGTGATGTAGCAATTTCTAGTTTAACACCAGTGACATTCTTGAAAGATCTATCGGTACCGTCTGAAAATGGAAATATTCCTATTCCAGACCTTATCGCGGGTGGATATATTACGGTAATATAAAGAGGTTAGTTTCGTAACAAATTAAATCTCGCAAACCTTTCCAAATTATATTTCTTATGGACAACACATACTGCAATTAAGGCAGCGGAACATCATTAGTGTTATTACTTTCTTTCTTTGCCAAATGAGGATACATGTCTTGTATCCTTTTCTTTTTCTCTTCTGTGTCTGCTTTATCCAACAATCTTTGATAAAGGTTAGGCTTTAGGTAATGTGTATCTGTACCCATATAAAAGTAGTCATCGATAAAATCAGCAGATAATTCAAGTAGGGTTTTCATCTCAAATAAACCTACTAAATCAAACAGAATTACAGTGTCATCTTGTGGATTATCGTCATACTTAATAAAATGTTCTTTGAAATCACCAGGAATTTTGTTTACGTGATCAACAAATTTATAAAGTGGATCAAGTACCAATATTTGAAAAAGCGAATCATCATGATTGCTATTAGTCATCACTTCAATAGTTTTCTGATAAATGTAGGATAGTTTATGACTATGTTTAGGCTGAGTTCCTGTTAAGAAAAGATATGCTTTACAAAAGACCTCGATATAAAAAACAAGGTTATGATATATAGCAGGAGATAACGTACTGAGAAGGCCGAACTTATGAGAGTCGATGTCATACACTTTCTCATCTTTAACAACTTCAATCGCTTTTTCAATTAATAATGAAACTACTGTATATTGGTTAAGGCAAGAATTTACGGCTGGATTTTTAGTCGTTTTCTTATTTGCAACTAATCCAACAGTGCTAATCCATACATATCCAAACTGGCTTTCTGATATATGCAATTTACGTATGGCATCATAATAAAAGTATTTGGCTGTAAAGTTTTCATAGTTAACGTCTATTAATTCAAGAATAGAGATAAATAATTCTCTTTCGGAAAATTTGAATTGATCGGCAAATGGCTCCTTTTTAATAATTCGATTAACTATTTCTTCTACATGGGCCTGCTTGGACACCAAAATATATTCTTTCCCATCTTCAGTTATAAACTCCAATTTCATTTATATTGATTTTTACAGAATAAAGTTTTTTAATGCCGTTAGTTTGTTCAATAAGGCAAGAGTATTTATTGGGCAAATGTTACAAAACCGTATCTTGAAGAAAGCTCTTCACTTCCTCCTTGTAGAATAATTTCCAATTGTTTTTGGGAAGACATTATTTTTAACGATTTAAAAATTTCTTCTACCAGATCACCAAGCTTTAATAAGTTTACAGTCGTACAATTCTGTGAATTCCTTGTAATAATGTCACCATTCCATTGATAGCTTGGAAGTTCAATTAAAGGGGTGACTGAATTAGATCGCAATTTAAAATGATGGGTTAATGCTGGAACCCTTCTGTTAATATTATATAAAGCATAATCATGGGCCAAGGCACATCTCAAAGCGTATAGGCAATATATTTCATTATCAGACAAACTAGAAAAATATTTGAGTGCTCTTAAAATATTATTTGTATTTTCTGGAAAATTAATGGATGTCATCGATGGCTTAAAACATTTTCCGACCTGATCAAGTAAAATGAGGTATCCGATTGCACCAAGCCAACATCCATTAACATTATTGTCATAAATTTCTATCTCCCCAGTTTCTATATTTCTTCCTGTAAATTTTCGTGAATCGCGGATTCCTGCAATTAAAGCTGAGAAGTATACTAGGTTGCCTAACGGCAGTATATCTCCTAAATGCGAACTAATAACTTGTTCTGGTGTTAACTTGTTCATTTTTAACAGATTGATTATTTCTTCAATAGTCTTTATTCTCTTATTTCATAAAGGTAACAGCACATCTGCGCAATCTACTTGCGCAGATGTGTAATAATCAAAATAAATTAACAAAAATTATTGTTATCTGGTCTAGGGATCAATATTTGATAATAGTCATCAATCTTCAAATATGAGTTAATATATCTCCTTATAATTAAACTTCGCAAGTAATTTCACTTGTATATGCAGCTATTTTAGATAAATCCTCTACAAACTGGTTCGAAAGTTGTCCCCGGTAGCCCGCAAGTACAATAAAACCCGCGCGTTGCGCGGGTTTTATTATTTTAAGTATTTAATGAGTTTCTAAAATGTTTGGGATCAAGTTGAAAACTTGGGGGATTGGTGTGGTCAAGCATAAATTTTAGATAGTCTAAACAAGAAGAATTCAACATCTCTTACTCCTCTCATCGCATTCCTAAACGCTTTGATCTTCGCATTAAATGATTCTGCCGACGCATTGGTGGCCCGGTTGTTGAAAAAATTGAGGATGCCCAGATAATGGTGCTGGATAGTCCTGGCAAGGGTTTTAAAGGACGGTAGACCGGCATCTTCAACGTCATTGTACCATAATGCCAGCTTTTTAAATGCCTGTTCTTTACTCGTACAATGCCGAAAAACTTCACCTAAACGTAATGATAATTGATACCCTTTATGAATCACAGGATATCTGGTGAACAGCAATTCAGCTCTTTGTCTTTGTTCACGGGTCCAGGCTCCCGGGTGCTTAAATAACAGGTAACGGCTTCGTGCCAGTAATTGTTTAACGCTATCTCCGTTAGGTAAAATCTCCGGTTGATAAGCATGACCTGTCCTTTTAGCCTGGTCCATAGCAACATTCTCTTCTTCTAATGCCTGCCAGCGATGATGAATACGGATCTCCTGCACAGCTTCAAAGGCCAGCTTCTGTACATGGAATCTGTCTATGACGCGATGAGCATTAGGGAAGCATCTTTGAACTGTCGAGTTCATACTCGCTGCCACCGTATCTAATGTCACTTCCTCAACCATCCTGCGTAATCGCTTTGGGATTCTTTTTAACACCTCTGTCAACTGATCTGCCTGCGTTCCTTTGATCATCGCTACGATTGAGCCCTTTCGGCCTTTAGCCTCTTTATTAGTAACGATCGTATAAAGTTCCCCATTCGCAAACGCCGTCTCGTCAATACTTAAAGAACGACCCATATTTTGCTCAAAGAGCATCCATTCGGCAGCGTGTTCTTGCTGCTCCCATGTGGAATAATCGCTGAGATGATGTTTGTATTGTTGCTGTAACTGCTTGCCATCAACCTGGAAGAAATGGCCTAAAACTGTTGGACTAACGGGGCTTTCGTCCAAGTGTTTCTTTTAAAAAAAGACCGAACTCTTTGGTAATACGAGCTCCGTCACTAACTACATCCCAGTCTCTGGTGATGATCTCATTAGTCTGCACATCTTCCCAGAGCCTTCGCTTGATAACCAGCGTTACTTTGTTTTCTCTGATTGGGAAATCCTGCACCCGGACTTCGGGTAAAAAGCCCTTGGAATGGAGTTTTCGATCGCTATATTCTGTAGGTGGTTCAATCTTTTCTTCCAGGTAAATATGAAGACCATTCGGCGATTGAGTCGTTTTAATCAGGTCAAAATATTCTAAAAGCCCCTTAGGGAGAAGAAATTCCATCAACTGTCGATAGTTCTGATCCAAGTCCGTTAATTCTTAATGAGCTGCAAAACAACAAATTTTTACTATTCCCCCCAAGAATTTGACTTGATCCAATGTTTGATTTCAATCTTATAGGCTATTGAAATTTGATATGGTATGAAATCGGAGCTTAAATTTCAAATTAATTATTGGTCAGATTTGGCCATTCCCCAATTATGAGATTAAAGAATTGTAGAAATTTTTTATAGCACCTCCCTGAAAAAGTAATAAAAAAATCACACTGTAGCGAACTTTTCAACACTATACCTTGTATAGTAATGAATAATTTCATCATCCTATCACCTAGGGGAGCTTAACGAAAATATTCAAGCACTTAATTGATTAATTATTATTTGGCTTTAATGTAATGTATCCAATTATTTGATTTATACACTATAATCCCTTATACTACAACAGTTTATATGGAGAATGCAGCACATAATTTATTAAATAAAACTCTAAGTACGGGGTGGAATGTAATTGAACTAATAAAATCTCAACCAGGTAGTACTGGATCATTCTTTTCAGTTTGTTATAAAGTGGAAAAAGAAGGAGAGATATGTTTCCTAAAAGCATTTGATTTTGGTAGTTTTTTCAACGTGTCAAGACAATCCGGAGAGAATAAGGGTATTATTGATATTATGGCAGATATGATAAATGCTTATAAATATGAAAAAGACCTTTCTAATCTTTGTAAAAATAACTATGCTACTAAAGTAGCATTTGTAAAAGACTTCGGAGAAGAAAATGTTACTGGGTATACTATTCCGATAGTACCTTATTTAATATTTGATCTGGCTGACGGTGATGTTAGAAATAAATTGAAATTTACAGACAGATTAGATACTTCATGGAAATTAAAATCATTACATAGCATAGCTGTTGGATTAAGACAGCTACATAATATAGATGTATCACATCAAGACCTCAAACCCTCAAACATTTTAGTTTTCAACGAAGAAAGCAAAATAGGAGATATTGGAAGGTCACTGTCTCTTAATATGAAATCCCCATATGATGAAACCCCATTTAATGGAGATTGGAATTATGCGCCACCAGAATCTCTCTATGGATACTACATTCCTGAATGGAAAAAAAGGGTATTTGCAACGTAAGCATTCGGTCTGGGGCATCTTCCCAATGCAAATTATAGATGCTACATTTGCATCCATACATCAACCATTACTAAGATCTTTGATTATTGCAGACCACAACCTACATAGCCGTTTTTCTTGCTTCAGTTGGTTTCCAATTAGGAGGTAATAAGTGTATTAATTCAGCAGCGGAGCAGTCGTGGAGTCGATTATACACATCGTTTAAGTATTCGAATGGATCAATCCCGTTCAGCTTACAAGTTTCTACTAGAGAGTAAAATAATGCAGCCCTTTCCCCGCCGTGTTCATTACTGGCAAAAAGGGAGTTTTTTCTGAATAATGTAATTGGACGTATCGCATTTTCAGTTGTATTGTTGTCAACGTCTATTCTTCCGTTTAAAAATAATATATTCAGCTTATCCCACTGATTATTTGCATAAGTAATTGCTTTAGCCAATAGGCTATCAGGTACATGTTTATCCTTGTGTTCATCCAACCAGCTACGGATCTTGTCAAAAAAGGGTTTACTATATTTCTGTCGTAATGCCAGTCGTTGGTCAGGAGTAAAATGTTTACGTTTAGCATACGCTTCTATGCGGTATATAATATTAAAATATACAAGGACCTGGTCTGACAGTACTTTATTTTGTCGCTGTGATTTTTTAAATCCTCTGCGGATATGCGCCAGGCAGCTCATCAACGTAACTTTGTTATTTTCTTTAAATGCAGCAGTGTAGGACGATAGCGCATCTGTTTGCAATATGCCTGCAAAATCCTTCAGAATCTCTTTTGGTACATCATTAGCTCTACCAGGGTGAAATTCAAACAGCACAAGCTTGTGTTCCGGTGCATGAAACACCCACATCCATCCATTGGCGGCTTTGCCCTGGCCTTCATCGTGGAGGTACCTCAGCCTTGTCTCGTCTGCTTTAAGGTAATTTGCCGTCTGTATAGTTTTCTTCAGTAGTTTCAACAGACGCTTCAACTTTTTATAACAAACTTCCTCCCAGTGGTCTATTGTTGATGCTGCAAAACTAACACCTGTCAGGCGCTCAAACCGCTGCTGCTGGCGATAGTATGGCATGTAGTAAACAAAACGTTCACTGTGCAGATGGGCAAGCAACCTGTTGCTTACAATCCCACGTTCTATCATCCTGGGCTGGACAGGCGTGCAGTGGATCTTTCCATCTGCTGATTTATATTGAAGGTGATGTTCTTCTTTTCTGATTAGTTTTCCGGGAATAATTTCGTAATAAACAGATACTTTCTTCCCCATGGGCTTCATGCCTGTTTTATCTCCTGCAATATCATAAACAATAGTTTCTGTTTCCAGGTGAGTGGGAATAGGTCTTCTTCCTTTATGTGCTTTGTGACGCTTTTTCCTGCGGCTGGTTTTGGAAGTAGTGCCTGTTTGGGTATCCGTAATGGTCGAAGCTATTGTTTGTTCAATAATAGCTTCGACTTCGGTTTTATCAAATTCTTCTCCCAGAGTCTGCTGAATAGCTGTCTGTGTAGTTGCTGCGTCAGGAATAAATTTTTCACTACGCTGGCCAAATAACATCTCCTGCAGCTCTTTTAATTGCCAGTCTTTACGCTGTGCTTCATCTGTTTTACTGGCAAGAGCGGTCTGCATTTCTGCAATAGTTTCCTCCAGAGATGTAATCCTTCTATCTTTATCAATTCCACGTTCCTGCTCATTAGATAGCCAACGCCTCAGCTGGTCTTTTTCTTCTTTTAGTGCAGTATTCTCTGTTGTGAGCTCCTGAATAATGCGACTGAACACATGTCTTTCCTGGGTGAGAGAATTGGACAAATCTGCTTTCTGCAGTTGCAGCGCATTCACTTGTTCCAGTGCTTCAGGCAATGTGTATATGATCTCAGGTTTCACTCATCGCAAAGGTAATATCGCGAACATTCATACCCAAGCATTTATGATTTATTCTGATAAAATATTTATCAGCTTTTATGATATCTGCCTGATCTTTCATAACGTTTGCGGAATCTCACTTCTACTCCTTCTAATATTAGTAAAAGATCTTTCTTTTCTAAGACCATCATCTTAGTTTCACTATTGTATACAGGTGTACCAAAAGTACCTCTTGACAACCTTTTGTAAAATATGCCAAAGCCATCTCCATCCCAGCCAAGAATCTTAACCTGCGTGCGACGGTGATTGAAAAACGCATACAGGGTACCATACTGAAAAGGGTCTTCCTTCATCTCATTTACAACAATACCAGACAGGCCGTTAAAACTTAAGCGCATATCTGTGTCGCTGTTCCATAATACGAGGCGATAACCAGTTAATGATAACATATTACAACAGGGCTTTTAGATATGAAGGTTCAACGCGCTGATAAAAAACAATACCGCGATATTCTGCAAAGATAGTTCCCGACACTGGCTCTTGTTGGACTGGTGAGAGATCTACATCAATAAACCCCACGGGAGCATTTGATTCTACAAGTTGATTACCATAGCGTTTGCGCCAGTTGTAAAAAGTAGCAGCTGATATCTGAAAGGCAGCGGTAAACTCCTTCACACTTATATTACCTGCCTGAGTGAACTGTTCAAGAGCTGAGATGATCTCTTGTTCACTGAATTGATGACTTGTTACGGAAGATTTTTTTCGTTTCATATTTGCTATTCTTTCGAATGCAAAGTTAGAGTCTAATCAATTGCACTCGAGAATGCTCCGCATCGAATGCTTACTTTGCAACAGACTGCTATTTACTAGGAAGTATGATTGTATTCTATTTTGCAGGAATTAATATGAATGCATTAATTAGGAACAACTTAGAATCAACCAAATCGTGGGATAATTGGCGAGGAACATTTGATGAAGTAAAGGACTATCTAATTGATGCATTTCAAAAAGGAGTACTCGATTTTGAAGCCAGTATTAAAGATGAGTTTTTAAAATCGTCACTTAGCGAAATTGTTAGGTATTTGTGCTTTCCTATTCCTGAAAAACGAGGCCATAAAAAAAATCAGCTTATAAATGGGAACCAATATGAATTAGAAAGATTTATTTCTATGCTCTCATTGCTTCATCTAAAGGCGAGATACAATATAATTCATAATTGAAATGTTAAACGAATTTTCAAATAAAGACAGAAGAGTATTACCAAGCTTTCGTAGCATTAAAAAAACCATTCTACTTGGTGAAACCGAAAGCTTGAGCATTAATAATAGGACTTTTAATAAAAGTAACATAGCCCATTATATTACAGATTTTAATAAATACAGAACATTATCATTTGCTGGAGATTTGATTAGTGCAGCAGTTGTTAATAATATCTCTAATGACCCAAACGTAATTAACGCTGCAGAATATATATTATCTAAACCTAATGAAAGTACGAGCGCCCAAATTAAAACAGCCGGAAGTATACTAAATATTAAATCTAATGGTGTTAGAAATGAAATAAATGGAATTTTGGAATTTATAGAGTCAAATAACCAGTCTGTTATCCATGAAAAAATTAAACAACTAAAGAGTCTAACTAAGCAAATTTTTGGGAATGCATTTGTATATGTTGAATTAGCAAGATTATATTCAATAATTGCTCAAAATGATAAAGCGCTTAAAAGTATATTGATTGCAAAATCACTATCGCCTAATAATAGATATGTTTTACGGTCCTTCGCAAGACTGAATACTCACTTTAATGATATAGATACTGCTCATACAGCATTAAAAAAATCTAACCTAATTTCTCATGACCCATGGATAATAGCATCAGAAATAGCAATATCATCTATTAAAGGAAAAACTTCGGCACACATAAAAAGAGGAATTGAAATATTGAATTCTAAAAAGTATAATTCATTTAGTATTTCCGAATTGGCTTCCTCAATAGGAACAATAGAATTAATTCAAGGCAATCGAAAAAAAAGCAAATCTCATTTTAACCAAGCACTGATTAATCCAAATGAGAATTCTTTAGCTCAAGTAGAATGGGCAAATACAAGGGATAAATTATTTGATTCATTTAATATTAATGATTACAATGTTAAAAGTAACTATGAAGCATTGGCGTTTGATCAGTTAAATAAGAATGAGTTTCGCAATGCACTTAAAAATGCAGAAGCATGGTTTTTGGAAATGCCTTTTGCCAAACGACCTATATCTCTGGGACATTATATCTCATCCATCTACTTAGAAGACTATGAATCTTCTATAAATTTCTGCCTGGCAGGATTGATTGGAAATCCTAATAATGCTATGACAATAAATAATATTTCATACTCTTATGCAATGTTAGGTGATACAGATAGGGCATTTGAATATTTACGTAAGGTTGAAATTAATAATGTTCAAGAAATTGAGACTAAAGTATGTTTAATAGCAACCCATGGATTATCATTATTTAGAAGCGGATTGTATGAGGAGGGACGTCAAAAATATTCTGAAGCAATAGCAGAAGCACAGAAAAATAAATTAGAATCTTATACAAAATTGGCAATAGTTCATTTGATTAATGAAGAAATAAGAATAAAACCGGAATCATTTTCAGAATATTATGAAGCTTTACAAAAAATAAAAGATCCTAGTCAAGGCATCAATTTGCTTATTGAGAGAATTATTGACAGAAATAAGCGGTAGACTATAATAAAATACAATTGTGTCTGTAGGGCGTTCCTATTGTAACTGCTTTTATAGTTTTTCTTCACTAATAAAAGCCTGAATTTTAGATAAATCTTTTGCAAATAGATTCGAAAGATGTCCCCTCCGCCCCGCTAAATAAACCGACCGGTTTAGCAAAAGATTAAAGGCCTCCAGATTTTTCATCTGAAGGCCTTTTTCGTGTTTGGGAATGTTTGAGACCGAAATTGCTGGTCATGTCTTAAATGATTTTGACTGTAACAGTTCGGGGGGGGCGAATCCCTCTTTCTACGCAAAAAGGGACTGATTATCGAAAAGATGATCGGTCCCTTTTTCGTTTTGAGGTGGATTGCCCGATAGGTGGGCAATCCGTGAGAAAATGTAGTTTACCTTTGGGGCTCGAAATGCCTCATTTTGGCGGTCGTAGATGATTCAATCGGGAAATACCAGGGTTTGTAGGTTTTCTTTTGCACCTGTGTTACTGGAACGCCATACCATAGCGAGACTTGAAGAAAGAGCTATGGCTTGGTTTATTACTTCTTCAGGGTTCGAAATACTTCCGGTGCATTTTTCCAATTTGGTGAAAATAAGATTCCGCTCCTTATTATACCGGGAATAAAACTTGTCAAACGTTTCCTACCCTATTTTTTTTAATATATACCTACTTTCCTCCAAGCTGGAGGATCTAAATATCGATCTCTTTCAGTTGGGCGGTAAATATTTTCTGCTGTTCCATGTTTTCCCTTTTTATTTCATAATACTCCTCAATAAGTACCTCTCGAAGGGATTCTATCTGTTTATCATCAAAACAGAATTGACTTAGTAACTGCTCAAACAGTTCGTGCATCCTTTTGGTGCTTTTATTGCATTTACAACCATCCTTTCGGCACTTGTAATACCTCAGTGATTTTGCTTTGACTACATAACCTGTAAATGGCTGGTTGCAGGTATCACATTTAATAAAGATTTTAAGGGGAGCAGCGTCTTGTTCCTTTTTGTGTGGCACTCCGTTAACCCGTGTAATCATACCGCAATAGAACGGCCGTTTAAATATCTTAGTTAACTGCTGCTTGTACATTTTTACTCCCATAGCCTTCAGCCTTGAAATAATTTCCTCATTCTTCATACCCTCAGCCTTCCAGATAAATGAATTCCTGATCTTCTTACCTACCTCGTTCACAACAATTTTACGCTGGTCGTTAATCTTGACTATATCATATCCCTGTGGTGGCTTAGTAACCCAAATACTTAGCAAACAAATTAAAGAGATAGTGGAAGAAATTGATAAATCATAGCTTTTGAGAAAGCAGAACAAGACAATTAACGCTTTTAAACAATTTGGAAACTATTCCCAAAAGCAGCCTGTCAAAGTGGCCGCACAGGCGGCTGTGGATATATCAGGGTATCCAGTAAAGAACAGGCAGACCATAATTTAAGTCTGGATGTTCAGCGTAAATCAATGGAAGAATCTGCCCGTAAGAACAATTTGGGTATCATCGGTTACTTCGGAGGTACTTATGAGAGCGCGAAAACCGATGGTCGTAAAGAATTTAATCGGATGTTGGATTTTATTAAAAACTGCAAGGGGAAAGTGAGCCATATATTAGTTTATACACTTGACCGTTTCTCCTGAACAGGAGGTGCTGCTATTAAATTAGCCGAGGCATTAAGGGAAAATTATGGTGTTACCATATTTGCGTTAACTCAGCCAACGGATACCTCTAATCCTAGTAGTGTATTGCATCAGAATATCACGTTTTTGTTTAGTCAGTACGATAACCAACTGCTTAAGTAAAAAGCAGTTGCAGGGATGATGGAAAAGTTTGACAAGGGCATCCTCGGCTTGCCATCATCAGGATGATAGTCTTTACCTGACTTGAATTGTTTAGTAATTTCTGCAAAGTGCCTATTAAGAAATATTAAAAAAAACCATGAAATTATTCAAAAAAAAGAGCTGGTTCTTTATAAACCAGCTCTTTTGATAACTTTTTAATCATTTTCTATAGTGCTTATTATACCACCTGTGCCAAGCCTCCCATGTCTTTTTACTAAACCAGATCCGTCCAATTAAAGTACCTTCTCCATCAGCTGGAATTCCTGTATACTCTTCCATAAATTTTATCTGCATGGGGCAGTTAAAATATTTATTCTTCATAGGATTTTCATTAACCACCGAGTCTAATACTCTAAAATTATCCTTAAAACGAATTCCCAACTTACTGTTAGCACTACGTTTAAAAATTGCACAACTGCAGGCAAATGAAAAAATCACAATTACCAAAAATATACTACTTCGCATTTTCTATTACATTTACAATGTTGCCGTTCTTAATTCTTAATACAACCTTAGTAGCTGTCCCATTTTTCTTATATTCGAATACAACTACACCAGTAGGCCCAGATACATCCTCAAACAAATCATGGATTTCGTATTTGAGGTTTCTTTCAAAACCGGTGATCGGCGTTTCAGCTTTTGCACCTAGCTTATGAGCGGGATCATATTTCAAATGCTTCTTTTGTTTACCTTGCTGTTCTGTGATCTCATGTGCTAACATGGAATAAGGAGATATAATTTTTCCACCAGCAAATTTATCAACATCATCCATATCGATTTTTCCCTGCTCATAGCTACCTACAACAACATCAGGGTCGCTTTTAACGAATTCAATGCTTACTTTCTTTTTATCTGTAAAAATTGAATTCATCTGGGAATAAAAAGCATTTTGTTCATCTGACATTTTGCCTTCTTTACCTGTAGGCTCAAATACCACAGCTCCATTATCCAATATGTTGGACTTAAAATAACCTCCAGTACCGTTATCTAACTTGGCTTGTAAATCACCAACCCCCTCTCCTGTAGGGATCAAAGTATCTCCTAAAAAGTCTGAATATCGGAAAGGATTATTTCCCATTGCAACATAAGGGCTTTCCCAATCTGACGGTTTCGGATCAATTTGCCACCATCTACCTATCTGAGGATCCAATGTACGGAAATAAGCATCATATTGGTTCATATCCAATTCTGTTGTATGCTCTATTCCATTAAATTTATTACGGTTATTAATATAAGCCGGACCTCTAAGTCCTTTTCGGGAAATCCCCTCCATCGTCAATCCAAATGGATAATAATGCGTCTCTTCCAACAACGGTCCCTGGTTATGCACCACTATCATATTATCAAAGTACACATAATCTGCACTTTCATTGCTTACATAAATATAAAGGTAACCCGATTTCTTCGCCACCATCCTATTAGTCACCAATGACTTTAACTCATCCGGCGCACCACTCACCTGCTTAAAACCACTGTTATCATCCACCAAATTGAACATGTCATCAAAGAAAACATAACTCAGATAAGCCCTTGGCTTTCCAGGATCGAAATTATAAGGATCCCTGGTCATTACCTGGTTATATTCAGCTTCTGTAAAAGCGCTTTCGATCCCCGTGTTACCACTTATACCAGCATGCGGTCCTTCTGTGATCACCGTATTCGAAAATGCCTGTGCAAGCGCACTTAACATGCTCGCCGGCGTTGCGTCACTGGTATTATTACCCACACTCTTATAAAACGCTTTTACCGCTGCACGGATTGTATCTCCTGCCATTACCCGCAACACAATTGACGGACCTATCTTTTGCCCCTGAGAATTAAGCCTTGCAACAGCACTATTGGGATTGGTAGTAGGATCAGCTGGATAGCCCGCCGGTAATACCACGCGTGTATTCTCAATATTATTAAACAGGGCGTTTTCCTTTTCCGCGTTATTCATCTCCATAGTTGCTGCATAAATACTGGAGTCTGCAAGCGTACCTAGTACAACACGTACATTACCCAAATGATCCTTTTCAAAGTAATCATATGTATATCTCACCGGCTCTCCTTGCTTTACGATCGGGCGAATACGTCCATCCTGAAAATTAATCTGCTTTAATGTATCCAGCTCATATATAAAACCTCCTATATAATCCGTCGTCCTTACTACAGGTGCGCCTGGATCCGAATTATCTTTCACCGTCTTATTTAACTTCTGACCATTTGCATCATACTGATAAGCAATGGTACCCTTCCCGGTCACTTCTATTAAGGTCGGCTGGTTCAGGTGGTTATAAGTGATCTTACTGATACCTTTATTCCGATCTTCCACCAGGTTGCCATTCGCATCATAAGTATAGTCTACATCAGATTTATTACCATCTATGAAGTCACCCAGCTTGGCAGAAGCTGTATTGACATTATCACTTACAGCATTTAATTTGTTACTGCCAGCAGGATCATAGCTATAGGTCATATTGTCTATTATTCTGCTGCTGGTGCCAATCATACCCTTCTGTATCATCTTCTGAATATTACCATTCTCATCATAGGAAAGGCCACTAACAGAAAAATCTACTTTATCCTGTGTCCACTCAGCTGCACCATTGGTCTGCTGGGTAAAATCTGCTGTTGTCAAGCGACCGGTATTATCATACTTCAGTCCATAGGCTCTTGGCGTACCATCAGCTCTGCTCTTCCATTTCACACCAGACAAGTTACTGTTAAACTGCTGCTCAGCAAACCCCTGATCATAGCTTACTTCCTCACCAAACCAGTTGTCACTGCTACCAATCCCATTTACATAAGCAGGGTTTATGCCAGACAACCAGCCACGTACATTATAGGTATATTTCATAACATCTAACTGCCTTCCATCCGGTAATATACCCAATCGCTTTTCCCTGATCTCCCCCAGCTCATTGTAAGTATTGGATGCGATGGTTACCTGATTTGCTGCATCACCATTCAACTGCTGTACAGCAGTTAACAACCTCCCAGCATGATCATATGAATTCATGGTAAGAATGGTCATCTGTGGAGTTACCGTACTTTTAGGATTACTGTGACGATGAAAAGTACTTAATACCTTACCAGAAAAATCATATTGACTGGTAAGCACATCTTTCCCACCAACTGCATTGTCAGCGATCAATTGAACGATTCGTGCTTTGTCATCATAATAATTCGTTGTAGTCAACCACTTATCCGTCCCTATCACTCTAACCCGACTCCCGGTTATCAAACCTTTTGTCATTTTGCTGTTAGCAGTCGGAAAGGCCTCCGCATACGGATTACTTCCTGCATTTAAATTGACTGCCTCGGCATTACTAAATGCAGATTGACCTGTAAAACCATAATCATCATAATATATATAGGTTAATGGAGTGATATCTGCTGCGTTAATATTTGGAACGGGATTAATTGACTGAAGTTCAATTATGTTTCCTCCTGTTGTGTTATCTATATAAGCTACAAAATTCGAATTATCCGAAGTAGTAAAGCCGGGTACAAATTCAATGGACCTGGATGCTATATATGCACTGCGACCATCGTAGCTGGATATCGTCAGATCTGCACTATATGGTGATGCATAGGGGATCAGGTTTACCTGCGCACCTATTGCATTCATATCTGTCTGCAGATCAGATCTGCTTTTACCAGATTTATATATGCCTGTCATGTTCGCCCGGTCATATGCATCATAGTATACTACCATCCATTCATTAGGCGATTTCTTCCTCTGCACTTCATCCTGACTAAATACCAACCTGTCCCTGGTATCATATACCATGTGTACAGCACCTGATCCAGGAATTTTCTTAACGACAACTCTGTTCCTGCTATCATATTGATTTAGATAACAAAGCGAATTGGCAACCCCCTCAGTGATCGTCCAGTTATTACTCCTGTTCAGCAATCCTACGGCTAAAGGTGGGATTACCATACTTACACGCCCCAAATCGTCATACACATAATAGGTACATAACCAGTTGGCATGTGTGTTGTATATATCAGGTGCATCAGATGATTGTACTTTCTTAAGGATCAATCGTCCTTCTTTGTCTTTAAATTCTATTACCTGATGCCCGGCTTCATCTGTAGTGATATTCTTGAACAGCTCTCCCGCGGCATACAAACCAGGTGATATCGGATAGCTCGTGCTGACATTCCAGATCCTGACAGAATCTGTTTGCAGATTGACCATGTATTGGTTTTTAACCGGGTGACTGCCGCCTTCTTTCGCCCAACTATTACCTGGCGCATAGGTCTGGAGTACACGACTCAACGGGGATGCTTCAAAGAGCTGCTGCCCATATAGGATCTTATCATCCTTAAAGCCCGGATTCAAGTCTGCATTATTGTAAAACGTATTCTGAGAACCAAACGGATCCGCTTTAAATCGCCCATCACTCATATTCCCGTCATACTGGGCGTAAGGAAGATAGCTGTATTGCTGTTTTCCATCCTCATTATACACTACAGTTGTTACCAGGTCATGTTGCTGTGGACTGACACCTTTCACCACGCCCTGCAATGGTCGTCCCAATCCATCCATATATTGGGTGGACTGATTAATCTCTACAGGTGTTCTGTTTTGAGACTGTATAAATGCTGTATCACCGGAAGGCCCTTTCGGTATCAGTACACGGATAAAATTAATCGAAGGGTTAGGTACCACCGGCTGTACAACCGGAGTCGCAGCCGGAAGCTGACCTGTTGATGGTTTATTCTGTGCATAAGTGCTGCTGGCAGCTGCCATTATCACACTCAGCAATGTATATTGATTTAATATTGCTCGTTTCATAGATAATAATTAGTTAAGGGGAATCATGGTCGTTGCTATAGTGTACATTCACCAACCCGGGGGTCAGTGATATTAGATGTTACAGATCCATCTGAGAATCTATAACGATATACGCAATGTACTTTCCCTCCTACAACGGTGGCACCTACGACTTCCATTTTCCCCGTTTCACAATATCCATTGATCACTTTTTTATCTTCGCCGGAACAATAACATGTGCCATGATCATTGGCATAAGTTTGGGCATTGGCACGAATATCTGCCCGGGCATCTTCATCTGCATCCGCCTGGGAGTATGGATTAAAATATGTCATTGAATCCACGACATATACTGAGGTTGTGCCCCTGTAACCATTAGTGCATTGTTTTTCAACAGGAGTAGATGTCAGGCGCTGATTATAAAACTGACAGGAGTAGACCTTTTGGGCATTTTTCACCTTATTTTCATTTACATCGGTCTGCGCCTTCTGATCTGCATCCGCCTGGCTAATATTAGAAATATACTTCCCGTACTTCACTTCATATGGAACCAAAGGGGAACTTGACGGTACACCATACTGGTAGGGTTCACAAGCTCTGGCAGATTCTACTATTTCCTTACTATAATAAATATTTTCATTGCAGATCTCTTCCTCCCCCTTATAATTATAACAGATCATTTTTATGATATGCTTGTTCTGATCCCTGATAAGATGCAGGCGACCAAAAGTATCATACTCATAAAACGTATAGTTATTTTTAGCATCACATTGTGCAATCATACCAATGTTAGGCAGGTAAGCATAAGTGGTTAGCTGCGCATTGGCAGGATATACCCTGATCTCGTCTACATAACCGGTTCCTTCCAGATTGATATTTTCAACATTGCGAACCAGATGTTCATAATAAGTCCAGCCGTTCAAGGTTTTCCCCTGTACCATATTAATCGAAGCCGGTACCGTAAATGCACCGCTTTTACTCCAGTAGGATACAATATGATCCAATGATGTAGTCCACCCTGCTATCTGCCTTGACAATGTCATTCTGCCATCTACATAACAACAATGATTTCCTGAAGGCGATGTAACGTCAACCTTTACATTAGCTGCATTCTCACATCCAGGTGCATTATTATTTTCAAATGAGAAATACTGTATATTACCCGCTGTAGCATTTACAGCAGAAGCTATAGGATACTGATGTTTACAATCCCACAAATATGCCATCTGCAACCCACCTCTTTTGGTTACGTTTAATATGGTCCCATCATCATCGAATCTGTCTACAACCATATCAGTATACATCTCGTCTGAAGTACCTGCCTGTCGTTGAAAATATTGAGGCAAAATTTTTCCGTACGGGTTCTCATAATACCCGGTATTTGTCAGACTCACCTGAACATTATTCTTAAGTTCATACCGGGTTAGCACATTGGCATTTAGATTATTACTCAACATTTTTTTGTACAGTCCATTCGGATCATTACCACTCAGAATTTTAGTATAAGGATAAACAAATGTTGATGTTAGCACATCGCCCTTACTACTAATGATCTTACTACTAACCGGCTGGTAATTATCATACATCTGGGCAGCACCAATTGTCTCGTTATTTTCAAAGTAATTATTAACCTGCACGGTTGTCACAGCCTGGCCGGATCCTCCCTGCGCATAATTCACGTCTGTAACTTTTGTTAATAAGGGAGGTTTGGTGTAATGAACGATCTTGGCAATTTTAACCAGCTGTAAGGAGTTCACCACTGTCTCGAATCGGTAAAAATCCGGTACCCAGTATTCAGAACTGGTTGTATTGATGCTATACTCCATTGATGTTTTTTTCAACAACACCGCCTGACTGTTATAAATCTCGCTGGATAAAAGCATCCCCCTGTATGATTCCATACTTATAAACGCAGCATCATCATAATTGAAGGAAAAACTGGAAATTGTTATATCAGCAGCTTTATCCTGGTAGCCATTATCATGATTACTATATTTATAAACGGTATAGCCACCATTGCTCTTCTCCGTCACTTCCGAGTAGGTAATATGATTACCATTGGTCGTACTCAATGGCATATGGCTGTTATCCATAACCCGTGCAAATCGCCAAACCAGATTATGGTCGTAACTACTGGTCACGCTACCTTCATCCATATAAACAGGATTTGCAGCAAGTATTCCACTGGATCTTGTACCTCCGGATAAGTAATCTTTATTATAAAAATATTCCCTCTCTATCGGCGTTGCTCCAGCATCTGCTGCTGCTATCAATTTCTTTATACGTAGTCCTCCTGCTATGTTATCAGTAGCATTTTGCACCACATCAAAGTTTGGATACTGATTAGCAGCTTTGGAATAACTATGCGGCTCATATACCAGCTTTAGATAACCACCTGTAGGGTAGGTGATCTTTTCCAGCATCTCAGCATTCATGTAATTAGCATCAGGGGTCCTGGTATTGAGATAATCCTGCGTATATTTATACAACTTTCCATTATAATAACCCCAATGATCGGTTAGTCTTGCATTGTAATTACCTGGTAAATTTCTGGAATTGTAGGAAAATGTATAAGTCTGTAATGTTCTGTCTAAAATTGTTTTTAGCTCCAGACTGCTTAACTGCAAACGCCTTGATCGCTGTTCCAGGTAGTTGAATTTTATCTTCCTTATTCCGACGATATCAATACCATCCAATTTTTGCCAATGACTGGAATCTCTGTCTGAAGATGAAGCTGCCACCTGCCCATTCATTTTACTTAATTCGTTATAGTCCATCTCATAACCTAACTCTGTGCTTCGGCTACTTGAAAAATTGATCTCCTGTGATGGGGTTTTGATAGAAGCAAGATAAACAGGGTTATGCACGGTAAACAACATCCGTTCTCCGCTACCCTTTACTTCTTTACCCGCAGATGCCGGATCTAAGACAAATAAAAACTTTCCATCCATAGAGAGCGTTGCATCACAATAAGTTAAATCACGCTGTATTGTCTTAATATGTGTTCGTCCAACTCTTTTATAATCAAAAGTGACTACAGCGCCAAGGGGAGACCTTATTTCAGTAAGGTGCCATGTAGAGGTGATGGTATTTGTAGTAGGACTAAAACTTCCCGTGGTATTAAATTCAATGGCATTCACATTACCGCCAAAAATATACTGCGTACCCTTTTCGTCTATGATCCGGATCTTATAGATAGCTCTCGTGATATGATTTTGCGTAAATCCGTTAAATCCTATTTTGGTTAACTGATCATCGTAGTCTAAATTGTTCTTAATTTCCAGTATATCTGCTTTCAACTTATAGCTCCCGTTACTCCTAACCCTGATATTTATAGTATCATTGGGACTTTGTCTGTATAGAAAGAAGCTGCCAGAGTATTGATTAAAATTGAAAATAAACTCATCAGGTGAACTATCAAAGCTATTGTTATCCAGGTTAGCTGCGCTTTGCTGGCCCCATAACAGGTATGCTGCCATAGAATCATTATTATTAAAATTCCTGGTCACACGTCCACAGTTGTCATAATAGTTATAACTCCTGGTGTTTCCCGCAAATTGCTGTGTTGTCTCATCATAAAGCCCATTCACCTTCCTGTAAATTGCTCCTCCCGCCTGTAGCGACCAGCCCAAGCCTACCCACGTCGGATGATCATCTGCCTTATTTCCCTTTGTATCATATCTCAAAGTGATCGGCACTGATATATCCCTGTACGATACATCGTATAAAGGAATGCTGACATCTGCCTGGCCTGTAAATGGACTTGCAGGTATTAAGCCGAATGTGCCCAATTCCGCGACTTCCGGACTCGGAATAGTCGTTGTAGGACCAATGGCCTGTGAGGAAGCCGTGCCTTGATTTTGCCCCCGGGATGCTAAATTCAATAGGAACAGGAATAATAAAATAGGGACTGTTCTTAGTCGTAATCTCATAAAACATTAAAAATGTGGTGATAATATTGAACGCTGCTTTAAATCGTGCTACACAGGAGGGTATAAACTAACTGCCATAAGTATAGGTGGATCTTAAACAATGAATTGCAAGTTATAATATTAAAATAAATAAACATCCGATTTTATCAGTCATTTATCAGCAAATAAAAGAGGGTGTCATAAACGAATGAGAAAGATTTCTCTAATAAAAACATGGATTTTAGATAAATCATCCTTAAACTGGTTCGAAAGTTGTCCCTCGTAGCCCGCAAAAAAGCAAGACCCGCTCAAAGAGCAGGTTTCGCTTTTTTACACATAATTATGAACCCCTAACTTGTTTGTTTTCAAATACATTGGAGTTCGAAATCAATTGAATTTTCTGATGTAGCAATTCCCTGCTAATGTTAATTAACTTTTTAGCTGTGCAAATAAGTTTGTGTTGATATGTAATATTTCCTTCCACACACGTCTGGATTCTAATATCCCTATCTCTTCCAATCCTTTCAAATATTTAGATGCAGTAATTCTTGATACACCTAATCGCTCAATCACATATTCAATTCTACAATAAGGTTGTTCAAATAATAGTTCTACCAACTCTTTATCGTATAGCTTTTCAGCCTCAAGTTTTATTTTCTCCTGTGTGGCAATAAATAACCTATTAATCTCTTTAATCTGATTAATTGTTTGCTTCGCAGTTTGCTCGATTCCGTTCAGGATATAAAGTATCAGCAGATAATGCCTGATAAAGCTTATCCTGAGTTGTAATAACATTTTCAATCTCTGAACTGGCGCTTGCCTCTTTTAATATAACTGCATTGAGCAAAATATTGGGATTGGGTAAAATATTAGCCAATCCTTTTAATTCTGCTAAAGCCACTGACGAATTAACCAATTGCCGTAATATTGGCAGTGTTTCTATCATCGTTCTTCGTGGAGGTAGTGGAATAAGATCATTATATGGCTTATCAGGTTTCATACATAGAAATTATACATGAGGCAATTGTCATGCAAAGACAATTTACTTTTTTATACATGACAAGTAATAAATAAAGAAAAATTACAGTTAATCAATTCATTATCAATATGATAATACTAATTATCAGATGTAGAAATAGTGTAGCCAGTTGCTAATATTTTTGGAAGGTGATTTGGTAACCCTGATGTTTCGATATCAAACCAGGTATACCCCTAAAATGTAAATGAAATTTGATCGTTAATATGCACGGGTTTATCCTGGTACTCTGGTATATGAACAAGTAAAACAGGAATTTCATCGTAGCATGTTACTATATGATCTATACCTATCTTTCAACAAACGCATAAAACTATTATCTAAATATTTTTCCATAGAGGAAAATTCAGAAATCATTGCTCTTATCTCATTCGAGGTTCTTCAGGACCGTATTTATTATAATATTCCTCTACATCCTTGCCATCTTCCGGCAGTATGGTATAGACATTCCATACTGACTCGTTATTTGTAACATAATATTTAAGCCGTTTTACTTTATTATCGTATTTAATAATAAAATCACCTGGTAATCCCTGTTTGCTTTTAAAGCCATCAGGTATGGATCCAATTTCTACCGGCAATATTCGAACAGTGTCTCTGACAAAAATCTTCTCTCCATTATTTAAATACTCATAATCTATAGTATACTTTTCTGCTGCATAGGAAAATGCAGCCTCGTCTCTGTCAAATGAAACAAGGTGACCCGGGTTATTGATCTTCGAAGTAAAAAAGTGGTTTCCGTCGATGTGTTTTACCGGAAAAAAATACTTTTGATTGTTGAAAAAAACTAAATAACCAGTCCTTTTAGTATATATCCTATCCTTACTTACCAGCAATTTATAATTGCAAGAACTGATAACGATAAGCAGCGTAAAAAAGAGAATAACTTTCTGCATAACCTTAATCATTGACCTTTTAATTTCCCATTATTATCTAAATCAACAACAACATTTGAAATAAAATTATCACTCTTTTTAACATTACTGAGTTCCAACAGTTTACTGCCTAAGTTATCATATATGCTGCAGCTGTAACAAAAAAAGCAAGCTACAAAGGGGGATACCAATTTTCATAAGAATGTATTATTAGCTTAAACTACGGCAACGGTAATATGTTGGAGAATGTTAGATCGAAAACTTAATTATTAATTGAGTTTTGAAAACTGTCTATGGGCCAACTTCTTATCTTTACTGACTAGCTTTAAAACAGATATAAGGTACCATACGGTACAATGCATTTTTTAAATATGAAGATAAAGAAACACATTTTTTTTAATTACCACTAAGCTAATATTGAATCGCTTGCTATTATAAATGGTGAATATGAATAAGACTACGATACCATATGCAGTCTTCTTGCAAACATGAACTTCTTCCCTTTTTTACGGTACTCTCTTATAGAGGAGATCAGCCATTTTGAATAGGTAGCGAAATCTGCATCGTTTTCTTTAGAGTAAAGTTCGAATATTTCCCCGCTCCAGTCTACTACTGTATATGAGTAAAATCCATCCAATTTTCCGGTTCCCCACAAGAGGCTATCTTTTGTTCGATACATAGGGTAGCCAACGCTTTCTGACATAAATTTTCTATATTTTTCATCGTTCCAGATGTAGTCTCCTTCGTAGGAACGCCAATAGGTATGAATTCGAAATACATCTTTCACGTTGGTGTACATATCATCCTCTCCCGATAAATTGTCACCTTTTATTAATTTAAAACCAGCAGGGAATACGGCTTGACCTACAGTGGTCATTGTGCAGAAGAGGAAAAAGATGATAAATAAATATTTCATAGTTGGGTGCTAGTTTTTTCTGAAGGGTTATAATCTATATGTACCAATACAGGCCCCGATTTCACCGGTAATATAATCAAACACTCTGGTTTCGACATATTCCCTGTTGAATATAAGGTTCAATGCCGTTATAATTTCTCCCAGCTGATTTCGTTTCCATACGACACCACCTATATACAGGCCTTCGAATGCGCTATCACTTTCGATATTTTTGGCTGAAACCGGGCAGACAAGAGGTACCCTCATATGGATCGTCTTGTCTTCGTTGTAAATAACAACGTTACTGGGCGAATTGAACTCAGGATGGTTATATTGATATACGGCTACGAATTTTTTAAAATCAGGGGTTATAAGGCCGTGAATATTTTGACCTTCTTCGTAAATAATGTGTTCATCTTCACCGGTGTACCATTTTATTCCTTTTGAATGGGAATTAAAATATTTAAATCTTTCGGCTTGCTCCATTTCGGGCATGCCTTTAGAAAAGTCCATGGTAAGGTCTACAGGAAAGTCAATATTTTCAGATGCAATGATGTGGTAGGCAGTGATCATCAGGTAGAGAAATTGGGTGTTTAGTGGTTAATATTAATTCAATTTACGACACGCTACAACATTGCTTTTTTATATTACACACAGGATATTTTCACTATTAATAATGATGTGAACATAATGCCTTGATTCAGAAGAGTGAAGAGATGGGGTATGCCGAGGCACGGTTGATGTTGGTGGCGGGCAACAGCGTATGATCACGGGGGTGAGGAATAATGAAAGAGTGTTGTTTAAGGATGAATTGTATGGCGCGTTGATTTAGGATAGCGTAAAGGAGTTTGCTTTAATTCCATAAATAATGATTCCGTCACCAGAATTTGCAAATGCATCCTCATTCATTGTATTAGGTTTCATATTTCCCATTAGCACCCAATTGACTGCGCGTGAACTAAATAGTAAGTTCCGCGTGTGGTAAATCACATTATTTCGAAATCAGGCTTAGGGTTTCTTTCTAAACAATGCAAGCTTGGGTTGCTACTATTTGGTCCACAGAAAAGCAAGAGCAAAGCCACAAACTACTTAACGTATTCTGCGGCTTTGCTCTTCTGTTCTCTTAACGGATAAAAATAACCGACGTTTTAAAACATCCAGCTATTAGTATCTGGGTCTAAATCCAGGTCTTGGGCCGGATCCGGAGAAACGATTATTTTCTGGTCTTTCAGGTTTTGGACGAGCCTCATACACTACTATTGTCTGGCCAGCAACTACTGAATTATTCAATTCCTTAATTGCCTGTACTGCATTGGAATCGTCCGGCATTTCAACGAATGCAAAGCCTTTAGAACGGCCACTGTACTTATCATAAGCCACATTAATACTATATACAACTCCAAATGGGTCAAATAAAGACCATATTTCATCTTCAGTTGTTCTGTCACTTATATTACCTACAAAAATATTCACAATTATAATTTTAATTTAACACATATACTGCTAAAAAACATCAACTTAGGAAGAAAAAGAAGCCCAAAACAAATCAGAAGGGGCCAAATGCAACCTTGCTAAAGTTAGAGCAATAAATTGGGTAATACAGGATTAATTTATAGGGCCATTGTATTATTATGAAATTATCTAATAAGAACTGCTGTATCAGCACTAACAGATCAGATCTACTGAATGCACTGTGACCTAGATAGATTAGATAATATCCAGCTTTCAATATATTTTCATATTTAATCCAGCAATGAAACATTGGATGGCAGACAAATCTTCTACAAACAGGTTCCGGGTAGAGCGGTTCGTTACCTCCCCCACACACCCCTGCGAACAGATTTCCTGTACACGGTTCCTCTGTTTACGGCTTCGCTATTTGAAAACTATGATAGATTTTTGGTCTTATAAGTAGGAACCAAACGGTAGTCAGTTTTGCTATTTTATTCCATGTCCAGACTCGCTTACCGCCCCGATGGCTGAACCACTTATGAAGCAGGTACTTTGTCTGATTGTAATATGTATACAACTTCCTACTGTTAAATGTAATACCATAGTAAGCATAATGGCCACGAAGCTTCTGGTTCAATTCTCCAATAAGTTCTCCTATCGGTAACTTATGTCTATAGAATTTAATCCAATCACTCAGACGTTTCAAGGTGGCATACCTTCGGCAGCTTCGTGCCACCATCTCTGATGACTACTCAATAGACTTTGTAGGGCAGGATTGGGCGCCTGCCGGGTAATTTCGAGGCCTTTCATCTATAAATCCCCGCCTCACGGACTTTGCACAGCGCAATCGAAACCTGGCCCTATAATAATGAAAGATTAAGGTTTAAGCACTTGAAGCAATGTTGCTATAGACATATGACAAATTATAGATAGCCGGAAGATATATTCAAGCTGTTTTTTTACCTAAAACATGTGCCTTCAAGTGTTTCAAGCAATTTGTTTCTTTCTATTTTTTTGCAAACGGTGGTTTGAAATATGAATTATTGGTTCTCCAAGCTCGGCTTCTAATTTAGCCAATGTCATCAACGTCCAATTATGATTACCTTTTAACCATTTATTTATCTCAGAGGGTTTTTTCCCCATTCTTTCAGCGAGGTCTTTTTGTGTATATCCTTTTGCCTGCAAAATCTGGTTAATCCTAATGACAATATCAGTATATTGTCTTACAAATATTCTCACTTCTTCCGGTGTTTCCTCCTGAATTTGCGTTGCTACTTTACTTCGCATATCGATAAGATTTTATAAAATAATTTCCTCACTATCATTAGCTCGTATTTTCCTGTTTTTTTAGGTCAATGCTGATCTCCCTATCCTGTAATGCTTCTTCTATTCTTCTAGCAAATTGGCAAGCCTCGCGCCATTTTAAATTCAGATCCTTACTTGCCTGGGTTGTTGAAGCTGACTTTACTCCGCCATTAAATAGAACAACCAAATCTGAGCGATTATTTACTCTTAGCGCGTACAATCTTAAGGGGAAACCAGGATAAAAGAATGTTACCTCGCCAAGATTTGCTTTCCCTTGATTTGGTAAACCGACTACTTGATTTTCAAATCGATTAAACAATAAATCTATCGCTCCATGATCATCCCCAATACTATCCAACACAAAACTTAGTAGGACCTGTGTGGACTTTTTGAGTTCAGGTATAACGATATATTTCTTGAAGATTTATCAGTTCCAGCAGATTTAATCCAAAGTATAATTGCACAGGTAGCTTTCTAATAATAAACTTGTTTAATAAATCTTAAACCGCTAATACATTTTGGTTATTCATTATGAAGAATGGGAATGGAATGTCTTACTTTCTTTTGTAGCCAATACACCATCCGCAGCCTTATTACCCCAGTAAAACGCCTCCTCAAATATAGAAATCCCACTCAGATCTGAATGGGCAAAAAAGATATTCTTATGCTTACTCTCCCGCGCAGCCACTACGTTCGCACCCGTTATAAATCCAACTGTAGGGCGAATCATACCATGCCCCCATATCCATACTTCAATGTCCTTAATGAGCGCGTGAATGCCAGGATGCGCTACTTCCATATCATCAGTTATCAATTTCACCCATTGCTCATGTGGCAAATTCAATGCATATCTACGGGAATCAGCAGGTGGCAGGTGATCCAGCGGCAGGTAATATGTCAGCACCTGCTGTGCAGGAACCTCCAATGTTAAGCGCTGATGCTGTGCATTTACATAACCCAGGGAACGACTTTTGTAAAAGACGTTGTCCCAGCACAATTGGAACCCCCTTGAATCAGATAAAGGATCGAGGGTAATATTAGCGACCAGCCACGGTGAATAGTTGAAATGATGATCGTAATCACCATCCGGTAATAACCGATGCGTAACGAACTGCGGTGTTGCCATGATACAGGTGTTAGCAATGATTCGTTTTGTAGCACCTGTTTTTACATCCAGGTAATCGACCCATACCTTATCACCGGCAGGTGTTACCTTATATGCCAGGCTATCAGTCTGGATACGCGCTCCTATAATATCACGCATCTTTTTCACCAGGTGTCCATTCCCTTCCGGCCAGGTAAGCACCGCAGCATTATCTGCATTGGCCGCCTTGCCCTTGCGGGAAGCAAAATAATGAATACCTGCCCATGCACTTATGATCTCTATACCAGCTCCATAATCATCCCGGCAACAGTAATCCAGGTACCAGTAAATCTCTTCTGAATGATACCCCTCATGCTGCAGATATGCTTTCATTGAGATATTATCCAGCGCCTGTGTTTCCGGATCTTTTGAGCTATAGACGACAGGTATATCGAACAAGTACAGGTTATCACTCCCCTTCTGCCAACGCAGCTTTTCCATCGTCGCAAAGAAACGGCGAAATTCTGCCTGCGCTGCATCACTCACACCAAATTGCGGTACCAACCCTTCCTGCCAGCGATTACGAATAAATAACCGCTCCTCCGGATCATAACGAAGGTCTGTCTCCTGGTACACAGGCAACTGCTTATCGTCGTAACCCGTGATCATACCAATATCCTGCAGAAAGTTCAGCAGTGGCTGATTATCCAGGCTCGGAACAGGCAGATAATGCGCCCCTAACGGATAAGCAGAATAAGCATTTTCTCCACCCGCAGCATTGCCACCGGGCTGAGATTCCAGCTCCAGTACTTTGAAGTTCGTGTAATTATTCTTTAGCAAATGATACGCAGCTGAAAGGCCCGAAATACCACTACCGATTATTACCGTATCGAGGATTTCTGTTTGATCAGGTGTAGCAAAGGAACCATTACGAAGCTGATGACCAATAGCAGCAGAAGCACCGTTTATTTTACCTTTTATATGCGCATATTTATCCGCTCTCCTGCTACAGGCAATAAACTGTGTCTCCGTGACAGTAGCCCCGGCAACCAGCGCCATATACCAAAGAAAATCTTTGCGGGTAAGTGTTTTACTCCTGGTATTTTCCCCATTCATCTTCAAAATATTGCACCAGTACCTGGTTGTTTAAATGATTTGCCTGCACCACTCTCTTATCCATATCAGCAGAGAACTGGCACATCTGTGGGAAAATACCCGCAGCGAAATAACGCAGACCAGCAGGTATCGCTGTATGATGATCTGTGAGTGATGTGGGAGACGCCATCACATATCCCCATTCCCCAAATGAAGGTACATAAGTATGATAAGGAATGGTATGGTACCCACAATCGTGTAATGTTTTATCCACACACCAGAATGCCTTAGGCGCCACAAATGGCGAAGTAGATTGTACAACGATAACGCTGCTGTCACCCAGTGAATGCTTCAGCTCTCTATAAAAAGCGGTGGTGTATAGTTTACCCACAGCATAGTTACCCGGATCAGGAAAGTCGATCACCACAATATCGAATAGCTTCTTATTTTTCCTGAGCCACTGAAAAGCATCAGCATTGATCACCTGCAACCTGGAAGAACTGAGGGATTGCTTATTCAGTGCGGATAACAGCGAACTTTCCCTGAACAGCTTCGTCATACTCGCATCGAGATCCACGAGCGTGATGCTTTCTACATCTCTATATTTTAGTACTTCACGGGCCGCCATGCCATCTCCTCCACCCAGTATCAGTACACGCTTATGTTGTGCGCCATACAGCATGGCAGGATGTATAAGCGCTTCGTGATAGCGGTATTCATCCGCAGAGCTGAACTGAAGATTGCCATTAAGGTATAATCTCAGCTCATAATTATTGCGGGTGATAACGATACGCTGATAAGGAGATGAATGGGAAAAGATAACAGGATCCCGGAATGCCAGTCCTTCCGAAAAGGACATGATCTTATTTGCCCAGGCAAAAATGAGCGACAGCACCGCGATCACAGCCAATGCTTTGATATTTAAGTACCTTGCCCATTTTACCTCTGATCTGAATTTCACACATACAAGGATCGCTACCAGCACATTGAGCACACCAAAGAAGCATGCGGTACGTATCAATCCTAAATAAGGAACGAGTACCAGCGGAAAAACGATTGATGCCAACAACGCACCGATATAATCAAATGTAAATACCCGTGATACCAGATCGCGGAATTCATACCTATTCTTCAGAATGTTCATTAACAGGGGTAACTCCAGACCAACCAGCGTACCCGTAAGACCTACCAGCAAATATAAGATCAGGCGAAAAGAGGCTGCCTGGTCGAATAAAAGAAAAAGGATGGCAGGACTGATACCACCAATCAGGCCTACAAGAATTTCCAGCTGAATAAACCAGCTGAGCAATTCTTTTTTAAAGAAACGGGACAAGTATGCCCCTATCCCCATAGAGAACAGGTAGCAACCGATGATGGTGGAGAACTGTGTAACGGAGTCGCCTAGTAAATAACTGGCAAGCGTACCTGCTATCAGCTCATAAATAAGTCCACAGGTGGCGATTACGAATACTGATAGTAATAACAGGAATTCCAACGGCCTATTTATCTTAAACATATTCGCCATTATTTGTGATAGAAAGTATGAACACCGGAGTGACCGTTCTGTCTATCCTGGCCAGGTACGTATTTCTCTGTACTGGCACAATTGCAGACACGATAACCGTAACGATTCGAGATCACAAGTACTACCAGCAGTATAGATGCAACACTTATGATGAAGCCATCTCTTTTCCAGATTCTGCGTATTATATTGAATGGACTAACATTTTCTTCCATGATATTATTCCCAACGTTTTTTTTCAAAAAAATAATTCCCAATTTGGACGAGTATACATATCACCAACATAATTAAGGTGAGAAAGAACGGGTTCCATAATGTATATGTATTCCATGTGGCTGTCACCGTAGCAGATACCGGCGACCCGTAGTTTTCTTTATAGGGAGTGACTACGAGATGGTATGTACCCGGAGGAATGCTACAAACAAACGCAGAGGCTACTTTATCTCCTTCCGCCCAGCTTTCTCCATCGGAATACCCATGATAGTAAGATGATTCCAGTGCAACAGTCTGCTCCTTACCATCTTTTTCATTGACAAGATCGATATCAGTTGCACACCAGTTGTTGTCCACATCGCCACTGATAGTAACTTCCATATTGGACATTTTATAAACTACAAAGCTTTCGCTCACCCGGGGACGGTTCATAGTGGTATCATCCACATTCAGTTGCATATAGGATACTACCTTCTGGCTTGCATTCAGGTTATAATAGTACTGGATGACGAATGCCAATACACCAAAAATCATAACACCGGCTAAGCCGCGGAACCAGTCAAAATTGACATAAAATGGCTGAGCCGCCGCTACACCTGTACGACGCGGCACCCTCCCACCATTGAGGAGTCCTTTGCTAACCTGTTTTGGACGTATGTACTCTCCAAAAAACAGATCAATCTCCGTCTTAGAAGTATATTCAACTGCCAGCAATTTTGGAGGAGCAATATATTCGAAGCACTCGATGTTCCTGGAGAAATTGATGTCAAAATGAAACTCTCCTCTTACCGCACGGTAGAAAGCATGATAATTGTGGAAATGTTTAAGTGTAACACCATCGACATCTATTGTTGGCGCATATTTCTGAGGAGGCGCACATACCAGCCCATCGTTTTCCATTGGGGAAAGTAATAGCCAGTGACCATTAAATGTAGAGAGGAAGACGTTTACATTATCCTCATTCCTGCGGAGGGTATATTCTACCCAACAGTATTTGTCAGCGCCGACTTCTACACGTTCTGCGTAGGTGATGACAGTATATGCTATGCCGTTGATGATACCTGTGGCTCCCAGAGGGATCAGCTGGTGGTATTTTGCTTCCCTGAGCTTACCTGTCACCCTGAAAGCTAAAGGAGCCGACGATTCTTTATGAAGGATGGAATAGCAATGATGACAAACAAATACTTCTGTTCTTACGGGATCAAAAACTGACAGGATTGTACTACAAGTGGGACATTTAAAAGTGTTCATGGGTATAAATGTTATCTTCTCAGGGAATGGGATTCATGACGGGTAGCTTCGAAGAAGCGCAGGATCTCCTGCATGATCGCTTCGGTAATCAGGTCATTGTTTTTCCTAAAGTTAGAGAGGAATACATCGCAGGTACATAAGCCGTATTCCGGCCAGGTATGAATAGAGACATGCGATTCCGTCAAACAGTGTACGGCAGTGAATCCACCACCTGGAAAATCATGAATGTTTTGCCCCACGGCTGTCAGCTGATGTTGCTCGATCTGTCCCTGAATGAATGTTTTCCAGCAGCTGCTATGCTGTAATAAGTCTATTCTCGGGGAGTACACTGTGGTTAACAGGTGTAATCCCGGCTGGTATGGCATAAGGATAAATAATGATTGGAGGCAAGATATTACAAAATTGGGGAATTATATCCTGAAATTAGCGGGATGAGAGGGGGAGATGCCCAGGAAAGCTGCTATGCACTTATTTTATCCGCGGGAAATATCATTATGGAGATAAATTATTATTCCAATTCTTTAACTAAATAGTCCTGAACATTTCTTTTCTCTGAGGAGAAATTGATACCTATAGCGATTTTCTTTCTTGCATCCATTTGATAGGGACGCAAGTATCCTTTCTCAAAGATCTGGTCTAGCGCCACATTCGCTGAGCTATTCAGTTTTAACTCTAATGCAAAAATATATCGATCAGTAAATACAAGCACATCGCACCTGCCGGTAGCACTGTGTACTTCACTGCGTACATCAAAACCTAAGCGCTTAAAGGAAAGATGAACAATAATATGAAAAATCGATTCGCTTTCTGCTTTCCAATGATCATAAGGAATCGTTGATAATAGTACATCCAATGCTTTGATCATTTGAGGCATATCATTTTTTTTCAATGATTCGCTCAAATCATCTGTAACAGACATTGAGTCGTTACCCGGAAATACATTCCTGTAAGCACTCAGCAGCGCATCTGTCAGGCTTTCCCTAACTTCTGTATTTGGGTATCCTAACTTATACAATCTATTATTAGAATTATATCCTTTAATAGTCAGATAGCCTGTTTGAAACAGTACGGGTATCACAGCAATATGTTCTACATTAAAACTACTCAGTGCATTTTCCCCAATATGTACATTTTCCAGATCATATTCCCTGTTTTGCTTCATAATGTTCACTAACCAGGTAGGCGTACCTGTATGAAACCAATAATTCCTGAAATCACGACCATCCATATATTTCAGTAAAGAAAATGGATTGTACACACGTTCAGCTTCTTCATGCCAGGCATAACCATTATACCATGACTTCAACTTTCCTAAAAAATCAGGCTGATGTTGCTGTATTTCTGCAATCTCATCCGCAAAGTCTCTCTCTAATTCCTGCTGGGTAATTCCGGCAATTGTGGCATATTTTCGATGAATGGTGATATCGTTAAGATTATTTAAATCAGAAAAAATACTCACTTTAGGGAATCTGCTAACTCCGGTAATTAACAACAAACGAATATATGGGTCTGAATCCTTTAATACAGAATAAAAGCTCTTAAATATCGACCTGTTTTCTTCCACTTTTCCCAGATCATCCAGATAATCGGTGATAGGTTTATCATATTCGTCAATCAGGATTACAACTTTTCCATTGGCAGAAGCCTTACGGATCAATTCTTCAAATCTTCCTTTTAAATGTTTGGATTCCAGTTCCACTCCCTGCTCTTTTGCCAAAATACCTATCTCAATACTAAGCGCTTCATATAGCCCTAATTTTTGATAGTCAAGCTTACTTAGCCTTAAATGTATTACTGGATGTTTTTGTTCCCAATTCCATTGATTATAGATCCAAAGGTCTTTAAATAATTCCCTGTTTCCACTAAATATCTCCTTAATGGTGGATAGCAACAGGGATTTCCCAAATCGTCTGGGCCGGCTTAGAAAATAATAATTGCCAGATGCAATTAAGTTATATATTGATTGAGTTTTATCAATATATAAAAAATTCTCCTTTCTTATTTTCTCGAAGTCTTGTATACCTATCGGATATTTCCTCATAAAAACAAAGTTAAAATAAATTCTATAACAAACAGGCTAAAGCGCAATCCGAATAAAGGTTTCAGGCACCATTCCTAATTGGATCTAATATACGATCAAGGAAAGCAATTGCATTTTCAAGGTAGCTTATAATCAATCAAGATAAATTTAATATAAAAACTAATTAATTTTCAATACCATAACACTTAACATAGATAGTTTAAACAAAGTATATCACATTAATTATCAGCAAATTAACAGAGGGATTTAAATTAATTATCGGTTAAATATTAGTCATAAAAATATAACCCAATATGTATGCCCTTTCCTTATTTTTATGAGGATTTTCGAAAAAAGTATTGACACGTATACCGAAGATGATATGACCATAATCCGCTGTAAAAAGCAGCGGTATGAGGTCTTCGACGAACTTTATGCGATAGAAAACCTCGATAATCTGAAAATATATATTACCAGGGAAGACGGTTAGTATAACTAACGTGGTTATATGCTACGATTGATTAAGCCAGTCAGCACTACAAATGTTAGTTGAGGAGGTTTTGATTAAATGGAAATTCAGAATGAATGAATAGCCATTCTATGCCCCATTTAGTCATTAAAAAAGCAAATGGAGAATGCATGTGGTTATATCTCAAACCAGGTAATCGCACCGCTTACATTAACTATTTTAAAGACTTAAAGTCAGGGCTCGTTGAACGCCCGAATATACACCGGCAATATATAGTACTTCCTATTTTATGACAATAGGATCAGAGCCGATGTGTATTTTATTTAATACCATTGGCACTAAAGCCTCCATAGGTTTTCAATGAATGAGGGAACGGATCATGAGTAGATGGTCATTTTCCATTAAAATATGCCTCTATTCTATCTGCAGCTCCCGCACCGTTTCATTTCCTGGCAAATCTACCGCCACTATCACAAGTTTTCCACCTGGTGGTACTGTGCTTACCTTATAAGACCAATGCACGCCATTTCGGCTTAAAAGGGCCTTTCCCCGCTCCAGGATAACACCCCGGGCATCCTCCACTCTTACGTTCACCTCCGCTACCCTGAATTCATTCTTCGCTGTCACAACCACGGTCTCTGCTTCGAATTGAATATCCTGGATCTCGGGTGACTGATAAGCATCTCTGACCGCCATATTAAAGGCATTCTGCCCGGGGCCAGCCAGGGACTTATAATACGCCTTTATCTCGGGATCCATAATGACAGCCTTGGCATAAGCCACTGCCACTTTCATCTTATACCTGGCTTCTAACTGCTTTGTGGTAGGCTTCCCCTTCGAGGGGCCACGCTTTTTAGCGATGATGATCTGACCATTTCGTTCGTATATCACGAACTCATTGCCGAGTACACCCCGGACTTTATCTAATAGTAAACTGTCCTTTACTATGGCCATAGCAAACAATTTTGAGGTTACAATACAATGTTAGCTTTTTCTGGTGAGATATAGTCCTTCTTTAACATTAAATGAGTACTAAAATATTATTGTAAGATCACCAGAATATCGATTGGATATTGAGGTACTATTTTAGTGCTCTTTTAATGATCTCTAAACATCGTTATGTACGGCTCTCTGTCTTATACACGGTTCCTCCTCTTCTTATTCCATCTACCCCCAATTCAGGAATCAGGTCACAGGGAAGGCAACACCCCCCAGGATTCAAAAAGTATAGAATTGCGCGTGTGTATGTAATTGTTGCGAGGCAGAAGAGATGCGGAGGGAAGTAATATCATTCACACATAAAGCAGCTATGGCAGGAGTACATACCAGAATTAAGGTATGACAGAAGGAGATTCATAATTTCCATGATGGCATTCATTACTACCTGGTGAGAAAGATGCTATAAAAAAGCAGGAGAGTTGATGGTTTCTTTTACCTAATTAGCAGGTGCTGAGAATTGCGCAAAAACCATTTCGTTTCCATCACCCACCCGGGAGGGAGTACCCTTTTTCGTCAGCCCCCTATTTATGCTTATAAATATTCCCTTTATAAGGCATATTATGTTCATCCAGTGGTAACAATCTCTTTTCTTTCAGTAACCATTTTCTGATCGGCGCTTTGTAACTGATCGGAATAAATTCTTTATCATATAACATAATGACAAAATCATTGTCCTGATGTGAGTCAATCAGAAACGTACGAGGCCTGATATTATTAAACAGAATATTGATCTTAGTGATCTTACCGTTCACAGTAACCATCGCATCATCATTCAACAAAGCGGGTGTAGTAGCATCGTTAATGAAAACCTTTGCAAGCGTAAACTTCTTCACATCCTGTACAATAACCTGTACACGATTCTGACCGTCACCAACAGCAGCATTTTTCTTACTGATCACGCGCTCAGGTTTAATAAGGCTATCCTCATCAAATGGCCGGGTAATATGCAATTGCACTGTATCGTTATACACATACCATTTCCCGTAAAACGTATCTTTCACCAACTCGGTGAACATGTCATAGGTAAACGTGCTATCCTCGTGAAGATCCAGTTCTGAGAATGACCGTTGATGCTGAACAGCTGGGATATATTTTCCAGGCAACTTTACACCGCATCCTGTGAAGATCAAAACAAACATGGCAGACATGTATCTCCAATACCGATTAATAATAAGTTGTACCATTGAGTCTAAATGCGTGATTATAAAATTTAAAATCTTCCAGGTAATCGGTAATAGGTTTATCATATTCGTCAATCAGGATCAAAAACCTTTCCATTGCCTGAAGCCCTACGGATCAATTCTTCAAATCTTCCTTTCAAATGGTTGGATTCCAGTTCCACTCCCTGCTCTTTTGCCAAAATACCTATCTCAATACTAAGCGCTTCATATAGCCCTGATTTTTGATAGTCAAGCTTACTTAGCCTTAAATGTATTACTGGATGCTTTTGTTCCCAATTCCATTGATTATAGATCCAAAGGTCTTTAGATAATTCCCGGCTTCCACTAAAGATCTCTTTAATGAATTTGAAACACCTCTGCCTAATATTTAACGGGTCTTCACCTCTTTTGTGTTCCGGATAAATGATATTAACATATTGGGTCTATGGTACCAACCGGATTTTAATGCATTATTTATGCTAAATTCAATTTCACTTTCGGTATAATATTTCTTTAACAAGCCGGGTAGCTTTGGAATAGCTTCCATCGCTTCTTCTTCGTCCATATCATATGTAAGATCGGCCTTATTGAAAATCGTTTTCAAGAATTCTTTTTTATTGGCAAGAATGATCCTTTCAGCATATTCCAAAATAATGTTATAAGGAGTATATTCATTGATATAATCTATCATTTTCCCATACTTATTATCGAATTCCAATAGTTTAAAAGAAAATTTTATTGCATCAAGGTTCTGGGATGCCAATTGTCTTGCCCGTGATAAAACCTTACTGCGCCACTTCTTCTTCTCTTCCTCATTTGTTATCCTTGAATAAATAAAAAGAAAATCATCAAAATCAAATGTATTAGGGAAAAGGTATTTTAATACCTCAGCTAGTTTATGTTCATCATTTTCAAGCGTCGCTATTTCTTTCAGGAATTGTAAATAGCGCAGATTATATTCTTCTCGGAAATTACTTTTAATCTGTTCCCAGCAATATTTCTCTGCAAGCTTTACATGTCCGGAATTAATCAGGTTCTCTATCAGCAGCTCATTGTAATCATTGTTAAAAGTGATAGGTTTAAAGACCTTGTAGTACGCATCAAACAAGTCATTATTTAATACAATTTTAAACAAGGTTTCTGTATATATTTTGCCGTGGTAAAATTTTGTTGGGTCACACGTGGTATATTGCTTTAGCAATTTATCGATCAAAGTTCTCCCTTTAGACGTTCCATTATATCCAATTGCTTTTTCGAGGAAGGATAAATAATTAATCCTCTGATCAAAGGTTTCTACGTCAATCTGGTCAGCAAAATAACCTAAGGCTAATTTCCAGTCATCTTCATGCTGCAATTCATTTAGGGATATCAAAGCTTTGTCAAACAGGCTTTCCAGGTATTTAATCATCTTATTACTGGATGAGCTAAGCTTCCGCTGTATTTCCTCGTAGCTTTCTACTATTGCATTAAAATTTTTAAATGATTCTACATCTGTCACACCCGAAAAATATTTTTCTACTATAGGAAGATGTATTTCTGTCCAGAGATCAACAATTTTTTTCACTTCTCCGGCCTCTATTTTCCTTTTATTTTTTATGACTGCCTTGACAGCATCCAGCGTAAGTTTCTTTACTTCCTGCGGAGTGTACTTGTTTTGCTGGCTTGAAAAATGATGGACAAAAGCAAGTTCCATATCCTTGTTCTTTATCAATATTTCTTTTACCCACTTCCGCAGCTCCCCGATATCAGCTTCATTTACAAGTATGTCAAGCTTGTTTGATTTTTTTGGATTTCCCGGCAACTTCTTCTTCCCCTTTTTGCCAGTATAGAGAAACAATGCTATTTTATGTTGGCAGAAAGCTGCTTTGCTATCACAATCACAATCATGATGCAGGACTTCCTTTTTATCATTCAATGAAATAGTGACATCAAAGCTTACATCATTTTCATCGACATAGGCCTGATATTTATTTTTTTCAATTTCATCACATTCTCTTACGATACACTTTTCCGATCTTTTTACCAGATCTTTAGACAGTATGTTCTTATAATTATCAATTGACAATTCCATTTTTCTCTATATATAAAATTGTAAAATGTAAGCAAGTTCTCAAGATACTATTTACCCGGGCAAAAAGATCATCCATGGATGATAAAAGCTATATTTCTCTTTTCACCAAAGGATGTATAGCTCCCAATAAAGGCACTTCCCCTTCGGCAGTAGTAAAGGTCTTCTTCCACAGAAGTGCATTGACATCCTCCAGGTCAGGTACAAGATTTCTGCTTCCCCCGAGAACAGGTTGTAATTAAAAATGTGGGAAATAAATTTACAAATCCAGAATATCGTTCTTGTCTGTTTTAGCACTAATCCAGCGAAAAAAATATTTTATCCCTGCTCCTCAACTTTTGATCCTTATCCGTTGTTATGTAATTCAACGCCATGATTCAATATAATTAATTAGTCATTGTTCCTCATTAAATATAACCTAAAACCTAAAAGACATGTTCCCAAGCGCTATTAAAGTAAAAAACGTAAACGTTTATCCTTATGCAAATTGGCCGGGTTACGGTGTAGGCCCTGCATTAACGAAAGTAATTGAAGGTGCCTCCGGCGTATATTCTGTAGGCACGCTGTTTACTAATGTAATGTATAATCTTAGCCTCAGTGGCGGCAAAGAGCTGGCCCCACTGGTTGTTCACGAAAGTTATGTGGCTATTGGCGAAACTGAGTATGGTGTACCGTTTACTTCCCATTGGGTATACTGTTTGCAAGCCGGTCCGGAGCCTACATTCGGTCTCACGATCAATGCTTATTATGTGCCTTTCCACTATGTGCCGGGCAGCTATTCAACACCTCCCTATTTCCCCATTGCCGCGCTTACAGATATTACCGTAAGCCAGCTTTTTGCACCACCGGCTATTGGTCAAAAACTGCTTATCGTCAATGGTACAGGTAATATTATTGCTACCAAGACCGGTACACCACATGAAATGGGAGTGGAGGTAACCAGTGGTCACCGTGTGAGCCCACTGGCAGTAGGTTTACAAGGTATTCTCATTACCGGTAAAACGAAAGATGGACACCTTATTTCCTTTAATTCACTTACCTGCACAGATGCAGGAGAGCCAGCTGTATTCCTTCGTCAGCTTGCCTGATTACATCCATTTTTAAACATCATAAATGTTAGAGAAAGTTCCGTCTCTTATTCCTAAAGCCGGAACTTTCCTCTAACAGATGATTTTTCATTTAATTATTGTTTCCTGTGAGCATTTAACGGAACGCTGGGATTTTATTTATAAATACCACGTCTATTTTTTCGTAAACACCACTTCAACAATAATTTCCAGGTATTATCATCTGGTATACCTGGTAGCGCACTGCATTAAAGAAAATAACTAATTGAAAAATGAATGCTATGTCCCTAAATGAAATTGCTGGACCAGTTAACTATAACTCCTCTTATGTTCCCCTGCAAACAACTGAAAGTATTTCCTGTGAGGAAGCTTTTTCTACAAAAGCATTCAGGAATATATCGGAGGTAGTTGTCTCTTCCCTGGAACAATATCTGCAGAACATTGAGCCGGTAAGCGGTCTGGCGCTTACAGATCCTGCTATTCTTACCCAGAAGGCCAGAAGCCTTATGACAAATGCGTCAGAAGAAATTGCAGCATTTGATGAAAACCGTCTCAGAAAAATTATTGACCTGTATACAAAGACAGGGATACAGGTACATTCCAAAGGGTATATGGGCCGCCAGTTCTCAGGAGTACTGCCCTTATCCGGCGTGTTTGACCTGGTAAATGCCACTGTTAATCAGCCATCTTCTTTTTATGAAGCCGCACAACTGCCCAATGTCGCAGAGCGCATTATGCAGGAAGAGCTGAATAAGTATATCGGCTATCCTGAGGATACGTTTACCATGGTCACTACTTCTGGCGGCTCACTGGCTAACCTGACCGCATTGCTGGCCGCCCGCAATTATAAATATCCTAATGTATGGAACAGTGGCCTGCATGGTATACAGCCAGAAGGAAGACCTGCTGTGGCCATTAGTGAAAATGCACATTACAGCATTAAAAGAGCCATTGGTATTATGGGCGTTGGTGAAGACCAGATTGTGAAGCTGCCTGTAAACGACAAAAACCAGATTGACAGCCGCAGGGTTCCGCTGATGCTTAAAAAAGCGAAGGAGCAAGGCCTTCATGTATTTTGCATGGTAGCTTCTGCCTGTACTACAGACACGGGTTCATTTGATCCGCTGGAAGAACTGAGTACCATTGCCCGCGAAAACAATATCTGGTTTCATGTAGATGGTGCCCACGGCGCCAGCCTTTTACTATCGGACAGTCACCGGTATAAACTAAAGGGCCTGGAAAACGCAGATTCGTTTATATGGGACGCACATAAAATGCTGTTTACACCCGGTACCTGCACGCTGCTGTTTTATAAAGATAAACAAAGAAGCTACGGCGCTTTCCGGCAGGACGCCAGTTATGTTTTTGAGAAAGAGGCAGACATTTACACTGCGCTGGATAGTGGTGAACAAAACTTTGAATGCACTAAAAGACCTTTGATTATGAATCTTTGGGTGTCCTGGGCGATGCATGGCAAAGCGGTATTTTCTCAAAAGATAGATCGTCTTTGTTACCTGGCTGCAGAAGCATATAATATACTGTGCAATGAAAATGATTTTGAGCTTGTTCACCAGCCGCAGGCAAATATTCTCTGTTTCCGGTATGTACCCGATAACCTGGACCCGGAAGTACATCCTCATTTTCAGTTAAATACCCGTAACAAAATAAAAGAAGAAGGTAGGTTCTTTATTTCCAAGGTGGAATTAAACGGGCAGGAAGTGCTGAGAGTTGTTTTCATGAATCATGAAATTGAAATGAAACATTTTCGCATGCTGCTGCAGGAAATAAGAAGAACAGGGCAGGACATAATTGCTGCCCAGAATGGCCGTTCCGCCCAACACAAGCTCCATACTGCAATAAATATTTTATAAATGAAGCCCAAAAAGACAGACACAAATCCAGTTACAGAGCTGATTAATAAATTAATACCCGATAGTGAGCTGCAGCCCCGAAGTATTGAAGAGGTCATTCAGCTGCCTTCGTTTTATGATAAACTAAAGGAGTTTGCCAAAGAGCTGAATAAGGAATATTGCACAGTGGATATTGAAGACCAGCAAGCCCTTACCTTCAGAAGGTTACAGCAGATTACCAATATTCTGCTGCTTAATCCTCTCTGGAAAAAGTATATCAACAAGTCAGGTTTAAAACAAGCACCTGCTAACTGGGATGACTGGCAGCAGTTGCCTATATCAGGTAAAAGTAAAATGGCCGAATTTTTTAACGGTTCCCGGCCAGGGATGGTAGTGCCATTGCATCATGGAGGTTTTGAAATAGTAGCCAGCGGGGGTACCACTTCGGGCGTACTCGCAGAAACAGTATACCCGCTAAAAGAGTTACAGGAAACTTATGAGATTGCCGGTGAGTTCATTGGCAAACATATGCTTAACAAATATCTTACCGGCACACAGCCCAAATGGGTGGCCACCACACTTGCCGATTACCAGATGTGGAGCAGTGGTACCATGGTAGGTGGTGTGTTGCAGAAAATACCAGGCATCAATTACATTGGCGCAGGTCCGCTGAATAAAGATGTATACCAGCATATGATGAGCTATGAAGGACCCAAAGCCATTATGGGTATATCGCAGGGCATTGCTCTTCTGAGCCAGCTGGGCGCCGGAATGCCTGAAGAGGCGCGGAAAAGCTTCCGGGTAGCCATGTATGGCAGCGGACTGCTTACCAATCTCCAGCAGGAAGAGCTGAAAGCCCTTTATCCCAATGTGGTTATCTTAAGTTATTTCGCTGCCACCCAGGCAGAAACAATAGGGCTGCAGATAAACCACGAGTCAGCTGGCCTGGCTGCCGTACCGGGCCTTCATTTTGTAGAAGTGGTAGATGAAAACGGCAAATGGGTGGCTGTAGGTGAGGAAGGAGAACTGGTGGTAACAAGACTGTTAGGTAATGAAGTGCCGGTAATCCGGTATAAGGTGGGCGACCGCGTAATACGCAGGGAGAATATTGTAACCGATGCACTTAAAACCTTTCAGTTTGAGTTTTCCGGAAGAAGCGGTGATATGATACACCTGGGCGATACCCAGTATTTTGCTCCTAATGCGTATAAAATGGTCGCCAATGCGCTTAAGGCAAAAAGCATAGCAGATCTGCAGGAGCTGGCACAGGAAATTCAGTTTGTAAACTACCGGAAAGATAGCCGGCTGGAGCTACTGGCAACGGTGGATAATCCGGAGAAGTATACCCGTAAACTAACTGCCGAATTAAACGATGCTGATTTGCAGCAATTGTTTTATGATGCTTTTGCAGGTTCCCTCTCCCTGTTTAACAAGCTGGAAGCCAATAGCAACAATATCAGGAATACGAAGTACAAATTCTTTATCAGGTTTATAGCCAAAGGCAGCGATCAGCTGCACAAAACCAATGTAGGAAAAGTACCATTAATCAGAGACATATTTCAATAATACAAGATGCAGTACAACACAAATATCATTGTATCGGTAGATGTAATTAAGGCCCTGTCAGACAAAAATCTGAACAGCAGTATCTACCTGATGGACGACAGTGTATGGGGCAGCTATGGAAAGGGTGGCCCGGACCTGGTAACCCTGTGCGTGCCCGGGCAAACCATTAAGTGGACCTGCTACGCGGTAGACCTGCAAACGCCACTGGCCATCAGCAGGATTGATTTTATACCCGCATTCGGTTACCTGCCCGGTGGGTACCAGCCTGCAACAGGCACCGGCCTGCAACTGACTAATCCGGATTACTTTGAATGGTCTGGTGTAGTGCCTTATTATCTCATCCCTAATCAAAAGTATTTCTACAGGCTTCAGCTGGAAATGGGGGAAGGTAAAAACAGTACCATGCATATCAGTACAGCCGCTATTATGATAAAAGCTTAACTAACGTTTAAAAAACCTGATAACAATGGCACAAGAAGTTACTATAATTATGCTTGTGGATATTCCGGCGGCTTTAGACGCAGGAACGCTGGAGGGAAACCTGTATTTGGTAGATAACCTGAAAACGGAGGGCTCAGAAAATGAAGGCACCGGTAAACTGGTTTCTGCTATTAATGGTACACACTGGTTCGATGGATCACAGGCCAGCGAACAGCTGATTAACTGGCTACCTTATAGCATTACCTCCTTATCGCCCCAGTTGCCGCGTTTTTACGCAGACGACCGTTTGGATAAACTGAAAGATGATTTGATACGCTCAGTCAGCTCCAGCGGTGACGCGGAAATGGCAGAGGGGGAAGGCGGTGGTTTCTCAAATAGCGGCCATTTGGCTGCTACTCTGGCAGTACCGGCACTCACCAGGTTAAAAGATAAAACCGGCAGGAAGATAAGTGATGATGTGCCGCTGATGGACCTGAGAGGTAATTTCGTTTCAGCAAATAAAGCTCCGCAAATGAAGTTTGCCGCAGATGCGGGTAATCAGCAAGGAACGGGCGATTTGGGCGGTGCTGAAATGTCCGATATCAGTTACCTCACTCCACAGATTTATAATATCACCGGGGAAGCAGTAGAAAAAGGCGTTATCTACCCGGCACAATACGGAACACCCGCTCCTATCAAGGGTGGCTGGTACTGGTGTGCTGCTGTGAACACCTATATGACGGGTGTGTATACCTACACCATGCACATTACCCTCTACAAACCGGAGCTGCATGGCGATGAGACGGTTTGGCTGCCTGTTAATTTTACTTATGATGCTAAAATAAAGGTATCAAGCGGCGCAATGCGCAACGGGTTTACCGGCGGTAGCCTGGGAACGCTTCCTGTGATGTAACAAAAAAATGTCAAAAAATGGAATCAAGAACAATTACCATAATGTCTCTTATTGATGTAATAGGAGCGCTTGCGGAAGATAGCATGAAAGCCAATGTCTATCTGTTCGACAATAATAAAAGTAAAGGCTCTGTCAATGAGGGTACCGGCAGATTAAAAACAAAAGTGAAAGCCGGTGATACGCTTTTCTGGACACTCATGTCGCTGGAACCCGAATCTTTTGCAGAAATCAGTAACATTTCTATCGACCCGGAAATATGCAGGCTGGAAAAGAAAAAGTACCCACAGTCTGATGTGGTTTTCTGGGAAGGAGAAGTGCTGAAAGAAGCAGCCTCCACGCCTTACAAAATCACTTTTGAGATAGGCTACCAAAAGCAAAAATTTGAAACCGAAGAGAATCCTGAACTGATCGGTTAATACAAATTAACTTATCTAAAAATAGTAGAAATGCTTGATCAAAATTCAACATCGTCCGGGTTGTATGCCCTTAACTCCGTGCAGCTTAACCTGGTTACTTTTGTAGATGTTTACAATACCAACGTCAACCAGAGCCTGGGAGGGAATGTGTATATGATGGACAACTGCAATGAAAGCACGGGCCAGGGTACCCCCCATTTGCAAACGGTATGCAAACAGGGGCAGATTTTGAACTGGATCATCTATTCCATGGACTCCGGTAAACGGCCGGATGGCACCTTTCCGCCCTCTGTAAAAATCAATAACATTGTGATGCTGAATGAAAGTGGTACAGATGTGGCGAGTGATCAGATATTCCGTGAACTAAGAATTATAGGCGGTCCGGATAAAATCCGTTCAAAATATACCTCAGTATTTTATTACTGGGCAGGTGCCCTGCTGGGAGATGTTCCTTCAGGGGTGTATAAATACAGGTTCGTATTGGAGGTAGGTACAGAAGACCCCACAAAGAAAAATTACTTTAATCTCGATAGCCCCACTCTCAAAGTAATAGAGATATAGGCGGGGCTGCGACTTGCCACCAGCAATTTATAACTTTTGTAAAACGGCCGAATTTTCATATCCGGCCATAACTTTATAAAATAAACAGTTATGGCCGGATATAACACCAAAGGGGCCATAATACCTTATACTGATCATTTTATTGGATAAACGTTCCTGAACAGCTCCTTTTCGCTACTAACAAAATATTCTTGTTTCAAAAGAACCTGCTCTCATAAAACATTAATCCCTCTCCTTGCTTTTTATGCCCATTTCCTCACAATTCGCTTCCTCTATTTAAAGCATTCTCACTCATATAAGTACCGCTTCTTTTTCCGGAACCATAATTGATCCATAAAACAGGAAAAAAAACTTAACCTGGGTTTTTAAAAAGAATTACTGCCTTTATTGTACATTTGAATCGCAAACGATTTAATTTTAAACAATACGAACGGAAACACAAAGCCTGTAAATGCGCTAACAAACCTTGTCAACGCAGATTACATGGGCTATGCATATTATTTCTATTCCAGGATAACCAGAGAAAGGCTATTCTACTACCAGGAACAGCTTGCTGGAATATATCGTAACAATTGCCAATAACGTTTTAAATCATCGATGTCATTACAATAGGGAACGAGGTCAATTACTATCCAGACATTCACAGTAACTCATCAATTATAAAACCAAAAGTACCAACATGAAAACGAATACTGTTCAAAACATTTTTAGGATCATACTGGGTTCTTTTATGCTGTTAGCAGGTATCGGACACTTAACGTTTCAAAGAAGTGAATTTTTAGCACAAGTTCCACGATGGCTGCCCGATTCACCCACATTTATGGACTTTATTGTTTTATCATCAGGTGCTGTTGAAATATTACTTGGGCTGAGTATGATTTTCCTCTCAAAATTCAGGCCCCAGGTAGGTATTGCTTTGGCCGTTTTCTATATTTTGATTTTCCCCGGAAACATTTCACAATACACCAACCATATCAATGCTTTTGGTTTAGATACTGACCAAAAACGGCTGATCCGCTTGTTCTTTCAGCCACTGCTTGTTATTTGGGCACTTTGGTCTACAAACGGCTGGCGGTATATTTTTAAAAGGAAAACTATTGACCCACAATTGAGCATTTATGATTTTAATGCAAAAACCCTTAGTGGTAGCGATGAATCACTTGGCAAATACAAAGGCAAGACAATCATAGTTGTTAATACTGCCAGTAAATGTGGCCTTACCCCCCAGTACGAAGGGCTTGAGAAACTGTATAAAAAATATAAAGACCAGGGCCTGGTGATCCTTGGATTTCCGTGTAGTCAATTTGCAAACCAGGAATTAAACAGTTCAAAAGAAATTGAAGAATTTTGCCAGGTGAATTATGGCGTTAGTTTTCCAATGTTTGACAAGGTGGATGTAAACGGAAAGGGCGCCCATCCTATCTTTACATATTTAAAAAACGAACTGGGTGGGGTGTTAGGCAATAATATCAAATGGAACTTTACCAAGTTTGTAATAGATAAAAATGGTAAACCTGTTAAACGGTTTGCACCTACTACCAAACCAGAGAAAATGGACACCTTTATAAGCGAATTGTTATGAGTTCAAAAAATAAGTTTAGCGCTTTATTCCTGGAAAACCAGATTTGTTTTCCTTTATATGCTGCGTCAAGGCTTACTATAAAAATATATGAACCGTTTTTAGATAAGCTGGGGATCACCTATACGCAATATTTAGTCTTACTCGTATTATGGCAAAAAAACAATCTTACTGTTAAAGAAATAGGCAGTATTCTTTACCTTGAATCGAACACGCTAACACCTTTGTTAAAAAGATTAGAACAAAAGGAATTACTGTCCAGGGTACGATCTGAGGAAGACGAAAGAAAGGTCTTCATTTCATTAACCAGGAAAGGAGAAGCGTTTAAGAATATTGCAGTGGAAATACCCCAACAGATTATCGAAAGCTTTTCGGATGATGCATTTTCCATGGAAGAAGCGATGCAGTTTCAGAAGCAACTTTTTATGCTCATTCAAATTCTAGATAAGAAACTACAACTCACTGCAAATTTGAAATAACGATGATTTTGCGGCTTACAGAAAGCTGTTGAGAGCGCAAAATATAAAAGCCTTCAGATCAAAAGATCTGAAGGCTTTTATATTTTAATTTGTTGTAGCCCAGTGATCTGGATTTACTTCACAGATATTTTACCAACAGCAACTCTTGTCTTACCAAACATTTTGTCAGTACGACCTACCAGGTACAGATCATTTCCAATCACTGCCCCCTGCTTTGGCATAGCGGTAGGAACTCCTCTATTACTGAAAAGCACTTTACGACTAATCTTGCCAGTCAGCTCATCAACTGTAAGCATAAAACAATCTGACTTACGGAATGTCTTTACAGTTTTTACCTTTTGTCCTGACTGGGTTACACCGGCATTTTTAGGATTATCATTCATTACCAGGTACATGTTAGTACCAGATCTTATTACACCCAGGCCACAATAAAAGGGAAGATTCAAAGCATCAAAGAAACCCTGATTGCTGTTTACTCCCCCTCCTGGTCCTCTACCAGAACCAACCTGATATCGCTCAATTTGAGATTTAGGAACCACCTGTAACCAATCAATTTCACCTTTGGCGGCAACTTTACACATCAGAATATCACCGTTTGTATATACCTGGTAGGTAGTAGATGTCCACATACCCGGAGCACCATTGGTACCTGGTGTGTAGGAAGAATAGGTATAGGTATGAGATTCATAGCCTTCCGCAAGTATCATAAGACCGCCATCTGATGTGTAGAAGATCTTTTTGAATTTCATGTATTTGGAAAATCCTTCCGGTTCATCCTTGTCATCTTTCTTATCTTCCTTCTTACTGTCTTTTGCTTTCTTACTATCTTTTGCGTTCTTACTGTCTTTGTTCTTTTCCTGCTCTTTATCTTTGTTTTTCTTCGTGTTTGTAGCTTCTTTATCGTCCTCTTTATCATCCTCTTCAATATTATCCTTGCTGCTCAACATCGACTCATTGATAACTTTATCGTACGTGGAAATTACCGCCCCGGTATTGGCGTCAATCCTTTGCACCAGCAAGCCATTTACTCTCTTGCTTTTCTTTTCATTGCTGTAGAAGGCCGCCAGTATAAGGTCCTGATTCTTTTCCTGTAGCAACCTGGTGCTGTTCAGCCATTTACCATTGATCTCAGTATTGATCTCTGAAGTTTGCTTACCTGATTCGTCGTACATGCGAATATTGTAGTGACTAAAGTCGAGGAACTTCTCTTTCTTCCTTTTACCTTCTTCATATTCATAGGTACGACCTACCAGGATCAGTTTATGGTTGATGGTATAAATTACGTCCTCAAGCTGGTATTTCTTCGCTTCGAATTCATTTGAGATAACAACAGGTTTAGCGCCTTTCAACTTGTTGTCGAACTCCTGTACAGTGTACTGGTTTCTTTCCTTGCCCTGTACGCTGCTTACGACCACCATCTTAGTGCTGTCAGCATTGTAAGTGAGTTTGAATTCAATCTTGTCCGTTTTGTATTCCTGCCGGAAAGATGTGAGTTGTTGCCATCTGATGGTCAGGTCGCCGCTTGCTTTGTCGACCTTTCCTGCAAATAGTTCCATCATCCTGTCGCTTCTGCTATAGACGGACGCAATGATAAATAAGTCGTCTCCTAGGGGAAAAAACTGTTCGAATTCTTTACCACGCAGTTCTTTGTCATAGTTGTGGCGGTAAATTTCTGAAAGGTCAGCATTCATTTTTATGAGGGTACCAGATCCTCTGAAGGTAGCACCAAATAAATAATAGACTTTCAATTTAATATGGGCTTCCTGCAGGTAGATCCCACTTTTGTCCGAACAAACAACCTTTAGGTCAGTTGATCCTTTTTTTAGTCTAATGTCCTCCCCCCATTTTGTTGAGATCTTTTGCTGGGCTAAACTGGAAATGCTGATTGTAAGTGTTAACAGGTAGAGATAAATCGATTTCATGTGACTAGGTTAATGAAAAAAGTGCACAATGATATAAAATTAACCGGTAATATAAAATGATTTCATTAGGGTAAATAGTTAGCTATAAATTATTTACTATTAGGTACTTCAAATCAAAGCGGTGGAGCAATTATCCGGTTTCTGTAAAAATTGGCAACACTGACTTTCAAAAAAATTTCTTTCTTTTACACCTCAAATTATGAGTATTTACCCAAACCCGCAGCATTTAACGGGCTCCCAAAAACCTGCTATCCCATTAAACTGTACTGGAATTTAATTGGATATAAGCACAACAGCAAAAGAATGAGACCATTAATCATTTATTTTTCGCTAGCATATCTAATCAGTTGGACTATCTGGTTCCCCTTATATAGCCCTGCTTTGGGCATTTATGGTTTACCCGTCCTTCCTTTTCATCACGGCATTGGTGGGTTAGGTCCATTGATTGCGTCGCTTATTACCACTTATATCATTGAAAAGAAGAATGGTGTTAAAAAATTAAGCATCCTACTATTTAAAGTAAAACCACTGGTTTACACCCTGGTAGCTTTGCTAAGCCCCTTTCTGCTGGCCGTTATGGCATCGCTGATTGATTTTATTGTCAATAAAACACCCATTAGTTTATCAGGTTTATTTGTGGCGAAAGAATTTCCGTCTTTCAGTTTCATACAATTCTTCCTTTACAACCTGCTTTTCTTCGGCTTTGGTGAAGAGGTAGGTTGGCGCGGGTTTGCCTTGCCCCGCCTGCAAAGCAGGTTCAATGCACTGGCAGCAAGCCTTATCCTGACGGTGTTCTGGGCTTTGTGGCACTGGCCCTTATTCCTGTATCGCCCCGGTTTTATGGATATGGGCATTAGCGGTACTTTTGGCTGGTTCTTTAGTCTCCTTACCGGCAGTATTTTACTCACCTGGTTATACAATTCATCCAAAGCAAGCATTTTGGTCTGTGCCATTTTTCATAGCACAGTAGATATTGCTTTCCTGGCTGATTTTACCAATAAAAATATCATTAACTATATGGGTGTGCTGATCACCATTTGGGGGATTGCCACTATTTTTCTTTTCAAGCCACGCCATCTTGCCAGCACGGAAAGAATCAAAAAATAGATGTCCTATATTAGTTAACCAGGCCTGTTTATTATTCTTTTTTAATATGATTGAAATTATCCAAAAAGCATTAAATGTCTATTCCCCTGTTTCTCTTCAAACCGCAGAAACCCTGGCCGGAACAGCAGAAGTACGTGTCCTTAACTGTGAAGATTTCCTGGAACAGGAACAGCAAACTATAAAATCTGAATTTATTGTACTGGAGGGTATTGTAAGAGGATATATATTAAACACCGAGGGAGAAGATGTTACGGTGAATTTTTATGTAACTGGCAATGCCGTTACGCCCGCTATCATGCGCGGTATCAATAACAAGTCTGTGTATAACGTCCAGGTTATTTCAGACAAGGCTTCCGTTTTAGTATTCAATAATACAAGAATGGAGGAGTTAATGCCTTATAGTGCAGACCTGCAGCAATTTGGGAACATCGTACTGATGATGGACAGTATGCGCAGAATGGAAAAGGAAGTGCTGCTGCTGAAAGAAAACGCCAAAGGGAAACTAGACTGGTTCAGAAAAATATACCCCGGTCTTGAAAATGAGATACAACATTATTATATAGCATCCTACCTCGGTATCACCCCTACTTCATTGAGTAGAATACGGGCTAATTCGTAATTTCTAAAAAAATCTTGCCAAATGTAAATGGAGTTTGATTTGATTTTTTAAAATTTTGCACTGTTGTTTTGTCCTCGTTTACTTATGACGTTCGTCTTATAGTAACGAAGAACCGTGCCGTACATTGTAGTATTTAAACTGGCTGTTGTGATACCACTACACATCGCCCTGGCATTGCTTTGGGTATATGTTGGTATTATTACTGGCCGGTAGTTCTTTGTATATCCGATGAAAATTTTAAAATAAAAGTAAGTTCATGAAAAAAGGATTTCTAATTGGTTTGTTTGCCTTCGCAGTTATTTCCCCAAATGCCAATGCCCGGCCGGGGAAATTAATGGATAAAGCGAAACCCGGCGCCAGCAAGACAAAAGATAAATGAACCCGGCATTATAGCATACAAGCAGACTGCGCGTTACATCAGGGTATCCTATAAGGATAAGAAGAATGATAATTGCTATTATGACAATGTCATTTTTGAACACCCCTATGAAGGCAATGGTAAGTATGGAAGTCTGAAAGTACGCACGAATGGTGAGCGCATAGATTGTAGTAAAATCAAATAATATGCATCAAACAATTCATTTTGACAGCAAGGGGCTGCGCTTAAGCGGCCACCTGTTTTACCCTAAAGAGTTTGTGCCCGACCAAAAATATCCGGCCATTGTTGTAGGGGGTTCCTGGACAACCGTAAAGGAACAGATGAGCGGCTTATATGCCCAACATTTATCTCAGCATGGATTTATTACCCTGGCCTTTGATCCCACCTATTTTGGAGAAAGTGAAGGGGAACCAAGATATTGGGAAAATCCTGAGGCTAAGATTATGGACTACAAAAATGCCATAACATTTTTGCAATCCGTTCCCGGCGTAGATAGTGAGCGCATTTTTCTTGTAGCCGTTTGTGCCAGCGCCGGTTATATGGCCACTGTTGCGGCAGGTGATGAACGGGTAAAAGGCCTGGCGACTGTGGCCGCCTGGCTTCACAATGCAGCAACTGTGAAACAGATATATGGGGGAGAAGAAGGGGTCAGCGAAAAAATAAAACAATCGCAAATCGCGCAGCAACGTTTTACCGAAACAGGCGAGGTGACCTATATTCCGGCTATCAGCACTTCCGACTCCAGTGCGGCTATGTTTGGCCCTTATGATTATTATTTAAACAGCACGAGAGGAGGTATTCCACAATGGAATGCCGATAAATTTGCCGTGATGAGCTGGGAAGGATGGCTCACGTTCGATCCGCTGCCATTAGCGACCTCTATCAGGCAGCCGGTATTGATGATACATGCTGATGAAGCTGTATTGGCTGAAAATGTAAAGCGTTTTTTTAAAGACATTCCACATACACATAAAACGATGTATTGGACAACGGGAACGCAATTTGATTTTTACGATAACCCTGTAAATGTATCAGAAGCAGTTGCTGCTATCTCTGTTTTTTTTGACTTAAATAAGCTGTAATAAATATTTCAAATGGAACAAGCAATTATCCAGGCTATTACTACTCTTTTTGCAGGGGCCGACGAGCGGAACTGGCGAAAAGTAAAAGAAGTAATGGGTGAAACCGTGTTACTTGATTATTCATCCATGAACGGAAATGCGGCATCATCACTTACTCCACTGCAAATTGCCGGATCCTGGGCGGCTTTCCTGCCGGGTTTCGACAAAACACATCACCAGTTATCTGATTTTAAAGTTGCAAAAAATGATACTGTAGCAACAGTTAATTTCAGTGGTAAGGCCACACACTGGATTGGAAATGATAGTTGGGTAGTGGAGGGCACATATGATGTCAAGCTGTTATTGCAAAACGATCAATGGTTGATTGCAGTAATGAAATTCAATTTCGAAAAGCAAAGCGGACATACCGGATTACCGGCATTAGCAACGGAACGTGCGAAAATGCGGTAAGCATTTCTTGTGAAATAATTGCTAACTTGTTTTTATTGAACAATTTCTACTTTAGTTGTCCCCGGTCATGATGTTCAATCGTTATAAATACGAACATAAAATTTAAACCATGAACGAATTCGTTTTCATCTTCAGAAACAGTGTAACTGAAGGTTCCAAACCTTCGCCCGAACAAATGCAACAATTACTGACCGACTGGATGAACTGGATGGGCAGTATTGCGGCGCAGGATAAACTGGCAGACAAAGGTAACCGCCTTTCAATGAGCGAAGGGAAAACCGTAAAGCCCGGCAATGTATTGACCGACGGGCCTTACACCGAAGTAAAGGAATTTATTAACGGTTACATTGTTGTAAAAGCTGCTACTATTGACGAAGCAGTTGTACTGGCCCAGGAATGCCCCATTCTTAAAATTGGTGGTTTTGTAGAAGTGCGGAAAATAGTAACTCCAGAGGATAACAGTTAACACAGGCGAAGTAAAGAAATCCAGGATAGCGATGAAACTACCGCTATCCTGGATTTCCTTTTAAATGATTTGGCAACCCATACAGGCGAAATTAATATAATGGCTACTGATGAACATGCAGTAAACAAGCTGATTCCACATTTGTTCCGGCAGGAATATGCGAAGATGACGGCTGTTTTGAGCCGTTACTTTGGTTGGCAGTATATAGATGTGGCAGAAGATATTGCCAGCGAGACGTTTCTAAAAGCAACCGAATACTGGCTACCGCATGGTATTCCGGCAAATCCTTCAGCATGGCTGTATGCCGTTGCCCGTAACAAGGCAAAAGATTATTTAAAACGCAACCAGCTTTTTGAGACGAAAATTAAGGATGCTATCAAACCTGCAGAAACTGCTACCGACATAGAATTTGAGTTTAACGATGCAATTATTGCCGACAGCCAGTTATCTATGATTTTCGTAGTATGCGATCCTATAAACCCGGCACCGGCACAGATTTGTCTTGCATTACAAATTTTATGTGGTTTTAGTGTGGAGGAGATTGCCAATGCATTTTTGAGCCAGGTAGAAACTATTAAAAAGCGGCTGTTAAGGGCCCGGGCTAATTTACGTACGGAAGGTTTTCAACTTAGAACCTTAAGTCATACCGAAATCAGCACAAGGCTGGATGTTGTTTTAAAGACAATTTACCTGCTCTTTAACGAGGGCTATTTTTCCCAGGGTGAAAAAGAATTTATACGAAAAGATTTATGCTCTGAAGCAATACGCTTAACATTATTGTTAGCAGAAAATAACCTCACTAATATTCCCCGGGTCAATGCATTGCTGGCCTTAATGTGTTACCAGAGTTCGCGGTTAAATGCCCGTACGAACGATGCCGGGGAGGCTATATTATATGAAGACCAGGACAGGGATTTATGGGATCCTTTCCTTATAGAGAAAGGGAATTACTATTTCTGGAAGGCATTTGTGAACCAGGAGGTTTCCACCTATCACCTTGAAGCTGCCATTGCTTATTGGCATACTACCCGTACAGGAGATAAATGGCCGCAAATTCTGCAATTATATAACCAGCTCCTTATAATGGAGTATTCACCGGTATCGGCGATCAACCGCACCTTTGCATTTGCGATGGTATATGGCAATGAACAGGCTATTAAAGAAGCAGAGAAATTAGATCTTAGAGAAAACAGCTATTACCACGGGTTAATGGGATTTTTGTATAGCGGTATGGATTCCACCCTTGCCATTGCGCATTACCAACAGGCACTGGCGCTTACCCGTTCTCTTGTTGAAAAGCAGGTATTTACGCAGAAAATCGCGCAACTGGCCAATAGTTTTTAATTGAGAGTGGCCTTATTCGTTTTCCAGTTCTTTTCTAATGATCTGTCGCTCTCTTTTCCTGTCTGCCTTATATGCTTCAGGGTTATAATGGTAAGGGCCACGTTGATCGCTTTCAAAATGCATATGGCATTGCGCTATCGGGGAGTCTCTTCTGATCATGAGTCCATTTAAGTGACAATTATCATAGCCACAAAGGTGTTTTGAGTACACACCAAAATTCCGATGTTTAATCCGCTTATTTGTCAGAATTCGCTGCTGGTATTTTTTAATATCCTCCCAAATTCTATCATTATCTCCCTTTGTTAATTCCTGTCCTAGAAATTCAACCTCAATAAATGTCCTGGGATCTTTCAGCTGCAAAAAGTCAAATGACTTTTTAAAGAACCGATGAGCGTATTCTCTGACGGCTATCTTATCGGCAGGAGATAGTTTTTCATTTTCTACAATTGAACGGTAAAGGCCCAGGGTATTAAAATCAGTGTACTTCTTGTGGTTATCAATGTAGTAGAAGTACTGCTGTAAGCTTAGGGTTTTAAATGGCTGTCCTATTTTCATAAGTATATCAAATGTATTTCATTTTTGCTTAGGTAGTTCTCCTGATTTGTTAACTATCTACAGGATATTAATTTTCCAGGGATTTATGGAAAATACTACCTAACTAGCATCATATAGTAAATTTACACCAGATGAAATTAATGAAATATCTTCTTTTGTTTGTGACTGCGTTCATGAGTCTTCAGCTGCAGGCGCAGTATACCATTAAGGGTATTATAACAGATACGACAAATGAAGCACTGATAGGAGCTGCAGTTAAGGTTAAAGGGAAAGCCATTGGAGCGGCAACCGATGAATCTGGGGCATTTACTTTGACGCTACCCAAAGGAGATTCAGTAATAATTGCTGAATATATGGGGTTTATTTCTCAGGAAATTATGATTGATGCTAAAACGAAATTTCTTAAGGTGAAATTGGTACCAGTTGATAAAGTGACCAATGAATTTGTTGTAACTGCGCAGGGTATTAAAAGAGAGGAGTTGTCACTGGGGTATTCATCTGCAGCTCTTTACGAGAGCAAAGCTGGCGATGCGAATATTGCGGGTGCACTAAATGGCAAGGCTGCCGGGGTTAAGATTAAGGCAACACCGCAGGGGGTAACCTCTAAATCAAAAGTAAAAACCAGGAAGACCGTTACGCAATTTACGCCGCCAGTAATTGTTCATGATCGAATGGTTGTCGATGAAGACGAGTCCTATGCTGCTATTAAAGAGAACAATTATCAATTAGTGAAAGACCAGCCACTCAGCACTTTTTCAATTGATGTGGACAGGGCATCTTATTCCAATGTCCGCAGGTACCTGAATAACGGGAACCTGCCTCCGGTGGATGCGGTGAGGATTGAAGAAATGATCAATTACTTTGATTATAAATACAAGAGTCCTGTCAATGACGATCCCGTGGCGATTTATACGGACATGGCTACTTGTCCGTGGGAGCCTGCGCACCAATTGGTGAGAGTAGCACTGAAAGCCAAAGAATTGCCTTTGGATAAACTGCCGGCGGCGAATCTTGTTTTCCTGCTGGATGTATCTGGTTCCATGGATGATTACAATAAACTGCCTCTTGTAAAACAGGCACTGGCTGCCCTGGTACAACAATTAAGAAGTAAAGATAAAGTAGCGATTGTTACCTACGCCGGTGCAGCCAATGTAGCATTACCTTCTACAGCAGGCAGTGAAAAGACCGCCATCCTCAATGTGATCAATCAATTGCAGGCAGGCGGATCTACAGCAGGTGGAGACGGTCTTAAAATGGCTTATGATATAGCGACTGAGCATTTCATGAAAAATGGGAATAACAGGATTATTATGGCTACCGATGGTGATTTCAATGTTGGGGAATCTTCTGAAGGCGACCTGGAAACATTAATAGAAAAGAAAAGAACGAGTGGGGTGTCTCTTTCTGTCATTGGTTTTGGAATGGGCAACGTGAAAGATGATAAGCTGGAGTTACTGGCGGATAAAGGCAATGGTAACTATGCGTATATTGATAATTTCGAAGAGGCACGCCGCACCTTTGTGACGGAGTTTGGAAGTACACTTTTTACGGTTGCGAAGGATGTGAAGTTGCAACTGGAGTTTAATCCGCAATATGTGCAGTCTTACCGACTGGTAGGTTATGAGAACAGGATGCTGGAAAATAAGGACTTTAATGATGATAAGAAAGATGCGGGTGATATGGGTGTAGGCCATACCGTTACCGCGTTGTATGAGCTTATATCTACAGGAGCTATGAATGAGGATAGGCCACTGGTAGATTCATTGAAGTATCAACGTACAGTGGCGACTAGCAATTATTCAGGAGAAGTATTGACGGTGAAACTGCGTTACAAACAACCTAAGGAGAATAAGAGCCAGTTGCTTTCCAGTGTGATGCCGTGGAAGGTGCAGGATATTAAAGATGCGCCTGAGGATTTCAGAATGGCAGCGGCGGTAGCCGAATTTGGGTTATTGTTGAGAAATTCTGAGCATAAGGGTAAAGCTGGTTATAATGCTGTATTACTGCTGGCAAAAGGTGCGAAAGGAGACGATGAAGAGGGCTACAGGAGCGAGTTTATACAGTTGGTGAAGAAAGCGGGGATATTGAAAAATGAGGAGGTAGCTAATTAGATGATGAAGCTAAATCTATCAGGTGAGCGGATTATTTTAAAAACAAATTTGGTAGTGTATAATCATTTGTGCATCTTTGCATCCTCATTGTGAGGTAGAGCAGTGGTAGCTCGTCGGGCTCATAACCCGAAGGTCAGAGGTTCGAATCCTCTCCTCGCTACAAATAAACGCCTTCAAATCTAAGATTTGAAGGCGTTTTGCTTTATACCACTTTTTGGAGAAGCTTTTCGTCATCCTGTTGTTTGCTGTTGGCCGGGATTAATCTCGGATCAAGTTGAATTCTTGGGAGATTTAACCGCTCCGTAATTGTAGTATTAACGTGAACAAACGTACGCACCAGGAGCACTAAAGATAGAGCTGTAGCCCCCTTAATGTTATAAAAGCATCCATGGATTTTTCAGCTGCAATTGTCTACTTAAAAATATGAGGCTGTTATATCTTCCAAAATCCCACGCTGTTTTGGCATCCAGCCCAGCATCTTCTTCGTCAGTTCCGCTGAAGGCACCACACTCATTCCTGCAAAATGCATGAACCAACCGAAATGCGCTTCTGCATCTGCACCAGTCCTACTTACTGTAGGAAGCCCTAACCCATCACCAATCGTCTTTGCTATTTCTTTAAAAGGCACTCCAACTTCATCCACAGCATGAAACACTTTTTGTTCCGGTTGCTTTTCTAATATTAATCTATACAATACCGCTGCATCCAATCGATGTACTGCTGCCCAGGTATTAGCACCATCGCCAATGTAAGCAGATTCACCTTTCGCTTTGGCAGTGTTGATGACAATAGGTACAAAACCATGATCGCCTTCGCCATGCGTAGTTGGCGGGAGTCTAACTATATAAGCACCGACTTTCCTCGCAGCTTCTTCTGTGGCCGCTCTCGCTACCTTCTCTGATGGTGGAGGCGTATCATTCTCGTCTACCGGACGACCATAATTTAATACCCCAATGGCTGATGTAACGATGAGTGGACGTTGAGTAGCGCCTAATGCCAGAATTAAAGCATGATCTTCAATACTACTTTCTTTAAAACGGGAGAAATCATGATTAAAAGCCGTATGAATGATCGCATCACATTGTGTTGCGCCAGCAATTACAGTTTCATGATCAGTGATATCGCCACGATGTACGTCTGCTCCTGTTTGGGCGAGGGCTGCTGCGGTACTATCTGAACGCACCAATCCTAGTACCTGGTGTCCTGCCTGTAAGAGTTCCTTTACAATAGCGGAGCCTACGAATCCAGATGCTCCTGTAACAAATACCCGCATAAATGAATGATTTAATTTGTTATTACAAAAGTCATTTAATGTGGTGGGGAAAATGTGGTCATTTGACCATATTTTTAATGAGGGAACTAACTTCGGAACCTGACCTTTATTAACGACGCAATTGTGCATGCCGGATGCGCGTCAATGTCTTTAATGACATGCCCAGATAAGCAGCTATCATATGCAGCGGCAGCCTTGATAGTAAGGCAGGGTTGTTACGGACAAAGTCTTCATACTTCTCTTCCGGCGTACTACTCAGGGTGGTAAACAAGCGCTGCCGGCTATTATAATTATTTCTTGAGGCCAACTGTTGAGAATATCTCTCCAGGGTCGGAATCTCTTTTAATAAACGATCAAAATCCTCTTTATTCCATTGTAATACATCAGCACGTTCTATGGCAGAGATATTAAAATTCGTTGCCGTATGAAGGTGATAACTTTCCGGATCCAATATCCAGTTATTCTCCGGTGAGAACTGTAATATATATTCAGCCCCATCCGCAGCAGTACCATAGCTGCGTAATAAACCTTTTATTATGAACGTTTTATGCCTGCATATCTGCCCCTGTTGTAACAGGTGCTCCCCCTTTTGCAAGGATCTCGGGATGGCGAATGTGCAGATCCGCTCCACCTCCTCAACGTTGAGATCCGTCAATGTGCGGCAATATGTTTGAAATCCAGCGATCATAATCTTTCTAAAATTAACCACGAAAAAAAATTCCACCAAATACTTTCATTCCGGGAATAGTAAGAATACGGTAATGATTGATGCTTCTGATCAGGGATTTTATTGGGAGAGCATGGGGAGAAGGATGTGTATTATTATGGGTATCCGCAACCTCATCATGTGAGCCCGCATTTTGTGTTGGTGAGGTCTTATAGTGGAGTGGAGAGTTGGGAGTTGTTTGATTTGAGGAAAGATCCGGGGGAGAAGGGGAAGGTGGCTAAGGAGTTGATAGTGGAGAATAATGGTAAGAAGGCCTTTGAGCTGTTTAATCAGAAGATATAGAGAGTTTTTGGATATTATTTTGAGGAATAGGAAAGCCCTCTTGGCGGGGGCTATTTCCATTTTTTTAGGAGGATTGAAATTTTATGTTTTTGACAAAGGTTTCCGCCATTGCGCGTTTCTTCGGGAATAAAACCTTAACATCCTTCAAGCGGTAGGCAACCAATTGCAGTCTATCATATTGAGATGCAGTCGCGTATGCTGTTCTAAATTTTTCATTGTCTGAACATATAGTATTTAAATTGTCTCTAGTTCTCATAATAATTATTTTTTCTTTTTACTAATACGGAAATATATTCTTTACCTACTTCGTACGGTTCTGCAATACCTTCCTTATACAAAGCTTCGCTTCCCTGGAAATCGTATTCATCATTCAAGTTATCGAAGTTTTTATTTACAAAATTCCGATAGATTCTAATTCTGCGGTGGGCTTTCCTGCAGTCCAGGTCTTTACATTCTCTGGTGCAATTGGCTTTGCAATTTTGAATAAATTCAGGCATGCTGTCACTGCCCTGAACTAATAGTGTTGCATCATTATGTGCGTCAAACAATCGGGGAACAGTATTAAGTATTGTATAAAAGACTTTATAGTGATCACCGTTACAGGAAATTTCTTCATCTAATATATTGTCGGTTTTAAAATCGTAGTCACCAAAGCCCAGATTAAACAGCGGTGTATTTCCAATCTCTTCTATATAATCATAGTGGATAGCTTTATCAATTTCTTTCTTACCTATGCTGGTAAAATAAAATCTGTAATCGTTTCTTATTTCAGATACGAGGTCAAAATCCAATTCACTGATTGAATATGTGTCTTGAAAATTATTCATGCAGTTGGTCTTTTGCGGATAGAATGTTGCATACTAAAATTAGGTATCTCATCGCTGCCAACAAAGGAAAAACAAGTAATAATTTCTTGGTTATCAACACGATAACTCTATTATCAATTTAGACAAATGGGGATAAATTCACACCATAAAAGAGCTGATTCAGCTGTATGGCCACTGCAGGATCTGCAAATTGTATAGCGCCGGCATGAAGATATCAGCTATAAAGACCAGTTGCTCACCTTCGTTTTTTAATAAGAAAGCATTGTAAAAAGGGGGGTAACCTGCCAGGGCTAGCCTGGCATCGGGAGCATAAGTTTTTACACGGCCTGTCGTTAGGAGCTAAGCCCATCCAAAGCAATAGCAAACTTGTAGAGACACAGTTGGTGATGCTAGTTTTCACGCACCAAAGGCAGTTGACTGTTCCTGGCAAGCAATTTCATATGTTATAGATTTGAACACAACAACCTTAGATTTGGTTACGCCCACATTCCCGCTTATCATGAGTTTTGCATTACAAAATCAAACATCATGAAAATCGTTTTAACAGGCTCCATAGGCCATATCGGACTCCCACTCTCGCAGTTATTGATCCAACAAGGCCATGCATTAACCATCATCACCAGCAAGGAAGACAGAACAACTGCCATCAGGGCCCTCGGTGCTATCCCAGCCGTAGGATCTATTGAAGATGTGGATTTCCTGACCAGCACATTTGCTGGCGCAGACCTGGTATATACTATGATTCCCCCTTTTGTGAGCTACTTTGATCCGAATGTTGACCTCTTCGCTGAATGCCAGAAAGTGGCGGAAAATCTTACTCAGGCAATTAAAAAATCTGGTGTAAAAAGAGTGATTCACCTGAGCAGTATCGGGGCTCACCTGGAACACGGTTCAGGCCTAATCAAACTACATTACAATGTAGAGCAGGCATTGGAAACATTGGCTGATGTGGATATTACCTTCATGCGCCCGGTAGGTTTTTACTATAACCTGTATGCATATATTGGTTTGATCAAACAACAAGGGGTGATTGCAGCTAATACCGGTGGAGATGATATCGCTACTTTAGTGGCACCATCAGATATTGCCGCGGCTATTGCGGATGAAGTATCTATGCCAGCTGTACACAGAAAAGTAAGATATGTAGTGAGTGATGAGATGACCTGCAATGAAGTAGCAGGAATCTTAGGAGAGGCGATTGGTAAACCGGATTTGCAATGGGTGACATTGACTAATGAGCAATACCTGCAAGGACTAATAGGGGCAGGTATGCAGCCTGCTATTGCGGAAGGAATGGTGGAAATGTATGCCAGTGTGCATGAAGGTATGCTGACTGCTGACTATTTTAAAAACAGACCTGCTAAATTCGGGAAGGTGAAAGTGACCGATTTTGCAAAAGATTTTGCGGCGGCATTTAAGGCCTAATAAAATTTCAAAGGGAAATCAATCGCTGTCCTTGCCGCAAAAATGAGATTAGAACTCATTTCATAAACAGGTATTTATAATTGATAATCAATACTTAAATAGTAATTATGAAATGAGTTCCAGCGGTTCTGAATGTAAAAGCCGGGATCTCTCCCTTTGCCACAAAATAATTACCTTGTATCATGGCCGGAAAACGCATCTTCACCTTTAACACGATATCTGAATTTCATGCTTTCAGGGGCTTCCCTAAACCGGAGCATCCACTGATCAGTGTCATTGATGTCGCTCCCATCAAAGACATCACTATCGACGAACCAGTCAACATTGTTTTCAATTTTTACCTGGTCTCCATGAAAAAAGGATACAATGTAAAAATGAAATACGGACAGCAGGAATACGATTTCAATGAAGGTGTGATGAGCTTCATGGCTCCCGGACAGGTATTCAGCATCGAACCACTGGCAAAAGAAATCAATCAATCAGGATGGGTACTACTAATCCATCCTGATTTTTTGTGGAATACCCCGCTGGCAAAGAAAATCCGGCAATACCAGTATTTTGATTATTCTGTAAATGAAGCCTTGTTCCTTTCTGAAAAAGAAGAACTGACTGTTTCTGCAATCACCGAAAACATAAAAAGGGAATACCATACTAATATTGATCAGTTTAGCCAGGAGATCATTATTGCTCAGCTGGAATCTTTGCTGGCTTATGCTGAGCGGTTTTACCAGCGGCAGTTTATAACCAGGAAAATCAGTAATCACCGGGTATTGGAAAAACTGGAAGTGCTGCTCACTGACTATTTTAGCAGCGATGAACTGGTGCGAAAAGGCCTGCCCAGTGTGAAATATATTTCAACTGAACTAAATGTATCCGCCAATTATCTGAGTAACTTATTGAAAGTACTTACGGGTAAGAGTACGCAGCAACATATCCAGGAAAAAGTTATTGAGAAGGCCAAACAACAATTATCTGGCACCAATCTATCCGTGAGTGAAATTGCCTATAGTTTAGGATTTGATTATCCACAATCATTTAGCAAATTATTCAAGGCAAAGACACATTTATCGCCACTCGAATTCCGACAATCATTCAATTAGCATGGCAGATTTTTTCCAGTTTTGTAAGCAGTTTTCCCCATTGGAGGATACCGTTTTGTGGGAATTATCCCAACACACTATCACTAAGACCTACCCAAAAGGTACATTCCTGTTGCATAGCGGGGATACCTGCCGCTATCTTTACTTTGTGAATGAAGGATTGATTAAGTCTTTTTCAGAAAAAGGCGATAAGGAGTTTATTATGCGCTTCTTTTCTGAAAATTTACTCTTTTCTGTGTTTGACAGCTATATCAACCAAACACCTTCGAAGTTTAACCTGGTAGCGCTGGAAGAGACGACCGTCACACTCATTCGCCACGAAACGATGGAGGCATTGTGCAGGCAACATCATGCGATGGAGACCTTCTTCCGCAAACTGGTAAGTATAGCAGCGACTAAAATGATGAAAAGAATTAGTGAGATGCTGGAAGAGAATGCAACGGATCGGTATTGGTTATTTGTGGAGGAGAACAATGCCATTCATCAGCGGATCAGCCTGGGGGATATAGCGAAATACCTGGGCATTACCCAACAATCACTGAGCAGGATCAGGACGACCCAATAATTATTTACCCTATGGTAAAATATTAATTTTCCCGCCTGTTTAGCTTTGTTAAAAAATTCAAAGCTATGACACAATGGAACATTGATGCAGGACATTCCCAGATAGGGTTCAAAGTAAAACACCTGGGCATTGCCAACGTATCGGGATATTTCAGAAAATTCAGTGGAACGGTACAAACCGGTAATGATGATTTCGAAAACGCAGGTGTAACTTTTACGCTGGAGGTGGCCAGCATAGATACTAATAATACAGAACGCGATGCGCACCTTAGCTCTTCTCTCTTCTTTGATGCGGCCCGGTTTCCAACTATTCATTTTACCGGGCTATTAGCTGATGATACTTTAAAAGGAGAATTGACCATTCTCAATAATACCCGGCCGGTAAGCCTGCAGGTAGAACATACCGGCAGCGGGATAGGACGGTTTAATGATCACCGGGCAGGGTTTGAATTAAGCGGGAAAATAAACCGGAAAGATTTCGGCTTGAATTTTCACCTGTTAAATGAGGCGGGAAACCTGATTGTAGGGGATGAAGTAAAGTTATCTGGTGAAATAGAACTGATCCGCCTTTAACTTGATTTTTGTATCTTCATCATCATGAAATATACAATCCGTCTCATTTGTTTGCTAATGACCATCAACTGTGTTGGTCAGACCAATAACCCGGGCTTCAATAAAATTTATTCCCTTATCATGCAGAAGGATTTTTTCCATGCGAAATCGTTGTATGATAGTAGTAAGTCCGGTCTTTCCAGCGCCCAACAAAATTATCTCACCGCCTTACTGGATAATGCATTCAATCAGGTCTCCCTCTCAGCACAGCGCATCGCCAGTCTGAAGGGAGATTTCTCTGACAGCCTGTGGCTGGAGCTTTACAGGATAAAAGAAGATAATGCCGCTAAAATGTATAACTATAAAGCAGCAAAGGCAACTGTGCAAACTATGCTGCAGCAATATAAATACCTGCTTTCTCCGGACGGACAGGATGATTTGAAAAACAGTCTGCACATGTGGACAACGCTGGAGCACACTCCACCACAACGTGTAGTTATCAACGGTACCAACAAACTAAGGATCAAAAAAGATAAAGCTGGCCTGAATAACCTGGATGCTGTAGTTGGCAAAGACACTGCTGATTTCATCTTTGACACAGGTGCCAATATGTCTACCATTTCCCTGTCTACCGCCAAGCGCCTGCATATGCAGATCCTTCCTGCTGATATAGTGGTAGGCGCTATTACAGGTGCATCAGTAAAAGCACAGCTAGGGGTTTGTAAGCAATTCAAACTGGGAAATATCGAAGTTAATAATGCGGTATTCCTGGTATTAGCCGATTCAGCCCTGGCTTTTCCACAGATCAATTATAAGATTGAAGGGATCCTGGGCTATCCCGTAATCAGTGCCCTGAAAGAGGTGCAACTTACACAGGATGGCTACCTTATTGTACCGGAAAAAGAAACTGCGATACATAGTACGCCCAATATGGCAATTGATCGATTATCACCGCTGATCTTCATCGATGGAAAACATTACACATTCGATACCGGTGCTGATGAAACTTTTTTATACGCCAATTTTTTTGAAGCTAATAAAGCAGAGATTTCTGCAAATTATAAACCTGTAAATATCCGTTTTGGTGGTGCCGGAGGGAAAACTCAACAGGAAGCTTATAAGATCAGGCATCATTTCAACATCATGGAGAAGGATATTGTCCTGGATAGTGTACCGGTGCTTAAAGACAAAATCAGCAATGAAATGGTGTATGGTAATATCGGGCAGGACATTATCAGGCAATTCAGCAGGATGACCATCAATTTTGATAAAATGTTTATCAAATTCGACTAGAACTCATTTCATAAACAGGCATTCCCAGCTGATAATCAATACATAAATAGTAATTTCCAGAAACCTGTTATATTCGGCTGGTAACCCGCACCCAACAGTATTCAATCCTGAATACGGATGATGTCTGTAACAACCCGGTAGATTATGCCCGGGCCGGCAATCGTCAATACGATTTAAAGCAGGTGAAATCCAATGCGCTCAGCGGCAAGTTCAATCTCCGTTTTCGTATGTATATGTCAATGCCCAAAATCTCTTCTTCAAGAGAAAAAACCGGATCCGACCTATTGACATGAAAAATGCACTCCGCATACCTGGTATGTCACCGGATGGTAGCCATCACAGAGGTATGGATGACGCAAAGAACATCGCGAAAATTTTGTACTGGCGCCTGCAGTAAGTATTTTCGCAACATGTATTCCAAACAGGAAGTATCCAAACTGAAAGAGAATTTCTGGACCGCCTTCGGCAGGTATATGAAGCCTGTGCTATCTGCAGATGGCGAGCCCATTAGCTGGCTAAACTATAAAACAGGTATTCCCGGTGTATTCTTTAAAATGGATGCCGATAGCCGGCATGCCAGTATCTCTATCGTCATTACCCAATCCGATCCCCGGTTCTATAACCAGTTCGTACACAACAAAGCTTTCCTGGAAACTACTCTGGATGAGTCCTGGCAATGGACCGACAACACCACCGATGAATATGGCAAAACCATGAGCACTATCAGCACCCAACTGGAAGGGGTAAATGTGCTGAATAGCGGGGCCTGGCCTGAGATTATCTCCTTTTTCAAACCCCGTATCATCGCCCTCGACGAATTCTGGAGCATGGCGAAATACAGCTTCGAAGGCCTGTTATAAATTATTGTTAAAACCCGCTACATGCATGTATAACTAAAAAATTAGTTTATTTTTGGTGCGATAACTTAGCGGGACAAGTGTCGACGGATTTAACCCATGCATCAAAAATTTACTGATGAAAGCAGGACCTATACTCCTCTTTTTTTGTTTGTGCTCATGTTACCTATATGCCCAGCAGCCGTATGCCGTAAAAGGAAGTTTGACTGATTCAGCTGCCGGAATAAAGATTACTGATGCCACGATTAGCGTACTCACAGCAAAGGATTCCACCCTTTGTAAGTTCATCTGGAATACTTCCAGTCACAATTTTTCTGTGCCACTTAAAGAAGGTGGCAACTATATTCTGCTCATATCCTACCCGGGATATGCCGACTACACCGCAGGATTCAGCCTGGACTCCACCAAACCAGTCTACGATTTCCGGGGCATTAATATGCTCCTCAAATCGCGGCTATTAACGGAAGTACTGATCCAGGGCAAGAAAGCGGAAATGAAGATCAAAGGCGATACAACCGAGTATGACGCCACGGCATTTCATGTAGAACCCAATGCAAAGGTAGAAGACCTGCTCCGGCAGTTTCCCGGCATTGAAGTAGACAAAGACGGCAAGATCACTGCCCAGGGAAAAACCGTGAACAAGGTGCTCGTGGATGGTGAAGAATTCTTTGGTGACGACCCAACACTCGTCACTAAAAACATCCGTGCCGACATGGTAGACAAGGTACAGCTCTACGATCGTACCAGTGACCAGGCCAACTTTACAGGTATTGATGATGGGAAAAAAGAAAAGACACTCAACATCAAACTCAAGGAAGACAAGAAAAACGGATACTTTGGCAAGGTCGAGGCCTCTGCTGGTACTGACAAGTTCTACACCGGCAAAATGATGTTCAATGCATTCAAAGGCAAAGAAAGGTTCTCAGCTTTCGGCATCCTTGACAATACCGGACACCTGGGCATGGACTGGGGAGACAACAGCAAGTACGGTATGAGTAATTTCAACTTCAATTTTGGTGACGATGGCAGCATCCGCATTACCGGTTCCGGCAACGATGAACTGGAAAGCTACAACGGCGAATACTATGGCGAAGGCCTACCCACCGCAAGAAACGGTGGTCTGCACTACGACAATAAGTTCAACAACGACAAAGCCACCGTCAACGTCAATTATAGAATAGGTACCCTGGCTGTAGATGGCAACAAAAATGTACTGACACAGAACACGCTGCCTTCTTCCTATATTAATACCAACTCAAACCAGGCATTCCATAATTACCTCTTCCGCCAAAAAGGAAATGGCCGCTTTGAGTATAAACTGGATACAAGCAGCAGCCTCATTGTCAATGCCGCTGGTGGCATCAGGCATAGCTCTGTAGACAACGAGTATAGTACTACCAGCCTTCGCCAGGATAGTACCTTACTCAATACCAACAACAGAGCCATTCATTCTAAAACTGATGAAAATACTTTTGATGCCGGGCTCTTATTCAATAAAACATTGAAAAAGAAAGGCCGCAAATTCACCATGGGTATCAGTGAAAGTCATTCCAGCAGCACAGGTAATGAGCTATTGAAATCTGACATCAATTATTATAATACAAAAGGAGAACAGGATAGTAGTGTGATCAACGATCAGAACAGGGTACAACATAGTGACAACAATACCCTGACTGCCAATGCTACGTTCAACGAACCATTGTCAGAAAAAGCATCACTTTCGTTCTCTTACGACTTCGTCATGACGAATGCTAACAGCAATCTGAACACCTACAAAAAATCGGCGGATGAAAAGTATAATGTGTTGGATAGCCTGTACAGCAACGATTTTAAGATAGACAATTTCTCCAACCAGGCAGGCGTTATGTTCCTTTACAAGACGGCCAAATTCCGTTTCAATGGTGGCACTAAAGTGTCTAACGTATCATTTGAACAGCTAAACCATTACGACAATACGATCTTCAGGCGGAACTTTGTCAACTATAATCCACAGATCAACTTTACCTACAATTTTAGCCAGTCAAGGTCCATGAGCCTCTATATGAACAGGAGAACGCAATTGCCTAATGTGACGCAATTACAACCTGTCAGGATTAACACGGACCCGCTGAATGTACACCTGGGTAACCCTGATCTGAAACCTTCTTATAGTGAGGATATCTATTGGAATTACAATTCCTATAAGGCGATCACGGAGCAATACTTTTACCTGAATGCGAACTTCTCCCTAAGACACAATGCAATCGTTTCGAATGCAAGCACAGATTCTGTTGGTGCCAGCACCTATCAATATGCAAATATCAACAAGGATGGCTACAATGGCGGTATCTGGGCAACGTACGATTTCAAATTGAAATGGTGGGGTCTGCACTTATCCACATCAATGAACGGAAATACAAATGTGTCTTACAACATGGTGAATAGCATCCTGAATAAGTCTACATCTTATTCTATTTCACCACAGTTCTCACTCAGAAAAAATGGGAAAAAGAAAGGATACGCTGAGTTAAACTTCGAGCCGACCTATGACATTCAAAAATCCTCACTGCTGCCAAACATGAATAGCAATGGTTTGGGCTACAATATTGGTGGTGAGACCCGGGTATTCCTCCCCGCCGATTTCGAGTTCTATTCCAACGTAAGCTTCAGGTATACGCCAAAAACCAAATCGTTCAATACAGATCTGAAAAGAACACTCTGGAATATGGAAATAGGCAGGAAATTCCTGAAGGAGAAACAGCTGAGAGTTGCGATGACGGTGAATGACCTGCTGAACCAGAACACCGGGTTTAACAGGAATGTATCTGGGAGCCTGATCACGCAGAATACCTATACCACCATCAAAAGATATTATACGCTCACCATCACCTGGGATTTCAACAAGATGGGTGGTGCAAAACCTAAATCATGAGAACGCTCTATATACTGATTGCTGTATGTCTGTTGGGCGTACATCCATTGATGGCGCAACAGCGCTTTCCATCCAGCGGTACGATCACGTTTGAAAAAACGCTGAATGTGCATGCATATATCAATAAGCGCCTGAAAGAAAGACCCAATGAAGGTTTTTCCAAACAATTATACGAGTCATACAAAAACGCCAATCCCCAGTTCAAAAGGCTCTATTCCAAATTGCTCTTTTCCGGGAACCATACTTTGTTCACACCCTTGCCTGATGCCGGGGCACAGGATTTTATGTCAGGCTCCATCGGGATCTATCAGGCAAATACGATCTATACAGATCTGGGTACAGGTTTATCTACCTGTCAGAAAGAGGTGTATGGAGACAAACTGCTCATCAGGGATACGGCACGGGTGATCCAATGGAAGATTACGAGTGAGACCAGGGAAATAGCCGGCTATCAGTGCCGGAGAGCAAATGCGATTATTATGGATTCTATATATGTGGTTGCATTTTACACAGACCAGATCCATGTATCCGGAGGACCGGAATCCTTTACAGGATTGCCAGGAATGATCCTGGGTGTAGCGCTGCCTCATGATAACGTCACCTGGTTTGCAACGAGTATAGATCTGACTTCAGTACCGGCAACGAGTATGGTAACGCCTAAGAAAGGGAAGGAGATGAAGACCTTGGAAATGAGAGAAAAGATCAAAACTGTGTGGGGGGATAATATAGGTGGCCTGATGTGGTGGCTTGAATTATAATTAAATTTAGTAAATAGATCAGATCATAAACAGGAAGCAATTCCCCACCTGGGAGAATTGCTTCCTGTTTTAGGTTTAGGCAGTGCCACCCAACTTAAGCGCAAATGTCACCATTACCACCCGGCCATCTCCTATCAGCCGCAGGATCCTGCTCTCCCGTATTTGCTTCCCGATTTTAACCCGGGTTAAAATTTTCCTTCCCTCTTCTTTCGAGATTTGTATCACTAAAACAACAAACAATATGATCTCTTTATCCGTACTCGGTACTATCCATACCATTATTGCGATTGTCGCTATCCTTTTTGCAATGGCAGCCTTTGTTCAATCCGGCAAAATTCAACCCGGCACCACTACAGGGAATTATTATTCCATCCTCACGGTTCTTGCCTGTTTTACGGCTTTTGGCCTTTCCAAAGCAGGTGGTTTTAATCCGGGTCATGCCTTGGCGATCATGATCCTGGTTTTCTTAGGGATTGCCTATCTACTTACTCGCTCCGCAAAAGCATGGACGAAGTATGTACAGAATTTCCTTATGACCACTACTTTATTGTTGTCGCTGATCCCTGCGGTGAACGAAACGCTGACCCGTCTGCCACTGGGGCATCCGCTGGCTACAGACATCAGTTCTCCGGCTATTGCCAAAACGCTCATGGCCCTGCTCATTCTCTACGTGATTGCCCTGATCCTTCAATCTGTATTCATTCGTAAAATGCAGGGGGCTACCCGCAAATGAGTCGTGTAATATTTTTAATTGAATTGATTCACAATGGATTAAGCTGATTTTGGGGAAATAGATCATCCCGGCTGGCACTTAAGGCTGGTGATGCCTCAAAAATAGAGTTGAGCCCGGAATGATCCGTATATAAGCCGTAGATAACCCGCCTCTTTAAAGATGCGGGTTATCTACGGCTTATAGGCGGGTTATTGGCGGGTTATCTGCGGGTTATCTCCCTTTTTGAACAGGCGAAGCCCGATGTTGGGCCGGCAAAAGGCCCCTGCCAGTAAGTGATAAGTACAACGAATCATTTGGGGAGGTGGTCAATAGTAAGAAAATCCAAGTTGCAACACCAAAAAAGCAAATTCAAATCAGTAAAAACATCTGAGCGACATCAGTCAGGGAACTGCTCACCGTCAGTTATCTGGCAAAAATATCTGGTGAACTTTACCTTATGAACACTACGACGTTGCACCACTTCCATATCCCAGTTCTCGGCCTGGGGTATACCATCGACACACCAGCCAAAGTGGCGAGATTCGGGATCTCGTCAGTCATATCGATCACCGACGATGTTGTGATAGAGAGTATGCGGGCACATTATTCTAAACTTTTAGACAAACCTTACGAACCTATCAGCGAGCGCGCAGAAGATCATAGAGCCAGAAGAATTACAGGTTACCTGGACCTGATCCACGAAATGGTGGAACGCCAGATGACCACTTTACGCGAATTGCCTTTCTTTGAAGATAACGAACTGAGTAAATATTTCGAATTACTTCCCGACGATGTTCCTGTAAAACAACTCTACCTGAAAATGCTGGATGGGGAACCTGTAGACCAGGATTACCTGCGTAGCCAGCTGGTAGCAGGTGCTATTGATGTGAACATCATGTGTAAGGTGGATAATTTACGCTATGATAAGAACGGCGACCTGCTGCCGGAGAAATACTCTGATGCCATTGCTGCATTGAGGGGTTTTGCGGATAGTAAACTGAGCAGTTCTGTTGTATTATCAGCTGGTTATAATCCACGCCTGTACAATTACGTAGAGCAGCTGCCTGATTTCCTGCCTGATGAAAATGGTAAACTGAAGAAAAAGATCATTCTGAAAGTGAGCGATTTCCGTTCTGCACTGATACAAGGTAAACTGTTTGCTAAAAAAGGAGTTTGGATCTCTGAATTCAGAATTGAGTCCGGTCTGAACTGTGGCGGACATGCTTTTGCTACAGAAGGTCTGCTGCTGGGTCCTATCCTGGAAGAATTCAGGAATAAGAGAGCAGATCTCGCTGCTGAGTTATTTGCTTTGTGCAGCGCTACTAAACACTATCCGGTACAGCCACCTCAACTGATCACTGTACAGGGTGGTATCGGAACTGCGCATGAACAGGACTTCCTTTTAGAATATTATGCGATGGATGCTACAGGTTGGGGAAGCCCATTCCTGCTGGTACCGGAAGCGACTAACGTAGACGATGAAACGCTTCAGCAACTGGCTACTGCCAAAAAGGAAGATTATTATGTAAGTGATGCTTCTCCACTGGGTGTACCTTTCAATAATCTGCGCAATACTTCTTCTGAAAGACAGCGTGAAATGAGAATTGAGAAAAACAGACCGGGTAGCCCCTGCTATAAAAAATTCCTGGTAACAGATACGCAGTTTACCAAAGCACCTATCTGTACGGCATCCAGAGAATATCAAAACCTGAAGCTAAAAGAACTGGAAGCAAAGAACCTGAGTGGTGAAGAATACAGGGAAGCATTTGAAAAGATAGTGGTAAAAGACTGTCTTTGCGAAGGGTTGACGACTTCTGTGCTGATCAATAATGAATTGCCGTTAAACCACAACCTGTCAGCAGTAACTATCTGTCCGGGTCCAAACCTGGCTTATTTCTCAGGTACGTTCTCCCTGGCAGAAATGGTGAATCATATTTACGGCAGGGTAAACATTCTGAATAAACTTTACCGTCCGAATATGTTCATCAATGAACTGCACCTGTACATGGATTATTTCAAAAAGAAATTAGCCACCAGCAGTTCACTGACAGCACAGCAGGCAAAATCTTTACAAACATTCAAGAAGAACCTGCTGAGTGGTATAGAATATTATAAACAACTGGCGGAGCAATTTAAGAAGGAAAGCAACGAATACATCGCCCAGATGCGGGCAGAACTGGATCACGCAGTGATGACGTTGAATTTGCCTACTTTTAATCCTTGCCCAACAGTTTAATATATCCGATAGGCTACTGCCAGTGAATTGGCACGTTGCCTATCAAAAACTTTAATCAATACGCATTGCCAGCAGGGCATTTCTGGAGCTTTCTATAAAGGAAGTATCGGCATCGGGGGAACGTTTTTCAAATAAGAGTGTAAGCGTACGTCCTTTTCTAAGCGTTGAGGCCTCCACCGTTTGCAGATAGAAAGAGTCCTGCTGGAAATTGCTTCCATAAATATGGAATTGATTTCCATTGATATCCATAATGGTATCAATAAGTAGTTGTTCATGCCTGGAAAATAACTGTTGAATAACTGCTGCAGTATCGTAAATCTTGTCGACAGATAAGTATACAGTAAGGCGGTCACTGTTGTTCAACGGTAATATTCTGGGCTGATAACGGTACATGAGATAGTCCTTACCCATCTCATACTGTACAAATGAGAATGCTGTATCATACTGCGATGGCAGCTGGATGGTAATGACACCTATACTATCTCCTAAAGGGATTTTTCTGCCTTCCGGCAAATAAGACGGCTGTTTGCAGGCAAAAGCCATACACACAGGCATTACGAACATGTAAGGTTTCATAGGTCAGGATA